>CP046864.1:2405000-3735584 GCA_039640495.1 Rhodobacteraceae bacterium IMCC1335
AACTTTGCGCGCCTTCTCATCCGCGCATATCGTCAGCAGCGTTCGATCTATCGACAATTTGAAATGGCTGAGCGCAGCATAGTCGGAGATTTATGTCGGAGATTTATGCGCCCCCAAGCGCAGATGAATGCGCGCTTTGCCGGGTGAACAAACATACGACAAGCGCAGTAGCAAGCTTGCGTCAGTCTCACGCACTTGCGGCCTTCACACGAACTGCGTAACGTTGGCCTATGTTAGAGCCCTTAATTGACCCTTTTGCCCGCGCCATAAATTACCTGCGGGTGTCGGTGACCGATCGCTGCGATTTTCGCTGCGTCTATTGCATGTCCGAAAATATGAAATTCCTGCCCAAGGCAAAGCTGCTTACCTTGGAAGAGCTGGATCGCTTATGCTCAACATTTGTGGCGCTCGGCGTCGAGAAATTGCGCATCACCGGCGGGGAACCTTTGGTGCGAAGAAATATCATGTCTTTCTTCAACGCCATGTCCCGCCATCTGGACAGCGGGGCGTTAAAAGAGCTGACGCTTACAACCAATGGCTCGCAATTAGAGCGCTTTGCACAAGATCTCTATGGCGCTGGCGTCAGGCGCGTAAACGTTTCACTCGATACGTTAAACGACGAAAAATTTGCGAAGGTCACCCGTTGGGGGCGGTTGCCGCAAGTGTTGCGCGGAATTGATGCAGCCCAGCGCGTCGGGATGCGCGTTAAGATCAACGCAGTGGCGCTGAAAGGCTTTAATCAGGAAGAATTATTCAGCATCACGGATTGGTGCGCGCAGCACGATATCGACCTAACATGGATCGAAGTTATGCCCATGGGAGATTTGGGGGAAACCGACAGAGTTGGCCAGTATTGGGCGCTCAGTGAATTGCGCCAAGAGCTGTCGCAAAGCTATGATTTGATCGACTTGCCCGAGCGCACCGGAGGACCAGCCCGCTATGTTGAATTGCGCCAGACAGGGCAAAGAATTGGATTCATCACACCGTTAACGCATAACTTTTGTGAAAGTTGCAACCGCGTCAGGCTGACCTGCACAGGCGAGCTTTTCATGTGCTTGGGTCAAGAGGATAACGCGGATCTAAGAACGCCATTGCGCGCTGATCCTAGCGATAATGGCCCTTTAATTCGCGCCATTCACTCTGCCATAGGGCGCAAGCCAAAGGGCCATGACTTTGATTATTCACGCCAAGAAATCACCGGGCAGATGACCCGTCACATGAGCCATACAGGTGGATAAAAATTATACTTAAAGCATTAAAAACAACATTCTAACGTTTTTCCGCAATGCGGAAGGTGATTTATTAATGCGTGATGAAACTGGTCGGTTTCACCGGATGGCGCAGAATAATTTCAACCAAATTCTGCGCCTAAATCTTTTCTAGAGCGCTCAACCCAATGCTCTTGCAACCAGTCACACGCCAAAGACCAGCGCAGCAGTGATCCGCGATATCCCGCCAAAACTTCGGGCATTTTCGGGCGGCCATGAAAGCAGACAACGCGGGCATTTGGCGGCAAGCGGGGCTGGCGCAAGTAATTCATCGGCGGCAGATCCAAACAATCATGTTTGAAGCTAAGAACAAGCTCGTTCGGGATATAGGCGAAATCATCATTATCCATCGCCTTATGAGAGGTATAGCGCTGTTCAGAACCTCGCGCTTTTTCAACCTCTGCATAGGGGTTTTTCGCCAAATCCTCATATAAATATCCATGTTGGGCAGGATCAAATCGAAAAACCGAGCCATGCCCGGTGGGGCGGCCTTTGCGCGCTTCGATCCAATCATGGCGCATGGCAATTTTATCACCCGGCATTTGCCAAATTTCATTCAAGGACCCGGTGACAACAACATCAAGATCGAAACCCAAAATGGGGCCCTCAAGATCAGGGATTAACCCCGGCTTGAACAAAGAGGTTTTGCGCATCGCCCCTTGCCGGTTGGCAACGGCCAATGCCGCATTCATCGGCTCTAAAAACGGCTCAATGGGCAGGTCTAAAACTTCGATATCAGGATGAAACCCAACGCTGTTTTCTGTCATGCACAAAAAACGAATATCCGCATCAAGGTTGCGCCTGACGCCAGAATAGAGCCGGTTCACATATTCCGGGCCGAAGAGCGTTCCCCATTTAATACAAACAATATTTGCAACGGCCATCCGTTATCCTTTTTTGCGCTTCCGTGCTGGTAGCGGCTTTGGTCTTTGAAGAAAAGGCTGAATTAAACTTATACCGCAGGCATGCCCTGCTCGATCAGCTCAACCCACCAGCTGCATCCAGCTGTAATCGCCTCATCATTGAAGTTATATTCAGGATGATGCACCGGCGCGCTGTCACCATTGCCAATCAAGATATAGGCTCCTGGCCTCTCATTCAACATGAAAGAAAAATCCTCGCCTCCCATGACCAAATCAGCCTGAGCGCAAGCCCCGGATACGCGCCGCGCCATATCGGCTGCAAATTCGGTTTCAACCTCATGATTGGCCATCACGGGATAGCTGCGTTTATATTGCAATTCTGCCTCGGCGCCATAAGCGGCCGCGGTTCCCCTTGCAAGATCGCCAATCCGCTCTTCAGCCAAATCTTGCAGCGGGGCTGCCAAGCTTCGAACAGTGCCGCGCAACCGCACCTCTTGTGGAATAACGTTAAACGCCGTCGAGGATGTTTCAAAAGAGGTGACCGACACAACCAGTTGCCCGACCGGATCCGCATTGCGGCTGACAATAGATTGCAGCGCCAAAACGACATGGCTGGCCACCAAAGTGGGATCCACCGTGATATTGGGCTTGGCCGCGTGCCCGCCGCGGCCTTTAATGGTCAGCTCGAACATATCCGTGGCTGCAAAAAAGGCACCAGAGCGAATGGCGAATTCTCCGGTCGGCATTTGTGGCCAATTATGCATGCCATAGACCTGTTGGATCCCAAAACGCTCCATCAAACCATCTTCACACATTTCACGGCCACCACCGCCGCCTTCTTCTGCCGGCTGAAAAATCACCACTGCAGTGCCGTCAAAATTCCGAGTCTCGGCCAGGTATTTTGCCGCCCCTAGCAACATCGCCGTATGCCCATCATGCCCGCAGGCATGCATAGCGCCTGCGGTTTTGCTCGCATAGTCAAGGCCCGTCTCTTCTTGAATGGGCAGCGCGTCCATATCCGCGCGCAACCCGATCACCCGGCCTGAGGTTTGTCTGACACCGCGAATCACACCAACCACCCCAGTGCGCCCCAAACCCGTGACAACCTCATCAACCCCAAACCCGCGCAGTTTTTGCGCCACAAACGCCGCAGTTCGGTGGGTTTCAAACAGCAATTCGGGGTCAGAATGAAGCGCTTGGCGCCAAGTCGCGATTTCTGGCTGCAACTCAGCGACAGCATTTTTAAAGGCCATGTTCTATCCTTTTTTCAGCATATTCAAAAGGTCCCGCATGAACTGATGACCTTTGTCAAATTGCGCAATTTCAATATATTCGTTGGGCTGATGGGCTTGGGCAATATCGCCCGGTCCGCAAATAACAGCAGAATACCCTGCTTGCTGGAACTGCCCCGCCTCGGTGCCATAGGAAACAACATGCGTTTCATTATCGCCCGTGAGTTGACGCGCCAAGGTTTCAGCCAAAGCCGTCGGTTCAGGGCGAAGCGCCGGCACATAAAACCGTTGCGTTAAACGGATCGCTGCTTCGGGGCGTGTCGCCTGCATTTCGGCTTCAAGCGCGCGCGCAGCGGCTTTGTATTTTTCCGTCCAATCCGCTTCCTTTTCATCTGCAACAACCCGAAAATCCATGCTGAACCAGCAATCTTTCGCGGTAATATTATGCGCGGTTCCCCCCGAAATCATTCCCACATGGGCTGTGGTATAGGGGGGATCAAACATCAGGGCGATTTCACTTGCAGATTTAGCCCTATTTTCCGCATTCACATCATTGGCCCAATCGATCAGCTTCGCCCCCGACATAATTGCGCTGACGCCTTGATCAATCAAAGAAGAATGTACTTCAAAACCGCTTACATGCGTTTCAAACCCGATCCCGCCCTTATGTCCCGTGACCGTTTGCATCATAGAAGGTTCGCCAACGATCACGCGCTCGGCAAAGGGTAAGCTTTCGCGCATCGCCTCGATCATTGAAGGGGCGCCCAGACAGCCAACTTCCTCATCATAGCTGAGCGCAAGCTGCAAGGGATTTTGCAAATCTGTATAGCGCGCCTCGACAAGCGCCCAAATCGCCAAGGCCACAAACCCTTTCATATCGCAGGTGCCACGCCCGTAATATCGGTTGTCTTTTTGCAGCACCGTCCAAGGATCTTGTTCCCAAAGCTGCCCCGCAACGGGCACCACATCGCTATGTCCTGATAAAACAACGCCACCAGCAGCTTCAGGCCCGACATGCGCAAAAATGGCAGCTTTGTCCTTTTCGTCATTATAGCATCGATGGGGGGTGATGTGATGGCTTCTTAAATAGGTTTCAACCCAGTCAATCAGGGGCAGATTACTGTCTTTGCTTATTGTCGGAAAGGCAACCAAATGGCACATAATATCAAAAGGCGATAATCTTTGAGACGTCATTTTTAATATCCACAATGGGTTTGCAGCACGAAATGATCGCGCGTAATTTCTGTGTAAACCGAGGGTTCAGGGATGTAGTCTAAGGGGTGAATAGGCGAAGGAATTGCCTTGAATTTCAGATCACGATCAAGTTGTTTTTTAGTAGGATCTGCGATCGGAACTGCTTTCATCAAGGCTATCGTATAAGGATGTTGCGGGGTTTCAAATACTTTTTGGCGCGGGCCGATTTCAACTATGCGCCCCAAATACATCACCGCCACATCATGGCTTACCCGTTCGACAACCGCCATATCATGGCTGATGAATAGAAACGAAAGGCCTAGATCAGCCTGCAGCCCCATCATTAAATTTAAAACCTGCGCTTGCACAGACACATCCAACGCGCTGACGGCTTCATCCGCCACAATCAGCTGTGGATTCAACGCTAAGGCGCGGGCAATCGCCACGCGTTGACGTTGCCCCCCAGATAGCTCATGCGGATAGCGGCCTAAAAAGCTGCGGGGCAATTCAACCTGATCGAACAGCTCGGACACCCGGTTTTGAAGCGCCGCCCCTTTATGCGTGCCAAAACTGCGTAAAGGCTCTGCAACCTGCGCCATCAGCGTCATTTGCGGATTGAGCGAGGCAAAGGGATCCTGAAACACCATTTGCATTTTGGCGCGCGCGCGGCGCAAATCGGCAGCGCTCATATCGCCTAAAATCTCACCATCAATCTCAACTTCCCCAGAATGCGGCTCAACCAAGCGCAACAAAGAACGCCCAACGGTTGATTTGCCGCACCCTGATTCGCCCACCAGAGACAAGGTACGACCTTTTTGCAGCGTGAATGACACATCTTCTACGGCGTGAACCCTCGCCACCGTGCGGCGAAAAAATCCACTCGCCACATCGAACCGCGTCACCAAGTTTTTTACCTTTAAAAGAGGTGCATCGCTGCCAATGATTGGCTCTATCGCTGGGGCTTTCGCACCCAAAAGCGGCAACGGCTGCGGATAAGATGTGCCGCGCATATCCCCCAACCTTGGCACCGCTGCAAGCAGCGCTTTGGTATACTCATGCTGGGGCGCTTGAAAAATTTGATCAACCGGACCTTCTTCCACTTTGCGCCCGCGATACATCACCACGACCCGGTCTGCCATCTGCGCCACCACCGCCATATCATGCGTGATAAACATAACCGCCGCGCCGGTTTCCTGGTTCAGTCGATTAATCAGCGATAAAATTTCTGCTTGAATGGTGACATCCAGCGCCGTTGTCGGTTCATCCGCAATCAACAAGCGCGGCCGACAGGCAAGCGCCATGGCAATCACCACGCGCTGGCGCATTCCACCGGAAAGTTCATGCGGATATTGTTTTAAGCGCCGCTCGGGTTCGGGAATACGCACTTGCTTCATCAACTCGAGCGCGCGCGCGCGGGCAGCCCCCTGCCCCAACTGAAGATGCAGCTTCAACCCTTCTACCAATTGCCGCTCAATCGTGAACACAGGGTTCAGCGCCGTCATTGGCTCTTGAAAAATCATGCCTATATCGTTGCCGCGCACTTTGCGCATTGTGGCAGGCTGAGCGTTCACCACATCGAGCTGCCCGCCTTTTTCAGGCCTCAGCCGCAATTGGCCACCAGCAAGCGCTCCGCCTCCAAATTCCACCAGCCGCATCATAGAGAGCGCGGAAACTGATTTCCCCGAACCAGATTCTCCAACCACGCAGACGGTTTCACCTGGATTGATTTGAAAAGATAGGTCCTCAACCCCAATAACTTCGCCAGCTTTGGTCTGAAAAGTCACCCTTAAGTTCTGAAACTCAGCAATCGGCTGCACGGCATCATCTAACATTAAAAACACTCTTTTACGGCTGGTCCACGCTAGCGGCAGCCTTTGCCGCTTGTCAAATCAATCATAATAAACCGGTCAAATTTCTAAAAAACATTGCTTTTCGCGAAAACTATGTTTCCATGTGTATACGAAACTTGATGACCAATACCATTTGGGTCTTTCGTTTGAGTAAGCCGTTTATCTGAGTAGACCCAATGCAAAACGCGTAAACGAAACTGCGTTTCCGTGTGAATTAAGAGAGGGGACTTTTGCTCCCCACCAACCATTAAGGAATAGTAAAATGCAAACACATTCACTGGTAATACTGGCCTTGTCGGCGCTTGGACTGTCTTCGCCAAGCTTTGCTGATCGCGGAGGCGATGGCAATGTCAGCATAATTTATTGGCAAGCCCCCTCGATCTTAAACCCCTACCTGACTGGCGGCACAAAAGATTTGGAATCTTCTTCATTGGTCGTTGAACCTTTAGGCCGCTATGACAATACGGGCGCTTTGGTGCCCTATCTCGCCGAAGAGATTCCGTCGGTTGGCAATGGCGGTGTCAGCGCCGATCTAACCTCGATCACATGGAAACTAAAATCCGGGCTGTTATGGTCTGATGGCAGCCCTGTGACCTCCGAAGATGTTAAATTTTCAGCTGATTATTGCTTGCACCCAGATATGGGCTGCGCCTCGCTCTCCTATTTTGCGGGCGTTACTAGTGTAGATATTGTAGATGATCTTACGGTCCAGGTAAATTTTGATGCGCCGAAACCCAACCCTTACGGGCCTTTTATGGGCTATACCGCCCCGATCATTCAAAAAGCCCAATTTGAAGATTGTGTGGGCGCCAAAGCCCCCGAATGCACCGATCAAAATTTCTATCCCATTGGTACCGGGCCCTTTGTTGTAACCGATTTTCGACCTAATGATGTGATTCAAATGAAGGCGAATGATCACTATCGTGATCCCGCTAAGCCCGCTTTTGCAACCGTTACATTTAAAGGTGGCGGAGATGCCAGCGCCGCCGGACGCTCCGTGCTGGAAACCGGCGAATTTGATTACGCTTGGAACCTGCAACTGGCGCCCGAAGTGATCGCGAATATGGAAAGCGCCGGTAAAGGCAAAGCGATTGCTGGCTTTGGGCCTTTGGTCGAACGGATCGAAATGAACCTTACCGATCCTTCGCCCGAACTGGATGCCGATACGCGCTCAACCCGCAAAGCGCCCCATCCATTTTTATCAGATATCAACGTGCGCAAAGCCCTTTCCATGGCGATTGACCGCCCGTTATTGGTGGAAATCGGTTATGGCAAGGCCGGCAAAGTAACCTGTGATCTGGTGCCCGCGCCAGATCTATATGCAGCCAAAAATGATTATTGCGTGGCACAAGATATCGCAGGCGCCAATGCGCTGCTTGACGCAAGCGGTTGGGTTACAGGTGGCGACGGGATCCGCAGCAAAGACGGCATGCGTTTATCCATTCTCTATCAAACCTCAACCAATGCGGTGCGCCAAGATTTCCAAGCCTTAATCAAAGAATGGTGGGGCCAAATCGGCGTTAAAACCGAATTGCGCAATTTGAATGCCTCGGTGTTTTTCGGCGGTGATCCCGGCTCACCGGATACGTTCCAGAAATTCTATGCGGATGTGGAAATGTACGCGAATACCTTTAGCGGCACAGACCCACAATCCTATCTGGCGCAATATCTGTGTGGCACAGAGCCACGCCCAGAATCGCAATGGCAAGGTGAGAATATCAACCGCTTTTGCGATCCAGCCTATGACGCGCTTTACGCCGAATTGACCAAAACCGGTGATTTGGCCCGGCGCGGAGAAATCGGGATCGCATTGAACAATATGCTCACCAAAGACAGCTATACGATCGTGCCCTTGGTCCATCGTGGCCGCGTGTCTGCACATGCGAATTCTTTAGGTGGGGTGATCCTAAACACCTGGGATTCCGAGCTTTGGAATATTGCCGATTGGTATCGCACTAAGTGATAACAGCAAAGGTCTGCGCCGGGGTCATCGCGGCGCAGATCACGGTATAATTTACCGAAGTAAAAGGTTTTTAAATGTTTACTTTTGCGATGCGGCGGCTGGCAATCGCCATACCGACGCTTTTGTTCATTTCACTGATCGTGTTTTTGTTGCTGAACTTGGCGCCCAATGACCCGATGGCGCAGGTGCCCTTAACGGTGCCTCCAGAAGTGAAACAGAAAATGCGCGAAGCGCTTGGCTTGGGGCAACCTCTCCATGTTCAATATTTCAAATGGTTGGTGCAGTTTTTCTGGATTGAACCGCAAGTGCTCATCGACCATCTGTTCAACACACAATTTTCAAAAGACGATCTACGCGTCATTAGCTGGCAAACCCGCAGCCCCGTAATGGATGTGGTGGTTCAGCGGCTTCCGCAAACGCTTTGGGTGGTAGGTATGGCCTATCTGGTGGGTATTTTGATCGCGCTGCCAATCGGCATTTATTCTGCCTATCGCCAATATTCCGTTTTTGATCAAGTTGGCACCTTCGTCGCGATGATCGGTTATTCAGTTCCGCCATTTTTCAGCGGCGTCGCGGTGATCGTTTTATTCGCCGTGCAATTGGGCTGGTTGCCCTCGACCTATAACACGTTGCATGAGGTGGTCAGTTGGGACAGCTTTATTATTCAGCTTAAACAAATGGTCTTGCCAGTTATGGTGCTGGCCTTGCAAACAACTGCCCAGCTCAGCCGCTTTATGCGGGCCTCAGTTTTGGATAACTTAAATCAAGATTATGTACGCACCGCGCGGGCGAAAGGCTTGAATGAATGGACCGTGGTGATGGTGCATGTGCTGCGCAATTCAATGATCCCGGTCGTTACGGTGATCGCTTTGAACGTGCCCTCAATTTTCGGCGGTGCGATTATCACCGAACAGGTTTTTAAAGTGAACGGAATCGGCCAACAGCTTATTCTTGCGATTTACGCCAATGATCTTCCAACCGTGCAGACGCTGGTATTTATTTTTACCATTCTGATCATTTTTTTCAATCTGCTTGCAGATTTGATTTACGGGGTTTTAGACCCGAGGATTCGCTATGACTGAGCCCATAGAGCAAACAGCCTCAATCCAATCCCATGGCAAATGGGCCGATATATGGGCGCAGTTTAGGCATCACAAAGGCGCTTTGTTCGGCGGTGTCTTATTCATCTTGATCGTTGCAATCGTTATGCTTGGCCCATTATTTTGGCATCTTGAAGCCAACACGATCGATATTCGCGCGCGCAATCAAGGCGCCAGCTGGGCGCATCCATTGGGCACAGACCAATTGGGCCGTGATACGTTTGCACGGCTGATTGCGGGGGGCAGACATCTATTTCTGTGGGCTTAACCGCCATGATTTTATCCCTTTTTTTGGGCAGTTTCATTGGCGTTTTGGCAGGGTTTTACAAACGGCTTGATGGGCTATTGATGCGCATGACCGATATGTTTCTCTCACTGCCATTGCTGCCCTTATTGCTGGTTATGATGCTGCTGTTTCGCGATCTGCTGAGCCAAAGCTTTGGGCCGGAACGTGGCATGTTTATTTTGATCGTTTTTGCAATCGGTATAACCAGTTGGATGCCAACCGCGCGCATTGTCAGGGCCGATGTGTTGGCCATCAAAGAGCGCGAATTTATTTTGGCAGCGCGCTCGGTCGGGTTGGGCGATGCCGCCTTGATTCTACGCCATATTCTGCCGAATGTTTTTTCACCAATAATGGTATCTGCCACGCTGGGCATCGCCAACGCGATCATCACCGAAAGCGCGCTTTCTTTTCTTGGACTAGGGTTTCCCCCCGATTTCCCCACATGGGGCCGCCTTTTGAATGACGGGGTCGAATATTTACAGCTATATCCCGGCCGCGCAATATGGCCCGGCTTGGCGATCTCGCTAACCGTTTTGAGCGTCAATTACCTGGGCGATGGCTTGCGCGATGCATTAGATCCCAGAAGCCGTGAAAGATAACCGCATCCCTGCCCCTTACAACAGAGGGCAGACCTCTCACAGTTTAAAAAGGCCAAATGTCTTATCTACTCAATGCGCTTGCGGATGCGCCGGATGGCCCACCAAACGAGCAGCACCACGGGCAGCGTGACGGCGGCCTTCAATGAATTTGCGCTGATTTCAAGTGGGCCTGCCAAAGGTGACATCAAATATCCGGCCAAAGACACGGCATAATAGCTGATCGCCACCACCGATAAACCCTCAACCGTTTTTTGCAAACGCAACTGAAGATCGGCGCGCGCATTCATGCTTTCCAAAAGCGATTGGTTTTGAGCCGACCGTTCGACATCCACGCGGGTCCGCAACAAATTGCCCGCCCGCATCGCGCGATCCGCCATCGCTGACAGGCGGCGCTCAGAAGCTTTAACTGTGCGCATCGCCGGATCATATCGCCGCATCATAAATTCGCCAAACGTCTGCCGGCCCTTAAATCGCTCTTCGCGCAACACTTGGATACGTTGATTGACAATCGCCTCATAAGCGCCTGTGGCGCCAAAACGAAACGCAACTTGCGCTGATAGATTTTCCAATTCAGCGGAAATTTTCAACAACGCGTCCAATGTGCGCTCGGGGGATTTTTGCGCCTGTGTCATATCGGCCATCAATTCGCTGAGCTCTGCATCAATCTGCGCCATCCGCGGCGATATGCTGTGCGCCGTCGAGAACCCCAACATCGACATGCTTTTATAGGTTTCAATCTCGCAAATCCGCTGAATAACGCGGCCAATGCGCCTGGGCCCCGTTTCGGCTGCGACAAATAACGCAAAGCGCTGATGACCAGATGCATCGACGCGGAAATCACCCGCCACCACGGCCGATTTATCTAAAACTTCGCTGACCGTCAGGCTTTCGGGCACGAACCACTCGGCTAGTGATTTACTGATTTCATCATCCGAAATCCGCGTTTCAACGCGTAAATTGATCGAGGTGATACGTTCGGCACTTACAGATTGCAGCCAATCCTCCGGGAAAGCCTCAAATTCAGCGGGATCAAACGGGCGTTCGGCACCGCCTTTGCTGAACAAACTATAGGTCACAAACTCAGTATGTTGCTCCCATTTCAACTGATGCCGGCCCAAGGCGCCAAAATAATGCGTTGCATCGGGTTGCGGATGGGTTTCACCAAAGCGGTCTAATAAGGCGATCAATTGATCGCGGGCATTTAAGCGGGTAGAGTGCCCACCCTCGGTGTTTTGCGTGAAGGCAAGATAGGCCACTCGCGCCGGCGCGTCTAAAGATGGAAACGGGCGCGCGTGCAGTTCATTGGCCAGCTCATAGCGCAAGGGGTGATCTTGAATAGCAGACATGCAGCCCTCATAAATAGGTGAAACGATGTTCCAGGCGGGATGTATATCAGTTTACAAAGAAGGCAAAGCCTAAGGCGGCATCAAAGCGCCTTGGTTAGCACAGGCGCAGAACAAAAAAGGCCCCTGCCACTAAGGCAGGGGCCTTTTGCAAAATCACTGCCAAGGCGGGTTAATCGATCATCCCGAGAAGTTTATCGAGAGATTGTTTTGCATCGCCATAGAACATCCGCGTATTTTCTTTAAAGAAGAGCGGGTTTTCAATGCCCGAATAGCCCGTACCTTGGCCACGCTTAGACACGAAAACCTGCTTTGACTTCCAACATTCCAGCACCGGCATACCGGCGATCGGGCTGTTTGGATCATCCTGCGCCGCCGGGTTCACAATATCATTTGAACCGATCACGATAGACACATCTGTTTCCGGAAAATCTTCGTTGATCTCATCCATTTCCAGAACGATGTCATAGGGCACTTTGGCCTCGGCGAGCAAAACGTTCATATGGCCAGGAAGCCGTCCCGCAACGGGATGAATCGCGAACCGCACCGTTTTGCCTTTTGCGATCAGCCGCTTTGTCAGCTCGCTCACCGCCTGTTGGGCTTGCGCAACAGCCATTCCGTAGCCCGGAATGATAATGACGCTATCGGCTTCTTCCAAAGCAGCGGCCACGCCATCTGCATCGATCGCCACTTGCTCACCCTCAACTTCCATCTGGGGACCAGATGTACCACCAAAGCCGCCCAAAATAACGCTGACGAATGAGCGGTTCATCGCCTTACACATGATATAAGATAGGATCGCACCGGATGAGCCGACCAACGCACCGACCACGATCAGCAAATCATTGCCGAGGCTAAACCCGATCGCTGCGGCCGCCCATCCTGAATAGGAATTCAGCATTGATACCACCACGGGCATATCCGCGCCGCCAATCCCCATAATCAAATGATAACCGATAAACAGCGCCATCAGCGTTAGGATCAAAAGCGGCAGCAACCCGCCGGAATTCAGATACCAAATCAAACAAATCACCGAGGCCAAGGCAGCGCCGACATTCAGCGCGTGACCCCCGGGAAGTTTGGTCGCCGCCGAGGTAACTTTGCCAGCCAATTTTCCATAAGCGATCACCGATCCGGTGAAGGTAACGGCCCCGATCCAGATCCCTAAAGACGCTTCAACGCGCAAGATATTAATTTCAACGCCTGATTTCTTCGCTAGCAGCGCCGCAAAGCCGTCGAGCGTTTTCTTGGCTGCGTCATCCATCGCCATCACGTTGCCCAGCTCGAAATGCGCGTTAAAGCCCACGAACACGGCCGCAAGCCCAACCAGAGCATGCATCCCGGCCACCAGCTCGGGCATCTGCGTCATTTCAACCTTGGACGCCAGTTGATACCCGATCAAACCGCCCGCGGCAATCAACACCGCTGAGAGCCACCAGAGCCCAGCACCGGGCCCAATCAGCGTGGCAAGAACGGCAAGGCCCATCCCCACGATCCCATACCAAACGGCGCGCTTTGCGCTTTCCTGCCCGGATAAACCGCCAAGTGACAGAATGAAAAGCACAGCCGCAACAACATAAACAGCAGTCGTAAAACCCAATTCCATGATCACGACCTCCTTAAGATTTCTGGAACATGGCAAGCATGCGCCGCGTTACAAGAAAGCCGCCAAAGATATTAATTCCGGCAAAGAACACCGAAATCGCAGCCAAGAGGATAACCAGAAAACTGCCAGAGCCAATCTGCAGCACCGCCCCCAGAATAATAATCGACGAAATGGCATTGGTCACCGCCATCAAAGGCGTGTGCAGCGAATGGCTGACATTCCAAATCACCTGGAAGCCCACAAACACCGAAAGCACAAACACGATAAAATGCTGCATGAAACTGGCCGGTGCATAGGCGCCGACAAGCAACATCAATGCGCCACCAACAGCCAGCAAAGTGACTTGGTTTTTCGTCTGCTGCTGAAAGGCAGCCGCTTCTTCGGCGCGGCGTTCTTCGGGTGTTTTTTCCGGAACCGTTTCTTTTGGCTTCGCCGCGATCGCCTGCACTTTTGGCGGTGGCGGCGGGAAGGTTACCGCGCCCTCATGCGCAACCGTGGCACCACGGATCACATCATCTTCCATATCATGATGGACCTGACCGTTTTTCTCCGGCGTCAGATCGGTCATCATATGGCGGATATTCGTTGCATAAAGCGTTGAAGATTGCGCCGCCATCCGGCTTGGGAAATCTGAATATCCCACGACCGTCACACCGTTCTCGCTCACTATTTTTTCGTCTGGAACGGTTAAATCACAATTGCCACCGCGTTCAGCGGCCAGATCCACCACAACAGAGCCCGGTTTCATCGCGGCGACCATATCGGCAAGCCATAATTTTGGTGCATCGCGGCCCGGAATTAAAGCGGTGGTGATCACGATATCCACATCCGGGGCCAATTCACGAAACTTAGCCAGCTGCTTTTCGCGGAACTCTGGGCTTGACGGCGCAGCATAGCCACCCGTTGCAGCGCCATCTTGTTGGGCCTCTTCAAAATCAAGATACACAAATTCCGCACCCATAGATTCGATCTGCTCTGCGACTTCGGGGCGCACGTCAAAGGCATAGGTTATCGCGCCCAACGATGTCGCTGTGCCAATGGCGGCAAGTCCGGCCACCCCGGCCCCAACCACCAGCACTTTCGCCGGCGGAACTTTACCGGCCGCCGTGATCTGGCCTGTAAAAAAGCGCCCGAAATTATTGCCCGCTTCGATCACCGCGCGATATCCCGCGATATTCGCCATCGAGCTGAGCGCATCCATCTTTTGCGCCCGGCTGATGCGCGGCACCATATCCATCGCAATCACGCTGGCGCCTTTTCCGGCCAGTAATTCCATCTGCTCGGTATTTTGCGCTGGATAGAAAAACGAAATCAAAAGCTTCCCATCGGTCAAGCGTTTCGCTTCGGTTGCATTGGGCGGGCGGACTTTGGTGATAATATCCGCAGCTTTCCATAAAGCTGCCGCCGTTTTCACAACCTCAACGCCGGCCTCTCGATACAGCGCATCCGCAAAACCCGCCGCCACTCCGGCGCCGCTTTCAACAACGCATTCATAACCAAGCTTTTGCAATTGCAAAGCGCTGTCTGGTGTCATTGCAACACGGGCCTCGCCCGCGCTTACCTCTTTGGGTGTTCCGATTTTCACGTCTCACACTCCTCTAACTCTTTATTTTGAAGCCCGAAAAAATTTCGAGCATAGGATGCGCCCTTCACGGTGAAGCCAAAAAACATTTTGACAGGCTCTGAAATAGTAGCGCCCTAAAAAGCACCGTCCAGTAGCCAAAGCAGAAACACGTGAAAGCGATGCCATCGGTTTACCGCCTGTTTCCCTGACGTCTACCCTAAAATGCGCATTTCTGCGCTAAGCCGTCTAAAAACTTCCTTTTGAAAGCAATTACGGCACTGAAAACAAGGTTTTTGGCCACTTCTCTTCGATAAAACGAACCAAAAGGCGAAAATAACGCGAAGGGACGAGCGATAAAAATCCGTTTCATCGCGCAAAAATAATCGTTGCATATCGGATATTCTGCGGTGAGCACAAACCCAAATTCCCAGGTCCAGCTGCGGCGGAACAGAGCGGATCTATGTTCGGTTTGCAGCAGAATTAAAAATGCACACTCAGCTTGGCTTAACCGGCAATACTGCCTAGATTGGCAAAGAATACGGCCAAAGCAGGGGGGATAATTGCGATGAATTTGCAGGGAAAGCACGCATTGATCACCGGCGGGGGCAGCGGCATCGGGCTGGCGATCGCGCAAAAGCTAGCCGCGCAGGGGGCGCAGGTCACGATCACCGGGCGACGCAAATCTGTGCTGCAGGCCGCTGCAGGCAAAGGCATATTTCCAGCAGAAATGGATGTGACAGATGAAGCCGCGCAAAAAGAGGTGATCGCAAACGCTGTAAAACAACGTGGTCCCCTACAAATATGCGTGGCGAATGCCGGTATAGCAGAAGGGCGGGCCTTGCAAAAAACACAAATGGAGTTGTGGCGCAAAATAATGGCAACCAACCTTGACGGCGCCTTCATAACCATTCGCGAAGCGATGTCTTCAATGACAAGCACGGATTGGGGGCGGGTGATCGCGATTTCTTCAATCGCAGGCTTGCGCGGCTTGAAGGGGGGCGGCGCTTATGCGGCAAGCAAACATGGTGTGATCGGTTTGATCCGCTCTTATGCGGCTGAACATCTGGGCGGGCCGATTACCTTTAATGCGATTTGCCCCGGCTATGTGCAAACGCCGATTATCGATCAAAACCTAGAAGCCATCCAAAAACGCGGATTCACCCAAGAGCAGGCGCTTGAAATGATGGTCAGCGCCAACCCCCATAAACGGCTGATCGAGGTTGATGAAATCGCAGAAACGGCTCTTTGGCTCTGTAATTCTGCCTCAGGAAGTGTAAACGGACAGGCAATCGAAATTTCAGGCGGCTAAAAGTGAGCGATATTTTTCAAAAAACAAAATCTCTCTTCGACCTGCCCGACGGCATTCTATATCTTGATGGCAATTCCCTCGGGCCCCTGCCCAAAGCAGCGGCGGCGCGGGTTGAAGCCGTGATGAAGGCCGAATGGGGCCAGATGTTAATCACCGGTTGGAACAAAGCCGGGTGGATGGCGCAACCCAATGCGGTTGGCGACCGTTTGGCGCGCCTGATCGGGGCGCAAAGCGGGCATGTTGTTGTCGGAGACACGTTATCGATCAAAGTCTTTCAAGCGCTCGACGCGGCGCTGCAATTGCGCCCGGATCGAAAAGTGATCCTGTCTGATAGCGGAAATTTCCCATCCGATCTTTATATCGCGCAAGGGTTGATCCAAGCGCTTAATCAAGGCCATGAGTTGCGCCTTGTCGCCCCCGAAGATCTGCACAATCATATCACCGAAGAAATCGCCGTGACGCTGGTCACGCAAGTCGATTATCGCACCGGTCGCCTGCATGATATGTACAGTCTTACCGAAAAGGCGCATAAGAACGGGGCCTTATGCATCTGGGACCTTGCCCATTCCGTAGGCGCCATAGAAGTGGAGCTTGCCAAAGCCAAAGCAGATTTTGCCGTCGGCTGTACCTATAAATATCTCAATGGCGGGCCAGGATCGCCCGGTTTTATCTATGTAGCGCCCCATCTTATTGATAATATTGAACCAACCTTATCAGGTTGGCTGGGCCATGCCGCGCCATTTGCCTTCGCGCAAGGCTATGCGCCGGGAAACGGCATCGACCGCATGCGGGTGGGAACGCCGCCGGTTCTGGCGCTGGCCAGCCTCGAAGCCGCGCTTGATATTTGGGATATGGTTGATATGGGCGAGTTGCGGGCGCAATCAATTGCGCTCAGCGAATTGTTCATCGCTGAAGTTGAAAAAAAATGCCCGATGTTAACATTGGGCTCTCCGCGGGATCCAAATAAACGCGGCTCTCAAGTGGCGTTTCATTTTCAAGAAGGCTATGCTGCAATGCAAGCTCTGATCGAGCGCGGTGTGATTGGGGATTTTCGTGCGCCTGACACAATGCGCTTTGGATTCACACCGCTTTACATCGATCAACAAGACGTAAGAGCGGCCACCGATATCATTGCCGGTGTAATGCAAAACCGCCTGTGGGACAATGACGCCTATAAAATTCGCGCCGCGGTAACCTGAAGCGAGCAATTATGTTGACGAGCGTGGCCGATCTAGATTTCAAAACAGTAAGTCAAACAGCAAGCCGACGCCGGCAGCGCCCATCAGTACCCAGCCCAGCGCAAGCTTAAAGCGCCAGATTAAAATGGCACTAAGCGTTGCGATAATGATCACTCTTAAATCGACCGAGGCGAGTTGCGGCACCCAAAAGGTTAAAAGCCCCATGCGCAACTCTAAAACCGTTTCGAAGCTTACCTGAAGCGCAAACCAAACCGACAGGTTTAAGATGACCCCAACAACCGCCGCCGTCACCGCACCCAGCGCGCCCCATAACCTTGGCTGGCTTGACAGGCGTTGAACATATGGCGCGCCAAGAAAAACCCATAAAAAGCAAGGCACAAAGGTCACCCAAAGCCCGAGCGAGACGGCTATCAAAGCCAACGCGTAGCCACCCTGTTGGAAACCCGCGACAAAGGCCACGAATTGCGTGACCAGAATAAGCGGCCCGGGCGTGGTTTCGGCCAGTCCCAAACCATCTAGAACTTGCGCCGGGTTGAGCCATCCATAAGCCCCTACCACATCCTGCGCCATATAAGCCAAAACGGCATAGGCCCCGCCAAAGGTAACCAGGGCAAGTTTGCTGAAAAACCAACCAAGCTCAGCCAGAAATGGAACGCCAATGCCCCAAAACACGATGACCAGCGGGCATAGCCAGAGGCAAAGCCCCACCCCAAGCGTTATGGCAAATCGCCGGAAAGAGAACGCAGACAACTGGGGAATCTGAGCACCTTCTGGCGATAGAATTTGCGGGCCTTTGTGATATGCGCTTAGGAAAAACGCGCCATACACCCCAGAGGCAATCACAATAACCGGATAAGACAGATTGAAAAAAAACAAACCGACAAACGCAGCCCCGGAAATCACATAATGCTGGGTCTGCGTCAAAGCACGTCGCGATAAAGTTATTAAGGCTTGCACCACCACCACTAAGATCGCGGCTTTAACCCCCAAAAAAATTCCAGATAACATTGACGTTCCAGAAAAGGCCACATAACTGATCGATAAAATCAGCATCACCACGGCGCCGGGCAGTACGAACAAGCCGCCGGCGATTAAACCACCGGAAATGCCGCGCAGGCGCCAGCCGGCAAAGGTTGCCAGTTGCATCGCCTCGGGGCCGGGAAGCAACATACAAAAATTCAGTGCATTCAGAAAAGACTGCTCATCCAGCCATTCTTTTTCATCAACAAGAATGCGATGCATCAATGCAATTTGGCCAGCTGGTCCACCAAAGGATAACAAGCCGATTTTGACAAAAACCCAGAATATATCCCTTAGCCACGCAGATTTGGATACGGTTGATATCTTTGCCTCATCGGTTGCTGAAACAGCCATTTTCTAAGGCACCTTTCAAAGTAATCCTTATCTGTCTTAAACAGTGCGACCCGTTGCGCCACATCCCTACGTCGCAGGCAGCCCACGCTGCGTCAAGGCTTTGCAAGCGCAAAGCTGAGGGCATCGAAAAAATTATCAGGGTTGGGCAAGCCGAGCCGCCCGCAAATCAAACCGACGCCTGATCTCGTCAATTGGGAACCTAAAAACGATTCGAAAGCGCAAGCTCTTTCTCAAAGAACCACGCCGGCAAACGAAAGCAACGTTGACATCAATTGATAGGCAAATACCTTTGAGCGCTTAGACCTACATGTCGCGCCGCCCTTATCCTGCACGCTCAACCTGCAAAGACCGACCCGCCCAGTGATAGACCGCCTGACCGAAGGCCTGAAATAGGGGGCGCGAGACATCATCTTGAGCGGCGTGCCATTCAGGATGCCACTGCACGGATAAAGTGAACCCCGGGGCATCTTTAATATAAAGCGCTTCGGGCGTACCATCTTTGGCGACTCCATCGATCACAACGCGCGGCCCCGCTTGGTCAATCCCCTGCCCGTGCAGCGTATTGGTCAAGACCTCGCGCGCCCCTAAAAGGCGGTGGAACGGGCCATTTGAGGTCAGTTTCACGCTATGCCGATGGGCAAATTTTTCATCGAGCGATCCCTCTGGGGGCATTCTATGATTCATCCGACCCGGCAAATCGCGTATTTCGGGGTGCAGCGTGCTTCCCATCGCAACCGCCACCTCTTGAAAGCCCCGACAAATGCCAAAAATTGGCTGACCCGAGGCAATACAGGCCCTAATCAGCGGCAGCACCACGGCATCGCGCGCCCGATCAAAACTGCCATGCGCGGGGGTTTCAGCATGGCCATATTCTTCAGGGTGGATATTAGGCCGGCCTCCAGTGAATAAAAACCCATCGCAACAGGCCTGCAGCTCTTGCACCGACACCTGCCGCGGGTCTGCCGGAATAAGCATAGGAAGACATCGAGCAACTTGCGATATCGCCTGGCCATTGATGACACCCGATGCGTGAGACGGATATTCATCATTAATCATATAGTGATTACAGATCACCCCAACTATTGGACGTGCCATCGCTTACCCCGTGATTGATAAGCACAGTATAGAGACGAAACTCAAAGATTGACAATAAGCGCTTATGGTTCTGCAGTCAGGTTGGTCGCTTCTACACCGGCGATGGCACAAATTTCATCATTATCAGATAAATCACCCGTCACCCCAACAGCGCCAACTATGTTTTGTCTCGCATCGCGGATTAAAACGCCACCTGGAACCGGCACGACCTGCCCTTGGAAGGCGCCATTCACCGCCTGCATGAAATAAGCCTGCTGCTCAGCGCGCGCCATCTGTGCGCGCCCCGCCATTCCCAGCATAACCGCGCCATGGGCCTTGCCTGTCGCAATCGCAACCCGCCCTGGCGCGGCACCATCGCTGCGCTCAAAGGCGATCAAATGCCCGCCCGCGTCCAACACGGCCACGCTCAAAGGCTTGAGACCAAGCTCTTTGCCTTTTTCCAAGGATTTGCGGATGATTATCTTGGCCTTACGCAAGGTTAAATCGTTCATTTTTTGATCCCAAACTGTCTAATTTCTTTGGTTTTTTTTCGCCTATGCGGCAGAGGCTGCGTCAACTGGTGAGACAGCTTGCGCCGCTTTCACTGCAAGGCGCCGCGCATGCAGCACAGGCTCTGTATAGCCCGAGGGCTGTATCCGCCCTTTAAACACCAAATCGCACGCGGCTTGAAACGCCGACCCCGTAAAATCGGGCGCCATTGGCCTGTAGGAAACATCCGCTGCATTCTGGCGATCCACAACAGCTGCCATTTTTTGCAATGCGGCCATTACCTGGGCGTGGCTTACAACCCCATGATGCAGCCAATTTGCCAAGGCTTGCGAAGAAATCCGGCAGGTTGCCCGATCTTCCATCAATCCAACATCATTGATATCGGGCACTTTTGAGCATCCCACACCTTGATCGACCCAGCGCACCACATAGCCTAAAATGCCCTGTGCGTTATTCTCAATCTCAGTTTGTATTTCTTGATCCGAGAGATTGCGGCCGCGCAGAACTGGCACCGTCAATAAATCCTTCAATGTCCCACGGGGACCTGCTGCGGCGAGCTCGTTTTGGCGCTGCTTCACGTTCAGCTTATGATAATGCGTGGCGTGCAGGGTGGCCGCTGTGGGAGAGGGGACCCAAGCACAATTGGCTCCGGCCTCTGGATGGCCCATTTTCGCCTCAAGCATATCGCCCATACGGTCTGGCATAGCCCACATGCCTTTTCCAATCTGGGCCTTTCCCTGTAAGCCACAAGTCAACCCAATATCAACATTACGATCTTCGTAAGATTTTATCCAAGGCGTGGTTTTCATATCGCCTTTGGGAAGGAATGCGCCCATTTCCATACTCGCATGAATTTCATCCCCCGTGCGGTCTAAAAACCCCGTGTTTATAAAGGCCACACGGTTTTTTGCAGCGCGAATGCATTCTTTTAGATTGGCAGAGGTTCGGCGTTCTTCATCCATAATGCCCAATTTCACCGTATGATGCGGCAGGCCCAGAATATCCTCTACGCGGTTGAAGATTTCATCCGCAAAAGCCACTTCTTCGGGGCCATGCATCTTCGGCTTCACCACATAGACCGAGCCATGCATCGCATTGCCCTTGTCTGATTTGAGGTCATGCATCGCAATCATCGTGGTGCATAGCGCGTCAAGTAAACCTTCTCCGATCTCAGCTCCGTCTTGATCTAGCACCGCCGGTGTAGTCATCAAATGCCCCACATTGCGCACCAGCATTAAGCTGCGCCCCTTTAAATATGCTGGCGCACCTTGCGCAGTGGTATAGGCGATGTCAGGGTTCAACCTGCGGGTGAAGGTCTCAGAGCCCTTTACGATTTCTTCGCTCAAATCCCGTTTCATCAAACCTAGCCAATTGCGATAAGCAAGAGTTTTATCTGCGCCATCCACCGCGGCCACGCTGTCTTCGCAATCCATAATGGTTGAAATCGCCGACTCCATCCGAATATCAGAAATTCCGGCCCGATCCGCAGCCCCAATCAAACTCGCAGAATCGACATCAATAATGATATGCAAGTCATTGTTCTTAAATATATACCCACCTAAACTATCACCGTCGTCAACCCGCCCGATGAATTGCTCTGGATACGTCAACCCGATATCATCCGCGCAGAAGCCGTCTTTGGTTTGAGACATACAAGACACGTCCGACCAAGAACCCTTCGCCAAAGGCAGGCTGTCGTCCAAAAATGCCCGCCCCCACGCGACGACCCGGTTTCCACGCGCTTGGTTATACGCCCCTGCTGGCGGCAAATCTCCCATCGCGTCAGTGCCGTATAATGCATCATATAAGCTGCCCCAGCGCGCATTGGCTGCGTTTAACGCAAAGCGTGCATTCATGACTGGAACCACAAGCTGCGGCCCTGCAATCTGCGCGATTTCGGGATCAATCCCCTGCGTCTCAATCTTAAAATCTGACCCTTCATCGACCAAATAGCCGATTTCTTTCAGGAAGTCCTGATAGGTTTCAAAGCTAAAATCAACGCCCCGATGCGAGATATACCAATTGTCTAGCTGCGTCTGGATATTCTCGCGCTTCTGTAAAAGTTCGCGGTTTTTAGGCCCTAGTTCCGCAACAAGCGCCGCGAGCCCTGCCCAAAATTGCGTCGGCGTTATGCCGGTGCCCGGCAAGGCATCTGTTTCGATGAATGCCGCCAATTGATGCGCGACGCTTAAACCTTCTCGTGATACCCGCTCCGACACAGAACACCCCTTACCTTGATTCCAACTCAGTTATCACCTGCTTTAGGGAAAAAGTTTCCTATATGCAATTATTTTGGTAAAGATATTTTACCAAAACTAAAGTCTACTGGCAAGATCCTGCGCATTATTCCTATTCCGCCGGCATTTTTCGCTGCAATGTTGAACATGATCCCAGTCTTTTGCCCATTTTTTGCGCCAGACAAAGGGACGTCCACAGGTTTTGCAGAGCTTTTGCGGCAAATCGCTTTTTCTTCGCATTTTCATTTTCAAGCCCTGACCTAAACCGTTGCAAACTTATGCAACTCTTTTGTGCTTTTTAAGAGGCACAACCGGACGCTGGATTTGATTTAGACGCACAGCAGCAGATCGCCAGCCCGCACAAAAAATCTAAAAAAATCTATCAGCGGTTTATCCCCCCCAAAAAAGCAAAGCGCCCTTGCACTTTGCAAGCCGTGGTTTAGACCTAAAGCGCAAGGAATGACGCTGTAAGGATATGCCGTGAAAGATGCCAGCCCCACCACCAATTATCTCGAAGATTACGCGCCTTTTCCGTTTCGCGTCAAAAATGTGCATCTGACGTTTCAATTAGACCCACTCAAAACCAGAGTCATTTCTTTGGTTGAATTCGAACCTATTTCCAGCGCGGTTCAAAATGAATTGTTCCTGCATGGTGAAGATCTACGCCTTATTTGGGCAAAAATTGATGGCACGACCGTATCGCCACAGATCGCGAAAGACGGCTTATCCGTTCAGGTTCCCAGCGCAAGCTTTGTTTGGGAATGTGAGGTCGAGATTGCCCCTCAAAACAACACATCGCTGGAGGGGCTATATATGTCAAACGGCATGTATTGCACGCAATGCGAGGCGGAAGGCTTTCGAAAGATAACCTATTATCCTGATCGTCCCGATGTGATGGCGCAGTTTCACGTTCGGATTGAAGGCGATTTGCCCATTTTACTGTCAAACGGCAATCCAAAGTCGCAGGGTGAAAACTGGGCTGAATGGCAAGACCCTTGGCCCAAACCTGCCTATTTATTCGCGCTGGTGGCCGGCAGGTTGGTTGCCCATCGCGATACTTTCACCACCGCATCTGGAAATCATGTTGCGCTAAATATTTGGGTGCGCCCTGGCGACGAACACAAATGCGGCTTCGGCATGGAGGCGTTAAAAGCCTCGATGCGCTGGGATGAGAAAATCTATCAGCGCGAATATGATCTAGATGTCTTCAACATCGTGGCCGTTGATGATTTCAACATGGGCGCAATGGAAAATAAAGGCTTAAATATCTTTAACAGTGCCTGCGTCTTGGCCAGCCCAACCACCAGCACAGATAAAGATTTTGAACGCATCGAGGCGATCATCGCGCATGAGTATTTTCACAATTGGACCGGCAACCGCATTACCTGCCGCGATTGGTTTCAACTTTGTCTGAAAGAGGGGCTAACCGTTTTTCGCGACGCCCAATTCACGTCAGACCTGCGCAGCGCCGCGGTAAAGCGGATCGAAGATGTGATCCAGCTCCGTGCAATCCAATTTAGCGAGGATGGTGGCCCGCTTGCTCATCCCGTGCGCCCTGACAGCTTTATCGAGATTAATAATTTTTACACGGCAACGGTTTATGAAAAAGGCGCTGAATTGATTGGCATGCTGAAAACGCTTGTCGGCGATCAGGCCTATTACAAAGCTTTGGCGCTTTATTTTCAGCGTCATGATGGCGATGCCGCCACCATCGAAGATTGGCTACAGGTTTTTGAAGACAGCACCGGGCGCGATTTGAGCCAATTCAAAAACTGGTACACGCAAGCCGGCACCCCCCAAGTAAGCGTGACAGAAAATTATGAAAAGGGTAAATTCCAACTCACTTTTTCGCAAAAAACCCCTGCAACGCCAGGACAAATAGAAAAAGATCCCAAAGTCATACCAATTGCCGTTGGCTTATTATCGCCTTGCGGACAAGAGCTTTTGCCAACGCAGATTTTAGAGCTTAGCCAAGCCCAACAAAGCTTTACATTTGCGAGCGCTGAACGCCCCATCGCCTCGATTTTACGCGAATTTTCAGCCCCTATCCTACTGAAACACACACAGAACGACGCTACCAAAACTTTTCTGCTTGCGCATGACACTGATCCTTTTAACAAATGGCAGGCAGGCCGAACGCTGGCCGTTGAAAGTTTGAAAGAATTGGTACAACACAACCAGGCCCCCGCGCTTGAGTTTCTGGATGCGCTGCAGGCTGTGGCAAGCGATGACGCGCTTGATCCAGCGTTGCGCGCCTTGGTGCTTGGCTTGCCATCACAAGATGAAATAGCACGCTCGCTCTACGCAGATGGCCTAACCCCCGATCCACAGCGCATTTTCGATGCGCTTGAAACCCTGCATCAAACGCTTGCCCAGCATTTGCAAGATATCTGGCCGCACTTGTATGCCGCGCATCAAATACAAGAGCCTTATGCGCCAAACGCGCAGCAATCTAATGCCCGCGCGCTCGCCAATAGGGCTTTGGTTTACCTAACGCGGATTGATGCCGGCGACGCCGCTAAAAAACAATTCGACACCGCCAATAATATGACCCAACAGCAAGCCGCGCTCAGCGCGCTTTTATCAGTTGAAAAGGGCGCCGAGCAGGCGCAGGCATTTTATGATCAATGGAAAGAAGATCGGCTGGTAATCGATAAGTGGTTTGCCTTGCAGGTGGCTTTCGCACCGCCAGAAAAAGCTGCGATTATTGCAAAATCACTTACACAACATGAAGATTTTAATTGGAAAAACCCCAACCGTTTTCGAGCGGTTTTTGGATCACTGGCGGGCAATATGGCAGGCTTCCATCACCTGTCGGGCCAAGGCTATGAATTAATGGTACAGTGTCTTTCGCGGCTTGATAAAATCAATCCGCAAACCACCGCCCGCATGTGTGGAGCGTTCAAAACCTGGCGCCAATTTGATACAGGCCGGCAAGCCATGTTGAAACCGCTGTTGCAAAACATGTTAGAGATGGATGGGCTCAGCAGAGATTCGCGCGAGATGCTTTCAAGAATTGTAAACGACTGACGCGCTGCGCAAACGGCTAAGCAGACGCCCTGCAGGCGCACACAGCACCACCCCCGCAAAGAGAAAGCGAGTGGAGCGCAAAGAGATTGAAACCCGCAGCCGCATTGGCTAAACCGGCGCAAAGAAACCACGCCTTAAAAGGACATGCACCATGCTCGATCTGACATTTGAACCGCCTAAGATCAAGACCATCGCCGGTGCTAAGTATGACTGGGAATTGGTGATCGGCATGGAAGTGCACGCCCAAATTGCCTCAAAAGCAAAGTTATTTTCAGGGGCATCCACGCAATTTGGTAATGAACCAAATTCCAATGTTGCCTTCGTGGATGCCGCAATGCCAGGCATGCTGCCGGTAATAAATGAATTTTGCGTAGAGCAAGCGGTCAAAACCGGGCTGGGTTTGCAGGCTGAAATCAATTTAGTCTCTGCCTTTGATCGAAAGAATTATTTCTATCCAGACCTTCCTCAAGGGTATCAGATCAGCCAGCTCTATCATCCGATCGTTGGCGAGGGTGAAGTGGTCGTTGATATGGCGCCGGGCGTTGCGCGCCGGGTCCGCGTTGAGCGCATTCATATCGAACAAGATGCCGGAAAATCGATCCATGACATGGATCCAAATATGTCATTTGTTGATCTGAATCGCACCGGAGTGGCGCTGATGGAAATCGTCAGCCGCCCCGATATTCGCAGCCCAGAAGAAGCCGCCGCCTATATCGTAAAATTGCGTCAGATCCTGCGCTATTTGGGCACCTGTGACGGGAATATGCAAAACGGGAACCTGCGCGCCGATGTCAACGTCTCGATTTGCCGGCCAGGACAATATGAAAAATATCTCGAAAGTGGAGATTTTTCGCATCTTGGCACCCGCTGCGAAATCAAGAATATGAACTCAATGCGGTTTATCCAGCAAGCTATTGACGTGGAGGCGCGGCGGCAAATTGCGATCGTAGAAAGCGGCGGAAGCGTCGATCAAGAAACCCGGCTTTATGATCCCGACAAAGGCGAAACGCGCTCTATGCGCTCCAAAGAAGAGGCGCATGATTATCGCTATTTCCCCGATCCGGATCTTTTACCTTTGGAAATCGAACAAGACTGGGTGGATGAGATTGCAGCGAATCTGCCAGAGCTGCCCGATCAGAAAAAAGCCCGTTTCGTTACAGATTTTGGCTTATCGGAATATGATGCCAATGTCCTAACCGCAGAGCTTGACTCGGCGGCGTATTTTGAAGCTTTGGCCAAGGGGCGTGATGGCAAATTGGCCGCAAACTGGGTGATTAACGAACTTTTTGGGCGCCTCAAAAAAGATGATTGTGATATCAGTGAAAGCCCGGTCAGCCCGGCGCAACTGGGCAGTATTATCGATCTTATTTCCAAAGGCGAGATCAGCGGAAAAATCGCTAAGGATGTGTTTGAAATTGTTTATAGCGAGGGCGGTGAGCCGGCGCAGATCGTGGAAGCGCGCGGCTTAAAACAAGTAACGGATACAGGAGCGATCGAAGCGTCGGTGGATCAAGTGATCGCAGATAATCCAGCACAAGTTGAAAAAGCCAAGGCCAACCCCAAGCTGGCAGGCTGGTTCGTCGGACAAGTGATGAAAGCCACAGGCGGCAAAGCCAATCCAAAAGTGGTGAATGAAATGGTTGCCACAAAATTGGCCCAATAAATGCGATGGTAAGGCCCAGCGCGTGGCACCAGTTGGGTTTAAGCAACAGGTGCGGGCCCTTTCAAGCGGTTAAAGGTTAAGGCTTAAGGGGTATCAAGTTCTAAAGCCAAGGCGTGAATCGCGCCGATTAACTCTGGCCCCAGCGCCGCATGCACCGCGCGATGCCGCGCGATTCGCGATTGCCCTTTAAACTGCTCAGATTTCAGGCGGACACGAAAATGGCTTTGTCCGCCTTCTGGCGCGCCGGCATGTCCACGGTGCTGATCGCTCTCATCTAAGACCTCCAAAAAGCTTGGTTGAAAAGAATTCTCAAGATTTTTGCGAATTTGTTCCACTCGGGTCATATTTTTTGTTTTCGCCTCTTCAAATTACCTGAGGAAAGCCTATGCTATGTGCCTTGGATAGAAAAGGTGATTTTATGGCTGCCTCCGACCCATTTGGTTTTGATATCTCTGTGTCTTCTTCAAAGAAGAAAAATCCGCGCGGGCGGCGCAGCATGTCTGGAGCCTCTGACACCTCGACCCGACTGTGCGAACATGAAGGCTGCCAAGAGGCTGGAAAATTCCGCGCGCCCAAAGCCCCCGATGTGCTGGATGATTTTTTCTGGTTCTGCAAAGATCACGTGCGCGAATATAATCTGAAATGGAATTTCTTTAACGGCACCACAGAAGCCGAAATCAATGCCCAGCGTTCAAAAGACAAAGTTTGGGAAAGAGAAACCAAAGATTTCCGCGACACAGAAGCGCGCGCTTGGGCACGGCTGGGGATTGAGGATCCGCATCAGGTTTTGGGCGAAAATGCCACTAAGAACCCAGGCAAATCCGGAGGCTCTGCGGGCAGTGGCCGGCGTCTGCCGCCAACCGAGCGCCGCGCTTTGGAAATCTTAGAAGGCAAGGACAATTGGAGCAAAGCAGAAATACGCGGCGCGTATAAAGCGCTGATCAAAGTCTTACACCCAGATATGAATGGCGGCGATCGTAGCCAAGAAGAACAGCTACAAGAAGTGGTTTGGGCTTGGGATCAATTAAAAGACAGCCGGAACTTCAAATAATCGGATCTGCACCCTAAAATCTAAGTAATGTTATGGCTGACTACTCTTTGAAACTCATAGAAGCGGGCTAAACGGTGGCAAGCACGCTGGTTATTGGCGATAAGAATTATTCAAGCTGGTCAATGCGGCCTTGGTTGGTGTTGCACGTTTTCGGCATTAAATTCACCGAAAAGCCCATTCCCTCTGACGGATTTTCTGAACGCTCGCACTTCAAACAAAGCGTTGCCAAATATTCGCCAGCGGGTAGGGTCCCTTTCTGCAAGGTTTAAACGATGCGCCCCTGCAAGCTGATCCTTTGACCATATGGGAAACGCTGGCGATCATAGAATATCTTGTAGAACAAAACCCTCAACTTGAGAATTGGACCCGAAACGAGGGCCTGCGCGCACAAGCGCGCAGCCTTTGTGCTGAAATGCATAGTGGCTTTTTGCGCTGCGCAGACAGTGCCCAATGAATATTAAAGCCGATCTGCCCCAGATTGGCCGATTGCTCTGGCGCGACAAATTTTTGGTTCGCAAAGACATACACCGTATCGAGACTGCATGGCGCAATATTCTAAAACTTTCTAAAGGTCCGTTCTTGGCTGGAGAATTCAGCGCTTTAGATGCGTTTTACGCGACTATTATCAGACGTATTCAGACTTACAAACTGCCTGTTTCAGAAGATACAGCCCCTTATATGCAGCGTATCAGACAGCACCTATCGGTAAAAAAATCCAGTAAAGACGCGATCGAAAGCGCAGTTTTTCGCGATTTTGAAGAACCCTATAGGTTCAACTCGAAGGATATACCTGATCCAGCAGAGTTTTTTGTTTAAGAAAGCAAAAAGTCTGGCTTTTTTTCGTGACCTCAAGATCGAAATACGCCGCTGCGGTGAAAGAGCGGATAGAGCGCTGTTTTGACTATTTTTGCCCTTCCCCTTGCCCTTAACCGCTTTATGTTGCACCAGAGCACTGATTGAAAATGGCAAATAGAGGAAACGCAAGTATGGCTGACGGCGGCAATACCATGGATGTAAAACCGACTGAGGATATTTCAGCGCGTGAAATGTTCGGGCTAGACACAGATATGGTTGTGAAAGGCTTTGCGGATCGTTCTGAGCGGGTTCCCGAAATTGACATGACCTATAAATTTGACCCCGACACAACCATGGCCATTCTTGCGGGGTTCTCGCATAATCGCCGGGTTATGCTCCAAGGTTATCATGGCACGGGCAAATCAACGCATATTGAGCAAGTGGCAGCCCGCCTGAACTGGCCCGCCGTGCGCGTTAATCTGGACAGCCATATCAGCCGTATCGATTTAATCGGAAAAGATGCGATCAAATTGCGCGATGGCGTTCAGGTCACCGAATTCCACGAAGGCATCTTGCCTTGGGCGCTGCGCAATCCGGTGGCGATCGTATTTGATGAATATGATGCCGGTCGCGCCGATGTGATGTTTGTGATCCAGCGCGTGCTCGAACATGATGGCAAACTTACCTTGATGGATCAAAACGAAATTATCACCCCCCATCCGCAGTTCCGGCTGTTTGCAACCGCCAATACCGTTGGTCTGGGCGATACCACCGGCCTCTATCATGGCACCCAACAAATAAACCAAGCCCAAATGGACCGTTGGTCGCTTGTAGCCACTTTGAATTATCTATCCATCGATGCCGAAACCGCAATTATTCTGGCAAAAGCACCGCATTATAATACGGAAAAAGGGCGCAAAACGGTAAAGCAAATGGTAGCGGTTGCAGATCTAACCCGTACCGCGTTTATGAATGGTGATCTATCCACCGTGATGAGCCCGCGCACCGTGATCAATTGGGCGCAAAACGCGGAAATTTTCGGCAATATAGGCTACGCGTTTCGTTTGTCTTTCCTGAACAAATGCGATGAGCTTGAGCGTCAGACCGTGGCAGAATTCTACCAGCGCTGTTTTGACGAAGAACTGCCAGAAAGCGCTGCCAGCGTCAGCTTGGGCTAAAGTTTTAAGCCGCAGCGCGCGCGGCTTTTTGAATTTTCCAACCCAACGGGAAAGCGCGCGCTAAAATTCAGGTTGCGGCACTGTAAACAGAGCTTGCAATATTCAAACGTTCAGCGAGACTTGCGCTATGGGACCAAATTCAGATAACCCGGCCGATCCCTTTAAAAAAGCTTTGGCCGAAGCCACCAAAGTGATGGCCAATGATGCCGATCTGTCGATCACCTATTCCGTGGATCCGGCTGGCGTATCGGGCGATGTCATGCGCTTGCCCCAAATCAGCCGTAGAATGACCCGTGATGAAGTTTTGGTGGCAAGAGGCACAGCGGATGCTTTGGCCCTGCACCGCAAATATCACGATGATGGAACGCATATAAAATACGCCCCCCAAGGCAATATGGCACGCGAACTTTATGAGGCGATGGAAGTGGCCCGCTGCGAAGCCGTTGGCGCACAAGATATGCCGGGTACGGCGGGAAATATTGATGCGAAAATTGGCGCGGATGCAGCCCGGCTTGGCTATCTGAATATTACCGACCGCTCTGATGCACCTTTATCGACCGCCGCTGGATACCTCATCCGGCATTTGGCCACGGGGCGCGATATGCCGCCCGCCGCGCAAAACATTATGCAGCTTTGGCAGGGGTTCATCGAAGAGCAAGCCGGTGGCACTTTGGCAGATCTTCAAAGCAAATTGAAAGATCAAAGCGCCTTTGCAAAATTTGCCCGCCAAATCATTTCCGATCTAGGCTATGGTGACCAGCTGGGCGACGATCCTGATGATCTTGAAGATCAGTCTGACGAAGATCAGGATGAAGGGACGGAAGAAGATCAAGATCCCGACAGTACGGGCCAAGATGACAGCAATGAAGATGATACGGAAAGCACGCCTGAACAAAGCCAAGAAGAACAGCAAGATCCTTCAGCGGCGCAGGTCAGCAGCGATGAAAGCGCTGAAGATGAGATGTCGGAAGAGACTGAACTGCCCGATGGCGGTGCTCCAATGGAGCCCCCTGCTCCGCAACCAATTTCGGATGCTGATCCGAATTACAGCGTTTATGAAACCAAATATGATGAAGAGATCAAGGCAGAAGAGCTTGCCGATGCCGTTGAGCTAGAGCGTCTGCGGGCCTATTTGGATCAGCAATTAGAACCATTAAAGGGGGCGGTAAGCCGGCTGGCCAATAAGCTACAACGCCGCCTGCAAGCCCAGCAAAACCGTTCTTGGCTGTTCGATTTAGAAGAAGGCATTTTAGACGCAGGTCGTTTGGCGCGCATCGTCGCGAACCCCACCACCCCGCTAAGCTTTAAAAGAGAAAAAGACACCGAATTTCGCGATACCGTGGTCACGCTCTTGCTTGACAATTCCGGCTCTATGCGCGGACGGCCCATTTCCATCGCGGCGATTTGTGCGGATGTTTTGGCGCGCACATTAGAGCGGTGTAACGTCAAAGTGGAAATTCTTGGGTTCACCACCCGCGCGTGGAAAGGCGGGCAAAGCCGGGAAGATTGGCTGAATGAAGGACGTCCGCAACAGCCTGGGCGGCTGAACGATTTACGCCATATCATCTATAAGGGCGCCGATGCGCCTTGGCGGCGCGCAAGATCCAATTTGGGCTTGATGATGAAAGAGGGTTTGCTGAAAGAAAATATTGATGGTGAAGCGTTGGAATGGGCGCATCGTCGCATGGCTGGGCGCCCCGAGGCGCGTAAAATTCTTATGGTGATATCAGACGGCGCACCGGTTGATGACAGCACTTTATCGGTGAACCAAGCCAATTATCTTGAAAAGCATCTGCGGGATGTGATTGCGATGGTTGAAAAGCGCAAAGCGGTAGAATTACTGGCAATTGGCATTGGTCATGATGTCACCCGTTATTATGAACGCGCCGTCACGATCACGGATATCGAGCAGCTTGCGGGCGCCATGACCGAACAATTGGCTGCGTTATTTGACAATGATCCGCGCGCGCGCGCGCGCGCGGCCGGTATGAGAAAAGTGAATTGAGCCCGATGAAAACAGCCCATTTCCAAAGCTTTATCGACGACTCTGAACCCGATGCGGGCCCTGCGCGCCTGAGCGCGCTTCGCAAGGCCATCTCTGGCGCACAGCTGAGCGGCTTTTTGGTCCCGCGCAGCGATGTGCATCAAGGGGAATACGTTGCCAAACGCGATGAGCGCTTGGCTTGGTTAACCGGATTTACAGGTTCGGCCGGGTTTTGCGCCGTTTTACCTGATGTCGCGGGTGTATTCGTAGACGGGCGCTACCGGGTTCAAGTGAAAGTGCAAACAAACGCCACCTTCACACCCGTTGACTGGCCCGAAACGAGCCTGCCCGATTGGCTGCAGAAAAACCTGCAAACGGGTACGATCGGTTTTGACCCGTGGTTGCATAGTTGGGGCGAGATAAAAGCCCATCGCGAAGCGCTGGGCGAAAACGGCATTCAGCTGCGGCCAAATGCCAATCTTATCGATCAAATCTGGACCGATAGGCCAGATCCACCCAACGCGCAGGCCTATGCCTACCCCGATGATTATGCCGGTGAAACCCATAGTGATAAGCGCAAACGCCTTGCCAAAATGCTGCGCGACAACGCGCAAGACACAGCGATCCTAACGCTGCCAGACAGCATCGTTTGGCTGCTGAATATGCGCGGCAGCGATGTCACCCATGTGCCCTTGGTTCATAGCTTTGCATTTTTGCACGCCGATGCTTCAGTGGATCTGTTCATTGCGCCTGGAAAAGCCGAACACCTATCGGGGCATTTTGGCGCCGGGATACGCCTCTTCTCACAAGATCAATTCGACGCGCAACTGTCGCAATTACAAGGCAGGGTGCGCGTTGATGCCGGGCATATTCCCTATGCCGTTGTCGATATTCTTCAAAAAGCGCAGGTTGAAATCGCGTTCGAGACAGACCCGGCTATCCTTCCAAAAGCCTGCAAAAACCTTATAGAATTACAACACGCCCGCGTGTCGCATCAACGCGACGGCGCGGCAATGTGCGAGTTTTTGGCCTGGCTTGATAACGCGCCGATTGGCACCATAACAGAAATTGACGTGGTTATTGCGCTTGAGAGCTTTCGGCGCGCCAATTCAGAGCTCTTGGACATCAGCTTTGATACGATTTCAGCCAGCGGCCCGAACGCCGCCCTGCCCCATTATCGGGTGAATGAAGCGTCAAACCGGCTGCTTCAACCCGGAGAGGTCATGCTGGTGGATAGCGGTGGCCAATATCTGGATGGCACCACCGATATTACACGAACCATCGCGATTGGCACGCAACAGCACGAGGTTTGCGCTGCCTTCACGCGGGTTTTGCAAGGGATGATTGCGATTTCTCGCCTTAAATTCCCATATGGCATTTCCGGGCGCGATCTGGATGCGTTTGCTCGCGCGCCGCTTTGGGCTGCCGGGCAAGATTTCAATCATGGCACAGGCCATGGCGTTGGGCATTTTTTAAGCGTGCATGAAGGCCCGCAGCGATTATCGCGTGCCTCTACCGTGGTGTTGGAACCAGGGATGATCCTATCGAACGAGCCCGGCTTTTACAAAGAAGGTGCGTTTGGAATTCGGATTGAAAATCTGCTCAGCGTTGGTGTGGCAGATCTGCCCGAGGCCGCAAATTTAACGCGACTTTTGGAATTTGAAACGCTTACCCATGTGCCGATTGATCTTCGCATGGTCATCTCTGATTGGCTGGACCCGTCAGAAAAAGCTTGGATAAACGCCTATCATCAAAAATGTTGGAATCTGCATCAGGATCAGCTGAGCAGCAGCGCCGCGCAATGGCTGGGCCACGCCACAAAAGCGCTCTAACAAGCGCCGCGACAGGGCGCGTTTAAGGCGCCTAAAGGGGCAATCCGCCCCTGAATACCTTAAGGTGCGCGGCTTTAAATTTGCGACTCACCGCCAAACTTGCCAGATATGGCGAAAAGCTGTACTATCTGCGCAGCTATTTTGGGTCATGCACAGCAAATGCCCCACAGGAAAGCGAGGGCGAAACATTGGGTAAAAACATTATTGTTCCGGCAATTATCTTCGTTTTCTTGGTTGGATTGCTGGGCTATTCGATGATCTTTAAGCCCCGCAATGACCGCTTTGATGAAAGCGCCAGACGCGTTTTATCCAAATAAAGATCACGCCTGATTTACGCCCTGCCTTACAGCGCCGAGAGCGGTGCATAAAAAGTTTGCTCTAAGGCACGCATTGGCTGAAAGCAAAGGCAAGTTATGCGCCTTTCTGGGCGCAAACGCTCCGGCCACTTACCCTTCACACCTTGTACAATAAATGCGCGCTACACCGCCTCAACATATCTAAATTCGCGCGTTGCCCCATCGCCCAACGCGGCAAGCGCCTCTTGATAGGCGGGGCTGTTATAGCCGGCTTGCGCCGCTTCAAGGCTTGCCCATTCAACCACCACTGTCCGCGTCATCTGACCGTCTTCTGCCACCGCAACCGGCACCCCGCGCGCCAAAAATACCCCACCGGCGGCTTGCATCGCAGGCCCGGCAAGCTTGGCATAAGCCGCCAATTTCGCGTCATCTGAAATCGCGGTGTAAATAACCACCTGTAAAACCTTTGCCATCTTGAGCATCCTTTTCTAATTATGCGTTTGACCACAGCTTATCAAATCACGCCCGGCTGAACAGCGCCAATCGTTAGAAAATTACAAAATCCTGGCTACACCGCGCAGGTCAACACGCTGTGATATCTGGCGCTTGGCAATAGACAAATCCAAAAACCGCTCTAGGCTTACCCCTGTTGGTCATAGAAAGGATCATTATGCCCCAAATCACCCGTATCATCGCAGGTATGCGCAGGTTTTTTTATCTTTTTCTGGCTCTCGGTGTAAGCGCGCCGCTGTCTGCGGCCGAACTGGGCATAGACATCACGCAGAAAGGCAATGGAGCAACCGCGCAAAACGGTATGCAAGTCAGCGTGCATTATGAAGGGCGCCTGAGCGATGGCACCGTGTTTGATGCCTCGCGTCCACGCGGGCAAGCTTTTCGCTTTGTGCTTGGCGCCGGACAGGTCATTCAAGGGTGGGAGCAGGGCATTTTGGGAATGAAAGAGGGCGAGCGCCGAATATTAACCATTCCGCCACAATTGGGATATGGCGCGCGCGGTGCTGGCGCGAAAATTCCGCCAAACGCCACGTTGCGCTTTGAAGTGGAACTGCTGAAAACAGCTTGGCCGCCAAAATTACAGCAAGCCAGCAATCAAGATCTGCAAGAGGCTCAGAAAAATGGCACGCTGATCATCGATATTCGCCGCCCCGAGGAATGGGCGAAAACGGGTATTATCGAAGGGGCCGAATTGATCACAGCATTTACAAAATCGGGCCAGCTTCACCCAGAGTTTCAACAGAAATTCATGTCGGTGATCACCGATCGCGATACCCCGATCATGCTCTATTGCCGCACCGGCAACCGGACCTCGAATTTGGGCAAGGCTTTGGTGGATCAATTGGGCTTTGCCAATGTCAGCCATCTGTCAAAAGGCATCACAGGCTGGCAGAAAGCCCAACAGCCGGTGCAATCTTATAAGGCTTCGCAATAAAAACCGGCGAAGATCGTTTTTTTTAATAAAAAAAGCGCGCCGGGTTTAACCGCCGGCGCGCTTTTTCTGGTTTTATGACGTGGTTTTAACCGAGCAATTGCAGCACGTTTTGTTTCGCCGCATTGGCCTGCGCCATCATCGCGATCGAAGCTTGTTCCAAAATTCTGCTTGTGGTCATTCTTGACGTTTCCGCTGCAAAATCAGCATCCTGCAAGCGCCCAAGACTCATTTCTGAATTAGCCGCCACATTTGATAGGTTCGAAATCGACATATCAAATCGATTGCTTAAGGCGCCGAACATCGCGCGATCAGCACTGATATTTTGAAGCGCCAAGTCAATCGAATTGATCGCTTTATGGGAGTCTGTTGCGGAAGCGACGCTTAAATTACCGCCCAAAACAATATCAAAAGTACCATCGATATTGTCAGTCAAATTTAAGCCGGTGATCCCTTCTGCTTGTAGCTTCGCTACAATCTGCTCAGCAGCCGCGGCAGGAGAATCATAGGTTACGAGCTTAGCGTTTGTGGAGATGTACAAGCCACTTGCTTTTTCAATTACCGAACCTGCTTCAAAATCCAAAGCTGTGCTGAAGACGGCAGTGGCCCCAGAAGCTGTTGCCATTGCAGTTGAAGAACCTACAAATGATTGGCCAGCAGTGTAAGTGGTTGATCCATAGGTCAAGGAACCCGCTGTAACTAAGTATGACTTTCCGCTTGTTATCGCAACATCATCACCACTGGTAATATTATTGATACGGCTGTCGGTAGGCGAAGTTTCATCCGTATTAGAAACTGCGGTAACCTCTACCAGAGCACTAGCTCCGGTAGCTGTCGAGGTTTCAGCGACAACAAATACGCTGTCATTCAAACCACCACCAGTTGTAGTATTTGCAGCCGTACCCCCATTATTGACACCATCAAAGTATGAACCTGCAGAGTAAACTTGGGTATTGTACGTCACCGAACCTGAATTGACATAATATCTTGTTCCATCGACAATTGCGCTCGTAGCTGTGTCCTCAAGAGATACAGAACTCGTCCCGACACCTAAAATCGATTGGCCTGCTGTATATGTTGTTGCCCCATAGGTTAGTGAACCCTCTGTAACCAAATAAGTAGATCCAACATCAATATTAATAGAAGTTGCATCCGCGACAGATGTCTCAGTCAGGCTAGCGTCATAAAAAACGGAGGAGTCATTGACCACCTTAAATTGCGTACCATCCGCGGCCGCATTAACATCTGCATCGGTTTTGATCGCCTTGACGCGGCCCGTGCCTGTCAAAGATGTTGTATTCGCCGCTACCGTGATTATCGAGCCAAGGCCATTGGCCCCATCGTTAGAATCCGCGATCGGAGACGTAACCGACGCGCTGATACCGGAATTTGAGGTTGTAAAATCAGTCGTGCCCATCGACGTGATATAATATTCACCCGCGCTTAGCGCAGATGTGCCGTTAACCGCAGTCGCCCCCGTATCAATAATATTGGTATCTGTAAGCGTTGTTTGAATCGACTGACCATTAATCGTCATGGTGATTTTATCATCCGCGGCAAAAGCACCACTTAAAGTTACTTTTCCATCGGTTGGATTTATCGCAATGGCGCCACTGCCACCTGTAGCATATGTGGTTGCGATTGTTGGCACCGTTCCAGTGCCCTCAATATCCAAAGCCTCCGAGGTGATCGCATAGAAATTCACCGTGATGTTATCGCCATCATTTGGCGTCGAGCCAATCTGAAAGTTGGTTGTATACGCCTCTGTATGCGATGTCGCCAATTCATTGGCACCCCGAGCGCCGTTGAAAATGCTTTGCCCTGCCCATTGTGTACTTTGGGCAATCCGGTCGACTTCCATCGTCAATTGATCAATTTCCAACTGAATCATTTCTCTGTCAGTTGGACTATTGGTGCCATTCGCCGCTTGAATTGCCAATTCGCGCATGCGCTGAAGGATATTGGTAATTTCAACCATAGCCCCCTCAGCCGTATTGATCATCGACTGCCCATCCGTGGCGTTACGAATGGCCATACGCATACCTTGAACGTCAGAATTAATTCTTGTTGCCACAGCCACGCCAGCCGCATCATCAGAGGCTGAATTGATGCGCAATCCGGAGGTCAAACGCTCCATAGACTGATTGAGCGTAACGGTATTTCTATCAGAACTTTTAGACGCCAGTAGAAAAGCTGTATCGGTTGCGATATTTAATGCCATTTCATGCTCCTTTAAGCGACGAGCTTATAGAATGTTTCGTCGACGCCGTGCTCGGTTGCAAATGGCATCATCAGATGTTCTAAAATCAGCTTCTCTTGCTCGGACATAAGATCATATACGTTTTGATCAAAATATTTACTCATAATCTCATTAACCAAAACGACTTCAGATTCAAAAATTGCCTTGCGGTAAACAATCGCCAGAAAGGCTTCCGCGACATAAGTGGAAAAGGTGAAATGTTTCAATTTCGCGGCTTTCAAGGGGTCTTTACAGCTGCGGTCTACGCGATAAAGCGTTTCAATCGCCTCATGCATCCATTCAACAGGATTGACCAATGTAACGGCTTCTGTCGGATCTTCCTGAGGCGCAGCCTCAGTTTGAGAAAACGGCACAAGAAGGTTTTGAATGACTTCTTGATCATAATCGCTCAGGGCAGCAAGCAATTCATCGCTTAAATACCCTGTTACAACTTTATGGACCAATTCGGCCTGCTCGGTCGTGATTGCTTTTGCAGCCAAAATAGCTTCAAACGCCTCAACAACATAATGTGTGAACACAAACTTATTGAAGGTTATAGCTTCTTCCGAAGATTTTGCGCCTGCTTTGATCTTTTCAAGCGTGATCAAAGCCTCTTCCAACCACTCTTTGGGGCGTACAATTTCGACGTCTTGCTTCATAATCTTCCTCGCAAATATCTTAGTGCTGGAGGGTATACAGCAAATTATATGCCACAATGAGATTGCAGTTTTGCTTAATATTGTTCGGATTAACCCCCTGATACACGATAACCTCACTCTTAGCCCGTCGTCTTTTCGAGAGGGGTAACACAATTAGTTGGAGACCTTCGGGGGGTAGATTTCTCACCGCCCAATTTATCCCTGACACGAATAAATGCGCGACGTAAGGACAGGCAATCAGCACGATCGGCTTGCTAACCCAAGTGGCGCACCCAAAAGAATTCGTGATTGGCAGCTTGAAGGTTGAAAACACGATTAACGAAAGGTGATATCCTATGGCCCAAGACTTTGTTGCCTGGTTGTTGATGACGACGGACGCTGCTGATTTGACCGAAGATCAAGTCCGCTACTTCAAAGATAACCCAAATCTGGTTGAATTTATCGAAGATCGCGAGGCTCTTGGGCTCCACATCTTATGACGGATTCTTTGGGTCGCTGTCGCATTTGTTGCTGGATCAAAAATCATCGCAGTAAAATTCGATAATGAATTTTACCAATTCCTTGTCAATGTCGCGAGTGATCTTGTGTTTGAAATGGGTGCCGCGCTAATCGGTAGCGTCCCGACCGTAATTTTCAGCGAGTACTAGAATAAGCGCCAGTTCAATGAAAATAAGGAATTTAGGTCAAATTTGTTGCAACGCATCAAGCAACCACCTGACGAAACTTTAGTATATGAATCGTAATGCGGAAGATCCGACCCAACGGTGATCAGAAAATTAAACAATTTGCTTCTGGATTTGGGGCCTCACTCCTAAACGAGAGTTTGCTTTAATTTAATATTTTTTAAAAAAAAGAAATTCCGACAAATCTTAAAGAATTGTAAACCTAGGTAATCTAATTGCCAGAGGCTTAGTTACCGAGCATGCCGCTTTACAAAGAACAGCGCAGCAAGCCCCATGAATATAAACAATGCCATGACCAAAAATGATGTCCAACCGCCATAGGACTCAGTGATCCAAGCGAAGAGAAAAGGGCTTGAGGAATTCACGGACATACGGATGAACGCGATCCAGCCCAATCTTGCCCCGAACCCTTCTGGGCCAAACAAAGCCAAAGGCAAAGTGCCCATGGTGATCGTTTTAATCCCATCGCCCATCCCGTACAGCACAGCAAAAACTATCAAGCCGGCAAAGGTCGCGCCAAAGCCCAATAAGATAGAAAACCCAAGTGTCATCAAACCCAAAGAAATAAAACTTGTGATCAAGGGATGTAGCGCGCGGCCAAAGATCAATTCAAAAAACCGCCCCGCCGTTTTGGCCGGTCCAATCAACGCGCCCGCGGTCACGGCGACGGCAGCGCTGTGCCCCAATGCTTCCACATTGCTCACCCAAAGCGACATCAAGGCCCCCATACTATATCCCGAAAAGGTAAAAGACAGCACCATCCAAATCATGGCATGGCGGCGGGTGGGGCCTTGTAATGGCGGCCAAGTCGCAGTCTCTCTTTTACCTATATCAAGGGGTGCGGAGATCCCATTTTCCGCGCTTAGGCTGAACCAATGCGCGGGCACGCAAATAAGCAATACGCTGGCAGCATGGATTTGCCATGTCACTTGCCACCCATAAAGATTTGAAAGCGCCAAGGTCAGCGGCCAGTAGATGGTTGATGCCACGCCGCCAAACAGCGTGATCCCCGAAATCGCCGATTGGGCCGCCTGCCCGGGGCGAAGTTTTGCGATTGATGCAAAAGCCACATCGTAAAGCACAAACATTGCCGCCATTTGGGTGAGCAATATCGCAACAGTTAATCCAATCGGCCCTGTCACTTGGCTTAACCCCCAAAGCCCGCCAGCCGACGCTACCGAGCCAAGGCTCATCACCCAACGTCCGCCGATGCGATCTACCGCAAACCCGGCAACTATCGCGCTCAAGCCACCAAAAAAAAAGCCTATCGAGAGCAGCCCGAACACATCCGACAGGCCAAGGCCAAGCTCATCTGCCATTAGGGGCAAGAGCACAGCGTAAGAATAAAGCAGCGTGCCATAACCCATAATCTGCGTGAGGCCCAAGCCGCAAACCGGCAAGTAATATTTCAAAGGCCGCGCCATCATATCGCACAGCGCGTTTTTAGGGGGATAAAAGCCCAGTGCAGAAGGCGCGTCTGCCTTTCTTGAGTACGTTTAATATCGTTTTCACCGAGCGCGCCGGCATATTTTTGTGTTTCCTCAGCCCCTCTCAATTGGCTTTGCCCGCGTGCTGGCAGGCTAGCTCAACGCTTGCCAGCACACCCATTGCGCGCAGCTGATCATAGGCCTGACGCACCGCCGCTTCAAATCGGGGATTTTGCTTCAAATCCGAGCCAAATATTTCTGCAATTGATAGAACCGCCCCGACAGGATCCTGCCTCTGCACGCAGGCGCTGGTCAGGCGGGGCTGCAAAGGATCATTTATCGGATAACGCGCCCCCGTCTCGCTTTGCCCATTTAAAAACAATATCCAAGCCGCAACAACCAAGCAAAGCCCGTCAACCGGCCGGTTGGCGGCCAGATTAGCGCGCAGCGGCGCCAGCACCCGTTGCGGCAGCTTTTGAGATCCATCCATGGCAATTTGTATCGTCGCATGCGCGATAGCTGAATTGCGATACCGTTGTTCGAGCGCCTGCGTATAGGCTTTTAAATCTTGGCCCGGGGGGGGCGTGAAACTGGGCCGCAATTCATGCTCCCATAAGCGCGTGATAAACGCCGCCAATGTCGTGTTTTGCATCGCATCAAAAACGGTTTTATGCCCTGTCAAAACACCAAGATACGCAAGGGAAGAATGGGTGGCATTTAGCAAACGCAGCTTCATTTCTTCAAAGGAGCGAACCGAGCTGGTAAACTCAACCCCCACCAGATCAAGAGGCGGGCGCGGCAGGTCGGCAAAATCCTCTTCAATCACCCATTGCCAAAACGGTTCATGCAAAACCGGTGCGGGATCGGGCCACCGCGTCAATGCGGCAATATCTTCAACATCCTGCGCCGTTACAGCTGGAACGATGCGATCCACCATCGTGGCGGGAAATCGTGCGTTTTCTTTGATCCATTGCGCAAGATCCGGGTCAATTTTTTGCGCAAATTCCAGCACAACTGTTTGCAAAACGCGGCCATTTTCAGACAGGTTATCGCAGCTCAGACAGGTAAAAGCGCTGAGCCCTAATTCGCGCCTATGTCGCAATGCCTGAACCAACAAACCAGGGGCAGAAGACGGCGTTTCAGGCGTGATCAAATCCTGCCGGATTTGAGGGTGCTCCCAGTCAAGCCCGCTTAGCGCGGGCGAATAACAATAGCCTTTTTCCGTAATCGTCAGCGTCACCATATTCAAATGCGGCAGCAGCAGCGCGTTCAGCACCTCGCGGCGCTCATCTTCAAGAAAATAGACAGCTTTTAAAATGGTGATTTCTTCAACCGAACGGCGCTCTGCATCCATCTCAACCGCGTGGTATCGAAACCCGTTTTGCGCCAAGCGATCACGCACCCCTGCGCTGCGCAAACTGATACCAATCACATCCCAGCCCATCGCGTGATCTGCGCCAAGTTGCGCCTGCATTCTTTGCAGTTGCGGCAGCCCAAAGGCGCGAAAAAACGCGCCCAGCCCAAGATGAACAACGCCAACGCGATCAAAATACTCGGCAAAATCACTCATAAACGATAGGCTTTCTTGGCCAAAGAATAGGCCAGCTCATAGGCCACCTGATGCGCTTCGGCTTCCTCTAGCATATGCGTGGCAACCAGGCCGGCAAGGAAACCGCAATCGATCCGACGCGCCATATCATGGCGCGCCGGGATCGTGCATAAAGCCCGGGTATCATCATTAAATCCAACCGTATTGTAAAACCCCGCTGTTTCCGTGACCAGTTCGCGATAGCGCCGCATTCCTTCCGGGCTGTCATAAAACCACCAAGCCGGCCCCAATTTTAAGCATGGATAGGCCCCAGCCAAAGGCGCCAGTTCGCGCGATAGCGTGGTTTCATCCAAAGTGAAAAGGATAAGCGTAAAGTTCTTTTCATGGCCAAAGCGATCCAGCAAAGGCTTTAGCCCCCCCACAAAATCAGCTGATTTGGGAATATCAAACCCTTTGTCACGCCCGTAAGCGCTGAAAATAATCGGAGAATGGTTGCGCCATGATCCCGGGTGCAATTGCATCACCATACCATCTTCCAGGCTCATTCGCGCCATCTCCGTCAGCATTTGCCCACGGAAGCGCTCGGCCTCTTGCGATGAAGCCTGGCCCCGCACAACTTTATCAAACAAAGCCGCAGCGTCCTCACAAGAAAGATTTTCGGTGCGTGCAGTCGGATGCCCATGATCGGTTGCCGTTGCCCCAAAGCTGCGGAAATACGCCCGGCGCAGGCGATGGGCTTGCAAATATCCCTGCCAATTCCGGGTGTCACATTTGGTTAAAATACCCAGATGCTCTACATTTTGTGTAAATCCCGTATATTCTGGATCGATCACATTATCGGGGCGGTAGGTGGTGATAACGCGGCCCGTCCAACCGCTGCTCCGAATGCTCTGATGATGCGACAGATCATCCAGCGGATCCTCTGTGGTGGCCAAAACCTCAATGTTAAAGCGATCAAACAACGCCCGCGGCAAAAACGCCGGCTCAGCCAGTTTTTGAGAAATTGCATCGTAAAGCGCATCGGCATTTTCAACCGATGGGCGTTCGGTTAGGCCGAATAGTTTTTCAAATGCATATTCTAACCATACGCGGCTTGGCGTCGCGCGAAACAAGTGATAGCCGGCGCAAAACCGACGCCAAATCGCCCGCTTATCCGCGTGTTGATGCCCGTCCTGATCGACAAGCCCTAACTCCGCCAGCGTAGCCCCTTGCGAGACCAGCATCCGCAGCACATAGTGATCCGGGCTTACAAAAAGATCCGTTGGATTTTTGAAATGTTCATTCTGTGCAAACCAGGCAGGATCAACATGGCCATGCGGGCTAATAATCGGCAGATCACGCACACCCTCATAAAGCCCGCGGGCAATGGCGCGACGGGTGGGATCAGCGGGAAGCAGAATATTTGGATCGTGTAAAGGCATCACAGCTACCGCGATTGTTTCCAACCCATATTGCGATTGTTCCAAAATCAGAGCAAGCCCAAGTTGCGCCTTTTCACATCCGCTCAGCCGGCGCCCTGCACAGGCGGATCAGAGCGCCCAATGCTGCAGCAAAATAGACGCTACCCGATTTTCCTGCTCTATCCGTGCCATCGTTTTCTTAACGCCCATCAGGCGTTCTTTTGAGGCTTAAATCACATCCGCCAAACGCGCACGCACCAGCCCCGTATTGACGCCATATTTGCCCAATTCGCCGCTCAACCTTTGGTGCTCCATTTTGGGGCAAAGATCCTGTACCACGTCAATCCCGCGGGCCTGCGCTTTGCGGGCCGTTGCTTCATGCTTGACGCCAATTTGCATCCAAATGGTTTTTAACGCGGGCCAGCAGGCCAACGCATCTTCATAAATCGCGGGCACCGCATCCGATTTTCGGAAAACCTGTACCATATCGATCGGTTGCTCAATTTGATCCATGCGCGCATACACCCTCTGCCCAAACAGCAACTCGCCCTCATATGCCGGGTTGACCGGGATAATCGTGTAACCACGCCGGCTCAAATACCGGGCCACAAAATAACTGGGACGAATGGCATTAAGACTGACGCCAACAGAGACGATGACCTTGTTGCGCACCAAAACCTTACGCAGAAAGGAATCGGAATAGGCGTGTTTGCTGTTCATGATATTCTTACTCAGTAGCGCTGCTTTCAGCATCTAGACGGTAAAATGCTGCATGGGTGTGGTTGCATCCTCTAGTTTGCGCGCAATTGCAACCAAAAACCGGCCTCAGCACTAGGGCCGAGGGTGAGGTAATGAACCTGCCAGGTTTTTTAGTACCGCACAAACACTGTGCAGCTTGCGCAAAGCGCGCGCCGCCGATTGCGCATTGTGGACCCAAAATCACACCGGGGTGAAATAAAGCTTGATTGTTTTATCTGGGAAAATTAGGCCTAAGACATCAGAACAAAGCCCAAAGGGTCACTTGAATGAAAATGATGAGCATCGTCGCGGTTACACCCAAGGAAGACGCGATAGATGAAATTGCAGAGCTGATCACCGAAAGCCGCAAAGACGGCGTGGCCGGTTTAGAGGTCTATAGCATTGTGCACACCCGAGACGACGAATTGGTTATTGTAAATCAATGGGCCTCGCTGGATGCATTCATGGATTACGTGAATGGGCCGCATAATATGATTGAATTGATTGAACATCTCTGCCTGCGATATGATGAGGAAAATGTCTGCCGCGCCTATTCGGGGGCAATCCTTGCCCAGCATAGTCAAGCGTAACGACCCCTGCAGTGTCTTTGGCAATCTACCGCAAAAAGTGATCAGACAAACCCTGCGGCTGCTATCTTCCCCGTTCAGCCAAGCCAGCCCTAAAAACAAAAACCATCCGGCCGGTAAATATCTGCGCAGCGCTGCATAAAAGGCAGGTCTTTCCCCGACATCAACGCCGCGCAGCGCCCAAACACTGGTGGTAGATTTCGGATCAGACCGGTTTCAAAACCACGAAAGTTGCATCCCGCGGCAAATCGGGGTGTACAAGCCTTTTCGTCGGGCCAAACCGCGCCACGCAATGCTCTAAAACCTGATCTGAATTTGCATAATAAATATGGCTCTGGGGCGAAATTCGCGCGCTTGAGGCCACTTGAAGATTGAAAATCATTGCCACCTTGGTGTGCGACCAACAGCCCTGCAAAGTGTCAAATACATAGTTTTGCCATAGCACGAGATCGCGGGTGGCGGCCAAATTAAAAGGTCCGGACATGACAGAGAAGTCTTGTTCTTGATCCGGCGCGGAGCTGCATATGAAGCGCGCCCAAGGCTGTTCAAACTTGCGCTTACAGGCCGCAATCAATTGCTCTGAAATATCATAGCCGATATATGATGTGACCGAGCTAGCTGGCCGCTTAAGCAGATAGTCAACCAAGGCACCGTAACCGCAGCCAATATCCGCCAAGCTAAACCCAGCTGCCCCCGACAGCTTGTCAATTTCGCACAGAATGATTTCAAATCGCCGGGTTTGCCGCGCCTCTGTCGCCCAAAAGCTGCCTTGCGGCGTGGATCCAAATTGCTCAAAGCGGTTCCAATAGATCTGACTGAGTTTGTTTTCGAAGGTTGAATTCATGCGCGATGTGCTTTCTCCGGCGCCAGAATAACAACCAAAACGCCGAATACCAGCCACCAAAGGGCCGGCGTTGCCCTACGAAAGCTCGCTTTTAAGGATCAAAACCCAGCATAAGGATGCTGGAGCACTTCGCCCAAATTTTCCAGCGCCACGCCAACCAACCTGAGTTTTTAAAACCTAGAAGGTTTCGCTAGACAGTTTTTGATTTAAGGATATCGAAAAATCTTTGCCCGAGCGTTGGCAATCCGCATTTCCCATCCGAGCGGGTGTTTTTTTCTGCGCATCGCGGCTGTGTTTTGAAATGCGGCCCGTTTTAAGCGGCGTTGGCCGCGCAATAGCAGCTTGATAGGTCGCCCATTGAAAGGTGGAAGATGGATTTGTAACCTGCATTCTGCCCTTCGGTTCGCTGATCGAGTCACAAATGAGTACGGCGCATTTTGCAATTTGTTTAAGCAAGCAGAGCTGTACAAAAGGGGCCTTTGAGCGCAAGCCTTCAAGACAATCGGCACAGGCTGCGCTGGCTGTAGAAAGACCGAGTTATTGAATTGCACCTAAATAGCATCGATCCGTGGATATAAAATCAAACATCAGCATGGGATGTGCTGCGCGCTGGCCGCCGTTAAAAATGCCGGAGCGTGAAATTTAGCTTTTTTGCGATTTTAAAAAACTGATAACACCGCGCTAAGGGGCTTTTTAACCTTGGCCGCGGCGGGAATTTCAGCGTTTTTCGCAGGATAGCCAACCGGTAAGATCATCATTGGTTTTTCATTCGCCGGGCGATTACAGAGCTGGTTTAAAAATGTCATTGGATTTGGGGTATGTTCCAAACAGACCAACCCGCTTTGATGCAGCGCTGAAATTAAAAATCCAATAGCGATACCAACGCTCTCAGTCACATAATAGTGCTTGAAACGCGCGCCATCCTCGGTCAGCCCATAGCGTTGCGCGAACACAATAATCAGCGCAGGGGCGTCGGATAAATGCGCCTTCACAGAATGCGTGCCAATCGGTTCTAAGGCAGAAATCCAAGCATCTCCTGCCATTCCAGCATAGAATTTTTGTTCTTCTTCTTCCGCGGCCAAGCGGATTTTCATTTTCATATCTGGGTTTTTGACGATCACGAAATGCCAGGGTTGTTGATTGGCCCCAGAGGGCGCAGATGCGGCAACAGAAATCGCGTTAGTCAGTAAAACGTCTGAGATAGGGGCGGTGTCAAAATGCCGTACAGAATGCCGCCGGCGCATTTGAGTCAAATATGCAGCTGAGACCTCTTCGGCCTCTTGCGCCGTCAAATGGCTTCGGTCTGGCAGCGGGATTGGCTGGTAGGTCATGAAGTCATCACTTTTGCAATTTTACCACAACAGTTTTGCAGCGATATAAGTCTTTGCCAAGCCAAAAGGCCAGCGTGGATGCTTAAAATAGCCCGGCCTGATTCGGGTTGTCTACCCTATCGACATTATCATTGTATTTTTCGCCCCATTTATACAATTCAACCAGAACCGGCACTAAATCTTGAGCTTTTTCTGTAGGTGTATAAATTTTTGACCGCCTATTCTCAGGGTCAACGCAACAACAAAGCAGGCTTTCTTCTTGCAGTGTTTTCAAGCGGTTTGCCAATATATTGGTCGAAATTTTTTCTGGAGAGGCGAGCAGGTCATTAAAATGCCGCTTTTTGCCAAAGATTACATCCCGCAACACGATTAAGGACCATTTATCCCCTAAAACGCCTAAAGCTTGTGCAATTGGACAGCAGTTTTTTCGCTTCATGGCCTAAACACGCTCAAAAATTTATATTCTCGTGAAATTGTATGATATTGGATTTGAAAGCATTGCACATCTATTTTTGATCATATAGCTTGCAATTTGCAAGTGAATTAACGAGTCTTGCAAAAAAAACATAATTTTGTGCAGTAACCTTGCTTACGATACCAAAGGAATATTCAAAATGGCACCCCAAAAAACATCCTATGGAGAGCTTCTCCTGAACAATCGGCTCATCGTTCTGGTTGCCTTGTTGATCCTTACGTTAGCCGGCACTTTTGGCGCAAAAAACCTGTATTTTGACAATGATTACCGCAGTTTTTTTGGTGAAACCAATCCCCAATTGGAAGCCTTTGAAAAACTCCAACGCACCTATACAAAAATTGACAACGTTCAATTCGCGATTGATCCTCAATCGGGGAAAGCGAACTCTCCCAAAGTGTTGGCCGCCATTGAAGAGCTGACGGATATGTCATGGCAAATTCCCTATTCCATCCGCGTTGACAGCCTTTCGAACTATCAGCACACCGAAGTCGAAGGCGATGATCTGATCGTGAGAGATTTGTATTTTGACGCGGCGAATATGAGCGCTGATGAACAGAAACTCGTTGATCAAATCAGCTCAACCGAGCCAACGCTGGCGGGTAAAATTCACGATGCACAGCATCGCAGCACATCCGTAAACGTTACGATCCAATTGCCCAGCAAAAACGCCGATGAAGTGGCCGAAGTTGCCGTTGTTGCGCGTGAAATAGTTGCCGAAATAGAAGCAAAGCATGATGTCAAAATTCGTACGGGTGGCATTATTTTCTTCAATAATGCGTTTCTAGAAGCCTCGATGAATGATATGGCCTCGCTGATCCCGGCGATGTATTTGGTCATTCTAGCGGTGTCTTACATATTGCTTCGTTCGCTCTATGCTACGGCAATGGTTTTGGTGATCATCGTCCCAAGTATTCTGGTTGCGATGGGTATTGGTGGCTGGATGGGGGTTGGATTAACGCCGCCCTCAGCAAGCGCGCCGACCATCATCACCACCTTGGCGGTGGCAGATTCGATTCACTTTTTGGTCACATTGATGAATCGAATGCGCGCCGGGCATAGCCAACGTGACAGCATCATCTACAGTTTGAAAGTAAACGGAAAGCCCATTTTCCTGACCAGCGTAACCACTGCTTTAGGGTTCCTGTCTCTTAACTTTTCAGATTCGCCCCCCTTTCACGATTTGGGCAATATCACGGCGGTTGGCGTGGTTGCGGCTTGGATCTACGCAGTCACCTTGCTGCCAATTTTGATCAGTTTTGTAACATTAAAACCCAAGGCCACGATCGAAAAGCTCGACGGTGTTATGGGTAAATTGGGCGTGTTCATCGCCGATCGCTACAAAACCGTGATGACGCTCAGCATCTCGGCGTCGCTTGGATTGTTAGCCTTGATCCCCTTGAATGAAATCAATGATGACTTCTTGAAATATTTTGATGAATCAATCCAGTTCCGCGAAGATTCGGAATGGATTGGGCAGAATTTAACCGGCATCAACCAAATTCAGTTTGATCTCAGTTCTGGTGAACCAAACGGTATCAGTTCGCCCGATTTCATCAAGAAGATCGCGGCCTTTACCGATTGGGCAATGAATGAAGAGCCCGTCACCCATGTGCAATCGATCTCTGACACGTTCAAACGTTTGAACCGTGATCTAAACGGCGGCGATCCGGCTTTTTACAAAGTACCCGAAAGCCGCGAATTGGCCGCGCAATATTTGCTACTATATGAACTGTCCCTGCCCTATGGGCTGGATTTGAACAACCAATTGGACATCAATAAATCGTCAACGCAGATTGTGATTACAATTGAAGATATGACCACGAATGAAGTCAGGGCCTGGTTGCAACGCGCTGAAAATTTCCTCGCCAATGATCTGGGCATCAACACCTATGCGGTCGGTCCCACGGTGATGTTTGCCTATATCGCCGAGCGCAATATCAAAAGCATGCTATCGGGTACTTTCTTTGCAGTATTGCTGATCAGCGGTGTGATTTTGATTGCGCTTAAAAACGTGCGCCTCGGCGTAATCAGCCTCGTGCCAAATCTCTTGCCCGCGGGGCTCGCCTTCGGCCTTTGGGGCTTGCTTGTCGGGCAGGTCAACATGGCTGTTGCCGTGGTTGCGGGAATGGCTTTGGGCGTTGTGGTCGATGATAGCGTGCATTTTTTAAGCAAATATCAAATTGCGCGGCGCGATGAAAAGCTTTCACCTAAAGATGCGGTTATCTTTGCGTTTACGGGGGTTGGAACCGCGCTTTTGGTTACGACCATCATTTTAGCGGCGGGCTTTTTTATTCTGGCGCAATCCAGCTTTGGCTTAAACAGCTATATGGCCAGTCTCACCGCCATCGCGTTGATCATGGCGCTGATCGCAGACTTGACTTTACTGCCGGCGCTGTTGATTGCTTTAGATAAAGACACACCTTCAGAAGCTGCAGAGCACGCAGCCCATGATGGCCCAGAAACACCGGCAATGCAGCCAACATCTTAAGGAGAAAGAGATGAAATTTTTACCCCTGATTTTGATTGCAGGCCTAACAGGCCTTAGCCTTCCCTCAACCGCGGCCGCCTCTCCTGAAAAGGGATTGGAGATTGCCACAGAACTTGACAAACGTGACACGGGTTTCAAAGATTCAACCTCTACAATGATTATGGTTCTATCTGACCAACATGGCCAATCCACCCAACGCGCGATCAGAAACCGTACCTTGGAAGGCTCAAGCGAGGGCGATTTATCGCTGGTTATATTTGACTCGCCCGGTGACGTGCGCGGAACCGCGTTTTTATCGCATACAAAAAAGGCAGGCTCTGATGATCAATGGCTGTTTTTGCCTGCGTTAAAACGCGTGAAACGCATCGCCTCATCGAACAAAGCCGGGCCTTTCATGGGCAGCGAATTTGCCTATGAGGATATTGCGAGCCAAGAAGTCGAGAAATACACCTATAATTATCTGCGCGATGAAAAGGTAAATGGGCTCGATTGCTTTTTGGTGGAGTATGATCCGGTTGACCGGAAAAGCGGCTATTCCCGCCAATTGGTATGGATCGATAAAAAGGAGTACCGGCTGCAAAAAATCGAATTTTACGACCGCAAAAACAGCCTACTAAAGACACTCTCCTATGCAAATTATAATAAATTTCTCGGAAAATACTGGCGGGCAGATACCCTGAGCATGGAAAATCATCAGACGGGCAAGAAAACCCAATTGCAATTTACGGACTGGGCCTTTCAAACCGGCTTGACCGAAAAAGATTTTCAAAAAAACGCGCTTAAACGTATCAAATGAAGCCGCTTCGTTTCTCTTGGCCCGCAGTCATATTACTGACCTGTGGGCCCGCCATCTCGGGTGAAGTCAACCTGACCATATCCCCCAGGTCAGCTATTTCCCAAGCCATGCTGAGGGAACCATTGAATATGGTAAATCGGTTGAACTAAAGCTCGATGCATATCATGATTTTGACGCCTATCGTGCAGAGCTTGAATTGATCGCGCGCGCAGATGCCGATGACAAGGGCCGCAGATTGGTTGAGGCACGCCAAGCCTATCTGCGCCGATCCTTCAGCAATTTCGATCTTTATATCGGGCAACGCCAAACCTTTTGGGGCAAAGCAGAAAGCAGAAACGTTGTTGATGTTATCAATCAAAGTGACGCGGCTGCAAATCAGGGGAGCGAGGCAAAATTAGGTGCCCCCTCGCTATCGCTTGATGGCTATTTTGATTTCGGTGATCTACAATTATGGTATATTTCACGGTTTCGCGAGCGCACATTCAACGACAACAATGGCCATCCCAGCAGTGGCTTAAATGTGACCACAAGCCTGTATGAACGCTCTGAAGGCAAAGAGGCAGATGATATTGCGGCGCGGCTTTCAACCTTTTCGGGCGATTGGGACTTCGCTGTTAGTGGTTTCAAAGGCACAGCCCGCGAGCCACTTATTACACCAAACCAAGACAGTAGCGCGCTAAACGCAACCTATATGCTGCAGGAAACAATCGGGTTTGAGGCACAATTTACCGGTGATCCAACGCTTTTGAAATGGGAAAGCCTGCATGGAACACAATCAGGGGCTGGCTTTGACGCCGCGGTTGCCGGTTTAGAATATACGCTTTATGGCGCTTTCGGGCAGGTCTGGGATCTTGGGCTTATCGCTGAAGGTCAATATGACACCCGTCCACAAGCGGCGGCCGAACGCTTTTACAGCGCAGGCTTACGCCTAGTTCTGAATGATGTCAAAGATACAAGCTTCTTGGCATTGATATCGCAGGACCAAAAGCAAGAGCAGTCTTTGATTGCCTTTGAAGCATCGCGGCGGCTGAACGACTGGTCCAGTTTGGAATTACGCAGCCAATTCTATGACGCCAAAAAAAACGGTTTGGCTTTCTCGGGCATCGCTGATGATGATGTGATTTCCCTAACCGTAAATATGTTTTTCTAAAACTACCAGCTGTGAGGCCAGACCGCTGCGACTTGAAATTTTGTTAACTTTGATCGCAGGCAGTCTTTTCGGTGAATGGATCTTTGGGCTAAGCTCAGGCGAACCCAGTAAGGAGGCAGCACTATGCGCCATGCCAAAACCCTAAAAGCTCTTTCGCAGCTTTTGCCCGGCCGCCTGAGCACATCAAAATCGGATCGCGACCTTCATGGCCAGTCAGAAAGTTATTTTGATCTTATGCCGCCCGACGCGGTGGCTTATGTCGAAACCACGCGAGAGGTTCAAAACCTGCTCGAGATCTGTTCGCAATTTGAATGCCCGGTGATTGGGTGGGGCACCGGCACATCGCTCGAGGGGCATACCTCGGCTCCACGCGGTGGGATCAGCGTCGATTTCTCGCGGATGAACAAAATACTACAACTCAATGCTGAAGATATGGATGTTCTTGTGCAGCCCGGGCTCACCCGTGAAGCGCTGAATATCGAATTGCGCGCAAGCGGGCTGTTCTTCCCGGTTGACCCCGGGGCCAATGCTTCATTGGGCGGCATGGCCGCAACGCGCGCCAGCGGCACAACCACCGTGCGCTATGGTGGCATGCGGGAAAATGTAAAAGCATTAGAAGTTGTTCTTGCGGATGGCCAAGTGATACAAACGGGCAACCGGGCGCGTAAATCTTCTGCCGGCTACGATCTCACGTCGCTTTTGGTGGGATCCGAAGGCACTTTGGGGCTGATCACTAAACTTACCTTGCAGCTGCATCCGCAGCCAGAAGCCATTAGCGCCGGCATCGTAGCTTTTGACAGCATGGAGCAAGCGGTAAACGCAGTGATCGCAACAATTCAAATGGGCTTGCCCATGGCACGGATAGAATTCGTTGATGGTGCAACCGCACAAGCCTTTAACGATTATGCGGGCGCTGACATGCGCATTCAACCACATCTGTTGTTCGAGCTGCATGGCAGCGATGCCAGCGTTGCTGAAAATGCCGAATTATTCTGTGATATCTGTCAAGAATATGGCGGCGCCGGGTTCCAATGGTCCGCGCTGCCCGAAGAAAGAAACAAGCTTTGGACGATGCGCCATAATGGCTATTACGCGGTTCTTGCAAGCCGCCCCGGCGCGCGTGCGATCGTAACTGACATTTGTGTGCCAATCTCCGCACTGGCGCAAGCCGTAGAAGAAACCCACGCAGATATTGCCCGAAGCGCGATCAGCGGGCCTATTTTAGGGCATATGGGGGATGGGAATTTCCACGCCATTCTGCTTATTGATCCTAACAATGCATCCGAATACAGAGCTGCAATGCAGATTTCCGACCGTATGGCCGAGCGCGCACTGGCCTTAGGCGGCACCTGTACCGGCGAGCATGGCATTGGCATGGGCAAGCTGAAATTTATGGAGCAAGAGCATGGTTTAGCCTGGGAGGTTATGCGCGGCTTGAAACGCCAAATGGATCCCTTGAACATCTTAAACCCAGGTAAATTATTACGGCAAAATTAAGGCCTCGGATTGAAGATCAACGCCCTGCAAGAAGAGTCTGAGCCGCAACGCGCGCCGCATCCGTAACCTGCGTTCCCGAAATCATACGCGCGATCTCATCCACGCGCTCTTCGCGATCAAGTTGTTTGATCCGCGAAACAGTATGGCTATCTGTTTGATGTTTGCTGACTTGGAACTGTGCATCACCTAATGCGGCAACCTGCGCAGAATGGGTGACCACCAGCACTTGTCCAGATTGGGCCAGCTCTGCCAAACGTCGGCCCACCGCATCTGCTGTAGCTCCCCCGACCCCGCGGTCAATTTCGTCGAAAATCAAAGTTGCGTGCGAATTATCTGCATTGAGGCACACTTTTAGCGCCAATAAAAACCGGCTTAATTCACCACCAGAGGCAATTTTTCCCAAAGGCCCCGCCGGCGCGCCTGGATTGGTAGCCACGCAAAAATCGACCTGATCAATCCCCTCAGGGCCTGCGGCGGCCGCGGTCATTCTGGTTTCGAACATTGCCCGCTCCATTTTCAGCGGTGCCAATTCTAAGGCCATCGCTTGATCCAGCTTTTCGGCGGCAGCGCGGCGCGCAAGCTGCAACTCTGCTGCCCGCGCACCATAGACATTTTCGGCTTCGGCTTGCGCTGCCCGCAAGGCTTTCAAATTATCTGCACCAGCGTCCAAACGCAGCAAACGCGCGTCTAAAACGCCTGCTAAGTCAGCCAATGCATCAACATGGACATCATGCTTACGCGCCAAGCCGCGCATCGCAAACAACCGTTCTTCAAGCGTTTCAAGCTCATGCGGGTTGAACCCGATTGCGTCTAAACACGCTTCCACCTCATTCAGCGTATCTTGCAATTCATTCATCATGCGTGCCAAACTGTCGAGCGGCGCATCTAATTCATCGTTTACCTGTGCAGCGGCCTCTTGCAGCCAGCGTTGGGCATCATACAGCAAAGCTTCGGCGCCCTCGCGCCCCAATGCGTGATGGGCTTTGGACACATCTGCGCGCACCCGCGTCGAAGCCTGCATCAGCCGCCGCTTCGCATCCAACGCATCCGCCTCGCCAGGTTTTGGATCCAGCGCGCTTAATTCAGCCACTGCATGGCGCAAAAACTCTTCTTCGCGGCGCAACTCTGTCACTGCTTCGTTTTCCAGTTCAACCGCTTTGCGGGCGCGCTCTTTCTCGCTCCAAGCTTTGGCAACCGCCGCTTTCAAAGCGCCATATTGGCCATAATCGTCTAATAAATTGCGATGCCCTTTGGCGTTTAACAAGCCGCGATCATCATGCTGGCCATGCAGCTCGACCAAATGTTCGGACAGTTTGCGCAGCAATTCACCTGATACCCTACGGTCATTAATCCAGGCCGTTTTACGACCATCTCGCCCGTTGACACGCCGCAATATCAACTCTTGCGAAACAGGCAATCCATGCTGTTCGAGTAAATCCAAAACAGGGTGGTCATCGGGCAAATCAAACCACGCGCTTACTTCGCCTTGCTCGGCCCCTTGGCGCACCAGATCAGATGGTCCACGCCAGCCAAGTACGAAGCCCAAACTATCAAGCAAAATAGATTTGCCTGCGCCGGTTTCTCCCGTCATCACGTTCAAGCCGGCCCTCAGCGAGAGCTCAAGATGATCAATAATCAAGATATCGCGAATATCTAACCCTTTGAGCATCGCCTTAGCCCATCTGCTTCGTCACAGCCATTCGCCTTTTACAACCTGTCGGTAGACTTTGCTCAGCCATCCCGTACCCGATACTTTTGGAGAATACCCCTTCGATTTAAGCAGCGCGAAACTGGCGCGATACCATTCGCTTGACTGATAATTATGCCCTAAAATCGCCGCCGCCGATTGGGCCTCATCAACCAAACCAAGCGAGAGATAGGCCTCAACCAATCGATGCAACGCCTCTGGGGTTTGTGATGTGGTTTGGAAATCTTCAACAACCACTCTAAACCTATTCACCGCCGCGCCATAATGCCCAGATTTCAGATAATAGCGTCCAACTTCCATTTCCTTGGCGGCCAAATGGCTGAACGCCAGATCAAATTTCAATTTTGAGGGTTGTGCATACTCGCTTTCGGGATATTGCTCAATCACAACGCGAAACGCTTCAAGCGCCTGCAATGTTAGACCCTGATCGCGGCCAATATCCGAAATTTGATCGTAATAGCTTAACGCCAAAAGATATTGCGCATATGCAGCATCTTCATCTGCTGGGAAAAAATCGACATATCGCTGAGCTGCGGCGCGGCTTTCATCATATTTCTTGCCTTGATGATAAACGAATGCTTGCATGATCAAGCCGCGTTTTGCCCATTCAGAATAGGGATAGAGCCGCTCTATTTCACTGAAATATTGCGCACCTTGATCATAGCGTTTCTTGTTCAGTTCTATTTCAGCTTTCTTAAAAATCTCTTCAGGGCTGAAATTTTCAAGATTTTCAGGCTCTTGGCTTTTAAAAGCATCCTCACACCCGGCCAATAAAAAAACGCTCAACAGCGCTGCGGCGACCCCGTGGCGAAACCCATATGCCTTCATTCGCGAACATTCCTTTTGTACATGTCACAAAGCCGCATTCTCTCCGGCCTCATGGCGCAGTTGTAACATAAAAACAAAGGGATCAAAAAGAGCGATCTTTAAGACGCTGCGCGATATTCTTCTAAAGAAGCCCCGATACCGGGCAATATTTGCAACACATCATCGCAACAAGAGACGCGTTCAAAACTTCCTGGCGTGGCGAATAAAACGCATAAGAGGTTATTGGTGATCGCGTGCCCGGCGCGATGGCCGATATAATGTCCGATGATCGGAGCGCCGCTTAGGGTTAAATCGCCCAAAGCATCAAGCATTTTATGCCGCACCGCTTCATCTGCGTGCCGTAAACCACCCGGGCTTAGCACTTTTGCGCCGTCAACCACCACGGCATTTTCCAAACTGCCGCCCCGCGCCAACCCGTTCGCACGCATCCTATCAACATCCACGCTGCGGCAAAAGGTGCGGCTGTCGCATAATTCGCGCACAAAAGAGCCGTTTGACATATTAATCGTTTTGCTCTGCACGCCGATCGCAGCGTCTTTAAAATCGATATGAAAGCTCATCTTGGGGGTATCACTTGGAACCAAACGCGCCCAACCCTGATCGGTTTTAAATTCAATATCTTTCAAAATCCGGATCGCCTCGACGGGCTGATCCAATTGCTTCAGCGGGTCTGCCAATATCTGGCGCACAAACGGAACCGCACTGCCATCAAGAATGGGCACTTCAGGGCCGTTAATTTCAATCCGTGCGTTATGCACACCGCAGCCCGCCAGAGCCGAGAGCAGATGCTCGACGGTTGAAACAGATATACCCGCTTCATTCACCAGCTTTGTGCATAATGGAGATTGTTCAACCCTGTCCCAGCGGGCCGGAATAGCAGTATCCCCAATGTCTACATCGCTGCGGAAAAAGCATATGCCGGAATTTGCGGGTGCCGGGCAAAGTTTAAGCTCGACCTCCTCACCAGAATGCAACCCAATGCCGCGAAAGACCAGAACCTTAGAAACAGTGGTTTGCAAGTTAACCCCAACTCTCTCTTTTTGATGCTAAACATGTACCTTAATTGGGCCAACAATCACAATTCAAACTTTGTTACGCACTGAAACATGGTTACTCAAAATCAGCACGAATTTGCCCAATTATTTATTGCGCGAGCGCATCCCCATCAAAAGAGGGGATGCAATGCTTGACATATCGGTGGATTTAGTTCGCCTGACGGCGCAAAAAGGCGGGCACTTCGATCCGCTCTTGCTCCAAAGGCGGCTCGTCGGCCGCTTCTGCTGTAAGAGCGCGCGAAACGGGTGTTTCTTGCGGCGCTGCAGGGGCTGTGGCCACGCTCGTACGATTACTTTCTGCACCCGACATGCGGTTGATAAGAGATCCAATTCCAAACCGCGGACGCTCGGAAGCCGCAGGCTCTTCTTCAACCTGACTTTGAGGTTGCGCCGAGGCGGGGGTGGTTTTCACTGCAGCCCGAAGGCGCGCCATCGCTTCATCAGTTGGCACACCCGCCGCCGAGACGCGCACTGCCGTATCTTCGCCCAATTGCAGCGGCGCGGCCGGTTGCCCTTGATAGGCAGGAGGCGGCAGGCTGTCATCCTGGCCCCCCAATCTCTCGTCATGCGGCGCAAGCGCCTCATCCAAAACATGCGCGCTTTGGGCATCTGCGAACAAATCTGCCTCAGGTGCAGCCGGCACCGTCAGTTCTGGCTCGCGCTCCTGCGCCAAAGTCAGCTCGGCAGCCTGCTCAGCAGCGACCAAGGGCTCAGCCATGCGCCGGCGTGGTTGGGGAATTTCATTGCTGCTTTCGCTCACGTCAATACCAGTGGCAACGACTGAAACCCGCATTTTACCCGCCATCTCTATGTCCAGCGTTGAGCCGACGATGATATTGGCATCCGCATCCACTTCCTCGCGCACCCGATTGGCCGCCTCATCCAATTCAAACAAGGTTAAATCTTGGCCACCGGTGATGTTGATCAAAACGCCGCGTGCGCCGTTAAGACTGATTTCATCAAGCAATGGATTGGCAATTGCTTTTTCAGCCGCCTGAATAGCGCGGTCTTCGCCCTCAGCTTCGCCTGTGCCCATCATCGCCTTGCCCATTTCATCCATTACGGCGCGGACATCGGCAAAGTCCAAATTGATCAAGCCGGGGCGCACCATCAGATCTGTGACGCCTTTGACACCCTGATACAAGACGTCATCCGCCATGCTGAACGCATCTGTAAAGGTGGTTTTTTCATTCGCCAGACGGAATAAATTCTGGTTCGGGATGATGATCAGCGTATCAACCATCTTTTGCAGTGCCTCGACGCCCTCTTCAGCCTGACGCATCCGCTTGGCACCTTCGAACTGAAACGGCTTGGTAACAACCCCAACCGTAAGCACCCCAAGTTCGCGCGCGGCTTGCGCGATGATCGGTGCCGCGCCTGTGCCTGTTCCGCCCCCCATTCCGGCGGTGATAAAACACATATGCGCGCCCGCCAAATTATCGACGATTTGTTCGATGCTTTCTTCAGCAGCGGCAGATCCAACCGACGCCCGTGCGCCCGCGCCCAAACCCTCGGTCACTTTCACACCCAACTGGATACGGGTGCTTGATTGGCTTTGCTGCAGCGCCTGTGCATCGGTGTTCGCAACGACAAACTCAACGCCATCCAGCTCTTTGCTGATCATGTTATTCACCGCATTACCGCCAGCGCCACCAACGCCAAAAACGGTAATTCTGGGTTTTAATTCGTCATATTGGGGCACTGAAAGTTTCAATGTCATGGTTGATCCGCCTGTGATTTGTCCCATTTTGGGAACATTTTTAATTATTAAGTGAATGGTAGCTAAATAAATTCAAAAGGTCACGCAAAATTACGATCTACCCGCTAAATATGGGCGATTTTGTGCCCATAACACCCGATCTAGACACCAGCCTTCCCCTAAGCTCTACCAATTATCTTTAAACCAGCGCATTGCACGCTTCAAAGAACGAGTCGGATAGCGCGCCGGTGTCATCTCAAAATCCCACCATTCATCTTGCGGATGGGCGGCAAAAAGGCTTAAACCGACCAAACCGGCGCAATTAGCGCCCGCGTAAGCTGGCGGCAATCCGTGGATGCGCAACGGTCTGCCCAAGCGCACTTGTTGGCCCAGCAACCGACTGGCTAAATCATCTATGCCCGGGATCTGGCTGCCGCCACCCGTCAGCACGATTTGCTGCGCGGGCAGATGATCAAACCCGGCAGCATCCAAGCAAGATCTTATATCTTCAAAAATTTCTTCCATTCTTGGCCGTATAATACCGATCAACTCGGCGCGGCTGACCATCCGTCGATCCCGTTCCCAATCGCCGGTATCGCCGCCCATTTCGATCATATCCCGGTCATCCATACCGGTGGCAATCAACCCTCCATGCATGGTTTTAATCCGCTCTGCCAGCGCCATAGGAACTTGCAAGCCCATCGAGATATCCCGCGTAATATGGTCACCGCCTAGCCTGACCGTATCGGCGTAAATCATGTGCTTTTTCATAAAAATCGATACGCTTGACGTGCCGCCGCCAATATCGATACAGGCCGCGCCAAGCTCTTGTTCATCTTCGACCAGGGACGAAACCCCAGACATATAAGCAGAAGAGGCCACGCCCGCCAATTCAAGGTCGCAGCGCTTCACGCAATAGGCCAGATCATGAATGGCTTTTTCAGAAACGGTCAGCATATGCATATCCGCCCCCAACACGTTGCCAATTTGATCGCGCGGATCCGATAGGCCGCTGCGTTGATCCAAAACAAAATTTACCGGCTGCGCGTGCAAAACCTCGCGCCCCTCTCCAAATTCGGGGATATCACACGCTGCTAAAACGCGCGCCACATCCTGATCTTGAACGATTTGACTTTCCACGTTGACCTCGCCGGTCACGCCATAAGACCGCGGGGCGCCGCCTGAAAAACAGGCAATCACGTGATCCACATGCAACCGCGCCATTTTCTGCGCAGATTGTAAAACCGTGCGAATGGCGCGCTCGGCTTGCGGCATCGATATAATCTCGCCGAATTCTACGCCGCGAGATTGGGTAGTTGCCGCGCCCACCACCCGAAACTCGGATTGCCCCGCCAAAGAGCCGACCCCATCAACGCCCTCTGAGGCGCCGCTCCCTTCAAAGCGCAGGATAAAACATCCGATTTTCGCAGTGCCCATATCCAAAACAGCGATCACTCCGCGCTGCAATGCTGCTTTGCGCATCGCCCGCATAGCACGTTGAGATTCATACAGCCCAGCCATCTTTAGTCTCCAGTTTTCATCTGTATCACATCCCGAGATCCCAAAAGCGCCTCCTCTCCAAGGCGCAAGGTTATTCGGCTCTCAAGGCGCATATCCACCACTTCAATATCGCGGGCCAAAAGATCCTGCGCCTGATCCAAACCGATGATGCGCTCTAAGGCTTGCACAGGATCGCGTTCGGGCAACATCAAGCGTTGATCGCGATCCAAGGCAACATCCCAGCGTCTCTGCCCCACGTAAACCATGCCCCGCAACCGCTCGGCTAGCGGGCGCGCCGCAGCGTAAAGTGCCAAGGCTTGCGCCACATGTTGATCCGCTCCAGCGCCCGCGATCAAATTCAAATGCGGGTAATCCAGCCGCGAAGACGCGGTGCGCACATAGGTGCCGGTTTCATCCAGCAATTCAAGTGCATCGCGGCGGCGCCAAATAATCGCCGGACGCCGCTCTTCAATCTCGATCTGGACCATCTCGCCCCAGTGCACATTCACCCTTGCTTCTTTTACGGGATCTAGCCCCAAGATCGTTTCGCGCATCTGCGCAGAATCCAAATCAAAAGAACTGATCGGGAAATCAATATTCAAAACCTCGCGAATATCTTGCGCCACATCATCGCTAGCGCCGCTGATTGACATTAAATCAATCATGAATTCGGGTCGCTCGACAAACAGCGTTGCCGCCTGATTGTAAATCAAACGCACCGCATCCCGACGTTGCTGATCGCCAAAATAAACCCCAAGCGCAGCCAGCACCAGACCGATGGGCAGCCCGTAAATCACGGTGAACCTTAAGACCGGTCGCAGCATAATTCTATTCAGACGATAGGCCAGCCGCGAGGGTGCGGGATCCTCTTGCCGCCTCGGCCTGCCAATCAGCGATCGCATCCAGCATCCTCCACGATACGTCGACACAGCGCGCCAAAGCCAATGCCAACGCTGGCAGCCTGTTCGGGGCTCAGCGAGGTGGGGGTCATGCCCGGTTGCGTATTTGTTTCTAGCAAGATCAACCCCTCTAGCCCTTTCGTTTCATCCCAGCGAAAATCGGTTCGGCTTAAACCGCGGCACCCTAACGCTTGATGCGCGCGCAGCGCGTAATCCAAACAGGCTGCAGTGATTTCAGCCGGCACATCCGCTGGCACCACATGGCGGGACCCGCCCGGATGATATTTGGCGGCATAATCATACCATTTTTCGGTGATAATATCCGTGACAGCCAAGGCTTGATCATCCAGCACGGTGGTGGTTAATTCACGCCCCGGCACGAAGCGCTCGATCATAACCATATCGGGCAAGTCTTCGCCTAGATGGGGCAAAGAGTTAGCCCCCTCTTCAACAAAATATATCCCGACAGACGAGCCTTCGTTATTGGGCTTGATCACATAAGGAGCGGGCAGCAAAAACTGGCTGGCGGCCTCTGATTTTGCAACGATTTTACTGTCGGCCACGGGTAACCCCGCCTCGACAAACGCTTTTTTTGAGCGCTGCTTATCCATCCCCAAGGCAGAGGCCAAAACACCCGAATGCGTGTAGGGGATTTTCAACCACTCAAGAAGGCCTTGAACCGCGCCATCCTCACCCCAGCGACCGTGCAGCGCATTGAACGCAACCTCGGGGCGCAGATCATCTAGCCGTTGCGCAAGATCTGCGCCAGCGTCCAGCTCAATCACCTCAAATCCTTCGCCCCGCAAAGCGGCAGCGCATTCGCGCCCGCTGACAAGAGAGACTTCGCGCTCAGCGGAAAGCCCCCCCATTAACATTGCCACTCTTTGGGTTGCCCTGCTCGACATACCCGCTTCGCCTTTGCCCGGCCTTATGGGCCGTTTTATTCGCGCCTGTTTTCAGGCGTCATTCCGGTTGGTGATCCCCAACCCGCATAATCTCCCACTCTAGCTGTATTCCGCTGGATTGGAAAACCTTTTTTCGCACCATTTCGCCCAAATCTTCTAAATCTTTGGCGCTGGCATCTCCGGTATTGATCATAAAGTTTGCGTGCTGCGGGCTGATTTGCGCACCGCCGATGCGCGCGCCGCGCAAACCAGCCTCATCAATCACTTTCCATGCCTTTAAGCTGTGATCATCATCTGGCCGCCCCGTGCTGGAAAACCCGGCCGGATTACGAAACGTGCTGCCCGCGCTGCGCAACTTTGTCGGCTGCGATTGATCCCGCCTCAGCAGCTGTTCTTGCATGCGCGCGGCCAGCTCTTTCGGATCGCCCGCCTTGGCGCGAAACGTGGCGGCCGTAATAACGCAACCCTCAGGAAGATCGCTGGCGCGATACCGCAAATTTAGATTTTTAGCGGATAAGGTTTTACAGACACCAGAGCGCAACACCACCTCAACCGTCTCCAAAACATCCGCCACATAGGTCCCATAACAGCCCGCGTTCATTTTCACAGCGCCGCCAATCGCACCGGGAATGGTGCGCAAGAATGTCAGATCCAGCCCAGCTTGTGCCGCCTGCTTGGCAAGATGCGCATCCAGAACGGCCGCGCCAACCCTGATTTGATTGCCCGAAATTTCAATGTGATTAAACGCGCGCCCCAACCGTATGACAACAGCGCGTACCCCACCATCACGCACAATCACATTGCTTCCAACCCCTATTGGAAATACATCAATATTATCGCATAAGTTATTCATAAAATATAATAAATCTTCTTTATTTTTTGGAAGAAAAAAGAAATCAGCAGGGCCACCAACGCGCATCCAAGTTAAGTCGGCCAATGGTCGATTGGCCGTCAATTGGCCTTTGGGGGCGGGCATATTCACCATTGCAGGCTCCTTGCAAATTCTTCGTATCATCCGTGATATCCGCGCTTGGATGGCTTGTTCTGCAGCGGCAAGGCGATAAAGGTCAAGCTCAAACACACCCGTTGGGCGCCGCGCGCCTTCTCAGGTTAATGCGGAGGCCGCATGCTCACCCCTCTGAACGCTCTTCGAGCATTAGCCAGTCTTCTTCAGCCTCAGAAAGAGCGCTTTGTCGCTCGAGCAATGCTTGCGTTGCCTTTTCAAATTTCAACGGTGCAGTAGAATAAAGATCTGGCTCTGATAGATAAGTTTCAAGCTTTGCAATCTCAGCCTCAAGCCGGGCGATCACGTCCGGAAGCTTTTTCAAGCGGTGCTGTTCTACAAAAGATAAGGTATTTTCGTCATTCTTATCAATATTTTGTGATGTGGCTTTAATCTTTTTCTTTTCAACGGGCTCGAGAGGGTCAATTTGCGGCTTTCGCTGTGATTGATAATCCGACCAGCCCCCTGCATAGAGTGTGGCCTGGCCATCCCCTTCCAGCGCAACCGTCATATTGACCGTGCGATCCAAAAAGTCGCGATCGTGACTGACGAGCAAGACGGTGCCATCATAATCCGCCAAAAGCTCTTGCAACAAATCCAACGTTTCCACATCCAAATCATTGGTTGGCTCATCCAGCACCAAAAGATTGCTTTGCCGCGCCATGATTTTAGCCAAGAGCAAGCGGGCCTTTTCGCCCCCTGAAAGCGATTTCACGGGCGCGCGCGCGCGCGCTTCATCAAATAAGAATTCCTTGAGATATCCCACCACATGTTTGGGTTGGCCGCGCACCAGAATTTGGTCGGCTTTTCCTGAGACACGCATCTCTGGATCGCCGGTCAGACTATCCCAAAGGCTCATTTCAGGGTCTAATTGCGCGCGGCTTTGATCGAACACAGAGACCAGCAGATTGGTTCCCAAGACAACTCTGCCCGTATCAGCAGGCAATTCACCCAATAAAATTTTCAGAAGCGTCGTTTTCCCCACCCCATTGGGGCCGACAAAAGCCACACGATCGCCCCGTTGAATTTTGATAGAAAAATTCTTGAACAGCTCTTGATCCCCGAAACGCTTGCCGATTGCTTCGGCTTCGATCACTTTGCGGCCCGATTTATGCCCCGCTTCCAGCGCCATCGCCGCGCGATCCTGCCGTTTGATCATTGAAGAGCGTTCTCTGCGCAAATCTTGCAGGGCGCGCACTCTGCCCTGGTTGCGCTTACGCCGCGCGCTGATGCCCTCAACAGCCCAGCGCGCTTCCGATTTAATCTTCCGGTCCAATTTATGGCGTTGGATATCTTCTTCTTCCCACAACTTATCGCGCCAGGCCTCAAACTCAGAAAAACCAACTTCATTGCGGCGCACCGCGCCACGGTCAATCCACAGGATTGCCCGCGTCAGACGCTCGAGAAACCGCCGGTCATGGCTGATCAAAACAAAGGCCGCGCGGGTGCTACGCAATTCTTCTTCAAGCCATGATATCGCCTGAATATCCAAATGGTTGGTCGGCTCATCGAGCAGCATCAATTCAGGCGCTTCTGCCATCAGCTTGGCCAGAGCTGCGCGCCGACGCTCGCCCCCTGACGCCGTTGTCACCGGGCGGTCTGGTTGAAACTTAAGCCCCTCTGCGGCGCGCTCCACGCGATAATAATCACTGGGCTCCAAACCGCTTATCGCGAAATCGCCCAACGTGTCAAACCCGTGCATCTGTGGATCCTGCTCCATATATCCCACTGAGCTTGCCGGCGCCAAAACACGGCTGCCTCGATCCGCATCGACCAGACCGCTCATCACTTTCATCAAGGTCGATTTTCCAGAGCCATTGCGCCCCACAAGCGCCACACGGTCGCCCGGTTGAACGATCAGGTCCATTCCGTCAAAAATCGGATTGCCCCCAAAGGTCAGAGAAATATCTTTTAACTGCAAAAGCGGAGTACGTGCCATAATCCGCCAGCTATTCGGCTTGCTCTAAAAGGTCAAGAGAGCGCCCGCAAAAGCCGTTTGCGCGCGGGCGGAATTTGGCCAACCTCAACCCCGGTAAATACATGCAGCGTGTTCATATGTTTGTCTACAACCGCATGATCACTGACCCAACCGCCCATTAACAAATAGCTGCGCAGCAAAGGCGGCATATGACGCATCGCCAAACGAACATCAGGCTGTCGCCGCAAGCGCGACGCAAATTTAAACACATTGGGGGCCTTCACCCGCGGCAACCACCGCTTTGGCGCCAGATGCTTGTCGCGCAGCATCGCAAACGCATCCAAATAGGCTTTCGTGTCAGTGCCGCGAAACGACGTGCATCCAAACAGAAAATCTACCTTTTGGGCATCGACAAACTGGGTTAACGCGCCCCAAGCCACCCGCAGAATATCAGGATCTTGATTTTGCGGATGGATGCAAAAGCGCCCCATTTCAACCAGTTTTCCATCAAAGCTTTGCAAAGCTGATAACTCGTAAAACTGCGCAGAATAGCTTTTTTCGATATCGCTGCCGCCATTTAGATGAAGCAGCCTGAAACAACATACAAGCGCGCCTGTTGCGACCTCTTCGATCAGCATATGCGCGCATATATCATCGAACCGGTCTTGATCAAGGCCATTTTCAGACCGCATATTGAACGCCAGACACCGCAACGTTTGTGCAGACTGAACATCTTGAAGATTTTCGGCAAGCCTGGCGGCATATTTAGCTTTTTTTAACATAATAACCTGGCCACATCCCTGACAGATCGTGGATCATCCGCGCCCGCAGGGCACGGCAAAAACCGCTCGCTCTCTGCCACAGTGCGGGCCTTGTCCTTAGAGACCAGTTTATTGGTTGATGACCGAAGCGGCATCCGGGGATCCTATCGATGAAAGAATACGGCTGAACATCCCCTTCTCTTCCCTTGGAGGCAGCGTGACGCGCGGTTGCAACGCCACGATTTGACCATCCGACAGGCTGAACCGTTGGATGTTTTTCACCACATCATTTTTGTCAAAGCTGACCACCAAAATATTCCGTTCAATTTCTTCAGCGCCCCGCAAGCCTTTATTTTGTAATCGACTGCGCACGTAAAAATATGCGTCTTGTTCGATCAAACCCTCCGTGGTGGGCAGCCCCAATTGCTCTGCCACGCTGGCCCGTGTGTCGACGCCAACCAAAATATCGGCCACTTGATCAGGTGCCGGCATGTAACCGTGATTGCGGATTTGTCCGGCGCAGGCGCTCAACGTCACCAAAACCAATGCGGATATGATCTGAAACCCTGCCCTACGCATCGAATGCTATCTCGCCTCTTGCTTCGCTGTGATTTGATCTTTATGCCCAAACCTTAGCGCAAGTAAATGTTTCTCTAAAGGATGTTCTTGTAAACATGCCGGAATTTACCACACAAGATGCGATAATCCGCCGAAGCGATCTGAATGGTCAAAAACCACAGCCCTTCGATCTACGCCCGAATGAAACAGATTGCGCGCTCATGGCCGCGGCCTTATCGGTTAACGGCCTCAGAAAACTACGGCTAACGGGCACGCTTAGCGCAACCGGAGCGCTTGAATGGGTGCTCCAGGGAGCTCTGGGGGCAACCGTACAGCAAGACTGCGTCGTGACGCTTGCCCCTGTAGTCACCCGTATCGATACAAAAATTTTGCGCCGCTTTGTGCCACAAGATCAACTTATACCTTGGGAAGACAGCGAGGAAGCCGAGCTGATCTCTAATCCAGACGATTCGCTTGAGCCGCTGCCAGAAAGCTTTGAGCTGATGGAGATATTGCAAGAAGCTTTGGCTTTGGAGATTCCGGAATATCCACGCGCTGCGGGCGCTGAATTGGGCAGCGTGAAATCTTCCCCCGCCGGCACAACAGCTTTTCCAGAAGACCCTCCTAAACCTTTCGCAGGGCTGGCTGGTTTGCGTGCTAAAATGGCCAAAGAGCAATAATTATGGATATCCAAGCCGGATAAACTGGGAAATAGCCGGGTTTTTTGTCGATAGTTGCAAAAAGAAGGTTGTAACGCACCCACAATTAGATGTATGCGCGGCGGATAATTTTACACTAACGCGGGACTGGGTTCCGAGCAAACGAGGTTCAGGCATGGCCGTCCAACAGAATAAAGTATCCAAATCGCGCCGGAACAACCGTCGCGCCCATGACGCCCTTTCTGCGGCCAATCCAAATGAGTGCCCAAATTGCGGCGAACTCAAGCGGCCACATCACGTCTGCGCATCATGTGGGCATTACGCAGAGCGTGAAGTCATTGCTCTGGTAGATGAGATCGATCTGGACGAAGACGCGGCCTAAACGGCCGAAGGCGGGCGCAAATGACCACTTCGATTGAAAATACGAAGGTGGCGTCCGGCAAAATTGTACTCAGCATTGATGCGATGGGTGGAGATCGTGGCCCGGCCGCGGTTGTGGCAGGGATTGCCCGTGCCGCAAAACAGAATGAGCATCTGCATTTCATCCTACATGGCAAAAAATCGGCGCTGGATCTGCAAGTGGCCAAGCGCCGGGCGCTGTGGGGCCGCGTTGACATACGCGACACCAGCGATGTTGTTTCAATGGATGATAAACCTAGTCAGGTGTTACGATCGGGGAAAAATACCTCGATGTGGTCTGCCATCGATTCGGTCCGCAACGGTGAAGCAGAGGTCTGTGTTTCCTGTGGCAATACGGGCGCGTTAATGGCGCTAAGCGTGATCCGCTTGCGCAAGCTGCCAGGCGTTAACCGCCCCGCGATAGCAATCCTATGGCCCTCCAACAACCGGCAAGGATTTAATGTTATGCTGGATGTTGGCGCCGATATCCGGGCCGATGCTCAGGATCTTTTACAATACGCGCTTATGGGGGCCTCTTACGCGCGAACCGGTTTGGCTCTTGCGCGCCCGCGCGTTGGCCTTTTAAACGTTGGCACCGAAGATAATAAAGGCCGCCCAGAGCTGCGCGAAGCGCATGCGCTCATCAGCCAAAATGCCGAAGATCATGATTTTACCTTCGTGGGTTTTGTCGAAGGTGGGGATATTCCTGGCACCAAAGCGGATGTGATTATAACCGACGGGTTCACCGGCAATGTCGCCTTGAAAACTGGCGAAGGCACGGCCAGCCTGATCGGTTTGTTGCTGCGCGAGGCGTTTAAGTTTTCACCCCTGTCTCGTCTGGCGCAAGTATTGGCCATCACTTCTCTGCAGCGGCTTCGAAAACGCATTGATCCAAGGCGGGTAAATGGCGGCGTGTTTCTTGGGCTGAACGGCACGGTTGTAAAATCGCATGGATCCGCCGATGCGCTGGGGATATCTGCCGCTGTGAAACTGGCCGTAGATCTCGCGCAATCGCAGTTTTCTCAAAATCTCGCCGCGCGGCTTGCATCTATTGACGCGATACCCCACGATGCCCCAACCACAGAGCAAGAAACGGAATAAGAATGACAGTAAGAGCCGTTGTGCGGGGCGTTGGCCATTACCTGCCAGAAAGAGTGGTACCGAACTCAGAATTTGAATCGCAACTGGACACCAGCGACGCTTGGATACAGGCGCGCTCTGGGATCAAGCAGCGGCATTTCGTGGCAGAAGGACAAACCACATCTGATATGGCGATTGAAGCCGCCAAGGCCGCCCTGAAAGACAGCGATTTGCATAGCGATGATATCGACGCGGTAATCGTGGCAACCTCAACCGCAGACCTCACCTTTCCTTCCGTCGCAACCATGGTGCAAGCCGGTCTCGGAATGAAAACCGGCTTTGCCTATGATGTGCAAGCGGTATGCGCCGGGTTTATTTATGCATTGGCAAATGCCAATGCGCAAATCATCGCCGGACAGGCAAACCGCATCTTGGTGGTTGGCGCCGAAAGTTTCAGCAAATTGATGGATTGGACGGATCGCGGGACTTGCGTCTTATTTGGCGATGGCGCAGGCGCGTTGGTTCTTGAAGCCGAAGACGGCAAAGGCGATAAAGGCGATCGCGGCGTGCTTGCTGTGGATTTGAACTCTGATGGCTCTTACCGCGATATTCTTTACGTCGATGGCGGTGTTTCGCATCAAACGACAGGACATTTGAGAATGCACGGCAAAGAAGTGTTCCGGCACGCTGTGGAAAAGCTTGCCCAAACCGCCGAAGCGGCCATGAAAAAAGCCCATGTTGTTCCCGATGAAATCGACTGGGTCGTTCCACATCAGGCCAACATTCGCATTATTCAAGGAACCGCCAAGAAAATGGGGATTGGCCCCGAGCGCGTTGTCACAACCGTTCAAGACCATGGCAATACTTCCGCAGCATCGATTCCCTTGGCGCTCTCTGTTGCCAAAGAACGCGGTCAAATCAAAAAGAATGACGTGATCGTAACCGAAGCCATCGGAGGTGGACTGGCTTGGGGTGCAGTCGTCTTAAGGTGGTAGGGTTAAGCATCTGAGCCTCAAAACATTAAAAAACCGCGTAAATCGATGATCTGTTGAAGCTGTGATATTGACTCGCAAATTCACTCGCCCTTAAACTCGCTAAAAAACTGGGAGTGAAAATGAGCTACAAAACATTGACCAGGATGGATCTGAGCGAAGCTGTTTTTAAAGAGGTGGGCCTATCCAGAAATGAGAGCGCTGAGCTGGTTGAAAGCTTGCTCAACCATATCTCCGACGCTTTGACAAAAGGCGAACAGGTCAAAATCTCATCTTTTGGAACGTTCAGCGTGCGCGATAAAACGGCGCGGGTTGGGCGCAACCCGAAAACCGGGGAAGAAGTTCCGATAACACCAAGACGCGTGCTCACCTTCCGTCCGTCGCATCTGATGAAAGAAAAAGTAGCATTGGGAAATAAAAGTTAAGGCGGCTCTAGGCAATGGAAAAAACCGCCGAAGCGTTCAGGACGATTAGCGAAGTTGCCAATTGGCTTGAACTACCAACGCATGTGTTGCGGTTTTGGGAAAGCCAGTTCAGCCAAATCAAACCCGTTAAACGCGCAGGCGGGCGCAGGTATTATCGCCCCAAAGATATGCTGCTGATCGGCGGTATAAAAAAGCTGCTGCATGAAGATGGCGAAAGCATCAAAGCGGCAAAAAAAATTCTAAACAAACGCGGGGTGAAATATGTTGCCGCATTATCCGAGACCCCCAATTTTATGAAAGATCGAGGCGATCAGGCGGCTGCCCCTCCAAGCGATGACGCGCCGAATATCGCAGCGATTGAAGATGTGAACGTCTCTGCCGAACGTTTGATCGATACCAGTACAAAAGTGATCCCATTGCACTTGCCAAAAACTGAGCCCTTGCCGAAAACCGTTCCTGCGCCGCTCTCCCCACCCCAAAAGAAATCTGCGGGGCGCAAAACATCCCCCGCCCAAAGCGGCGATGCCAGACAGGCTTCGCTTTTTGATGATTATGAACCAAGCTCAAACTTTTGGGCTGATACAGAAGCCGATAATCCACCGCGAGCTGAACCATTTGCAACGCCGTTTAATATCGCGCCCAATTTTGGCGCTATCAAACATCACATCCGCCAGATGCCCCCTTTAAGCAGAGCACAGAAAACAGATTTAGAACCATTGATGCAGCGTATGGCGGCTATATGGGGCGCCTATAGTAAAAGGCACAACACACCTTAAATCTGCTCTTTTTCGCTTGCCCTGCCGAAGAAAATCACTAAGAAGAAATCTATTGGCGGGCTATGGCGCAGTCTGGTAGCGCGTCCGTCTGGGGGACGGAAGGTCGCAGGTTCAAGTCCTGCTAGCCCGACCAAATTAAAAAAATCGAAAAATTATCAAGGCGTATCAATTGTTTTTTGCATTCCATGTTTCGATTAAAAAAGCAGACATGGAACCCGCTAAATTTACAGCTAATGTCGCATGTCTGGGTAACGGCTTAACAGGATGTTTACCCTGCCCATGGGCGTCACTTACTTTATTTCTCAATGATCCCAAATTTTGTACAATAGTATAGCAGCCACCAAGAATTGCTTTAAACGCCTCCTCTGTATGTTGAGATGGCGCTAAATCTAACGCCTCAGCGGCTTTCCCATATAATTTGGGTAGATCGTCTTTCGAATATTCTACTCCTTTTTTATCTAAGATATTCTTGCAAACGGCTTCTAATAATGTTCGGGCTAATGTAATTGCGCCTTCAGGGTCGTCTTGTCGCCTTTGTACGGCTTTTTACCATAAGTTATGAACTTCGTTAGCATCAAATGAAGATATGGCTTCTGAAATGTTTTCATCTGATGGTGATTGATTCCCCTTCTCTAGATGATCCAAAAAAGGTTGAAAGCTGTCATATATATGGTCGCGTCTATAAGCCCATGTACCGTTTTCTGACGATACTTTTTTTAAGTAACGCCAAACATTCTCCTGATCTCGGCATGTTTTAATTATTTCAGGCAGCAAAGATTTGGCATCTGAGTTCATGAATTCTCTTCTAATTAAAGAATATACACTTTTATCTAGGCTTTCATTTTGTGCCACGGCGATCAGCATATCCTGCATTAACAATACTTTCTCAATTGATGTATCAGGAATTTCTGGATGGCTAGAAAGAGAGAACATGAACTTCGCTTGTATTGCTTTTGTGCAAAAAATAGCATTAAAAACCATATTTTTAAACACAAACTAGAACTCAATTATTTATGACTTACAAGCCATTGAAATCATTTTAGAAAGGCAAGATTTTTAGACTAGGTTGTGGTGCCTATTTCTCTTTATAAATCCTACTTTCTTGAAAGTTGAAAAAGTTGAACGAGAACCCAGAATTTATTTAATTTATCAAACGCTTAATAAAGGTTTTGACTTAAAATTCTGATTTGGTGCGGTCGAGAAGACTCGAACTTCCACTCCGGTTAAAGAACAGCGACCTCAACGCTGCGCGTCTACCAATTCCGCCACGACCGCACTTATTGGTACGTGAAATAGACAAGTCTTTCACGAATGTGAAGCAGAAATATGCTCGTTTTTCATTTCTTTAGTGCCGGAACCGCAAGCGCGCATTCCTTTAGGTAATTGAGATATACGCAAAAGATAAAGCACATAATCTGCCCAGCGCCGCTCATAGAATTTAACAACCTATCCAAAGCACAATTTAGGGCTCTGAAAACTATTAAGCCAGTAATAGTCGCTCAAAAAAACAGAGGGAACGCGCATTCAGAACTCTGAATACCCCATAAGGTTAAGCGCCTAATGGAGCGTTTTCATCAGTTATCTGCGCAACGCTACTTTAGCCTTGGATTTATAGCGCATGAGCGCATGCTATGCCTAACCTGCGGGTTACGAAAAGGGCGAAATTAGACAGGTATCACAGAAATTTTTGAGCTTTCGTCCAAACATCTTAATTTTCCGCTCGGCCTCAGTTCGAGGCCGTAGAAAGGTCAGTAAAGGCGGTGCTTATTTGACCCGATGCGGTTGCAGATTTGCGCTGCAGCAAGGAAGATAGGTGGCGGGCCCGTAGCAACCGTGGGGTTCTCTCATTCCCGAGGACCTGTATGTACAGGTGGGCACCAGATAAATGAACCAGGGTTCAAACAGAGCCAGTTCCCTCGGAATTGCTTAAGGCCACCGGAATGCAACCATAGACGCGAAGAACAGAACCCGCCTAGCTGTCACGTAGTGCTTGCGCTTTAAATTGGCAAGGCTTTCAGATCATTTGGTGAATTTTTACCCCATAGAACTGATCAGACCTTGCTTAGTCAAACCCGATACCGCACTTTCACAAGATGGATTTACAACCTCAAAAAACATTAAAAATGGGTCAATTGCTTGCAAGGGGAATGGCGCGGCATTTAGCCGGGCTTGGCTTTGTAAGCCTTGAAGAGTTCCCCCCAATAAAGGGCTTGCGCGTGGATCTTCTGGCTTTGGGCCGCAAAAGCGAAATTTGGATTATTGAGTGTAAATCGAGCCGAGAAGATTTTATGTCTGACGAGAAATGGCAGAATTACTTGCCTTGGTGTGACCAGTATTTTTGGGCGGTACCAACGGATTTTCCGGTGGATATTTTGCCTGAGCAGACAGGCGTATTTTGGGCAGATGGCTATGATGCTGAGCTGATGCGTGACGCGACTATCAGCACCTTAAGCCCGGCGCGCAGAAAATCTATCATTCATCGGTTTGCGCGCCGCGCGGCGCGCCGCCTGGCAGTTCTTCGCGATCCTACGGCGCAATATTGAGATGTCAGTTTGATGAACCAGAAAGCCCGCGCGCGGCCTTTGCCGCCACCATAATTTCCTCAGCGATTTCTTCTGCATCGCTGGGGTCAAAATCCATGGGCATCTCGATGCCGTCGCCAACAACATAAATGCGAACCATACCGCGATCCGTGGGCCCGATCTGCAAATTGGTTTCGAGATCAGATTGCTTATTGATGCCCATGTGGCCTCTCCCTATTTGCGGATCATTTTTTACCTGCGCTCCTTATTTTATGCAAGCCGATCGCGGTTGGATTTTTTGACTTTTGCCGTTTCGAGATCGGATTAAAGCTTGCATTTGCGCATCAGCAAAGTTACATCGCCTGCACGTGCCGTCTTAGCTCAGTTGGTTAGAGCGCTGGATTGTGGATCCAGAGGTCCCCCGTTCAAACCGGGGAGACGGTACCATCCAGATCCTTGCTTTAAACACAGGCGCTCAGGCGGCACCCTGCTATAAGTTGCAAGCCTGCCCTGTTAACCCCACCACATGCGTTGTAATATCGGTGCCTTTTGAAGGTATTGATGGAACAGCGCGGCCCCAACATGCAGCGCAATCATGAACAGAAGTATCCCCCGCAGCGCCTCGTGCAGATCACCCGCGGTCTCAGACAGCCGAAACCAAGCAACGGCCCCGGTCAGCGGCAATAAGAATAAAAGCCCGTAAAATGACCAATGGACGATTTGGGATAGCAACTTTTGAAGAGGCGCGTTTTCTTTCGGATAAGCTGGCAACTCGTTTGATAAGCGCAGCAGCAAACGCACCATCATCAACACCAAAATCAAGGTTCCTCCAAAAATATGTAATGCTACGAGGCCCGAAGTGGCCCCCTCAGCGCCTTCGAGGCGTTTCTCAAAGCTTTCTGAAATTGGCTCATGCAATAGATATTGCAGCGCCACAAAGCCCAGAACCAACCAATGCAGCAGGATTTGAGCGGGGAGATATTTTTTCACCATGCAAGCCAACCTGTTTATCGCAAAACTATATACAATTTACAGAGTGTCGCCCAGATCAGACCAACGCAAGTGGAATTTTGTGTCAACCTTTTCTCGGTTGCGAAACGGCTGTTTGGCACCGCGCAGCCATCTGCCCGATTTCAGGTTGCTTTCAATGTGAAATTTGGACGGCCTAAAACAGGGTTAACCATCCATTTTGAGCGCTGAGATAAAGGCCTCTTGAGGGATATCAACCCTTCCAAACTGACGCATCTTTTTCTTACCCGCTTTTTGTTTATCCAAAAGTTTGCGCTTTCGCGTGGCATCTCCGCCATAGCATTTGGCCGTAACGTCTTTGCGCAGTGCCGCAAGCGTTTCACGCGCGATTACTTTACCACCAATTGCAGCTTGTATCGGTATTTTGAACATATGGCGCGGGATAAGATCTTTCAGCTTCTCGCACATGGCCCGCCCACGGGTTTCAGCGCGGTCACGATGCACCATAATCGACAGCGCATCGACGGGCTCGTCATTCACCAAAATTGACATTTTAACCAAACTGTCTTCGCGGTAGCCCGTCAGATTATAATCAAAGCTCGCATAGCCTTTAGATACAGATTTAAGCCTATCATAAAAATCAAACACCACCTCATTCAGCGGCAGGTCATATACAACCATTGCGCGGCTTCCAGCATAGGTCAGATCTTCTTGAATGCCGCGACGATCTTGGCAGAGTTTCAGCACATCTCCCAGATACTCATCCGGCACCAAAATAGTGGCTTTTATACGGGGTTCTTCTAGGTGATCAACCTTGCTCAGATCGGGCATATCGGCCGGATTGTGCAGTTCAACCATCGTCTCATCGCGCATATATACGTGATAAATCACCGAAGGTGCCGTAGTGATAAGCTCAATATTATACTCGCGTTCGATGCGATCGCGGATTACTTCCAGATGCAGCAGGCCTAGAAACCCGCAGCGAAACCCGAAGCCCAAAGCCGCAGATGTTTCCATTTCTGAGCTAAAAGAGGCATCATTCAGCGCAAGCTTTTCGATGGCATCGCGCAAATCTTCAAATTCTGAGCTATCGACCGGAAACAGCCCGCAAAACACCACGGGTTGGCTGGGCTTAAAGCCGGGCAACGCGTCTTCTGTACCTTTTTTCTCATGCGTGATCGTATCACCCACGCGGGTATCCCGCACCTGTTTGATCGATGCCGTGATAAAGCCAATTTCACCTGGCCCCAACGCGTCGACCTGCTCCATTTGGGGCCGAAAAACCCCAATACGATCAACATGATGCGTTGACCCGTTGGATAACATTTTAATCCGCTCGCCTTTTTTCAGCGTGCCATCCATCACGCGCACAAGCACCACAACGCCCAAATAGCTGTCATACCAACTATCGACCAGCATCGCTTTTAAAGGTGCCTCCTGCTCACCGGTCGGCGCGGGTAGATGTCTTACGATCACCTCTAATGTCTCTTTAATTCCTACCCCCGTTTTGGCGCTGACTTGGATCGCCTCGGAGGCGTCAATCCCAATCACATCCTCAATCTGTTCGGCCACCCGATCACAATCGCTTGCCGGCAGGTCAATTTTGTTCAAAACGGGCACAATCTCGTGATCTGCATCAAGCGCTTGATACACATTGGCCAAGGTCTGCGCTTCAACGCCTTGCGTGCTGTCAACCACCAATAACGACCCTTCAACCGCGCGCATAGACCGGCTGACCTCATAAGCAAAGTCAACATGGCCGGGGGTATCAATCAAATTGAGCACGTAAGTTTCGCCATCATTTGCCTGATAATCGATGCGCACCGTATTGGCTTTGATGGTGATGCCGCGCTCGCGTTCGATATCCATCGCGTCAAGCAGCTGCTCTTTCATATCGCGGTCTTTGACGGTTCCAGTTTCTTGAATCAACCGGTCTGCCAAAGTGGACTTTCCATGGTCGATATGCGCCACAATGGAAAAATTTCGAATTTTGTTAATCTCTACCATATTTGAGGATATGAGTTGAAATGAGAGATTGGTCAAGGTGTGAAACGGTCGCTGACTTTTTCAATGATAGCAACGGCAGACTGTCAGGCAAAGAACAACCGCGCTGCTGCCTCAAAAGCGCGCGGGCGATCCGCGTGTAGCCAATGGCCAGCTCTGGGTATTTTAGCAAATTTTGCATTTGGAAACAGATCCTTGATGCGCGGGCGCATCTCATTTGTAACATAGGTGCTATCCGCGCCCGCCAACATCAAACACGGGTTTTTATAACTTTCGGTAAGCTCGGGAAAGCCCAGAATTTGGGGCATTTCTCGCTGCAAAATTTTCAGGTTCAGTTTCCAGCGCTTTTCTTTCAAATCCAACGATCTCAAAAAGAAATTTCGCAAAGCGAGATCAGGAACATCGGCGGCCAAAGCTTGAAGCGCCTCGGCGCGGGTGCTTATTTGTGAAAGATCCAGCTGCTGCATCGCTTCAATATACTGGCTTTGGTCATGGCCATAGGCGACAGGGGCGATATCTGCGATCAGCAATCTATCAACCAGATTAGGCTCCGTTAGGCCCAAAACCATTGCCGCTTTACCGCCCATTGAATGGCCAATAACATGCATCGGGTGGCCAATATGCTGAATAATCTGGGCCAAGTCCTGCGCCATATCACGATAAGAGTGGCTGTCATACCAAGGGCTATCGCCGTGGTTGCGTAGGTCAACGGCATAAACGTTAAATTGATCCGAAAGCCGCTTGCTGATCACGCCCCAATTGCGCGCAGATCCGTATAACCCATGCACGATAAGCAACGAGGCCGCGCTTTGCGCGCAGGGATAGGTTAGGCAATTTAACATAAGAGCGTCCTAGCCGAGCGCGATCATATTGACCAGAGGTTAACCCGCGTGTTGACAATCCCGGGCGGGGTTCAGCGCAAAGGCCAACCCAACGCCCAAGCAAGCTTTCGTGATGAATACGGCGTTAAACCTGCTTTCTCGATCAGCGCTTTCAGACCCGTGCATATGAATTGTAATATTCGCCATCGAAAGACCTATCTTCGCGCTTGACGCCCCATGGAGCATGTTCTATCACGCCCTACCGGAGCGCGGGTATGGTGAAATGGTATCATAAGAGCCTTCCAAGCTTAAGGTGCGGGTTCGATTCCCGCTACCCGCTCCAGATGTCATCAGGCTTAAGCAATCTACCTGTAGATAACCTACTGATAACCTTTTTATAAATAGCGGCGCCTCGGTAGTGGGCTGGAAAGAGTTATGACCAGATTACTCAATTAAATCTTCCTAACCCTATGTATTCCACTCCCTTAGAAAAGGCTTTGCCACTCAAGTAGAGAACGCTGGAGTGCCTCATAATGTAGCTGCTAGGCTTTAATGGGCCATCAACTCCAAGACATGACTTTTGCCGGCTATTCTGATGGCCTAATGTTTGAAAAGCTAAAGAAAGAGATAGCTAAAGTGGATTACTCAAAGCAGTATAAATAATGTTGCTAAAATAAGGATAATCTGAACCAACATGCTTTCTTGGTCACCAGATACATTCGTTTGCTCAACTAACGGTTCTGCTTCTAAAACCATGCTTTCAACTCCCGCTGCTGATACAGAACCTGCAACCGAAATGTATAAAACAACCAGGACTAATTTCTTCATAATGACTTTCCAATCTTTTTTCACAATATGTAGTACATTAAAGCAATTATATTTTTAGTCACGACTTTAGGAGGGGTCATGCTTTTGTGGCATTGACCATAATCAACCTTCTAGAAACTTCGGGTTGTTCCATATGTTGACCACTCCAGAGCAAGCGTCAGTCCGGCTATCGCCGAAAAATTCAAGTAAATGCTCTACGGTATCAAGCCACTTAACTTCTTCGCCTTCCATTTCAATTTTCTCTTCTAGACCTGCGATACCTAATTCGTAAAACTCTTGTTCATCAGTTTGAATAATTGTTTTGCGTATTTTCATAGGAATTTCTGATGGGGTCATCACAGCGTTTAGAAACTCATCTACACAGTCTTCTTTGACCCGATACTTTACAGCCGACAGTACCTTAGTTTTGTTTTGCAACTGCAATTCATTTTGGTCATTGTACCAATCAAACAATATTGATCCTGAACATGCATCGGTCCTACTGCCATTAGAGAACTTAACTAACATATGTTCGACAGTGTCTAACCAATTTACCCCCGTTTCTTCTTTCGTAATCATATCATCTAATTCGGGTACCATTGTTACATTGACTATTTCAGATGCTGAGATTTGAAGAGTGTATCGAGCGATGGCTTCGGGCGGTGGATCTTTACACAATTCTTCTATCATTTCGTCCATAAAACCGTCTCGTACGACATATCTTACTATAGAGGCGAAGACTGGTTTAGGGGCATTGGGCGCTAGGATGGGTGACGAGTTGTATACTCTTTCAACATTAGATGTCTCTTCTTTCACCTTGAGGTCGTTATCAATCGTCTCATCTTTCCCGACGGAATACCCCTCTATTTTCGGGACATTTTTAGAAACTGAGTGTCTTTTCCAGTACAGTAAATTGAAACCTTGGTCGGCATAGGTATCTACTGTTACTAGCTCCCAGCCTTGAGACCCCATATCATTAAGGTGGCTGGAATAATTTTGTGGGTTAAACTCTCGAGAAATCTTTGTGTTCGTATATTCCCATCGAGAGTTCATAGTTCAATTAACCGCATTAGTTTTTGACCACATATTAAAACTACGGGACATTAACCAAAGGTCAAACTTATTTCTTATTTTTATATTTCTGAGTGATTAGGTTTTAAGTGAATGCTGATGGCGTAGATTTATATAAAGTGGGCGCTTAAACTATCGCCCGAGAACGTATTTCATTAACACTTTAGTTAAACAATTTTATTTTCCACCGTATTTTCGTGAACAAAGCAAATTAGAAGTGAGGTGGTAATATGAATTTATACACTCACACTATGGCAACCAATCTTGCTGTTACGAGCGTGTATTCAAAAGCGAACAACGTGTTGGAGCCCAAGCAGTCGGGTCGTTTACGTCGTGACAAGAAGCATAAAGATGGAGTGGAAGTCTCGATAAGCCGTGGCAGCACAAACCCAAACCATGAAGAACTTTTAAATATGCTAAAAGGCCAGTTCGGTTAGCCTACCTATCGTGGGTACATACTTCGTATCTGGCCTATACGGTACCCCACTGGTGACCAGTTTGTTGGCTACAGGCTAGAGTTAGAGCCAATGGCATTCAATTCAATGCTTACAAAAGATAGGTTATCTGTTTTCAACACTCTCGATTAAAGTCGCAAGAGGCTCCATCAGGCCACTATCTTCAACCCGCATTTCAAAGCAATCGTTGGGTGGTGTCAGCCAAATCGGCTCAAGCATCACAAGCCTTGGGAGCGTGGATTCTATGAGGCAATAAGAGAGTGCCACTCTGTAAGATGGGATGGTTGCCGCCCTCCCCAGACGGCATCGCAATGTGCCAATATTGTGGTGTTGAACGCCACACGAAGAGGAGGACGGCAAGATGCAGAATATGATGATTGGGGTCGATCTGGCAAAGAATGTTTTCCAGGTTCACGGAGCTTCGCAAACAGGCGAAGTGCTCTACCGAAAGAAACTGAGCCGAAAGCAATTCAGTGCGTTTATGGCGCTGCAAGAGCCAAGCTTGGTCATCTTTGAAGCCTGTGGGAGCGCTCACTATTGGGCGCGTGAAATGGAAGCGCTTGACCACGAGGTGAGGCTGATCGCACCGCAATATGTACGCCCGTTTGTGAAGCGCCAGAAAAATGATGCGGCCGACGCCGAGGCGATCGTGATCGCGGCACGCCAGCCCGAGATGCGTTTTGTTGAACCCAAGACCATCGAGCAGCAATCTCGCGCAGCGGTGTTCCGCGGCCGGGAACGCCTGGTGCATCAGCGGACCGCTGATGTGAACGCGCTGCGCGCACTTTTGTATGAGCACGGCCATGTTTTTCCTGCTGGGATACGTCACCTCAATCGCATGACAGCGCTTATTGAGGACGAGATCTCTGGCCTGCCAATGCTCATTCGAGAGGAGTGCAAGGACCTACTGGCGCAGATTGCAGAGAAAACAGCACGTATCATCGAGCGTACCGCGAAACTGAAAACATTAGCCGCGCAGTCAGACAAGGCGCGCCGGCTTCAGACCATGCCTGGTGTTGGACCGCTCACGGCCGTCGCGGTGGAAGCGTTCGGCCCCGACATGGCGCAGTTCAAAACCGGTCGTGACTTTGCAGCTTGGCTGGGGCTCGTCCCCAAGCAGCATTCCTCTGGCGGCAAGGAGCGTTTAGGGCGGATGACCAAGGCAGGCCAGGCAGATATCCGACGCCTTCTGATCATTGGGGCAATGTCGCGATTGACCTGGCTTGGACGACGAACGATTCCGGCAGGCAGCTGGCTGTCGCGGATGTTGGCACGCAAGCCCAAAATGCTGGTCGCCATAGCGTTGGCCAACAAGATGGCCCGACAGATCTGGGCGATGCTGACGAAGAACGAGAATTACAGGGATCCGGCGCTGGCAGTTGTGGCATGATATGTATGTCTAGACGCTAGCGGCGGTGCCAAGGGGGTGTGAGAAGACGACGACCTGAATGGGCAAAACGATCGAACAGATCCGGAGTGGGAAAACCAGGGCTGCTCTCAGTGCAACAAGCACGACGGTAAGATTTGGACCCGATCCGCAGATCACCATACCGGCCTGCGGCTTTTGAAAAGCCCACATCTCAAGGCCTTACAGAAGACCGCACTCGATCACGCGCTAGAAAGGTAGAAAACTTCTTGCATTACGGGCGGCAACCACAGAAGAGCAGCGTCGCGGTTTAGCTTGAAAGTGCTACGTTTTGAGATTGACCCTTGTAAATTGAAGTGATTGTGAAATGAGGCGTGGATTGAGGCGAACTTTTGGAGGCTGTGCATACGCCTGAACCGCAGCATTGCCCTTTCTCGTTGTCGAAACGGCAGATGTGAATTCTCAACTCTGTTATTTTCCCACCACTCTGTAACTTGCTTATCTGCACTGCCCAGCTCTTTTGCTGCTGCACTGTAGATCGAAGCCTATCTGTGACGATCTCATTGGGCGATCCATACCGCCGCATAGCTTTTTTCATGAACTTTAATGCGGCTTTTTGGTCTCTCTTTTTGGTGACGTAGCTTTCTAAAACTTCGCCCTAATGATCGACTGCGCGCCATAGGTCATGTCTTTCTCCATTTATCTTTACAAAAATTTCATCAAGGTGCCACTTCCAGTTGCTCGACTGCATGTCCCCTGCTCTTCGCTTTTTGATCTCGGTTGCGAACTTAAAGCCAAACCAGTGCCACCAATACCGAACAGATTCATAGCTTACATCTACTCCACGCTAATGAAGCAGGTCTTCTACATTTCTTAGTGAAAGCGGAAACCTCACATACAGCATGACTGCAAGTTGGATGATCTCGGGGCTAGTTTTAAAATAGCGAAAGGATACCGAATTACTCATAGCTGAGTAGCTGAGTCCTGCATCAACCTCAGGCAAGGTGGTTTATTATGACAAAGCCAATACTCAGCCTTTCCAGATCGCCTGACGGATCATGCATATCAGGTTCGGCAACCGCGACGTAAAACAGCTTGGTTGAAGGATTCAACACAATGTCGCGGGCCTCTGCGCGTTTGCGCACGACTTGTTTGTGGACCTGGCTTTCCGGCGGTACGTCGATGACGATGTCCCCTTGGACCGTGGCCTGACAGCCCAACCGCCGCCCAGAAATCAGCCCGCGCTTGTCCTGATAGCGCTGCTCGACGGCATTCCATTCGGACAGGGCATCCTCCTGAACGGTGACCCCATGTTTGGAGAACTCGCCGTAGCTTGGCGTGATCTGGCACTTTGAACAAATGCCGCGCCCACCGCAGACCGAATCCAAATCAACACCCAACTGGCGCGCGGCGGCCAGAATTGGTGTGCCGGTCGGGAAATGCCCGATGACAAAAACCTGCCAAAACTGTAAAGGTTTTGCCGTAGGTTTTTGTCCAGCCTAAGCGGTTGATCTAGCGTGGGGCAGGGGAGACCGGCATAAACGACCGTTTTTGACACCAAGCATGTTAAGCAACGGGTCCTGAGCCTGATTCGAGAGCTGATAGGCGATTAATCGTTTGGTGGACCTGATAATTTCATTACCGCTTGATTAATTCTACTGCAGGCATCTTTTAAATTATCCTCGGATGAGGCGTAAGAAATACGGATGAAGCCATCCACAAGAAAACCAGAACCAGGAACACCTGCGACACCCGCCTCTTCCATGAGATACATCGCAAAATCCATATCATTCTTAATGATCTTGCCTTCCGTACTTTGCCTACCAATTAGATCACTGCATTTAATAAAGACATAAAACGCGCCGTTTGGCAGGTCGCAGGACAAGCCAGGGATCTTGTTAAGCATGTCGACAATGAGGTCGCGCCGAGCCTTATACGTCTTTTTGAATTCCTGAATGAATGTCTGATCGCCGGTGAGCGCTTCTACGGCCGCATGCTGTGCGATAGAACATGTGTGGGAGGTGGATTGGCCCTGTACTGTTTTCATCGCCTTGATAAGTTCGATCGGACCAGCGGCATAGCCGACACGCCATCCTGTCATAGCATAGGCTTTGGAAACACCATTGACGGTGAGCGTCCGCGCTGCGAGGTCCGGAGCGATTTTGGCTATTGTTGCGAAACTCACGTCTCCGTACACGAGGTGTTCGTAGATATCGTCCGACAGAATCCAGACGTTCGGATAGTCTCGTAAAACTTCAGCCAGGTCTTCGAGATTTTTCCTCGAATATACTGCTCCGGTAGGGTTAGATGGCGAGTTCAGCATCAGCCATTTTGTTTTGTGGGTCAGAACGGCGCGGAGTTCTTCGGGTTGTAAAATAAACCCATTCTCAGCACTGGTCTTAGCCGGTACAGGGGTGCCACCTGCCAGTTTGACTATTTCCGGGTAGGACACCCAGCATGGCGTTGGGAAAACGACTTCATCTGTCTCGTCAAGCGATGCGACCATAGCGTTGTAGAGGAGCTGCTTCGCACCACAACCGACAATAATTTCGTCGATGGACACCGGTCTTCAGGAAGCTGCAGATGGCATGCATTGCTGGGTCGCGACACAAACAGAAAGTGGATATCGGGAATGGGATATTGCCCACGCAATAAAGGCCGGCAGAGATGCCACCGTTCCCATGACCGAGATTGATCGCGGTTTACGGGTGCCCGTCAGCTATGGCCGCAACATCGTTTATCAGATCAGTGACCAGCAGTTTATGTTGGAGCATTTTGTCCAGCCACGATGGCTTCTTGCAGACGGAACCGCACCAGTTGCCTCTGTGACCGCGCGTATTGCGGCGTGATACAAGAGGCCTCGCCTTGTAGGTCCAACTTGGCCTCGGTGATGGACGGTGATTTTCGGGCCGGGCCAGTTGTCACCAACGACTAGTTTGGAGTGTGCAACAGAGCATATTCGGCACTGCCGCGGAATTCACCTTAAAATTGCTCCAGAGACACGCTCAACTTCAATCATTTGCCTGAAAATAACGCGATGCAGAAATATTTGGAATCCATAACGTTCCAAAGACATCTGGAATTTAAAGGGGGGCAAATTGGGGGGCGAACATCTTAATTTAATATAAAATGTATATTTATCAATACATTAAAATATAGGTATGGCGGTGCCGTCAGACAAAACGGCACAAGCATCAAAAGTCTTGGGAAACTTTAGTTGGAATTGAAAATGTGAAGCGCATCCGAGGTTTCGTAGTGACCATGACTTCGCCTTGATGGATTTTAGCAATTTCATAGACAATCGCTAATCCCAAGCCAGATCCTGAATTCTCTCCGATTTGCGAAAACCGATCAAAACAAGATTGAATTTCGCTATCCTCAATCTTAAGGCCGTCATTTTCAACTTGTATAGTAACAGCGTCGGAATTGGCGCTGACAGTAACAATTATTTCAGACAGGGTGTTTCCACCATGTTGCAGCGCATTTTCAATTAAATTTGTGATCGCTTCATTCAACAAAGTTGGATCAAACCTAGCTTTAGCAGCTGGAGTGGCAGTATTCACCGTAAATTCTATATCCTGAGCCAACACTTTTGGCGCAAGGCGCGTTGTGAGCTCGGTTACAGCGGCATTGACCTCGTTCAACCCCAAAGCGGGTTGAACGCCACGCAACCGCTCTAGCGACAACATTTGATTGGTCAATCGCACCGTCCTGCGAGTTTCAGCGACCAATTGTGCTGCTCGATCCGTGCTAGCGGAAAAAGTTTTCGCAGCAAGCGTGGCCTGGGCCATCGCATGAATGGCCGCCACCGGATTGCGCAATTGGTGGGCAGCATTCGAGATCAGGCGATCACGCGCCACTTGGGCTTCGGTTAATTGTGAAAAAAGAGCGTTCAACCGGCTCACAATTCCGCGTGCCTCTATAGGAACTTGTCTCTCAATGGGGCGGATATCTGATGGGCTACGCCTTTGGATGGCGGCCTCTAGCTGGCCCAATGGACGCAATCCTAAACGCACACCAAAAATGACCACACTGGCAGCCGTTAACACCAGCAATGCGGTGATAAACGCAGCTTGTAGCGCCAGATTACGGGCAAATTTGAACCTTGGCTCAAGGTCTTGCCAGACTGTAACCACTGAAACACCCGAGATACCTCCGATCACGACAGGCTCGGCGAGGCTTACCGCCCGCACATCTCGACCCAGATGTCGGGCATTGAACAAGAATGGAATATTACGCTCTAAACTTGCTGTTCTATCACGTACCGGCGGGGAAGAATAACCGGTAACAAAACTGCCATCTGGCCCGTAAACATGATAATATATCGACCCGGCTGCAGCATCTTCGAAAAGGTTCTGCGTCGTCACGGAAAGCGAGTCGCCACCCGAATAAGCGACATCGCGCGAGACGGCCAAGCACAGCATAACCAGCTGACGGTCGAAAATATCTTCTGCGGTTTTTCGCGCTTCGACAAAGCGCCAATAGATCGCAGCAAAAGCAACAATTAAAAGCGGCAGCAGAATTAAAATTAATAGACGCAGCCGAAGTGAGGTAGATAAGATACTCATTTTTCAATTTGCATCATATAGCCAAGGCCCCGCGCCACCTTAATCCGAACTTGAAAAGCAGCCAACTTTTTACGCAAACGGGACACATAGATCTCAACCACGCGCTCTTCGATATCTGCTCCGATGCCATAAATATGGTCAGCGATTTGAGTTTTTGAAACGATTTGATTTTGCCGTTCGAACAGGCATTCAAAAACGGCCAACTCTCGGCGCGGCAGCGGCAGTTCTTGAGCCTGTGCAAACAGTTTGCGACCGGCACGATCAAAAGACAGCGCTCCGAAACAAATGCTTTTTTGATCAACCAACGGTTTGCGTCGAATAAGCGCACGCAGGCGCGCATCTAACTCTTCCATATCAAAGGGTTTCACCAAATAATCATCGGCCCCCGCATCAAGTCCGGTAACACGATCATGCAAGTCACCTCGCGCTGTCAGAAGTAAAACCGGAAGTTGATTGGATGACTTGCGTAGCGCTTTCAGAATGCTAAACCCATCGAGGCGTGGCAGATTCACATCCATTACAACGATATCCGCGCTTTCTTGTTGCAAAAACTCAAGAGCTGTTTGACCATCATGCAGCAAATTGACTGAATGCCCTTGGTCGCGCAAGTGATGCGCGATCCCCTGAGCAAGAGCAAGATTATCTTCAACGATGGCAATGCGCATTAATCTGCCCCATGATAGTTTCGTGCAAGGTTGACCAAGCATGGTGCGAGAATCAAGGGCGAAAAGCTTGCCCTGATTTCATAAATTTTACGCAATATGAGCGTTATTGGGAGGAACTATGAAACTATCAAACTTTACCCGCCGCGCCGTTATGGCAACGGCCGCAGCCGCAGCTTTCGCACTGCCTGCACAGGCTGATGTGGATATGTCTGGAAAAACCATCGAATGGACAATCCCGTTCTCAGAAACAGGGGGCTCGGCCAAATGGGCAAATTTCTTTGCCCCACTTTTGTCCGAAGCACTGCCTGGCAACCCCTCTGTTGTGGTTAAATTTATGCCCGGCGCGGGCTCTACGAAAGGTGCCAACTGGTTTCAAGAGCAAACAAATGGCGACGGCACTGTGATGTTTGGCTCTTCGGGCTCAACTCAATTTCCATATTTGCTTGGGGATCCGCGTGTTCGCTATGAATATAATGACTGGAACCCCGTAATGGCTTCAGGCACCGGCGGTGTGGCCTATTTGAACGCTGAAGACGGAGCAAAATTTGACGGCACAGCAAATAATCTTAAAGACACCACGTTTATCTATGGCAACCAAGGTGCAACCCGCCTTGACCTGATCCCTGCTTTGGCATGGGAAATGTTGGGCATGAATGTTGAACATGTACTTGGCATTAAAGGACGCGGCGATGGGCGCAAAATGTTCGAGTCAGGCGAGGCAACTATCGATTATCAAACATCATCCGGCTATTTAAAGGGATCCGCTGCATTGGTCGACGCGGGCAAAGCAGTTCCGATGATGACTTGGGGATCATTAAGCGCAAATGGCGATATCGTGCGCGATCCAACATTCCCAGAACTGCCTACGTTCAAAGAAGTTTGTGATGCAACCGATGGGTGCGAAACATCTGGCCCCAAATGGGATGCTTGGAAGGCTTTCTTTGTTGCCGGATTTCCATCACAAAAGATCGCATTCCTACCTGCGGGTACGGACCAAGAGATTGTTGATACTTTCGCAAATGCCTTTGCAGAAATCAAAGCGCGCCCAGATTTTGCTGAAATCTCAGCAAAACGTTTGGGTAAATATCCGATGTACACAGGCGCTGACGCCAAAGCGGCCTTGGGCAATGCAATAACCGTGAATGCTGAAGCTAAAGGCTTTGTTGTTGATTGGTTGAAGGATCAATTCGGCGTTGAGTTGAAATAAGCTGATTGTTTTAGATGCGCCCCCTCGCAGTGAGGGGGCGTTTTTCAAAACAGTGCGACGGAGCCTTTATGGACATTTTTATAGATGCGCTGCCCGCTCTTGGGTCAGCTTGGGCACAAATTTTGCAACCGATTGTGATCGGGTATCTGGTTTTAGGTGTCTGTATGGGCTTGGTAATTGGAGTGTTTCCTGGCCTTGGCGGGATTGCCGGCTTGTCGCTGTTACTGCCTTTCATGTTTGGGATGGATCCCACTCTTGGTCTTGCACTGATGATCGGAATGATCGCTGTGGTGCCGACATCTGATACGTTTGCCTCTATACTGATGGGAATTCCTGGCTCTTCAGCCTCACAGGCCACTGTCCTTGATGGGTTTCCAATGGCCAAACGCGGGCAAGCGGCCCGCGCGCTTTCAGCGGCGTTTGCGTCTTCCCTTTTTGGAGGCTTGGTCGGGGCTGCTTTTTTGACCATTTTTATTCTTGTGGCACGGCCGGTTGTGCTTCTGTTTAAATCGCCCGAGCTGCTAATGGTTTCAATTTTTGGTCTGTCTATGGTTGGAATTCTGGCGGGACGCATAGCAATTAAGGGGGTCGTGGCGGCCGGTCTCGGCTTACTGATCGGATCAATTGGCGAGGGCCCATTTAATGGTGAACTGCGCATGTCCAGTTATGACTATCCGTATCTAACGGACGGTCTTAAGTTGGTGATCGTGGGTTTGGGTGTTTTTGCCGTTCCTGAAATCATCGCTTTGTTAAGGCAAGATAAAGCTATTTCTGACCGACAAGCACTTGGCGGAGGATGGCTTTTAGGCATTAAAGATTGGTGGCGCAACAAATGGCTATCGGCAAGATGCTCAATCATTGGCGTCATCGTTGGTGTTATCCCCGGGCTTGGCGGCTCGGTGGTGGATTGGATCGCGTACGGACATACGATTCAAACCAGCAAAGAAAAATCCGAATTTGGCAAAGGCGATGTGCGCGGCGTGATCGGGCCTGAAAGCTCGAATAATGCCAAAGAGGGAGGCGGGCTCGTGCCCACTTTACTTTTTGGGATTCCGGGCTCAGGCTCAATGGCAGTTTTTATTGGAGCGCTGGCGCTTTTGGGAAATGGCATTGATGTTGGTCCCAGCTTGCTAGAAAACAATCTTGGTTTCACGTATTCGATCGTTTGGCTCTTAGCCTTGGCCAATGTGGTGGGCACGATTTTTTGCATTGCGCTGTCTGGTGGGATCGCAAAATTAACCAATATCCGCTTTGCATTGCTGGCCCCTTTTATCTTTATGATAATTTCTTTTGCCGCCTTTCAAAGCGGGCAGAACCTGATGGATCTTGTGGCACTTTTTGCGATCGGCTTCTTGGGGATAATGATGCGCCGATTTGACTGGTCTCGCCCGGCTTTTTTGATCGGTTTTGTTTTGGCTAATGCGGTTGAAAACTATTCCAATAATGCAAACCAAATCGCCGGTATCCGTTTCCGGCAAAGTTGGGAGGCCGGCATGAATTACATTCTGTCTCCCATCGTTATTGTTTTAATTATAATCACGCTTTTATCAGTTGTGATCGGATTGCGTCAGGCGAAAAATATTTTATCCGAAGGCGAAGTTCCGTCAGGAACAAAACGCGCCCCTTTAGTCTTTTTAATCTGTGTGATCGGGTTTATCTCATACGCGCTTTGGGATGCCCTTAGCATTCCTGATTATGCGGCCACCGATCGTGTATTTCCAGTTTTTGTGGCCTCCATTTCTCTTATAGGTGCATTAGTATTGTTAATACAAATGATGCTCGTACCTGAAACGCATGGATTGTTCGCGGATCGTGAAAACAGCGGCGAAGAGCAAACCGCACAATATCGTCTCTGGCCTACATTAGCTTGGTTTGCCTTTTTGTTGATCTTGACCGCGCTGACCGGTTTCATAATCGCGCTGGCTGTTTTCTTGGCTAGTTTTATGAGGTACCGAGCACAATTGGGTTGGCCAATGACTTGGGTATATTCAATCTTGGGCATTAGTTTCATGTTATTTATGGCATGGTTGCTCAACAGAGATTTTCCGCCAGGTCTATTACAATCTTATTTTGACCTACCATGGCCCTTTACATGATAGTGGCGCCATAGGGATGGCAGCAAGCACATTAAAGCTTTTATCGCTTAGCGGCGATGGTATCGGCCCCGAGATCGTGCAAGCCACAAAGACAGTTTTGACTGCTTTGACACAATCATGCGGGCTGCAGATCGCTTGGGAAGATATGGAGATCGGGCTTTCTGCTCTAAAAGCAAGCGGCAGCACTATTCCAGATACAGTGATCACAGCCGCAAAAGAAGTTGATGGCGTGCTGCTCGGTCCGGTGTCCCATAATGTTTATCCACCTGTTTCTAAAGGGGGGCTAAACCCCTCTGGAGTGTTGCGGCGCGAATTAGAACTATTTGCAAATATTCGTCCGGCATTGTCGTTAGAGGCGTTACCAAACCCAATCTCAAAACCTATCGATCTGGTCATATATCGTGAAAATCTGGAAGGTTTTTATGCGGATCGTAACATGGCCTCGGGCGGATCAGAATTCATTGCGGTAGAGGGCGTGGCCTTGGCCATGCGCAAGATTACGGCGCAAGGTTCAAAACGTATTGCACGCGCAGCTTTTGAGGGTGCAATGCAACGGCCGGCCAGACATGTCACGGCTGTCCATAAAGCCAATGTAATGCGTTTGACTGATGGGCTTTTTCTAAAAGAAGTGCGTAAAATGGCGGCGCATTATCCGGATGTGGTATATGATGAAATACTGGTTGATGCAGCGGCTGCCCTGTTGGTACGAGATCCGGGCCGCTTTGATGTTATCGTGACCACCAATATGTTTGGCGATATCTTATCAGATCTTGCCTCAGAGCTGTCTGGAGGCTTAGGTTTAGCCGGATCTTTAAACCTCGGGACGGAGCACGCAGTGGCGCAAGCGCAGCATGGATCAGCTCCGGATATTGCAGGGTTAAATCAGGCAAACCCAACCTCGCTCATTCGTTCAACCGCAATGCTTCTCCTGCATCTTGGGGCAATAGATCCCGCCGCCTTATTGACAGAGTGCCTACAATCGGTGCTTTCTGACCCAACCAGCCGGACCCGTGATTTGGGTGGCCGGTTAGGCACGCAGGAATTTGCGGCACATTTGGCCAACCTAATTAGGAAAGAAAAGCGATGAGCCAGACGCCAATCCCTTTTATCTTTATGCGCGGCGGTACTTCACGCGGCCCTTATTTCAATCGAGCAGACCTACCGCAAAATTTGGATCAATTGGCCAACGTACTCATTTCAGCTCTTGGCTCTGGTCATGCCCTGAACATAGATGGGATCGGCGGGGGCAATGCCGTCACGACCAAGGTGGCAATGCTTTCCAGATCAAATCTACCCGGGGCAGATATTGACTATTTTTTCGCACAGGTCAGCGTGGAAGATGGTTTGGTCGATTTTAAACCAACCTGCGGTAATATTCTCTCAGGCGTGGCATCGGCAGCGATTGAAATGGGTTTACACCCCTCCTCGGAGGGGGAAACCTCGGTCGCTATACATGCAGTGAATACAGGCGCTGAAATCATCGCTAAAGTACAAACGCCAAGAGGGCAGATAAGCTATGCCGGCCAGGCGGCAATTGACGGAGTGCCCGGAACGGCCGCGCCGGTTGAGCTGAATTTTATGAAAGTTGCGGGTTCTTCAACAGGGGCCTTTTTGCCAACTGGCAATTTAACCGATGAAATTGATGGCATCCCGGTCACTTGCATGGATGTGGCGATGCCTATGGTGATTGCGCGCGCAGCTGATTTTGGCTTGAGCGGGTATGAAACACGAGATGAACTCGATAAAAATACAGTGTTTTTTCAATGTATGGAGGCGCTGCGCATTAAAGCGGGCGCCGCCATGGGCATGGGCGATGTGCGTAGATCTGTGACGCCGAAATTTGGTCTAATAGCACCAGCTACGCATGGTGGAAGTTTAACAACGCGTTATTTCATGCCTTGGAAAACGCACCCCACAATGGCTGTAACCGGCAGTCAATGTTTGGCCTCTTGTGCGTTAACCCCGGGAACCGTGGCGGATGGGTTGCTGGAAAGGCCTATGGAAATACCTGCTAAAATAACTTTAGAACATCCGATGGGCTCCATGGAGGTGTTGGTTGATTACCGTCTGAAGGATGGTGCATTTGAACATAAATCGGCGGGGTTGATCCGTACCTGTCGAAAACTTGCAGACGGACAGGTTTATGTGCCAGCTGAGATTTGGGATGGACATACGGGTCGATGAAACTGGCAATCTTAGACGATTGGTTCAACACACTGCGTGGCTTGACCTGTTTTTCAAAACTGAATGGGATAGAGGTGACGGTCTTTACCGATCACGAAACAGATATCTCAAAATTGGCGATGCGCCTTCGGCCATTTGATGCGTTGGTTCTTTTTCGAGAGCGTACGGCGATTACAGCCGAATTGCTGGATCAATTACCAAACTTAAAATTAATCTCGCAGCGCAGTGTTTATCCGCATGTGGATGTCGAGGCTTGTTCGCGAAACGGTGTATTGCTGTGTTCTAATATGCATTCTGGTACGCCCTCTTTTGCTGCAGCAGAACATACATGGGCGCTGATCATGGCCAGTATGCGGCAAATTCCTCAGCAGATGGCTAGCCTACAAGCGGGTCATTGGCAGATGGGAGTTGGGAAAACTTTGCATGGTCGTCGTTTGGGCCTTTATGGGTATGGACGCATTGGTAAAACAGTCGCCGGCTACGCAGAGGCTTTTGGGATGGACGTGGTTTGGTGGGGCTCTGAGACAGGGCGCAAACGCGCCAAGTTGAACGGCCAAAAAGTGGCGCCCACGCGTTCAGAGTTTTTTGCAAGCGCCGATGTGATTTCTGTACATGTGCGTCTAAAACCAGAAACGCGTGGATTGATTACCACAACGGATTTTGCATCAATGCGCCCCGATGCGCTTTTCGTAAATACATCCCGTGCGGCGCTTATCGAACCAGGCGCTCTTTTGGAGGCGTTAAATGCCGGAAGACCAGGGCGTGCGGCCATAGATGTATTTGATCAAGAACCGATCACCTGGCCCGCTGATCCCCTGGCCACGCATCCAAATCTTATCTGCACGCCGCATATCGGATTTGTCACCGAAGATGAATTTGAACTGCAATTTTCAGATATTTTTGATCAGGTGATTGCCTTTCAAGCGGGCGCGCCGATCAATATGATCAATGGCCAGATTTGGCGCGCATAATCTTAGCAAGGATCGGGGCCCCTAATATAACAATGAATATACGAAACAGGTGATGCGCTACAACAAATCCCATATCGGCACCGACAATCAACGCCATGACGACAAGTTCGGCCTGCCCACCTGGCATAAGCGACAGAACTGCCTCAATCGCTGGAGCACGGTCATAAAGTACAATAAAACTTACAATCACCAGGGTGAGCAGCAATAAGAATACGCAAAACCCCAAACCGGCCAGGATATCCTTGCGGATTTCCTCTATAGAAATCCCAACATATTTAACGCCAATTCCAAGCGCAATAAAATATTGCGCCGCCCAAATAGCTTCGGCCGGCGGACGGGTCTGTAAAACTTCTGTCATACTGGCAAAAGCGGTCAAAAGCAGCGGACCAAGAATTGTGGCTCCAAACATATTGAAATAGGCGGCGATTTTCCATCCCGCTATGGCGCAAAACCCAAGGATAAGCAGTTGATCCAATGCAAAGCTATGCACGGGCTTGCCCGGCGCTTGATCAAGCGTCACCTGCCAAACAGAGGTTAAGAGAATAGGCAATAAGACCACGATAACCAAGACGCGCGTGGCATGAATTAAAGACATAGCCCGGACGTTGCCCCCAGCCTCCTCACCGAAAACCAACATATCCTGCAAGCCGCCGGGCATTGAGCCATAATATGCAGTGGGAAAATCATAGCCACAGAGGTTTTTAAAATACCAGACCCCAACCACGCCGCTGACAAAAACGATTATCGGGATAAAGATTAATGTATCCCACAGCCCCGGTAGACTTATCACAAAGCCTATTGTTACAGTTGCACCGGCAGCCACGCCCAAGATCGTACGCATCCCATCGTTTATAATTTTCACCGTTGTTAATTGTGCGCCAAAAACTGCGGCTATCAAACAGCTGCACAAGGGTCCAAACAGCCAAGGCAAGGGGAAATCCAACCATATAAAAATCAATGCGCCAATAAGGCCGATCCCGTGGGTTGCCAAATGTTTACCCATCGAGTTGTAACGCCTTCAAGCGATGTTCAAGTGATGCCTCCATATGTTTGCGCATTAGTTTAGCAGCTGTTTCCGGCTGACCCGATTTTAGGGCCTCGACAATGGCATCATGCTGCGAAACCACGTCTTTGACACGCTCAGAGCTTTCCAAAGTTGTTTTTCCCAACAGAACCAGCGCATGCGATAACGAATTATGGCTTTGCGATAGAAATCGGTTGCGCGCCGCGCTGAGGATACAGCCATGAAATTTACGATTAAGCATGGCCACTTTATAGGGATCCGTTGCCACCTGCATCATCTGCGCATTCAAAGTTTTAAGGGTATGGATTTCCGCCTTTGAGGCGTGCTTGGCTGCCATTTGCGCGGCGGTTGCTTCCAAAACAATCCGCATTTCATAAAGCTCAACAATTTCTTGCTGGGCTAAGACACGTATCATCGCTCCGACCCGCGGTTTATGCGCCACAAGCCCATCGGTTTCCAATCGACGGATCGCCTCTCGGATGGGTGTCCGGCTAACGCCAAAGCGTTGCGCTAGATCCGTTTCCAAAAGCCGGTCGCCTGGGCGCAGCTCACCGTTTTCGATGGCTGCCAATAATTTTTGATAGATTGGGGTGGGAGTCGACATGGGCACTCTTGAATGTTAATCAGCATATTGTATACGCTTGGATGCAATTATACAAGGAATGAGTTATGGGCAAGCGTTGGGATGTCGTTATCATTGGATCTGGAAATGCAGCCCTTTGTGCAGGAATTGCAGCCTGCGAACTGGGCGCAGATGTGTTAATGATCGAAAAAGCGGATCGCGACATGGCCGGTGGGAATACAAAATATACAGCCGGCGCTATGCGATTTTCTTATGAGACCAGCGAGGATCTACATCCCCTTTTGGCAAGGCTAGATGATCCGCGCATAGCGCGCGCAGATTTTGGAAGTTATACGCAAGAAAAATTTGCTGCTGATCTTTCCAGCTTCAATGATGGTGCACCGCTAAGCCAAGAACAACGGGTTCTTGTTTCAAAAAGCTATGAAACTTTGCTTTGGCTTGCCGGTCATGGCGTGACTTTTAATCCAATATGGTCTCGGCAAAGCTTTGAAAAAGAGAGGAAAATTATTTTTTGGGGCGGGCTTACACTTGCCGCAGAAAATGAAGGGGTTGGCCTTTTTGACATGGAATTAACCGCCTATGAAAAATTGGGAGGCGTCATCCGCTATAACTGCGCGTTTCAATCACTCAAAACTCGAGACGATGGAGCCGTTATTGGAGTAACGTTAACCTCAGGCGAAGAAATCGACGCCAATGCAGTAATCTTGGCCTGTGGCGGCTTTGAAAGTAACCCAGATTTACGGGCAAATTTGCTTGGCGCGGAATGGCGCGGTGCAAAAGTGCGCGGCACGCCGCATAATACAGGTGATGGGCTTTTGGCGGCATGGGCGCTGGGGGCGCAGCGCTATGGGCGGTTTAGCGGATGCCATGCTACGCCGATGGATTATTTTATGAAAGATTTTGGCAACCTCAACATTCCGCATAGCGAACGGAAGAATTATCGCAAAATTAGTTACTTTCTGGGTGTGATGCTAAATGAAAATGGGGCGCGATTTGTCGATGAGGGGATCGATTTTAGAAACTACACCTATGCGCAATTTGGCCGGGCCGTTTTGCAGCAACCAGGTCAAAAAGCGTGGCAAATTTTTGACAGCAAAGTCTTTGATCTACTGTATGAAGAATATCAGTTTTACGATGCCAGATATGAAGAAGCTGATAATATCTCGGAGCTTTTAGGTAAATGCAATGGATTAGATGCAGTCGCAGCAGAAGCGACGCTACAAGAATTTAATAGCAACACGAAAGGGTCAATTGATTTTGATCCAACGATTAAAGATGGTAAGTCGTCAATTTCTGCAGGGTTGTATAAATCTAATTGGGCACAAGCCATCGATTCACCACCTTATCGGGCCTATCCAGTCACCGGGGGGATCACATTCACTTACGGAGGTGTGAAAATCTCTGAAAGAGCCGCAGTATTGGATCAATCTGGTAACGCAATACCTGGTTTGTTTGCCTGCGGAGAAATGGTTGGCGGTGTGTTTCAAGGAGGCTACCCTGGAGGATCAGGGTTAACCTCTGGCGCGGTGTTTGGCAGGTTGGCCGGCATTGGTGCAGTTGGGAACCGCTTTGCGTGATTGTAGACAACGGCGCGCAGGAATATGTTTAACCCCATTTCTCAGCACCACCAATTTTTGTATTCTCCAATAAAGGTGCTTTCAGGCAAAAGGTCCTAAGCATCCGGAGTGGTTCTCTCAGACTAACTAGTCTTAACAACCAGCCATCTTTGATCTTTCCACTGGACTTCTTGTTATCCGCAAGCCTGTGTGTAGCTGTGCCCGAAGAGTGTCGGGCTCTGCTCGGTACGAGATGATTGTACGGAGTAAATGATGAGACTGGATTTGAATGGTTTGGCAGCTGCCTCGCGCGAGGCGTTAATGTCAGAATGGCGAGCGGTTGTGGGCCGCCCTCCTCCAAAACACTTAAGCAAACCCCTGATGGTACAGATCCTCAGTCATAGCTATCAGCTGGATACCGTTGGCGGATATACAAAGCGTTTGGATAGTCGCCTCAAGAGCGCAGCGCGGCGCGATATAGTGCGGCCTGCCTTTAAACCCGGAAGCCGCTTTGTGCGCGAGTATCATGGAATCACCCATGTGGTTGAGGTGGGAGATGACGGGCGCTTTGTTTGGAAGGATAAGAGCTTTAAGTCCCTCTCTCATACAGCACGCGCTATTACTGGCTATAATGTCTCAGGCTTTCAGTTCTTTGGGGTGCGCCCATGAGAGTGCTGGGAAAGCCTGTGGTGCGCGCAGCGGTCTATACTCGCAAAAGCTCTGATGAAGGTCTTGATCAAGAGTTCAACTCTCTGGATGCACAGCATGAAGCCTGCAGCGCCTATATTGCCTCACAGCGCCATGAAGGCTGGAAGTTGGTAAGGAAGCGCTTTGATGATGGTGGTATTTCTGGCGGGACGCTAGAGCGCCCTGCTCTATCGGCTTTGCTTGCTGATGTAGAAAGCGGTCTCATCGATATGATCGTCGTATATAAGATAGATAGGCTCACACGGTCTTTGTCTGACTTTGCAAAGCTTATTGATTGTTTGGACGCCAAGGGCTGTTCTTTTGTCTCTGTGACGCAATCCTTTAATACCTCCTCATCCATGGGACGGCTGACGCTTAATGTGCTTTTGTCTTTTGCCCAGTTTGAGAGAGAGGTCACAGCAGAGCGCATTCGCGATAAGATCGCTGCCTCCAAGAAGAAAGGCATGTGGATGGGCGGCATGGTGCCCTGGGGCTATAAAGTGCACTCAGATCCTAAAATACAGTCTTTAGAAATATGTGAGGTGCGATCCTCTGATATCCGGCATGTCTATGATCTCTATGAGCAGCTTGGATGTCTGAGCAAAGTAAAGCGTTCTGTAGATACACTCTGGCCTGAGAGAAACTGGAGCCGTGGGCGCATACACAACATTCTGATCAATCCCATCTATATAGGAAAGATCAGACACAAACGGGATGTCTATGAAGGCCTCCACGCAGCTATTATAGACCAAGGCCAATTTGATCGGGTTCAGGACCAGCTGCAAAGGAGGTCAGTCATCAAGCGGGGCAAGCATCCCTCTCGGGGGCCCTCTGCCTTTCTGGTTGGAAAAGTCTATGATGAGACAGGAGACAGATTAACACCGTCCCGGTCCAAGAAATCATCTGGGAGAGTTATCAGGTACTATTACTCAAACCGTCTCATATCAGGCGGCGCTGATCCGACCGGGTGGCGCCTGCGGGCAGATATGTTGGAGGGGCTGCTGAGTGAGATAGTAGTAACGAGGTTAACAGAAGCACTCAATCAGTTCAGGTTGGCGCCGCAGATCAAGCCCCATGCGTTGGTTGGGGCTAAAGAGCGGTTAGAGCAGTTGGATATCAAAGGCACGCTGGATCTGATAACGCGGGTTGATCTCTGTGAGACGAAGGCAAGTATCCAGCTTGATGTTGAGAAAGTAGCTGCGCTCATTCAAGTCGATCCAAATAAACTAGATTTGGAGTTCTTGCGTGTTGAGGAACCCGTGATCCTAAGAAAGCGCACGAATGGGACCAAGCTCACCTGGGTTGGCTATAAGGGAGAGCCCAATCATGCCCTTATAAGAGCTATTGTAACAGCTCAGGCTTGGGTGGAAGAAATCAAGGCAGGTCGGTCCATGTCTGATATTATGCAAGCCCATAATATTCCTGAGGGCATGATCTGGAAGCGCATACGCCTTGCCTTTTTATCGCCCAAACTTCTCCAAGTCATTGTAGAAGGCAAGACCAATCGGGATCTCACAATCAAGATGCTCACCCGGCATGATCTACCGCGTAAGTGGTCTGAGCAAGAAACCCTGTTTTTGAGCTAAATTCCCTGTTATTTCCAATTAATTTCCCTGTTATTTTTTGAGGTCAGTTTTATAAAACCCCAATAAACATTGGGTTTTTCCTTACATTTTCGCGTTTCAAAACATCAAAAAAAGAAAAATTCCCTGTTAAATTCCCTGTTAATAGCGAAAAACAGGGAAAACCTACCCTCGGTGAATGACCAGCTGAGGTTTAGCGGTAATTATCGCTGAAATGAGAGGTGATGTGCTGCATCAGTCGCAAAGCGCTGTTGTAAATCCCTGATCTTGCGCAGGAATAGTGCCAAAAATAACAGCAACAGGAATGAGCAGAATGTGGTGGCGGAGACGAAGGGAAACTATGACATATGTATTTAATTCCCTTATTATCATATAAATATGGTTCTTGACTCAATAAACGTGTGTGGTAATCGTGTGTGGTAAGTGTGATTGCCCAACGAGGAATAGATGCCAAAGTACCTTCAGAAACGAAGACGTAAATGGTACGCAATCCTAGAGATTCCTAAAACCCTGCGACCCACATTTAATAAGCCTCGGTTTGTACAATCTTTAGAAACAGAGTCACTGACCATAGCTGAAACGAGAGTTCTTCCTGTAGTTCATAATTGGAAACAGTTGATAGAAGCAGCAAAGTCCAATGATGGTAACCTTGAGGCTTTGACTGGTCAGTTTAGGGTAGACGCTGAGAGATTAAAGAACGCTGGTGTACCTGACCATGAAATTCAGATGGCACATGAAGACCTTGCTGTGACCCTATCAACTCGAGACAGCCCCACCGATACATACGATAATAAAATATTTGATGCTTATCAGATAGTGCATGAAGGGAAGACGCTTCTTTCAGAACATATCGATGAATACCTTGAATCCTTAGATGTTGAGGCCAAAACTCTGGACGGCAAAAGAAGAGATTTAAATCATTTCGCACAAACCTTTGTAATGGCTAGTGATGCAAACAAAGTAGCCGTCAGAGATTGGGTAAATAATACCCTCGGCAATAAAATGGGGTTATCAGTTGGAACACGAGGAAGAGTTATTTCTAACTGTAGAGGGTATTGGGATTACCTTGAGAAATACAAACAGTTGGACATCCCTGCCCCATTCCACAAAGTTCTTCCACCAAAGCCTAAGAAGAAGACAAAGGCTGAGATAGAGAAGCAGCGTAAAGCCTTTAGAGTGCAAGATTACCATAAGCTGCTGGCTAGTTGTGATAGGGACCCTACCCTAGCTGACTTAATCAGGCTTGCTGCTTACACTGGCTGTCGTATTGAAGAACTTTGTAGCCTTAAAATTCAGAATGTAGCTGACGATAGGTTTGAAATCCTAGATGCTAAATCAGAGGCTGGATGGCGTACAATCCCAATTCACAACGACATAAAACAAGTCATCGCTAGACTAATAGATACAGCTACAGGTCAATATTTAATCTCTGGGCTTTCCTTCAATAAATACGGAGACAGGTCTAATGCTATCGGTAAGAGATTTGGTAGGCTAAAGACCAGACTTGGGTACGGTCCTGATTATGTATTCCACTCCCTTAGAAAAGGCTTTGCTACTCAATTAGAGAACGCTGGAGTGCCTCATAACGTAGCCGCTAGGCTTTATGGGCCATGAACTCTCAGACATGACTTATGGGGGCTATTCTGATGGTCTGATGTTTGAGAGGCTAAAGGAAGCGATGTCTAAAGTGGATTATTCAAAGCACCACTGACCTCATCAATCAGTTGACCCACTGAATTATTAGTGCTGCAATCAAGGTGAGATTTTATAGGAAGGTTCAAGGCGATGACTAATTGTGTCGTGTGTGGAAAATCGAAGGGTATGCTTACTTCGTGGTGTCTTAGCCCCCTAGAACTGTGCCAGTATATATTGGCAAAGGGAGTAAGGAAACATGGCTCGAAAGCGTTATTCTGATGAAGATGTGTTGAAGTTGTTACGCGAGATTGATGTTCATTTGCACGATGGTTTGGACGTTGTGAGTGCGTGTCGCAAAGCTGGGATTTCTGATAAGAGTTATTATTACTGGCGTAAGAAGTTTGGAGGCCTTTCTCGTTCGCAGGTTTCTGAGATGAAATCGCTCAAGAAAGAAAACGAGCGCTTGAAGAAGATCGTCGCTGACTTGCAGTTAGACAAGGTGATCCTGAAGGAGAGCCTTGATCATCTAAAGCCGCGGGCCTGACGCGGGCTCAGCTTCGTCAGGCTATTATTCATACGCGTCAAAAGCTGGATATTTCTGAGCGGCGTGCTTGCGCTGTTCTGGATGTAGCCCGCTCAAGTCTGCGCTATCAAGCCAAATCAGTAGATGATACCGAACTACGCTTGGCGATGATCCGGCTGGCCAAGCAATATGGGTGGTATGGCTATAGAAAAGTCACCGCCCTGCTGCGCATGGAAGGCTGGCGTGTTAACCACAAGAAGGTCGAGCGCTTATGGAACGAAGAAGGTTTACAGCTGCCGCGCCGGCACAAGAAGCGCAAACGGCTTTATCATAAAGACAGCTCCATCATCAGGTTGCGGCCCACACATCCCAACCATATTTGGGCGATCGACTTTGTGCACGATAAGCTTAGCAATGGGCACAGCTATAAAATGTTCACGGTTCTAGATGAATATACCCGTGAAGCGCTCTGCGTGGCAGTGCGGTCCAAAATGAATGCGAACGACGTTTTGGAGACATTGCACCCGCTGCTGATTAAACATGGTAAGCCAGAGTTTATTCGCTCTGACAACGGACCCGAGTTCATTGCCACGCATCTACAGGACTGGCTGAAGAGGATCGGCATCAAACCAATGCAAATCTATCCAGGCAGCCCTTGGGAAAATGGGTATAACGAACGCTTTAACGGCACCTTGCGAAAAGAAGTGCTCAACGCAGAATGGTTCCACACCACACGGCAAGCCCAGGTCGCTATCAATGTTTGGCTTAGGCAATACAACCAGTTCAGACCTCACCATGCATTGAACATGCGCCCACCCGTCCCAGAAACCTTATTAGAGAAACCAAAAATCAATGGACGAATATAGGGGGCTGGACAAACTCGTCATGGATTATGCACTGGAAGACCTGAAGAAAGGCCTTTCAAAAGACGACACATCTCCAGTTACCAATAAAGGTTGGATACGTAAGAATGGTAAGCTGGAGTATGTCGGCGTGACTAAGTTTAAGAAGTAATTAAACAGCACCAACCAAGTTTGGATTTACAGGCGCTACCACTGCTTTTTGTTCATCCGCTGCGTCTAACTCAGCCAAAACACTTGCTTTAATTTGGTCAACATACGTTGCACGGGTGAAACCAATATCTTCTAATTGACGGTCAGACATGTGCTTCAAAGTTTCGATTGCAGCGGCAGCCTGACGGGCCACGACCATTGATTTAAATAGTTGTCTAAGCATTCTTTTCTCCTTTGCTTCAACAACTCTTAGATAGGTCACCTTTTTCGCTTTAGACGTAGTGAAATCTGAATTGCCGCTATGCAGCATTTGCAACTCTAGGAACCCCCAAAAATGAATAAACAAAATGACAAACGTCTTAAGGGCGTTGGTGGTGCTATAGGTAATAGCCCCAAGAAAAGAACGAGAAAGCACCCTTGGCATATTCCTTGGCGAACCAACTGCCTGATGTGTCAAAGTCCAGTCTATCACGATGGTCAGATTTATTGGTCACTATGCTTAAGCCATCTTCAAGAAACAGAACTGGGGCCATTCCGTAAGCGACCTGAACCTGTGGCTATGGATTATAGCTGATGGGTGTTTGTCTTCACTGTGAGAGGCCATATGAAGCCCGTAGAAGCACTAAGAAGTTCTGTAGCGACACATGCAGAGTCTACTTCAATAGATGCACTCAGAATGCCTCTGAAAGCCCATACAAGCGCCGTGAGAATCTAGAATACTGGGATAGGGTAAATTATGCTTATGAACTTTACCTTAAACACCCTGCCTTAGAGAGAGATAATTGGCTTCAGGATTACATAGATAACCCAACAACCAAGAAGATTACCTGCAACCCTGACCTTCTTAGAAGCCCTAAACCGAACATAGCGAAGGTCTGCAACAGATATACTCAGTACAAGTTTGGGGTGAATATCAGGGATTATTATTAGTTGTGAAAATAGAAGTAACTAGCTTTATGTAATTTCACAAACGGGCCTCTGTCGTGCAGTTTAATTAGGATGAGGTAGGCCTGGAAGGGTCTCGAGGGTTATATTGTGTGTGGTTAACGTGTGTGGTTAACGTGTGTGGTAATCACTTTTGCAGAATGCACAAATCCCCTTATTTGTATACTTTATTGAGATATACTGGGGTTGTGGCGGAGACGAAGGGATTCGAACCCTCGAGACCCTTCCGGGCCTACTCCCTTAGCAGGGGAGCGCCTTCGACCACTCGGCCACGTCTCCGCTGATGGGTCTACAATTTTATCTGCTGGCAAAACAAGCGGAAAATATAAGAAACCTTCACTTTTTAAAATTTGTCCGTCCCTACGCCCTCAGCTGGCGCGCAGCGCCCGCACTCTTGCTTTAAATTTTATAAGAAATTTCATCCAAACAACCCACCCCAGCCAGAGAAAATAAATCGAATGGTTTAACGCATTGTGCGAGAGAAAGCCCGTTGGCAAAAAAAATAAAAACCCAGCATAGCGCTAGCTGCGCATCCGCTTTGCTTCCAAAGCACATAAACCCTCCCCCAATAGTTTGGCCTTACAGCGTTGAAAGATTGCATCCTTCGCAATCCAAACATCATTTGACGATTTACCAAACCGCCAATGACATGTCTTTGTCAAAATACGCAGCCCGACAAGTGCTTCTTCTCTTAGCGGTTTGACTATATCCAACATTGAAACGCCCGAGTTCAATCAAAGGCTTTGAAGCGCTTAAAATCTGGCCGAGCATGCAGCCTTATTTTGCCAAGCCCCTCAGCAAAAGCAAATGGCCTGCGCGCAGCGCCTTATGCGTTGAATAGAAAATGCAAAACATCACCGTCTTTCACGATGTAAGATTTACCTTCAACGCGCATCTTTCCGGCTTCCTTGGATTTCTGTTCTCCCTCAAGGGCAACATAATCCTCATAGGCTATGGTCTCGGCCCGGATAAAACCGCGCTCAAAATCACCATGGATCACCCCGGCGGCTTGGGGGGCGTAGGTGCCGCCTTTTATCGTCCAGGCCCGCGCCTCTTTAGGGCCAACGGTGAAATAGGTTTCCAATTCCAAGAGCTTATAGCCGGCGCGGATCAAGCGATCTAATCCAGCCTCTTCTAAGCCCATCTCATCCAGAAACATGGCGGCTTCTTCAGGCTCTAATTGGCTGATCTCTTCTTCAATCTGGGCGCTGATAATAACGGTTCCAGCGCCCTGTGCAGCCGCCATATCATGCACCTGTTGCGAAAACGTATTTCCTGTGCACGCGGTCTCCTCATCCACATTGCACACAAACAGGATCGGCTTGCTGGTTAACAGCTGAAGCATTTTCCAAGCTTTCAGATCCTCTTGCTCAACCTCAACGCTGCGCGCTGGTTTTCCTTCTTCAAGCACCACCAAAGCGGCTTTAAGCAAGCGCTCTTGTTGCACCGCCTCTTTATCACCGCCGCGCACTTTGCGGCTAAGGCCTTGCAGGCGCTTCTCAATGCTTTCAATATCGGCCAGCATCAGCTCGGTTTCGATCGTCTCGGCGTCAGATACCGGGTCGACGCGCCCATCAACATGGGTAACATCAGAATCCTCGAAACAGCGCAGCACATGAGCGATGGCATCGACCTCGCGGATATTTGCCAGAAATTGGTTTCCAAGCCCTTCACCTTTTGATGCCCCTTTGACCAACCCGGCAATGTCAACGAATGTCATCCGCGTTGGGATCACTTGCTTTGAGCTGGCGATTTTAGCCAAAGTATCAAGGCGTGCATCGGGCACGGCCACATCGCCCACATTCGGTTCAATGGTGCAGAACGGAAAATTTGCCGCCTGCGCAGCCGCGGTTTTGGTTAAGGCGTTAAACAAGGTGGATTTACCAACATTTGGTAACCCGACAATACCCATTTTAAACCCCATGGCTCTGCTCCTTTTAGCGCTGTTGAGGGCTTCTAGTGGCAGATCCGCCCCGAGGCAAGCGGCGAAGATGCAAAAGCGCTGCTCTGCGACTTACGGTTTCTTTTACGGCACAAGCTTTTTCGTGAAATGTTTGCTTGGCATTGATTTTTCGCATGCGATTGGGCATGGGAGAGCATGACGAAGCGAAAGGTGCCTAATATGACTCGGATTGACGATAAATTTGCCGCATTAAAAGCAGATGGGAAAAAGGCATTTGTCTCCTATGTCATGGCTGGAGATCCAGATTATCACACCGCGCTTGAGCTGGTGAAAGGCCTTCCCGCAGCGGGTGTGGATATTATTGAACTGGGGCTCCCTTTCACCGATCCAATGGCAGATGGCAGCACGATTCAGCTGGCGGGGCAGCGCGCGCTTGAAGCCGGCATGACCTTGCAAAAAACGCTGAATTTAGCCGCTGAATTTCGCAAGCAAGATAATGTAACACCTATCGTTTTGATGGGTTATTACAACCCGATCTACAATCATGGTGTTGACCAATTTCTGCAGGATGCAAAAACCGCTGGAATTGACGGGTTGATCATCGTGGATTTGCCCCCCGAAGAGGATGACGAGCTCTGCGTTCCGGCGCAAGCCGCGGGCTTAAATTTTATTCGCCTCGCAACGCCAACAACGGATGCCAAACGGTTGCCAAAGGTTCTTCAGAATACGTCAGGCTTTGTGTATTATGTGTCGATCACGGGCATCACGGGCGCCGGCGAAGCGCAAGCCCAAAACGTGGGGCCTGAAGTGGCACAAATTAAAGCAAATACGGATCTGCCGGTGATCGTTGGATTTGGCATCAACACCCCTGAAGCGGCGCAAAGCATCGCTGAAATTGCCGATGGCGCCGTGGTGGGATCGGCGATTGTCAGTGAATTGGCCAAGGGCAAACCCGTTGCAGAGGTGTTGGCGTTTGTCAAAACCCTCTCAGATGGGGCACATCGCGGTTAAACCTCTATTGGCGACACTTATGCGGCCAGAAGAAGCATTTGCGTGGCCAAAAAGCTGCTTACGATTTTTTGGCTTTGGTTTCGGATAACAAACCGGGTTTTGATAAATCCGCGATCGGGCTTGCTGCGTGAGCGGCGCGCCTCTTCTACTGTAATCGCGCAGGTTAAAATGTCGTCTGGATAGACGGGTATAAACCAGCGCACCTCATCCACCCCTGGCGACCCGATTGAGCATTTTTCAAACAGCCTGGTGCGAAAAACCGCTTCGAATCCGATCAAAACCGTTTGCCAGCCGCTGGCGATGATCCCACCATAGGGGGACGCTTCGGCTTGCGCGTCATCGAGATGAAACGGCTGCGGATCCCAGTCCTGCGCGAAGGCAAGAATTTGCGCTTTTGAAATCTGTTTTGGTTCGGCTTCAAAATGAAACCCGACCACAAAATCTTCAAAATACATCGCCCGCTCCTGCTCTGGTGTTTTATAGGTTAACGATGTTATATCGCCTGTAGATATGATCGCGACAACCCAGTAAGGTAAAGCTTAAATGCCTGTAATCACCAATATCTACGATCTTAAAAAAATCTATGCGCGCCGCGTGCCGCGCATGTTTTATGATTACACGGAGTCTGGCAGCTGGACAGAGCAAACGTTTAGTGAAAATGTATCCGATTTTCAACAGCTTAAACTTCGTCAACGGGTTGCAGTTGATATGACAGGGCGCAGCACCGCCAGCACCATGGTGGGGCAGCAGGTTGCCATGCCGGTGGCTTTGGCCCCGGTTGGTTTGACCGGAATGCAATCTGCCGATGGCGAAATAAAAGCCGCACGGGCAGCCGAAAGCTTTGGCGTGCCCTACACCTTATCCACAATGTCCATCTGTTCAATCGAGGATGTCGCAGCCCATACTGAGGCGCCTTTTTGGATGCAACTTTACATGCTGAAGGACAATGATTTTAATGATCGCTTGGTCGAGCGGGCACGCGCGGCAAACTGCTCTGCCTTGGTTCTGACGCTGGACTTACAGATCTTGGGCCAGCGTCACAAAGACATCCGCAACGGGCTGTCGGCCCCACCCAAATTGACACCCAAATCGATTGCCAATTTGGCCACAAAATGGGGCTGGGGCGTAGAAATGCTGGGCACAAAGCGGCGGTTTTTTGGCAATATTGTCGGCCATGCCAGAGGCGTCAGCGATCCAAGCAGCCTCTCCTCTTGGACAGCCGAACAATTTGATCCGGCGCTTGATTGGAACAAGGTGGCCCGTTTAAAGGATGTCTGGGGCGGCAAAGTCATTTTAAAAGGCATTTTAGATCAAGAAGATGCCAAGATGGCCCTGAAAGTTGGTGCGGATGCGATTATCGTCTCCAACCATGGCGGGCGGCAATTGGATGGCGCGCTAAGCTCGATCAAGGCGCTTCCGGGCATTGTTGAAGCGGTGGGCGATAAAATTGAAGTGCATATGGATGGTGGCATCCGCTCTGGCCAAGATGTTCTGAAAGCCTTAGCGCTTGGGGCGAAAGGCACCTATATCGGGCGCTCGCATATTTATGGGCTTGGGGCAATGGGCCAAGAAGGCGTGCGCAAAAGCCTTGAGCTTATTCACAAAGAGCTCGATATTTCAATGGCGCTATGCGGCCATAAACGGGTTCAGGATCTAAATCGCAACACCTTGTTGATCCCGAAAGGGTTTGCGGGGGATTGGGAATAGAACCGGCTTTTCCTCTTAGCGCCAACCCTCCGCTGGGGCGACTGCATAATTCTTTATTTTGGCCTTTTAAACCTTAAATAACTGGTTTATACGCGCGGCTTCATTGGGGTCACAGCCTTGGAGGGGCCCCTTGCATTTATTATGGAGAGAATTATGGCTGGAGAGATTCCAAATCTTGAAGTTTTGCCACGCACGGGGACAGGCAAGGGCGCCGCTCGTCAGGCGCGGCGCGATGGCATGGTGCCGGGTGTTGTCTATGGAGGCGGCGTTGATCCGCTACCCATTCAGATTCCATTCAACGTGTTGTTTAAGCGTCTGAAAGCGGGGCGTTTTTTATCAACGCTGTTTAACTTAAAAGTTGAAGGCCATGAGGATGTTCGGGTGATTTGCCGGGATGTACAGCGTGACGTTGTGAAAGATCTGCCAACCCATCTGGATCTGATGCGCTTACGCCGCAACTCAAAAATCAACCTATTCATCACCGTTGAGTTTCTAAATGAAGACGTTTGTCCGGGGATCAAGCGCGGCGGCTATTTGAACGTCGTGCGCCCTGAAGTTGAATTGGTGGTTACCGCGGGCGATATTCCCGAAAAGCTTACCGTCGACCTTGCGGAGGTTGCCGTCGGAGATGTGATTACGATTTCTGCAATCAGTCTTCCAGAGGGGGCGCGCCCCACGATTGATCGCGATTTTGTAATCGCCAATTTATCGGCACCGGGTGGTATTTCTGCATCAGAGGAAGAAGAAGCCGTAGCCGGAACAGGCGATGCACCCGCAGAAGACTCCGCGGAGTAAGGCAGCGGCGTTTTTCTCAGGCGGTCAGTAAAAATTTAAAAAGCAGAGCAACCGCTCTGCTTTTTTTATGCGCTTTGCGTTTCGAACGGGCAGCGCTATTAACAGCATATCGCTGAGCAGGAGCGTTTACATGCAATTATTCGTCGGATTGGGGAATCCTGGTTCAAAATACGCCCAGAACCGCCATAATATTGGATTTATGGCGCTTGATAAAATTGCCTCTGAAAATGGATTTTCACCTTGGAAAAAAAAATTTAGCGGCGTGATCAGCGAAGGCCGCTTGGGATCAGAAAAACTGGTTTTGTTAAAACCGGAAACCTTTATGAACCTATCCGGACAATCGGTCGGAGAGGCGATGCGGTTTTTTAAGCTGACGCCCGATGAGATCATTGTGTTTCATGATGAATTGGATTTAGCACCGGGCAAATGCCGCCTGAAAACAGCAGGCGGCCATGCGGGGCATAATGGCTTGCGCTCAATCCACCAGCATATCGGGGCTGACTATCATCGCGTACGCTTGGGCATCGGGCATCCGGGGCATAAAGACCGCGTGGCCGGATATGTGCTTCATGATTTTGCCAAAGCCGATCATGCTTGGTTAGATGATTTACTCAGCGGTATTGGCGAGGGCGCTGTAAAATTAGCCGGTAAAGATCCGGCAGGCTTTATGAATAAAGTCGCGCTCAAAGCGCAGGCACAAAAATCCCAAAAACCAAAAGCGGCCCAGCCGCACAGGAACGAAGCCGCCCTTGAAAAACCACAATCGCCAGATAAGGAAGATCCCGTAAGAAATCCGCTTCAAAGGTTGATCGATAAATTCAAATAACGATTTCCAATCACTTTCACCAGCAAGCCGAAGCCTGCAGCGCTTTAGGCTCATGCTTTATGCGCAGACTGTTGCATCTGCTTGCCGATGGCGATTTATACCGCGTTACACTTATCAACCGGCTAAACAGCTGGTCTGGCGATCCTGCACCTGATAAATACAACTGCTCAGACTGGCTGCAGGGCTGCATGCGTTGCTCCTGAGCGGCCAGAACCCAGCGCTTAAGGCGTGTTATTAGCCCCCCCCACAAACCGTGCCGCTGGTAAACCTGCGCAAGGCGGTTCAAGCGGCGCTGCGCGATCACGCAACGCATATCTTGCAATGGCTAAACTATATCCCGCGAACCAATGAAATCGGGCGCAGCGCGGAGTTGATTGCCACCGCGTTGATGTTAGAACGCCGTTTCAACCAGCCGCTGATTGTGTCAGAGCTGGGGGCAAGCGCCGGTTTAAACCTCTTATTTGACCGGTTTGCGCTATCCTCTCATGGGTTCACATATCAGCCCCATAAGGCCACGCTGACGCTCACGCCCGATTGGCGCAGCCCAGCGCCCCCACCGAGCAGATTTCAAATCGCCGGGCGCTCCGGCGTTGATCTGTCGCCGATAAACCCTCGGAGCTCTGAAGGATTTTTGAGGCTTTGTGCCTATACTTGGCCGGACCAAACCGAACGCCTGCAGCAACTGGCGCGTATATGCCCCAGGCAACGCGTTGCCATTGCGCAAGGTGATGCAGCTGATTGGCTTCGCCTCCGCCTTGCATCAGGATATCCTAAGCATCTCCATTTGCTCTTCAACACAGTCGCGTGGCACTATTTTTCTCTCCAAACGCAACAAAACTGCATGCAAGCGCCAGAAACAGCGGGACAACAGGCAAGTAGCGCAACCCCTCTGGCACATTTTGCAATGGAAGCTGATGACCAAGGCCTAGGGGCGGCTTTGCGCTTAACGTTATGGCCGGACGAGCAAGTAATTGAACTGGGTCGAGCAGATTTTCACGGGCGCTGGATCGCATGGGCCGGAAATCGGCCGTTTAAGGGCTTGTCTTAAGCGTGCTGATCGCTAGGTTTTCCAGAAATAGGAGCCTATGATCATGCAAAAAGATCCAGAAATTAATGTCCTTGGCGCTGCGCTGGCCGCCTGTTCACAGGATCCGGTCACCGGTTTTTTTCGCGACGGGCATTGCAACACCTGCGAAGCCGATCAAGGTAGCCACACCGTCTGCGCGGTGATGACGGCCGAGTTCTTGGCCTATTCAAAATATTTTGGCAATGATCTTAGCACGCCGCGGCCGGAATATGGCTTTGTAGGCCTAAAACCCGGCGACCATTGGTGCCTTTGCGCAGGCCGGTTTTTGCAGGCCCATGAAGAAGGTTGCGCGCCAAAGGTTAATCTTTCTGCCACGCATGCGCGCGCCTTAGAAATCGTTTCACTCGAGATTTTACAAGCTAATCAACTCTAATCCTATGAAACCTTCAGTGACAGGCTAAAGCGCAGCGTAAATCTGCGCAATCGCTTCCACAGCCTGCTCGGGTGGAAGTTCTTGGCTTTCTCCAGTTTTGCGCGCGGTCAGCTCTACCACTCCATTTTTCAAACCACGCGGCCCAACCGTGATCCGCCAAGGCAGGCCAATCAAGTCCATGGTGGCAAATTTGCCGCCTGCCCGCTCTTGCCGATCATCGTAAAGCGGTTCAAGCCCCAAAGCGGTGAGGCTGGCATAAAGCGCTTCGCAAGCTGCATCTGTTGCCGCATCTCCCTGCTTCAAATTCACAATTCCACAGTGATAAGGCGTGACGGCTTCCGGCCAAATGATTCCATTCTCATCATGGCTGGCCTCGATAATCGCACCAATCAAACGCGACACGCCGATCCCATGACTGCCCATATGGACCGGCACGCGGGCGCCTTGATCATTCACCACATTGGCGCCCATCGCTTCAGAATATTTTGTTCCAAAATAAAAAATCTGCCCGACTTCTATACCGCGACTGCTGCGTCGGCGCTCTTCGGGCAAAGCGTCAAAGAGGCTGGCATCATGGGTTTCATCGGTGCGCGCATAGGGGGTAGTCCATTCCTGTACGATTCCGGCACATTCCTCCCAGTCATCATAATTCACCGCGCGATTGCCCAAATTCAAGTCTAGGATCTGGCTGTCATAAAACACTTCAGACTCGCCCGTATCCGCCAGTACCAAAAATTCATGCGTGTCATCGCCTCCTATCGGGCCGCTATCGGCGCGCATCGGAATTGCCTTCAGCCCCATCCGCTCATAGGTGCGCAGGTAACTGACCATATGGCGGTTATAGGCATGCATGGCGCTGGGCTTATCGATGTCAAAATTATAGCCATCTTTCATGAAAAATTCACGCCCCCGCATCACACCAAACCGGGGCCGGATTTCGTCGCGGAACTTCCATTGAATATGATATAGCGTCATCGGCAGGTCTTTATAACTGCCCACATGGCTGCGAAAAATATCCGTAATCAGCTCTTCATTGGTTGGCCCATAAAGCATGTCACGCCCATGGCGATCCTGAATGCGCAACATTTCTTGCCCGTAATCATCAAAGCGGCCGCTTTCGCGCCACAGATCCGCAGATTGCAGCGTCGGCATGAGCATTGGAATATGGCCGGCGCGCACTTGCTCTTCATGCACAATATCTTCCAATTTGCGCAACACTTTGAACCCGAGCGGCAACCATGAATAAATGCCGGCGCTCGATTGCTTGATCATGCCGGCCCGTAACATTAAACGATGGCTCACGATTTGTGCATCGGCAGGGTTTTCTTTCAAAACGGGGATAAAATAGCGGGACAGGCGCATCAAAGGTCCTTTGCAATAAAAACAGTCGCGCGCTCTGTTTAAGAAGAAAACATCCGCTCCACAAGCCTTGCTCTGTCTGCCGGCGGCGTGCACGCCGTAGGCGCCAGCAAGTTCAGACCTGTTGCAAGCATGTACAACAGTGAAGGCCGATCAATCGTTTGAATCAACGGCCGCCCTGTTGAAGATGTGTGAACCGATAGTTTCCGTTTGGAGCAAGGGGCGGATCAGTGTATTAATCGGTTGAATGTAAAGGAACGCAAGTGATCTTTTTCCCCAAAAAGCCTTTTTATATCGCGCTGCTGCTGTCTTGCTTTCTGCCTATGCAGGCTGCTTTTGCTAATTCCCAGCACAGGACGGTTCTAACAATCTGCGAAACAGCGCTTCAAACCAATGATCAGGGGACCATTCGATCTATGGCACTTCAGATCAAAAATTGGCGAAGTTTGCGGGATGATACCCTGATAAAGCGCGCGCAAACTTGCCTTCAAACGGGCCTTGATACCGGGTATTTTTATTCCAAACCAACCGAAAGGTTCGAAATCAGACAGGCAGCAGCGGCGAAAGAAAACCTCATCGAGGATATCGAAAAGCTGCATGAAGATCTACTTGGCTTATGCCTTGCTTTGGCCAAGCAAACGCCCAAAGCCGCCTTGGAGCATCCGATCTGCACAGCCCTGTGGAGCGCAAATTGACGGATCAAGGCTGCCATTCTAGACAGTTGGTATCTCTGGCAGGCCGCTGCTTGGGCCGCCCTCATGGGCTATGGCATACCTTGGGGAATCCGCCGGTCTTTCGGCGTTTTTGATTAGGTGTTGAGAATAGGGGGTGAGATTATCACTCGAGGCATAGATATGTGCTCACCGAAACCTCAAGCTCTGGCGGGAAAACCCCACATATAAATAAGTTGGTGCTAAAATAAATTACACCCCCTATTCAAATAACAAGTTAATCGGCCTTTAAGGCAAGACTTTGTCATTATAGCGGAAACTTAAAGGCTTATAGGGCAAATTGTCTAAATTCTTGGCCATTTTACACTTCAAAGCCTTGCACCGCTCTGGTTTTCCTGTAGAAGGCAGGTCTGTTTTCGCACTTACTTTTATCGCACAGTCCCTCGTGGGTGGACGCGAAAACCTCATAGACGCCCTTTGAAACGTGCCCAAAAGAGAACTGGAGAGCGCATGCCCCTATATGAGCATGTCTTTATTTCGCGTCAGGATTTATCCAGCGCGCAGGCCGAAGGCCTGGTTGAACATTTCACAACAATCCTTGCAGATAACGGTGGAAACGTCGTTGAAAGCGAATATTGGGGTGTTAAAACGATGGCCTATAAGATCAATAAAAATCGCAAAGGCCATTATGCGATGCTAAAATCGGACTCACCTGCGCCTGCGGTGCAAGAGATGGAACGACTGATGCGTCTTCATGAAGACGTGATGCGGATTTTAACGATCAAAGTTGAAGAGCACGCCGAAGGACCATCTGCACAGATGCAACGCCGCGATGATCGTGGTGACCGCGGTGAACGTCGCGAACGTCGCGATTAAGTTTGTAGAAAAGGACGATAGATCATGGCAACCAAACCTTTTTTCCGCCGCCGCAAAGTCTGCCCTTTTTCTGGCGATAAAGCTCCGGCGATCGATTACAAAGACACAAAACTACTGCAACGCTATATCTCAGAGCGTGGCAAGATTGTTCCGTCACGGATCACCGCTGTATCAGCCAAAAAGCAACGAGAGCTTGCCCGCGCAATCAAACGCGCACGGTTTCTTGCTCTTTTGCCATATGCTGTGAAATAGGGAGATCTGATCATGCAAGTAATCCTTATGGAACGCGTGGCCAAATTGGGCCAAATGGGCGATGTGGTTGACGTAAAGCCAGGCTATGCGCGCAACTTCTTATTGCCGCAAGGCAAAGCCCGCAGCGCGTCAAAAGAAAATATCGCAAATTTCGAAGCGCAAAAGGCACAGTTAGAAGCGCGCAATTTGGAAACCAAGAAAGAAGCGGAAGATCTGGCTGCGCGCCTGGATGGACAACAATTCGTTGTGCTTAGATCTGCCTCTGACGCGGGGGCTCTCTATGGTTCTGTGACGCCGCGCGATGCGATGGATGTCGCAACCGCCGGCGGCTTCAGTGTCGATCGCAAACAGATCGCTTTGGTCCGTCCGATCAAAGAGCTGGGCCTGCATGAGATGCTCGTGCGTCTTCATCCAGAAGTTTCTGCTACGATCGTTTTGAACGTGGCGCGCTCAGTCGAAGAAGCCGAACTGCAAGCCTCGGGCAAATCGATTCAAGAATTGGCCGCAGAAGAAGAAGCTGCTGCCGAATTTGAAATTGCAGAGCTGTTTGACGATATCGGCGGTGCCGCCGCAGACGATGAGTTTGACAGCGCGGCCCCGGCCGCTCCCGCTGCAGAAGAAGACAGCAATCAAGACGGCTAACACGCCTCAACGATATGCAACCCGATAAGAGGGCGCCCCGCATAGATGTCGGGGCGCCTTTTTTTACCAGATGCCTAGAATTGCTGAGGAGGGGTGCAAACCCCTCAGTCAAAAGCAAAAAAGATCATACGCCCCAAAAAACAGAACACCTTTTTCGAAAGTTTCAAAAATTACTTCGTCTTTGATAATTTTCGAAAAGAATTGGCCAGCTTTTTATTTGTTTGCGTATTGACCTTCCTTAGACGCCTGCTTAGTTTAAGGAAAATTCAGAGAATGAGGCTGGAGCAATGAAAATTTTGATTTCTGTGGTGGTGCGATAGAGCGAGGCGTAAAGATCCTTTTGATCATTCGTCCGTCGCACCCCGAATAATCGGGGTTTTTTTTTGAATTCAGAATATTAGGAAGGCTGCTGCATTGCAGCGATAAGGTTAAACTGGAGATGAATATGACGCGCCAAATGAGTGGAGCAAAAATGGTTGTACAAGCCCTAAAAGATCAGGGCGTCGATACTATCTTTGGATATCCCGGTGGAGCGGTGCTGCCGATATATGATGAAGTATTTTTGCAAAACGATATTAAGCATATTCTGGTGCGGCATGAGCAAGGCGCTGTACACGCCGCAGAAGGTTATGCACGCTCAACCGGCAAGCCCGGCGTTGTGCTGGTGACCTCTGGGCCAGGCGCCACAAATGCGGTGACCGGGCTGACAGATGCGTTGATGGATTCAATCCCGCTGGTTGTTTTAACTGGGCAGGTTCCAACCTTTATGATCGGCTCTGACGCGTTCCAAGAGGCAGATACGGTGGGCATCACCCGCCCCTGCACCAAGCATAATTGGCTGGTGCGGGACACGGCGAATTTATCTTCTACCATCCACGAGGCTTTTCACATCGCAACGTCGGGCCGCCCTGGCCCGGTTTTGATCGATATTCCCAAAGATGTACAATTTGCCGAAGCCACCTACACGCCCAAAACAAAAGTGGCCTCAAAGCATTACAACCCACGCGTCAAAGGCGATATGGACCAAATCACCAAATTGGTGGAAGCGTTGGAAACGGCCGAGCGGCCGATCATTTATTCGGGCGGTGGCGTGATTAATTCTGGCCCTGCTGCAAGCAGCTTGCTGCGCGAATTGGTGGGAGCAAGTGGGTTTCCAATCACGTCAACCTTGATGGGGCTAGGGGCATATCCCGCTTCGGGTGAAAACTGGCTTGGCATGTTGGGCATGCATGGTCTGTATGAAGCCAATCTGGCCATGCATGATTGCGATTTAATGATCAATATAGGGGCGCGATTTGATGATCGGATCACAGGGCGCTTGGATGCGTTCAGCCCCGGCTCGCTCAAAGCGCATATCGATATTGATCCATCCTCAATAAATAAAGTGATAAGAACCGATATCCCGATCATCGGGGATGTAGGCCATATCTTAGAGGATATTCTCAAGCTGTGGAAATCGCGCGGCCGCAAGACCAACGCCGCGGCCCTTTCAAAATGGTGGGCGCAAATTAATGAATGGCAAAAAGTGCGCTGCCTCGATTTCAAGCCCAATACATCCACAATCAAACCGCAACATGCATTAAAGCGTTTAGAAGCGCTGACGAAGCATCGCCAAGATCGCTATATCTGCACTGAAGTTGGCCAGCATCAAATGTGGGCGGCGCAATATTTGGGATTTGAGCACCCAAATCAATGGATGACCTCAGGAGGCTTGGGAACCATGGGATATGGGTTTCCTGCATCGATTGGCGTTCAAATCGCCCATCCAGATGCGCTTGTGATCAACGTGGCGGGGGAAGCCAGTTGGTTGATGAATATGCAAGAAATGGGCACTGCGGTTCAATATCGCGCCCCAGTCAAGCAGTTTATCTTAAACAATGAGCGGCTCGGCATGGTTCGCCAATGGCAAGAATTACTGCATGGAGAGCGGTATTCGCAAAGCTGGTCGGAAGCCCTGCCCGATTTCGTTAAATTGGCAGAGGCATTTGGCTGCAAAGGTATTTTATGCAGCGATCCGGCCGATCTAGATGATGCTATCATGGAAATGTTGGCCTATGATGGCCCAGTGATTTTTGATTGTTTGGTTGAAAAGCACGAAAACTGTTTTCCGATGATCCCATCAGGGCAGCCACATAATAAAATGCTTTTGGGTGAGGCGTCAACGCAAGACGCGATCGATAGCACAGGCGCCGTGTTGGTGTAACCAGCGGTTTAGCCGCGCATTAAAGGAAATGGCATGTCAGCTTTAAAAATCGAAAAAGGTTCGTCAAAGCATTCGGCGTACAACTTGCGCGCCAATTATGCTGAAATGGAAGAACCGCATACTCTAACGGTTTTGGTCGATAATGAGGCGGGCGTGCTTGCGCGGGTGATTGGTTTATTTTCAGGCCGTGGGTATAATATCGATAGCCTAACGGTTGCCGAGATTGACCATAAAGGCCATCTCAGCCGGATCACAATCGTAACCACAGGGACACCTCAAGTGATCGAGCAAATCAAAGCCCAGCTGAGCAGAATTGTGCCCGTGCATGAAGTGCGCGATCTCACCGTCGAGGGCCAATCGGTTGAGCGCGAATTGGCTCTGATAAAAGTATCGGGAAAAGGCGAAAAACGGGTTGAGGCGCTGCGCCTGGCAGATATTTTCCGCGCGAATGTTGTGGACAGCACGCTCGACAGTTTCGTGTTCCAGATCACCGGTACGATCGAAAAGGTAGACGCGTTTGCCGATCTGATGCGCCCTCTCGGTTTGACCGAAATAGCGCGCACGGGCGTGGCGGCGCTTTCGCGCGGCTAAACTGCTATGGTTTTTGGATGCTGAGGGTGTTTCAGGCGTTCAACCGGCCATCCTGACTACGGTGTCGCGCGGCCTCGTTTGACGCAGATCGTTAAGACTGGATGCAGCGTATAATTGAGCTGCAGTTTGGCACCTGCTATTCATTTACGATCCTTGATTTCGTTTTGCATTGCGGCGCATGCTGCAAACAAGCCAATAAATCTGGAGGCAACTCTGCCTGAGGGCCAAGAGCTTCTACGGTTAACATGAAAGCCCAAAGGTCATCGGGGCCACACCGTAAAACAAGATCAGACCCATGTGCCGCATTATACGCATCTAAAGCCTCTTGCACGCTTCTATCGTATAAAATTTGATGAATGCCCATTTGATTACTTCCTTTTTTTCCGTTTTATCTTCCTGCGCCGCGCATATAAACGGTTAGGGTTTTTGCATGGCTTGCTCAGGCTTTGACACATCCCTGACAAAGGTATGCCTGCACTTAAGAAGGTTTTGCCTTGGGTCTACATTCCGCATTGCCAAGCCAGTTGTGTTTCAGAGGCACAGCCTTGCAGATTTATACTTTAAGCTTCAAGCCACCTCATAAGCTTCAGCACCCGGATCCGTTGGTTCAACGCATCTGAATTGAATAATGTTCCCCGAGGGGCGCGCAACCGCAGCGACAGAAGAAGAACCCGCTTTCAATTGCTCGGCAAGATGCGGATATTTCTGACGGCTAACCCATTGTAAATCGCGGGCGAGCCGTAAATCAGCTTGCTCATCTACGGTGAAAGACACCATATCGCCATTTTCATAGGCAAATACCTGATTTTTGCGCGATAACTCACCTTTAAGCGTGTCCTCAGCTTTGAAAAATGCCAAACGCCCATGATCCTCACACCAGATAATTGCGCGCTTCGATGCTTGTTCACTCCAAATAATAACGCCGTTCATCACATCATCCTTTCCTAACCATGAACTGATTTTGCGGGAAAAGCGGGCCATACTCTATCTTTGAATCTGAACACTGACTTGCAATTTGTGTCGAAAAACTTCAACATAGTTTCATATTGTGTCGCCGCTGACGCGACAAAGCATAAATTTACACGTTTAACGATCACTGCACCCGTTAGGGTTGATTTTAATTAGTATTTTAAATTTAAACACGATTAATGAAGATGATAGAAAACCATTCAGAAAGATCCGAGTCGCCAGCCGAGCTTCGTGCCATGTTTGGACGCAATCTGCGCCTTTTATGTCAGCCCTACGCGTCGGTCTCGGCGCTGTGCCGCGAATTGGGCATAAACCGCACCCAATTTAACCGCTACCTGTCGGGTGAAAGCTTTCCGCGGCCAGATATTTTACAAAGAATCTGCGCCTATTTTAAAGTGGATGCACGGATCCTGTTGCAGCCCTTACATGAAGTACAAAATAGCAATACGGATGTGATTTTCAGCGCTGAGATGGAGGATTTTCTCACCGCCGACTCAAGCCGTGTGAGCCCAAACAGCTTTCCCAGCGGCTTTTACCGCTTCTCGCGGCGCAGTTTTGTGGATGATCAACGTTTTATCCAAGGGCTGATTTTTGTCTATCGTAAAAACAAGAAATGCTTTTTGCGCGGCATGGAGGCCAAAGAGGCTATTTCGGGGCAAGGCTTAGAAAGCCTGCCCAAAATTCGCGAATTTCGAGGCTTTGTAATCGCGCAGGAAGGGGGCCTAGCGGCTTTGGTTTTTCGGCGCGGATCCATGAGTTGTTCTTTTAATTTTCTAACGCCGGTTCCCTCATTTGAAAACAATTACTGGCTTGGATATAGCACCCGCACCGTGCAAGAAAAACCAACCGGCGATCGGGTCACCCGGTTGGTTTATGAGCATCTTGGGCAAAACCGATCCGCAATCTTTTCAACCGCGCGCAATGCAGGGTTTTGCGAGGCTGATGATTTGGTTCCCTACCACAAAACTTTACTCAAACCCGAGGACGTATTTTCCTGAATTGGGCGAGTTACGGCATCGACAGGTCGCGAATTGACGCGCATCAAAGCAAATTTGAAGACTTGACTGCCCATAGGCTTCAAGCAAACCCGTGAGGCAAAACATGGAACCATTTTCTGATTTAAAGGCGGTCCAAAACCCCGTTGCACGGGCCAGAGGGCTTGCAAACGTGCATTACACCGACCTGTCCGTCTATGAGGCTGAAAAACATGCCTTGCTGTTTCGGCAATGGGCGGGCTTGGGGGTTGCCGCAGATATTCCACAGATGGGGGATGCAAAACCGGTTGATTTCTTAGGCGTACCGCTGGTGATGATACGCGATCGCTCAAATCGCGTTAGAGTGTTTCAAAACATCTGCAGGCATCGCGGTATGATCTTGATCGACGCGCCTAAGAAAATCGAAGGCGCAATCAGATGCCCCTATCATAGCTGGTGCTATGCCACAGATGGTCGATTGATCAGCACCCCCCATGTGGGCGGTCCGGGTATAAATACCCATGAAGACATAGATCGAGACGCGCTGGGGCTTATCGAAGTTACAAGTTATATTTGGCGCGATATTGTATGGATCAACCTTTCAGGCACGGCGCCCGCGTTTGAAATAGCCATGGCCGAGCCGATGGAACGTTGGTCTGAATTTGACCAACCGCTTTTTCATGGTGGCGCAGATAGCCGTTTTGAGCTTGCGTTGAATACCAACTGGAAATTGGCGGTTGAGAATTATTGCGAAAGCTATCATTTGCCGTGGGTGCATCCCGGGTTAAACAGCTATTCGCGGCTCGAAGATCATTACAACATTCAATCTGCGGGGTGTTATTCTGGCCAAGGCACTAACGTCTACCGGCAATTGACCGGGAATCGCGCCGAAAAATTTCCTGATTTCAAAAATCTCAGCAGCAAATGGAGCCAAGCTGCTGAATATCTGGCCATTTATCCCAATGTGCTGCTTGGTACCCATCGTGATCATGCTTTTGCGGTAATTATCGCGCCCTCTGGGCCTGAAAAAAGCATCGAGCATGTGCATTTATATTATGCCACAAACGCAACCGAACCAACCTTACGGGCAAAAAACACCGCGCAGTGGAAATCTGTCTTGGAAGAAGATATTTTTGTTGTCGAGGGGATGCAACGCGGGCGCCATGGACCGGGGTTTGACGGAGGGCGGTTTTCACCCGCGATGGATGCTCCAACGCATTGCTTTCACGCATGGGTCGCCAAGACGCTGACAGAAGCGCAAAACCAACCGGCGCAGCATGCGCCCGCCTCTGCCGGTGCTCCTGCCCCGTGACGCAGCTCGATATTCAGTTGCAAGCGGCGCATGCCCGCCAAGATGCCGCCGCATTGGCAGAGCTCTATGCCGCAGGCAGCGCCGCCGCTCAAACGCTTGACGAGCAATGCTTTCTTACAACTCAAGCCTATATTTTTGCGCTTGAAAGCAACCATCCCCTAGCCGAAAAATTGCATGCGTTTTTGGTACAAAACCGGCGTGACGCCTAAGCGATTTGACATGCCTCTTGCTTTGCAGCATTCCCGCAGTACTACCTGAGTGAGACGGTGAAAAAAGCCATGGTTTTAAAAACAACAGCCGCGCTGATTGGCCTGGGGGTGCTTGCGGGCTTTATCTGCAGCAAAACCCTTTTGCCATTACCATGGATGCTGGGCCCGTTGGTGGCAACGGCTCTTTTAAGCATTTTTGGATGGGGAAACATTCCTTCTTCTTATCAATTCCCGAATAGGTTTCGTATGCTGTTCATTGCCGTGATCGGCGTGATGATTGGCAGCCAAATCACCTGGAAAGTGATACAACACGTGCCCAATATACTGCCCAGCTTGCTTGGTTTAATCGCGTTTATCGGCCTAGCTTTGAGCGTCAATTTTTTGATTTTCAGACGCTTGGGCCGATATGATCCTGCAACGGCGTTTTTTTGCAGCGCCCCGGGCGGGTTGTTGGAAAGCATTGCGCTTGGAGAAACATATGGCTGTGACAGCCGCATTTTAACCCTGCAGCAATTTCTAAGGGTAATTTTTGTTATCATCCTGGTTCCAAGCGGTCTGTCGCTTTGGATGGGAAGCCCTGTGGGCAGCGCTGCCGGCCTTGCCTTACCCGGATCTGACCCTTCGCTGTTGACGACTCAAAACCTCTTGCTCACGCTTGTGGTTGGTTTAATCGGTTTATATTTGGGGCGCCGGCTGAAATTGCCAGCAGGGCAGCTCATTGGGCCCGCTTTAGCCGCCGGCCTTCTCAACCTGTCCGGCTATGGCAGCGTATACTTGCCTAATAATATCTTGATCATCGCCCAGATCATAATCGGGGTCAGCTTGGGAAGCCGCTTTGTTGGATTTGGCTACGCCGCGCTCAGGCGCAGCGCCAGCCTTGGATTGTTAAGCGCTCTGGCCATGCTGAGCCTCGCGCTTGCCCTCAGCGCGCTGCTCTCGCTTTATACCGGTTTACCATTTGACGTTTTGCTAATCAGCTTGTCGCCGGGCGGGGTGACCGAAATGTCATTGATCGCTCTTAGTCTGCAAACCAGCCCGGCCTTGATCACGGTGCATCACATGTTTCGGATCACAGCCACAGTTATTCTGATCTCTGGGATAAGCCGTTTTAGCGCGGTTTTTAAAAAGCCTTAAAGATGGGACCCGGATAAACGGTCGGGCAAGCGATTGGCCCAAGCGCTGATCGTGCCCGCGCCAAGGCACACGACAATATCGCCTGGCGCCGCCTGCGCCCGCACCAAGGCTTCAAGCGCATCTTCTGATGCCAAAGCCCGGGCATCCCGATGCCCATGGCGCAAAAGCCCATCCACCAAATCATCGCGGCTTGCCCCCGCAATCGGCGCCTCACCAGCGGCAAAAATATCACCAATGGCCACAACATCCGCATCATTAAAACAAGTGCAAAAATCATCGAACAAACTGTGCAATCGGGTGTAGCGATGCGGTTGGTGCACGGCGATTACTTTTCCAGAGCAGCTTTGCCGAGCTGCTTTTAATACAGCCGCAATTTCAACCGGATGATGTCCATAATCGTCAATGATGGTAACGCCATTGACCTCACCAACTTTCGTAAAGCGTCGGTTCACGCCTTTAAAGCCGCTTAACGCGGCGCGAATTTCGGCGGCGCAGAGCCCCAAATGCCGCGCCACCGCAATCGCTGACAGCGCATTTGATACATTATGATCCCCTGGCATCGGCAAATGACAGCCCGTGATTAGGGTGTCTTCATTTTGCAAAGCCACGTCAAAAAAGGCTGACCCATTCTTATATTGCAGATTCAGACAGCGCACATCAGCTTGGGCATTAAACCCATAGGTAATCACTTTACGGTCGGTTATTTTTCCAACCAATGCCTGCACTTCAGCGTGATCCGTGCAGCACACCGCCACCCCATAGAAGGGGATGTTGGAGATAAAGTTCAAAAAACCAGCTTTTAATGCCTCAAAATCCCCCCAATGCTCCATATGCTCGGGATCAATATTGGTCACGATAGCAATGGTAGCCGGCAAGCGGGTAAAGGTACCATCGCTTTCATCTGCCTCCACCACCATCCATTCGCCATGCCCCAATCGTGCGTTGGACCCATAAGCGTGGATAATCCCCCCGTTGATGACCGTAGGGTCAAGACCTCCCCCATCCAAAAGCGCGGCAACCATCGTTGTGGTTGTGGTTTTGCCATGCGTGCCCGTGATCGCCACGTTGGATTTAAGCCGCATCAATTCGGCCAGCATCTCGGCCCGCCGCACAATCGGCAAGCTGGCAACCCGCGCCGCGTCCAGTTCAGGATTGCCCGCTTTGATCGCCGAGGAAATCACAATCACCTCTGCCGCGCCCAAATTATCTGCACTTTGCCCAATAAAAATCGTTGCGCCAAGCGCCTCAAGCCGCGCCGTGATTTTGCTTTCCTTCAAATCTGAGCCCTGCACTTGATAGCCCAGATTAAGCAAAACCTCCGCAATCCCAGACATGCCTATGCCACCAATGCCGATAAAATGAATTGGCCCGATATCGATCGGCAATTTGGTCATCGCGCTCATAACTTTGCACCCTCAATCACCTTATGCATCAATGCCGCCAGCTGGTCGGTGGCGTTTTCAACCCCTGACTTGCCCGCCGCTTGGGCCATTTTCAAGGCAGCCTCCGGCTTGTCAAAAAAATCGGTCAGGATTGCATTTAAAGGCCCGACTTCAAAATCAGCCTCTTTACATAAAATAGCTGCCCCCGCTTGCACCAGAACGGACGCGTTCGAGCTTTGCTCATCGCGCAGCGCGATCGCCAAAGGCACCAATATAGACGGTCGGCCAATCACGGCAATATCTGCAACCGAAGACGCCCCTGCCCGACTGATCACCAGCTGGGCCTCACTCATCCGCTTGGCGATATCCTCAAAAAATGTTTCAACCTCTGCCGTGATCCCATTTTCAGCGTAAAACTGAGACACGCGCGGCTGGTCTTCAATCCGCGCTTGATGGCTGACCCTGAGGTTTTGCACCACTTTCCAAGGCAAATCCGCCAAAGCCGGCGGCACCACATCCGATAAAATGCGCGCGCCTTGGCTGCCCCCGATCACCAAAACCGATAACGGGTAATCCCCGGGCATGATATAAGGCGCCTTGGCGCGGGCTCTGACGGCCGCGCGCACTGGATTGCCGGTGTGATGCCCATTAACACCTTCCGGAAGCGCAGTGGGCCACAAACCACAGGCAACCGCATCCACACGTTTGGCAAAAATCTGGTTAACCCGCCCCAAAACGCCATTTTGTTCATGCAGCAAACGCGGACATTTTAACACCCATGCGGCGCTAAGCGTGGGAATACTGGGATATCCGCCAAAGCCGACCACCACGGTGGGGCGATCGATCAGCATCGTAAGCAGCGCCGATAAAATCCCAAAAATAATCTGAAACGGTACAATCAGTTTTGCGAAAATCCCCCCGCGGGCAAATGTTGAAGAGGAAAGGACAACCCGCTTTACCTCGGAAGGAAAGCCCTTTGCATAGCGCGCTCCGCGCCGATCCGTTGCCAGTTTCACGCGCCAACCCTGCGCCAGCATATGTTCTGCAAGGGCCTGTGCCGGGAACATATGGCCACCGGTGCCCCCGGCAGCCAGAACCAAAAGCGGTTTGCCGCTCATGACCGGGCTCCAAGCAGATCAGACACATCTCTTTGCGGCCGCTTTCGCGTAAAAGCCAGTACCATACCAATCGCAATACCACCTGCGATCAAGGACGACCCTCCGTAGCTTACGAAAGGCAAAGTCATACCTTTTGCGGGTAAAAGGCGCACAGCCACCCCAATATTGATCATTGCTTGCACGCCAAACATGCAGACCAAACCAGCACCCGCCAATCGGTTAAACGCGTCGCGCTCGCGCAGCAAGCGGAATAAGGAGTTGATCACAATACTGGCAAAGATCGCAATGATCAGCACAACCATGACAAAGCCATATTCTTCGGCAGCGACCGCGATGATAAAATCCGTATGCGCATCGGGCAATGACCATTTAACCTGCCCTTCCCCGGGCCCAACGCCAAAGATCCCGCCCTCTTGAATGGCATTGGCGGCATAGCCCAATTGGGTCCGCGGATCGATATCCGCCGACAGAAACCCATCAATTCTACGCGCAAAATGTTCCGACATATTATAAGCGAACGCCCCCGCCGCGCTGACCAGGCTGGCCAATGCCAGTAAAAGCGAAAGCGGTGCACCCCCAATAAAATAAACAACGCCCCAGCCGAATAAAATCAGACAGGCTTGCCCAAAATCCGGCTGTATCACCAATAAAGCCGCCACTGTAACCGCCAGAAGGAAAGACCAAAGCCTCCCGGGGGGCCGTTAATTTCATCGGCTGCAGAAATCAACCAAGCTGTCACCACGATGAACCCAGGCTTCAAAAACTCTGAGGGTTGCACGCTGGCAAATCCAAGCGCATACCAGCGGACCGCGCCTTTGCCATAATCTGTTCCAAAATACGGCAGTAGCATAACGGCCACAAAAGCCCCTATAAATCCCAAAACGGCCAAGCGTCGTACCAAACGCGTCGACATCATCGAGGTAATCAGCATTGCGAAAAGGGCCAATCCGCCGAAAATTACTTGCCGATGGACGTAATGGAACGGCTGAAACCCGTTTTTCTCTGCCAGCGGAGGAGAGGCGGCAAAGCCAAGCAATATCCCTATGCCAAACAAGATCAGCACAGCGGATAAGCTCCATTTATCGATCGTTCTCCACCATTTTGAAAGTAACGGCTCATCCCGATGCACCGGGGCTGACCCATAGACCATTTCTGTCATACGACGCGCCTAACCTGCCTATTCAAACCTGCTCTGCCCCATTTATGGGATCTTGCGCCAAACATATGCAATATATTGTCTCAAGACCAGATAAAAAGCTTCACTCTTGTCAAACCGAGCAAAACCCTGCATCGGATCATCTATGCAATTTGATACACTGATAATCGGAGCGGGTGCAGCCGGCCTGATGTGCGCAACGCAGGCGCAGGGGCGGGTTTTGGTGATTGATCACGCCAAAGCCCCCGGCGAAAAAATTCGTATTTCAGGCGGTGGTCGCTGCAACTTCACCAACCTGAACATTCAACCCGATCGGTTTTTATCCAATAATCCCCATTTCCACAAAAGTGCGCTCAGCCGCTACACGCATTGGGATTTCATCAATTTGGTCGAAAAACATAAAATTGCCTATCATGAAAAAACGTTGGGCCAGCTATTTTGCGATATCAGCGCCAAACAGATTATCACAATGCTCTTGGATGAGCTGGATGCGCGCGGCGCAGAGTTGTGGATAAACACGCGCCTCACAGCTCTTAACAAAACCGATCAGGGGTTTGCGTTAAACCTTGAGCGCGAGGGGCAACGATACGCCATAAGCTGCCGCAATTTGGTGATCGCCTGCGGTGGCAAATCTATTCCCAAAATGGGCGCCACAGGGCTGGCTTATGAGATTGCTGCACAATTTCATATGAATGTGACCAGAACACGCCCCGCGCTGGTTCCATTGACTTTTGAGCCAGAGCGTTTCAAGACTTTGGCAGGTATTGCGATTGAAGCGCGCGTTTCAAACGCAAAGACCAGCTTTGAAGAGGCGGTTCTTTTTACCCATCGCGGCCTGTCTGGGCCGGCAATATTGCAACTTTCTTCTTATTGGGAAGAAACCGAAACGTTTGAAATCGATCTTTTTCCCAACAGCTCGATCTATGACGCGTTGCGCGCGCAGCGCCAACAGAAAGGCGCGCGAAACTTATCCACCATCTTGGCGGGGTTGATGCCGGCGCGCCTGTCTGATTTCATCCTGCAGGATCTTGGATTAACTGGAAATCTAGCCGATCAATCTGATAAAGCCCTGCATGCTTTGGCGCAGCAACTTCATGCATGGCAACTCAGGCCCGCCGGCAGCGAAGGTTATCGCACCGCAGAAGTCACCTTGGGCGGGGTGGATACAAACGGACTGTCTTCAAAAACCATGATGAGCAAAACCGTATCCGGGCTTTATTTCATAGGCGAGGCTGTGGATGTCACAGGCTGGCTCGGCGGATATAATTTCCAATGGGCCTGGTCCTCAGGATGGGCCGCAGGGCAAGCGATTGCACATCAATCCGAAGCGCCCCGCTAAGTTCGGTTTTGACATCCGTTACAATGCCGCAACCTGTGCTACAAAATCTTCGCCGCGCTGCTCAAAACTTTGATATTGATCAAAGCTGGCCGCGGCCGGCGCCAGCAAAACCACATCCCCCGGTTGCGCTTGGGCATTGGCGGCCTTTACGGCCACATCCATTGTTTCACAAATTTCAAAAGGACATGGCAACTGAGCCGCGAAGGCTGCCGCCTCAGCGCCAATGACATAGGCTTTGCGCACAGCGCTTGCTGCGCCTTGCAACGCATCCAAGCCACCTTCTTTTTCAGCACCGCCGCAAATCCAACGTATATTTGAAAAAGCCATCAATGCTTTTTTGGCACTTTCGACGTTAGTGGCTTTGCTGTCATTTACAAACCGCACCTGATTAATTTCAGCAACCAATTGTGAGCGATGGGGCAAACCAGCGAAACTTGCCATCCCGGTTTCAATTTTTTTGGGCGAAAGGCCGAGCGCGCGGCAAACCGCGTAGGCCGCGCAGGCATTTTGATGATTATGCGCTCCGGGAAGGGCTGCATGCTGGCGCAAATCAAAAGCGGCAACCTGTCGACCTTTGCGATATTCCGACAAGAACCCTTTATGGGCAAACACCATCCATCCCGGGCCGGTTAATTTTCTGCAGGCCGATACTTGAAGCACGCTGTCATCATCGCGCCCTTGTTGCAGTTGCGCCGCTAAAAGGCGGCCCTCAGCATCATCAATGCCGATCACAGCCCGATCCGGCCCGCCTTCTGCGAAAAGCCGGCGCTTTGCCGCAAAATAACCGCCAAGCCCCCCGTGGCGATCAAGATGATCGGGGGATAAATTCGTAAAAACCGCAATATCGGGCGTTAAGCTGCGCGCAAGTTCGGTTTGATAACTGCTCAGTTCCAAAACGATTACTTCGCCTGAGCGCGCCGGCTCAAGATCCATAACGCCGCGACCGATATTCCCCGCCAGCTGCGTAAGCATGCCGTTTTGGTCCAGAATGTGATGGATCAACGCGCATGTCGTGGATTTCCCGTTAGAGCCTGTCACCGCAACAATTTTTGCAGGGCGATCAAACTCATCCCACTCACGCGTTGCAAAAGAGCGAAAAAACAAACCGATATCATTGTCAACGGGCACACCTGCAGCCTGCGCGGCAGCGATCACCGGATGTGGCTTTGGATAGAGATGCGCAATGCCCGGACTGACGATCAACAGATCAATCTGCGTCCAATCTGTACGCGCGCCGAAATCTTCTAAAATAAGATCTTGCGCCTCGGCAGCTTGCCGCGCCGGCTCTTGATCATCCCACACGCGCACTTCAGCTCCGCCAGCGCGCAACGCTAGCGCCGCGGTTAAACCCGAACGGCCTAGCCCGAGCACAACTACGTTTTTGCCCGTCACACCCTGCGCTGGTATCATATCACACCTTTCTTACTGGCAAGTACGCCCATATTTATCGCCCAAGCCTGATCTGACAAGCGGTTAAAACAAGCGGCAGCCTTCTTACAAACAAGCCTCCGGCAGAGGCGTTAGCGCACCTTTAAGGTCGCCAAACCAATCATCGCAAGGATCAGTGCAATAATCCAAAACCGGATCACGATTGTGGGCTCAGCCCAGCCCTTTTTTTCGTAATGGTGATGAATGGGCGCCATCAAGAACACCCGCCGACCCGTAAGTTTGAACGACAAGACCTGAATGATCACCGACAGCGCCTCGAGCACGAATAAACCACCAATAATCGCCCAAACGATTTCATGTTTGGTGATCACCGCGATACTGCCCAGCGCGCCCCCCAAGGCCAAAGATCCCGTATCGCCCATAAACACTGCTGCAGGGGGCGCATTATACCACAAAAACCCCATACCACCGCCAATCAATCCGGCGCAGAAAATCAGAATTTCGCCTGTTCCAGGCACATAATGAACATCAAGATAACTGGTGAAATCGACCCGACCAACGGCGTAAGCGATCACGCCCAGCGCCCCCGCGGCGATCATAACAGGCATAATCGCAAGCCCGTCCAGCCCATCGGTTAGATTGACCGCATTCGCCGAACCGACGATCACCAGCATCGCAAAGGGTAAGAATAAGAAGCTGAAATTCAGCAAAAGATTTTTAAAAACCGGCATGGCGACCTGATATTGAAGCGGATCAGGATGAAAAGACGTGGCGAAATAGGCCGCAATTGCCGCGATTGCAAAGCCCAAAGCCAACCGCAGCTTGCCCGGTACACCCGCCGCGGTTTGCCGGCTGACTTTCGCATAATCATCAGCAAAACCGATCAAGCCGAAAGAAAAGGTTACAAAAAGCACAATCCAAACAAATCCGTTGTCAAGCCGCGCCCAAAGCAGGGTAGAGCTCAGCACGGACAAAAGGATCAGCAACCCCCCCATCGTGGGCGTGCCCGCCTTGGCAAAATGCCCCTCCGGTCCATCGGCGCGAATGGGCTGGCCTTTGCCCTGACGGCGACGCAACACATTGATCAAAGGCGGACCAAATAAAAAGCCAAATATCAGCGCGGTGAAAAACGCTCCGCCGGCGCGAAAGGTAATATAGCGGAAAAGGTTAAAAGCATCTCCCCCGTCTGACAGAGCTGTTAGCCAATACAGCATTAACGTTTCCTTTCCACCGGGCGCGCCGCGCAATCCGGATCGGATTGGCTGATTATTTTGATCGCGTCAACCACTTGCCGCAAACCGCTGCTCAAAGAGGCCTTTACCAAAATGCAATCATCTGCCTGTAGAAAATCTTCAACACAGGCCGCCATCTCTTTCGCATTGGCAAAATGCTGCCCGCGCTTTTCCACCGGCAAGCTGTGATGCAAGGCTGCCATCAACGGGCCTGCCGTATGGATGAGGTCAATATTTCTTATGGCGGGCAGCTGCGCCAAGGCGCTGTGATGCGCCCGCTCATCCGCGCCCAATTCTTTCATATCACCCAAAAAAGCCACCCTGCGCGATGACGTAGCTTGCGCCAAAACATCCAGAGCCGCCTGCATCGAGACAGGGTTTGCATTATAGGCATCATCGATCAATTCAACCGCGCCAAAGGACGCGTGCAACTGGTGGCGCATCCCCCGGCCTTCTGCAGGCTGCCACTGCGCCAGCACTCGCGCTGCTTTTTCAACATCCGCGTTCAGTTTAGACAAGAGCGCCAACGCACCCAGCGCATTCATGGCAAAATGCCGCCCCACTGTATGCAGTTCGAACTTTAGGGATAAATCACCAATGCTGGCCATCACCTGCATCAGGCCATCTTTTACGCTCAGTTGCGTCATCCTGGCCTGCGCCGCGCCGGTTCCAAACCAGAGGCTCTGGCATCCTTTCGCTGCGACCGCCTGTTCCATCACCGATATGCAGGGCGCTTCGGCATTTAAAACCGCATAACCTTGCGCAGTAAGGCCCTGCACGATCGCGGCTTTCTCACGCGCGATACCCTCAAGGTTTTCAAAGGCTGCCAAATGCGCCGGCGCCACCGTAGTGATTAAAGCGGCATCCGGGCGCACCAAGCGCGCCAAAGGCGCAATTTCACCTGGATTGCTCATGCCAATTTCAACCACTGCGAAAGCCGCGTCGCGCGGCAAGCTGGCCAAAGTTAAGGGCACGCCCCAATGATTATTGTAGCTGGCGTAAGAGGCATGGGTTTTGCCTTGAGCTTGCAGCATTACGCGCAGCATTTCTTTGGTAGATGTTTTTCCTGCTGATCCAGTGATCGCGATCACCTGCGCCGCACTGCGTTGGCGCGCCGCGCGTGCCAAGCCTTCAAGTGCTGCTTGAACATTCTGAACATAAAGCAGGTTTTCATCGCTCAAAACATCTGCAGGTCGACGCGAGACCAGCGCTGCTGAAGCGCCTTTTTGCAGCGCATCAGCAACAAAATCATGACCGTCGCGCTGATCCGCAAGCGCCACAAACAAATCCCCCGCCTGAAGGGTGCGGGTGTCAATCGAAACGCCCTCTGCCTGCCAGTCTCCAGCAGTCTCTCCGCCCGTGGCCAAGGCTGCTTCTTGCGCGCTCCACAAGCTCATACAAGCCCTCCATCCAGCGCAGCCACGGCCAAACTGGCCTGCTCAACATCATCAAAAGGCAAAATATCATCACCGATCACCTGACCGGTTTCATGCCCTTTGCCAGCAATCAATAGCGCATCACCTGGCTTCAGCATATCAACCGCGCGCAAAATAGCTTCGGCACGATCCCCCACCTCTTTTACATGCGCGGGCTCTGGCATACCGCTGATCACCATTTTGCGAATTTCGCTTGGATCTTCGCTGCGCGGATTATCATCGGTCACAAACACAAAATCAGCCGCGCCCGCAGCTGCAGCCCCCATCAATGGGCGTTTGAAGGGATCACGATCCCCGCCGGCCCCGATCACCGCCACCAAACGCCCCAAAACATGCGGCCGTAAAGCTGAAATAGCCTTTTCAAGCGCATCGGGTGTATGCGCAAAATCAACAAAGACCAAAGCCCCATTTTCACGCTGCGCCGCCAATTCCATTCGGCCCCGTACGGTCGTGAGATGCTCTAAAGTCTCAAACACCGCCGCGGGCTTTGCACCGGCCGCAATCACCAGGGCCGCGGCCATCAGAACATTTTCAGCTTGAAATTTTCCACGCAGCGGCAGGTTAACAAGCCGCGGCATATCCTCATACGTAAATCGCATCTCCTGCCCAGTAGCGGTAAAGCGCAAATTATCGATGCAGATATCAGCCTCGGGACGGTGCCCAATCGTGATTATCGCCTGATTTGATTGTTCAAGCCGCGCCGCCAGCTCAGCCAGTTTAGGATCATCAATATTTAAAACAGCGGGCTGATCTTGCAGTAACAATCTATCGAATAAGCCCGTTTTGGCGCGAAAATAATCCTCAAAATCTTTGTGATAATCCAAATGATCTTGCGTGAAATTGGTAAAGCCTGCGGCGCAAAGTTTCACCCCGTCCAGCCGGCGCTGCTGCAAACCATGGCTGGAGGCTTCGATTGCCGCATGCGTTACCCCGGCCAAAGCCGCTTTTGCCAAAAGCGACTGCAAAAGAAGCGCATCTGGGGTGGTGTAAGATAAAGGCGCCGTAAACGCCCCTTGCACACCATTGGTGCCCAAATTGATTGCTTGATACTCAAGCTCTGTCCAAATTTGTCGGCAAAAATGCGTCACCGAAGTTTTCCCATTAGTCCCAGTCACCGCAACAATTTTTTTTGGCTGCACCTCAAACCAAAGGGCCGCGGCCGATGCAAGCGCGGCGGCCGGATCCTCAACAACCACCAGCGCGACCGATATTTCAGGCAAAGACTGGCGCATAAGCGTGTGACCCTCTTGGTCGGTCAGAACCGCAGCTGCGCCATTCTCAACCGCTTGCGCTGCAAATTCAGCCCCGTGGCTTTGTGTACCAGGCAAAGCGATGAACAGCCCCCCCTCCTGCACCAGTCGGCTGTCGATAAACAGCCCCGAAAGAGACTTTGAAAATGGCCTTAAAGCGGTGAGACCCAGCTCAGCCAGGGATTTCAAAGCAGCGCCCTCATAATCCGAAGACATCGTCGGATTTGAAAACCAAGACAGCGGGCCATAGGTCTGCGCCCTCCCTTAATTGCTGGATGCGAAGGTTATAGCAGCCTGTGGCTGGGTTTCAATCTGAGGGCGCACACCCAGAAGCGGTGCGATGCGGGCAATCAGCTCACTGGCAACGGGAACGGCGGTCCAACCGGCGGTTCTGCGGGGCTTTTTGCCCGAACGTTCTTCTGGCTCGTCAAGCGTTACAACCAACACATATTTTGGATTATCTGCCGGGAAAACCGAAGCAAACGTGGCCAAGACCTTATCCTTGTAATAGCCGCCACGCGGATTTGGCTTATCGGCTGTGCCCGTTTTACCAGCAACCGCGTAACCGGGCAATCGGGCAAAGGACGCTGTGCCCTGCTCGCCGTGCACAACTTCGCGCAACATAGCCAAAGACGCGCTGGCCACCTCTGGTGAGATCAGCCGTTCTTTTTCACCAGAGCGCGGCGCATCAAACAAGGTTGGCTGCACTTTAAATCCGCCATTTGCAATGGTGGCATAAGCGCTGGCCAGATGCAGCGGGGTGGCCGAGAGCCCATGGCCATAAGAAATCGTCATCGCCGAGAGCTCGGACCATTTTGGAGGCAGAATTGGTTTGCCACCGCTGGCTTCAATCATTTCAAACGGGATGGGTGTTAGCAGACCAAGCTGCCCCAAAAAGCTCTGCTGGCGCTCGGCGCCGATCAATTGTGCGATCCGCGCAGTTCCGATATTGCTTGAGCGGATGATGATATCTGCCACTGACAGCTCTTTATCAAGATAATGGTGGTCTCGGATTGAAAACCGGCCCCACCGAATAGGGCCGCGAATATCGATAATCGTTTGCGGGTTAACCAGCCCAAGCTCCATCGCTTGCGCTGCGGCAAAAATCTTAAACGTAGAGCCTAACTCATACACTCCCTGAACGGCGCGATTGAACAAAGGGCTGTCAGCAGCTTGCCCCTGAACCGGCGGCGCCGGGCGATCATTGGGATCAAAATCGGGCAAAGACGCCAATGAAATCACTTTACCGGTCTCAACTTCCATGAGCACCGCCGCCGCGCCTTTAGCATTCATCAATTGCATACCGCCCCATAAAACCTGTTCGGTTGCGGCCTGAACCGATAAATCAATCGATAATTTCAGAGCTGTGGCGGATTGGCTGGGATCACGCAAACGCGCATCGTAAGATTTTTCTACACCCGCAACGCCCACTACCTCGGCCGAATGCACACCCTCGCGACCAAAGCTGGTGCCCCCCAAAATATGCGCAGCCAAATTTCCATTGGGATAAAGCCGCATTTCCCGGGGCCCAAACCGCAACCCTGGATCGCCAATATCATGCACGCGCTGCATTTGCTCTGGGCTTATCTTTTTCTTAATCCACAAAAACTTTCGCCCATCTGTGAAACTTTTCGACAGTTTTTCAGGGTCTAAATCGGGAAAGATACGCGCCAAAGCCTGCGCCGTGCCGGCTGCATCCACCAGATGCGGGGTTTCAACGTATAAGGAATGGGTTTCCATATTGGTCGCAAGAATGCGGCCTTTGCGATCCACGATATCCGCCCGTTGCGCCACAATTGACAGACCCAAATCTTGCGCGGTGGGTTCCGTCGGCTCAGCGCTGGACAACAAGCCAATACGCACAACCAATACCGCATATAAGCACAAGAAAACCCCCCAAGCACCAGAATGCGCCCCTGCGCCATAAGGCGGGATTTATCGCGCGTTGCAAAATGCCGCGCCTTGATATTGTCTCGTTCGATTTGGCGCGTATCTTCGCCACGCGCCCGCGCCGGCAAAATCTGACTGAGCGGACGCAATGGGCTGCGCAGTCCCGAAAATTGGCTGAAATCAGTCACGTTCCACCGACCTTTCTGCCACATCAACGGGATCAACCAGCAATAAATCAAAGCTGGGCAAAAGCGGATAGGAAACATGCTCAACAAGGCCAAAATGATCCGCACGCAAAGGCAGTAATTGCAAACGATCAAAGTTCAGATTGGCCAAATCTTGCAACCGTCCGGGCCGGTTTTGATAGGCCCATTCGGCTTTTAAAATGGCCAAGCGGGCCCGCTGCTTGCCGATTTCAACCTGCAACTGCTCGGTATGGGTTATGGCCGCTTGCGTTTTTATGTTTTCCGTATAGGCCCAATAGGCCAATGCAATCACAGCGCTTGCCGTGGTAATATAAAGAAAACTGCGCATCATAGCGGTAAATCCATGAGCGGCATGCCCAAGTCTGAAGGTGTAACAACCCCGCCTGCCGCGCTGGCGGTGCGCCGCGCAATACGTAACTTTGCAGAGCGTGCGCGTGGGTTTTGTGCAATTTCTTCGGGCGTTCCCAAAATCGGCTTGCGCGAAACCAGTTCAAATTGGGTGGGCAATGGCGCAGTATGCGGCGCGTAACGATTGTTTGAACCCGCGCGGCCCGCACGCATTTGAAAAAACCGTTTGACCATGCGATCTTCAATCGAGTGAAAGCTCACAACGCAAAACAAACCGCCCGCACGCAACGCACGCTCTCCCGCAAGCAAACCTGCGAAAAGCTCACCATATTCATTATTCACCGCGATGCGCAGCGCCTGAAAGCTGCGCGTCGCCGCGTGGGATTGTCCAGGCTTGCTGCGCGGCAGCGCTTTTTCGATAAGCTGCGCCAGATCCATCGTGGTTTCAAAAACGGCATCACTGCGGCGCTGCACAATCGATTTGGCAATTCTGCGACTGGCGCGTTCTTCTCCGTATAAATATAGCAGATTGGCAATATCGGCCTCGGGCAACCCATTCACCAAATCAGCCGCGCTGGGGCCCGACTGGCTCATCCGCATATCCAGCGGGCCATCGCGCATGAAGGAAAACCCCCGCTCCGCCTGATCAAGCTGCATGGAAGAGACCCCTAGGTCCAAAACAATCCCATCCAGCTCTTGCGCATAGTCATCAAGCTTCGAAAACAAACCCGGAATAAACTCCAAACGGGTTTGCAAAGCCGCCGGCCAAGCCCGCGGCATATCAAAAACAGCAGGATCACGATCCACCGCAAAAACCTTTTCAGCCCCAGCCTCTAGCAGCGCACGCGTATAGCCGCCGGCGCCAAAAGTACCGTCCAACCAGCGGCCCGAAACCGGAGCGATCTGCGAAAGGATTTGCTCGATCAGAACCGGGATGTGAGGCTTGTCTGACTGTGCAATCGCCACAGAGGCCACCCTTACCCTTCCTGACCGCCATCCAAAAAGCTTAGCGGATCAAAATCATCCGGTTGATCGCTCAACCACGCCTCGGTTTTGGCCTGATCCTCGCTGTAGCGGCCGGGGTTCCAAATTTGAAACGTGTCACCGGCGGCGATAAAATAGGCCTCGCTCTCGACCGCAATTTTCTGACGCAGCTTGGCGGGCAAGACCAAACGCCCCGTCTCGTCAACAGAGGTAGGATAGCTTTGTCCGTGAAATAACCGTTCTAGCGTTTTTCGCCCAACCGATCCGCGCGGCAATTGGTCAATCTTACGATCCACCTCTTCGATGGCCTCAACCGTATAACATTCCAAAAAGGGTCGGCGCGCATCGCCGTAGACAATGACCAATTCGGGGGGCAAGCCTTCTTGCCAATTGGGATCGCAGGCTTGGATTACGCGGCGAAAAAGCGCGGGGATTGACACCCTGCCCTTCGTATCGATCTTATGCAGACTTTCGCCTCTAAATCTTCGCATTCGCGCCCAACGCCTTTCCCCCAACACCCTTTAAAACAAAGCGGCGGATCAGGAGACATAGACCCAATCCGCCGATCTTGCTCCGCGGGGCGAAAACGTCCGGCGGCGCAGACCTGGGGGGGAGAACGTGAGCGCGCCGGACATCTTGCTGCGGTAAAGTCGGGGCCTGCATGAAACCTGCCAAAGGAATTCGGATCTTAGCGTCCGTATTTTGATATCCCGCTTTACCTAGGGCCATTCATGCCATGGTAGCCGGCTAATATCAAGAAAAATTTGGGATTTTATGGTAAATTATGGGAAATAAATGTAGATCGAAATTGAGACTTAAATCAAATCACCCAATTGCCCCTACATAGTGTATTCATTTCATCTCAAAATACTAAATATAGATTATCTGTTGAGGGAAGCACGATAAGCAAAAATCCGCTCTCACCACTCAATTCTCACAAATTTGCAGAGAAACTATTAGATTTTTTAAATGCAAAAATTTATTTTGAGCTTTCTTACGAAAAAATTTGCGGCAGAGAGACCTCACATAGAGATTTCCCACGAATTCCCAACTCTTGTGAAACCTGCGTTCTTTAAGGCCCCAGCGCCGTTAACCTTTCGTGCAAGGCCCTGCGCAAACACGCCCAGTCAGGCCATACCGCCTTGCACAAGACGCGCGGCCAACGCCCCATAGGCTTCGGCCACCGGGCCAGTGCCCGCCGCGACGGGACGTCCCGCATCGCCGGCTCTGCGGGTTTCAAGATCAATCGGCAATGTCGCTAAGAGCGGAAGATTGAGCGTCTCGGCCTCTTTTGCCACGCCACCATGCCCAAAAATTTCACTGGCCTCTCCACAATGCGGGCAATGAAACACCGACATATTTTCGATCAGCCCCAGCACGGGTGTTTTCAACGTGGAAAACATGTCCAGCGCTTTACGCGCATCGAGCAGCGCAACATCCTGCGGCGTTGACACCACAATCGCCCCGCTAACTTCTGATTTTTGGCACAGAGTCAGCTGCACATCGCCCGTTCCAGGCGGAAGATCAACGATTAAAACATCCAGCTCCCCCCAGGCCACTTGCGAAATCATTTGCTGCAACGCGCCCATCAGCATCGGCCCGCGCCACACAATCGCTTTGTCCGGATCAAGCATCAGACCAATCGACATCATCGTGACCCCATGGGCCTGAAGCGGTATAATGGTTTTACCATCCGGGCTGGCCGGGCGCTGTTGCACCCCCATCATACGCGGCTGCGATGGCCCATAAATATCAGCATCCAACAAGCCCACGCGGCGGCCCTGTTTGGCCAAAGCAACCGCCAAATTGGATGAAACGGTCGATTTTCCCACCCCTCCCTTTCCAGAGGCGATGGCCAGAATGCGCGCCACACCCGCGGGCTTCATCGGTGCTGCCTGAGGCTTAGGGTGGCCGCCAATTTTCAATTGAGGCGGCTCGGGCTTTTCGGCAGCGCCACTATGCGCGGTTAAAATGACGCTGGTTTTGGTCACACCGGCCAAGGCGGTAACGGCCTCAACCGCTTGCTGGCGCAGCGGCTCTAGCGCGCCGGCCACTGCAGCAGAGGGGGCTTCGATCACAAATTGTACATGGCTCTCGTCGATCGTGAGCGCCCGCACCATATCAAGCGCGACGATAGATTGGCCGTTTGGCATCTTAATTTTGTCTAATTCTTGAAAAATTTGATCGCGCATGTTCTTGCCTTTCATCGCTTCAATGCCGGCATGCCGAATTTAGAACAAACATGCAAGCCGGATCATATATCCGCCTGCGCGACCTAGCGCCCCAACCCCAATCATGCAAATGCTGCATAGCGGCATTGCGCGCTTATCTATTGTGCAGGCGCAGAATAAACGTATCTTCAACAGCATCAGAGACGCAGAGACAACCATCTCACAAAGGATAAAAATATGGCTTTCACAGCTGACAGTTCATTCGCAAAACCAGCCGTGTTTGGCGGCATTTTCGCAGCCCTTAACAAACTGACCGAAGCAATGCAGCGCCGGAGGGTTTACCGCACAACCGTGAACGAGTTGAGTGCGTTGAGCGATCGGGATCTGTCCGATTTAGGGTTAAGCCGCGCGTCAATTCGCCGTTTAGCACAGGACGCGGCAAACGCGCTGTAAAAGGCAACTCGAAAATTCGTAATTCCCAGGTATTTTCAAACCTCAGCGGCTGCGCTTGTCCTCCCACAAGCGCAACCGGACTTATGTTAAAGGGCTACGCGGCAGCATCTTGTGAACCAGCGCGCGTGGCGGCGCGCCATAAAACACCGCAGGTCTCGCCATCGCCGCACCACGCTCTTTCCCGGTCCAATGGGCGGCTCCGCCCGCTTCAGGTAGCTTGGCTGTGTTGCCAAATCTACATGTCGTCGAAATTAACGCTTGATCTGCGAAGAAATTTCGCTTTCGCTGGAAGCAGAAGCGGGCGTATTCAGGCAAGACTGCAAAGATTGACCGGCGCATGTCTTCTTAAATTATGATAGGATTCCTCGTATGGCTGTCTTTTTTAACTTTAAGGCCGGACAAACAATTTACAAAGCCTCCACGATGCCCGATGGCGCCTATATCGTGCATTCGGGCGAGGTGGATCTAGTGTCCCCCGGCCATATGCATCTGACCACATTGCACGCGGGCGAAATATTTGGCGAAATTGGTCAATTGCTCGACGAACGGCGAACCGTGAATGCAATTGCGCGCACCGATTGCATTTTAACGCATGTCTCTTCGGCAGTGCTAACTCAAAAAATGGAAAAAGTAGACCCCGCAATTAAGGGCATTATTCGCGCTTTGGCAACCCGCCTGACCGAAGCCAATAGCACGAATGAAAAGATCTGGAGCGAGCTGCAAATGTATAAATCATTAACCTAACCGCGCATCAGGCCCGCAAGCAGGCGCCGCGTAAAGCTTTTGAATACCAATAAAAAGCACGCACTGGCCATGAACAGCCTTGCCGCGGGATGGCTATGAGCGCTGGCTGCGCTAGATCACGAGGTGTAATCGCAAAAAAAGAGACCACAGGATGAGTAAAAAAATCATAATCGAAGAATTTGGCGGGGCCGACCAATTGAAGGTCATCCAAGAACAGGTTGGTGAGCCGGGGCCGAATGAAGTGCGTATTGCGCATAAAGCCTGCGGCTTAAACTTCATCGATATCTATCAACGCACAGGGCTATACCCGATGCCCTTGCCGCATACATTGGGCACAGAGGCCGCCGGCCTTATTGACGCGGTTGGCAGCGATGTCACGCATCTGAAAACGGGCGATCGGGTCGCCTATGCGTTCAACGCCCCTGCCGGCGCCTATTGCGAAATGCGCGTTATGCCCGCGGATCAGGTCTGCGTTTTGCCCGAGTCGATCAGCTTTGAAGAAGGCGCTGCAATGATGCTGAAAGGCCTGACGGTGCAATATCTTTTCCACCGCACCACACCTTTGAAAGCCGGCGACACGGTTTTGTTCCACGCAGCAGCGGGCGGGGTAGGCTTGATCGCCTGCCAATGGGCAAAATCTGAAGGGATCACGTTGATCGGCACTGCAGGCAGCGATGAAAAATGCCAACGCGCGCTGAACCATGGCGCGGTGCATTGCATAAATTATCAACGTGATGACTTTCTGAGCGAGGTTAAAAAACTGACCAACGGCGTAGGCGTTGATGTGGTGATGGACTCGGTCGGAGCAGATACATTTGATAAATCTCTTGCCTGTTTAAAACCCTTCGGGATGATGATCACATTCGGCAATTCCTCGGGAAAGACCCCCCCGTTTGACCTTGCCCAGCTTGCGCCGCTTGGATCGTTGAAAATTACCAGGCCCTCGGTTTTCACCCATATCGCGCAGCATGAAACCTGCCAAACTATGGCCCGGCATTTATTCGATAAAGTCACCACAGGTGCGGTAAAGATCCGGATTGACCAACGCTTCGCATTGCAGGATGTTGCCGCCGCGCATCTTTCGCTGGAAAGCCGCGAAACAATGGGCAGCACGGTGCTTACAATTTGAACCCATCGTCGCTCAACGGAACGCCACACCTGTAACAAAATGGCAACTCAATTCACAAGATATATACTTTTGGATTAATTTATAATTAAAAGTATATATCTTGGTGTGATTTCCTGTATAAAGACCCTTCAACATATTCGGAGGTTCTTATGAAACGCATGCGGAGTAAAACGCTGTTGCCGGCCTTATCGACGATCCTTTTGGCCGGTGGCGCGCTTGCAGAAGACAATTTAACCAAGCTGGGGCAATTTAAAACCACCGGCGTGACCGAGTTCACAACCATTGCACAGGACGCGCCCGCCGCAAATTCGATCCGGAACATCTTGCGCTCGATCGAGCTGCCCCCCGGCTTCACAATTGACCTATACGCGTTGGTGCCCGATGCCCGCCACATGGCGATGGCGCCCCAAGGCACAGCCCTTTTCGTGGGCACGAAGAAAGAAAAAGTCTGGGTCGTGATGGATCGCGATGACGATAATATCGGCGATGAAGTAAAAGATTTTGCGCCCTCATTAACGTTTGATATTCCCAACGGGGTGGCGTTTTCGGATGACGGGTTTCTGTTCATTGCCGAGCGCAACCGCGTTATGATGTATCCTGCGGCTGAATTTTTTCACGAAAGCCCCGATGTGGTCGCGGTGCCGATCGTGCCAAAAGGCAGTTTGATCCCGGTCGAAGAAGAAAGCTACAATCATACCGCGCGGGTGATAAAAGTGGGCCCCGATAACAAGCTTTACATCTCATTGGGCCAACCCTTCAACGTGGCCCCCCCAGAGAAGCTTGCGCTGTACAATGAAACCGGTATTGGCGGGATTATCCGCATGGATCGCGATGGATCCAACCGAGAAGTCTATACCTATGGCGTGCGCAATTCCGTGGGCCATGATTTCAACCCCGCCAATGGCGAATTATGGTGGACTGACAACCAAGTTGACGGCATGGGCGATTTAATTCCACCCGGCGAGCTTAACCGGCAAACCGAAATGGGCCAGCATTTTGGCCATCCCTGGTATGGCGGCGGCGATGTGCGCACCAATGAATACCGCGGCCAAGACGTGCCTGTTGAGGTGGTGATGCCCGTGGTCGAAATGGATGCCCATGCCGCCGATTTGGGCATGAGTTTTTACACCGGGGATATGTTCCCAGCCAAATATCATGGTGGAATATTCTCTGCCCAGCATGGGTCATGGAATCGCACCGATCCGATCGGCGCGCGCGTCATGTTCACGGGGGTGAATCCCGATGGCAGCGTGGGCGAAACCATGGTCTTCGCCTCGGGTTGGCTGAACAAAAACGGAGAATATGATGGCCGCCCCGTAGATGTGGCGCAAATGAAAGATGGCTCAATTCTGGTATCAGATGATTTTGCCAATGCGATCTATCGCATCACTTACGCCAACTGAATGCGCTCTTGCCACTAACAGGGGCCAGCACGCGGCGGCCCCTGCCGACAGGCCTGCCCACTCATATTCTTTTGTCAGGAGCCTGATATGCACAACGCAACCACCCTGTTTGCCGCTACCATAATATGGGGGGCGGCCGCTTGCCCGCCTGAACTGCAGGCCGAAAGCTTGGGCGCGGCTTTGGCCAAGCCCTGCGCCGTTTGCCACGGGAAAAACGGCCTAAGCAAAGACCCCGAAGCGCCCAATCTGGCCGGCCAGCCCAAACTTTATCTTGAAAAAAGCCTGACCGATTATAAAACCGGCGCCCGCCAAGACCGCCGCATGAGCTTGATTGCCAAATCCCTTAGCAAAGCCGAGATCAAAGCCTTGGCAGCCTATTTCGCAACAAAAACGATAATGTTGAAATAAACATGCCCGATCCGGCAAAAAAATAAAACCTGCATAAGGGCGGTCAGGATCTGTGGCATTAAAAAAACACCTTCGTAAACCAATTATTAATCAATTTAAAAAATGGGATTGATTTTAATACCAAAGGGTATATAGACGAGCGGAATATAAAAATACCGTTCTTAACATTTAACCCCAAGAGGGCAGATCCAAGCTGCCATAAAGACGCCTTATTATTGACCTAGTTTTTTAAAACATCAGCCCTTTTTATTCGAACCCAAATTCATGCTTCACAAATTGAACAACCCTACTTGCCCCCTTCATCCTGTCCTTCTAAAAGAAGGCGTCAGTCCAACCGTCTGAAAGGCGGATAAAAAACTTTCCTAACTGATCCGCTCTAAATATTACCGCCACGCGCGCACTATTACTTTAAATTTTAAATAACATTCTGCAGATCCGCTACAAAGCCAGACAAACCAATTAAACCTCAATGATTTAAGCATAACTTTCAGCATAAAGAGTTTTCAAAATGACCGCTCCAACCAACATAATCACCATTACCGGCATCAACGAAGACACCACCTCTGACAATAGCTCAGCCGATGATTTTATCACCAAAGACAAAGATGGTTTAACCGTCACCGCTATGCTTTCGGCCGCTCTTCAACCGACTGAAACGCTGCAATATAGTAGTGATGGGGGCACCACTTGGATCAATATTCCTGCTGAAAACATCACCAATGACACCAACGTATCTTACGTCGACAATGCGCTGACAACCTCAACCCGGATTCAGTTCCGTGTTGTAAATGATGCAGGCGAAAACGGTTCAGTCACAGAACAGACAGTCATCATTTATGAAACAAAAAATGCCGAAGGCACAGACGGTGCGGATCCGATTACAGGAACATCCGAAAATGACTGGATAGATGCGGGATCTGGCGATGACATAGTAAACGGCGCGGGCGGAGATGACACTGTTATTGGCGGCTTAGGCGCCGATACGATAACCGGCGGCTCTGGAGATGATTATATCGACGGAGGCGACGCAGACGATACACTCGATGGCGGCGCCGGGAATGACACCATTTATGGCGGCACCGGGAATGATACCATCACCGGCGATTCCGGCACGCCCGAAGCCAGCCTATCCGAGGCAATTACATTGTCTGGCATCTCTGCCGAAGACAAATGGAACTCGGCAACTGTGAATTTAAGTGACGGTCGCAGCCTCGTCGTCTGGTCAAACACGGCGGCAAAGGAATTTCAGGGCCGGCTTGTCAATGCCGAGGGCACCGCTGAAGGCAGTGTGTTTACCATTTTCAATACGGGCACGGAAGGAATTGACCGCGCTTTTGAACTGTCGGCGCTTTCGGATGGCCGCGTTCTTTTAGGATACACGGGGAGTGCAAACGACAAAGGCACGTTGCATGTTTTCAACCCAGATGATCCCACCAACAGCACCACAAACAGCACGATTTACCTCACACCGGATGGATCCGCTACCCTCAACACCACGACCTACAGCACCTATGCCAGTTTCGTCACAACCAACGATACGATTATAGCAACGGGCACATCGGTCCACGGATCGGGTAACGATATTATCCGCATCTATCAAAAACAACAGGATGGCAGTTATTCCCATAGCAATCACCAAGAACTGACCACCGATATAGAGTGGAGAACAATCACTGCCAGTTACAAACATTCGAATATCATCGAGCTTGAAAATGGGCAGGTTTTGGCTTCAATAGGATCCAAAACCAATTATAATATCGAGGGGTTTCTGTTTGATCCGGAAACCATTGCGAACGAATTTGATTTTACAAAAATCTCTCTGACCGAGTCAATTTCTGACGACGAAACAACCGCCACCGAATACCAGCATGATAGCGTTGCTTTAGATAATGGTGGATTTGCCGTCGTCTATGGCCAAAGCATCGACAATTTTAACAATAGCTCGAACAATATCGATCAGATCTATCTGCGCTTGTATGATAAAAATGGCAATATGATCGCTCCGGCCCACAAAATCAGCGGAGAACAAACCAGCGAGGGCTACGAGCTTGGCGATAACAAATATCCGGCAATAGCAAAAACCAGCGATGGTAATTTGGCCATCGCATGGGTGAATGACGGATATTATATGGACACTAATAATGTAAATTGGGCCGACTGGAGCACGGCCGGCATTAAAACCCGTTTTGTCAATCTGGATTCGTCGGACAATTTTGTATCGCTTGAGGACATAGTCACAGTTCAACTATTTGGTAGTTACCAATATCTTGATGCTCAAGGCAACGAACGAACCAACGGCCCAGAAACTTCGGCATATGAAAATGTGAACATTCTGGACGCCGGTGAGGGCAAAGTCACCGTAACATGGGTAGAAAAAAACTACGCTCATGTGGATGCCACGGATGACGCCAATGGCACTTATAATGATACTTTTATAAAAAGTGTCACCGTTGAAAGTGCAGCTTCCGCCAGCTCTAACGATGTCATCTACGGCGAGGCCGGAGAAGATAATATTTCTGGCGGTTATGGCGATGACCAATTGGATGGCGGAGCAGACGCAGACACCATCGACGGTGACAGTGGCAATGACACGCTGATCGGCGGTGCCGGCAGTGACACGCTGACCGGCGGCGCAGGCGACGATGTTTTTGACGTCACCTCTGGTGTAACATCTGAGACCTCCCACAAAGATACCATCACCGATTTTGGTACCGGGGCAGATACGCTTGACCTCAGTGCCTATTACAATGCCACCAGTTTGGCGGCATGGAATGCAGCAAATCCGACAAAAATCTATCAATCGGCGCTCGATTGGTTGCGTGCCGATTTTAACGGCAGCGATGATCCGGAAGGCGATGCGGCAGCAAAAACCCTGCAACTTGGCCGCTCCGACGCGAATGAAGCGGGTAATACTGTTTTTTTCTCCAACAATATCACCTCTGCAGATCTGACCGAAGCGAACACGAAAGTCAGCGCCGATGATACAACCGCCCCAACCATTGCCAGCGTCACGCTTGCAGATGGCAGCTATGGCATCGGCGATCCCGTCCCCCTCACCATCACCGCCACCAATAATGAGCCAGGCCTCACCCTGAGCTCGACCACATTCAACGGGCAAACCCTCACAGATATCACAGATAATGGCGATGGCGCTTATAGCGCCACCTATACCGTACAAGAGGGCGATCCAGATCTCTCAGATGGCGGCAATGCAAGCGCCAATCTGGCCTTCACAGATCCCGCAAATAATACAGGCCCCGCCTTCACAAGCGTCGCACTCAGCGGCGAAACCATCGATGCAACCGCCCCAACCATTGCCAGCGTCACGCTTGCAGATGGCAGCTATGGCATCGGCGATCCCGTCCCCCTCACCATCACCGCCACCAATAATGAGCCAGGCCTCACCCTGAGCTCGACCACATTCAACGGGCAAACCCTCACAGATATCACAGATAATGGCGATGGCACTTATAGCGCCACCTATACCGTACAAGAGGGCGATCCAGATCTCTCAGATGGCGGCAATGCAAGCGCCAATCTGGCCTTCACAGATCCCGCAAATAATACAGGCCCCGCCTTCACAAGCGTCGCACTCAGCGGCGAAACCATCGATGCAACCGCCCCAACCATTGCCAGCGTCACGCTTGCAGATGGCAGCTATGGCATCGGCGATCCCGTCCCCCTCACCATCACCGCCACCAATAATGAGCCAGGCCTCACCCTGAGCTCGACCACATTCAACGGGCAAACCCTCACAGATATCACAGATAATGGCGATGGCACTTATAGCGCCACCTATACCGTACAAGAGGGCGATCCAGATCTCTCAGATGGCGGCAATGCAAGCGCCAATCTGGCCTTCACAGATCCCGCAAATAATACAGGCCCCGCCTTCACAAGCGTTGAACTCAGCGGCGAAACCATCGATACAACCGCCCCAGAGGCTCCAACACTCAACCAGGTGACCAGTGATAACCTCATCAATGCCAGCGAAGCAGAGGCTGGATTTAACATCACGGGCACAGGAGAGCCAGGCGCAACCATCACCCTCGCAAAGCCGCCGACATTAGAGGGCGGAAATACCGCCACTGTCCAAAATGACGACACATGGAGCATCCCCGTTACGCAGGCGGATGTCACCGCAATGGGAGAGGGAGATACAGATCTCGCCCTCACCCAGACAGATCCCGCCGGCAATATCAGCCCCATCGCCACGCAAACCATCACCATCGATACAGCCACGCCAGCCATCACGCCAGCCATCCTCAGCGCTGAGATGAGTTTTGGAGCGCTATTAACCCCAGATGAAATGGATCAGCAGGCAGATTTAACGGTTCAGACGGCCAATATAGAAGATGGGGCTACCATATCAATTTCCACCGATGGGGTAAGTATGACGCCAGTTTCGGCAACCGTCGAAGCGAATAAAGCCGTATTTAGCGCCAGCGCGGAGGAGCTTCAGTCGCTGCGTGATGGAACCTATGAATTCACTTTAACGGTGACCAAATCTCCTTCTATACAACATAAACAAAGTTTCAAAAAAACCGGAGATATAGACGGAACAGAGAACGACGATACGATCAACCCGACAAGCGGGCCAAATAATACCCCTTACACCGACCTGGATGGTGATAAAGTTGACGGCGACGATGGCAATGATGATTACATTGATGCCAAAGGCGGCAATGATATTGTCGATGGCGGTCAGGGCAATGATATAATTCATGGCGGAACTGGAAACGACATTTTGAATGGCGGCGTGGGAGATGACACGCTTGATGGCGGCTCGGGCAATGACTTGCTGAGGGGTGATACGGGCAATGACAGCTTAAAAGGTGGGGGTGGTCAAGATGATCTGCAAGGCGGCGATGGTGACGATAGTTTAGACGGTGGTGACGGCAATGACGTTTTGGATGGCGGCACCGGCGCCGATACGCTGACCGGAGGGGCCGGCCAAGACGAGTTTATAGTAGATGCGGGCGATACGGTCGCGGATTTTGACATAGAGGAAGACAAAATTGATCTAGACGATATTTACAACTTTGATACGCTGGCGCGTTGGAATGAAGAGAACCCCAATAATTCCTTTAGCAACCCATTACAGTGGTTGAAATCAGATCAAGCCGGAAACGATGGCTTGACGGGGCTCGACACCGATGCAGATCCGATTAACCTGATGAATAACGGGGCTTTCATCAACGCCTCGGATCTAACGCAAGAAAATACCGGCGTGGTCTGCTATGGTGCAGCAACGCGTATTGAAACCATCGAGGGGCCCAAAGCCATCGAGCGCCTAAAACCTGGCGATTTGGTGAAAACAGGTGGCAATGGCCACCGCCCCATACGCTGGATCGGCGGCAGAACGATTTTCTATGCCGAACTGCAAGCCCACCCCAACTTGGTGCCAATTCGCATAAAAGCCGGTGCTATGGGCAAAGGCCTGCCCAACCGTGATTTGATTGTCTCACAACATCATCGGATGGTTGTCAGCTCAGATTTGAGCTCTGCGGAAACCGGATCCAAAGAAATATTTATCTCTGCAAAGGATTTAATCGGCGTCCCGGGCATAGAAATCGCTATCGACCTGACCGAAATCACCTATTGGCATTTTATCTGCGATCAACATCAAGTGGTGTTTGCAGAAGGTGCCGCATCCGAAAGCTTGTATACCGGGCCAGAAGCATTAAAGATGCTTGGCGCGGAAGCGCGCGCAGAAATATATCAGATATTCCCGCAACTTCACGACGCCCCGCCCCACTATGCTCCAAAACCCGCCCGTCCGATCTTGTCGCAGGAAGATAGTAAATCACTCATTTTTCAGCATTATCGCTTGCGGACTGCGCTTTGCCGCCAAAATTCGGACGCTGGCATGCGCCCCGTTTAACCCAACTCTAAACGTTCGCACTTAATCTCGCACAAATCTTTCTTGCCTGGTTTTTCATCAAGGCTAGAGGTATATCCATAATTGCCGGGGGAAGCCAAAGACCGCGCCGTATTATGCGTTGATTAGCAGGATGTGGCGTGTATTCTATTGCAAACAGAGTGCAAGAGGGCGCCCCTATGAAGATCAAAGACTATTTTGCCGAAAAACGCAGCAGAGTTGCAGATTGGTATACGCAAGATACATCGGATATCCCGTTATACTGCAAAGTAACCGATAAAGTTTTGGATATGATCGTCACTTTATCCGATCCGCGCGAAGCCAGCCTTGCCGTGGTGGACGAAAATAACCACGTGGTCGGCATCGTCACCGGGCGCGATATCGTTTTATATATGGGCACGCATCGCGTGATTGAAGAAAACCTTACCGTAGATGCCCTTATGACGGCAAATCCCAAAACGGGCACGCCAGAGATGCTGTGTATCGACGCTCTGAAAATAATGATCGAGGGGCGTTTTCGAAACCTTCCGATCGAAGCTGATGGAAAATTCGTCGGGATCCTTTCGATTTTGGCGGCTGCCAAAGGCCGTTTGATGGAAACCATGGCGAAGAATACAGAAGCCTATGAATCGCTGAAGTCTCTCAGCGATGGCATGCCAGAAATAGATATTGAGAATACGACAGAAGACGCATTCAAATTAGTTTCTGACAGCAAAGCGCCATTCGTTTCCGTCAAAGAAAACAACGAAATCGTCGATTTTTTGATGGATTATGATTTACGACGCCTTTGGTTGAAAAAACAGTGATCCAAAGGTAGCTTTGCCGGGATAGCAACTCAGAATCACAAGAGACGATGCGGCCAATTGAATGGAACATTAGCGATGGGCTGACCGGGTACCTGCAGGCCGTGCAGGTTATGGAAGCGCGCGCCGATGCCATCGCCAAGGGCAATGCGTCGGAAGCCATTTGGTTGGTTGAGCACCCCGCCCTCTACACTGCGGGGACCAGCGCCAACCGCAAGGATTTGATTGATGCGAACAGATTTCCTGTGTTCAGCAGCAAACGCGGCGGCCAATATACATATCATGGGCCGGGCCAACGGGTTGTATATGTGATGCTCGATTTGAACCAGCATGGCAAGGATGTGCGCGCATTTGTGCAAAAGCTAGAGCAATGGGTGATCTCCACTTTGGCTTGCTTTAACGTGCAAGGGGCCATACGCGATGGTCGTATCGGCGTATGGGTTGATCGACCGGAAAAGCCGTTAACGCCGGCAGGGTTGCGCCAAGAAGATAAAATCGCCGCGATCGGAATACGGCTTCGAAAATGGGTGTCGTTTCACGGGCTCTCGATCAATGTTGATCCCGATTTATCGCATTTCGAGGGGATCATACCCTGCGGCATTCGCGAATATGGCGTAACAAGTTTGGTGGATCTTGGGCTTCCCGTGAGCATGGCGGATCTTGATATGGCTTTAAAAGACCAGTTTGAAAAACAGTTTTTGACACCATAAACACATCAGAAAGCGGGCCCAAAGCAAGGATGACAACCATAGCCGCATCTGGGCGCGTCATTTTTTCCCACCCTGCGGCAAAGTCATACATTGCCGAGCCCGCAAATGCACACTAAAAGCAAGCTCAAGCCAAGGAATTATCAGACCGGTTAATTCCACCACAATAACTTAATTAGGAGGCAATTATGGCAGATGCAGCCATTCATGGCCACGAACATGAAGATCAACGAGGGTTTTTCACGCGTTGGTTTATGTCTACGAATCATAAAGACATCGGAATCCTGTACCTGATCACATCGGCGTTTGTCGGATTTGTATCGGTTGCCTTCACCGTTTACATGCGGCTTGAATTGATGGATCCGGGCGTTCAATATATGTGCCTCGAAGGCGCGCGGATGTTTGCAGATGCCTCTACCCCTTGTACTCCGAACGGCCATCTTTGGAATGTTTTGATCACCGGTCATGGCATTTTGATGATGTTTTTCGTGGTTATTCCGGCATTATTTGGCGGATTTGGCAATTACTTCATGCCGTTGCAAATTGGTGCTCCGGATATGGCATTTCCGCGCATGAACAACCTGTCCTTCTGGCTGTATGTGGCGGGCACGACGCTGGCAATCTGCTCGGTTCTGGCACCAGGTGGCAATGATCAGCTAGGTTCTGGTGTGGGCTGGGTTTTGTATCCACCGCTCTCGGTGAACGAAGGCGGTATGTCGATGGATCTAGCGATCTTCGCGGTGCATGTCTCGGGCGCCTCTTCCATCCTGGGTGCGATCAATATGATTACCACATTCTTGAATATGCGCACCCCAGGAATGTCGCTTTTCAAAGTGCCGCTGTTTTCATGGTCAATCTTCGTGACCAGCTGGCTGATCTTGCTGTCGCTTCCGGTTCTTGCTGGCGCGATCACCATGTTGCTGACGGATCGTAACTTTGGCACGACCTTCTTTGATCCCGCCGGTGGTGGAGATCCGATTTTGTACCAGCACATTCTGTGGTTCTTTGGTCATCCAGAGGTTTACATTATTATCCTTCCCGGCTTTGGCTTGATCAGCCATGTGATCGCAACTTTCTCGCGCAAGCCGGTATTTGGCTATTTGCCTATGGTATGGGCGATTATCGCGATTGGCGCTTTGGGTTTTGTTGTCTGGGCGCATCACATGTACACCGTCGGCATGTCGCTGACGCAGCAATCTTATTTCATGCTGGCAACTATGGTGATCGCGGTGCCCACTGGCGTTAAAGTGTTCAGTTGGATTGCCACCATGTGGGGCGGATCAATTGAATTCAAAACCCCAATGCTCTGGGCATTTGGCTTCTTGTTTCTGTTCACAGTGGGCGGGGTCACCGGCATCGTTCTGGCGCAAGCGGGCGTAGACCGGGCGTATCATGATACGTATTACGTGGTGGCACATTTCCACTATGTGATGAGCCTTGGTGCCGTGTTCACCATCTTTGCCGGGATCTATTATTATTTCGGCAAGATGACGGGGCGGGCTTACCCTGAATGGGCTGGTAAGTTGCATTTCTGGATGATGTTTATTGGTGCAAATCTTACGTTCTTTCCACAGCATTTCTTAGGCCGTCAGGGTATGCCACGTCGCTACATCGACTATCCGGAAGCCTTTGCCTACTGGAACCAATGGTCAAGCTGGGGGGCATTCCTGTCTTTCGCCTCTTTCATCTTCTTCTTCGGCATCATTGCCTATTCGCTGCTGCGCGGTGCGAAGGTGACCGAGAATAATTATTGGAACGAATATGCTGATACGCTGGAATGGACGCTTCCCTCACCGCCTCCAGAGCACACATTCGAAATCCTGCCGAAGCAGGAAGAATGGGACAAGGCCCCTAGCCATTAACAAAAATGGGCTGATATTGGTGCGATCGTACCTCTAAAAGAAACATCCCTCGCCTTTGCTTATATAAGCTCGAAAGGCGGGGGTTTTTTATATCAAATGCGATGGTTAACGGTCCATATAAAGTGATCGCTTCTATTAGAAAGGGCGAATGATCCAAGCCCTCATATAGCAATTTACGAAGTCGGCCCGTTTTGTAGATAAAAACGCGCTAAATAAACGCATTTAAATGGATTTTTTAAACGCAAATCCGGCCAGACCCTTTTCTTTGCATATACGCGCAATAACTTGGAAGGTGAGAGGTGGGTAGGTAAAATGCCATATATTTGGTTAGAACAGACAGAGGATAAAGCGCAGGCCAGCTTAGAGCTGTGGCCGCATCGCTCTTTGCCGCCACAGGGCTTTGCCGCTTTCATCATGACGACCTTCATCTTGATTACGCTTCCGCTTTACGCTTTGCTGGGTACAAAACTCTTCTGGGCCTTGCTGCCCTTTTTAATGCTCACCGTTTGGGCAATCTGGTGGGCGTTGCGGCGCAACTATTTTGACAGCCAAATATTAGAGCAATTGCGCTTCACCGCCGATAATTTGCACTTGATGCGCCAAGAGCCAAAAGGCGAGATTAAATCATGGGAGTGTAACGGATATTGGGCGCGCGCGCATTTATACCGCACCGAAGGGCCGCTTCCCAATTACGTGACCCTGAGCGGCAATGGGAGAGAGGTCGAAATTGGCGCTTTTTTAAGCGAAGACGAACGCAAATCGCTTTTTAAGGAATTAAAATCTGCCCTCGCCAACTATCACAATCCTGAACGAAATGCCCCTGATCCTGTGTGATCCGAATATGAACAAACATGGTCATGCAGCCAGCTAAGGCCCCTTTTCAACCTTAATAAAGCAAAATGCTGTTTGCAGGCAAACTTCCTAATAGTTTTAATTCAAATGAGACCGAGAAATACTGTTGTCACTCTAATCCTTGGAAACCACATAACTTATTTAAATACGATATCATATAAGCCCATAAGTGCCTGTGCTCTAAGACACAATAAGGTCTTATATATCTAATCTAGTGAAAATATTTCAGAGATATCGCGGTCAGTGAAGCTAACCGGATTATTGGACATACGTTCCATATTTGCCTGTTTGGCAAGAAAAGCCCGTTGTTCTGCTGTATCTGCTCCAATCATCGTAAAGTTATGTGGAACACCGAGACTTATCATAAAGTTTTCCAAAATCGTATCAGCCTGTTCAGCAACTTCAATATTTAGAGATTTCATCAATTTGTGCATGATTTCTTGTAAATGCTTGTGTACTCTTGCATCGCTAACCTGCTCGGTATCGGCTGTGGCATGCATTTTAAATATTTTTGGCAGCGTTAACCAAACCGCATGCCCATGGGGTATTCCATGATGATTGGTAATCCCATAGGACCATGCATGCGCTGCGGTTGTTTTAGAAATATTGATTGCGTTCCCTGCTCGGTATGCTGCATTAGACATGCCCTGTAAGGTCAAGGAATTTGTATCCCCCCCTACAACGCTCTTAAGGTTTTTTCCGCATAGTTCAACGGCTTCAAGTTCATAGCCCCGACTTTGTTCAAAGACCCTGCAGCCCAAGCGCTTTCTATCGATTGTTCGAGCGATTGAAGACCGTCACACGTTGTCTGTTATGACGAACATGTATAAATCCGCGTACCGTTATAAATTTAATATTGGCAAGACACATAACATAAATTTGATAAAGCTACTTAGTAAAAATTCCGTTATTTGTGAAAATTTTTTTTGAAGAGCGTGTCTGTTCTAATATCGCACGATTCTTGTGCAGCTGAGATCTATTCACATAACCCCGATCATGATAGAGGTGGTAGAGTGGAGCAGTGTATCTCAAGTGGCGCCCTTTGATCCCTAAATTAATAAGTCTTGCACCAAACTCTTTATCCTCTCCACCATAAGCCATTTGTGTATCGAAACCATTAACTTTCAGAATGTGGTCTCTAAACGTAGATGCATTGCCCCCTGCCCAAGAACAGCGCACCGGGGATAAAGAATCTAATACACCCATAACTCGATAATCAAACGGCATTGATTTTAATTTTTCTGAAATTGACCTTGGTCGCCACCCTTCTGGTAGCCCTTGTTTGGACCAAGATATTTCTCTTCGCTCAAGTATCTTATCTGAGAAACATTTCGTTAGCCTTATTACCGAGCCAGTTGCGAAGTGACCCTCTTTAGCTCTTTTCAAATGGCTTGAAATAAAACAAGGATGCATTACGCAATCGTCATCAATAAAAATTATGTAATCAGCTTGGCTGGAATACACCGCATCGTTAAGGATAAGGTTTTTTCGAAACCCTTGGTTTTCATGCCATAAATGGCGAATTTTTAAGCTGGGGTTTGCATACTGAAAGTTTCGAATAACATTTTCTGTATTGCGATCTGAACCATCGTCGGCAATGCAAATTCCGTTTGGCAAACATTGCTGTTTTCGGAGAGATTGCAGCACAGTCGCCAAATACCTCGGTTTCTGGAAAGTCGCTATAACAAGTTCTGTAATCATTTGGCATCCAAGTAGTCAGTTCGGCATTATTTGTTATAAGTTTTCGTTCACTAACGGAAGTCGCATTTTTAAGATCGGTACAAACGTTTCAATAATCCCTAATAAATCGACTGGTAACGTCTATAGAATTATTAAAGGTAAATACCGCATCTTCTTTCTGATCTCTATTTTTGAAACATGAAATCCGGCAGATAGTATTAGTGACGCGATCGATAAATTAGTTGCAATTTAAAGCGCCGTGGAGGTGTTTCTTGTAAACAAATAGAGTGAGCTTTGACGCCAAGCTAAATAATGATAAGCTCGCACGTGACACTTACACGCACTCATGTCACGGATCCTAGAGTATTCTGTTTTTTTCATAGATTATGTCACTTGCTAATAAGCCGTATTAATTTATTGAGCTATTTGAATTTCTAGAGGTCAACGCTTTGAATAGACATTTTGAGCGGTTAGTTTTTAGTAATAATGCTTAAAGTACGTCGACTTAAATAAGGTAAAATCTGAATGATAACAATAATCGAAAAACGTCTTGATAAGACTGCTGGACATTGGCTGTCGCAAATTAAGGCCGTAGAAAGTCTTGCGAAAGATGAAGATTTGATCATTCTGACGGCATGCAATTCGAATGTACTTTTGCCACCCGCCTATAATGTCAAACGTGTATTATCGACCCGGCGAGAGCAAAAGAAAAAAAAAGTAAAAGCACTCCAACATGATGTTTCTGTTCTCAAAAATATATTTAGCCAAGCAAATGATAGCAAAAATTTGCGCATCCTAGTACCAACTGCTGAAAAACATGAGCTCCTAGTCTGCATGAATCTGCTTGCTGGAAATAGTACTAAGATAGTTTTCACTCTAAGAGTTCTAACTTATCAGTGCGTTAACAAACTCACTAAATCTGAGCGAGCAAGCCTACAAAGCTATGTCGAGGCCGGATTAATCAGCATTGTCACCGAAACGGAAGCTTTATCCGAGCTATTAAGAAGTAAATACCGAATCAATGCGCAAAATAAATTTTTATTGCCCTGCTCTGTTGATCCGAAGGATAACACACCTCACCATGAGGCAAGCATTGGCTCACATTTTAAGATTGGCTATCTTGGAGGTGGGCGAAAAGAACAAGGCTTAGACAAATTACCACAAATTTTTGCAGATTTAAAAAACTTGCTCAACAATTTCGATAAAAAGCTGTCATTTGAGTTAGTGATGCAAACGCCAAAGCACAAAACAAGATTACGAAAGGTAATTCATGATTATAAAATGCGTCGTAGTCTACAAAATACTGTAAAGCCCCGAAAAAAAATAAACCTCACTCTCCTGCCCGAAGAATTATCGACTGAGAAATTTGTCGCTACCATTCATTCGGTAGATTTTTTGCTAATTCCCTACGACTTAAAAGCATATCAGGCCCGCGGATCGGGTATCATCATCGATGGTGTATTGGCCGAAAAACCCATTGTTTATACAAATGGGATCGGGATGGAGGAGTTTCTAAACTTCGGCAATGCAGAGGCGGCTACAGATAGTGCTGATTTTGCATTAAAAATCATGGCTATGGTACAAAACTTTGAAGCATATCGCGCCAAAACGCTCCTTGCCCGAGAAGCTATATTAGCACAGATACAAAAGTCGGCAGATACTCTTGCAGAAGGGCGATCACCAAATTACCGTAATGTGTAAACTTAGTTTGAAATTTCCTGATCTGAAAAAACTTAAAAGCATTATCAGCTTCCTCACCTTGTAACGATAAATCCCATTTCCTTCAAAATTACAGATTACGACTCTATTTATAAAAAACCTAAATCTCGTTCAAAAAAGTTCAACTCACAGGTAGATGGACCTCTTAAAGGCAATTTTTAGATTCACTCTTCATCATAGGGACAAGCAATCGTCAGGAAGGCTTCGCTAACCCGCATAATATCTTCATCTGTAAGATTGTGATGATTGCGCTTAAACCGCTACCTAACTCAAAGTTAATATCCCTATCAAACCAAATGCGAAGGCTGATGTCATAGTGCAGAATTTCTTGCAGTATCTCTAGCGTATCTTCGTAAAGGCTTTCAGTCTTGTTGTAGAAAATCTTAGCAATATTGTGCTTAACTTTACGGCTGTAGCCTTCTGCGCGATTATAGTTAAACTTAGCTTCTCGCAGCTTTTCTTTGTATCGCTTTAAGTCGCTTGGCTTGTCTTTAAGATCTTCACGTAGTTCAAGCTGTTCTTGCCATTCCGTTTCAATCTGTCCTTACTTATCATCGCTGAGCCAAGTTTGGAGCTGACGGTTTTGCACGTTTTATCCAAGCTTTAGCTTATCAGCTATTGTCTCTAACTTGTTAAGCTGTTTCGTTTCTTCAAAGGTTAGCTTGCGACGCAGATTAGCTTGCTAAATTCTTTCTTGCAGCAACTTATGGAAGTTGCTGCAATGTTGTTCATGATTTTTGTACCACTCACTCATTTGGATTTCATGAGTAGCTCCTTACGCCTTTCCTTTGAAACGAATAGTGTGATGAATACTTTTAGCGAATGGCGCAATCGTTTAAATCTTGCAATATTTTTCAATTTCTTTGAATGATTGTTCCATCCACCGTTAATAAGACTTGGCACGATGTAAAGCATTAAGCCTTTGTCACGCATAACTGTATGCAGATGTACGTGCTCACAAAATTCTTCTTTACTGTCATCTAATCCAACATATGCGCCCGATAATATTGCACTTTTTTTGTATATTCCCAAACCACCAAAAGCGGAATCAACCTCGATAGGATTTTTTTCTTGATTTATGTTTATCATACGTGAGTATACTGCCGCCTGTTTAGCTGCAGATTTACTAACACCATTATTAAATAAAAAACTGTAAGTTTGATAACAATCATTTGGACACCACGTTTTATGACGTAAAGCCCAGATATCATAGTAGGCTTTAGACTGATTCGCGAAACAAGCATCCCAATCTTCAGTCAAATTCCAGCACGATTCAACTGCGGATGAAGTTAGTTCTGAATTTACTCCATCGAAATCAGCGACAACAACATAATCAATATCCTTATATTTCTTTCTTGTTCTAAGCTCTTCTAAGTAATGGTTCCTACATATAGATATTCGCTCAGTTCGTTTCGGATATTGATTTCGAAGGTTTCCGAGTGTTATAAATTCAAAGTTTTCATTTCCACTCAAATTTTCGAGCTTCGTTAAAGTTCCATCATCACTATCAGACTCAATTATCAGAAAACTTACTGCTTCTGCTTCTGAAAACGCAGAACTAATTGTAAGAACTTCGCGCTCTACAGCATTTTCACAATTCCGAACCAAACCGACTATCAACACTTTCGATGATGTAAGAGGCTTTCTCATTTTTCACCTCGCTCCTTAGCAAGTGCGCCCTTAATCGTGCTAGCAGTAAAGCCAAAATCTTCGCATAGACGCTTCACTTCTTTCAGCGTGTTGGCACGTTCGTTCTTCTTCGCTTCAACCATTTGTTGCTGAATCGCTTCCATTAAGCTTTCAACTCGATATAAGATTTTACCTTATACCTTCGTTGGTTGCGTGTCAGTCTTATATTATAGAATTGTTAAGAGCTTGTTTTCCTCGATGACAACCTTGTCCGCAAAAATGTTGATTTTCGAAATCACACCAAAACAAATATTTAATTAAATTTCAAAGTGGATTTTATGTTCCATTAACTAATATTTCATACTCCGAACAGTTTTTGTTGTTAGGCATATCCATATTATGAGGTAATTTACACTCTGTTGAATTATTAGAGTATTTGGAAAATGTTAATTCCAAAACTAGAGGCAAATCATCATCTGCCGATATCGGAGCATAATTATTGGCATGAACATGAACTAAATTTAAACTAAATTTATTAAAAAACTCTTCGAGTTTATCTAAATGTATATCAACATCATGCAACTCAATAACCATTCCAGTTATTCTTTCTTCGTTAGCAATAATGTCTTGCAAGAAACGATATTCAGAACCTTCTACATCAATTTTTAAAAAAATATTCTTACTGTTAATTTCATTTAACACGTCTGCAAAAGTGCAATGGATGTTATCGATTGAATTTAAGCCAACAAATTTTTGGATGTGCTGGACATTAGGTTTATAAAAGAACTTTCGATATGACAGCCATGTTACTAATCGTTTGAAAATTAACTTTGGATTGTAAATATACCTTAGTGACTTAAAGAAATTCCTTCTAAAAAACCTATCGCTCACACTCGCATCATATGCAAAGACTGATACGATTTTTCTACTTAGGAAATCTTCTTCAAAACTCCAATCATCAGATATACCTAATCCTATAAGTACATCTGTTTTTTCAATATCTGACTTCGAAACGAGATAGCCACCATCATAATCTCTTCCGATTCTGACTAAATCCGTTGCTTGCTTTATCGAAAAGAAATTTGGGAGGCGTACTTTCATTTTTTATCCGTTATTTAAAATAGTTGCTGTAGTTCCTAACTTTTGAGCAGCCTCATCTGACTGGGCCAGGTTAATTGTTAGTGCATGTTTGGCCTTTGATCCATTGCTAAAATGGCTTCAGGAGCTGGTGGGTGATAGACCAATGCACTGTGTGGTCTCTCTGTGTTGTGGTCTTTCCTACATTCTTCGATGATGATCTGTGCTTCCCGAAGGCTGTAGAAGATCTCTCCATTGAGCAGTTCATCTCTGAACCTGCCATTAAAGCTCTCAAGGTACCCATTCTCCCAAGGGCTACCTGGTTCGATATAAGCCATCTTTGCTCCAACAGCCGCAATCCAATCTCTTACGGCTTTAGCGATGAACTCAGGGCCGTTGTCCGACCGTATAAATGCTGGAGAGCCACGCATTGTGAATAGATCGGCTAGAGCATCTATGACGTTCGTTGAGTTCAGCTTCCGATCGACTTTGATAGCTAAACAGTCCCGGCTGAACTCATCAATGATATTTAGTGTTCGAAAGACTTTGCCATCATCGGTCCGGCAATGAACAGTAGAAAAGACTGGGCTTATGCTCAATTTCAGCGATCGCATTAAGAAGATTGATCGTACCACCAACGTTCACCAAATATGCATGCGAGGGATCTTTTTTTACTTTGTCCAAAGCTACTTTCGCAGCTAAGTGAATAACCGTATCCAGTTTACCCGCTTCATTGATGAAAGCCTTAGTATTGGCGCTATCTGTCAAATCGCCATAGAAGCAAACAATCTCGATAGCTTCCCCCCTTGACTGAAGTGCATTAACTACATGACTTCCGACAATTCCACCACTTCCTGTTACCAACACTCGTTGTACCATCTATTCCTATAACCCTCGAGCCGTTGACGTCATCTAATTAAAAGAAGTCAGCAAAAGTTACCAGAGTAGAATATTCAATTTAAACCTATAATCAGTAAAGTACTTTTTTATTGGCCGATTTGCATTTGATCATACAACATTTACCAAGCCTTTTACCGCCTAAACAATAAAGTTGGCGGAATAAAGACGCAAATAAAGCGAGGAAGTCATCATAATGTGAATAAATTTGAAAGATCGTCTATAAAGCTCAATATCCACTAGATTTCTGCGTCATCAGTGCAACAATATGACAAATCATTGTACGAACCGTAAAGTAATACTACGGCACGGACTAAATGTAATGCGCATCATTAAGCTAAGGTTTTATCCAATATCCGTCATCTTTTTGAATTCACAAAAAACTTTACATTGGCTCATTATACATCCGATGTTTTACTCCGACACTCTCCATTTAAAGAGGTGAAATTTTCATAAGCAATCTCCAATCCAATTTTCAAACTAATAGTATTGGAAAATCCCAACCTTTTTAATAATGCTGTATCCAGCAGTTTTCTTGGCGTTCCATCTGGCTTGGTTCGATCAAACACAAGGGTTCCAGTGAACCCAACAACTTCCTTTATAGTTTCAGCGAGCTCCTTGATCGTTACATCAGTTCCAGTGCCGACATTGATATGAGACAGCATTGAATTAACTTTACCTATAAGCTTTTTACTGTCGAGATTATGAACAAACAAGCTCGCTTTAGCCATATCATCTACAAACAAAAATTCTCTTTTTGGTGTCCCTGACCCCCATACTACCACTTCGTCTTGATTGTTTATTTTGGCCTCATGGAAACGCCTGATGAGTGCAGGAACAACGTGACTATTCTCCGGATGATAGTTATCTCCAGGTCCATATAGATTGGTTGGCATTACAGAGCGGTAATCCCTGCCATACTGACGATTATAGCTTTCGCACATCTTGATCCCCGCAATCTTTGCAATCGCATAAGGTTCATTGGTGGGCTCAAGTACCCCGGTTAGAAGGGCGTCTTCTCGCATTGGCTGCTGCACCTGTCTTGGGTAAATACACGATGAGCCTAGAAAGAGCAATTTCTGCACATCATTTATATGCGCTGCGTGGATAACGTTGTTTTGTATTTGTAGGTTTTGATAAATAAATTCCGCGGGGTAGGTATTATTTGCATGGATGCCCCCGACTTTTGCCGCTGCTAGAATAACTTCGTCAGGCTTTTCTGACTTCATAAACTCATGAACTGCTGACTGATTACACAAATCTAACTCATCGCGCGTGCGCGTGATGAGTTCGACATCCGCCTGCTTTTGTAATTGTCTACAAATGGCACTGCCAACCATTCCCCTGTGACCTGCGACAAAAATCTTTTTCATCACTTAACCTCAGTTCTCGATCGATACAGGAAATTCAAGATCATGCTCTTTTAGAAGTGCAAGGCGCCGCGCCGCCTTATGGTCTTCTGCAACCATTTCTTTACACATGTCTTGCGCTGTTATCTCTGGCTCCCATCCTAATTCAGCTTTTGCCTTAGATGGGTCGCCCAGAAGTGTATCAACTTCTGCAGGCCTGAAGTAGCGCGGATCAATTCTAACAATTTCCTGTCCCACTGAGATCTTCGGTGCAAGATCACCTGAGATTCTAGTTACCACACCAACCTCATCTAAACCTGTCCCTTTGAACTCTATATCAATGCCAAGTGCGTTCGCTGACCACGTAATAAATTCTCTCACTGAGTACTGCTTCCCTGTCGCGATTACGTAGTCACGCGCTTCATCCTGCTGAAGCATCATCCACTGCATGCGCACATAATCTTTTGCGTGTCCCCAGTCGCGCAAGGCATCAATGTTTCCCATATGCAGGCAGCTTTCTAGCCCCAACGCAATGTTGGCCAACCCACGTGTAATTTTGCGCGTAACGAAAGTTTCGCCACGGCGCGGGCTTTCATGATTAAACAATATGCCATTGCAGGCATATAGTCCGTATGCCTCTCGATAGTTCACACAGATCCAATACGAGTAAAGCTTGGCAACCGCATAAGGCGAACGTGGATAAAACGGTGTCGTTTCTTTCTGTGGTGTTTCTTGTACCAAACCATAAAGCTCCGAGGTAGAGGCCTGGTAGAACTTTGTTTTCTGCTCCAAGCCTAAAAACCGAATGGCCTCAAGCATACGCAACGTACCAACGCCATCTACATCAGCAGTATATTCAGGGCTTTCAAAGCTTACAGCTACATGAGACTGAGCACCCAGGTTATAGACCTCATCAGGCTCAATATCGCTAAGGATACGCGTTAAATTTGAGGTATCCGATAAATCGCCGTAGTGAAGCTTAAACCTGCTATTCTCAATATGTGGGTCTTGGTAAATATGATCAACGCGCTGTGTATTAAAAAGAGACGACCGGCGCTTGATGCCATGTACTTCATAGCCTTTCTCTAGCAAAAATTCAGCAAGATAAGAGCCATCTTGGCCAGTAATGCCTGTGATTAATGCGCGCTTCATTTTATGTCTCTTCTAATTACGAGCGTATACATCTTCGTATCGAATAATGTCGTCCTCGCCAAGGTAAGTTCCAATCTGAACTTCGATTAGAACCATTGGCAGCTTACCAGGGTTTTCCATGCGGTGCTTGGCACCTAACGGTACGTATATTGATTGGCCCTCGCTCACAAGTTTAACCTCGTCGTCAATTGTGACTTTTGCCGTCCCCTCAACGACAATCCAATGCTCTGACCGATGCTTATGGCTCTGCAAACTCAGCGACGCTCCAGGCTTCACACGGATACGCTTCACCTGAAAGCGTTCTCCCAACGCTAGGCTCTCAAACCAACCCCATGGGCGATAATCCTTAGGGAATATCTCTGCTTGAGCAATGCCTTTTGACTTGAGCAACTCAACCGCTTTTTTGACATCCTGCGCTCGCTCTTTCGGAGCGACAAGGACCGCATCAGGCATAGCAATTGCCATGATGTCATTCAAACCTATACCTACAACTTGCTGGCCGCTGCTCTCAGAGCGCAGTAAGCTATTTGAACATTCAATCGCATGTGCAGTTTCTGAAGTCACATTGCCTGACCCGTCAAGCCTACTCTCTGACCAGACTGCATCCCATCCACCAAGATCGGACCATTTTGATGCAAAAGGAACCGCAACGAGGTTCTGTGCCTTCTCCATAATGGCGTAATCAATACTGATATCCTCGATCTCGGACCAAGGCTCTGCTGCCAAGCGTAAAAAGCCTAGATCTGTAGAGGCTTCATTTATGGATTGTGAGACCAAATCTAAAGTTTCCGGTGCGTAAGCACTAAAGGCATCCATCATGTCCTGCGCGTGGAATAGAAATATCCCGGCATTCCAAAGATAGTGGCCAGCTTCCAGCATCTGCTTCGCATCCTGCAGATTGGGTTTTTCAACAAAGTTCTTAATATCAGATGTACCGTTATCATCAAGAGGATCTGTTGATAGTTCTAAATACCCATACCCTGTCTCTGGATGCGTTGGCTTTATGCCAAATGTGACTATCTTTTGATTTTTAACATGGGATAATCCGACCTTAATTGCCTCATGGAAGATAGCTGTGTCGGGGATTACATGGTCAGATGGTGCAACAAGTAAAACGGCGTCCTTGTCCTTTTCATGTGCAAATATGCTTGCGGCTAATATGGCAGCGGCTGTATTTTTTGCTTCCGGCTCAATCAAAATGGGGCCGGGATCAATACCAATTTCCTGCAATTGTTCTCCAATGATAAAGCGGAAGTCAGCGTTTGTCAGAGTAATATGTGAAGCGAACTCAATGATGTCGGATGACATAAGACGTTTAGCAGTAAATTGAAACAACGTCTTCTTACCGATAAGGTTAGAGAACTGCTTAGGATAGGATTTCCGCGACAAGGGCCAAAGGCGCGTTCCAGATCCACCAGCGAGTAAAACGGGATATATTGCCACAAAGACCACCTTTTCCAAATAGGGGACCGTTATCTCTTGTATTCATTCTTGTCTAGTTTTGATCGTTTCGGAGAGCTTACGCAAATAACTAAAATATATCCAACTCAACTTGATTAATTTGAAAATGCTTCAAACTTGACGTTTTCGCTTATCCGAACTCTCAACTTCATGGTATACTTTTTATAACCGAGAGTTGCGCCTGTGAGCAATTCCAATTGACTAGTTCCAATGCTATACTTGAGAAAAAGACGTCTAGATGGCAAAATGCGAATGAACCCGCGAGGCATTGTAACAAATTTAAAACAAATTCAGATTTTGATGGGAGAAGGCGTATCCTTCATAAATAGAAATTCAACGACGTGGTTTGTAATGCACACTCATTACATTTAGCGTTAGCGGTATGGTAGAATTGGCGTTGGTTAATAATCTAATGATCAGGTATTTAACGCACTTTTATGAAAAATAGCTAAAAGGTAAGCTGTCGTGATGATAAATTTCAATCGCCTGCCGCCTCACCTAAGGCAAATTCAAAGAACGTTTTGTGAAGCGGTTCCAGATAAGGGGCGCCTCGCAGCTTGATAAAATCCATTCGGGCTTTCTCTAAGCTGTCAGCTTCTCTTTCACCAAGGGGCCAACTTGGCCAAAATCCATCTGACCGACATATTGGCTTTTCAAAACGCCCATGACGCGCCCCATATCCCGGATAGAACTGGCGTTCATGTCTGCAATCGCTGTCTCAACCGCAAGAGAAATCTCATCCGCGCTCAACTGTTTGGGCAAAAACTCTTCAATCACCTTGATTTCAGCCATTTCACGCTCGGCCAAATCCAACCTGCCAGCTTCTTCATATGTGCGGGCACTTTCCTGGCGTTGGCGGGACATTTTGCCAAGAATCGCCATGACTTCGGTTTCGTCGACGCCGTCATCATTGCCCTCAACGCGCGCAGCGATATCTCGGTCTTTGATCGCCGCGCTGATCAAGCGCACGGTCGAAAGACGCTCGGCATCTTTTTCTTTCATCGCTTGCTTCATAGAAGCCATTATTCGGGCGCGAAGGTCCATAAAACACCTCTATCATCGTGACGGCGGCAAGCAGTAGAGAAAACCACCGCCAAGAGCAAGCACAGATTAAAAATCAGCAAGGAATTGCCGAGGCCGAGCCGCTTGACGCTTAGGGCACAACTCACTAGATTGCCGCAAATTTACTCCTCCAGAAAGTGAAAAAATGGCCCCCTCTCTCAGATCTGAGCCGACCGCCTGCCTTGCATTGGCCGATGGCACCGTATTTTATGGCAATGGCTTTGGTGCCCCGGGGGAAGCTGTGGCCGAATTGTGCTTTAATACGGCGATGACGGGGTATCAGGAAATTATGACTGATCCATCTTATTGCGGCCAAATCATCACCTTTACCTTTCCACATATCGGCAATGTTGGGGTGAATATTTCAGATGATGAAGCGGTGGATCCGGTTGCTGCGGGAATGGTGGTGAAATGGGATCCAACGCATGCTTCAAATTGGCGCGCACAAACAGAATTATCAGACTGGCTGCGCGCCCGCGGCCGCATTGCGATTGGTGGTATCGATACCCGCCGCTTGACGCGCGTGATCCGCCAACAAGGGGCCCCACATGTCGCCATAGCCTATCATCCCGACGGTAAAATAGACCGCGAGGCGTTGATCGCAAAAGCCCGCGGCTTCAACGGGTTGGAAGGCATGGATTTGGCCAAAGAGGTCACGTGCCGCCAAACCTATCATTGGAATGAGCAACGTTGGACCTGGAAAGATGGCCACAAGCCTCAGCAGCACGCGCAACATAAAGTCGTGGCGATTGATTATGGTGCCAAGCGTAATATTTTGCGCTGTTTGGCCTCTGCAGGCTGCGATGTCACAGTGATGCCTGCAACAACGAGTGCGCAAGAAGTTTTGGCGCTAAAACCGGACGGGGTGTTTTTATCGAATGGCCCAGGCGATCCTGCTGCGACCGGCCGCTATGCGGTGCCAATGATACAAGAAATCCTTGAGAGCACCAATTTGCCAATATTTGGTATTTGTCTTGGTCACCAAATGCTGGCCTTAGCGCTTGGCGGAAAAACCATAAAGATGAACCATGGCCATCACGGTGCCAATCATCCTGTGCGCGATCAAGAAAGTGGTAAAGTTGAAATCACCTCGATGAATCATGGGTTTGCTGTCGATGGGCAATCGCTGCCTGAGGGCGTGGTTGAAACGCATATCTCGTTGTTTGATGGATCAAATTGCGGGTTAAAAATGCAGAACCGTCCGGTGTTTTCGGTGCAACATCATCCCGAAGCAAGCCCGGGGCCGCAAGATAGTTTTTATCTGTTTGAACGTTTCGCTGCCTCGATGAAGGCCAAGGTCGACGCGTAAACCTTTAGGTTAATTTTAATTATTTTGGCGTTCTTTGCCGTATGGCACGTGAATTCAGCTTGCAAAGGCCCGCACCCGCGACCTTAACCTTAACCTCTGTTTAGATGCCTGAATTTGGTAAAAAACTGGGGCAGATACTTCTTGAACAAGGCCAAATTTCTGCGCCGAAGCTCAGACTTGCCTTGCAACAACAAACCCTACACCCCTGCCCTTTAGGCGAGCTTTTGGTGTCAGAAAAAACAGTCTCTCATTACAATATAGCGAAAGCCTTGGCGCAGCAGCAGGGCCTAAACCACGCGAAAACCCCCGATAAGCCTTCAGCTTTTCCCAAATCGGAAGCAGGTTTCTGGTTAAAGACAGGGTTGGTTCCTTGGCGGTTTACAAATGGCCATTGGCAGATTGCTTGCACGAATGTTCAGGATTTTTACAAAAATTTTAGAGATTTGCACCAGATCTGCGGTGATTTTAGTCTGGTTCTCGCCAGCCCTACGCAAATTCGAAACCAAACGCTGCAGCTTTTTTCATCGCAATTGCTTGAACAGGCAGAAACGGGTTTGCCCAGCCATCAAAGCTGCCGATCCCTCAACCTGAAACTCCCATATCTTATCGCTCTGTGTTGCGTTGTGACGGGTGTGATGCTGCGCAGCGAGCTCACTGCGATATTGAGCCTATTCCACATATTCTTGGGCGTGGCCTTGGCAAGCTTAAGCCTATCAACCATCTTGAAAATCACAATTTTTATTGGCGCCCTTGGTCAAAAGCCAGCCTCTGCAGCGCCATCCGAGCGGCCCCAAGTTCTGCCCCGTGTCACAGTTTTGATCCCCTTGCTCGAAGAACCAAGGATCCTGCATCACCTTCTCTATCATTTGCAAAGGCTTGACTATCCGCGCACGCATCTTGAGGTTATGCTAATTTTGGAAGACGGTGATGTGGAAACCCAAACCGCATTATTGGCGGCCAAGCTGCCAAGTTGGTGCTGCGTCATAACGGTGCCAAAAGGGCGCGTAAAAACCAAACCACGCGCGCTGAACTTTGCCCTTGGCTTCAGCCGCGGCGATATTATCGGCGTTTTGGATGCCGAAGATGCCCCAGAAAAAGATCAGCTTTTAAAAGTTGCAAACCAGTTCGCTTTGGCCGATCCTCGCCTCGTTTGCCTTCAAGGGCGCTTGGATTTTTACAACGCGCATAGAAATTGGCTGACGCGCTGTTTTGCTTTGGAATATGCGGCATGGTTTCATGTTATGTTGCCCGGTTTGGCACGGCTTGGGTTTGCGCTTCCGCTTGGGGGAACCAGCATGTATATCCGGCGCTCGGCTTTGATCGATCTGAAGGGCTGGGATGCGTTTAACGTTACCGAAGATGCCGATCTCGGCCTGCGTTTGTCACGGGCGGGCTTACGCTGCGCGTTACTTGATAGCAAAACCTTTGAAGAGGCGACCAAAACGCCCTTAACGTGGATCAAACAACGCTCGCGATGGCAAAAGGGCTATTTTATGACCTATTGGTGCCATAATAGATCTCCAAAACAGTTGCTGGCCGATCTGGGTATTTGGCGCTGGTTTGGGGTGCATGCATTATTCTTTCCTGCGATTGTCACCTTCCTTTTTGCGCCACTTTTTTGGATTTTTTGGTGCGTGGCGGCAGGGCTGGTGGCGCGGCAAGATCTGGCACTTTCCCATGGCTATAGCAATGCAATCGGTGTGCTATTCGCACTGGCCTTGCTCGCCGATGGTGCGATCGGAGTGATGGCGGCGGAAAAATCCGGGCATAAAGGTCTTAAACGCTGGCTGCCGCTGCAACTTATATATTTCGCAATGGCAACCCTCTCGGCTTATAAAGCGTTTTATGGCCTAATTGTTAACCGCTTTCATTGGGCGAAAACCACGCATGGTGATCAATTTAGCCAAAGCTGGGCTGGCTTACCCGCCCCCTATGTCGACTCAGATTTTTGCTTCAAGCGGGTGACGAAAGCCGAAGATAAATGATGTTTCAACGCCTGATACGCCGCTTCTTCATCGCGATTGACAATCGCAGCGACAATCGCCTGATGTTCCTTCATCGCCTCTAAGCCACGACCATCCGCGGCGAGCGACGTGGTCGCCATCAGCGCCATTGAGCGGTGAACAAGATCGAGCTGCTGTACCAAATACCGGTTATGCGTTGAAAGATGGATTTGCTTGTGAAACCGCCGATTGGCCCGCGCCAAAGCTGAAGGATCATCGACCAGTTCAAAATCTTGCTCGACCATCTCAACCAGCACCCGCTGTTCTTCATTGGTCGCGGTGCGCGCCGCCAATTTTGCCGCCAGCCCCTCTAATTCAGCGCGCACGACATACAGATCTGCGATTTGATTGTGATCAAGAGACGAGACAAAAAGGCTGCGGCCATCCCGGTTCAGAAGCGATTGCGTTTCCAAACGCTGCAGCGCCTCGCGAATGGGCGTACGCGAAACGCCGAAGCGCTCTGCCAAATCGCTTTCAACCAACCGATCACCCGGTTTAAAAACTCCCATATCAATCGCCTCTAAAATCAGCGTATAGGCGTCTTTTTGATGTAATCGGTTAAGGGCCATATTGCACTCCGGTGATAAGTCCTTAATTTAGCGATTTAGGATTTTGGAAAGCAACCCCAACCAGGCAGCTTTTGCAAGAAGGATTAACCATCATGCCCCAGAAGCTGCGCCATATCCGCCATTGGGTCTTTGATCTGGACAATACGCTCTATCACCCCTCTATCCGGCTGTTTGATCAAATCGAAGTGAAAATGCGCGATTACATCGTGTCAAACCTTCAGCTGACCCCGCAAGCGGCAGATACGCTGCGCGATGCCTACTGGCGGCGCTATGGCACAACTTTGGCCGGTTTGATGCAGGAACATGATATAGACCCCGATCCATTCCTAGAGCAGGTCCATGATATCGATTTTTCAAACCTTCCCAAAAGCGAGGCGCTGGCGAAAGCCATTGAGGCTTTACCGGGGCGCAAAATTATTTACACGAACGGAACCGCGCCTTACGCCCGGCAAGTGGTGAATGCTCTGGGGTTGGCGGGACAATTCGATGCATTTTATGGTGTTGAGCACGCGGCGTATCACCCCAAGCCCGCATCACAAGCCTATGCCATTATTTTCGACGGCGAAGATTTGCGGCCAACGCAAGCCGCTATGTTTGAAGATGATCCTCGCAATTTAGACGTGCCGCATCAGCTGGGGTTGAAAACGATCTTGGTGAATGCCTCTCAAACCGGGGATACACCCCATATTGATTATCAAACGGATAATCTCGTACAGTTTCTGCGGCAGATCGTCTAAGCCCCTCGCTTCCGTTGGACTTGCCCCGATATCAGGTTAAGTGTTGGGAATGTAAGAAAGGCATTCGTGTGATGGAGAAAGCGGATATATTCATCTCTGGTGGTGGTCTGGCCGGATTGATTGCAGCGCTCGCCTTCGGCAGGGCTGGCTTTTCGGTCATATGCGCAGATCCGATCCCACCCGTTCTATCCCGAAACGAAGGTAATTCTGACCTACGCACAACCGCTTTCCTGCAGCCCTCAAAGGCGTTTTTAGACGATATTGGCCTTTGGTCTGTGCTTGAACATCACGCCATGCCGCTTGAGGTAATGCGCATTATTGATGCGGGCGGGCCTGAAACGACTCCCGAGCCGCGCCAGATCAAAGATTTTAAAGCCTCTGACATTTCAGACCAACCCTTTGGGTGGAACGTTCCAAACTGGCTGTCGCGGCGCGAAATTTCCCTTGCTTTAGAGATGGAACCGCGGGTTCAATTTCTGCCCGGCGTGGCCAGCACAAAGCTGTTCACCCGCGATCAAGAGGCCAAAATCACCTTAAGCAATGGCACGCAGGTCAAGGCCCGTTTGGTTCTCGGAGCAGATGGACGCAGCTCTGAAATTCGAAACCAGGCCGGAATTTCTGTAAGCACCACGCGGTTTGGACAAAAAGCATTGGCGTTTGCGGTCACCCATCCTATTCCTCATCAAAACGTGTCAACGGAAATCCATCGCAGCGGTGGCCCGTTCACGCTGGTGCCGCTTCCAGATTATCAGGGGCAGCCCTCTTCTGCGGTGGTTTGGATGGAAACCGGGCCGAATGCGCTGGCCTTATCGAACATGCCCACCGAGGCTTTTGAAGCAGAAATGAGCGCGCGCTCTTGCAGCCATCTGGGACCTTTGCGCTTGGTGACACGGCGCAGCCTTTGGCCGATCATCAGCCAATTGGCAAACCGATTAAGCGGACAGCGCGTGGCATTGATCGCCGAAGCGGCGCATGTTGTTCCCCCTATTGGCGCGCAAGGTTTGAATATGAGTTTGGGGGATATAGATGCACTGCTCGCGCTGGCCAAAGCGGATCCTGCGCGTTTGGGGGATGCTGAAATGCTGGATCGCTACCACCGCCAGCGCATTGGTGATTTACGCCTGCGCGTTGCCGGTGTTTCCCTGCTAAATTCAGTCTCGCAGGCGCAGGCACAGGCGCTGCGCGACGCAAGGGCGCTTGGCCTAAATGCGCTGCATAGCCCCGCGCCACTGCGCAAAGCGATGATGCGTCTTGGATTGCAAACAAGGGCTGTTTACAGCACTTGATCGATCACCCGCCGAAGCCGCGCGACCGTTGCGTCGACATCGTATAATTTATCCAAGCCAAAAAGCCCAAGACGGAAAGTCATGAAATTTTCTGGCTCATCGCAAGCCAATGGAACGCCGGCTGCAATCTGCATCCCAAGCGCCGAAAACTTTGACCCGTTTTGTATTTTTGGATCGCTGGTATAGCTCACGACAACACCCGGCGCGCCAAACCCGTCGGCTGCCACCGACACAATCCCTTTCGCTTTCAGCATCGCACGCACTTGATTTCCCAATTCCCATTGCGCCGCTTCCAATTTATCAAACCCGAATTCGCGGGTTTCCAGCATCGTATCACGAAACGCGCGCAATGCGTCAGTTGGCATAGTGGCATGATAAGCATGGCCGCCATTTTCGTAAATTTGCATGATGCTATGCCATTTTTTCAAATCAATCGCAAAACTGTCAGAGGCCGTATGTTCCATGCGCTCGACCGCCCGCTGAGACAGCATTACCAACCCCGCTGAGGGCGATGCGGACCAGCCTTTTTGAGGCGCTGAAATAAGCACATCCACGCCGCTGGCCTGCATATCTACCCAAGCGCAGCCCGAAGCAATACAATCCAACACCATCAAAGCCCCAACCTCATGGGCCGCTGAAGACAAAGCCGCCAGATAGTCGGGCGGCAAGATCACCCCCGCCGAGGTTTCAACATGCGGTGCAAACACAATATCTGGCCGCATGTCATGGATTTTTGCAACCACATCTTCAATCGCAGCGGGCCGAAAAGGCTCTTGTGCGCCATTGCCAGCTTGTCGGGCTTTCATCACCTCCACAGCCGCGGCGCCAGATGTGGCTTCAAAAATTTGCGACCATCGATAGGAAAACCATCCGTTGCGCACCACCAAAACATCCGCATCGCGGCCAAACTGGCGGGCTACGGCTTCCATCCCAAAAGTGCCGCCACCCGGGATCAAGGCCACCGCATCCGCGTTATAAACCTGTTTCAACATGGCAGAAATATCGGTCATCACGGATTGAAAAACCGTCGACATATGGTTTAAGGATCTATCCGTAAAGACGACTGAAAATTCTTCTAGTCCCTCGGGATCTACTGTCTTTAGCAAAGCAGGCATCGCGTTTTTCCTTTTATTTTGCTTTATAAATAGGGCAGCGCGCCCCTAAAGGCAAAGTCTAGTTGCTAAGCGGGGCCTTCTGTCACAGCCTCCAGCGCGAGACAAAGCGAAACGGCTTAGCCACACCCGATTAGATTTCCAAAGCATCTAGCGGGCCCGGGCGGCGCTCTTCGCTAAGCAAGACATTTGCCTCAACATCACCAACCCCTGGTAAGGTCATGATTCGGCGCCGTAAAATACGTTCGAAATCAGATATATCGCGCGCCACAACCCGCAAGCGATAATCATAGAGCCCCAAAACATGCTCAACGGTCTGCACCTCAGGAATACCCGTCACAGCCCGTTCAAAATCGTCCAAACTGACGCGGCCCTTAGTGGCAAGCTTTATGCCCAAAAACACCGTCACTCCGAATCCTAAAGCCGCCTTATCAAGCCGCAGCCGTGTGCCCTTGATCACCCCTGTGTCGCGCAAACGCTTTATCCGCCGCCATATTACAGGCTGCGACATCCCCAGAACGCGGGCCAGCGCGCCAGCGCTTTGCCCCGCATCCTCAACCAGGGCGCGCAAAAGCGCTCTGTCAATGGCATCAATCTCGATCATACCGGCAATACTTCATCCGATTTAATCCGCGCCACATGCATCAAAGCTTCGATATCGGCAATATGCGGCAGTGCGAGAATATGGTTGCGGTAAATCGATTGATAATGCGCCATATCGCGGGCAATGACCGATAAGCGAATATCCACCCGGCCAAGAAAACTTTGGATTTCGGTGACTTCTGGCACCAAACGCGCCGCTGCGCAAAATACCTCAAAGGCGGTGGCTTGGGTTTTATCCAACGCCACCCTTAAAGACACTTCCACACTGTAGCCCAGCGCTGACCAATCGATAAGCGCCTCCTGGCCCAATAAAACATCTGTGTCACGCAGCCGAGCCAGCCGGCGCGATAAAACCGCAGGCGTTGTTCCCGCTAATGCGGCCAGATCCGACATTGAAAGCGACGGGTTACTTTGGAAAACCCGCAATATGCGCCGATCAGTAGCATCAAGCATGATTTTTTCTTTTTAATAAAAAATAAAGAATGATTTATACCATATTTAGCAGATTAATACCAAATAAGAAACCTGTATTCTAAAAATACCGATATAACGCTGCAGATTGAAATGCAAATGGAGGGTTTCTGATGCGCGTTTATTATGACCGCGATTGCGATATTAATCTGATCAAAGACAAAAAAGTAGCGATTTTGGGCTATGGATCACAAGGCCATGCCCATGCGCTGAATTTGCGCGATAGCGGCGCCAAAAACTTGGTCGTTGCGCTGCGCGAAGGCTCGGCCTCGGCGAAAAAGGCCGAAGGAGAGGGCTTAACCGTGATGGGCATCGCGGAAGCGGCGGCCTGGTGTGATCTGATCATGTTCACCATGCCCGATGAGCTGCAAGCCGAGACCTATAAGAAATATGTGCATGACAATATCCGCGAAGGCGCGGCGATTGCCTTCGCGCATGGTTTGAACGTACATTTCGGCTTGATCGATCCCAAACCCGGGGTTGACGTGATCATGATGGCCCCCAAAGGCCCTGGCCATACCGTGCGCGGGGAATACACCAAAGGCGGCGGCGTGCCGTGCCTTGTAGCCGTTGATAATGACGCATCAGGCAAGGCTCTGGAAATCGGTCTGAGCTATTGCTCGGCAATCGGTGGCGGGCGCTCTGGCATTATTGAAACGAATTTCCGCGAAGAATGTGAAACCGATTTATTCGGCGAACAGGCGGTTTTATGCGGCGGCTTGGTTGAACTGATCCGCATGGGCTTTGAAACGCTGGTAGAAGCCGGATACGCGCCTGAAATGGCCTATTTTGAATGCCTGCATGAGGTAAAATTGATCGTCGATCTGATTTATGAAGGCGGCATCGCCAACATGAACTATTCAATTTCAAACACGGCCGAATATGGTGAGTATGTCAGCGGACCGCGCGTTTTGCCCTATGATGAAACCAAAGCACGGATGAAATCTATCCTCAGCGATATTCAAACGGGCAAGTTTGTGCGCGATTTCATGCAAGAAAACGCAGTTGGCCAGCCTTTCTTTAAGGGCACACGCCGGATGAATGATGCGCATCAAATCGAAGCCGTCGGGGAAACTTTGCGCGGCATGATGCCATGGATCTCTGCCGGTAAAATGGTTGACAAAGAGCGCAACTAAAAAAGATTTGGGCGCCCTTGATCACATTGGGGCATTGGCGTCCACTTGCTTTTCCTGAACAGGACTGCCCCAAAATATGAAGGACACCCCGCATATCACGAAGGCCAGCTGGCTTATGGTTGCCGCTCTGGGCGTGATCTGGGGCAGCACCTTTATGGTCATCGAACTGGCCCTTGAGCATGTTACGCCGTTTTGGCTGACCGCTGGGCGCATCGTGTTTGCGACCGTTGTCACCGGAGCGCTTTGGCAATTGCGCGGCCGCCGCTTGCATCTGGATAAAACGCGCAGCTGGGGCGGGCTGATTTGCGTGGGATTGCTCAGCACTGCAATCCCGTTTCAATTGATCAGCTGGGCGCAGCAATATGTAACATCAAGCTTCTCGGGCGTTACCATGGCAGCGGTTGCCCTCTTGGTGCTTCCGCTCTCTCATCTATTGATACCAGGCGAAAAAATGACATTGCGCCGCTCGATCGGCTTTGGCATCGGATTTGTGGGCGTGTTGGTTCTAATTGGCTCAAAAGCCTTAGACATGACAGGCGCAGATCTTGAATGGCCCGGCCGCATCGCTTGCTTTGGCGCGGCCAGTTGCTATGCGATCAGTTCGGTTGTGATGCGCCGCCTGGCGCCTATGGATCCTATCGGCTTGGCGGCTGTGAGCCTGCTGATCGGCAGTGGCTTTGTGATTGTTACAGCCTTTGTGATCGAGGGCCCGCCCCCTGCAATAAGCAGCAACGGATGGGGATTATTGATTTTTTTAGGCCTTTTTCCGACCGCGCTGGCAAATCTTTTGCGGGTGCTGGTGATCAGAACCGCCGGCCCTGTTTTCATGAGTTTGACCAATTATCAAGTGCCGCTTTGGTCTGTTATTTTTGGAATTCTCTTGTTAAATGAGCCGTTTCAAATCCGCTTGCTGGTGGCCTTGCTATTGATCATCATTGGCGTTTATCTTAGCCAGTATAAAGCACTTAATAGGCTTTTCTTTGGGGCCAAGTCCTAAAGGTTAAAATAGGCATGCGCGCGTTAAGTCGCATGCATATTTTAAACGTTCAACCCGATATCCAAGCAAAAACAGGGCAAAAAATGCACTTTGCTCACGCTTGGCAAACGGCTTCAACAGCCCCAACAACCTCATCCACAACCTGTTCAAGCAAAGCTGGTTCCGTGCATTCAGCCATCACTCGGATCAGCGGCTCCGTACCCGATTTGCGGATCAACAACCGCCCCTGACCGGCAAGCTTTGTTTCCATAGCCGCAATGGTTTTTTGCACAGGTTCAGCCTCAAGTGGCCTGTCCCCCGCAGCAAAGCGAATATTTTTCAAAAGTTGCGGCACAGGCTCGAACACATTTGCCAAATCGCTTGCGGAGGTATCGCTGCGCTTCATTTCGCCCAAAAATTGCAGCGCGGCCATCAAACCGTCGCCGGTGGTCGCGTGCTCTGTCATGATGATATGTCCAGATTGCTCCCCGCCCAGGTTAAACCCGCCTTGGCGCATTTTTTCAACAACGTAACGATCCCCGACATTGGTGCGCAAAAGATCAATTTTATGGCCTTTCAAAAACTGCTCTAAACCTAAATTCGACATCACAGTGGCGACCAAAGCATTGCCCTGCAACCGATCCTCAGACGCCCATCTTTGCGCCAAAAGACCCATCAATTGATCCCCATCTGCAACCCGGCCTTTTTCGTCGATCAAAATCACCCGATCGGCATCACCATCCAGGCAGATTCCCAGATCAGCGCCATGCGCCACAACCGTTTCTGCCGCCACCTGCGGCTTGGTCGAGCCACAATTATGGTTTATGTTTCTTCCGTTTGGATTGACGGCAACGGGGATAACGTTGGCCCCCAATTCCCAAAGAACTTCCGGAGCCGCTTTATATCCAGCCCCATTGGCGCAATCGATCACCACTTTCATACCATCCAGCCGCACGTCGCTGGGAAAGCTTGACTTGGCACGCTCTACATAACGAAACAAACCATCATCAATCCGCTGCGCACGGCCTATTTGATCGGCAGGGGCCAAACCGTTTGCCCCTTCATCGAGCAGAGTTTCAATTTGATTTTCCACCTCATCGGATAATTTATACCCGTCTGGCCCGAAGAATTTGATGCCATTATCTTTAAACCCATTATGGCTTGCCGAAATCATAATCCCTAAATCAGCCCGCATCGACGGCGTCAACAATCCAACCGCCGGCGTCGGAACAGGCCCGAGCAACAAAACATTCATTCCGGTTGAGGTCAGCCCTGCCGTGAGGGCATTTTCAAACATATAGCCAGAGAGCCGCGTGTCTTTTCCAATCACGACCCGCTTAGAAAGGTTTTTCGATTTTTGGAAATATCGGCCCGCCGCTGCGCCCAGTTTCAGCGCAATATCGGCGGTCATCGGAAAGCTATTCGCTGGGCCGCGCACACCATCGGTTCCAAAATATTTACGCCCCATCTGCCTCGCCCTTTTCCACCGCTTTATCAAGATCAAACGCCTCTCGGGTTTGCCTGACTTCATGAACGCGAAACACCTGAACCCCCTGCGCCCGTGCAGCAAGCGCCACCGAAAGAGATCCAGCCAATCGCTGTTGGGGGTCTTCTACACCGGCAATCTGGCCAATGAAACCCTTTCGCGACACACCCAAGAGCAAGGGCACGCCCAAACCATGGAACAAACTAATCCGATTGAGAAGCGCCAAATTATGTGCGAGTGTTTTGCCAAAACCAATCCCGATATCAGCTAAGATGCAACGCTCGGGTACCCCCGCGGCCACCAATTTGGCGATCTGCGCCTGCAAAAAATCATACACATCTAAAACCACGTCATCATACTGCGGATTGTTCTGCATCATTTCGGGAAGGCCTTGGGAATGCATCACGCAAACCGGGCGCATATTTTCGCCACAGCCCGTCAAAAGATCAGGATCAAAGGTAAAACCGGACACATCATTGACCAAACGCGCGCCCGATTCAAAGGCCGCATCAGCCACCGCCGATTTGCGCGTATCAACAGAGATCGCTACGCTTATCTTTTGCGCAAGCGCTCCGATAACCGGTATCACCCGCGCAACTTCTTCTTGAACCGAAATTTCAACTGCCCCCGGCCGTGTCGACTCGCCGCCAATATCGATAAGATCAGCCCCGTCCTCGGCCATCTGAACCGCTTGCTCAACCGCAAAGTTCGGATCTAAGAACGTGCCGCCATCCGAAAAACTATCGGGCGTTACGTTCAAAATACCCATGATATTCGCACGGTGAAAGTCCATACCGCAAAAATTTGGCCGAGGCCGGGTCAATTTGCTCTTCCACTCGCTTGGCAGGCTGTTGGCATCAACCACTTCACGGCCACCCTCGCGGGTGATCTTTTCAACGAATTGAAACCACGCATTTCCCCCTGCACAAATCAGCGCCGCGGCGGGGCGCGGATAGGCTCTACTCAGCAAAGGGCGATAATACTCTGTCATAATGCAGTGATGCGCAAAAATCTGGCCTATTGCAAGCTTACAAAAGCTGCGCTTGGATCGGCTGGCTGCGCAAGCGCGGCGCAGAATCAACCGGCACCTCAGCGCCGATATACAAACCATCCTGCGCCTCCAAAAGGTCAATAAGCCAATGCGTTAAGGACAGGCTGTTTCGCAGATCACCTTGCGGTGGGTGCGTCGCATCAAGCACCATCTTTGACGGCGCCCAAACGCTGATTTGACCGTTTTTCATCGCCCAATCCAGCTCTGTATGCGTGGCAACCACAACGCAGCGTGGATCCTGCGCCGCAAGCAGCCAAGCATTCTGCTCAATCGCCAGCAACCCAATACGCCGCGCCACTTGCGCATTTTCTGCCTTTGGTTGGGGCAACTCTGGCAGGCCTACGCATAAAATCACAGGCTGTTGGTTGTGTTCCAATGCATCAAGCCAGCCGGTCAAAAAAGGTGAGGTCACCGCCGAATTCGAAAGGTGTATAATCCGCGGTCTGAGGCGATCTTCTTCCGCCTTTTTAAAGGCGGGCAAAGCGGAAGTGCTTGAGCGTACGATTTCAACCCCCAGCGCACCCGGACCCCGATCAAGCTTTTCAATCCGCACAAAGGCCCGTACCGCTTGCTTTTCGCTTAAGATGCGCCCCGCTATGCGCTCTGCCAAGGTTTCCAACAAATTCAACCGTTCAAAATTCAGCTCGGCTGCGATGGCCTCGGTCACCCGATCATAGGATAAAATTTGATCTACATCATCGCTATATTCTGCCGTGGGCCGCACTTCCACCACCACATTGAAACACACCCGTTGCGTAACGCCCCGTTCACTTTGAAACGCACCAATCTCAACCTCAACAATATGGTCGCGCAGAGAAATCCGGTCATATTTGCCTTCAGCGCTGGCTTGCGCACGTTCCAATGGATGGGCAAACGCCAGCCTGATCTCTTCTGTCATGCGGAGGCCTCTCTTCCAGCTTTATCACAGCGATACAAGAGATCTTTCCTTTGGCTGCGATCAGAGGCGTCACCAAAGCCGTCAGTTGCGTCATTTTTCCGGTAAAGTTTTATCAGCTTTTTCCGGCCTGATGGGCATAAAAGTGATGTTCCCCGATGGTGGTTGTGCGATCTAGTTTTTTTGCCCAGCGCGGCGCAACCGATTTAGCATGATAAAACATGGCCCCCGATGTCAGGCGCCGCGGCGCGCCATTCAGCACAAGGTCAGCCACTTTACCCGCCAGCTGGTAGGCCTTTTTATCGTGAATGCGTTCTGCCAGCCCATCGCAATTATAGCTGAATTGACAGCCATGTCGGCGCCCTATCCCTTGATTAACAACACCGCATACTGTGTTTGGAAACGCCCGGCTATCCGCCCTGTTCATGATCACCTCTGCGACAGCAAATTGGCCTGCAATCGACTCTCCACGGGCTTCAAAATAAAGCGCTTCTGCCAAACAGCTCCATTGCTTACCACCCGTGGCAACGGGCAATGTCTCTATATAGGTGGCCGAGTATAACATGTTTTGAGCGGCTTTTTGCCGCGACAAAATCTGGTTAAAACTCCAAGCAGGAATTTTTTGGCGAAACTGCTGATCGACCTGCAGACCCAGCACCACCATTTCTTTGGGAGTATCACTCTGCGCGGCACTGGCCGCAAACCCCATAAAAACAAATAGCAAAAGCGATTTGAACAAGCTCAAAGCATATCTCCAAATGGGCGAATAAGACGTCAGATATTTCACAATATTACGCCTGATGAAGCGTCAGGCTGGCTTATTGAGCGTCCAAATAGGCGGTTTCTTCCTGAATTGCAAGCTGCGCCGCTGCCAACCGAGCGCTGGGCACCCGAAAAGGCGAACAAGACACATAATCAAACCCATGCGCGCGGCTAAAGGCAATTGATTCAGGGTTACCGCCATGCTCGCCGCAAATCGAAATTGTCACATCAGGATGGGCTTTTCGGGCCCGTTCTGCGCCCAATTGCAACAACTCACCCACGCCATCCGTATCAAGCACATGGAACGGATCTTCCAAAAACACTTGTTTTTGTACATAGCGCGACATAAAGCGCCCTGCATCATCGCGCGACAACCCATAGGTCATCTGCGTTAAGTCATTGGTTCCAAAGCTCAGAAAAGCAGAATGCTGGGCAATTTCATTGGCGCGTAACGCAGCGCGCGGCGTTTCCACCATAACCCCCAACTTGAATGCGAAATTAACGCCTGACGAGGTTCGAACCCTAGCGGCTACGGAGTCAATATTACCCTTAACCAGCTCTACCTCACGCTTCGCGCTGACCAAAGGGATCATAATTTCAGGCACCACCGGATCACCATCTTGACTGGCCTCAATCGTGGCTTCAAAAATCGCCTGCGCTTGCATTTCATAAATTTCCGGCACCGTTACGCCCAAACGCACCCCCCGCAGGCCTAGCATCGGATTGTATTCGGCCATATCTTCAATGCGGCGGCTAACATGTGAAATCGGCAAATCAAGCGCATCGGCCAATTCACGGATGCCAGCACGATCTGAGGGAAGAAACTCATGCAAGGGGGATCAAACAAGCGAATACAAACCGGCATACCTTGCATGATTTTAAACAATTTGATGAAATCTGAGCGCTGCATCGGCAACAAACGATCTAACACGGCGCGCCGCTCATTGCTGTCATCAGCAAAGATCATTTCGCGCATCAAGGTCAGCCGATCAGCTTCAAAAAACATATGCTCGGTCCGGCAAAGACCTATGCCATGAGCGTTGAAATTCCGGGCCGTTTGCGCATCGGCCGGCGTGTCCGCATTGGCGCGCACCCTAATGTCACTATGCGTATCAGCCCATGCCATCAAAGATTGAAAAGCGTCATTCAAAGCCGCTTCAATCATCGCAGGTTGGCCGGCCAAAATCTGGCCATTGGTGCCATCTACCGTGATCACATCGCCCTCTTGAAACACCTGTCCATTGGGTGTGGTTAAGGTTTTGTCGGACAGGTTGAGCGAAATCTCATTGGCCCCGACCACGCAAGGCAGCCCGATGCCGCGGCCGATCACTGCCGCATGGCTGGTCATCCCGCCGCGTTCGGTCAAAACGGCGCTGGCGGCATGCATCCCGCGAATATCCTCGGGGCTGGTTTCGCGGCGCACCAACACGCAGGCTTCATTGCGCGCCGCGCTGGCCTGCGCGGCTTCAGAGGTAAACACGATCTTTCCAGCCGCGGCGCCGGGGCTGGCCGCCACCCCCTCACACAGCACATCGCGCGCTGCATCCGGATCCACTTGGCGGTGCAATAATTCACCCAATGACCTTGGATCCACGCGCAACAAAGCCTCTTTTTGCGAAATAATACCATCTTCTGCCAAAGCCACCGCGATGCGCACCGCTGCCGGGGCACGCCGCTGCACGCGCACCCCATCCAGGATGTAAAGCTGCCCATCTTGGATGGTAAATTCAATTTGCATTTCTTCGCGCAACCGAATGCGCATCAGTTTGGCCTGCTCGATCAAAGTTTCAAAAATCTCTGGTGCAGCCTCTTGCAAAGAGGCCCCGCGCTGATCGCTGGTCAGGAAAATTGCCCCCTGATCGCCGCTTAGACCTTCGCGGCCTTGGCTTTGCCGCTTATAGCGCCCGGTCACTTGAGATTGGCCGGTGGCGCTGTTCACCAATTGCAACAGCCCCGAGCCGCATTCGCCCTGCCCCAACCCAAACGCCATTTGCTGCACCACCAAGCCAAGCCCAGCCCCCGCCGGAGCGCCTTTGGCTTGACGCAGCAACCGTGCCGATGTGCCCTCCCAGGCGCGCGCCATTGATGCCAGTACTTGCGTTAATTGGGCATCGCGCTCTTGTGGAAACGCTTCCTCTGCCTCTTCCTCATAGGCCCGCAAAGCCTGTTCTAGGGCCGCGTGATCTTGGCCTTTGATATGATCGAAGATATCAGCGTCTAGGCGAGCCACGTGAATAGAATAGGCCTGCACAAAGCTTAGATATAATATCGCCGCCGCCTCTGCGCCCAGCGTATCGCATAACAGAGCATAGCGCGCCTTATTCATTCCAATATTCAGCACAGCGCCCGGGCCACCCCAATCGGCGCTTTGCGATGACGGGCGCGCACAAATCAAATCCGAATGATCAAAATAGCCAAGGATAGCATTGACATCGACAGGACTGCCCGATGCGATCTTATGCACGGCCTTGAAAGACAAGGCCACCGTCCGAGGAACCGGTAAATCCAAACGAACCAAGCGCTGCAAGCATTTTGCGCGGCCGCCATAGGCCTCTGCCGACATAGCCGCAGTGGGGGTCACAAGCGTGATATCCAATTGCTTTTGCTGCACTGCGGCACCCTTCTTTCTCTTCTGCAGCATAGCTAGAATAAAGCCAGTTTCAAGCCAAAGGTCGCGCGCCCTTTGGCGCCGCCACCGCGCCGCTTAAATTACGCTTCAACCCTACTTAAATCTGCAACTTCAACGCCCAGCGCGCGAATCCGGCTTAGCAGGTTCAACCGATTTCGGCGGATCACCGCATTTTCGGTATTTATTTGAACCGCCTCAAAAAAACCGTCAAGCGGCGCGCGCAGCGCAGCAAGACCAGCCAGCGCATTTGAAAACTCAGCAGCATTCATCGCCTGCTCAATAAGCGGCTCTTGCCGGTCCAATATTTCAAAGACAGCGCGTTCTTGCGCGTTCTGGGCATATTTCACATCGGCGCCGTAAGAATATTCTACGCCATCCTTTGCCTCGGCCTGGCTGAGAATGTTATTCGCGCGTCGAAAGGCTTGCAGAAGATTGTCACCATCATCGGTTTTCAAGAATTGCGATAAAGCCTCCGCGCGCTTTACCAACAGCGTCAAGTTATCATTTCCCGACACCGCGATACAGGCATCAATAATATCATAGCGCAGTCCTTGATCGCGCAAAAATACTTTCAGCCGATCGTGGAAAAATCCTAATAAATCTTGCAAATCTGCATTCGGATAGGCTTTTTGCAGCACCGAAAGCAAGGAAAGAGATACGTTATTCTCAAGCAGTAATCGGATCACCCCAAGCGCTGCACGCCGCAAAGCAAATGGGTCTTTGCTGCCCGTTGGTTTTTCATTGATCGCCCAAAAAGCTGTTAAAAGATCAATTTTATCAGCCAAAGCCACCGTTACAGACAGCGGCGTTTGCGGCACCTGGTCGCTGGGCCCAAGCGGCGCATAATGTTCGATGCAGGCTTTGGCCACATCATCGGGCAAACCCGCCGCATGGCTGTAATAGCTTCCCATAAGCCCTTGCAATTCGGGAAACTCATACACCATTTCTGAAGACAGATCGGCCTTCACCACGCTGGCGGCTTGCGCTGCCAAAGCCGGGTCCGCGCCAATCAGCGCTGCCAGATCTGATGACAATTGCACCAACCGATCAACGCGTTGTTTTTGGCTTCCCAGTTTGTTGTGAAACGTCACATTCGATAAACGATCAACCCATCGGCTCATACCCTCATTCTGCGCCAAACGGAGATCGTTTTCCCAAAAGAATTTCGCATCTGCCAGGCGCGCGGACAGAACCTTTTGATTGCCTGCCAAAATTGTTGCGCCTTGATCCGCGGTGGTTCGGTTCGCAACCGTGATAAACCCTTCTATCTGCGCCGTTTTCGGGTTGCGCAAAGAAAAGAATTTTTGATGTTCTCTCATCGATGTCTGCAACACTTCAGCGGGCAATGACAGAAATTGCGCGTCAATTTTGCCCATCAAAACAACCGGCCATTCGACCAATCCGGCCACTTCAGACAACAACCCACGATCGTCCACAAGATCAAGACCTACGGCAAATGCCTGGTTCGAGGCCTCTTGCCAAATCGACTCTTTGCGCTCTTTTGCATCTAACAGCACAAACGCCCGTTTCAATTTGGCTTGATAATCGTCAAAACCGGTTACGGAAATCGGATCTGGTGCCATAAAACGGTGTCCATAAGTGGTATGACCAACGCTTACGCCCTCAATCTCAATGGGAATAATATCGGCGCCCGCCTCATCGCTTAGCAGGCAGATAATCGAGTGTAATGGGCGCACCCAGCGCAGGTTGCCAGAGCCCCAGCGCATCGATTTTGGCCATGGAAACTGCCGCACGGTTTTTTCAAGCGTTTCGGCAATAATCTCCGCCGCCGGACGACCCGGCTTTTCGATCATGGCGATATAGACATCCCCTTTTTTATCGGCGCGAACGCTTAACGCCTCGCGGGCCACGCCTGCGCCGCGTAAAAACCCTGCTATGGCTTGTTCGGGGGCATCAACGCGCGGGCCTTTACGCTCTTCGCGCAGGCTGGGGCTTTGCGCCAGCAGTCCATGCACGGTCAGTGTCAACCGTCTGGGCGTGGCGAAAGCGGCGGCACCGGCATAGGTTAGCCCAGCCTCGACCAAACCATCCGTCATCGCCTTTTGCAAATCCGCAGCGGCTTTGGCCTGCATACGCGCCGGAATTTCTTCGGAAAATAATTCTATCAATAAATCGGGCATGTCAGTCTCTTTCGACAGGCTTGGGGCAATCTTCGGGGGCAGTTTTCCCATCAAAAACCACCTTGCCGCAGCGGTTAATCTTGGTCCACGCATAGCCCCGTCCATCCGGCAGGATCGCCACGATGCGATCGATCCCATACGTCAAGTTTTCCACAGCTAGGAACGCGCGCGCTTTGCCTTGTTCGATTTGCGCCCCTAAAAACGCGGCGTCAAAACAGTCAAACCATTTTGGAGCCACCAAGGGTTCGGCCGTCTCAAGCGTCACAAATTTGCTTTGAAGCGCCGCCAACGGTTCAGAAGTTGTAAAACACGCTCGATATCGGATTGGCGAGCTGCTCGAGTCAATCGCCTGAAAATCCTGATAGGCGATCGGGGTCACTGCGCCATCACCACGCCGGGTTAACACCACATCCGTTTTCCCATCTGCCACAACCTCATCGTAAAACGCGTAGATCTGAAGGTAATAAATCGAAATACCCGCCACCATTGCGGCAAGGATAATGCTCAATGCAAGAAGTTTGCCGGTCATTGGGTTTGGCCCCCAGCGGCGGTTAAAACAAACGCATCGGCACATTGCTTGGCCAGCGCGCGCACCCGGCCAATATAGGCTTGGCGTTCGGTGACCGAAATCACACCCCGCGCATCCAAAAGATTGAACAGATGGCTGGCCTTGATGCATTGATCATAGGCCGGATGCGCCATGATGATGCGCTTCTGGGTTTTGGGGTCGATATGCTCTTGCTCCAAAATCGCGGCGCATTCCGCCTCCGCTTCTTCAAAATGGCGCAGCAATTGATCGGTATTGGCAACATCGAAATTCCACCGCGCATATTCTTCTTCGGTTTGTTTGAACACATCGCCATATGACAGATGGATCGGGGCATCGGGCGCGTTAAAGGGCATATTCATCACATGATCGACGCCCAGCACATACATGGCCAATCGCTCTAAACCATAGGTCAATTCGCCCGAGACCGGGTGGCAATCATGCCCGCCAACCTGCTGGAAATAGGTAAATTGCGACACTTCCATTCCATCGCACCACACTTCCCAACCCAGCCCCCAAGCGCCCAAGGTCGGGCTTTCCCAATCATCCTCGACAAACCGAATATCATGCAGCGCCATATCGATACCAATCGCTTCCAGCGAGCCTAAATATAACGCCTGCAATTCTGGCGGGCTGGGCTTTATCAAAACTTGATATTGATAATAATGCTGCAATCGGTTTGGGTTTTCCCCATAGCGGCCATCAGTGGGCCGCCGAGAAGGCTGCACATAGGCCGCTGCCCAAGGCCGTGCGCCCAGCGAGCGCAACGTGGTCGCTGGGTGAAACGTGCCCGCGCCCACTTCCATATCATAAGGTTGCATAATGGCGCAGCCTTGCGCTGCCCAATAGGCTTGCAGTCTAAGTATAATATCTTGAAAGCAACGCGGAGGCGATTGGGTCATGGGTTTATGTCTTCATCATTAAGTTATGCGCCCGCCCTACCTAGGCAAAGCCGTGACAGGGGTCAACAAACAAACGGAACATGGCGGCCTGGGCGCTAAAAAAGTCATTCAACTAGGCAAAAACTCTGCTCGAAAGGACTTTCCAAATAAACGCTTCTCCCGTAAACAAAGAGCATCTTAAAATTGAACTATAAACCCAAACGGGGCAAGCAATAGGGGTCGCAGTGGTTTTTTATCGGGTAGTGTTATGGTGTGCCGTTTTGAGCATAACATTTTCGAATTTTGTGATGGCCCAAACACCGGTTTGGATCCAGATCGAAACCCGGCCAAGCTTGCTTGAAATTGAAGATCGCGCCCGAGCCTATTCCGCCAAGCTTCCCAACATCAACGCTTTTTCGCTTGGATCAGGCTGGTATGTGATCGCGATGGGCCCGTTCAGCGAAGAAATTGCAGACGCGCAGCGCCGCGATTTGCAATCACGCTTGGCCATTCCAGGCGATAGTTTTGTCACTTCCGGGTCGAGCTATGGGCCGCAAATCTGGCCAAGCAACCTGCAAAGCGGAAGCGGTGTGGAAACTGCGACGCTCGCCCCACAAAGCGGTACGGGCCGCACGCAACGCCGCATCATCACTGAACCGCTTAAGGATTTAAGCGTGCAAACAGATTTCGAAGAGGAAACCCTGGAACAGGCGCGGCTAACGGAATCCCAATTGAGCATGCCCGAAAAGAAAAACCTGCAAACCGCGCTGAAAAGCGAAGGTTATTACACATCTGTTATTGATGGCCTATTCGGGCAAGGCACCCGCAGCTCTATGCAAGCTTGGCAAGAGGATAATGGGTTTGAAGCGACGGGGGTTTTAACCAGCCAACAAAGACAAGAGCTTTTGGCGCAATATAATGCGGTTCTTGAAGATCTTGATCTGAGGTTGATGACTGATCTAGAAGCCGGGATCAGCTTAAAAATGCCAATGGGCTTGGTGGAATTTGAACGCTATGCGCCTCCGCTTGCGCATTTCAAAGCTAAAGATGACAGCGCCGCAGCGATCTATCTCATTTCGCAAGCAGGCGATTCGAAAGCTTTGCGCGCCATCTATAAAGCCTTGGGATCAACCGAAATCATCCCCGAGAATGGACCACGCCGGCTTTATGATGACAGCTTTACGATCAGAGGCGAGGATCGTGCGATCATTTCTTTCGCGCAGGCTGAATTGGTAGAGGGCAGCATAAAAGGCTTTGTTTTGGTTTGGCCGGCGCAGCAAAAAAGCCAGCAAAAGCGTTTATTGCGCGAAATGCGGCAAAGCTTTGGCGTGCTAAGCGGTGCGTTGGATCCTGATTTAGGGCGCGCCTATGCAAAGATGCCCGATCAGGTCTATGGTTTAGACACCAAAAAACCCATCTTTGTACGCTCGGGCATCTATGTATCAAATCAAGGCCATGTGCTGACAGATGCGTTGGACTTAAGCCAATGTGGTCGGATGACTTTAGAAGATTCCTTTGATGCGAAAATTCTGACAACGGATATCAGCGGAAACGTGGCGTTGTTGCAACCTCAAACGATGCTATCCCCCATCGCTGTTGCGAAATTTTCTCGTCGCGCCGCGGGTTTTGGCGATCCGCTTTTATTGGCGGGTCATTCCTTCGAGGGACGGTTGGGTGGAGCCAGCGTTACAGCAGCGAAAATTGAAGATCTTAAAGGCCTAGGCGGGGAAGAGAATAAGCTCCGGCTCTCATTAGAGGCGCTGCCCGGCGATGCCGGAGGGCCTTTGCTCGATCGCAGTGGTGCGGTGGCGGGATTGCTTTTGGCAACCCGACCCGGAGCGCGCAGTTTACCCGATAAAACCCATCATGCGTTTAAAGCAGAACCGCTCAAAGAACTTTTGTTTAATGCCGGATTGATCGCGGATACCAAGCTCTCCTCAGAGCCATTATTGGACATTCAAATCACCCGTGCGGCCAGGCCACTTGCCGCTTTGGTCAGTTGCTGGCCCCAATAAATCCATCAAATCATATCAGGCGTGAGGTGAATTATTGTCGGGCGGCCTGCACAAAAAGTGGCCTCTATTATACCCGGCAAGTCGGCGAGCAAGCTGGGCTTGCAGGCGGCGCACCCATAGGCTTGTGCCAAGGTTAAGAAATTCGGGTTTGACGCCTGGACGGCCTGAGGCGCAATTTGGGCAGAGATCATACTATCTTCAATTTCCTGCAACTTGGTGTTGTCCCATAGGATAATCGGAAGCGACAATCCAAGCTCCGCTGCAACGCCCAATTCCGGCAAGGAATATTGAAACCCGTAATCACCGATAATCGCCGCCGTCGGCAAACCGGGGCGGCCAATGGCACCTCCAATCGCAGCGGGCAGCGCATATCCCAAAGTTCCAAATCCGGTCGGGTGATGCCAATGGCCCGGTTTTGACATCGGCCAAATTTCTTTTGCCAGATAGGCAAATTGGGTCATATCCGAAAAGATCATTGTATCTTGGGGCAGCGCAGCCTGCAAAGCGCGACAGATTGGCAGGATGCCTGGGCGTTCCAAATCCACTTGCCGCTGCCACGCCCGACACTGCGTTTGGATTTCTTGCGCGCACCAAACCGTGTGCGCTTTATGCCCCCGCAGCTGCGATAAAAGCGCGGGCACAAATGCCTCTGCCCGCATCGAAATTGTCAGCTCTGCTTGATGGCTATCCGTCAGCACCTCCGGGTCTAGATCCACCCGAATCAAAGGAGCCTTATGGCCCAGCTCGGCGCGCCAAAGGTCGCCTTCGGACAATTCGCTACCAATCACCAAGACCAAATCAGCCGATCCAAGAACCGATTTCGCGCCGGAACGCGCCAGTAAAGATCCAAAATGAAGCGGATAAATGCGATCAACCACCCCCCGCCCTGCGTAAGTGGTAAAGCTTGCCGCGCCCAGCTGCTGCAGCAACGGCATCACCGAGACCGCGCGCGCGCCACCCCCTAAAATAACCAAAGGCTTTTTCGCCAAGCGCAGCATCTCGGCAGCTTTTGCGATGTCTTCCGCCTCTGGCGCAGAGGCGCGGGGCAGCGGTTGCGCAGCCGGCGCGGCTTGCGCGGCCGCGGCCAAAGACGCGATCGGTATCTGGATATGCTTGGGGCGCGGCCGCTGTTGGGCAAATTCTGCAAAAGCCTGATCCATAAGACGATAGGCCTGCGCGTCAGATTGCGCCAGTTCTGACCAATCGCAAACGGTTGCCGCTGCCGCACGCTGATCTTTCATCTGATGCAATTGACCCTTGCGGGATTCGATATCATCCAAACAGGACGAAAACACCAATAAGGGCACGCTGTCCGAATAGGCTTGCCCCAAAGCCGTCATAATGTTGCACAGGCCAGGGCCGGTGATCACGAAGGCAACGCCCGCGCGGCCCGTGGCCCGCGCATAGCCATCGGCCATAAACCCCGCCCCTTGTTCATGACGGGCCAGAATATGGCGCAACCCGGCCTCTTCCAATCCGCGATATAATTCTTGGTTATGCACCCCCGGAATTCCAAAAACCACCTCGACACCCCGCGCCTTCAGGGCATAAGAAATTTGCGTACCCAGCGGCGCCATAGAACGTTGCGACATATTAGGCTCTCCAAAATTGCAGGGTTAGCAGCGTGTATACCGCCAATAGCTCCAATCGTCCGATGAGCATGGCGATCGATAAAATCCACTTTGACGCATCATTCAAACCCGCAAAATTTCCCGCAGGGCCGATTTGATCCCCCAGCCCAGGGCCAATATTTGCCAAAGCTGCGCTGGCTGCAGATAGTGACGTGATGAAATCGAGCCCGGTCAGGCCCAAAAGCGTTGCCACCACCGCCAAGGTGACCATGAACAGCATGAAAAACGACATCACCGAGGTAAGCACATCTTCGTCAACTTTGCGCCCATCATAACGGGGTTGAAACACGCCGTTGGGCGATCGAATTCTGCGCAATTGGGTCGAGATAGATGCAAAGGCGAGTTGGTAGCGAAAGATCTTGATGGAGCAGCTGGTTGAGCCAGCGCAGCCTCCGATCAATCCAACAAGGAAAAACAGCGTGACCATAAACCCACCCCATTGCATGTAATCCGCGCTTGTATATCCGGTGCCACTGATAATTGAGGTGATGTTGAACAAGGCTTTGCGCAGGGCCGTTGCTGCGGGCATATTGGTTTGCGACGTTAAAACGATCCAACTGGTCAGCGCAATCAGCCCCAAGCCCATCAAAAATCCTCGAATTTGCCGGTCTTGCAGCAAAGCAGTTTTTTGTCCATTGATCAGCTGAACATAGCGCACGAAGGGCAGCGCCGCCAAAATCATAAAAACCACCGCCACGTATTCCGCCGCTGATGAAAACGCCGCAAATGAGCGGTCATAATTTGAAAATCCACCCGTGGCGACGGTGGTCATCGCGTGCACAGTGGCATCAAAGGCTGACAACCCAACTGCAAAATACGCCAAAGTGCAGGCCATCGTAATTGCGATATAGATGATCGAAATCTGTATCGAAATTGTTGTGGCCCGTGGCAAGATCTTCCCCAAAGTATCAAAGGCCTCGGCTTTAAAAATTTGCATGCCGCCAACGCGCAGTTCAGGCAGAAACACCATGGCCACAACGATAATCCCGATACCGCCCAACCATTGCAAAATACCCCGCCACAGCAGCAGACCTTTGGGCAAATCTTCCAAGCCGGTAAACACCGTAGATCCGGTTGTTGTAAGCCCCGACATGGCCTCAAAGAACGCATCAACATAGCGGGCCTCGGTGGCCCCAAAAACAAAGGGCAACGCGCCAAATAAAGGCAAAGCGACCCACACGCCCGTGGTTAACAAAAAGGTTTGTTGGATGCTAAGCCCTTGCTTAACCCCCGTTGAACAGCCCATAGCAAGCAAGCTGCCAAACAGGGCTGTCAGAATGCCACTATACATGAAAACAGGCCATTGGCCGCGACCCTCGGCAATATCAACCAAGAGCGGGAACACCATTGAAGCACCCAGAATGCCAAGAAGCATTCCAATCACATAGCCGACGGGTCGAAAATCGATCATAGCGCTGACGGTTGGACAATCAGGCCAATTCTGTCAAGAGCGGAAACGAAGTTTTGCTTATCCGCTATGGATCAAACTCGCGAGCATTTTAGGGTCAAGCGAGGTTTGTGCAAAAGTACAGCCTTCGGTCAGAATAGATACCGCGTCATGACTGTGCAGGCTTTCTTGATGGCTGGCGATCACCCTGAAATCCCCGATGCGTCCATCCGCTTTCAGGCCAGCGCAAAACAAGCGCGCCGCATCTTCAACAAAAATCGGGTTGGCCGCATTCAGTTCCGCAAAAGCTTGCTCATCCTCGCGCTTCACCATGACCTGAGTTTCCGTGGGCACCGCTTTACGGCATAGATCGATAATATCTTCAAACCACAAGCAGTCTTCGCCGCTCAGCACCACTGAGAGACGTGCCACCGAGCGTTGCGAATGCGGTGTCGCCAATTGGTTGCGTTCTTTTCGCGCATGTTCGCTCAATTCCAGTGAGCAGGGGCATGTTGAGCTATACACATAATCCAGATGCAAGATTTTATTGCGTATGCCACCCTGATCAACCAGCTCCAACGCGATATCGTAATACTGATAGCCCTGCAATCCAGAACGCAAACTGTCCATTTTCATTGGATAAGACAGACGCATTTGGATGCGCGCGTCAAAGCTTTCTAAATCGCTTTTGTAATCATCAAGCGCATGCTCCATCACATCAAAACTAAAACTTTTCTCGGCATGGCGATAAAAACTACGCATGATCCGTGACATATTGATGCCCTTTTTATCGGCATCAAGGCTGACTGTACCGGTGACCGATGTTTGCAAGGTCTGCTCTGAGCCGTTGCGGGTTTGGTAACTAATCGGCAGGCGGAAGTTCGAAATCCCAACATGCTGGATCTGCTGCTTCGCGCCGCGGATCAGCGCGGTGGGCCCGTTTTGCAAATCGGGCATACTGTCGCGATAAGCCTCATTGACCCTAAATTCAGCATTATATTTTGCGGAAAACTCAGGGTATTGTTGCGGCAATATCTGCGCAAGCAGGTCGGCATCCAGCGATGCTACCTCAGTTTCATCCGCGTGACCTACCCAGTTACGCAATATATCTAACGCCTCTTCAACGGCGTTTTGATCAGGCTGTGTGTTCGCGTTACGGGTATGAATATTCATGATATGCCCTTTTTGCATAAGACCGCGTTACTGATGGAAACCAAACAAGATCTTTATTTCATTATATCCTATACGGGCGACCCATCTCGCTGGATCACTTTTGTCACTTTAACTTTACATATTACACGCTGCTTGAGCAGCTGCCAAGGCCTGTCGCAGATCATCAATCAGATCCTCACCATCTTCCAAACCAATGCTGATCCGGATTAACCCATCGCTGATACCCAAATGCCGTTTCTGCTCGGCCGGTAGGCGATGATGCGTCGTGGTGGCAGGATGCGTCGCGATGGATTTTGCATCCCCAAGATTATTTGAAATCAAAATAATTTGCAGCGCGTTCAAAAAGGCAAACGCCGCCCTCTGGCCACCCTTTAATTCAACCGAGATCAGCGTACCGCCTGTGCCAAGTTGCGCTTGCGCCAACTCATATTGTGCATGCGCAGGATGCCCGGGATAGATCAACTGCGTTAAGGCTGAATGTCCCGATAGATCTTGGGCGATCAGAGCCGCAGTTTCGGCTTGCGCCCGAACCCGCAATTCGATTGTTTCCAATCCTTTTAGCATCACCCAAGCCGTGAACGGGCTCATCGCACCGCCCGTATGTTTCATATAGGGCTCTATCGTGCCTGAAATGAACTCAGCATTTGATAAAATCACGCCGCCAAGCATGCGCCCCTGCCCATCAATATGCTTGGTGGCTGAATAAATAACCACATCCGCCCCCTGCTCCAAAGCCCGCGAAAAAACCGGCGTTGAAAACACATTATCCACCATCACCAACGCGCCATTCGCATGCGCGATTTGCGCTACCTTTGACAGATCAATCACCTCCAAAGTCGGGTTTGAAATTGACTCAAAAAACACCAATCTCGTATCCGCGCGCACCGCCTGCACCCATTGCTTTAAATCGGTTCCGTCAACAAAAGTGACCTCAACACCGTTGCGAGGTAGGATTTCTTCCAAAATATAAAGGCAAGAGCCGAAAAGCGCGCGCGCTGCCACAACATGATCGCCCGCCTTTACCGTGGCCAGCAGTGCGCCGCTGACCGCAGCCATACCAGAGGCAGTGGCAAAGGCCGCCTCGGCCCCTTCCAACGCAGCCATACGCTCTTGAAACATCGCCACAGTCGGGTTGCCATAGCGCGCATAAATAAAATGACCCTCATCATCCCCATCGAAGCGTTCTTGAGCTTGCTCGGCGCTGTCATAAACGTAGCTTTGAGTTAAATAAATTGCTTCGCTGACCTCGTTGAACTGGCTGCGCCGATGGCCCGCATGCACCATTTTGGTGCGGCTTTTTAAACTCTTTTTCATTACAAACTCCTGCCACATACGCGGCGTCAAAACCCCTATCAAACGCAGCCAAGCGAAAGGGGGGCTTTCTCCTGACCTTTTAGCGGAATATGTTTTATGTGGCCCGCAATCTGGACTCAAATCACCACATGCGCGTGGGTACCCCAGCGCTTTAATTGGGTCAAGCATATGAAGCGAATTCAGCAAGCTTTGCCCCGAAGCCCTGCGCGTATGCAGCCATGCTATGCCTGAAAAGCCAAATACGCATGTCGCGGATCTTTTATGCGCAGCATGCGGCATCCCAACAAAGCGCGTTGCTTTGAAAATCCGTACCTCAAAAGCGTTTATGCTTGCGGTGCAGAACAAACCTTTATTATACCAACACTTTTAAGGAGTATATTGTGACAAAGCCCATTGATCTGTACTATTGGCCTACCCCAAACGGTTGGAAAATCTCGATTGCTTTAGAAGAAATGGGATTGCCGTATAAGGTCCATCTTATTGATATCAATGCAGGGGCACAGTTTGACGCGGCGTTTTTGAAACTCTCACCAAATGGTAGAATGCCCGCGATTGTCGATCCTGACGGGCCAGATAGAGCCCCGATTTCGCTGTTTGAATCGGGTGCAATCCTGCAATATCTGGCCAGAAAAACTGGGCTGTTTTACGGCGAAACCGAGCGCCAACGCATCGCGGTAGATCAATGGCTGATGTGGCAAATGGGCGGCGTTGGGCCAATGGCGGGCCAAGCCCATCATTTTCTAAGATACGCGCCAGCCATGGATCCCCCCCAAATCCTACCCTATGCGCAAAATCGCTATCGGGCCGAAACCAAACGGCTTTACACCCTGCTTGATAAGCAGCTTGCAGAAGCCGAATTCGTGGCCGGAGATTTCTTTTCCATCGCGGATATGGCGATTTGGTCTTGGGCCTCGCTTTGGCGGCGCCAAGAGCAAACTCTTGATGACAAGCCCAATTTCAGCCGATGGCTTGAGACTGTGAAGCAGCGACCCGGCGTTCAAGCGGGGCGGGCTTTAGAAGCCGCGCGCCGCACAACGCAATTGGAAGAAGACCGAGAGGCCCAAAAGCTCTTATTCCGTCAAACCTAGCCTGGTTTTGCCATCCGATGGCAACGCCCGATATATCGGCGTGCTTAAAGCCCGTCCATCCGGCCATATTTCTTTAGGATTGGATATTGCAGAATCATGAAAATAAATACGGCCGATGTCAGTCCGAAGGTTTTGAAGTAAACCCATGTTTCGCTGGATTGTGTGCGCCAAATAATTTCGTTCAAAGCGGCCAGGGCAAAGAAAAAAATCGCCAATCTGCGGCTGATAAGCTGCCAGCCAATATCCTCCATTGGGATCCGCTCGCCCAGCAACGCTTGCAAATAGCCTTTTCCCCGCATCTGCCCATAGGTGATTGCCGCGCCAAACAGCACGTAAATCAAAGTCGGCTTCATTTTAAAGAACCGTTCATCATTCAACAGCACCGTTAACGCCCCGAAGAAAATCACCAAGACAAGCGTCAAAACCTGCACTTTGGAGAGATGCCCATTGACCAACCAGCCGATAAAGGTAGAGGCGATCATCAAAGGCACAAAAATCGCGGTGGCTTGAATTAAGCTAGAATATTCAACCCCACCAATCACCATCACTTCGCCCTTGCGCCAAATGAACACGGCAAAGAAAATGATCACCGGCCCAATTTCAAGCAAGGATGACAAAAGAGGTGAATTGTTTTTCTCCGACATAGCGGAACTCCTATCCTGCAACTTCCACAATTACGGCCCCAGCGGCGATTGACAAAATCAACGCAACGCGCCTTGGGCCCACTGCTTCTTTCAGAAAATACCACCCGATCAAAGCCGCAAACACCGTTGACGTTTCCCGCAATATCGCGGCTTCTCCAACTTTGTCCAGACGTGTCGCCAACATAATCGACCCAAAGCTAAAAAACGCCACCCAAGCCCCGATCATGCCGCGCAAAAACAAAGGCAATAGATCTGGTCGATTGTGCATCTTACGCCATCGCAAATAAGCAAAGGGCGGCATCGACAGACCATCCAAAACAAAAAACCATATTAAGAAAACAAAGGGATCTTGCGCCGCGCGAATGCCATAGGCATCATAGGTGGTGTAAAGCGCAACAAATAACCCAGTCACCAGCGCAAAGCCCAAAGCGGCGCGCAAGGTCGCTCGATCTTCGATCAGATAAACCGCGTTATAAAGCGCCAAGCCAAATAGCGCCAGCACCAAAACCGCCACCCCTACCCATTGTAGCGTCGTGAAGGTTTCACCAAAAATCAAATAAGCCCCCAAAACCGTAAACACCGGGCCGGTGCCGCGCACCACAGGGTAAACCACCGTGTAAGCCCCGCGGCTATAGGCTGCCGCCTGCATCAACTTATAGATCAAATGAATGATCACCATTCCTGCAAATATTGGCCAGAGCCCTGGCTCTGGCCAAGGCAACACGAAGACGGCAATCGGCGTTGCCATCATAAAATAGCAAATATCAATCGCACCGCGTGACAGCCAGGGATCGTGTTGACCTTTTTGCAAAGCGCCGAAAACCGCGTGCAAAAACGCTGCTGATAGAGCCAAAACCATCGCAAGCTGGTGGCCTATTTCCGTCCCCTCAACCGTCAGAATCCAAGCGCTCACTGCGATAACCTCAACGTTTGTAGCCGGCGCAGCGGCGCCCTAACCCCAAATCGCCAGCGGCGGGCAATCTATCGCTCAAGACAGGTCTGCCCCAGTAAGGGCGCTGGCAAATTCTGCCGGATCAAAAGGTGCTAGATCATCAATCTGTTCCCCAACGCCGATCGCGTGAATGGGCAAGCCGAATTTATCCGCCAAGGCCACCAACACACCGCCTTTTGCGGTTCCATCCAGCTTGGTCATCACCAAACCAGAGACATCCGATATAGATTTGAAGATTTCCACCTGGCTCAGCGCGTTTTGACCAGTTGTCGCATCCAACACCAACAGGGTGTTATGCGGTGCTTCTGGATCTTTTTTGCGGATCACGCGCACAATTTTTGCCAATTCCTCCATCAAATCTGCGCGATTTTGCAACCGTCCGGCGGTATCAATCAGCAGCAAATCAGCGCCATCGGCCTGCGCCTGCGTCATCGCGTCAAAGGCCAAACTGGCCGGATCAGAGCCTTCTGGGGCCGTGAGCACCGGAACACCAGCCCGCTCACCCCAAATCTGCAATTGTTCCACTGCGGCAGCGCGAAACGTATCACCCGCAGCAATCACCACGGATTTGCCCGCCGCTTTGAACTGGCTGGCCAATTTTCCAATCGTGGTGGTTTTGCCCGAGCCATTGACGCCGACCACCAATACCACCTGCGGGGTTTGTGAATACAGCGGCATAGGCCGCGCGACGGGATCCATAATGCGCGTGATCTCATCCGCCAACATAGATTTCAGCTCAGCCACCGAAAGCCTTTTGCCAAATTGACCCTCTGCAATATTGCCCGTCACCCGCAAAGCCGTATCCACGCCCATATCCGAGGTGATCAGCAATTCTTCAAGCTGCTCGAGCATCTCATCATCCAGCTTGCGTTTTAAAACGCCCACCGATTGCATCCGCCCCATTAAACGTCCAAAAAACCCTGGTGTCGATTGGTTTTGCCCGCTTTGCCCCGCATCTGCAGATTTAGATACAGAGCCTTCTTCCGGCGCGGTTTTGCTTGAAGGGGGCTGCGCGGCTTGGCCGGAGGCAGCTTGGTTAACAGCGGCTTCTATTTCTATTTCATCCGCCGCAGGCGCTGCGGCGATGCGATCTGCATCGATGCCCAGATCCGCCTCTGTTGTGCCCATTATTTGAGCCTGTTCCTCTGTCATTTCTTCTGCCGCAGGATCGACCGGCGGCGGCATCGCGCCGCGTGCAGAGGCTTGGGCTGATGTTGGGGGGGAGTGGTCTTCGAACTCTCAACTTGGTGCGCATGGGCGCTGTCGCTCAAGGGCGCATCAACCGCCTCTGCAGGCTTGGCTTGCGGTGTCAAAGAGGGAGCAGATATCTGCTGATCGGTCTGCACTGTGAAATGGTCATCTAAAGGCTTTTTTCCGCCTGGGCTTGGATCGGCTTCATCGTTTGACGCTCTTTGTTGTTCTGTATCCACCAGAACAGAGGACTCGGCGCTTGTTTGCGGGTTTTCCGCAATATCCTGCTCAAGGCTTCCACCATCGGCCACAATTGAGTCCAAGCCGTCTTCCAGCTTTGAGGATGATCGAAACAAACGATCTTTAAGCTTTTTAAAAAATGCCATGGCTGCCTCCGCGTCTTCTCCTTCACCTAAGCGACATCAGCGCCAGATGGAAGAGGGGACAAAGCAGAAGCAGGCTTACGGCTCTTCCTGCCATCACATCACATTGCCCGCTTATCGCCCGCGTTAAGCGATAAATAGCATGTTAAGCGCGCGCCATCTGAAAAAAGTTGGTTATATCTCGTCCGAAAAATGCTTCATCGTCATCAAAATCGGGTTTGGCGCCGCCTGCCCCAAACCACAAATCGAGGCATCTTGCATCGCAGTGCACAATTCCCCCAGCAATGGTTGATCCCAGCTCTCAGACTGCATCAGCTTCACAGCCTTTTCGCAGCCAACGCGGCACGGGGTACATTGGCCGCAACTCTCATCTTCAAAAAACCGCAGCATATTCAGCGCCGCATCGCGGGCCCGGTCCTGATCTGACAGAACAACAACCGCGGCAGAGCCAATAAAGGATCCATACGGCTGCAGCGTATCAAAATCCAGCGGGATATCATTCATTGAAGCGGGCAATAGGCCCGAAGACGGCCCCCCGGTTGGTAGGCCTTGAATGCATGCCCCTGCGCCATCCCGCCGCTCGCCGCGATTATATCGGCAATCGTAGAACCCGCCGGCAAAAGGTAAACGCCAGGGTTTTGGACCCGCCCTGACACAGAATATGAGCGCAAACCTGTGCGCCCATTTTTTTCTACGCTGCTAAGAATTTGCGGACCTTCGCGAGCGATCCGGCACACCCAATGCAGGGTTTCCACATTATGTACCAGCGTCGGGCGCCCAAAAACGCCAACCTGCGCCACGAAAGGCGGGCGATGGCGGGGCATGCCGCGCTTGCCCTCAATGCTTTCGATCATCGCGCTTTCTTCGCCGCAGATATAGGCCCCGGCTCCGCGCCGTAGGTCAATATAGCCCGCAGGCACAAGACCCGCCGCTTCAAGCGCCGCAATCTCATCGGCTAAAATTTTCAACACAGCCGGATACTCATCACGCATATAAATAAAGGCCTTTTCCGCCTCAACCGCCCATGCCGCCATCAACATACCCTCAAGAAAAAGATGCGGCATGCGCTCAAGATAATAGCGGTCTTTAAATGTGCCCGGCTCGCCTTCATCGCCATTCACAGCCAAATAACGTGGGCCTTCATTGGCCCGAACAAAGCCCCATTTTTTACCCGATGGAAAACCTGCACCACCAAGCCCGCGCAAACCAGAGGCCAGAACCTGATCGTGTAGTGCTTCCCAATCCCCAGATTGGCGAAGCTCTTGCAGCGCCCGATAGCCGCCATTTTTTTGATACTCAGAAAGGGTTTCATAATCTGGGATTATTGGATGCGTGGCCTGCGCCGCAATCGCCCGTTCGACGGCATCAACTGTGGCATGGTCAATGTGATTATGGCCAAGCTCTAGCACGGGGGCGGTATCACAACGCCCCATACAGGGCGCACGCAGCACCCGCACTTGGCTTGAATCTAACCCATCCTGCAAAGCTTTTTGTAAACTCGCGGCCCCCGCCAATTCACAGCTCAAACTGTCGCAAACTCGAATGGTGAATGCAGGGGGCGGTGTTTCGCCTTCTTTGACCACGTCAAAATGCGCATAAAAACTGGCCACTTCGTATATTTCAGCCATCGACAAGCGCAGTTCTTCCGCCAAAGCCCGCAAATGCGCCGCGGATAAATGCCCATACTCATCTTGGATAAGATGCAAAAACTCGATCAGTAAATCCCGCTTGCGCGGCTGCGCGCCCAGCAGCATTTGCACCTCTTGCAGCGCTTGATCTTCATATTGGCGGCCCTTGGGCGTATGGCGCCCTTTGCCTTTGCCCGATTTCCAAACGCCTTTACGTTCATCCAATGCCATGCGATCTGCTCCTGCGCTTCTCGCGCCACCCTAGCTGTGCTTGGCCGGTTTTATGAAGCCCAAAAACGACATAGCGCTGTGCAGATACGTTCTCAGCTTAACAATATCCGAGAAAAAGGCGCGGATCGGAAACATTCTACTGTGTGAAAGCGCGGTAAAAACCGCGCTTCGGGCAAATCGCACAGCCATCTCGGACCGGCGTGTTGCGCTACACCTATCTGCAAAAAAACTATGCATGATAAAAAATAATCTCACCACGCAGCAGAAATTCTTCAACGCAAAAACTGAGCCTTAAAACGCAGGAACCGCGCAGAAAGTAATTGTCGCCACGCTCATAGCCACGCGCCAAGAAACAGCCAAACGTCGCTGAAGCCCCTAGAATAATGAGCCTTGATCGGAAGATTTAGACGGCGGCCGCGCTGTTTTAACGCGCGGCTCGCCCAACGCAAAACGCCCATCGGCAAATTCAATTTCTAATCCAGAGGCGGCTTTGGCGGCTTGGCGCGAAGTAATCACTGTATCTTGCGCGCGCACAACCGCATAGCCGCGATGCAACGTTGCCTTATAGCCGAGGGTTTCGCGCAAGCGCTCCAACCCGTCCAATTGCTGCTTGGACTTTAACAGCACGGCATCGGTTGCATCACTTAACCGGCGCGCCAATTGCGCAAGATCTTTGCGCCCTTGCGCAATGTCACGGCGCAGCGCGCGCGGATGCAGTTGTTGCGTTTTTTGCGCCAAAATATCTTGCTTGCGTTGCAATCCATGACGCAATGCCGGATCCAAACGATGCTCGCTGGCGTGCAATTTCAAACCCGCCGTTTTCAGACGTTGCCTCAACCCGTCAAAATTGAGGCGGCCTGCAGTTTCGGAAAGCGCTAAACGCCGGCTTTGCACCAAGCCGCGCAAAGCGTTGGGCAAACGCTCTGACAAAAAATCCAGCCTTTGCCGAGGATTTTCTAAAATCGTCTCTAATCGCGGTAAGGCCCGCGCCAAATCAGCCAAACGTTGCCGGTTTCGGCCAAAAGATGTGCTTAAAGCTTGGCTCATCCGCGCGTCCTGAGCGTTCACCCAAGCCGCCAGTTCATGGCGCACAGGCACCGCCAGTTCGGCCGCAGCAGTGGGGGTTGGCGCCCGCTTATCTGAGACATAATCAATCAATGTGGTATCGGTTTCATGACCCACAGCCGAGATAAGCGGAATGCCTGACGCAGCCGCGGCGCGCGCCACGCTTTCTTCATTAAACCCCCACAGATCTTCCAAAGAGCCGCCACCACGCGCCACAATCAGCAAGTCGGGGCGTGGAATTGCTCCGCCCGCCTCAAGCGCGTTAAAGCCAGCTATGGCGCGGCTGACCTCGCCCGCGCAGCGCTCACCCTGCACAGCCACCGGCCAAATCAGCACTTGGCGGGGAAAGCGGTCGCGCAATCGATGCAAAATATCGCGGATCACCGCTCCGGAAGGCGATGTCACCACGCCAATCACGTCGGGCAAATAGGGCAAAGGCTTTTTACGCGCGGCATCAAACAAACCTTCCGCCGCCAGCTGGACTTTGCGCTTTTCCAACATCGCCATCAATGCGCCCATACCGGCAGGCTTAAGATCTTCTATAATCAATTGATATTTTGACTGGCCAGCAAAAGTGGTCACCCGCCCGGTTGCAACCACTTCCAGCCCTTCTTCGGGGCGCATTGGCAGGCGCGCGGCAACGCCTTTCCAGACCACCGCCGAAATCACAGATTTTTCATCTTTTAGATCCAGATAGACATGGCCGGATCTCGGATAGGACACGCGTCCAATCTCACCCTTCAAGCGGATATGCGAAAACTCACCTTCGATCAGCCGTTTAATCGCACCAGAAATTTCCGAAACAGTGAATTCCGGCTGGTTAAAACCAACGACCGGATTATCGATTAAATCGGACATAAACGCCTCACTTGTGTCTTGCTGACGGCCAGCTTAGAACGCCGTGAAGCAAAGGCCAAGAGGAGCAGGCGCAATGAATATCTTAATATTGGGCAGCGGGGGGCGCGAACATGCTTTGGCCTGGGCCGTACAGCAGAACCCAAAATGTGATCGGCTCTGGATGGCGCCAGGAAACCCGGGTATGGCGGCGTTGGGAGAATGCGTTGCCATGGATATTGAGGATGCGGCCGCAATCCTGACATTCGTCGAGCAGAAGCAAATTGATTTTGTGATTATCGGCCCAGAAGCCCCGCTGGCGCTGGGCGTTTCGGATGCGTTGCGCGCGGCTGATATATTAACCTTTGGCCCTAGCAAAGCCGCCGCGGCGCTGGAATCAAGCAAAAACTTCACCAAACAAATTTGTGATGCCGCCAAAGCGCCAACCGCAGCCTATGGGCATTTTAGCGATGCGCAAAGCGCGAAAACCTATATCGCCGCGCAAGGGGCACCAATCGTGGTGAAGGCCGATGGCCTGGCCGCAGGCAAAGGCGTGATTATCGCCGAAGATATCCAAACAGCCTATTCCGCCGTGGATGACATGTTCGCGGGCGAATTTGGCAGCGCAGGCGCAGAAGTCGTGATTGAAGAGTTCATGGAAGGAGAAGAAGCCTCTTTTTTTGTGCTCTGCGATGGCGAGACTGTGTTGCCGATGGGCAGCGCGCAAGATCACAAGCGCGTGGGCGATGGCGATAGCGGCCCTAATACCGGCGGCATGGGGGCCTACTCGCCAGCGCCGGTGCTGACACAGGAGATTGCTGAGAAAGCATTGCATGAAATTATCCGCCCCACGATGGCCGAAATGCGCCGGCGCGGGATACCTTATCAAGGCGTGCTTTATGCAGGGCTGATGATCAAAGAAGGGCAGCCCCGGCTTGTGGAATATAACGTCCGATTTGGCGATCCCGAGTGCCAAGTGCTGATGATGCGTCTTGGTGCGCAAGCGCTTGATCTGATGCTGGCAACGGCGCAGGGTCAACTGAACACCGCCAAAATAAATTGGGCGGATGATCACGCGCTCACCGTGGTGTTGGCAAGCCAAGGCTATCCGGGCGCCTATCAAAAGGGCAGCGAGATAAAAGGCTTGGACGATATGGCTTTTGATTCCAAGCAGATGGTGTTTCATGCCGGCACGAAACAAGACGGCACAACGCTGCGCGCAAATGGGGGGCGGGTTTTAAACGTCACCGCGCGCGCAGAAACGTTGAGCGCGGCACAAAGCCGCGCCTATAAGCTGCTGGAAAAGGTTGATTGGCCAGAGGGCTTCCACCGCACTGATATCGGATGGCGGGCCCTGTAAGCGCCCGATCGGGTTTTTTAGGATGCTCAGAACTTGATGATTGGCTTAAATTTGCTTTTCGGGCATCTGCACAATCAATCCGTCAAGCGCATCCGTCACTTTTAACTGGCAGGTCAGGCGCGAGCGTACGGGATCGGGCTCATAGGCGAAATCGAGCATATCCTCTTCCATCGCCTCACGCATTGGCAGCTTTTCGACCCATGCAGGATCGATGTAAACATGGCAGGTTGAACAGGCGCAGGCGCCACCGCAATCGGCTTCAATTCCAGCAATATTATTATCCCGCGCGCCTTCCATCACGGTGAGCCCATTGGCCACCTCTACGCTATGTTCTGTGCCGTTATGTTCAATATATGTTATCTTTGCCATTTGCAGCCTGCCTTAAACACTTCGCTTTGTTCAATCATGCTGATACGCATTGTAGCGCCATTTTGCGAGAGCGAAAATTTACAACTTGTCATAAAAGTTAAATGTTCTATATTTGTTCTCATGCGAAAGCTCCATTTTCCCAGATATCCAAAGCCCCCCTCGGCCTGTCCGGCGGATCACCTGCCCTATGCCGCCACCGCTGATCGCATATGCGTGGCCGGATTGGTCATTTTAAGGCAACGGCCCGGCACTGCGAAAGGGGTAATTTTTATCACCTTAGAAGATGAAACAGGCACGATTAACATCGTGGTTTGGCGCAAAGTTTATGAACAGTTTCGGCGGGCTATTCTGTCGGCGCGGCTGATGCGGGTCACGGGCCATTTGCAGCGCGAAGCGGGTGTAACGCATGTTATTGCCCGAGAGATTGAAGATATCTCACCTTTGCTGGATCACTTGCTTAAGCAGGATAAAGAACAAAGCGCATCGCATTCCGCTTAAACGCCCTCATTCAGGCGCGGAACAGAACATAATCTGCCCCGTGCCTTCTTTTTTAACCTTGCCTATTCGACGCTTAGCACAACAAAACGCGGTTGGCCTTCCCGCCGCACCAATACAAGAACCGATTGTCGACCCGCCTCACGCGTTGCAACAATTTGCGCTTCAAGTTCGGCAACATCGCTGATCTTTTTCTGCCCCGCATCAGTGATAATATCGCCCGCGCGGATCCCTTTTTCATAAGCATCCGAACTTTCATCGACATTGGTGATTAACAACCCTTCAACGCTGCCATCCAAAGCATTGTCTTCGCGCAACTCATCAGTGATGTTTGAAAGCGTTAAACCAAGCAGCTCGGCTTTTGGCACCTCTATCGTTTCCTCTGGCACTGGCGCGGTTGCCAAAATTGCATCTTCACCCGGCCGTTGCCCCAAAATCACGTCAAGCGTTTTACGCTGCCCGGCGCGCATTACGACGGTTTTTACCACTTTGCCGACGGGCGATTTACCAACCAATTTGACCAAGGAACCAGAATCGGTAACCGCCTGCCCGTCAAACATCACAATCACATCGGTTACTTGCAGGCCTGCCGCTTTCGCAGGGCCATCAAAAACATCCAACACAATGGCACCAGATGGTTCATCCATCGCAAGCGCATCCGCCATTTCATCGGTGACATTGCCAATATTCACGCCCAACCAGCCCCGACGCACTTCGCCAAATTCCCGGATTTGATCGACAACGGGCACAACCACATTGGACGACATGGAAAAACCAATCCCGATCGAGCCGCCATTCGGCGAGAGGATGGCCGTGTTCACACCGATCACATCCCCGTTCATATTGAACAAAGGGCCGCCCGAATTGCCGCGATTGATCGCTGCATCCGTCTGAATGTAATCATCATAATTACCTGACAATTCACGATTTCTAGCCGAAATTATCCCTGCCGATACCGAAAATCCCTGCCCTAAAGGATTGCCGATGGCCATCACCCAATCGCCCACGCGCGCCACATCGCTATTGCCAAAGGCAACGAAAGCAAGCGGACCCTCTGCCTCCACTTTCAAAACCGCGATATCAACGTTTTTATCAACTCCAACCAATGTTGCAGAAAGCTCTGCCCCATCGGAAAACTCAACCATAATCTCATCAGCACCTTCGATCACGTGGTTATTGGTCACCACATAGCCATCTTCTGAAATCACAAAGCCTGACCCAAGCGCCGAGCCTCTGCGCGGCCCGGGCCGCGAGGGGCCACGCTCATTAAAATCGCGAAAAAGATCCTCAAATGGGCTGCCCTCGGGCACCACGCCGCGTGGCATTACATTTTCCGACATTTTTGTTGTTGTGGTAATATTCACCACAGCGGGGCTAATCTCTTCAACCAGATCAGCAAAGCTTTCCGGAGCGCTGCGCGCCGCCGCCATCAGGCTTTGTAACAGCACCAAAATTGTCACCAGAAAGGCCAGTTTCACGGCTTTCAAGCTTATCTGCCCCGGGGCTTTTGCGGTTATAACGGGCACATATGCGCTGCCTCGCTTAATATTCATAAATGCAACTCCTTGTCATTTGCTCAATGTGGTTTGCTCGACCGCGGATCTTTTGGAGATTATCAAAATATCCGGCCTCCGCCTTTAGATAAGCCCGCCCCCCCCAACAGACAAGGGCCACAGCCAATCTTCAGCTAAATGTGAACAAACGTGTGCTGATACGGCGCGCTAGGCGATTATCCGCGCAGCCCATAAAATAATAGCGCCCAGCAAAGCGATGACGGCCCCAATGAACCGGCGCTGCGATAGCGGCAAGGCTTGCAAATATTGCAACATCGCCTCCACCATAGAAGGGGCCAGCACATAGACCAGCCCCTCAAAAACTAAAATCAATCCAATCGCCCAGAGGCAGATTTCGATCATTTAGCGATTACATCCGATTTCAAATAGTTGAAAAACTCGGAATCCGGCGACATAACCATCGTCGAATTCTGCCCCTTCAACGCGGTTCGATAAGCAGCCAAAGATCTGTAAAATTCGAAGAATTCCGGATCTGCCCCGAACGCACTGGCAAAGATCGCATTTCGTTCTGCATCCGCCAAACCGCGGATGATTTCAGATTCGCGTCTCGCCTCGGATACGATCTCAACTTGTGTTCTATCCGCCAAAGCCCGTACCCGTTGCGCGGCTTCGTTCCCGCGCGCGATTTCATCTGCGGCTTCACGTTCGCGCTCGGCGCGCATTCTGGCGAAGGTTGCATCCAAATTGGCGCGCGGTAGATCGGTCCGTTTCAAGCGTACGTCAACCACTTCGATGCCCAGCGGCAGCGCTTTTTCAATCGCCGCGTTGCGGATCCGCGACATCAAAACAGCCCGATCCGAACTAAGAATATCGTTCGAGCTAACCGAGCCTAGAACTTCACGCATCTCACTTTTCAAGATACTGTCCAAGCGGCTTTCTGCCACTTGAACGCCCCCGGTGCCAACGGCTTCACGAAACTGGTTCACATCTGTGATCCGATATCGCGTAAACGCATCCACCACCAAGCGGCGATCATCCAAAGGCGTAACTTCCAGCGGGTCAACATCGCGGCTCAAAATTCGGTCATCATAGAAAACAACCTCTTGAATAAAGGGGATTTTAAACGCCAAACCAGGATCTTCTTTCACCGCCACCACGCGGCCAAATTGCAAAACCAGCGCTTTATTCCGCTCATCCACGATGAACACGGTTGACATGAACAGCGCAATCAAAACGACTGCGACTGGCACAATAAAACTTAACTTACGCATTAGTTTTTCTCCTGACGCAATTGGTTCAATGGCAGATAGGGCACCACGCCCTGACCGCCGATTTGATCATCGATGATCACCTTCTCAAGCCCACCTAGCACTTCTTCCATGGTTTCCAGATATAGCCGTTTGCGGGTTACCTCCGGGGCTTTGCTATATTCTTCCAAAACCGCACTAAAGCGGCTGGCTTCACCGGTCGCCTCATTCACCACGCGCGCGCGATATCCTTCGGCTTCTTCAAAGACCTGCGCAGATTCACCACGGGCCTGCGCCAAAACGCGGTTGGCATAGGCATCCGCTTGTTTTTCCAGACGGTCGCGCTCTTGCTCGGCGGCCTGCACGGCGCGGAACGCGTCAATCACCTGTTCGGGCGGATCGGCCCGATCAAAGTTCACCCGCACCAGGCTCACGCCGCTGCCATAGCTGTCAAGCGTTTCTTGAATGAGGGTTTCAAGATTTGCAGCGATCAAACCCCGGTCACGGTTCAGGATCGGGGCCAATTCAGATTGGGCAATAATTTCGCGCATCGCAGATTCAGACACGGCGCGAATGGTCATTTGTGGATCGCGCAAGTTGAACAAATATTTTGCGGGATCGCTAATATTCCAGACCACCTCAAAATCAATATCCACGATATTTTCATCGCGCGTCAGCATCAAACCCGCGTCACTTCCGCGGCCACCCACGCCAATGCTTTCATTTTGTTCTCGGGTTACCGGCAACACTTCACGGGTGACAAGGGGCCAAGGGGCAAAGTTCAAACCCGGATTGCCAATAGAGGAAAACTTGCCAAGGAATAACTCAACCGACTTTTCTTCCGGCTTTACAGTGTAAAAGCTGGAAAAACTCCAAAACGCCACCAATAAAGCCGCAATCAATAAATAGCCGCTGCGGCCCATGCCGGGGCCGGATTGTTGCGAAGATCCGTTGGAGCCTCCGCCCGAACCGCCGCCCAATAGAACCTTCAGCTGCTCTTGGCCTTTGCGCAGCATATCATCCAATTCTGGTGGCATTTGCGGGCCATCATTGCGCGGACGACGATCGCCGCCGCCGTTGCCATTGGGACGGTTGCGATCATCATTATCATCGCCACCGCCGCCGCGGCCCCATGGGCCACCTGAGTTTCCAGTCATTAAATTCGTTCCCTTATTTGACCTTGCATATTTGTGAATTTCCCCAACTCTCTACATGGGCGTATTATTTTCAATTTCAACCGCTGCGTGATGGATGCCGCATCGTAACCAGTTCTTCGGCCAATGTCGGATGGACCGCCACGGCTTGATCAAAATCCGCTTTGCTCGCCCCCATTTTGATCGCAATCGCAACCATTTGGATCATTTCGCCGGCTCCGGGGGCGATGATATGACAGCCCAAAACCTTTTGGGAAGCTTGATCGACAACCAATTTCATAAAGGTTTTTTCGTCCTCTTGCGCAAAGCCTTGGCGCATCGGCTTGAATTGGGTGGTGTAAATATCAACCGGGCCTTTGGCGCGTGCTTCTGCCTCGCTCTGCCCGATCGTGCCCAATTCTGGCTGGGTGAACACGGCCGTAGCGATCAAATCATGGTCAACCGCCACCGGCTGGCCTTGGAACACGGTGGAGGTGAACGCCATAGCTTCGCGGATCGCCACAGGCGTAAGGTTCACCCGATCGGTCACATCGCCAATCGCATAGATCGAGGGCACAGAGCTTTGCGAATAGGCATCCACTTCGATGGCACCATTCGGCTTTTGCCTTACCCCCAGCGTTTCCAAGCCCAAAGCATCACTATTGGCGCGCCGACCAGTTGCAAACATCACCTGGTCAAACATGGCTGTTTCGCCATTGCTATCGGCAACCAAAAGGCCCTTCTCGGTTTTTTCGATCGATACAACATTTACGTTGAGGCGCAGATCAACCCCGCGCAGCAGCATTTGCGCGGCCAAATGGCTGCGGGCTTCGTCATCAAAGCCGCGTAAAATTTGTTCTCCGCGGTAAAACTGCGTGGTTGCAACGCCAAGCCCGTTCATAATCCCTGCAAATTCACAGGCGATATACCCACCGCCGACGATCAAAATGCGTTTGGGCAGGGTCTTTAATAAAAACATTTCATTTGAACTGATCGCATGCTCAATCCCGGGGATATCCGGCAAAACTGGGCGGCCGCCAGTGGCCACCAATATATGCTCTGCCGTTATGCGCGTGCCATCTGCCAGCTCAACGCAATGCGGATCCACGATGCGGGCGCGGGCGTCAAAACTTGTAACGCCGGCCCCGCTGAGCAAGCGCCGATACACCCCCTCTAGCCGATCAAGCTCGGCGTGCAAATTGCCGCGCAATTTCGACCAATCAAACCGGACATTATCGATCTGCCAGCCATAGGCTTTTGCTTGGCTGGGCATCTGGCTATACTCGCTGGCATAAACCATCAGCTTTTTCGGCACGCAGCCCCGAATCACACAGGTGCCGCCATAGCGATCTTCTTCGGCAAGGCCGACTTTCACCCCCAACTCACCAGCCGCAACGCGCGCCGCGCGCACGCCGCCGGACCCACCGCCAATAACGAATAAATTGAAATCAAACCGCATCTTCAGCGCCCTAAATCGGCCAAGCGTGCGGCTTGATCTAGATCGATCTGGCTGGCCTCTTCAGTGCCTGTGGCGACATCCGTATAAGATACCCGCCCATCCGAATGGCCGATCACCAATGCGCTGCAGATACCAATGAACAATCCATTTTCAACCACCCCCGGCACTTGGTTCAACGCCTGCGCTAAGGCTGCGGGATCGGGAATAGTCTGAAGTTCAAGATCCAAAATATGGTTGCCCTCATCGGTAACAAAAAGGCCCGCTTGGCCCGGCCTGAATTTGATATCAGGATTGGCGAGTCCCAAATCTTCCAAGGCGGCTTTGATCAAAGTTTCGCTTGCGCGTTTGCCAAAGCCGATCACTTCCACGGGCAATGCAAACTTACCCAGCCGCGCCACTTGCTTGTCAGAATCGGCGATCACCACCATTCGATCACTGGCTTTGGCAACAATTTTTTCTTGCAGCAGCGCGCCGCCACCGCCCTTTATCAAAGAAAACTGGGCGTCCACCTCATCGGCCCCATCAATCGTTAAATCAAGCCAACCGGCTGCATCGAGCGTGGTTAATGGGATCCCAAGCGCACCGGCCAGCGCCGCGGTTTGCTTGGATGTTGGCACGGCTTGAAAGCGCAAACCTTCCTCGTGTTGGCGCGCCGCCAGGGCGCGGACCAACCACGCTGCGGTGCTGCCAGTGCCCAAGCCAACCTTCATACCCGTTTCAACCAATTCAGACGCCCGTTTGGCAGCAGCGAATTTCGCCGCATCTGCAGCAGCCAGCGGTTGGCTCATCACGCGATCTCCCTTTTAAACCTCCGCCATCCATAAAGCACTCTTGCTCGATGTGCGAGGGGGCTTTTGTGTTAATCCAATCGACTTTGGGTTGCTTTTTGTCCTATCAGCGGCGAATTTCTTATCGAAAGGTCGTTTTTCTGTCTAAATCTAAACAGATGCAAAGTTAGAGAGGCGCATCGGCCTCTAACTTTGAAACGTGATACTATTTTGATATTGAAGCATCATTCGTTTACAGGATCTGATTTTAAAAGGATGAATGATCATGTTCCTCTCTGTTTTTGATCTATTCAAAATTGGGATTGGCCCGTCTTCATCGCATACGATGGGGCCAATGCGTGCCGCTGGGCGGTTTTTAAACATGATGCGTCAATCGCCCTTTGAATTTGGCGGGATCAAACTGCGCCTTCATGGGTCTTTGGCCTTTACTGGCATTGGGCATGCCACGGATCGGGCCTCTATTCTTGGATTAGCGGGTTTCACCCCTGCCACTTATAATGCCGAGGCCGCCGAAACCGTTTTGGCACAAATTGCCTCTACCGGGGAAATTACACCGCCAGATTTACCCAGCCTTAAGTTTAATAAGAAAGAAGATTTGGTGTTTGATTACGGACCAAATCTGCCCGGGCATGCCAATGGAATGGTTGTAATGGCCACTGATGCGCAGGGTGATGTCGTTCTACAAGAAACCTATTATTCGATCGGTGGTGGGTTTGTATTAACCGCGGCGGAACTGGCGCAAGGCAAAGATGTTGATACCGGCCCCGCAGTGCCCTATCCGTTTCACTCTGCCAAAGAAATGTTGGAGATGTCGCGCACATCGGGGCGCAGCATCGCCGAGATGAAGCGGGCCAATGAATTAACCCGCATTACACCAGCGCAGCTTAAAGCCAACGTCGCGCAGATTTGGGGCGTAATGTCTGATTGCATTGATCGCGGTCTTGCGAGCGAGGGAATTTTGCCTGGCGGTTTAAAAGTGCGCCGCCGCGCCAAAGGTGTGGTGGATCAGCTGCGGGCAGAGCGCGGGTTAAACCTTGCGCCGCCGCATACGATCAACGATTGGATGAGCGTATACGCGATGGCCGTTAACGAAGAAAACGCAGCCGGAGGGCAAGTGGTCACGGCGCCGACCAATGGCGCGGCCGGCGTTGTGCCCGCGGTGATCCGCTATTATCTGGATCATGTGCCCAGCGCGCATAGTGCTAAAATTGAAGTTTTTCTGCTGACGGCGGCCGCGATTGGCGGGCTGGTCAAATATAATGCCTCAATCAGCGGCGCCGAAGCCGGATGTCAGGCAGAAGTCGGAAGCGCCAGCGCGATGGCCGCAGCTGGTCTTTGCGCTGTGCTTGGAGGCAGCTCAGAGCAAATCGAGAATGCGGCTGAAATTGCCTTAGAGCATCATCTTGGGATGACCTGCGATCCGGTTGCAGGTTTGGTGCAAGTGCCCTGTATCGAACGCAATGGCCTTGGCGCGATTAAAGCCGTCTCCGCCGCCAGTTTGGCGTTGCGCGGCGATGGTCAACATCTGATTCCGTTAGATGCCTGTATTGAAACGATGCGACAAACTGGCGAGGATATGAATGCCAAATACAAAGAAACCTCGCTGGGCGGTTTGGCGGTAAATGTTCCCAATTGCTAAAACCCTGCGGAGCACCAGCGCCTTTTAAAATCTTCAGCAGCCGCGCTGAATAATAAGGAAGACCAATGTCTGTACCGACGAGCGCCCCTTCAGCACTGAGCAGCGATCGGGTTGTTCTGGGCATCGCCATGATGCTTGGATTTTGTGCCTGCGCGCCTTTGTTAGATGTGGCCGCAAAACTGGCGGCAGATGAAATTCCAGTGGCACAGATTACCACCGCGCGCTTTGCGGTGCAGAGCGTTATCATGTTTCCGGTGGCGTTGCTTTTGGGCTTTTCTCTTCGAGTACCGCGGGCTTTGATGGGGCCATTGATTGCCCGTGCTGTATTTTTAATTGCTTCAACCTATTGTTTCGTTGCGGCAATTGCGGTGATGCCGATCGCCGATGCATTAGCGATCGTTTTTGTCGAACCGTTTATTCTTTTGCTCTTGGGGCGGTTTTTCTTTTCCGAACCAGTTGGTTCGCGCAGATTAACCGCTAGCCTTGTGGGGTTTTGCGGAGTGATTTTGGTAATACAACCCAGTTTTTCAGCCTTTGGAGCCGTGGCTTTCTTTCCTTTGGCAACCGCCCTGACCTTTGCGCTCTACATGTTGGTGACGCGCAGCATATCGCAAAGCCTTCACCCAATTCCCTTGCAATTTCACACCGCCGTGGCGGGAACGTTTTTGTGTTTGCCTTTCTTGATCTGGGGGTCTTCAACAGAATCACCCCTTTTCGCACCGGTGATGCCAGTCGGGATTTTTTGGCTTTGGTTATTCGCTGTGGGCGCCTTTGCCTCTATCTCACACCTGCTGATCAGCTATGCGTTAAAGTTTGCGCCCTCAACCACTTTGGCGCCCCTGCACTATCTTGAAATCGTGAGTGCTTTATTCTTTGGCTATTTGATTTTTAACGATATTCCCAACCAGACGGCCATCATCGGTACAAGCATTATCATCGGCTCCGGGCTCTATGTGTTTTACCGTGAGCGGAAGCTTGAAAAATTAAAACAACTTTAGATTGCAACTGGTCTTGTTTCAACCTATAGTAGAAACATGGAACAAAATCGCACCCTTCTCGGTATCGGCTTTATGCTGCTTTTCTGTACACTTGCCCCGCTAGGCGACGCCTTAGCCAAAATCCTTGGCCAGACCGTCGCTCTGGGACCGCTCATTTTCATTCGCTTCGCCATACAGGTGATCATCTTGGCGCCAATGGCTTTGGCCATCGGAGGCAGCTGGCATTTTTCTGGCAAGTTTTTAACCCTCTCTGCAATTCGCACAGTGCTGCAAATCACGGGGATCGCGATAATGGTAGTGGCCTTACAATATTTGCCGCTTGCCGATGCTGTTGCTATTGTTTTCATCCTGCCATTGCTGGTGATCTTACTCGGCTGGGCCGTGTTAAAAGAAGACGTCAGCAAAGAACGCTTACTGGCCTGCGTGGTGGGCTTCATAGGTACATTGATGGTCATACAACCGTCATTTCAAGAGGTGGGTTTCTATGCGCTTCTACCGCTTCTCGTGGCGTTTATTTTCGCAATTTTCATGTTGATTACGCGTTTCATCACCCAAGAAAACGATGTGATTAAAGTCCAAACCGTGAACGGTGTTATGGCGGTGGTTCTGATTGCCCCTGCGCTGCTGATCTTTAAGGACGGCTCTGTGCCACTGTTTGATTTTTCCACCATCAGCTCGAATAAAATCTTTTTGTTGATCAGCTTTGGCTCTGTGGGCACCTTTGCCTTGCTCAGCATGACCTGGTCGCTCAGCTATCTGCCCTCAGCGACCACGGCGCCGCTGCAATATTTGGAAATTCCGATCGTCACCTTATTTGGTTGGCTTCTTTTCTCAGAACTGCCGAACCCACTTGCATCGGCGGGCATTGTGATAACGATGGCCTCAGGTCTATACGTTATGTTCCACGAGCAGGCCAAGACGGCGCAGCGTCCAGCGCTGCAGCGACCTGCGCAAGATGTAATCGCGGCAGAATAACCAACATTTTGGCCTTCTCTGGCTGAAGCCGAAGCGCACCACTCACCTTATTTGACGTTCCAACTTGACCATCGGGTTGGAATGTTAGGCCGTGCGTGGGCCAATATAGGCCCTCTGATAAGATTTTGACCGGTGCCATAGGAAATAAAGACAGCCGCGTTTCAAGCGGTAAATCCAGCGAAAGCCGCGGCGGTGCCAAAAAGACGATATCCTCAGATCCCAAAAGAATGCATTTGCGGTGGGGATAGCGCACCAATACGGTTTGAGCTGTCAAAGCGTGATCAAACCGTCCCCCTAAAAAGCCGACCCCGAAGATCATCGGGGCGGCAAGGCGAGCCAGCGATTTTTCAAAATCGGTGCTGTCTTGTTCAGCAATTGGAAAAAATAGGTTACGCTCCCACAGCTGCTGGTGTTCCAAAGCAACAGAATCCATATCTCCAATCACCGCCAGCGGGTCAACGCCCAGTGCGCGCAAATGGTTCACCCCCCCATCTGCAGCAATCGCTTTCGGAGCAAAATTAAGCGCAAAGCGCAGCAAATCCGCGGCAAGCGGCGCTGCGCCAACCAACGTGACCGGATGCGAGTAAGAAAATTGCGGCTCCATCGGGATCATCCCTTTTTCAGATCATCTTTCGGCAAAAACCGCCAGAGCAAGTTCATACCCGCAGCCCTGCGGTTACACCTGCCTTCAGGCGGCGTCACAACATCCGGCAATGCCGGCAATTCGCGGTTCAAAGCCGCGCTATAGCGCATCATCCTGATCGGGATCAGCTTGTCCGATACCGCGAAATATAAACCGCAATGGAAACGCCCAAAGCACCCCAAGCACCACATAGACAAGCAGCTCAACAAAAATTGAGGGGCGCTCAAAGACGCCAACCAGATTAACCGCCGCCACCACGTAAAGCGGCAATCCAATCACCAACACAAATAATGACCAGCGCCGCCGAGCTTTATAACTTAACTCCAAATCCTATCTCCCTGTTAGCCAAACCTAAACCGTTTTAATCCGCGAAAGGATCTGTCACCAAAATCGTGTCATCCCGCTCGGGTGAGGTTGAAACTAGCGCAACCGGACACCCTATCAACTCTTCCACGCGGCGCACGTATTTAATTGTGTTGGCGGGCAAATCTGCCCAGCTGCGCGCGCCTTCGGTACTTTCGCTCCAACCTGCCATTTCCTCATAGATTGGAACGCAGCGGGCCTGCTCATCCGCAGCTGTCGGCAAATAATCCAATTGGGTGTCATCAAGCATATAGCCTGTACAGATTTTCAAGGTCTCAAACCCGTCCAAAACATCCAGTTTTGTAAAGGCGATGCCGCTCACGCCGGAGGTGGCGCAAGTTTGGCGTACGAGGGCTGCGTCAAACCAGCCGCAGCGGCGCTTACGCCCCGTGACAACGCCAAATTCATGGCCCCGCTCTCCCAAACGCTGCCCATCCGCATCGTCAAGTTCGGTGGGAAATGGCCCCTCACCCACGCGGGTTGTATAGGCTTTAACAATGCCCAGAACAAAATCAATGGATCCTGGCCCAACGCCGGATCCTGTCGCCGCTTGACCCGCGATCACATTTGACGAGGTTACAAAGGGATAGGTTCCAAAATCAATATCAAGCAAACTGCCCTGCGCGCCTTCAAATAAAATGCGATGCCCTGCTTTGCGCTTTTCTGCCAAAACTTTCCAAACGGGCGCCGCGAATTTTAGCACGCTTGGCGCAATCTCCTGCAGCGCAGCCAATAAAGCTGTGCGGTCAACTTGAGGCAGCCCCATACCACGGCGCAATGTATCGTGATGTTGCAACATACGATCGACGCGCGTTTCAAGCGTGGCCGGATCGGCCAGATCTGCAACGCGTATCGCGCGCCGCCCAACTTTATCCTCGTAGGCGGGGCCGATACCTCGGCCTGTTGTTCCAATTTTCGCCACATTGTTTTGCGTTTCGCGGGCTCGGTCTAATTCTCCGTGAACGGGAAGAATCAAAGGGGTATTTTCCGCCACCATCAAGTTTTCAGGGTTAATCTCGACCCCTTGGCCCGTCAACTTGGCAATTTCCTCGCGCAGATGCCAGGGATCCAGCACCACGCCATTGCCAATCACCGATAATTTTCCGCCTCGAACGATGCCAGAGGGCAAAAGCGAAAGCTTATACACTTGGCCTTCAATCACCAGCGTATGACCAGCATTATGACCGCCTTGGAACCGCACGATCACATCGGCGCGTTCGCTCAGCCAATCGACTATTTTGCCTTTTCCTTCATCGCCCCACTGAGCGCCGACCACAACGACGTTTGCCATAAAGGACCTTTCAAAATAAGTTAAAACCCGCGCCCGTATAACGAGGCTTTGCCCAAGAGTGAACCTCGAATTTTGTTAAGAGTTCATTTTCAATCGGGCAAGCGCACCGGCGCCCCATGCGGCGTTGATACATAAGCTTTTTGCCATGCGGTTTTCACGCTCGCAAGCTGGTCTAAGCTGGCCATATCCAAGCGCTGCAAAACGGCTTCGAGGGTTTCCAACCAAACCAAAAAATAATCTTCGCCGCCGTTTAATTGCTTATCCAAACCGCGGCGCGCCAGCCCTGCCCCGAACCAGCCCGTCCACTCGCTCCAGGAAAAATGCCCCTGTTCATTCAAACAAACGGTCACAGCAAAAAGATCCGCGTGCCATGGTTGCTCAAAGGCGGGTGCGGGTAACTCGGCCCTCATAGCGGTTCCAAATAACTGTGCCACAAATCCAGCATCACCTGATCCAGATCGCTCTCAGCATCTTCCCACAGATCACTCGCAGCAAAGCTGAGCGTATATAGTGGCTGCGGCGCTTCACCCGCGCTATGGGCGTTGCTATCGGGAAAAACATGGTTGCCATGAAGCCTGATGATGGTGCCCACCTGCCCCATAACATAGGCGGGAATACGCGAATGCCCACCAGCAACAGCAAGGTTGCCACTTCTGCGCACCCGCAGCTTTTGCCCAAGTTCAAACGCGATACCGTTACCGGCCTCTGCGCGCAATGTGGGGCCGCCGCTGGACAAGACAGCCGCCACTTTAGCAGCCGGCAAACGCCGCTGTTGCAGCTCTGGGGCGGCCGGTTGGGCGGATAGAGACGTCAGCTCTTCTGCGGTGACAATTGATTTTGCCACCAGCAAATCTGTCAAGCCTGCGAGCCATTTTTCATAATAGGAAAACCGCATGTAATCGCGCGGCTCCAAACATTCGCGCGCGTGGCGTGATTCATCCAGCGACCATCGCCCGAGGCTTCCGGCCGCGAGCGTAAGCGCCAAAGCATGGGCTTGCCACTCTTCTTTAAAAACCGGCTCGGGATCCGCCTCTCTGCGAACGGGGCCATCACCAAACCGTCCGCCCATATCATGCACGCGGCTCATGCCGGGCTCTGAACGATGGCGGTGCCAATCATCGCATCGCGCGTGACCAATGCGGCCAACGCCTCGGCGCTCCACCCTTGCGTACCCGCGGGTTGCTGCGGGATCACCAAATACCGAATTTCGGCGGTTGAATCCCAAGTTTTCAAGGCGACATCCCGCGCCAATTCAAGCCCGAACTCTGCCAGAACTTTTCGCGGCTCGCGCACCGCGCGGGCGCGGTATGCATCCGATTTATACCAGCCTGGCGGTATCCCCAAAAGGGGCCAAGGATAACAACTGCATAAAGTACAAACGACAAGATTATGCTGCCGATCGGTGTTTTCCAACGCCACAATATGTTCGCCTTGACGGCCATAAAACCCCATCTGGGAAACTGCAGCGGTTGCATCTGTCAAAAGCGCTGCGCGAAATGTCGGCTCTCGCCAAGCGCGCGCCACAACGGCCGCACCGTTTTGAGGGCCAATTTTATGTTCATATGTCTCGATAATCGCGTCCAACGCAGCCGGATCCACCAGCCCTTTTTCGACCAAAAGGCTTTCGAGCGCCTTCACCCGCAGGGCAGGATCTGAAGGCAGCAAACTATGCGGATGCGCGTCATCTGAATGATCATGGGGCATTAAAACACTCTGACAAGGCGTTTGTCGCAGGTCAAGCGGCTATTGCCCCTTGCCCCGAGGCTAAAACTTACCTATCTAGCCGGAGCTTGTATAAAATTGGGTTTGACATGGAAAACGTCGTTCTGACCATTCATTTGCTTCTGGCTTTGGCACTGATCGCTTTGGTGCTGCTGCAACGCTCTGAGGGCGGCGGCCTTGGTCTTGGCGGCGGTGGCGGTGGCGATGGCGTGATGTCTGGGCGGTCAGCTGCATCGGCCTTAACCAAGCTCACATGGATCTTCGCGGTGGCATTTATCATCACGTCATTAACCTTAACGGCGATCGCCGCGCGCAAATCAGCCGGCTCTTCAGTTATTGACCGGCTAGGCGGCGCAAGCGCCGTTCAAAGCGAGCAACAAGGCGACTCGCTGGATACCGATGCGCTTTTGCCACCGACGCCCCCAACCGAAGCGCCCCTGGTTCCAAGCGCCGACTGAGCAGCCAATCCTTGAGGGTGGTGAAATCACTGCAACATTATCTTGTGGTGATATTGCCTAACGGCACCGAATCCTTTATTGCTTAACCCCCGTGAGCCTGCCTGTTTCACGCGTGAATTCAGGCGGTACATTCGGAAAATTTGCACCGAGAAACCCACGGGAGACAGCCAAATATGGCAAGATTTATTTTTATCACAGGCGGCGTTGTTTCTTCTTTGGGCAAGGGATTGGCCTCGGCCGCCTTGGGCGCTTTGCTGCAGGCCCGCGGCTATAGTGTGCGATTGCGCAAGCTCGATCCTTATCTGAATGTAGATCCTGGCACGATGAGCCCGTTTGAACATGGCGAAGTGTTTGTGACCGATGATGGCGCTGAAACCGATTTAGATTTGGGTCATTATGAACGTTTCACGGGCGTGGCGGCGCGGCAAACCGATTCTGTGTCTTCCGGTAGAGTCTATTCTACGGTTTTGGAAAAAGAACGCCGCGGGGATTATTTGGGTAAAACCATTCAAGTGATCCCGCATGTGACCAATGAAATCAAAGATTTCATCAAAATTGGCGAGGATGAAGTTGATTTCATGCTTTGTGAAATCGGCGGGACGGTTGGCGATATCGAGGGCCTACCATTTTTTGAAGCCATTCGTCAATTCTCGCAGGAAAAGCCGCGCGGCGAATGTCTTTTCATGCATTTGACCTTGTTGCCATTCATCAAAGCCAGTGGCGAGCTGAAAACAAAACCCACCCAGCATAGCGTTAAAGAATTGCGCTCAATCGGCATTGCCCCAGATATTTTGGTCTGCCGCTCAGAGGGCCAGATTCCTGAAAAAGAGCGCGAAAAACTGGCGCTGTTTTGTAATGTGCGGCCGGAAAGCGTGATCGCCGCGCAAGATTTAAAATCGATCTATGAGGCTCCCTTGGCCTATCACCGCGAAGGCTTGGATCAGGCGGTGCTTGACGCGTTTCAGATTGCTCCGGCTCCGAAGCCGGATCTCGCGCGTTGGGAAGACGTGGCCGATCGGATTTACAACCCCGAAGGCGCAGTGAATGTTGCGATTGTAGGAAAATATACGCAATTGGAAGATGCCTATAAATCGATCGCGGAAGCCCTTACCCATGGCGGCATGGCCAATCGCGTGCGCGTGCAAATTCAATGGGTCGATGCGGAAATTTTCGAAAGCCAAGATGTGGCGCCGCATCTGCAAGGCTTCCACGCGATCTTGGTGCCAGGCGGGTTTGGCGAGCGCGGCACAGAAGGCAAGATCAAAGCCGCCGAATTTGCCCGCCAGCACAACGTGCCTTATCTGGGTATTTGCCTTGGCATGCAAATGGCCGTGATCGAAGCGGCGCGCAACGTGGTTGGGCTGAAAGCTGCAGGGTCAGAAGAATTTGACCATGAAGCCGGAAAACGGCGCTTTGAACCCGTGGTGTATCATTTGAAAGAATGGGTGCAAGGAAATCACAAAGTGGCGCGCAGCGTCTCAGATGACAAAGGCGGCACGATGCGCCTTGGCGCCTATGACGCCGCTTTGCTAGAAAACTCAAAAGTTGCAGACATTTATGGCACGCAAAAGATCGATGAACGCCACCGGCATCGCTATGAGGTGGATATCAAATATCGTGACCAGCTGGAAGCTGCGGGGCTACGGTTTTCCGGCATGTCCCCTGATGGCCGGTTGCCAGAGATTGTCGAGTGGACAGATCATCCCTGGTTTATCGGCGTTCAGTTTCACCCCGAGCTGAAATCAAAACCCTTTGATCCGCACCCGCTATTCAAAGATTTCATTCGCGCCGCAAAAGACGTCTCACGGTTGGTTTGAATTTGAAAACGGCTTGGAATATGGCTGTGGTTTTTGGCGTTCTTCAACCATCCAAACACGTTTAAAGCATCGCTATGCTCTCTTATCAACATAGCTATCATGCCGGGAACTTGGCAGATATTCACAAACACGCGGCTTTGGCATGGGTGTTGAGCTATCTGCTTAAAAAACCCAAACCTCTGAGCTATATTGAAAGCCATTCAGGCCGCGGATTATATGATCTTACCTCGCGCGAATCTGTGAAAACGGGCGAGGCCGAGGCGGGGATCACACTGGCGTTAAAAGCCGAATGGTTTGAGCCCGCGCACCCTTATTTGCGTGCCCTGCAAGACTGTCGCGCCTTGCATGGGCCGCATGCCTATCCGGGCTCGCCCATGATTGCCGCCTCACAGCTGCGCAAAGAAGATCATCTTCATCTGGCCGAATTGCACCCGCAAGAACACGCCGCTTTGCGGGATAATCTGGCGCAATATAAAGCCAAGCTTTACCTCCAGAATGGCTTGGAGTTGCTGCAAGCGCTCTGCCCACCCACCCCGCGGCGCGGTTTGGTTTTGATGGATCCCAGCTATGAACTTAAACAAGATTATGCTGAAATCCCCAAAGTGCTTACAAAAATAACGCGCAAATGGAACGTGGGCAGCATGATGCTTTGGTATCCCCTGCTACGCAGCGCGGCCCATAAGGAAATGTTGGCGCAGTTGGAAACGATATATCCAGAAGGGTTGCGCCATGAAGTTGTTTTTCCTCCCGCAAGAGAAACCCATAGAATGGTTGGCTCTGGCCTCTTCTTCATCAATCCGCCCTATGGGCTAATGGATGAATTGGCACGCCTGTCTTTCTGCTTTAAAAAAGGCCAAACGCAGTAACCGGCGCGCAAACGAACCGCAGCGCTACCTTTATTGAAATTTAATCTCCCGCCCTATCTGATCTATTAGGGCCCTTACTCAGAAAGCATCACATATGTTCGGATCTTTTTTAAAATCCTTGCTCGAACCCCAAGCAGAGCCGCTTCACGACGAGGATGCGCGCCTCGCTATGACCGCTTTGCTGGTGCGTTTGGCCCGCGCGGATAATGAATATGCAGCCGCAGAAATCCACCGCATAACGCAGGTGATTATGGCGCGCTACAAACTGGCCGAACCAGAGGCGATCGCACTGCGCGAAACCGCAGAAACTTTGGAACAAGAGGCTCCTGACACCGTGCGTTTTACCCGCGCCATTAAAGACCGCGTTGCCTATGAAGACCGGATTGCAGTTGTGGAAGCCTTATGGCAGGTGGCCTTGGCCGATGGCAATCGCGACGCGGAAGAAGACGCGCTGTTGCGTCTGGTTGTCAGTTTGCTGGGGGTTACAGATGTCGATAGCGCCTCTGCACGCCGCCGCGTGATGCAGGCATAAGAAACAAGGCCACCCGCACAGCTAAAAAACCGCAAAAACATCTGCGAGCAGATATTTTTTGATTGCATAACCTTTTATTTTACGGCGTAGTGCGAGCCTGAACAAAACGCCGAGTTGATATTGCCACAGCCAAAAGATGTTATTGAGATCTCCAAACTTCACAAATCCTATGGAGATTTGCAGGTTCTTAAAGGCGTGAGCCTGACCGCCCGTAAGGGGGATGTGGTATCGCTGATCGGATCTTCCGGTTCGGGAAAATCCACATTGCTGCGCTGTGTGAACTTACTGGAAGATAGCCAACAGGGCGAGATCCTGTTTAACGGCGAGGCAGTGCTTTGGAGCGCGGGGAAATATAACCGTATGCCAGCCGATAAACAGCAGGTGCAAAAGATACGCACCAATCTATCTATGGTGTTCCAACAGTTTAATCTATGGGCGCATATGACCATATTGGAAAACGTGATGGAGGCACCCGTCACCGTGCTCAAACGCCCCCGGCCCGAGGTTGAAACAAGCGCCCGCCGCTATCTTGAGCAGGTGGGCATTGGCGATAAATGCGATGCCTATCCGGCGCAATTATCAGGGGGGCAACAGCAGCGCGCGGCGATTGCGCGGGCGCTATGCATGGAGCCCGAAGCCTTACTATTTGATGAACCCACCTCAGCGCTTGACCCTGAGCTGGAACAAGAAGTTATCCGCGTGATCAAAGATCTTGCGGCCGAAGGGCGCACGATGCTGCTCGTTACTCACGACATGAAATTGGCCACTGATGTGTCAAATCATGTTATATTTTTGCACCAAGGGCTTATCGAAGAACAAGGCGCGCCGAAAACCGTTTTCGACGCGCCGAAATCTGACCGGCTGCGACAGTTTTTAAGCTCGACTGTGGCGGCGTAACATGACCAAAGGGAGATCTATCATGACTATCCGTCTTTTAACTGCGGCAGCATTGGCGCTGTCAACTGGCATTGCATTTGCCGGCGATGTGGTGCGCATGGGCACAGAAGGAGCCTATCCCCCATATAACTTCATCAATGATGCTGGCGAGGTTGACGGCTTTGAGCGCGAATTGGGCGACGAGCTCTGCGCGCGTGCCTCTTTAACCTGCGAGTGGGTTGTCAATGATTGGGACAGCATTATCCCAAATTTGGTATCCGGCAATTATGACACAATCATCGCCGGTATGTCGATCACAGCCGAGCGGGATGAAGTAATTGATTTTACAAGCAATTACACGCAGCCTGATCCATCTGCCTATATGGCATTATCGGAGTCGGCTGATTTGAGCGGCGGCGTGATTGCAGCGCAATCAAACACCATTCAATCAAGCTATATCGCCTCTTCCGGTGCCACTTTGGTGGAATTTGCGACACCAGAAGAAACCATTGCCGCGGTGCGCAATGGCGAAGCTGATGCAGTTCTGGCCGATATGGCCTATCTGACCCCAATCGCGGATGAAAACGCCGATCTGATGCTGGTGGGTAATAAAGTGATGCTGGGCGGTGGTGTTGGCATGGGCATTCGTGAAAGCGATGGCGCATTGAAAGCAAAATTTAGCGCAGCGATTGACGCGATGAAAGCCGATGGCAGCTTGAACGCTTTGATTACCAAATGGGAAATCGGCGAAACATTCTAAGCCGAAACACCGTTTTGATCGGGCCTTGGCTTTGGCTAAAAGGTCCGATCTTTCCCATCCCAACACCAATTGGGGGATGTTATTTTTTCTTTTTGTACAAATCCTGATCTGCTGGCAGATGCGCAGTGGTGGGCCTGTTACCTGACAACCGGCAAACATGTTGGATTGTATAGGGCTGTGGGCACCGTTTTGCTGCTATTATTGATCACCGCGCCCGTGGTATTAGCTCTGGGATTTCTTGGCGCAATGGCCGCGCGATCAAGCACGCTTATTTTCAGCCTGCTCGGCCGGGGCTATGTCGCGATCGTGCGCGGCGTTCCCGATATCGCGTATTTTCTGTTTTTCGTTATTGCTTTGGATCAAATCCTCGAATGGATGCGCCACAAGGCATTGTGCCGCGATTGGTCAGAGCCCATTCGCCAAGGCAATGATTTTGTGGTCTGCGATGCGGCCAAATTGCCGCTGTCCAGCGCCGCCCCTTGGGTGCATGATCTATACGGGTTTGCGCTGGCGGTTTTCACCTTTGGTATTGTATTTGGGGCCTTTGCCTCCAACGTCATCTATGGCGCGATGCGCGCAGTACCAAAAGCACAGCTTGAAACAGGCGCTGCTTATGGAATGAGCCAAAGCCAAGTTTTCTGGCGCATTTTAGTGCCGCAGATGTGGGTATATGCGCTGCCCGGGCTTGGTAATATTTGGATCCTTTTAATAAAAGCCACACCCCTGCTGTTTTTGCTTGGCATTGAAGATATCGTGTATTGGGCCCGCGAATTGGGTGGCACAAAAACCGCAAAATTCACCGATTATCCGCATGGCGATTACCGCATGTGGTATTTCTTTGCACTGCTGGTGTTCTATCTGGCCTTCACAAAATTATCTGAAAACGTTCAAACCCGCTTGATGCGGCGGCTCAACCAAGGCCAAGCCACGCTGGGCGGCCAAGCGCAAGCGCGAGGATCCGCATGAGCTGTTGGGACACAATTGCAGAGTATGGCCTTAGATCGCTGGGCATCGGCGAGCGGCTCTTACCACGCTCGGATTTCACGCTGTGTCAACAATTCACGCTGATCGGCTCGGGGATGATCTGGAACGTGTATTTTGGCGTTTTGGCCTTGGCAGCTGGTTTCTTTTTGGCCACAGCGCTGGCGCTTGGCAAAGCGTCACACCGCCGCCTTTTACGCAAACCCTGTGAGTGGTTTATTTTTATATTCCGCGGTTCGCCTTTGTTTATCCAGCTTTTTTTCGCGTATTTTTTATTTCTGGGTTTGAAAAGCAACGTGCCCGCCTTTGCGCCTTTAACCTCGGCCTGGATGGGTGCGCTGCTGGTGCTGTTTTTGAACACAGCCGCCTATTCTGCCGAAATTTTTTATGGCGCGCTGCAATCCATTCCAAAGGGGGATTTGGATGCTGCTGATGCTTATGCGATCTCTGGATGGGCGCGGTTTCGCCGGATCATCTGGCCGACCATGTTGCGGCTGGGTTGGCCTGGTTACACCAATGAGGCAATCTTTTTATTTCACTCTACAACGCTGGTGTTTTTTTCAGCCTTTCCCGCCTGGCAGCAACGCGGAGATGCCTTATATTACGCCAATTACTTTGCCGATAAAACATTCAACCCTTTTATTCCCTATCCAATTTTAGCCGGGTATTTTGTTTTGCTGACTTTTTTGATTTTGGTCCTTTTTGGCCTTATCAACAAACGCCTTAACCGGCACCTGCCCCCCGATCAAACCGCGCGCTTGAAACTGCGTCCAATGCTAATTCGCTAGATTTTTCAAGCCATTTTCTTTATGCAAAATCTGTCCAACCCCACCGCTAGGATGCTGTGAGTGATTCAAATAGACAAACAAGGGCAGACCAATGGATCTGGATGATTTCGATACGTTTCGAATTGCAACCTGCGATTTAAACGGCCAAATGCGCGGCAAGCGCATGCCCCAAAAAGATCAGGGAAAATTAGCCTCCGGCGATCTGCGTATGCCATTATCTGCGTTAAACGTAGATATTTGGGGGGCCGATATTGCCAATAGCCCGCTCTTATTTGCCTCTGGTGATGGCGATGGCTATCTGCTGCCAACCAATCGCGGGCCTGTACCAATGCCCTGGCTTGACCAGCCAAGCGCATTGGTGGGAATGTGGATGTTTGAAGAGGATGGCCGCCCTTTTGAAGGGGATCCTCGGCACGCATTGGCCCAAATTCTGGACCGCTACGCCGCGCGCGGATGGCAAGCTGTGGCCGCCACCGAGCTTGAATTTTATCTGATCGATGACAGTGCTGAAAGCCCGAGGCCGCCGAAAGACCCCGCCAGCAATCGCAAAATCAACTCCAGCGCGATTCTATCTTTGCAACAGTTAGACGCGTTTGAAGCCTTCTTCTCAGAGCTTTATCAAAGCTGCGCGCAGATGGGGATCAACGCGCAAGCCGCCTCATCTGAAGCGGGCATCGGGCAATTCGAAATCAGCCTTCAACATGGCGATGCATTGCGCATTGCGGATGACACATGGCTGTTCAAAACCTTGCTCAAAGGCGTGGCACGCAAGCATGGCTATGCCGCAAGCTTTATGGCCAAACCCTATCCAAACGATGCAGGAAACGGCTTACATCTGCATTTTTCGGTGATTGATGAGGCTGGAGGAAATATTTTTGATGACGGCACAAAACAGGGATCACCGCTGCTTCAAAACGCCATCGCAGGCTGCCTTGCCACGATGCGTGCCGCCACCCTTGGCTTTGCACCTCATGCCAATAGCTATGCGCGTATGGATCCAGAAAACCACGCCCCCACATCAATTTGTTGGGGATATGAAAACCGCACGACCGCGCTGCGCATTCCCGCAGGCGCGCCCAGTGCTCGGCGGATCGAGCATCGTGTCGCAGGCGGCGATATAAATCCTTTTCTGACGCTCGGCCTTATACTGGGTGCGGCGTTGCTTGGCATCGAAGATGATCTTATACCGCCGCCGCCCATCACAGGCAACGCTTACAGCCAAGATCTACCACAATTGATCCATAGCTGGTCTGAAGCGATAGATATGTTTGAAAACGATCCGATGATTGCCCGAATCTTACCCGCACAACTTATTGAAAACTTTTCTTTAACCAAACGCCAAGAACTTGACGGCTTGAAGAATATTCCGCAAGAAGAGCACTGGAAAACATATCTTGAAACCGTGTAAACTGAACCTGCAACGATACAACGCCTTCCGAACGGCAAGTAGGGTTTTATGAAAATCGGCATCTTACAGGCTGGCCACGCCCCTGACGAAATGCGCCCGCAGACAGAGAATTACGGCGTGCTCTGCGCCAATTTATTAGACGGGCACGGCTTTGACTTCGACGTGTTCAGCGTCGTCAATGAGCAGTTTCCAAAAGATGAATTGCAAGCCGATGCCTGGTTGATCACCGGATCGCGCCACGGGGTTTACGAAGATCTGCCCTTTATCAAGCCTTTAAAGGCGCTCATCTTACGCATTGTTGCTGCGAAAAAACCATTGGTTGGCATATGTTTTGGCCACCAAATCATCGCCCAAACGATGGGTGGGCATGTTGAAAAGTTTTCCGGCGGTTGGAGCATCGGCCTGACCGACTATCAATTTGAAGGCCAGAAGGTGCGGATAAACGCTTGGCACCAAGATCAGGTGGTCACTCTGCCCCCAAAAGCGCGCTGCACAGGCTCTAGCGACTTTTGCAAATACGCCTTCCTCGAATATGAAGACGCTATTTTTTCGCTGCAAGCGCATCCGGAATTCAACAGTGCCTTCATCCAAGGGCTGATCCAGTTCCGCGGCCAAAAAACCGTGCCGCAAACATTGCTGGAAACGGCCCAAAGCAAATTATCTGATCCGAATTCAAACGATATTTTAGCAGAAAAAATTGCCACATTTTTCAAATCGAAAGCAGGTTAAGATGCCCAGTATTGATGAAATTTTTAAACAAATGCCCAAGGCCGCCTTGGCCTATTTGAAAGATCAAAAGCTGGATGAGATCGAATGCGTGATCGCCGATTTGCCCGGGATCGCGCGCGGCAAAGCTGTACCAGCAACCAAATTTGCGCGGCAAAACACGTTTTATTTGCCCGATTCAATCTTTTATCAAACCATCACGGGCGGCTGGGGTGAAGCCGCGGGAGATGGTGGGTTTATCGAACGCGATATGTTGTTGAAACCGGATTATTCCACCGCAACTGCCGCGCCCTGGACAGGTGATTTTACGCTGCAAGTGATCCATGATGCTTATGACCGAAAAAATGAGCCAATCTTATTTTCCCCCCGCAACGTGCTAAAGCGGGTTGTCGAGCTTTACAGAAAAGAGGGTTGGGAACCAGTTGTCGCTCCGGAGATGGAGTTTTTTCTGGTCGCCCGCAATATTGATCCGGCCAAACCCATCGAAGCCATGATGGGGCGTTCGGGGCGTCCGGCGGCGGCGCGCCAGTCCTATTCTATGACTGCGGTGGATGAATTCGGCCCAGTGATCGACGATATTTATGATTTTGCAGAAGCTCAAGGGTTTGAGATTGACGGGATCACCCAAGAAGGCGGCGCCGGTCAGCTGGAAATCAATCTCCGCCATGGAGATCCGGTGCGGCTTGCAGATGAAGTATTCTATTTTAAGCGTTTGATACGCGAAGCGGCGCTGCGCCATGATTGCTTTGCTACTTTTATGGCCAAACCAATTGCCGAAGAACCCGGCAGCGCGATGCATCTTCATCATTCGATCATCGATATCGAAACGGGGGCAAATGTGTTTTCCGGCCCCCAAGGCGGCGAAACAGATTTGTTTTATAACTTCATCGCAGGGTTGCAAACGCATCTGCCATCGGCGATTGCGGTTCTGGCGCCTTATGTGAATTCCTATCGCCGCTATGTCAAAGACCATGCCGCCCCGATTAACCTATCTTGGGCGCGTGACAATCGGACAGCGGGAATCCGCATTCCGATTTCTGAGCCTCAGGCAAGGCGGGTTGAGAACAGGATCGCGGGGATGGATTGCAACCCCTATTTGGGGATCGCTGTGTCTTTGGCCTGCGGATATTTGGGAATGAAAAATGAATTGCGGCCCTCGAAACAATATCGCGGCGATGCATATGAGGGGCGCGAAGACCTGCCCCGCGGCATGGGCGAAGCGCTTGGGCTTTTTGAAGACGCGTCCGAATTGCATGAAATTTTAGGATCCGAATTTACGCGGGTGTATTCTATCGTAAAACGCGCGGAATATGACGAGTTTTTACAGGTCATTAGCCCCTGGGAGCGCGAACATCTTCTGTTAAACGTATGAACCTGCTCGACGCCAATGATCAACCCGGGCAATACCCGCCCAGTTGGTATGCTGCGACTTCGCAATTCTTGCCACCCTTTCCCAGCTTTGAGGGAACCGATGATACGGATATTTGCATTATCGGAGCCGGATATACCGGCTTATCAGCGGCGCTGCATTTGGCCGATCAGGGGTGTAGGGTCACGCTTTTAGAGGCGCAGCGCGTTGGGTTTGGCGCATCGGGGCGTAATGGCGGCCAGTTAGGGTCAGGGCAAAGGTTGGATCAAGAAACCTTGCTGCGTTGGCTGGGGCCACAATCGGCGGATGCCCTGTGGGATCTGGCGGAAGAAGCTGTAGATTGTAGCAAATCCTTGATTAAACGGCACAATATTGATTGCTTTTTAAAACCCGGCATCGCCGAACTGGGGTTTTCAAACGCAGACAGGCAAGACCTTCATCGTGGTGCAGCGTTTTTACATAAGCGCTATGGCTATGATAAGATCACGCTGCTCGATGAAGCGGCGAGCCAAGCGCTCTGCCCCTCTCCGCTTTATAAGGGCGGGGTTTTGGATCACGGAAGCGCGCATCTGCATCCTTTGCGCTATGTTTTGGGATTGGCAAAAGCAGCCGCAGCCGCGGGCATTCGCATCTATGAAAATACCCGCGTCACCGATCTAAAAGATGGGGTTAAGCCAACCATCACAACTGCAAACGGGCAGATCACCTGCGCGCAGGTAATTTTGGCTTGCAATGGCTATTTAGGCAAACTCCACCCAAAAATAGCCCGGCACGTGATGCCTATAAATAACTTTATTGCCGCAACAGAACCGCTGGGCCCGGCAACCACACGCGTATTAACCCAAGATGTGGCGGTTGCAGATACCAAATTCGTGGTGAATTATTTCCGATTGTCGCATGATGGAAGGTTGCTCTTTGGCGGAGGAGAAAGCTACGGCTATCGCTTTCCCGCCGATATTGCGGCCAAAGTCCGCAAACCGATGTTGAAAATTTTTCCGCATCTCAAAGATGTTAAACTTGAATATGCATGGGGCGGCACGCTTGGCATCACCATGCGCCGAACGCCCTATTTTGCAAGGATGTCAAAAAACATCATCACAGCTTCGGGATATTCGGGCCATGGTGTGGGCACCGCGACCCATGCCGGAAAATTAATCGCACAGGCAATTATAGGCCAAGCCAACGGATTTGATACTATGTCGCAAATTCCTCAGCGCCCATTCCCGGGGGGCCGCTACGCCCGCCTGCCGCTGCTAGTCATGGCCATGACCTGGTACAGTTTGCGCGACCGATTGGGGCTTTAACAGGGCCTATGCCGCGGCAAACAGGCTGATATCCCTCGCGGAGACCATTAAGATCCCAGCTTGCTCAGCTTTTCTTGAAGATCCGCCAATTGGCTTTTGATTTGCTGCAAATCTTCATCAGCCGCGCTTGACGTTGTAGGCGCGGCCTGTGGCGCTGGGCTTGCCGCTGCGGGATTATCCTCGGCCGTACCTGGCCAGGCCGCGAAGCCCGATGTCATCGCTTTCACAAACGCCTCTTGCTGCGCGCGCAAAGCATCAAAACCGGGCATTTGCGACAAAGCGTTACCCCCGCCCATATTTTCAAAAATTTTCGCTTGACCATCGCGCATCATATCAAAAGACATGGCTAAGACCTGCGGCACGATACTCGATGCCTGCGTCGTGTAACTGCGCACCAAATCATTCAATACATTGATTGGAAGAACGCTTTCACCGCGGCTTTCATGCTCGGCGATAATTTGCAATAAATATTGGCGGGTTAAATCATCGCCAGACTTCAAATCAACGATTTGAACGTCGCGCCCGTTACGCACGAAGCCTGCAATATCTTCAAGCGTCACATAATCGCTGGTTTCCGTATTATATAAACGCCGGCTCGCGTAGCGCTTGATCAACAAAGGTTTATTGGCTGTAGACACGAAGACCTCCCAAAAATGCAGCAGTGCAGAAAAACATTACGCGCTTGCGGAAAGAAAAGAAAGGGTGCGCCGAAACGCACCCTTTACTGTAGATTGCCTCTGGGAGGAAAGGCAAACCTATTACATGGACCTATTTGCTTAGGCCACCGTTTTTTTGGTGGCTTTCCTAACCGCAGCAGATGCGTCTTCGCTGAAATCCTTACCCGCGGTCATCATCAAATCAACCGTGTCAGTCTGAACTTTCTTTGCCACTTCAGCAAAGGCTGCCATATTTTCAGCCGCAACTTCAGCCTGCGCAGAGGCAAACTCTGTCATCGCCTTTACATAATCGGCTGGCTCTGCTTTCGCTTTCGAAATTGCGCTCAAACGCGACAATGTCTCTTTTGTCCATTTGTTTGAGATTTCAGCGCTTTTTTCCGCAGCTTCCACTGCCACGCTGGCAAATTTCTCATTCAGGGCTGTCGTGCCTTTCATCGCTTCTTCGAAAGCCTTTGTATCAACAGGAAATGCACCCATCATATCTTTGAAAAAACCCGTCATATCGTTCAAATTTTTCATTCTACTTTCCTCATTTGGGCGGCAGTATCCGCGATCACTTGACTCTTATATACTTGCTGCAGCGCAGCATTGCAAGCTTTTTTTCTGCAATGCAGCATAAAAAGTTAAACGCTGCGCAATCAACGCCCAAAGCGTCTAGAGCCGCACATAACGCCCGGGTGCATCGGGAAGGCTTTCACGCTCAGCTTCGGAAAAATGGCGCGCGGCGATTTTTTTACCGGACCGACGGTTCAGCCATGCGCTCCAACTGGGCCACCAACTGCCAGAATTAAAATCTGCTGTTTTTTGCCAAACGTCACTAGAGAGGGCTAAATCTTGATTCGTGAAATGGCCATATTTCTTTTTACTAGGAGGGTTTATAATTCCTGCGATATGGCCTGACTGGGATAAAATAAACTTTTTTGAGCGGCTGCCCATCCCCTGCACGCCCCGATAACTGTCTTTCCAGGCGGCGATATGATCGGTCTCGCAGCCAATCGCGCATACGGGAACGCTGACATCTTTTAAATGCAGACGCTCCCCCAGCAGCATTATGCCTTGTGTGGCGAAGGCATCACTTTGGCATAATTCGCGCAAATATTGCACCGCCATCCGCCCGGGAAGATTGGTACCATCCCCGTTCCAAAAAAGCAGATCAAACGCCGGCGGCGCTTCGCCCATCATGTAACTTTTTATCGCCGGCTTATAAATCAGATCATTGGCGCGCAAAAAGCTGAACGTACGCGCCATAACAAAGCTTTTCAGCATACCGCGCTGCGCAACTTCTTGTTCAATCCCATCGACAAAATCATTTTGCAGGAATGGGGTGAATTCTCCCTGTTGTGAGAAATCCGTTAATGTGGTGAAGAAGCTTGCCGAATTCACCGAAGACTCTCCGCGTTTCTTCAGCAGCGCCAAGGTCAGCGCTAATGTTGTGCCGCCAATGCAATAGCCAACCGCGTTCACCCGGCTCTGTCCGGTACGCGCTTTCACTTCGCGGATCGCGGTTAAAAACCCATCTTCGATATATGTTTCCAACCCAACATCACGGTAACTGTCATCCGGATTCACCCAAGATACCACAAACACGCTAAAGCCCTGCTCTGTCAGCCATTTAATAAGACTGTTCTGGGCTTTTAGATCCAAAACGTAAAATTTATTGATCCAAGGCGGAAAAATCAGCAAGGGAATCGCGTAGACACCTTCGCTGGAGGGGCTGTATTGAAGCAATTCAAACATCCGATTTTCAAAAACAACCTTGCCCGGGCTATTGGCAATATTGACCCCCAATTCGAACACTTTGTCATTTGCCAGCTTCACAACCAGTTCACCCTGGTTATCCTCTAAATCCGAGATTAGGTTTTCCAACCCATCGATCAAAGATTGACCATCTGTTTCGATCGCGCGTTCCAGCGCATCTGGATTGGTGCCAAGAAAATTTGTGGGCGCCATCATATCAATGATTTGATCGGTAAAAAATGACAGGCGTTTTTGTTCGACGGGTGCCAAGCCATCCATGCTGCGCGCCGCGCTGCGCAAAGCTGCCGCATTTTGCAAATATTGGTCTTTTACAAAACTAAAATAAGGATGGCTCTGCCACATCGGATTGGAAAACCGGGGATCCGGATTGGTGGCTGATGATTCTTCACCCGCGCTTTGCATTCCGCCAAGGCTTTGCTGCAGCGTTGCAAAATGGCTTAGAGATTTACCCCAATATTCAACTTGCTGCGCCATTAATCGCGCCGGGTTCTTTACCGCCTCTTCCCAATAAGCATGCGAAGCTTTGACCATCAAATCCGGGCCGGGGCCGCTCAAAGCCGGGGCGACCGCTTGTTTCTTTTGCACAAGCGTTAAAAAGCGCTGCGACAGCTCTTCCAGCTTGACCAAGTTCTCACTCATTTGGTCAGCTTTTTCTGCAACTGCATTGTCTTTTCTTGTCATTTCGGCATTTTTCAGTTTATATTTCTGCTATGCAGCATAACAGCGCCGGATAAAAATTCCAAGCGTCGATGCAAAGCGGCAAAATGGATAAGTTTGGAGCAGAAAATGCGGTTTATGGCGAATTATGATTTTATGGAAACCATGCGCAATACCAACCAATGGATTGGTGCAAGCGCACAAGCCTTTGCCTCAAATCCCGGTTTCGCAATGATGCCTAACCCTGCGCTTGAATGGATGGCCGCCTGGGGGCAAGTAACCGAGCGCAGTTTCCAACGGATGAGCGTAAAACCCGATTGGGGAATTGATAGCATGCCCGGTGCAGATGGGCGGGACCATTTGGTAGAGCCAAAAGCCGTTTTGAAAGCCCCCTTTGGCGACTTGGTGCATTTTGACGTACAAGATCGGCCCACCGCGCCGCGAAAAGTGTTGTTGGTGGCACCCATGTCGGGCCATTATGCGACCTTGCTGCGCTCGACAGTGAAAAGCCTGATCCCCGATTGTGAAGTTTATATCACCGATTGGCATAATGCGCGGGACATTCCTGTATCGGATGGTAAATTCGATATTGAAGATTATACGCTTTATTTGGTGGATTATTTGCGCCATCTGGGACCCGACACGCATGTAATCGCCGTGTGCCAACCCGTGCCCTTGGCGCTGGCCGCCACAGCCTATCTGGCGCAAGAAGATCCAAAAGCCCAGCCCCTCAGCCTGACCTTAATCGGGGGGCCAATTGATCCGGATGCAAACCCAACCGATGTCACTGATTTTGGCCATCGCGTCACAATGGGGCAGCTTGAACAGACCCTGATCCAGCGCGTTGGGTTTAAATATGCTGGCGTTGGCCGAAAAGTTTATCCCGGGTTACTTCAATTATCCTCATTTATGTCGATGAATGCCGAGCGCCACACGCTGGCCTTTCGCGATCAAGTTTTGAAAGTGATCCGCGGCGAGGCATCGGATCACGATCCGCATAACAAGTTCTATGACGAATATCTTGCAGTTATGGACATGACCGCTGAATTTTATCTGAGCACCGTTGAACGCATTTTCAAATCGCGCGAGATCGCGCAAAACACGTTTAGCATCGCGGGTAAGGCGATTGATTTTGGCGCAATAACGGATGTGGCCATCAAAACCGTAGAAGGTGCCAAAGATGATATCTCAGCGCCGGGCCAATGCGTCGCAGCGCTGGCGCTTTGCACGGGGCTGTCAGCGGATAAGAAAGCCAGCCATTTAGAACCCGATGCCGGGCATTATGGTATTTTTGCTGGCAAAAGTTGGCGCAACAACATTCGCCCCTTGGTGCTCGAATTTATCGATGCGAACAGCAAACGGCGCCAAGAAACACGCTCCAAAAAAGCAACTCAGCGCAAGGTTTAGCCGCGCGCTTTTTGGAAAACCTGATCAATCATCCGTTGCGTGCCTTGTGAAAACTCTAACGGACAAGCATAGTCCGCGCCCTCATGAAGGCTGGCCTGAAACGCTTCAAGCTGGCGCGTATAATGGTTCTCATTTGGAAAGCGTTTGACTTGTTTCGCCTCGCCCCCTTGGTGCAGTTCAACCTCTGCCTGTCCAAAAACCTGCGGATTGAAAGGCGCGGTGAGGCGAATAAACCCATTGGTTCCATGAAAATTCATTTCCTGCCGCGCATCCATGCGCATTGATGTCACGCCCATAAACCGAAAGCCGGGAAATTGCGCCGTGACGCCAGCCCAAACATCTACCCCGTTTTCCCACGTTATCGTGGCGTCCAAAATCGTCTCAGGCTCTTGTCCGGTCACATAGCGCGCACTGCCAAATGTATAAACCCCGATATCGGGCAAACTGCCGCCACCCGTATCCGGTCGGTTGCGGATATTAGCCACATCTTCTGCGTTATTATATGAAAAGACGCCATCGACCTGCACCAGATCTCCGATCACACCGCTTTCAAAAAGTGCCTTTGCGTACTGCCATTGTGGATGATGAACGATCATATAAGCTTCGACCAGCATCAAACCCGCGCTGTCGCGCAGCGCAATAAGCTCATCAATTTCCGACGCCTGCATCGCAATCGGTTTTTCGCATAAAACATGCTTGCCAGCGGCAATGGCTTTTTTGACCCATGCCACATGCAGATGGTTGGGCAAGGGAATATAGACAGCGTCAATATCAGGATCGTTCAAAACGGCGTCATAACTGTTATGCACTTTCAGCCCAGGGGCTAGGGCTTTGAACGGAGCTGCTTTTGCACCATCCGAGGTGCCAAGCGCCACCAATTCTGTGTTGCGGGCCAGTTGCATCGCCGGCGCCATATGCTGTTTGGCGAAGTTAGCCGCCCCCAATATTCCCCAGCGCACTGTCTTCGTCATTATATATTCTCCCGATTGCCTTTTTCCTTCAGGCTAGCGGGTTTTAGTGATCCGCAAAAGCCCTAGACGGCGCTGAGCATGCCTTTATCAACAGCAAGCCGCCGCATTTCCTGTTGCAACTTTTCAAAAGCGCGCACTTCAATCTGGCGAATACGTTCACGGGTTACGTTATATTCTTCGCTCAAATCTTCCAAAGTGATTGATTGCTCATCAAGCCGGCGTTTGATCAAAATATCTTTCTCACGCGGGTTTAACACTTCCATCGCTTGCTCAAGCATGGCGCGACGCAGCTCTAGCTCATCTTTGGCCTCATAATCGCCCGCTTGATCCGCGTCTTCATCTTCCAGCCAATCCTGCCATTGCATCGAGCCTTCGCCATCAGCCCCGATTTGTACATTCAAAGAGGCATCCCCGCCGGACAGACGGCGGTTCATATTCACCACCTCCTCTTCGCTGACGCCCAAATCTGTTGCAATTTTATGCACTTTATCGGGATGCATATCCCCATCTTCCAGCGCGCCGATGCGCGACTTGGCTTTGCGAAGATTAAAAAACAACTTCTTTTGCGCGCTTGTGGTGCCCATTTTTACCAAAGACCAGCTGCGCAAAATATATTCTTGAATGCTCGCCCTTATCCACCACATGGCATAGGTGGCAAGGCGAAACCCCTTTTCAGGATCAAAGCGCTTTACAGCCTGCATCAAACCAACATTGGCCTCTGAAATCACTTCTGCCTGCGGCAACCCATAGCCGCGGTAGCCCATGGCAATTTTTGCCGCCAGCCGCAAATGCGAGGTCACCATTTTATGCGCAGCTTGTGTATCCTGTTTTTCCACCCAACGTTTGCCCAGCATATATTCTTCTTCATGCTCAAGCATTGGAAATTTACGGATCTCTTGCAAATATCGGCTTAAACCCCCTTCTGGGGTTGGAGCGGGAAGGTTAGAATAATTTGCCATTGGTTACCTCTTACACACGTCTTATAAAAAGCAGATAAGAGCCGGGCTTTGGTATTTCAAGATCAGGCCCAGTACTTCAGGAAAAATTTACAGAAAAAATAACGGAAAAGCGAAATCAGTCGCGCTGGCAATCCCGCGCTTTTAGCCATCTTTTTCCAGCGCCTCTAGGAGGGTTTTTAAATCGGTGGGGTATGGCGCTTCAAATCGCATCTTCTTGCCGGACATCGGGTGTTCAAACCCCAATACAGCCGCATGCAAAGCCTGCCTTGAAAAACCACTTACCAAGGCCAAGCTGGCCTCGGACAAAGCTTTTTTAGCAATCTTTCGCCGGCCGCCATAAACTGGATCCCCCAAGAGGCCGTGGCCAGTATGCGCCAGATGCACGCGAATTTGATGCGTGCGCCCGGTTTCGAGCTGGCATTCAATCAACGAAAGGGTCGCAGGGCGTCCATAACTTTCCAGCAATCGCGCCCGGGTTACGGCATGGCGGCCACCTTCAAAAAATACCGCTTGACGCTGGCGGTCCGTACGATGGCGGGCCAGATGCGTGGTGATTTTCATCACATTTCCCGCTTCAAAATTCACCCCGCGCACCCCTCTTAACCGGGGTTCATTGGCATCTGGCACACCGTAACAAATCGCGCGATAAGCCCGCTCTACTTTGTGCAATTCAAATTGCTTGGCCAAACCGTGATGCGCCTTATCCGATTTCGCAACCACCAAAAGCCCGGATGTGTCCTTATCAATGCGATGCACGATTCCCGGGCGCTTTTCACCGCCAATCCCCGACAGGCTATCGGCGCAATGATGCAACAAAGCATGCACCAGCGTGCCGGTGGGCGATCCGGGCGCGGGATGCACGACCATCCCGGCGGGTTTATCAATCACGATCAACGCGTCATCTTCATAGACCACGCGCAAAGGAATATTTTCGGGCGTTAAATCAAGCTCGGCAGAGCAGGGAAGTTCAATCTGAACCTGCGCCCCTTCCATAACTTTGGCTTTTGGGTTGTTTTGGGGCGCCTGATTGATCCGAACCGCACCAGCCAGGATCAAACGCGTTAAATATGTACGGGAAAGCTCAGCCTGCGCTGGTGCATCGCGAAAAAGCGCTTTATCAAGGCGCGCAGGAGGGTCCGCTGCGATCTGAAATTCAATAAGGGTAGTCGTCATGGAGCAACCTACAGAGCCTGAAAATAAGGTGCCGCATCTCGATTATTTACGGCGGCTGGTAACGCTGCTAAGCGCCACGATGATTGGCGGAATGATAATCTTAATCATCTTGTTTGTCATTCGTTTTCAGCAAGATAAACTGAGCGTTCCCCCAGAAATTACGTTGCCCAGCGGCGTCACACCGATTGCGTTCACGCAAACCCGCGACTGGTATGCTGTGGTAACCCAAGAAAATACAATTTTACTTTTCACACCCGAAGGTAAACTGTTCCAAACCGTTGAGATTACCCAGTAGCGCGTCTCCACCAGCTAATCTGCCAGCGTTGTTTGAAACTCACGCCATTCGCCGGCGCTCATCCCAGAGTTTTCCTGCGTGACCGCCTCGCCTCTGAGCATCCGCCGCACGCAAGCCAACGCAGTGCTTGAGAGCGTTGCCCCCCCCATACGATAATCTTCAAACGCCCGATAGGCGAAGGGCACCCAATCGGCCACCAGTTTACAAATTTCATCCGCATAGACGCGGATTTCATATTGCGCATGCGCATCAGCGCGCAGACGTAAAAAATGCAACAGATTGTGCAAATCCACCTTCCAATACCATTGCGTATAAATATTCGCAGGCAAATTCATACGCGCCAATTCTCTGGCCAAGCCATCCTGACCCTCCTGAGAAATCATTTCCTCATAATGATCATAGGCGCGCATCGCATCATCGCGCAGATAGCGCAGAACCCGCTCGGCTTCTTGCCCGCTAAGCGCCGCGCCGCGCCCCTGATTGTTCACCACAGATTGCGATGCAAGGGATTCGGGCGCTGGGATGTAAAATTCGCGGTCCAAGATAGAATAGCGGGCCGAATATTCGTTCACATTGGCCGTACGATGGCGGATCCATTGACGCGCCACAAAAACCGGCAGCTTCACATGCAGCTTCACTTCGCACATTTCAAAAGGCGTTGAGTGCCAATGCCGCATCAAATAGCGCACAAGCCCTTCATCATTTTGAACCGATTTGGTGCCTTTGCCGTAGCTCACCCGCGCCGCTTGGCAAATCGCCGCATCATCGCCCATGTAATCAATCACACGCACAAACCCGTGATCCAGCACGGGATAGGCAGTGTATAGGTGATCCTCCATCCCCTGGCTGACAGCCCTTAAAGTCGGCTGCGTATGGCGGCGCTGTTCCGCGATTTCCGCCTGCTGATCGGATGAAAGGGGCATTTGACGAATCCTTTTTACTGCTGCAGTGCTCCTACTATATCTTGAGGCTCGCAAACAAAAAACCGCGATATGAAGGAGATTTTAGAAAAACACGGCGGAAATTGTCAAAAAATTTGCTTGCAGCTTCATGCGTGGACCCTGCATTGGAAAATTTAAATCACTTTTGCCTTAAACGCGGCGATTGCCTCTAGACAGAAGCCGCTGTCATGATAGCGTAAAAGGAATAATCAAATAAAGGAGTTACGCATGGGCACGCGATATTTACATACGATGGTTCGGGTCAAAGACCTTGATAAATCAATCGCATTTTTCAAGTTACTGGGGTTGGTTCAAACGCGGCGCTCGGATTATGAAAAAGGTCGGTTTTCCTTAGTCTTCATGGCGCCCGAGGGCCAAGAAGATTGCCCTGTCGAGTTGACTTACAATTGGGATGGCGATGAAGGCTTGCCAAGCGACAGCCGGCATTTTGGCCATTTGGCGTATTTGGTGGATAATATTTATGACATGTGCCAGCATTTGCAGGAGAATGGGGTTGTGATCAATCGCCCCCCCCGTGATGGACATATGGCCTTCGTGCGCTCGCCCGATAATATCTCGGTTGAACTGCTGCAAAAGGGCGATGCGCTACCGCCCGCTGAGCCTTGGGTATCTATGGACAATACCGGCCATTGGTAAATCCCGCTCATCCAGCGAAATGACGGAACCAAATTCTGCGTTGCTAGAGCAAAATCATATTCAGTGCGCCCCCCATTTGAGGGGCCACAGGATCAATAAATATAGCGGATTTGATCTTTCCAATACCGCTCAATACGTTTTAAAATATGCGAAATATCCATCACTGATTGCGCCTCAAGCGCATTGCTTTCGATCAAGCCTTGCGCATGGCGGGCAAATAAACGCGCAATGATATCACGGATGTTTCGGCCGCTTTGCGTCAGGCCAACGCGGACTGCCCGCCGATCAATCCGGCAGCGCTGGTGATGCATATAGCCAATATCAACCAGTTTTTTCAGATTGTAACTGACATTGCTGCCTTGATAATAACCACGCGATTTCAAATCGCCGGCGGATACCTCATTGTCACCGATATTGAACAGCAAAAGGCCTTGAACCGCGTTGATGTCAAAAATATCCAATCGTTCAAATTCATCCTTGATCACATCAAGAAGCAAACGGTGCAAGCGCTCGACCAAACATAATGTATCAAGATAATTGCTCATAAACAGCGCTTGTTTGCTGGCCTCAACCGGGGTTGGACTGTTCATGAAAAAGCTCCGCCATTAAGTCAAAATCAACGCCAGTCTCGCCCCTAAGTCCAAACAATCGGTTAAGGGATGACTCTAACCGCGGGCCTGCGCGATAAAGGCTTGAATATCTTCAATCATTTCTGAAATACGGGGGGGGCAAGGCGCTTGCCCAGAGACCCATTGATACAAATCCTGATCATTTTCATTTAACAAATCTTCGTAACAATCCAAACTCGCCGCGTCAAAAACGGCCAATTTTGCCTGCGCATAACGCGATAAAATCAAATCCATTTCTTTGATACCACGGCGCATCGATCGCATCTGCAGTCGCTTCAGGCGAATGGCCGGCAATTCGCTCATCGCAGCGCCTTCAACACCGTTGGAAGCCGTTTTTCCAGTTGCTCCAAACGCTCTGCCGCGCTTGCCACAATTTCTTTCAAATCTTTTATATCGCTCATTACTCGAGCCAGTTCTGGGGCGGGTTGGGGCATATCATCAGGGGCCAGAACCCCCTCCCCCTCGCCGGTTAAAAGCCAAATCAAAGATACGTTTAAAATCCCAGCGATCATCGATAGCTTATTTGAGCGCGGCTCTGAGCTGTCATTTTCCCAGCTTTTCAACGTTTTCAACCTAACACCAAGCTGTTTGCTCAACTGCTGCTGGCTCAGTTGCGCCGCATCCCGCGCCGCTGCCAGGCGGTCGCCAAACGTGGCGATATGGCCACCATACCAGTCTGTTGCCAAATCCGTCATAGGTTTTCCTAACATTTTGATGGGCGCTTGAAGGCCTCTCAGCGGCACCCTATGGTATATCAATCGTAAGTTCAAATAGGCGCACCCCATGCAATCGCTCTCGTTAAAACGTGTCAAACCCTCGCCCACAATCGCCATGACCACTTTGGCTCAAGAGCTGAAAGCCCAAGGAAGGGATATTATCAGCCTCAGCGCTGGCGAGCCCGATTTCGACACGCCCGAACACATAAAACAGGCCGCAGCCGCAGCAATCGCAGCGGGCAAAACAAAATATACCGCACCTGACGGTATGCCCGAACTGAAGCAAGCAATTTGTAAGAAATTTTCCCGTGAAAACGCTTTAGAATATCATCCTAGCCAAATCTCGGTCGGAACCGGTGGCAAGCAAACCTTGTTTAATGCCCTGATGGCCACATTGAACGCAGGGGATGAAGTGATCATTCCCGCACCCTATTGGGTCAGCTATCCTGATATGGTGCTTCTGGCAGGTGGAACCCCGGTGATTGTGGCCACCGATGTGAAAGACAATTATAAACTGACCGCAAAAGCGCTGCGCGCCGCCATCACCGCAAACACAAAATGGTTTATTTTCAATTCGCCCTCAAACCCAACCGGCGCGGGCTATTCAGCACCCGAATTAAAGGCGCTGACGGATGTCTTGCTTGATTTTCCTGATGTTATGGTGATGTCGGATGATATGTATGAACATCTCACCTATGATGGGTTCCAATTTGTTTCCCCTGCCCAGGTCGAACCGCGGCTTTACGCGCGCACCTTAACCTGCAATGGCGTTTCAAAAGCCTATGCCATGACCGGCTGGCGCATTGGCTATGCCGCAGGCCCCGAGGCTTTGATCGCAGCGATGCGCAAAGTACAAAGCCAAACCACTTCAAACCCCTGTTCGATCAGCCAATGGGCCGCGCTCGAAGCGTTAGAGGGACCGCAAGCGTTTCTGCAAGACAACCAAACCCTGTTCAAAGGCCGGCGCGATTTGGTCGTTGCCGGATTAAACGCGATTGACGGTATCACCTGCCCGATCCCCGAGGGCGCTTTTTACGTCTATCCGTCAATCGCCGGTTTGATCGGTAAAACCACGCCCGGTGGGAAGGTTATTGAAACTGACGAAGATTTTGCGATCGCCTTGTTGGAAGATACGGGCGTTGCAGCGGTTTTTGGGGCCGCTTTTGGATTGTCGCCCAATTTTCGGATCAGTTATGCCACGTCGGAAACCCAGCTTAGCGAAGCCTGCACCAGAATTGCCCAATTTTGTGAACGCCTAATTTGAAACAGCACCAGAGTTTGAGCGCAAAACGTTCCGGTCCAGCATCTGACCCAGCAGCTTAACAAATCGGTGGCCCAAGGTCAGGGCCACGATCGCCAGCCCTACCGCAATACCTGCCCAAATACCGACGCCATCAAACCCCAGCCAGAACCCCAAAACATACCCTACCGGAAGCCCAATAGCCCAATATCCGATCACCGCAACAAGCAGCGGCACTGAAGTATCTTGAATGCCGCGCAAGAGGCTTAACGCCATCACTTGGCCGCCATCAACGAATTGAAACAACCCAGACACCACAAGTAAAATCGCGCCCAGCGCAAGAATTTGATCGCGGGCAGGATCATGCGCATCGATGAAAAGACCCACCAAAACCGTTGGAAAGGTTACAAACAGGATCAATGTCATTGTAGAAAGACCAATTGAGGCCAAGGTTGCAACCACGGCACCATCGCGTAAACCGACAAAATCTTTGCGCCCATAGGCGGCCCCTGCCCGCACCGTTGCCGCCGCCGCCAGGCCTAGATGTACCACAAACGTAACGCTTGAAATTTGTAGAGCGATACCATGCGCAGCAAGCGCAATCACCCCCAACCAGCCCATCATCACTGAAGAGGCGTAAAATAATCCCGCTTCCGCCAAATGCGTCAATCCAATCGGCATGCCTATCTTGAACAGTTTTGAAAAGATGCCCCAATCAGGCCGCCAAAAACGTAGGAATAATTTATGCTCAGGTAAGCGCCACCACGCATAAAACGCGATGGCCAGCGCGCTGAGCAGATGCACGGCCAGTGACGCCCAAGCCGCGCCAGCTACGCCGAGCTCGGGCACTCCATATTTGCCAAAGATAAGCAGGTAGTTCAGCGGAATATTGAGCAAAAGCGCCGCCACCGTAATCACCAATACCACTTGCGTCAGCTCAAGGGCGGCAAGATAATTTTTCAGCACCAAAACCACCAAAGCGGGGATCAACCCAAAACTTAAAATCCGCAGGTAATTCTGCGCCAAGCCTGCCAGTATTGGGTCTTGCCCCAGCGCCATGAAAACAAATTCCGAACTCCAAAAAAGCGAAAATACCCCCGTGGAATAAATGATGGATAACCACAAGCCCATGCGGGTTACGCGGCGAATTTGAACCGCATCCTCGCGCGCCGCTGCGCTTGCTACCAGCGGCAAAAGAGCATGCCCAAACCCTGCGCCTAATATGAACACAACGAAGAAAAAAGAGCTGCCCAAAACCAAGGCGGCCAGCGCCTCAACAGAATACCATCCAGTCATCACGGTATCGACAACGCCGATGGAGATTTGGGCAATATTTCCAAGGATTAGCGGCAATCCTAACGAACAAATGGCTCGGAAATGTTGATAGCGGGTCAAGTTGGCCTCCTGCACCTTGATAGGCCATAGATCCGCAACAGCAAGCTTTAAATCGCCAGCCGCGTCAGGGATTTTCAGACGTGGCAATTGCCAGGTTGCAAAAAAGTGCTTCCAAAGTCGATTGCAAAAAAATTATCAGGTGTTTCAAGAGGCAAGTTTTCAAGACACGTTTTTAAGACAGGTCAAATTTAAATAGTCAATGTAGCCCAAACAGAAAGACAATTTGTACTTATTTTCTGTTTGGGCCACAACACAACCGGCAAGGTGAGCGAAATACCGGCCGTCATTACTCGCCCTGCCTTGCTCTTCCCGCCATGAAGAGCCTGCAATACCAACAAGCTCTCTCAAACATTTTTTTGAGGGAGGATGTATCAGAATGCGCCACAAAGCTGAGTAGTTATATTCCTTTACCGTCTGTTAAAAGGCACATTTGTCTTTTGCCTGAAATCTCAAAATATTTCTCACTATTTAATTTACTTATTATAAAAATAACCTCAAATAAAAAATAAAATCCTCATAATATTTTAAATTTAACGATCAAAAAAAAGCGTTTTGACGCAAACTAGCGTCAGGCTCGCTACAACACGTCATGTCACAAAACTGTATTATGTCAAACTATAACGATACAGATTCATGCCAAGTTCAGTTCTTCTTGCAGCTTGCCTAAGCCCCTAGGTATAAAACAGCTGACGCAATTATCTGCATGAGCTCTTTCCCTAGACCCGTCAAAATGACATAGTGCTGAAAAAAGAATAATGAGCAGTCAAATGAGTGATCTATTAAACCAAGCCCAGGGCGAGGATTATAACGCTAGTTCGATCGAGGTTTTAGAAGGTCTAGAGCCCGTTCGAAAAAGGCCCGGTATGTATATTGGCGGTACGGATGAGCGCGCCTTGCATCACTTGGTGGCCGAGGTGCTCGACAATTCAATGGACGAGGCGGTGGCAGGTTATGCCAATCGCATAGATGTTGAATTACACGCGGATTATTCGATTACCATTCGGGATAATGGCCGCGGCATCCCGATTGATCCACACCCCAAATTCCCCGATAAATCAGCGCTTGAGGTGATCTTATGCACATTGCACGCGGGCGGTAAATTCAGCGGCAAGGCCTATCAAACCTCGGGTGGTCTACACGGCGTTGGTGCATCTGTTGTGAATGCGCTGTCAGACAGGATGGTTGTGCAAGTGGCGCGCAACAAAGAGCTGTATGAACAAAAATTTAGCCGCGGCCTTCCCTTAGGCCCCATTCAAAAAATTGGAGCGGCGCCAAACCGGCGCGGAACCAATGTAACCTTCCACGCAGATCCAGAGATTTTTGGCAGCTTAAAGTTTAAACCTGCGCGTTTGTTCAAGTCGATGCGGTCAAAGGCTTATTTGTTCAGCGGCGTTCAAATTCGCTGGAAATCAGCCATTGAAGATGGCGATACGCCCACCGAAGCCAATTTTCATTTCCCCGGCGGATTGGCCGATTACCTCTCGGAAACGTTGAACGGCGCTTCAACCTATGCCGAAAACCCGTTCGCCGGAACGGTTGATTTTCAAGAGCGCTTCGGAGTTCCGGGCAAAGTAGAATGGGCCATCAATTGGACCCCATCGCGCGACGGGTTCATCCAATCTTATTGTAACACGGTGCCAACACCAGAGGGCGGCACCCATGAAGCCGGTTTCTGGGCTGCGGTTTTGAAAGGTATTCGCGCCTATGGCGAATTGATCAATAACCGGAAAGCCAAAGAGATCACCCGCGAAGATCTGATTACCGGCGGCTGTGCCTTGGTCAGCTGCTTTATCCGCGAACCTGAATTTGTTGGCCAAACCAAAGATCGCCTTGCCACCAATGAAGCCCAACGGCTGGTGGAAAATTCAGTCCGCGATCATTTTGACAATTGGCTGGCCGCTGATACCAAATCGGCCGGTGCAATTTTGGATTTTCTGGTCTTGCGCGCCGAAGAGCGTATGCGCCGTCGGCAAGAAAAAGAAACGCAGCGCAAAACCGCCACCAAAAAACTGCGGTTACCGGGGAAGCTAGTGGATTGTTCTGCAACCAACCGGGCCGGCACCGAGCTGTTTTTGGTCGAAGGGGATAGCGCCGGCGGATCGGCCAAAATGGCCCGCGACCGCAAAACTCAAGCGCTGCTGCCATTGCGCGGTAAAATTCTGAATGTTCTGGGAGCTGCCAGCAATAAGATTAGCACAAACCAAGAGATTAATGATCTTTCCCAAGCGCTGGGGGTGGGGCTGGGCAGCCGCTTTAATCTGGACGATCTGCGGTATGATAAAGTGATTATCATGACCGATGCAGATGTAGATGGAGCGCATATCGCGGCCCTATTAATGACGTTTTTCTTCACTCAAATGCGTCCGATGATCGATAGTGGCCATCTTTATCTGGCCTGCCCGCCGCTTTACCGCCTAACGCAAGGGGCGGTGCGCGTATATTGCGAGGATGAAGTTGAACGCAATCATTGGCTTGAAAAGGGCCTTGGCGGCAAAGGCAAAATTGACGTGAGCCGCTTTAAGGGGCTTGGTGAAATGGATGCCAAAGACCTCAAAGAAACCACGATGGACCCCAAAAGCCGGAAATTGATCCGCGTCAATATTGATGAAGATGAACCTGGCGAAACGGGCAGTTTGGTGGAACAATTGATGGGCAAAAAACCTGAATTGCGGTTTCAATATATCCAAGAAAATGCAAAATTTGTGGAAGAGCTTGACGTTTAACGAAAGCCACTCCCCGGGCCAATCATAACAGCCCAAGCGCATCCAATTGTTCAAATTCCAAACGCAAAGCAGCCAGCGTCACGTTGCCGGTCAGAGCAATTCTTTTGCATGGCGCAAAAAGAGTGCAAACGCCTCGCTGGCAGAGACGGTTTCCAACGCCCCATCCGCGATTTCTTCGCGGCTCCACATCCAGCTACGCACTGGGTCATCGCGCATCGCCCAATCAGGAAAAAGCCGCGCTTGCGCTCCACCTTCGGCCAAAAGCGTGATCTCAACATGCCGATCGTCGCGGCGGATATTTTGATAAATACGATCAATTTCAGAAGTAGGGCCCTCTAAAAACTGTAAATATAAGTCTGATCGGCAAATCAGCGCACCAGTGATTTGAACCCGTTGATTATTGGTTTTGGCGGTCACCAAGATTCCGTTTAAAACGCTTTGATCAAAGCCAAATGGCTTTGATGCATAAATCAAATACTTCAGGTTTTGCTGGGTTTTATAGCGTGCCAAAAACAATCGCCTTTCTTATTTCTTAGAAGCTATCTGTAAAAGCCATGAAATCCAAACCGAAAGGAACCCCTAAAAAAGGCCAAGGGCATTCCCCATCCGTGCGGATCACAAAAACAGCTAACCTGCGGCCAATCTAAGGCTCAAAGCCCAAAGCGCCTCGGGGATATCGACCGTCTGGTTTGGCTTTTTATTCTGCCCAGGCAAGCGCGTTCCCGGCTCTTGGGCCACAATCTCTGCCAACGCCTCTAGCCGTTCGGAAAACGCATGACCATGGCCCGGATCAATCAGGATATAATATTGACCCAAATCATGCGGTGCGCCATCGGCCGCCTTAAGCGGCTTTACATCGCGCGACAAAATCCCCCCTGCCATGCCAGCGGCCAATAACTCTCCCATAACGCCAAAGCCCCAGCCCTTATAGCCGCCAATAGAGACCAAAGATCCCGCCAATGCGGCATCTGGATCCGTCGTTGGACGCCCCTCGCTATCCAAAGCCCAACCCAATGGAATTTTTTCACCCGCTGCTTTTGCCATGGTGATCTTGCCCAAAGCCACAACCGTGGTTGATTGATCAAATTGCAAGGCCACGCCGCCCCGGCCATCGGGCACAGAAAACGCAATTGGATTGGTGCCGATGGTGCGGGCCTTACCGCCGGGGGGGGCTACGATGGGCGAGGCATTTGTAAACCCAAGACCAATCATCCCATGCTCGGCAATTTGCTGGGTAAAATAGCCTAAAGACGTACATGTATGCGCATGACCTATCCCCAAGCTGACCACGCCGTTTTGCCTCGCTGCCGCAAGCGCCGCGGGCAATCCGGCGGCAAAAGCAGGCTGCGCAAAGCCAAATTTCGCATCGACATGCACCACACCGGGTTTTGGCTGGCTGACCGCGGGGGTCACATCGCCGCGCACGCGGCCGCTTTGCAGCTGAACGCAATAGCTTTCCAGATAATAAAGGCCACATATGCGGTTGCCTAGGCTTTCCGCTTGCGCGACAGCGCGCGCAACATGTCGCGCAATCGCGTCATCCGCCCCATGTTTGATCAAGGCAGTTTTGGCCGTGGTTTCAATTTCATCAATTGATATTTTTGGCATAATGCCTCCTCGTCTTTTCGGGCTGAGATTGCGTTATTGTGACTGCGCAATAAGGTCCAGCGTTTCGGCAAGCGGACGCCGCAGGTTAAACCCCTGTTGAAGCAGCTTTTGATGATATTCTCTACGGATCCAATCTTCAAAATCAATAGGATGCTGTTCAACCCGCGCTTCATAAACCGCCAAAATGTAATCAAGCACGCCGGTAGCCGTGAAATCCAGATGAATATAGCGCAACCCTAGCTGCTTTTTCGCTTCTGCAACCGGGCGCCCCTCGCAGACCATCAAATACATTGCCGCTGTAAACCCGGCGCGATCTGCACCGGATTTGCAATGAAATAAAAGCGGTTTGGGCAGCGTTTTAAACGCCTCAATGGCATCCAGAATAGCCTCGCGCGCAGGGGCATCACGCGCCCATAGCTTTCTAGAGACCAATGTCAGGTCCAATTTCTCACAGGCCCATAATTCGTAAAGAAAATGGGCATAGCCATCTTCACCGCGCAGGTTTAAAACAGATTTACCGCCCATTTTCTTAAAGTCTTCCAAACGCCGCTCAGTGGGTTGATTGGATCGGTAAATCCCAGGTGCAATTTCGAAAAAATTGGTCCAAAACGTACGCAGTATGGCATGGTCAAACCAATAGTAATCAACCCGCGCCCAAAAGTTATCCTGCGTTGGAGATAACTTGGACGCATAGGCGCAGCGCAACCGCTGGTGCGAGGCTTTCAGCCGCTGAGCAATCTTTTTCAGCATTAAGGTCCCTTTTTACACAAGTTGGCGAGGTGTAGATCGTCTGCGCCAGAGTGACAAGCCAAACCATAGATTGACCTTATCTGCCAAACGATTACCTATGAAGAAAATGATGAGATGAAACCGATGACATTATCCCAAGGCCGCGGCTATCTTGCAATTCCTGGGCCCTCCGTGATCCCTGATGCTGTGCTGCAAGCGATGCATCAAGCTGCGCCTAATATTTACGAAGGGCCTCTAGTCGATCTGACCAAAAGCATCGTTGAGGATCTGAAATGGGTGGCCTGCAGCACCCAACATGTGGCGATTTATATTGCCAATGGCCATGGCGCATGGGAGGCCGCATTGGCCAATATTGCCGAGCCTGGGGATAAAGTCTTGGTGGCGGCAACGGGACGTTTCGGGCATGGTTGGGCCGAGATGGCGCGGCGTATGGGAATTGGCGTAGAGCTGATCGATTTTGGAATGCAAAGTATGGCAGAGCCGGCCCAAATTGCGCAGGCTCTCAAAGATGATCGTAACCGGCAGATCAAAGCGGTGCTTATCTGCCATGTCGATACCTCAACTTCCGTACGCAATGATATTTTGCAGATACGACAGGCGATGGATGCGGTGGACCACCCTGCCCTGTTGGCGGTAGATTGCATCGCCTCTTTGGCCTGTGACCGATTTGAATTTGACGCTTGGGGCGTCGATGTAATGGTGGCGGGCTGCCAAAAAGGATTGATGGTGCCACCGGGCCTGTCTTTCGTGTTTTTCAGCGAACAAGCCGCAAAACGTCAAAAGGCTTTGCGCCATGTCAGTTCGTATTGGGATTGGGCACCGCGCGTTGCCCCGCAATTATTTTATGAATATTTCTGCGGCACGGCGCCCACCCATCATCTCTTCGGATTGCGCATCGCGCTTGATATGTTGAAAGATGAGGGTCTACCGCATATTTGGGCGCGCCATGAAACCTTGGCGCAAGCGATTTGGAGCGCGGTTGATATTTGGGGGCAAGCAGGGGGAACGATGGCCCTGAATATCACAGATCCCGCGCAGCGCAGCCATGCCGTCACAGCCATGCATATGGGGGTGCCGGCCACGCAAAATCTTCGCCAATGGCTCGAACAAAACACCGGGGTCACTGTGGGCATCGGTTTGGGCATGACAACGCCAACAGATCCAGACGGAAAAGGATTTTTCCGCTTTGGCCATATGGGCCATGTCAATGCACAAATGATTATGGCGCTTTTGGGCAGCGTTGAAGCCGGGTTATGCGCCCTGTCTCTACCGCATGGGGCAGGTGCACTAGAGGCTGCTGCACGGGTGATTGGCTCAGCCCGCTGAGGCAGCGGCCAAAGCTTTGGGCAGCGCGCGGCGCAGCAAATCCATATCTTCTGGCCGGCCTGCACTAACCCGAATGCAACGGTTTTGCGGGGCCACAAACGGCATGCGCACGAACAGCCCTGCCTGTACCAAATGCGTCAAAACGGCTTGAGCAAACGCCCCGTCGCGCCCGCAATCAATGGCTATAAAATTGGTGGCTGACTCAACGGTGTTCAATCCGTTTTCGGCCGCAATACGCGCAATTTCTTGTTTCGACGCCTCGACTTTGTCGCGTACACAATGCAGCCAAGCCTGATCGTTTAAAGCCGCCTCGGCGGCGCTTTGCGCCGCGCGATTCATCCCAAAATGGTTGCGGATTTTTTCAAATTGACCAATCAAATTTTGCGCAGCAAGCGCATAGCCGACCCGCGCACCCGCCAAACCATAGCCTTTTGAAAAGGTGCGCATGCGGATGACACGCGGATCCTCTATCGCGACCTGAACCGCCGTACCATCAGGAGCAAACTCAATATAAGCTTCATCCAAGATAAGCAATGTTTCCTTGGGAAGGCGGGCCAAACATTCTATAATAAAAGCGCCGCTATGCCATGTGCCCATCGGATTGTCCGGATTGGCAAAATACACCAATTTAGCCCCAACGCGGCCAGCTTCTTCCAACAAAGCCGGCAGATCTTCAGCATCCTCTTTATAAGGCACTTTATGCAAAACCCCGCCGAACCCGCTGACATGGTAATTAAAGGTTGGATAAGCACCATCCGAGGTCACCACAGCGTCACCCGGGTCGATCATCATGCGCGCCAGATAGCCCAAGAGCCCATCTATGCCTTCTCCCACCACAATATTCTCAGGGCAGACTTTATGATGGTGCGCCAAAGCCCGCCGCAATTCGAAACTGGTCGGATCTCCATATTTCCAAATCTCGGCGCTGGCGCTTTGCAGCGCTGCAATGGCCTTCGGAGATGGGCCAAACACGTTTTCATTGGCGCCAAGGCGCGCATCGAACGCGCTGCCACGCGCGCGTTCTTGGGTTTCGGGGCCAACGAAAGGAACGCTTGCCGGCAATTGCGACAGAAGAGAGGTGAAACGCGCATGTGTCATGCGGGCAGTTTAGGAATATTTTATCTCAAGCATCAAGAGCACAATGACCCGCCGCGCTGCAAATTTAGATTTTCTGCGTCAGTGATATATTTTTCGCGAAAGCAGCAGCAAAGGTTTGTGATCTTTTGCCAAGCCGTGTACTGCTGAGGAAACCAAAAAAGAGGCTTAAGTGTCACGCAACCCCGCCCCGTTTGCCGCTTTTGAATGGATGATCGCTTGGCGCTTTTTGCGCGCGCGTCGCGCCGAGGGCGGTGTAAGCGTGATGACCTGGATCAGCCTGATCGGAATCACGCTGGCCGTATTTGCGTTGATCGCCACATTGGCGGTGCGCTCCGGCTTTCGCAGCGAGCTGGTCGATACTATTTTGGGCGCCAATGCCCATATCACAGTGTATCAGCTTCCCATTGCCAATGAGGCCGGCAAATTGGACCGTAAAATTTACGACTATCAAGACATGGCCGATCGATTGCGCGCGCTTCCAAGCGTGTCGCGCGCCGCGCCATTGGTCAAAGGTCAAGTGATGGCAAGCTATGGCGGCACGAACACCGGTGTTCAAGTGTTTGGCTTATCTCCAAAGGATCTGAACAGTTTGCCCCGCATCGCCGCCCCGGAAAACTTTCAAGGCAGAATAGAAGATTTTGACCGCGGCATCGCGATTGGATCAGGCGTCGCGCGGCTTTTAAACGCCCGCTTGGGCGATAGCATAAAGCTTATTTCGCCCGATGGTGTCAAAACGGCCTTTGGCACCAGCCCGCGGGTCAAAAGCTATCCGATCACCTACATCTTCACCGCAGGACGCTATGATATTGATAAGACCCGCCTTTATATGCCGTTTTCCGAAGCTCAGGCCTATTTCAATATGGAAGGCGCCGCAGATGAAATCGAGGTGATGGTCACCAATCCAGAACAGATCGAACGCTTGACCCCCGATTTGCTGCACGCCGCAGGCCCGCGCGCGCAGCTTTGGAGCTGGAAGGAGGCATCGGGCAATTTCCTGCGCGCCTTGCAGATAGAAGATAATGTGATGTTTATTATTATGTCGATCTTGGTGTTGATTGCAGCAATGAATATTATTTCTGGCCTTGTGATGCTGGTGAAAAACAAAGGCCGTGATATCGGAATATTGCGCACGATGGGGCTGAGTGAAGGCGCGATTATGCGCATCTTCTTCATCTGCGGCGCCGGAACCGGGTTGATCGGCACAGTCTTTGGCGTGGTTTTGGGATGCCTGTTTGCGATCTATATCGATACGATTTTTTCTCTGGTCAATTATCTGGCCGGCGGCGGGGTTTGGGATCCAAGCATCCGCGGCCTTTACGCAATCCCCGCAGAATTATACCTGTCGGATGTTTTATCGGCCATCGGGCTTTCTTTGGGCCTTAGCTTTTTCATCACCCTATTTCCCGCCCGCCGGGCGGCGCGTTTAAACCCTGTGGAAGCGCTTCGCTATGAGTGATGCAATATTGGAATTAAAGGATTTAAAGAAATCCTATAACCAAAATAAATCCAATCAGATTGATGTGCTTTTGGGGGCCAATCTGCTGCTTGAAAAGGGCGAAGTTGTGGCGCTGACCGCACCTTCAGGGGCGGGAAAATCCACATTATTGCATATCGCAGGGCTTTTGGATCAAGCCGATACGGGGGATGTGCTGGTGGCTGGGCAAAATCTGGCGGGCATATCGGAACGCCGCCGCACGATCATTCGCCGCCGCGATATTGGGTTTATTTACCAATTTCACCATTTGCTGCCTGAATTTTCCGCAGCTGAAAATATTATGTTGCCGCAAATGGCGGATGGACATCGAAAATCTGCGGCCAAAACCCGCGCTTTGCACTTATTAGAGGCCGTAGGGTTGCTAAAACGCGCCCAACATCGGCCCGCCGAATTGTCAGGGGGCGAGCAACAGCGCGTCGCGTTTTGCCGAGCTTTGGCAAATAGCCCAAAATTGTTATTGGCCGACGAGCCAACCGGAAACCTGGATCAAGCCACATCTGAGCAAGTGTTTGACGCCTTGTTACGCATCGTGCGCCGAACCGGGCTATCCGCGCTGATCGCAACGCATAACCCTGCGCTGGCATCGCGTATGGATCGCACCATCACTTTGGAACAGGGGCGGCTGCGGGGATAAAGCCGATGGCGCTAAGCGTTACTCCGCCTCACAATTGGTATCGAATGAATGCGATAACAGAAAAATTAGATGTGGCCACATTGTTGTCATGGATATGTTTTAAACGACCCTCTAAAAAAGCAGTTTTGCCAATGCCGCTAAAAACACCATGAAGGCAATCAGGGCTCTTTTACGCCCGGTAACATCAGGCAAAACCCGGTTTCGTTTTCCGACGCGGCGCCTTATATTGCAACCAATTTGGAGGCCCTACTATGCTAGCAGAAAAAAAACCCAATGCGCGTTGCATTATTCGGATTTCGGGAAAAGACAATCGCAGCTTCTTGCAGGGATTGATCACCAATGACATCCATAAAACCGACCACGGTCTGGTCTATGCGGCATTGCTCAGCGCCCAAGGGAAATTTCAATATGATTTCTTTCTATTCGCGGATGGCGAAGATGTAATGATGGATATTGACCAAGAGATGGCGGCCGCGTTGCAAAAAAAGTTGATGCTATACCGCTTACGCGCTGACGTTCACCTTGAGAAAACAGATTTGAGCTTGGTGCGCGGCGTGGAGAGGGCGCCTGAGGGCGCGCTGCAAGATCCACGGCACCCAAAGATGGGCTGGCGACTTTACGGTCAAGACCTGCCCCCAGAAATGCCATTTGATTGGCAGGCCCATCGCATTCGCTTGGGCATTCCCGAAGCCCCCAGCGAATTAACACCCGATAGCTATATTTTAGAAATGGGGTTCGAACAGATGAACGGCGTTGATTTCAAAAAGGGTTGTTATGTCGGACAAGAAATCATCGCAAGAATGAAGCATAAAACCCAATTGCGCAAAGGATTGCGCCGCGTCACCTGCGCCGAGGCGGTTGCACCTCACACGCCAATTCTTTCCAAAGGCAAAGAGGTCGGGTTTATCGGCGCCCAAAGCGGCACTGCGGCCTTGGCTTATCTGCGCTTTGACCGCATCAGCGATGAGATGACGGCGGCCGGCGTGCCCGTTACGGTTGTAGATCGCGCAGAGGAGTGAAGATTTAGTGTTTTATACACACCTCAATTATCATCCGCGAACGGCCGATGTGCTGGCGCCCGCGTCACAAGCCTCTGCCCGAACCTATACGGCCGCTACCTCTAGATCGCCCAAAGAGATAGGCATTATATCATGCCGATCACCTTCAAATTTTTAACCGTTAAATCGGTTCCGCGCTTGTGGTGGAGCGCCCCGCGCGCTTTAACCGTGCGCCCGCCCTTCAGATCATTTCTGGGTTTGGTCTTCGGGTTGATCCTTTTTGGCTTGGGAGAGGCGCTTTTGGTGGCGGCGGGAATCGGCGTCAGCCCTTGGACGGTGTTGGCCGAGGGGATCGCCAAAACCGCAGATCTCAGCCTTGGCATCACAACCTTCTTGATCAGTCTCAGCGTGTTGATTTTATGGATCCCGCTGCGCCAAACACCAGGGCTAGGCACCTTGCTCAATGCCTTGATTATCGCCTTTATGTTAGATTTTTCGTTGCCGTATCTGCCAAGGCCTGAAGATTTACTACTGCAGATTGTTCTCGCATTTCTGGGTGTTTTCACCACGGGGCTAGGGGGAGCGATCTATCTTATTGCAAATTTAGGCCCCGGCCCCCGCGACGGTTTAATGACCGGGCTGCAAGCGCTGAGCGACCACCCTCTGGCCTTGGTGCGCAGCGTCTTAGAGGTGATGGTGGTTCTGGCAGGCTTTGCCCTTGGTGGCACGCTTGGCCTTGGAACGCTGTTTTTTGCCTTCGGCATCGGTCCGGCGATCGCATTCTGTCTCAGCGTGCTATCGCATCTCTTCACGCAGCCTAAATGACAGCGGCTTAGGCGCGTTCGGAATATTCCATCAGCTCTGTGTTCACCACGATATTTTCATCCTGCGCAATAAAGGGCGGTACCATCACTTTCACGCCATTATCCAAAATCGCAGGTTTGAAACTATTTGCCGCTGTTTGACCTTTAACTACAGGTTCTGTTTCAGCCACTTGGCACACCACTTTTTGCGGTAGCGACGCATTTAGCGCTTCTTCTTCGTAAAATTCAACCACGATTGTCATGCCATCTTGCAAAAACGGCCGCCGCTCACCCAAAAGCTCGGCAGGAAGTTCGATCTGGTCAAAGGTTTCGGCGTCCATGAACACCAGCATGCCGTCACTTTCATAGAGAAACTGTTGGTCTTTTTGCTCGAGCCGTACCTTTTCAACCTTGTCAGCGCTGCGAAAACGCTCGTTAAGTTTTGATCCGTTGCGCAAATTACGCATCTCAACCTGAGCAAATGCACCGCCTTTGCCCGGCTTCACATGATCGACTTTTACGGCGGCCCATAGCCCTCCCTCATGCTCTAAAACATTACCTGGACGAATTTCATTACCATTTATTTTGGGCATCATACACCTGATATAAAGAAGTTGAATTTACGTTGCGCCACCCTATATCTACGCCACAAGGGCTTGGCAACCTATTCGAAGGGAAGGTAGCAGATCACAAGGCATGCACAGGACGCATGGGAGATATGCAAAATAAGGCTACCCGAATCGGTTCAAATAGGTCATAAGCAACGTTACGTCAAAAATACAAGAGCAAGAATAAAGGACGCGAAATGAAAGATTTTGTGGACGCAACAGCGTTTAACAGCGAGCAAGGCAACCGGGCCCGCAAATTATTTGCAGCTGTGGTTTTGGCCGCTCTAGATGATGCGATTGCTGATGATAAGAAATACGGCAATGGACCTGAGCAGATTGCCCGTTGGGCTCGTTCGCGCGACGGACGCGAAGTTCTGTCATGCGCTGGAATTGATCCAAATGAGCGCGTGGTGAGCGGTTTGATGGAATTTGTGGGCAAAGGCGTCAGAACCTCTGTTGCGCTGTCACGCGAAGAAAGCGAACGCCGCAACGCAGCCCAGCAGGCAGAGGCGGCATAACTACCTCAGCTATGAACTAGATTTTGGGCGTTAGATCTTCAGATCTGGCGCCTTTTTCATGCAGCCTCCCCAGATTGTTCATCCGCTTGCGCTTATCCGTCACTAGCTTTCAACGCTGCGCGCACCTCATGCTGAACCAAATTGCGCACATTCTTGGTGATTTTTTCGCCCAGCACACCGCGCAACTCGCGCCGAATGATTTCAGAAATCATCAGCTCAAGGTCTTCGTTATCCATTTGCAACAAGCTATCCGAGCTCTGTATCGCGCTTGAATTTTCTGGCGTTCTCGGTCTGTGATCGCGCGCATGCATCGGCATGCCAGAAGAAAAAGTTGAGATCTCGGGGCCATCATCAGTCAGAATACTTTTTTGTACCTCTGGCTCTGAGCCGGCACCCAAATCGATTAAACCTTCCAGTTTTGCAACTTTATCTTTTAAACTAAGCGTGCGCACAATGCGCTCGACAGCCGGCTCCTGTCCGCCCGCATTGATCCGCAGGGACGGGTCTAAAAACAACCTTTCGGCTTTTTTCCGCAGAACCGGATCTGCCGCTTCACTTTCTTCATCCGCAATTAGTTGCTTAAGCGATACCAAAAGGTCACTCAGATTCGCTTGTGAAACAGGTCCGTCCATCCAGATCGCCTTTACCAGCCTTCACAAAAATATAACGTTGATAGAGTTTACGCACAAGTGAAAGGCAGAAACTGCCACATTATCACCCTAGGCAAGGCGTGTTGCGCATTAAATTCAGGGCGAAAGCGCCTTTAAAACACGATCCAGTTTGCTGCCCCGCACGCTGCGTTTGGTGGGGGCAGATTTCACCAAATTATAATATTCGGCCGGATCAAATTTTTGCACTGGAAGATTTAACGATTCTGCGGTGAGCTGACCCATACTCATCAACACACGGTACCCGGCGATCACCTCATCGGTAAGCGAGGTTACCCGGTCTGCTTTGGCATCCAATAATTCTTGTTCTGCATTCAAAACATCCAGCGTCGTGCGCGCGCCCACGGCGGCTTCTTCACGCACGCCTTCAAACGCCACCACCGCGGCGCGTATTTGCTCATCGGTTGCCGCCCGGCTCGCACGGGCCATCTGCAACAGAGCAAACGCACTGCCCGCCTGTTGCTCAATCTTGGCTTTTGTCACGTAAAGACCAGCCCGCTGCGCATCACGCCGCGCTTTGGCTTGGCGCACCAAAGCCGACAATCTTCCACCAGAGTAAATCGGACCCGTTGCAGAGACACCAAAAGAATTTGAATTTGAGAAATTATCCCCTTCACTGTCTGAATAGCCCAGCGAGCCTGAAAGCTTTACCGTCATGCCAGTGCCTGCTTCTGCGCGCAGCACGTTTAACTCGGCTTGCTTGATATCATGCTGGAGCGCGATCAGTTCGGGATGCACCCGCAACGCCTTTTCTTTTACATCAGACGCTTTGCCCGGAAGATTGGGCGCCTTTTTCGGCGCCGATAATTTTCCCGGCGCCTTGCCGACCGCTTGTTTGTAAGATTCTTTTGCCTGAACCAAATTCGCCTGCGCAGCGGCAAGAGCACTGGTTGACGCAGCCAGGCGCGCTTCGGCAAAAGCGACATCCGTTTTGGTAATTTCACCCACGTCAAAGCGATCCTGAGCAGCTCTCAGTTCCTCTTTAATCACGCGCACATTATTTTCACGCAGCCCCACGATTTCAATATCGCGGCGCACTTTCACAAAGGCCTCAATCGCTGAAAACAACACTTGTTGTTCAACCAAAATAAGCGACTGACGCGTTGAGAGCACTGCTTCCTTCGCGGCAGCTATAGCAAGTTTATTTTGCCCACCATCGTAGATTGTTAACGCCGCTGTCACGTCAAGGTTTGCGGAATTCGTGGATATACCCGACGTGGTATTCAGTGGCGCGGTGTTTCTGGAACCAAACTGTCGCTGCAAGCTCGAGCTCCAGCTCAGCACCGGCTTTAACGCAGAAGCCGCCACCGCTACATCTTCATCTGCGGCACGCAGCAAAGCGCGGTTTTGCGTTAAAAGGCCCTTGTTATTATAGGCATCCACGAGCGTTTGTTGCAGGCTTCCAGCCCCTACGGGTGCCGCCAGCACAACCGATAAAATAAACAAGTTTAGTGTTTTGAAAACTTTCATCGTGCACATCAACCCTTACAATACATATCCACCCTGCCTGAAAAAAGCTTAGCCCAAGGAGCGCGCTTTACAAGGCAAAATCACGCGCGGCCTGAAAGCCCGGCAAGAGTGGAGCGCCCGCGTTAAACAGCGCCCGCCACGTCACCCGACCATTCAATTTATATCCAATTTTGGCTGTGCCCAACGCAGCATCAGAAAAAATACACGCAATCCGGCCACCTTCTTTTAGCTGCGCTTCAAGTCCTGGCGGCACTATCTCAACCGCACCCTCAATCACGATCACATCGTAAGGACCGTGCTGCGCCGCCCCTTCAGCCAGGTCACCCTGCTGTAAAATAACGTTATATGCCTCAGCTTCGGTGAGGGCATCTTGCGCCTCTGCGATGCGCTCGGGGGTATCTTCGAGCGCCACAACCGCCTCAGACATCCGCGCCATTACTGCCGAGGAATATCCAAGCCCAGCGCCAATATCGAGCACCAAATCTGTTTTTTGAAGGTCCAAAGCGTCCAACATTTTTGCCAAACTGCGCGCCTCCAATAAAACGCGGCCATCACCTAAATCGACATTTTCACCGATATAAGCGGCTTCGCGTTTGTCCCGCGGCACAAATAATTCCCGCTGAACGGTTAACATGGCCTGAATAATCGGAAATTTGGTTACATCCGAAGGGCGGACTTGGGTATCAACCATCATCAAACGGCGGGCTGCGAAATCACTCATATTGGCGCTCTATCAATCTACAATTGCCCGCGTTTTGACATAAAGCGCGCGCAGGGGCAACGGCCACGTTGATTTTGGGTTTGAAAAATCATGGCTTCTGGCCAGCGCTGTAAATTTCATACAACCGCTGCCCGAAATGTTGCCTTGAGCCGAAACCTAACGCACGATACGGATCTTTATCGCTTAGAGTTGAAAAGCAACTGGACAAAGAAATCACGACCGTTACCTTCACGGCCCGAGATAACGCGGCTTGCCCAGGCAACCGCCAGCAAGCGAACAAAAAGGCCGGGGGCGCCAAATATGAAAATTGCGATTATCGGTGTAGGGGCAATGGGCTCAATTTATGCCGGTATGCTCAGCGAAGCCGGGCATGAGGTATGGGCTATTGATTCTTGGACGGCGCATGTGGCGGCGATCAATGCTAAAGGCTTACGCTTGTCAGGGGCAAGCGGTGATCGGGTTATAAATACGCTGAGGGCCAGCGTTGATATATCACAAGTCGGGCGATGCGATATCTGCGTGATTGCCACGAAGGCCTCGGGCGTTGCTGCCGCGGCGAAAGCCATTGCTCCTGTCATCGGGCCCGATTGTTTGGTTTTAACCATTCAAAATGGCTTGGGTGCAGATCGGCGCCTTGCCCAGCATATGCCGATGCACAACGTGCTGCTCGGGGTGGCCGATGGCTTTGGGGCATCGATGAAAGGCCCCGGACACGCCCATCACAACGCGATGAAGCTTATCCGTATCGGTGAAATCACGGGCGGCATAACCCCCCGCCTCAGCGAAATGGAAGCGCTGTTTCAAAACGCCGGGTTCAACGCAAAAGCCTTTGAAAATATCAACACATTGATTTGGGAAAAGTTTTTATGCAACGTCACCTTTAGCGCGCCCTGCACTGTCTATGAGCAAACCGTAGGCGCTTTGATGGCGGATCCGGATCATTGGATGGTTGCGCTGGCTGCAATGCAAGAGGCCTATCGGTTGGGGCAAGCTAAAAATATCGCGTTTAGCTTCGAAGATCCGGTGGCCTATGTAACCGCTTTTGGAGCGCAGATGCCCGATGCGCGCCCCTCAATGTTATTGGATTTCATAGCCCAAAAACCCTCTGAGCTCGACGCGATTAATGGTATGGTTCCTGTGTTGAGCAAAGAACTGGGCCTTCCCACCCCTGTGAATGATGATTTGGTCGCCAAAGTCCGACTCAAAGAAGCCAGTTTTAAAGGTTAACGCTATGCTGCTTGCCTCTGCTTTCGTAAAGAATACCCCTGTTTATGGCGTGCTTGGGCCAAGCTTGTTTTTTCCTGCGACTGCGAATGTTCTAGGGCGCTGGCCCAGCCTAAAAGACCTGATCGCCGATGATGCGCTGGATGTTTTAAAAGCGCAACTGGAGGCGGGCATCGATTTAGAAGCGGTAACATTGCGCCAACCAATCCCCAATGCTTCAAAAATCATCTGCGTTGGGCTCAATTATCGAAAACCCTATCCGGTTGACGGGGTGGCGCCGCCTGATCCAGAGCATATTATTCTTTTTGGAAAAGAACAAAGCAGCATGGTGGCCCATCACGAGCCGCTGCAGCCCCCCGCTGGCATGGCCGGCCAAAGCTTTGATTACGAAGGCGAGATTGCCGTGGTGATTGGCAAGCCTGCGTTTCAAATCAGCGAAGAAACGGCTTTGGATCATGTATTAGGCTATTCCGCCTTGAATGATGGCTCGGTACGCAATTGGCAAAAGCACAGCATTTATGCAGGCAAGAACTTTTATCATTCTGGATCTTGGGGACCGGCAATTCTAACCAAAGATGCGCTGGATGATCCGGATGAATTGCGCCTCAAAACCTTTGTGAACGGCGAATTGCGCCAAAGCTGCCGCGCCAAAGAAATGGTATTTTCAGTCGCTGCGCAAATCGCCTATATCTCGCATCTTTTTCCGCTTGAAGCAGGAGATGTTATTGCAACCGGCTCTCCAGATGGGACGGGCGGCGCCCGCAACCCAAAAGCGTTTTTGCGCCCGGGTGACCTTGTTGAGGTTCAAGTTGGCGCGCAGCTATCGCTGAAAAACCGCGTTGCACGCGCCTAATTTGGCGCAGCGCCCAGACTTGGCGATCGTCTCATGCGCGCTAGCTCTCCCTCGTCAGGGTTTTGAAATTTACGGGAATTGCAGATGACCAAATGGATCTACGGGTTGATTTTTAGCCTGCTCATCAGCCCCAGCTGGAGCGATACAAAGATGATCGATGCATTTGAAGAGCAGCCGGAACGCCGCTGGCGTTATTTTTCCGATCAAGTGATGGGCGGTTTGTCACAAGGCCAAGCAAATTTCGTTAAAGCCGATGCCCGCTTTAGCGCGCATTTGTCGGGTTGGGTCACCACGCAGAATAATGGTGGATTCATCCAAATACGCCGCGAGATCAACGGCTCCGATTACCCTAATTCTCAAGGTGTGACGCTCACAGTTAAAGGCAATGGAGAGCGCTATTACCTGCATCTGCGGACAAAACAAACGCGGCTTCCCTGGCATTATTATCAGGCCAGCTTTGACAGCAATTCAGACTGGCAAAGCTTTTCAATACCGTTTTCCAGCTTTGAACGATCCGGCTGGGTCTTGGGGACAGAAATCGACCCCGCGAGTATTTCAAGCTTAGGTATCGTCGCCTACGGAAAAGACCACCACGCAGATCTTTGGATAGATGAAATCGGGTTTTATTAAATAAAGATGGTAGCCCCTGATAAAAAATTATCAGCCAAGATAGAGGCATCACAGCGATCCGCGATATTTTGATATCCCCACCGCGTTGGGCCTGTTAGGCTTGGCCCAGCCAAAAAGAGGATGCGTATGAAAAGTTTTTTAGACCCAAGGCAAATTTTGCACAATCCAAAGCATTTCATGTTTAATGGCCGCCAAGCAGAGAACCCCGAAACCCCCGCACGTATTGAAATTTTAAAGGCAGGCGCTGAGGCCGCAGGCTGTGCTTTTGAGGCCCCACGCGATTACGGGCTTGTCCCCATCAGCGCCATCCACTCTCCGCGTTATCTGACGTTTTTACAAAATATTTATACCCGCTGGTCGCGGATGAAAGACGGTGGTGATGAGGTGATACCAAATATCCACCCCGCCAACCGAGTGGATTCTTATCCAGCCTCTGCGGTGGGTCAGGCGGGGTTTCATCAAGCCGATACAGCCTGCCCAATTTCCGCCCAAACATGGGAGGCGGCTTATTGGTCGGCTCAATCAGCCATCGCTGGGGCAGAACATATGCTGCAGGGGGGCAGCCGCGCCTACGTGCTATGCCGCCCCCCTGGCCATCACGCCATGAGCGAATTGGCTGGCGGGTTTTGCTTTTTGAACAATGCCGCTATTGCTGCGGATCTTTTAAGCAAAGCCGGCCGGCGCGTCAGCGTTTTGGACATAGACGTGCATCACGGAAACGGAACGCAGAATATTTTTTACCACAGAAATGATGTTTTCACCGTATCACTTCATGCCGATCCGGCGCGGTTTTATCCTTTTTACTGGGGGCACAACGCTGAAACCGGAGCTGGTTTGGGCGCAGGCTATAACCTGAACCTGCCGCTTCCCCGCCGCAGTGGTGATGCCGATTATTTAACCGCTCTTGCGCAAGCTTTGGAACACATTCAAGCCTATGGCACCGATTGTTTGGTGGTTGCCCTGGGCCTTGACGCTTATGAAGGAGATCCCTTTCAGGGCCTTGCAGTGAGCAGCGAGGGCTTCACCCGAATTGGACAGGCCATCAGCGCTTTGGGCTGCCCGATTCTTTTGGTTCAAGAAGGCGGGTATATTTGCCCAGAATTAGGCACAAATTTAACCGCAGCTCTTACAGGATTTGCAGCCTGATGGCGCAGATAAACCCAAACATATGTTTGCGTATTAGGGCAAAAAGTGGGGCTTGTAAAAAAGCTCAAGTAAAACAGATCTTAAGGCGATATTTTTACTGCTGCTCTCATTCTTGTTTTGTGTCTTATGTCTTTGCATGCCAGGGCTTTACGTTCAAAATTTCGCGCGCCCGAGGCGCCGGTCTTCCAAGATTTTTGGCGCCACTGCCCGGCTTTGCGCAGTTGCTGAATACCGGCGCAACCAGGTTTTACAAAATCACCCTCTCCATCCCGCAATGGCACTTAACATTTTTTGCGGGTTTTGCCGCCTGAAACATCTCTTTAGTTGATCACATTAGGGCGAAAGCCATGTTCCGGCCCAGCGGTCATCAGCTTGAAATGCCGCGCGGAAATGTTGCTCTTTGAGCGAAAGGAACTCAAGCTTTTGAACCGCACAACTGCAAACCATAAACTGCGATTTCGACGGTGTGAGCGCATAGGCAAAGGCGTCACGGATCGCAATGCCGGTACGCGGGGTTTTGCCATAAGCAATTTGACTAGGCCCGGGTACGTTTTGCCATTGCGCATCGCGATGGGCATCTTGGCGTAATGCGATGCGCACGTGAAGCCGCAATTGGATGGCGCGATCCGGATCCCAAAACAATAATTGAGCCTGTGGATTGGCCTGCAACTCGGCGCATTTCGAACTGCCAATATCGGTATGAAATTCCAAATTTTCACCCGCGCGATCAGCGTCGCGCAGCACCACATGGCGCGCCTGTGGTTGGCCCTCTCTATCCACTGTCGCCAAGGACATCACACGGAAGGGCGACTGCCCATCCACCTGCCCTTCCTCTAGAAGGCCCCATGCCTGATCCAAAAGCTTTGGAAGCGAGATTTTCATGTGGTTTGCCTTCTGTGACAAGAGTGGAGCGTAAGCCGACTGACATGGGAAAGAGCCAATGCCCCCCCGTAATCCACAATTAAAGCATTCAAGCGCTTAATCAAGAACGGCCAATATCATCCCGGCATAGGATCTCCAAAACAAAAAATGCCCCCAAAAGGCGGGGAAACGTAGGCCCACAGTAATGCTGAGGGCCTATATGCTGAACTAGCTGCTTAGAAAGCAAAGGCCCCAAGAGCTTACGCCAATGGGGCTTCACAGCACTGACCAAAACTTGCTTTCGTTTAGTTGGCCAGTGGCCCTTGTCAGGGTCTCAATGTGGATGCCGAAGCAGTGCCACCTCATTTATTAATTTAGTCACGAATTTTCTCTATGTGAAAGGGGGAATACCCAGCCCATGTAGAACACAATTACTAATTTCTCGTAAATCTATGCTCGAAAGGGTGTTCAACTGGTAAGATCTCTTCCCGCTAGAGTCTTTTCCTAAACGTAACAGATCTACCCGATGGCAGCCAACAGCGCAAACCATATCTCCCTTCACCCACCTGGGATCATTCCCCCATCTTCGCGGCATCTGGAAAGGTATCTGTATCTCGCAGTGATACTTTTGTATTTGGTTTGGCATGGACTGGCTAAGGGGAATAACTGTGCACAACCCAGGCCGCGCCTTGATAGGCGGCGAGATTACAATACAAAGACGTGACTTTACCATTTCAGGAACACGAAAGCCCTAATCGAAGTTCACACAAACTATTGTTCCGCGCTTGGGATTATACGAAATAGCCAAATTAATGGTTGTTTCTTTTTGCGCTTAACTGCGTTTTATTTCTGGTGCGAAAAAAAGTCAGGCCACATCGAATACTGATCATCAAATGGGCCTAGTTAATTATATGGGTTCCAAACGTTGTTCTGAATGAATATCTCGGTTACCGGCATCTATGATTGTATACCTGAAAACTGCATATCTACTCTTCAACATAAATTTCTCCATAAAATATGGAGATAGATTACAACCTACACGAGTGGTGTCAAATATTTAATAGTCGCGGAGGCTTTGTGTTAGCCACCTACACCAAGGGGGTAAACTCCCTCAAGTTTCAGAGTTTTTACTGAGTTTTGAGCGCTCAATTTTCAGCAACGAGTATTTAAACCAGAAGTTTACCAGAAACCCCGCTGCGGCGAGGCAAAAGCCACCAATCGCCAACCATTGATTGATCGTTAAAGCGCCAAAGGCCGAGATAAACGCCCCGCTCCATGTCCCTGCATTTATCATTCGATCAACCATATCCGCTCCTTCTTATTTTTGGGTGTTTTGCGCCGCGATCTGCGCGTAATCTTCGGTCAGCGCAATCGCGCCCTGCATGATCGACTGCATCTGATTGTAATCCACCAAAGGCTCGGCATTGGTGGTTTGAACGGCCACATTCTCGGCGTTGCGCGGCGCATACTCATAGCCCGCGAACAGCGCTTTTGCGCCGCTTGCATCGATATAGGCTTTAACCTCAACCCGATTGGTGGCATCTGCCCGCGCCTCGATCACAGGGCGCAGCACCGCCAAGCCCGATGGCGTGGCCTGATAAACATCCTCGCCGCTTAAGCCATAAAGCCCCAAGGCGGTCAGCCCTTCCTTTGTGCCCGCCGCATAATCGGTAAAGCGCAGCCATTGCTGTGTGGTGATATTGGGATGATCACCTCTAATCGTGGCGCGCAGCACATCAAACCCTGCCCCGTAAGGATCGGCAATGATCGCCATATCTGAAGCGGTGATCAGCGCCGAGATATCGGTGTTTACATCCAGATTTGGGGTTGCGTTCAACGCCATGAATTCAAGCTGATCAATCTCGCGCACATCGATCTCTTTAACCTGCGCATAATGCCCAGGCTTATCAATCGCCACCCGCAACCGCGTCAGCCCAGAGGTGTCAAACCGATGGCTGATCGCCTCTTGATAGGGGTAAAGCTCTTTGCCCTGCGCCACATCTTCGGCATTCCAAACAATCAATTTGGTGGCGGCGCCGCCAAAATCCTGCACCCGCATCGCAGAAGACAAGCTGATGCTGCCAAAGCTTTCCAGCAAACTTGTTGGCGATTGCGCGCCGTTGATCGCTGAAAGCTGCACCGCCCCGCCGCTGATATTTTCCACAACCGGAATCCGCGTGGCATCCAAAATATAAGCGCCAGGGCTGGTGATAATCAGCAAATCGCCATCGCCCGTCACCACCCCCGGCGTTGCGGCGCGGATCACCTTTTCCACCAGCGCCAATGATCCACCGCCCTCTAAAACCGTGATGCCATCCAAATCCACCGCGGGCGGGGTGCAGATCTCAGCTGCATTTGATCCATTGGCGTTGAGTAAGGTTAATTCATGCGGCCCAACATATTGCACTGCGATATCGCGCAGATTGGGATCTTGTTCAAAGAGCAGATTATCAAGGATCAGCCGGTAATCGGTGGCATTGGTTGCCTGAACAATCCGAATAGCGCAATTCTGACCGGCAAATTCTGTGCCCGAAAGCGCATCCAGCGCCGCTTGTTGCTGCGCCACATTGCCTTCAATCACGTGAAGCGGCACAACGCTGCGCTCGAACAGATCGCGGCACTCAGCTGCGCTGAAGGAGCGGTTGTTGAACATGCCCAGCATGGCAACATCTTTGATCACGCCGCCCATTTGCATTTGCGCGTCGTTATAGCTTTTTAGCCCAAGCTTACAGTTGCCAATGCCAATATCAGCGTTATGCCCAGGAAAGGGCTCGGTGCCATCCTTTTCCACCGTGTGTTGGTGCACCCCGTTGATATAAAGCAAAATCCGCGTGCCCGCCCCCTCATGCTCGCTGGGGCGCTGCCAGATGAAACAGATAAAATAGGGGCGATCCACCTCGGCCAGAAATGCCGATTGCGCGATTAAAAACGGTTGTCCTTCATCGGCTGCTTGCACCGTAATGGCGCGGGCAATCCCGACCAGAATGGCGAAGTTATTGCCCCCGCCGCCTTGGGCATAAATCCCCGTTGGGGCATCCACGCTGGTGCTGGCAAACCAAACGCATAAACTGCGATGCTGATAGATGTCCTTTCTATTGTTGATATCATCGCAGCGCGGGATGGTGCCGCGTTGAAACTTATCGGCGCTGGCGCGATAGCTGGCGCTGATGCCTTCACAAATCTTTGCACCCTCAAAGCTGCCGCCCAAAGGGTCAAAGGCAATCGGCAAACCATCACCCAAGGCGGTGGCATTATCCAGCATCAGCAAATGCGTTGCGCCCAGCGTTTGTGTAAGATGCGTGCGAATGCTCAAATGAGGTTCTCCACCATGTTGATCCGCTCGCCAATCCAGCGCATCACAGGCACAGCCATTGAGTTGCCCATAGCTTTGTAGCGAGGCCCATCAGGGCAGCTTTCCGCTGTCTTGTTGCGGTATGGGATTTGCGTGTAGTTGTCGGGAAAGCCCTGCAAGCGCTCGCATTCGGTTGGCGTTAGGCGGCGCACTTGCATGTGTTGCAAGGCCATATATCCAGCCGCCGCGTGGTTAATGCTGTTGCTAAACCCACTGTGTGAAATAATTATACCAGCGACCGAATGCGTTGCCACAGCTGGCGTTTTGCTTTTGTCGAGCGTGGGCGTGACATGCTTTGACACGCTGTCGCCTTGGCTTGCGCTGTTTTGTGCGCCGAATGCTATGCAACTTGCCGTGTCCTGGTCTGCCTCTGGCCTAGCGCCTTTGTAGTCACGCGCGCAGAGTGCATTGCTTACTGCTGGCACAAAATGATTTACAGCTGCGCCTTCTGGCTTTCCGCTTGGGCCACCTGTGAAAGAGCTTGCAGCAATTGTTCCGGCAATTTCTTCCCGCGTTTCTTGGCTCGGCGCAGGATGCCCTGACAAGCTTTCGCGCTCAAAAAGAACCGCTGCGGCACGTTTCCAGTCTCCAGCGTATCCGACAACGAACACACGCCTGCGTCTTTGGGCCACACTGAAGTATTGAGCGTCAAGGCTTCTCCATGAAAACCCATACCCGAGTTCCCCCAGCGCTCTGAGAAAGGTGCCAAAATCCCGTCCTTTGTTTGATGACAAGACGCCGGGGACGTTCTCCCAAACCAACCACTTGGGCTGATACTTTGCAGCAATGGCAAGATAGGTGAGCATAAGGTTCCCGCGTGGGTCACTAAGTCCTTTTCGAAGTCCAGCGACTGAGAAGCTTTGGCAAGGGGTTCCTCCGACAAAAAGGTCAATTGGGTCATTGGGCCACTCCTTAAAAGCTGTCATGTCGCCGTAATTCGGCACATTTGGGTAATGGTGGTGCAAAACAGCACTCGGAAACTTTTCAATTTCGCTAAACCATTGCGGCTCCCAGCCAAGCGGATGCCAGGCGACAGTTGCGGCCTCTACGCCAGAGCAAACAGAACCGTATATCATGCGTAGCTCAAGCCTTCCCGATCCGCCCAAAGCCCCGGCGCGCTTTGCATGGTTTCTGCAGCGCGATCCCAGCGATTGATCCGATTGCCCAGATCAAAATAAATATACGCCGCATGGGCCGCGCTTTGGCGGGCGGGCGTAAAGCCGCCGCCTGTGCCGCCCCCGCCCCCGTCACCCGCGTTCAGCTTATGCGCCGCGCTGCCGGTTTGATCGCTCGCATAAAGATCAAACCCCGCGCCCGTGCGCAGCAGATAAAGCGCGTTGGGTTCAAGCGGATCAGGCAAGGCGGCAACCAGCTTATGCGCCCGAAACGCGCTCACCAGCCTATCGTTGCCCAATCGGTGCTGACAGCCGATCCTGCATAGGTGAGCTGCCCATCCACCTCATCGATTTTATCCAGCTGGGTTTTATTGGCATGGCTGTGCTTTTTGGCCACGGCATCATCAATCTCGGCCACCGCGCTGCTCGGCTTGCCGCTCAGGCTGGCCCATGTCAGCGCCAGATCCATGCTTTCAGCCTCGCTAATTTTTACCCAAAGATCGGGGCTGGCGCGATAGGCATAGGTGGCCGCGCCGCTGGATACCGTGGCATCGGCGCTGGCATCCAGCACCAGCACAATGGCATTCTCGCTTAGATCCAGCGCATCGCGGGCCGCAATATCATCCACGATATCCATCGCGCCCAGCCCGCCAACGGATGCATCGATCAGGCTTTGCACATCCGCTTCATTGATATGGCGGCGCACCGTTGAAGCGCTGGCCCCTGTGACATACATTTCAACGTAATCTGTGCCAGAGGTCACAAGATAGATCGCATGTGCTTCCAGTGGCGATGGCAAAGCAGTGACTTTGTGAATTTGAAAACGGGCCATGATACTTACCAATCTGTTGTTGAATATTCCAAATAGGGCGCAAACAGCGTTCCCTCTGCCGTTGCGCTCAAAGCGTTATCGGGGTGATCTGACACGCTGGCTTTTGCGCCGCTATCGCCGCGTGGCCCCTGCGGGCCAGAGGTGACAATTTCGAGCAATGCATCTTTTTGGTTTTGCAACTCGATCACCGCTGCGGGCAGAAGCGGCAGCTCAACCAGCTCGGCTTTGGGCGCAAAAACCTCAAGGCTGGTTTTGAGGTGCTGCGCAATCTCGATCACGCGCCGCGCCTCGATCACCTCAACAACCGCGTCAGTCATCATTATACACTTTGGTCACGTTGATCTGACCGTGCAGAATAAGCCGTTGCGCCGCGCCCTCGCGCCGCTCAAGCGTGTATTTCAAATAGGAATGCGCGCCCAGCGCCCGCGTATTCTCAACGCTAAAGGGCACCACGATCTGCCCTGTTTCAGAGTTCCATGTGATATCTGGGGTGGCTTTGGTGAGAACCGCGCTGCCCCCCGCGCTGGCGATAAACACCAATTCTGCACCCGATAAATCAACCGGCTTGCCCGAGGCAGGGATTTTGTAATTCAACACCAAGCCCAGCTCATGGCCCATAGTGCCCGATGTGCCAGGAATAATCTCAATATCATGCTGCATGGTTGGTTCACCTTTTAACGGGTGGCCAAGATATAGGCTCAAATGTTTCTTTTGGTTTAGAGCGGCGTACGCTGGGCATCATGATGCCAGCGCAGGCCATAAAATAAGAACAAAAGCCAGTTGCGCTTAAAGCCTTCCCGCTTAAATAAAGCGCCTAACAGAAAATGCTGGGCCCATTCCCTCTATCAGCACAGTTTGCACATGCCCTGCGCTCAATGCGTTTCTTTACACCGTTCAGTTGCGCGATTATCAAAGGCGCAATCTAACGCGTAACACGCCGCGGCACTCGGAAGGTTTAAGAAATGAAAATAGTTGTTGTAGGCTTGGGATATGTGGGGATCGCCAATGCGGCCATTCTGGCGCAACATTGTGAGGTGATAGGCGTAGATGTTTCTTCCAGTCGGGTGGCACTTTTAAATGCCCGAAAATCTCCCATCGGGGATCAAGACTTGCCCGATTTCCTTGCTGCGGGCGATCTAAATCTAAGCGCGACAACAAATCTGCACGAGGCTTTACCTGGCAGTGATTACGTTATCATCGCAACCCCCACCAATTATGATGAGAAGCTGAATTTTTTCGACACGCGTTCCGTTGAAGACGTGGCTGCTGAATGCATGCAACACGCACCCGAGGCCTGCTTGGTGATAAAGTCAACAATTCCAGTTGGCTTTGTGGATGGGTTGCGCAGCAAATTGCAGAGCCAAAATATTTTTTTCTCACCGGAATTTTTACGCGAAGGCTCTGCGCTATACGATAGCTTAAACCCAAGCCGTATTATTGTGGGGGACCAGTCTGAAAAAGCAAAAATATTCGCAGAATTGCTCCAGTCGGCCGCACATATAAAAGATCCGACCTTGCTGCTTACGGGCACCCGCGAGGCGGAATCGATCAAGCTTTTTTCAAACACATATCTCGCAATGCGTGTGGCTTTTTTCAACGAATTAGACAGTTACGCGATGTCGCGAGGCTTAGATAGCCGGGAAATTATTGAAGGTGTTTCTTTTGATCCGCGGATCGGAGCGCATTATAACAACCCCTCTTTCGGCTATGGTGGATACTGCTTGCCCAAGGACACAAGGCAATTACTGGCTAATTACGACAGCGTTCCGCAGAACATCATCCGCGCAATTGTAGATGCGAACACAACGCGTAAAGACTTTCTGGCCGAAGATATCTTAAAGCGGTCACCTCGCAAAGTTGGCATTTATCGCCTCACCATGAAATCGAACAGCGATAACTTTCGACAATCCTCAATACAGGGTCTTATGAAGCGGATTAAGGCCAAAGGAATTGAGGTTGTGATATATGAGCCTGCGCTCGCGCAAGAGCAGTTTTTCAACTCGCCGGTTATGCGAGACTTAGAGGCCTTTAAAGCGGCTTGCGACGTGATTTTGACAAACCGCATGTCGTCCGAGCTAAAGGATGTAGCTGATAAAACCTACACGCGCGACTTATTCGGAGAGAATTGAGCCACTTTCAAAATCTACAGCCAAATTTGCGCGGTTCAAATCTTTTAAAAAAGACCCATGCTTTCAAATATATCATTTTAACACGTAAAATCAATTACTTAAGAGAAAATCTCCCCTCAAAATCAGCTTACACAGTTGATACACAGTTTACACATAAAATTAAGCAAAATCAGGGTGTTGAACACGGTATTTATGCCCCCAAAAATGTCGCCCCTCATGCTCCTTATGCGAGCACAATGTGCAGGATAAATGCGGTTTGTGCTAACAGTGTATCCCTCGCCACATGAATTAAAATATTGTCTGCTGGCAAGCATCAGCAAATAGCACTCTCAGCTTCGCACAGTCTGCATTTAACCACGGTGTTTCTGCTTCCCGTGTTTGCTTTGTGAATGTACCTAGGGCTCCACGCGCTCTGCATTCCAGCTCTCGACTTATCCACAGGTTCGCTAATCAAACACTGTGTTTGCAACAGTACTGTTTGCCCATTTTGCTCAAACAGTACTGTTGGGTCATTTGTAAATAAATGCCATGTTAACATGCAGTGTTTGCCTACACTTCATTAGCGAGAGCGTGCGCACCATTAAGTGGTAATTTAAATATTATCAGTGCGTTACGAAAGGCATCCCACACTCTAGACTTGCTTGTGAACAAGACTTGGCAGCTTAGCTTTAACAACTTTAAGGTGTGAGGTTGTAATTGAGATGAAAGAAAACACGACGCACTTCAGCTCAAAGATGTGTTTATAGATAAAATACATCCGTAAAATGAAGGATCAGCTCACAGGGCGTTCCGCACAAAATTCACACCTAAAGTGCCAAAAATTAACGCTTTTACATCAATAAAAAAAGGATGGCCTCTTGCACAATCCTCAGTGTTCATATACCTGAAAACATCGCTTGAGGCGGGTTGGTAGAGTGGTTATGCAGCGGATTGCAAAAACAGTTACACTTGCCCAAATATTACATTTAATTGTTTAAAATCAATGCCTTAAGAGAAACTCACTCCTTAAATTCAGCTTACACAGTTGATACACAGTTTACACACAAAGTTGAGCAAAATCAGGGTGTTGAACACGGTATTTATGCCCCCAAAAATGTCGCTCCTCAAACTTTTAATGCGAGCACAATGAGCAGGATAAATGCTGTTTGACCTGACAGCACTAGCGCCTCGTCTCATGAGTTGAGAAGTTGTCCTTTGGCAAGCATTAGAATATCGCACTCACACCCCTGCGCAAACTGCATTTAAACAGGGCGTTTCTGCTTCTCGAGTTGGCTTAATGAATCTGGCTACACTGCGCGCTTGAATTACACCAATTGCACACGCGGATTGCTAACGTCACCGATAAACCTCATCATGCGAACCAACGTTGATCAAAATAATGTCGTTGTCCTCGATAATAAGTTCCAACGTAATGCGATAGCTCATATTGATTGAGACAGAACTTAGTCCACTCAGTTTACCAGTCAGCTTATGCAGTCTTAGCGATGGATGCTGAATGTTGAGCTCCATCAACTGAAGGGTCTTGAGATACTGATCTTTAAGGCTTGGGTGCTTCTTGATCCATTTGGCAGCCTTTTTGTTATAGCTGTCTGTAAAGACCAGCCTGTAACTCATTTCATCGTCTCAAGGCGTTTCAAGTGGGCTGCAGGACTCTCGGTGACAAACCGACCCTCTGCAAGATCTTTACGTGTCTCATGAATAGCAGCTTCTAGCTCGCATGTACGCAAGTGAGAGTACTGCTCAAAGCTCATAACAACATACTTGTCTTTACCACGTACAGAAACAATCGCTTCAGTGCTGTCCGCCAGGGCTTGCTCGATCGCTGTAACACCTCGGGTTTTCAATTCATTTGCCGGTATGTTTGGCATAGCATACTTCCAATCGTGCTGCTTATCGTACAGTTTAACATACTGAACACTATTGGGCAATGTTGTCCTGGCCTTTGAAACATGGATTAGAGGTCCTACTTTAAAATATGAGCTTGCATGCAAAAACAACGTAACGTGCTGTAATAATGCATGTTTCAAAAACTTATCCACAGGTTCGCTAATCAAACACTGTGTTTGCAACAGTACTGTTTGCCCATTTTGCTCAAACAGTACTGTTTGGTCACTTGTAAATAAATGCCATGTTAACATGCAGTGTTTGCCTTCACATCAATAACGCGAGTTGTTTCAGCCTAGAATTGAATGAGCGGTAAAAGGGGGATAAATCATACTGCAGCAACAGCCCACCAGGACTAACGCGAAACCAGTCACCGCTTGCACATCTTTTCGTCATTGTGTAACACACGCCATCACTTGAGGCGGGTTGGTAGAGTGGTTATGCAGCGGATTGCAAAAACAGTTACACTTGCCCAAATATTACATTTAATTGTTTAAAATCAATGCCTTAAGAGAAACTCACTCCTTAAATTCAGCTTACACAGTTGATACACAGTTTACACACAAAGTTGAGCAAAATCAGGGTGTTGAACACGGTATTTATGCCCCCAAAAATGTCGCTCCTCAAACTTTTAATGCGAGCACAATGAGCAGGATAAATGCTGTTTGACCTGACAGCACTAGCGCCTCGTCTCATGAGTTGAGAAGTTGTCCTTTGGCAAGCATTAGAATATCGCACTCACACCCCTGCGCAAACTGCATTTAAACAGGGCGTTTCTGCTTCTCGAGTTGGCTTAATGAATCTGGCTACACTGCGCGCTTGAATTACACCAATTGCACACGCGGATTGCTAACGTCACCGATAAACCTCATCATGCGAACCAACGTTGATCAAAATAATGTCGTTGTCCTCGATAATAAGTTCCAACGTAATGCGATAGCTCATATTGATTGAGACAGAACTTAGTCCACTCAGTTTACCAGTCAGCTTATGCAGTCTTAGCGATGGATGCTGAATGTTGAGCTCCATCAACTGAAGGGTCTTGAGATACTGATCTTTAAGGCTTGGGTGCTTCTTGATCCATTTGGCAGCCTTTTTGTTATAGCTGTCTGTAAAGACCAGCCTGTAACTCATTTCATCGTCTCAAGGCGTTTCAAGTGGGCTGCAGGACTCTCGGTGACAAACCGACCCTCTGCAAGATCTTTACGTGTCTCATGAATAGCAGCTTCTAGCTCGCATGTACGCAAGTGAGAGTACTGCTCAAAGCTCATAACAACATACTTGTCTTTACCACGTACAGAAACAATCGCTTCAGTGCTGTCCGCCAGGGCTTGCTCGATCGCTGTAACACCTCGGGTTTTCAATTCATTTGCCGGTATGTTTGGCATAGCATACTTCCAATCGTGCTGCTTATCGTACAGTTTAACATACTGAATACTATTGGGCAATGTTGTCCTGGCCTTTGAAACATGGATTAGAGATCCTACTTTAAAATATGAGCTTGCATGCAAAAAAAACGTAACGTGCTGTAATAATGCATGTTTCAAAAACTTATCCACAGGTTCGCTAATCAAACACTGTGTTTGCAACAGTACTGTTTGCCCATTTTGCTCAAACAGTACTGTTTGGTCATTTGTAAATAAATGCCATGTTAACATGCAGTGTTTGCCTTCACATCAATAACGCGAGTTGTTTCAGCCTAGAATTGAATGAGCGGTAAAAGGGGGATAAATCATACCGCAGCAACAGCCCACCAGGACTAACGCGAAACCAGTCACCGCTTGCACATCTTTTCGTCATTGTGTAACACACGCCATCACTTGAGGCGGGTTGGTAGAGTGGTTATGCAGCGGATTGCAAAAACAGTTACACTCGTCCAAATTTCCTGTTTAATTTATTATAAACAAAGACTTAAGGCGAAATTCCTCCTTAAAATCAGCTTACACAGTTGATACACAGTTTTCACACAAAATTGAGCAAAATCAGGGTGTTGAACACGGTAATTATGCCCCTGGAAAAGTCGATCCTCAGACTGCTAATGCGAACACAATGTGCAGGATAAATTCTGCTTTTCTGACAGCACTAGTACCTCGTTTCATGAGTTGAGATGTTGTCCTTTGGCTAGCATTAGCAAAACGCACTCGCACCCCCTGCGCAAACTGCATTTAAACAGGGTATTCCTGCCTTTCGTGTTGGCATAATGAAACTGGCTAAAGTCGCGTGCTTGAATTATACCTATTGCAGACGCGGATTTCTAACGTCACCTATTAACCTCATCATGCGAACCAACGTTGATCAAAATAATGTCGTTGTCCTGGATAATAAGTTCCAACGTAATGCGATAGCTCATATTGATTGAGACAGAACTTAATCCACTCAGTTTACCAGTCAGCTTATGCAGTCTTAGCGACGGATGTTGAATGTCGAGCTCTATCAACTGAAGGGTCTTGAGATACTGATCTTTAAGGGTTGGGTGCTTCTTGATCCATTTGGCAGCCTTTTTGTTATAGCTGTCTGTAAAGACCAGCCTGTAGCTCATTTCATCTCCTTAAGGCGTTTCAAGTGAGCTGCAGGACTCTCGGTGATAAACCGCCCCTCTGCAAGATCTTTACGTGTCTCGTGAATGGCGGCTTCTAGCTCACATGTACGCAAGTGAGAGTACTGCTCAAAGCTCATAACCACATACTTGTCTTTACCACGTACGGAAACAATCGCTTCAGTGTTCTCCGCCAAAGCTTGCTCGATCGCTGTAACGCCTCGGGTCTTCAATTCATTTGCCGGTATGCTTGGCATAGCGTACTTCCAATCGTGTTGATTATAGTACTGTCTAACATACTGAGCCTTCTTGGACAATGTTGTATTGGGATGTAGGACGTGGATTAGAGCTCCAACGTCAAAATAAAGGTTTACATGCGAAAGCAACGTAACACTCTGTAATTATGCATGTTTCAAAAACTTATCCACAGGTTCGCTAATCAAACACTGTGTTTGCAACAGTACTGTTTGCCCATTTTGCTCAAACAGTACTGTTGGGTCACTTGTAAATAAATGCCATGTTAACATGCAGTGTTTGCCTTCACATCAATAGCGTGAGCGCACACAACATTAAATTGTAATTCAACTAATATCAGTGTGTTACCGGATGCGCTTCAAACTCTAGGCTTGCGTCGGAACAAGACTTGGCAGCTAAGCCTTAACAACCCTAAGGTGTGAGGTTTTGATTGAGATGAAAGATCACGAGGCGCATTTCATCCTTTGGGTGTATTTCAAGCAGAAATACATGCCTGACCTGAAGGATCTGTTCACAGGGCTTTTCTCAATTAAATCATACGTAAACCACCAGAAATTAGTGCTTTTATCTCAATTAACAAAGGATGGCCTCTTGCACATTCCTCAGTGTTAATGTAGCAAAAAACATCACTTGAGGCGGGTTGGTAGAGTGGTTATGCAGCGGATTGCAAATCCGTGTACACCGGTTCGATTCCGGTACCCGCCTCCAATAAAATCAAGCACTTAGCTGACTTTTCCTTCACAATTCTCTCATACACAGTCGATACACAGTTTTCTGTGTATGTTTGAGCAGAATCAATGTGTTGAACACAGTTATTGCTTTTATGGTGTTTTCCAGCAATTTCTGTTCGCACGGCACTTTTTTGCGGTTTGCCAGCAAAGATTTTGGAAACTCAGTAACCACAAACGCAAAGTTTCGTTTTCCTTTGAGACTTTTGATCATACAATTGGTTTATGAAGGAGACTAATAGAACTATCAAAGTCAGCGAACACATTCGACTGGATACCAGACCTGGCAGTGCAAAGTGGCAAGCACGGGTTAAACTGGCTGATGGCTCTTGGCATAGATTTTCGACCAAGACAGAAAGCATAGAACGCGCCACCGAAGTCGCGATGAAGTTTTTCTACACATCCGAAGATCGTCTCAAAAACAACCTGCCGCAAAGTACCCGCAAGTTTCGTCGAGTGGCAGAATTTGCACGAGACAGGATGCAAGAAGAACTACGCTCTGGCAGCGGTCACATCGTTTACAAAGACTACATCACTGCTCTTGATAAGTATCTCATTCCTTTCTTCGGCTCATACGATGTAGCCAATATTAATGCCAAAGCATTGGTGGACTTTGGCAAGTGGCGCACAGAACAGTTGGGGCGCAAAGCGCATCACAGTACCATCAACACACACAACACGGCATTGAACCGAGTATTAGATGAAGCGGAACAGCGTGGGTGGATCACACATGCCATTCGACCCAAGCCCATCAATGACGGTATCAAGACCGAAAGCCGTGGCAGTTTTACCAAAGAAGAATACAAAACCATCTATGAAGCGCTGCGGACGTTTAACAAGGCGTCTGACAATCCCAACACACAGGCCACACGTGAAGTGCTCAGGAACTATGTGCTGGTGCTGGCCAACACTGGCATGCGGCACGGAACTGAGGCTCTGAACCTCAAATGGAAAAACCTGCTGTGGATCAAAGAAGAGGATCAGACCTATCTTGGGCTGTTTGTGGCAGGCAAGACGGGTCAGCGGCCCCTGATTGCCAGAGATCGCGCTATAAGGCCCCTTGAGCGCCAATTAGAGCTCAATCCCAATCTCAAAGGTAAAACGCTGGATGAAGTAATTGAAAGCAAATGCGAAGACTATGTGTTTGTCACTCGCTACGGCGAGCGGGCAGCGCGGCCCAATCTCTCCCGCAACTTTGAAACGCTGCTTAAATCTCTCAAAATCGTATATGGCGCTGATGGCAAAAAGAGAACGCTTTACAGCTGGCGGCATTTCTACGCAACGTTGGATCTGCAGCGCGGCATCAGCACCCACGCCCTCAGCAGGCAGATGGGCAACAGTACGGGCGTATTAGACCGTTTCTACTCAAAGCTGTCGCCATTCATGAACCCTGGCCTGCACTCAGGGCGTGATCAGCAAGAACAGCGTAACGCAGCAAAGACCGCCACAGAGCCGCAGCAAGCGACAACAAAAGCCGAGGGCGACCGAGAGCTGCATGAAGCGCCAGTTGCCAATCTAACAATGCCTGCACAAGCCGCAGCGGCCGTAGATCAAACCGCTGCTCCTAAAACATCAGCGCATGAGAAAGCTTTCGATCTCTTTGATGTTGGCAAGCTTTCAGAAAAAGCCCTGCTGATTGCAGTTGGAGCAGAGCGCAGTGGGTTTGAGCTTGCTGAAGACTTACGCTTGCGCACGCTCACAGCTTTTGAAGACGGACGCCTGTCAGAAGATGCTATGATTAAACTGCTGAGTTAAAGCAGCTCGACAGCCTCTTTCATCTGATCTGCATTCACATCAATATATCTTTGTGTGGTCGATATATGCGAATGCCCCGCAAGTGCTGCAAGCAAGCGTACACCTACTCCCTTGTTTGCCAATCTGGTAATATAGGTTCTTCGTCCCGAATGGCTTGAAGCATCTTTGAAGCCACAGTTTTTCAAAATGTCTAGAAATAGCTGACACATTGTATTAGCGGAGAAGTGACCACCTTTTTGGCTTTCAAAAAGGGGACGATCTAAGTTGCTGAGGTTTTTATCTAATCCATAGTCATCTAGTGCTTTTGCGAGACGCTTATTGATAAACACGCTGCGCCGTTGCCCACCTTTGGTTTGGTCGCTCTCAAGCGTAAACTGTTCACGTACGCAACCTTCAGCGTCAAACACGTCACCCAGTTTTAGTGCAGCTATTTCTTTAGCACGAAGTCCAGCGAAAAAGCTTACCATGAAGATGACTGTGTCCCGATTGGCGTGCCGTCTTGTGCGGCAGTAGTGCAGTACCTTGCGAAACTGCGCTTCATTAAGTGTTTGTGCATGTCTCATGGTGTAAAACCCTTAAATCTCATCTTCTCGCTACAAAGACTATAAAGTCTGAGGTTTGGGTTGGGCGACCGGTTTCTGCACCTACAATTACGCTATTTTAAAGGGCCAAGTCGGCCGAAATCTCATGTTTTGTTAATTTTAAATAGAAATCGTGAGGTTTTATTTTGGTGCAAATTAATACGCTGCTTCATATATCAATGATAACAATGACTTATGCAATAATCTCATGAAATATGTATTTCATGAGGTTTTGGACGCTGTGGTTCAGCATATCTATGAAACTGTGTCTCGTGTGTTGTACAGTAAGTTAAAAGCAAAAAGCTACGCTTCTTTTTCAGTGAAGCTGGATTTTATATTTTGCTATCGCGCAAGGAGTAAGAGATGAGCAGAGCAACATCTTTTATATTAGGTGAGTATTTCGACCAGCTGATCGAAGCAGAAATTACATCTGGCCGTTACGAAACAGCAAGTGAGGTTGTGCGAGATGCGTTACGTTTGTTTGAACAAAAACAAACTGCGATACAAAGATTGAGTGATGCAGTAGATCAAGGCTTCGCAAGCGGTTTCATTGACAAACCTGATTGGAACAATCTTGCGCAACGCTCAGAGACCGCAAAGCGTGGTATCGGAAATTGAATACTGGTATCGCCTTCAACCAGCTCTTTGATGCTTGCAAAGCGCAGGTGTGCCAAGAGTTCTGATATTGAACTTCTGCTGTTCTTTATGTACCGAGCATCCAACCAACCCTTTAAGTTTTGAGTATTTTCCATGATTAAACTCCGCAAAGCAGTTTTCCCCGTCGCTGGTTTTGGTACACGATTTTTGCCTGCGACCAAAGCGATGCCCAAAGAGCTGCTACCAATCGTGGACAAGCCTCTGATCCAATACGCCGCTGAAGAAGCGATTGCTGCGGGCATTGACACTCTGATCTTTGTGACGGGTCGTAACAAGCGTGCTATTGAAGACCATTTTGACAACAACCAAGAGCTTGAAATGGCACTCCGCACCAAAGGCAAAGCTGAGCAAGCGGACATGGTCAAGAACATCCTGCCAGAAGGTATTGAATGTATCTTTGTGCGCCAGCCGGAACAACTTGGTCTTGGCCACGCCGTGCTCTGTGCGGAACGTGCTGTGGGCAATGACCCATTTGCAGTGCTGCTAGCAGATGACTTTCTGACCTATGAGGGTGCAGGCGTCATAGCTGATCTTGCAAGCGCATTTGAGAAATCCGGCAAGACACAACTTAGTGTCATGGAAGTCAACGGGCCTGATATTTCCAAGTATGGCGTAGTTGTACCAAATGGCGAACCAGGATCAGTTGCAGGTCTTGTTGAAAAACCAGACGCCGACAAAGCACCGTCAAACCTCGCCAGCATTGGTCGTTACGTGCTGACCCCGGACATCTTCGATATTCTGCGCAATCAACCCGCAGGAGCGGGTGGGGAAATCCAACTGGCAGATGCCATTAATACACAAGCCGCTAAAAATGCGGTTGAAGCCGTGACCCTTAATGGACGTCGGTTTGATTGTGGCAGTGTACAAGGGTACTTGGATGCCATCATGCATGTGGCTGATCGTAGAACGCGCTGATCATTTAGTCAGAGCTGTTCCAACCCTATAGTATTTGTCATCTATCAAGCTCAGCTTCGCCGAGCTGACTATCGCTGTTTGTTCATTCGCTTGCGCTCAATCACAAACACCTTCAGTCATGTATTTCCAACCTAACAAGCTCAAACAGCTTTTGTGATTTTGAATTTATATACTTGGGATCTCATCCAGATTGTGTAGTCATACCAAGGCTTGCTACGGCCTTGGTATAACGATGACCTCATCCGAGTTGCTACCGTCTGTCATGAGCGCAACCTTTTTAAAGGAAGCTGGGGTTACTCTGTCAGCTTTACGCGCCACCTTTTCAGCAACGCACCCTAGTGAATCCAAAGCCATGACAAACCGTGGACACGGGCGTGGGGTTCTCATTTGAGCCTTGTATTCCCACTCCTGCCGTTTTCTTGCTTGGGCGCTATACGACAAAAAGCGCCAGTTGTTTTATTAGCAGCTCGGCGTAAACTGCTGGGCGTCCCTAACATCCACCGCCACAGCGTTACCTGTGTTCGGATCTTCCTGGGGCATCTTCCGATGCATTGAGCCTGTTACCGATGCGTGAGGCATGTCCAACTATTCCATCCTACACGTTTATTTATCACGAGACGCAGAAAACCGGCTCAAAAGTGGTTTAAACACAAAATTGACGTTATAACGTTTTGATGCTATATTGCTCGTGACAACTAGGAGACATCCTCATGGCTCAATTATCACAACGTTCAACCATTTATTTTGACCCGAACATGCACAAAGCACTTAGACTCAAGGCTGCGCAAGAGAACCGCTCTGTATCGGATATCGTTAATGAAGCTGTGAGCTTGCTTGCTGCAGAAGATGCAGAAGATATCGCTGAATATGATGCACGCAAAAATGAGCCGTCAATGGACTATTCGAGCTTTGTAAGTGAACTGAAGAATGACGGAATTATATAGCATCCGTTTCAAGTCGTCGGTCAAGAAAGACTTACGATCCATCCCAAAGCAAGATGTGCTAAGAATATTAAATGCTCTAGAGCATCTTGCTCAAGATCCGCGCCCGATAAATTCAAAGCCATTAACAGGGCGTGACGGATGGAGAATTCGCGTGGGACAATATCGCGCCATCTATACCATCAATGAGCAGGAAATCATTATTGAGGTCGTAAAGATAGGGCATCGCAAAAACGTTTATGGATAAGCCTTATTTCAATTCCTCCACAAACAGATCACCATAATGCTTTTTAAATAAGCGCAGCGCTGGCTCAAATGATCCACTGAGTTCACAAAGCGTAAAGACATGTGCATCTGCAATGCTCTTGTTTTGCAGCGCATTGTCGAGAATACTGGGCAGTCGTTTTTGGATATTTTCCATTTGCTCATGGGTATAATGCTGTTGCGCGAGAAACCTCGCAAACTTGAGCCATGGCATAAGAGGGTCTAGGTCTTGTAAAATTTGCGCATAGGAATGCCGCAACATCGTATCTGTCATGCCATCAACAGTAAAATTATCAAATCCCGTTGTTAAAAAACAGACTAAGAGACCATCGTATACCATCTCAAATTCTAGGTCTGAATGTCCTGTGATCGCGTAGTCAACTTGGTCCATGAGACTGCTTGAGAACTGCGCACGCAAGATGTTCTCAATCTGACTAGGTAGATAAATGCGCAACCCAACACGCGCCGCATAATGGTCATATTCTTTGTGCTTTAAATATGCGGCTTCAATAGGAACGAGATCGCAATCAAATTGAAAATGCTGAGGCGTTGGTGCGACTTCATAGCCTAGAATTTGGGTCCCGCCTTCATTAGCTAAAGATGCAATCTGATTAGCATCTGTGTGGATACCAATTTCAGTATCACACAGACCTGCCAAGCATTGCACAATTTCTACAATGCAAGCCTCAAAAGCCTTTCTGTCTGAATTATGTTTCATCACGCGTTCAGCTTTGCTTCACAAAGACACCGAATAATATCGCGCTTTACCGGATACTGAAACTTGAAGAGCTTTTTGTAGAACGCCAGCGCTTCCCCATCTTTACGCCTGCCATACTCTGGCTGTTTGGCATACCTGAGCTCGCTTTTATAGAGCTTGAGAAACTCTGCATGATATTCATCACGCAATTCATGCAGTAGGCTATAGTCCGGCTTCAGTTCTAAAAGTTGATCAATAAAGCAAAGGTTTTGAGCCCATTCATGATAGCGGTCAGTAATACGATCGGGCAATGCGAGCATCAGCATGAGTGCACGTTTACGACCTGTATCTTGCACACGCTTTGGCACAGTGAGCTTTTCCAGCGGAAGCACGGGAATAAGGCCAGACTCAATTTGGCGCAATTTTACATGAATTAAATTGCTCTTTTGATTGCTGGGGAATTTATACCCCCAGAAGCGATTGTAATGTCTTCGCGCTGCTGGGTGTCCAGGGGAAGGATTTCTAGAGTACCCGTCTAATAGGAAGTTGTGATGGAGACTCGACTCGAGAGCTAGATTTTCCTGCTCATTTTTGTGCATTAATAAACCGCGCACGCGATCAAAAACGTCAGTGTGTCGTAGTGCGCGAACCTTTACATCAAATCCACACTGATCGAGAAACCATAAGAAATCAGTTTGTTCAGGCGACATCTCCAGCTCGTAGAGACCTTTTTCGTCAAATAAATCTTTCATCAGAGTGCCCTCCGTGAAGAATGTGATCTGATTGGCGCCGGTGACTGTGCGGTGCGCCATCCGATCACGGTCTCCTCCAACAAATCGATCAAATCTCGAGCACTGCCTTTAAAACTTTGGAGCATGAGTGCAACGTCTTGAGTGGATGGCGACATGCCTTCGTCTTCTAGAATAGCTTTTGCACGAGGCACCCAGTCTTGGTTTGTTGGTGGGGTAAGATCTACAACGCGAAACCTGCTTAGGATGGCACCGAGTATCCGCGATTTGTGATTGGTCGTAGCAATGAAGCGGATGTAAGAGCGCTTTGCGTCCATAAAGTCGCGAAATGAGGGTTGCTGCGTGCGAAGATCTAGCGTGTCGATTTCGTTAATAACAACAAGAGCTTTGTCCGGGTTTCCAAAGAGCTGGAAATTAGCCTCTGCCATAATTTGTGACTGCAGGTCTTTTCCTGAACTTCCCCCATTAAATTCCCAGGTCATGTTCTGGATGTTTTTGGTTTTAAAGTAAGTCTGTGCAATCACACGCGCGGCTTCAGTTTTTCCAGCGCCTGGCGGTCCCACGAGTATTAGGGGCTTTGAGGGTATAACAGTACAGTATTGCTTTATGATGCCTGCGTTCAGCGGATCAGCGATAACGAGATCGTTAAATGCGGATGGAAGGTGTTTAAGATCAAAGGACATGTTTGCCTCCACGAGAGAAAGGGAGAAGGGCGACCCGAAAGCCGCCCTTTCGTTTCGCCTTAGCCGTAATGCGGGGTTGCAGCCCCGTTTGTGCGGAGTGCGCCACCGTTAACACTTGCATTCGGCATTGAGCTCACAGTGATCATTTTGGAGGTGAATTCGCGGACATCGCGTGCACGCCGTTCTGCAAGATCACCAGCATCAACCTGCGCTTTGCTGTCCTGAGCGCGCTGATCTAGGTCTTTGCCGGAAGATACTAGGACTGCGTCAATGACACCGGCTTCATTGCAACCGTAGACGATTGTACCTGTGCCATCATCGTGACAGCGCACAAGAGCAACCGCGTAATCTTCTTCATAGTCTGTATTTGGTTGAATGAAGGTAGGAAGCTCAAATGTGCTGACCCCGACCTGGACATCTGCCAGGCCATCAAGCGCTAGCTTTTTATAATCATCCTTGCTCATTGTGCTGGCTTTTTGTGCTTTAGGAACGCGGCGCACCTCTTCAATGCCGCCACATTCTTGCACATAGCTGGTGAAGCTTTGATCTGGGCCTTTCATGTCATGGGCGATCGCAATCACGCGGGCGTAAGAGTCCTCACGCCGACCTGCTTTACCAAAGACATAGCGAATGACCTTCAGTGCTAAGCTGGTATTTGCCTGAATTTTTAGATCCAAATCTGTGAGCAGTGAGGCAAAGGCACGACGCTTGCCTACTTCGGCCTTCAACTCAGAATAAAGTGCGTAGATTTGCTCCAAGATTGCATAGAGCTCAGTTGTGGCGGCACGCATTGTGCCTTCTTCCCAGACCACGCGCGCGGCGGACATTTGCTCGAGGCGCGTATGGATGTCGTGTTTAATTTGAGATTGAACTGACATTGGTTTTTCCTTTCAGAACATTTGATTGAAACCCCTGAAAACACAGGGGTGGTTGCAAACTCTGATGCTGGATGACGCTTCATGACACAAAGTTAAGGTGAACAGTCATTTGCGGGCATGTAGGCTCAAACAAGCACAGAATGAGACTCACGCTATCGACTTTGAACCTTGAAAAACTAAAACCATATACATCATGAAGGAGATGGTTTTATGGTCTACGACGCGACCATTGAGCTGCAATCGCCACTGAGCTTTATGACAGCTCCGCCAAATATAGACGATTTGAAAGGCACGAGATTCCGTGAGCCAAGAAATTCGCCCTATAAAGATGCACCTGCCTTCATGGCCTCGCTTTATTACTGGTGGTGGGCTTTCTTACGGCGCAACACCGCATACAAACGCACATGCCGCCAAAGTGGCAATGGAAGACTGGGGTGGCTTTATAATGATTTTGGGAATGTTTTTGGCAATGACTTCTTATCTTGGTGGCGAAGTCATCAATTGCTCTTTGCAGAACAGAATAAAGTAATGCCAGAAGAAGCAGGTATTGGCCTGAACTACTGGCTTGATCCTCGCAAACCCTTCAATCAGATCCACGAAGAGACTAAAGCACTGCACTTACGCGCACATTCACTTTTAAAAAATAATGAATCTACGCGTGCTTCCTCAGCACGTTACCCAATCTATAAAAATGTCTCTTCACACACACTGCACAAAACACTGACACTCTGGGATCTGCACCTGTATTATCCCGATATGTCAAAATATGACTTAGGTGTAAAAGCGGGGCTTAAGCCTAATCTTATGCCTGAGACCAAATATGGTGAACGGCGGACCAAACAGGCGATGCAGGTCAAAGCACACAATCACCGTGCGCGCACAAGCATTGCCAATCAGACCAGTCGATATCTACGCACAGCGCGGCAGTATATTGAGAATGTCGGCAAGGGTGAGTTTCCAAAATCTGTGGGCCGTTAAAACAAGTATAAACAACCTTAGGGTGCATTTTATCCACAGGTTCGCTAATCAAACACTGTGTTTGCAACAGTACTGTTTGCCCATTTTGCTCAAACAGTACTGTTTGGTCACTTGTAAATAAATGCCATGTTAACATGCAGTGTTTGCCCGCACATCAATAAGTAGAACATAGCACACCTTTAAGGTGTAATCCTCATAAAAACAGATGTTTAAGTGATAAATAACTGTGAGGCAGGTCCTCCTGCCCAACAGTTGAGGAATTTTAGATGTCACGACATATTTTAGAAACAGCGCGCCGCGAACTTATCTCTGCAGGACTTGTGCAGCATTCCACGGAGTTTTGCCGCGCTTGGCTTGGGAAAAGTGAATGTTACCTGCGAACTTTGCGCATTCAAAACATTGACCCAAGCGCAGACGCACTTTCAACCTTTGCGAGTAAATTACGCTATTATGCAGAACGTCTTGAGCAGACTGGAGAAAGCAACCATCTAGCCCTGGCACGCTTGCTAAGAAAACATCAAAAATTAAGCGAGGGCGCCCTAGACCAAAAAGCGCGTCATAAGTGGATGCAGCCCGAGAGGATGGGTCTATGACAGCGCTCGAAATGGGTCTTGCAGCTAAAAAATTTGCACTGCGGTTTTTTCTAGGGAAGTACTTATCAGTTCTGGGTGGTGATTTTGCGCCACCCCAGTATGTAAACCTAGGAGCTGCTCATGGATGATCGTGAAGAAATGCGCCGCCTCATTGACATGATCGAAAAGTCTGCAGGATCCAATACGATTGAGCAGGCAGTCGATGATCTAAAGACTTTTGCGAATACGGCCAGCTTCTTGGCAAACAAGCTCGATAGCAGGCTGAAGGCAGGCGAGGTGAAGAAGAAAAAGCCTGCAAAGTCTGGCAAGGGGATAGGGCTATCGAAACCAGCGCCACCTCCCATTCCAAAGTCCCGTAACACACCTAAACCGCAGGACTCTGTGAGTGGTATGCCTCAAGCTACCAGCACCAGCATTTCACAAGCCGACTATGACAAGGTGAAGCCCATGCGCCCAATGGGAGCGTTGAGCGCAAACGAGAGTTGATTTGTTACGCACTTAAGTGTCTGTTTTTAAGTGAAAAATGTGTATTATTTGCATAAAGATCGTCAGTTTTAGACTTACCCAATCAAGAAGACGACAGGCATAGCGAGAATGGTTTTCAGCACATATGCTATTATTCATCGTCCGAAGGCTCATCTGATGGGTCATCGTTGTCAGCATCCGCATCGTCTGAGCCTGTATTTGGATCCCGTTCTTCTGCGCTGACGGCCTCGTCCATGCTCACAGTATTCACCACAAGCTCAAAGGTATCGAGAATATCAGGATGGTTCTGTGTTAGGTAATCTTTCACGGTTGGTGTGGAGATCAGTTTGCTTAAATACCCGCGCGCGACGACTAAATTAAGGAGGTCTGAGCCGTAATTGGCCTCTGCATCTTTGTACTTGGTTTGCACCTGGCTCATTTCTTTTTCCAGTTTAACGATCTTTTCTAACGGATCTCCTTGAGGAATGTCTGGTTTGGAGGGCGCCGTGTCTGTGCGCTGTTCTGGCGGTGTTGCCTTAAGTAGGGCTTCAGCGTGGGGTCCTGTGATTTTATCTGCCGCGATCATCAACTCGACGGCCTCCACTTGGCGCGCAGCTTTCATTTTGCGCAGGAAACGTGTGACCTCTGGGTTGAACTGTTGGTCTTGTAAGAGCTCAACGGCCTGGGGGCACACACCATGCAACAAGTTCACACGAGTGTTAATGGCTGAGAGATTGACATTAAACGCGCGTGCTAAGCGCTCTTTGCTGACACCTTTGTCGATTGCGCGACGCAACATATAGTGCTCCTGCACCGTAGACAGTCTATTTATGCGATGGTTGTAGGTGTAGGTCTCAAAATCTTTGGCGATAAGACAAGGGGCCTGATCTTCGCCCAATTCCTTGAGTGCGAGCACGCGTAGGTTCCCATCGAGTAGGAGGAAGGTTTCGTTTTGGTCATCTGTTGGGATTATAGAAAGCGGCTCAATCAATCCAATTTCTTTGATGGAAGAGAGGATCTGTTTGAATTTGCGCGTGGTCATCACACCGTCAGGTACTTTCTTGCTTGGCATCAAATGTTCGATGGGGATCTGGTGCGTTTCCAAATTAAATCCCAGCGTGAGATTGAGAGGCGCCTTTGGAAAGCCGAATGCGTCCTCTTCTGGCAGTTCAGTTGCTGCTCCCGGGAAAATTTCTTGAATGGACATTGGTTCGTTCATCATACACCTCCGTTCAGTGTGTTAAGTTCAATCCGTTCTGCGAGATATTGAGGCAGTGTTTCTAAACCTTCTGCACGCAGCAGCGTCACAAAATTTGTGTCGGTAAAAAGTGTTCTGAGGCCTTGCTCTACAAGCAGCAGTTTTTGCTGGGCGTGTTCAGCCTTCAAAACCATCTTGTGCTGCCGCTCTACTTCGCGCTGGTATGTCTTCACGAGCGAATGCGCAGAGTTTGGTAGTTTGGGTCGATTGTTAGCCTTTGGACCTTGGTCACGGCGTTTGGCGAGAAGCTGTTTTGCTTCATAAAGCTGTGTGGTTTTGAGCTCACCCGATTGATAGGCTTCTTCCAGCATGTCGCCTAAATTATCGTCATCGGTTTTGGCGCGTGCGATTTGAATGGCGGCACTCAGTGGAAGTGTGCCATGTTGAACTGCTTCAATTAAACGCTCTTCGCCCTTTTCCAGGAGAAACACGATGTCGCGTACATATTTTTGCGACAAGCCCGTCTTTGCAACAATGTCGTCGATGCCAGTGTTTCTTGTAAGCAGCAGTTCAATGTCTGCGAGGATCTCTAGTGGTCGGTGCCCCTTGCGCGCAATGTTTTCTGCTAAGCTCATGATGAATGCATCTTCATCTGAGACATCCACAATCAGCGCTGGAATATGAGTTTCTCCTAATATGCGAAACGCATTTAGACGCCCTTCACCGCACACAAGCAGATACTTGGGTTCACTGTCTAAACCCTCACGCTCGGTGACTGTAATTGGTTTTTTAAGACCAATATCTTGGATGTTTTCGACAATCTCTTCAAAGACTTTGGCATTGCGGTCTCGGGAATTCAGGACCTCAATGCGCTCTATTGGAATGAGCGTCACCCGCTCTGGTGTGTCAGTGTTCATAGCAACTCCTATTAGAAATTTGGGTTAGGATATTTTGTGTATGATGATTTCGCTTCATGACGCCTGCCTCCAGATGTTGACCCGGCAGGCCATGCGATAGAAAAACTGCAGATCATCAAATCGAAAAGCTTCGAATTGAGTGGCGCTTCGTGCGTCAATGGCGAGGTGGTTTCTAGGCAAATCCAACCAAGGCAACAGGTAATAATCGAGCGCGCCTTCATTGTAGTGATCTAGCCGCACCACCAGTGAGAGATCAGCCTTGAAGCGCTCAGGATCAAAGCGCACACGCCAACGAAACCTTCCGTCGCCTGATGTTTGGCACCGTGACAGGACCAAACTAACTGCAAGCTCGTTGTTGATATTCAAAAGCCCTGTGTCTGGCGCCTGCGTGACAGCACCGCCCATGGTGTTAATCTGCGAAAGCGTGTCTTGCACTATCTCAGGATACATTGCCCGAAGGCGCGCATTGATCTCGGCGCGTTCGTGATCAAAATTCGTTTGATAGCCAATTAAAGCATAGGCCCGTCTTAAAGATCCAAAGCGCGTGCGGTACACATTTGCCGAAGGCAGCGCGTCGCTTTGATCAATAAGCACACCACTAATTTGGCCGTGTTCCGCATAAAGACGTCGCAAGTGCTCCAATAGTTCTTCATCAGACATTTTGGCTGAGCGTGCGGTGATGATCTCTTGGGCCGTCATAAACATTTCGATAGGGACGATTGCTTCAAAGGCGCCTTCTTTGCGGATCCACATTTCTGGCGGGTTTTCCACATGATGTCTTTTGAGTTTGAAACTTCGACGATTGAAAACATTGTTGCCGATGTATTTTTCATTTGTGAGAACTGTCCGCACAGATGTTGTCGTCCAGGGACGCTCCAGATCTGTCGCGATCCCATGTTCATTCAGACGATCGGCGATTTCTCGAAAGCTCATGTCTTCGTCAATAAGCCAGCAGAACATGCGATTGACCCAAGCAATTTCTTCCTCTGGTCCCGGCATGAGGATTACGCGATCTGTTTGAAGGCTCTTGTGCTCTCCAGGCTTTAATTCGCCTTTGACCTCCCCGCGTTCATTAACCAAAACACGGCGTAATCCATATCCAGCCGGCCCGCCTTGGCGAAACCCCAATTCAATCAGGCGACATTGACCGGCGAAAACTTTTGCAGACAGCTCCCGACTGTACTCACCAGCCATGGCGCGTTTGACGCCTTTGACGATTGTGGAAACTGGGGAGCCGTCATTTTCAAACTGCTCTGCACAATAGGCCACTTGGATACCAGCGCGACGGCAGATATATTCATAATAGGCACTTTCATCGGCATCTTGAAACCGCCCCCAGCGACTGACGTCATAGACAAGAATGACGTTAAACTCCGCGATACCTGTTTCTACATCCGAAATAAGCCGTTGAAGTGCAGCCCGCCCACCAATGCTCAAGCCACTTTTGCCCTCGTCGGCATAGGTTTTGATAATCTCAATTCCACGCTTGTCTGCGTATTCTTGGATTTTATCCGCTTGGTTTTGTGTGGAGTATTGCTGGTGCTCTGTGCTCATCCGTACGTATTGGGCAGCTTTGAAAGCACCTTTTATATGCTGGGCTTCAGTATTCATGGCCCAGCAGAATTGTTAAAACACGTGCCGTGATATTTGGATCACTCGGATCTAATGAATGCATTTGAAAATCGAGATCGTAATACTCGATTTTCCAAAAGATGGTTTCGCCGCAAAATTCAAAGCTGCCGAAATCATGCTCACCATAAGGGTCATTGCGCTCTGTGAAAGCATCATAAGCTTGCACACGCGCGACAATGGCCTGCGTTTGATAAAGTGCCTGAACACCCGGAGTCATGTAAACGCGACACCCTGAGAAAGACTTGCGCGCCGCATCATTAAGCGCTGCTATTTTTGTTGGATCATGTGTCGTCAGCATGTTGCGCCTCCGACGGGTCTTTTTTGCGTTGTGCTAGTGTAGCGAGTGCGGTGTCTAATTCGCCTCCCTCAACGGCTTTGGCGAATAGATCTAGCACCGCAGCAACGTCATCTAGGCTATGAACAATGACAGCGTTGTTATCTGCATCAAGCGGGACAACGCGTGCGCCATATTTGAGTTGGACAACCCAGCCTTGCCCATCTTGAAAAAACCAAGGGCGCACCGCGTGTGTTTTCTCTACGCGCTGCCGGTTGCCATTTGTATCCCGTGCCCAGCCTGGCTTTGTAACCGTGTGCTCTTGCCCTTTTTGTGCGGCTGCTAAAACAAGTTTTTGCTGCTTAAGTGCTGTTAGGGTTTTACTACGCCGTTCTTCAACAGGATCCCGATTGGGCTGCGTGCGTCGATAGGACGTCAATGTAAGTTTAGACAGTGGTGCCATGATGCGCTCCTTATGTGTTTACACAAAAAGCGTATGGTCAGACGTGCACTTGGACGACCGAAAAAATTTCAATGAATTGAAAAGGCTAGGAAATTTGGGAAGAGATTATTTAGCGAGTTGCAATTGATCAGCACTGACCTGCATACGTGTTTTTTGTCCCATGAAATCCATAAGGACCCAAATACGCTGCTCAGGATCAATTGTATCCACCGTTGCAATGAAATTGGCAAAAGGTCCGGTGAGCATTTCTACACTGTCTCCCTCGTTCAGACTTTTGGGTGGGAGCAATGCACCAGATGCATCGCATCTGAGCATAAGGCCAGAAATCAACTGGAGTGGCAGTGGCTTTGGTTTGCCCTCAAAGCTCACAAGCTTTGATACCCCAATCGTGCTATTTATCGAGCGCCAAGGGGCCAATTCAGAGTTTACGCTGACAAACATGTATCCTGGGAAAAGAGGTTTAAGATCACTCACAAAGCGGGAGGCTTTTCTGCGGGTGATTTTCTGCATGGGTAAAAACGTTTCAAACCCTTGCCGTTGCAAGTTGCGCTCCGCCAGGCGATGGCTGTTTGGCTTGAACTGTATCAAATACCACTGATTCATTTTGACACCTATCGGACTTAACGCTCACTATTGAACAAACATAACAGATTTGAAACATCTTGCAAACCTATCAATTGCCGTGCCGAAACTCCCTATCCTGGTCTAAATTGGCGGTGACCCACGACCGTAGGAATGACATAAATTATTGAAATTAATCACTTTGTTTACCCCCCCCGCAACCCTGCCGGGAGGAACGTATTTCGTCTCAACCTGATATTTTTTTGATTGTAGTCATAGAGATTTTGGACTATCCATCAAATCTGAACAGTCATGAACATTCTTGACCTACATTGCTGGAATTTAACACCTGAGCCTGCACGCAACGCAAAGCTCGGTGCGGTAGCCGTTCTGGAGCGTCACTTTGGCTAGTCGGCGCGAAGAACAGCAGGCGGAAATCCGTTTGAAGGTCATGCGGTTGATTTCACAAAACCCTGAAATGTCCACACGGCAGGTTGCGGATGAAGTTGGGATTTCAAACGGGTCCGCCTATTACGTGCTCACCGCGCTTGTTGAAAAGGGCTTTGTGAAGCTTGGAAATTTCAAGAAAAATCCGCGCAAGGGTCAGTATGCCCATTTGCTGACGCCGAAAGGGATCCGCGAGAAATCCTTGCTGACCCACAGCTTCATTGAGCGAAAGCGCGAAGAGTTTGAGGCTTTGAAGGCAGAAATCAAAGCCCTTGAAGAGGAGGCGGGCCTTGCAGGAGAGGCGATCCCCTCGCCGCGAAGAGACAAATCCACATGACTGACCTTAGCTGCTTCAAAGCCTACGACATTCGCGGTGAAATTGGCGTCAATATTGATGAGGGCGTCGCCTACCGCGTGGGTCGCGCCGTGGCCCAACATTTGGGCGCCACATCTGTTGTGATCGGATTTGATGCGCGCGAAACCAGCCCAGCCTTCGCGGCCGCCGCGTCACAAGGCGTGCGCGATGCTGGTTCGGATGTAATTAACATTGGGATGGCTGGCACGGAGGAGATGTATTGGGCGGTGACTGAATTTGGCGCCTGCGCTGGCATTGAAGTAACCGCGTCACACAATCCGATCCATTATAACGGCATGAAGATTGTCAAATCCCAGTCTCAGCCCCTTGAGGATTTGGGCGACTTTCAAGCCATCAAGGCGCTTGCAAGCTCTCAGGCGTGGTCTGATGTGACAGACGTTGGTCGAGAGTTTGGGCGCTCAGAGGCTGCGCGGCAGGCTTACGTGGGGCGCGTGTTAAGTTTTGTTGACGTCCCTGCCCTTCGGCCGCTCAAAATCGTTGTGAATTCGGGCAACGGCGCCGCGGGACCAACCTTTGACGCCATTGCAGGCCAGCTTTTGGCGCTTGGCGCACCGCTTGAGTTTGTGCGCGTGCACCACACACCGGACGCCACGTTCCCAAATGGCATCCCCAATCCACTTCTGCCGGAAAATCACGCCGCGACAGCTGACGTGGTCAAGGCCGAGAAGGCCGACTTTGGCGTGGCATTTGACGGCGACTTTGATCGCTGCTTCTTTTTCGATGAGACAGGTCAATTTGTTCCCGGCGAATATGTCGTGGGGCTCCTAGCATCCATTTTCTTAGAAAAAGAGTCCGACGGCAAGATTGTCCACGACCCCAGAGTGGTTTGGAACACGCAAGACATTGTCGCTCAAAAGGGCGGCATCGCCGTTCAGTCCAAGACGGGCCACGCCTTCATCAAGCAGACAATGCGCGCGCGCAGAGCCGTCTACGGCGGCGAGATGTCGGCGCACCATTATTTTCGCGACTTTGCATATTGCGACAGCGGCATGATCCCGTGGCTTTTAATTGCAGAACTTGTCTCCCGCTCAGGCCGCTCGCTGGGGGATTGGGTGAAAGATCGATATGCGGCCTTCCCGAGTTCGGGTGAAATCAACTTCACAGTGTCGGACGCGGGCGTGGCGATTGAGAATGTTTTGCCAGCCTACCGCGCTGATGCGCTCTCCTTAGATGAGACAGATGGCGTGAGCCTGGCCTTTGAGGATTGGCGCTTCAACCTGCGCCGCTCAAACACCGAGCCGCTCGTGCGGTTGAATGTTGAGGGCAAGGGCAATGCGGACGCGCTGGCGGCACATGTGAGCGCGATTGCGGACTTGCTTGGCGGAACACGTGATTAAGCCTGCCGATAATCCAAGGTTATGGGTGTCTTGAAGTTTAGAATGCAGATGATGGTGAGTGGCGTGGCGATTGACGCAAAGTACGCTTTAGCGTACGTTAAGGCAAAAGGGGTACTGTCATGACAACAGTGAATGTAACTGAGGCGCGGGCCAATCTGTATAAATTGATCGATGATGCATCTGCGAGCCACGAGCCGGTGGTCATTACCGGTAAGCGTGGCAATGCAGTACTGCTGTCAGAAGACGATTGGAATGCGATCAACGAGACTTTGCATCTGCTCTCTGTGCCTGGCATGCGCGAGTCTATCATTGAAGGCATGCAGGAAAACCTCGGCGAGACATCAACAGAGTTAGAGTGGTGACTTGGACGCTTCACTACACAAAGCAGGCCCAGAAAGATGCGAAAAAACTCGCCTCCTCTGGCCTCAAAGCTAAGGCGCGGGAGCTCTTGGCGATACTAGAGAAAGACCCTTGGCAAAATCCGCCCCCCTTCGAAAAACTCGTGGGCGACTTGAACGGGGCGTATTCAAGACGCATCAATATTCAACACCGTCTTGTCTATCAGGTTTTGGAAGCAGAAGAGGCCGTGAAAATATTACGGCTTTGGACACATTATGAGTAACAACACCAGCGCGTTATGCCCTCCGACTGTTTAAGGTTACGGGTAGTCGAACGAATTTTCCGACGCCGTAAAAAGGGTGTCAGGCGTGGCCTCAAAAGCAACTTGGTAGACAAAAGATGAAAGTTCTCATTACAGGCGGCGCGGGCTACATTGGCAGCCATACACTTCTGGAAGTTATTAAAGCGGGCCATAAGGCAGTTGTCGTGGACAGCCTCGTCAACGGTCACGCAGAGGCAGTTAAACGCGTGAGTAAACTGACGGGTACTGACATTCAGCTCGTAGTGGGAGATATTCGGGACAAATCTTTTATGGACGGCATTTTTACGGAATTTGTTCCAGACGCAGTGATTCACTTCGCAGGCCTCAAAGCGGTTGGCGAGAGCGTAGAAAATCCCTTGGCCTATTACGATGTGAACGTGAGCGGCTCTAGAGTTCTCCTTGAAGTCATGCAGTCTCACTGCTGTAACAAAATAGTCTTTTCATCATCGGCCACAGTTTATGGTGAACCACAATACCTACCATACGACGAAAATCACCCTGTTGCCCCGGTTAACCCTTACGGTCAGACCAAGCTTGTGGTCGAGCAAATGCTTGCAGATTGGTCTGCAGCTGCCTCCGAAAGGTCAGCCCTTTCGCTGCGCTACTTCAATCCAGTTGGCGCGCACCCGTCTGGCCTCATTGGAGAAGATCCCCTCGGCCGGCCGAACAATTTGATTCCGTTCATTGCGCAAGTGGCGGTTGGCACAAGGTCAGAGTTACAAATATTTGGAGATGACTACGACACAAGAGACGGGACTGGGGAGCGTGATTACTTGCATGTCGTGGACCTTGCAGAGGCCCACGTCCTATCACTTGCCGCCCTACCTAACCAGGCAGGGCATGAAGTCATTAATATTGGCACTGGGCGTGGGGTCACTGTTAAGGAAATGGTCAAGGCTTTTGAGATCGCATGCGGCCACTCCATAACAACAAGCACCGTAGCTAGGCGCGCGGGAGACTTGCCTAGCTTTTATGCAAATAGTGAACGCGCCCAGTTCCGCTTGGGCTGGGCGGCTAAACTGGGCCTCGCAGATATGTGCAGAGATACCTGGGCTTGGCAGAGCCAAAACCCAAGTGGGTATAAGGTTAGTGAATGTTAGTCGACGCCCGCGGACAGGGTGCTAAGGGGTGATGGAGCTAACTGCTTCCACCTGCAATACTAAGGTGTCCAAGCGTCTCATGCGTCGTGCAATAAGCGCCCCCAAAACAAAGACTTATGGGGGCCGACTTTGCAATGTTATGGGCAATTGTAGTTTGGGAATGGGTACTTTTCTCGATTTGATACTGCAATGTTGTAGCAAGCTTATTGTGTTTTCGAACGCATTTAAATACAAGATTTGAGACTTAATTCATGAAAATTGTTATTGTGGGCTTGGGTTACGTTGGGCTGTCAAATGCGGTTCTACTAGCGCAGCAAAATGAAGTCATTGGTGTCGATATCGCGCAGGAGCGCGTGGATGCCCTGAATGCTCGGAAGTCCCCAATTATTGATGCCGAGCTATCCGAATATCTGACCAGAAAAGATTTGAACATCTCAGCAAGTACTGATTTGAACGTTTCAGTTCGTGGCGCTCACTACGTGATCGTTTCGACACCAACCAATTATGATGAAAATAAAAATTTTTTCGACACTTCCTCGGTTGAGCAAGTGATCGCACAAGTCATTGCGACCGAACCAAATTCCTGCATCGTTGTAAAATCCACGATACCGGTTGGTTTTATTGAGGATGTCAGGGAGCGTTTAAATACTGAAGCAGTGATTTTTTCGCCTGAGTTTTTGCGAGAGGGTAAGGCGCTTTACGACAATTTATATCCAAGCCGTATTATTGTTGGTGAGAAATCAGAACGTGCAAAGACGTTCGCAAATTTGCTAGCTGAAGGAGCATTGAAGTCTGACGTTGATATTTTATTAACTGGTGCGCGAGAAGCTGAAGCAATTAAGTTATTTTCAAATACTTACCTTGCAATGCGCGTGGCATTTTTTAATGAATTGGACAGCTATGCATTTGCTGGAGATTTCAACTGTCGACAGGTTATAGATGGGGTTTGTTTGGATCCAAGGATCGGTAATGGTTATAACAACCCATCATTTGGCTATGGCGGATACTGCTTGCCCAAAGATACAAAACAGCTATTGGCAAACTATCACAGTATTCCACAGAACCTAATCGGAGCAATAGTTAATGCGAATGCTACTCGTAAAGATTTTCTTGCCGATGAAATCATAAAGAGGAAGCCTAAGGTGGTAGGTATTTACCGATTAGTAATGAAAGCAGGAAGCGATAATTTTCGTCAAAGTTCTGTGCAAGGGATCATGAAACGTTTGAAAGCTAAGGGAATTACGGTAATAGTTTTTGAGCCTGAGTTAAAAACTGGCCATTTCTTTAACTCGTATGTAGAGACAGACTTCAGTGCTTTCAAAGAGAAGTCAGATCTAATTGTGGCCAATAGAATAACTGATGATCTTTTAGATACGAAAGAAAAAGTATTTACGCGTGATTTGTTTGGAGGTGATTAATTTTGGCTGATAATTTAAAAAAAACTGCGCTTGTTACTGGGGCAGCTGGTTTTATTGGGTTCCATCTCTCCAAGTTATTACTAGATGAGGGTTGGCGGGTGGTGGGAGTCGATTGCATTTCTGACTACTACGATATTTCATTAAAGTTACAAAGAGAAAGTATATTGCGGAAAAATCCAAAATATAGGTTTGTTCATGAGAAAGTGGAAACTCCAAATATGCTGTGCGAATTATTTCAAGAAGAGCAGCCGTCGATAGTTCTTCATTTAGCAGCTCAGGCAGGTGTCAGATATTCTACTGAAAACCCGCGTGCTTATCTTGAAAGTAATGTAAACGGAACTTTTGAGCTGCTGGAGGCAGCGCGTTCATTTCCACCGAAGCACACCTTAATAGCATCTACTTCCTCAGCTTACGGTGCAAATGAGGTAATGCCATATAAGGAAAACGCTAAATCAGATCAGCAAATTTCTTTCTATGCGGCTACTAAAAAGGCTACTGAGAATTTTGCACATAGCTACTCGCATCTGTTCAACTTGCCGATAACGATGTTTCGATTTTTTACTGTATATGGACCGTGGGGTCGTCCAGATATGGCGCTTTTCAAGTTCACAAAAAGCATCCTCAGAAGCGAGGCAATAGATGTTTACAACGGAGGGAATATGTACAGAGATTTTACTTACATCGATGACTTAGTTCATGCTGTCCGATTGTTAATCGATAACGTCCCAAGATCCGGCCAATGTTATTTTGATTCAATGTCTACCGTTGCGCCGTTTAGGATTATCAACATTGGTAACTCACAGCCTGAAAAGTTGTTAAGATTTATAGAAGTGCTAGAGCAGGCCCTTGGTGCCAATGCTGAAATAAACTACCTGCCAATTCAGGCAGGCGATGTTGAAAAGACATGGGCTGATATCAGCTATTTGAAAGCTTTAACGGGCTATTGTCCGGACACTAAAATCGAATACGGAGTTCCCAAGTTTGTTGAGTGGTTCAAAGACTATTATCACGGAAAATAACCAAAAGCGACTATCCAATCGAGATACTGCTTCAGAGGACAGTAAATTAATGAGAAAAATTTTGTTTGTATTTGGTACTCGCCCAGAAGCGATTAAGATGGCTCCAGTTATTTTGCATATGAAAAATGATCCTAGTTTAGATGTTAGGGTTTGTGTGACTGGTCAACACAGAGAAATGTTGGATCAAGTTTTGAATTTGTTCCAAATCGACCCTGATCATGATTTAAATTTAATGAAAATTGGGCAGAATCTTTCGGAATTGAGTGCATCCATATTGTCCTCAATAGACGCAGTCCTCACTGTGGAGAAGCCAGATTTAGTATTAGTTCATGGTGATACAACAACATCTGTTATTGCAGCGTTGTCATGTTATTATCGGAAAATTCCGATAGGTCACATTGAAGCTGGGCTCAGATCTGGTGATCTGAATAGTCCATGGCCGGAGGAGGGAAATCGTCGTTTAACTGCACAAATAGCGCGATTTCACTTTGCGCCGACTCCATTGAATGCCCAGAATTTGATATCTGAGGGTATTGCACCGAGTAACGTCTATATTACCGGCAATACGGTAATCGATGCATTATTGAAGGTCAGGTCTATTATAAGTTCACCGGATTATGAGCCCAACGATGTTTTGGAACAAGAGTTAGATTTTATAAGTTCCTTCGATCGAATGATTTTGATTACCGGGCATCGGCGCGAAAACTTTGGTGACAACTTCAATCAAATCTGCCTTGCAATAAAAGACCTAGCTAAAAAGTATTCACAAACATTATTTTTGTATCCTGTTCATCTTAATCCACATGTGCAAGAACCAGCAAACCGAATCCTCTCCGGCCTAGATAATGTTCGACTAACTAAACCCCTCGATTACGAAGGCTTTGTTGCGCTAATGGATCGCGCATTTGTGATTTTAACTGACTCCGGCGGCATTCAAGAAGAGGCTCCAGCTTTAGGTAAGCCAGTGCTCGTTATGAGGGAAAATACAGAGCGGCCTGAGGGTATCACATCAGGCACAAGTATTCTCGTCGGTTATTCAAGAGTGAATATTGTTGAGGAGGTTTCAAGGCTACTGGATAATAAAAATTTCTATGAGACTCTTTCTAAGCAGATGAATCCGTACGGGACTGGAGATGCTAGCGTGAAAATAGCTGAAATAATAAAAAGTGAGCTTTAGAAATTCCTATGAAAACAATCGTACAGAATTATCGAGACGGGAAATTACAGTTAATCGACATTAAAGTGCCAGCATGCAATGAAAATGAAATAATTATACAAACTCGCAGCTCCGTGGTTAGTGTGGGAACTGAAAAATCAATATCCACACTAGCTAAGAAAAACTTATTTCAAAAAGCAAAGGCTCGTCCAGATTTAGTCAAACGTGTTATTGAGAAAGTCCAAACTGAGGGCATAAGCAAGACTTACAAAGATGTATTAGGCCGTTTGGAAAAACTGACTCCGTTGGGGTATAGTGCCTGCGGAACAGTGATACGTGTCGGCGAAAATGTAGAAGAAATCAAACCTGGCGATTTTGTCGCTGTTATTGGCGCGGATATAGCTTCACATTCTAGTATAATCGTTGCGCCTGAAATGATGTGTCTGAAACTCAATAGTGAAATCGGGGACAGTGCTGCTTTCGGCATGCTTGGAATAATCGCTATGCATGGAGTAAGATGCAGTGCGCAACAACCCGGCTCTGTGATTGGAGTGATAGGGTTAGGTTTACTGGGAATATTGACTGCTCAAATACTTGTAGCCTATGGTTTTCAGATTGTCGGCTTTGATCCAGATGTTGAAAAAATTGAAATGTGTAAATCATTTGGTTTCGATAATGTTTTTTCGGACCGACAAGCCTATACAAAATGTTTACACAATTTATCTAACGGTGCCGGAGGAGACGCCACAATAATTGCAGCTGCAACACAGTCGAATGTACCTATTGAAGATGCTATAGAAAGCACACGTAATGGTGGAAAAATTGTTGTGACCGGTGTTGTTGATATACATCCAGATCGTAACGAGCTTTGGCATAAGGAAATTGAGCTTATTGTGTCGCGTGCTGGTGGTCCAGGTGGGTTAGATAAGTTATATGAACAGGAAGGTATCGATTTACCGATACAATACGCGAGGTGGTCTCAGAAACGAAATCTGAAAGAGTTCTTTCGTTTGGTGCAAGAAGGGAAGATTGACCCGAGTTCACTTATATCCAGCTATACATATGTTGATGATGCAATATCACTTTATGATAGTATAATTAAAGGAACCTATCATGGATTGGCGCCGGTAATATACTATTCTAAAAGTGATCAGAATAAATTAGAGAAAAACGATACAAAGAAAATTAGTGAAGACTTGTTAAAGTTTAGTAAGCATAGTCAGCCTCTTGCTTACAAAGGTGAAATTAAAGTGGATATGATTGGTGCGGGGCAATTCGCAAGATCCGCATTGTTACCAAACTTGTCTAGAAATAAAAACGTACATTTGTATCGGTTGGCAACAAGAACACAGTCTAGCAGTGTCTCAGCTAAAAATAAATTTCGGTTCCACTCTAATGTCAGTGACCCTGAAAAACTGTTTGCAAACGTGCCAGATACAAACGCACTAGTGATCGCTACGCGACATTCTCTGCATTATAGTTATATTGAAAAAGCTGTTCGAGCGGGATATCGTTACGTGCTTGTCGAGAAGCCAATGGTAACTAACCGTTCTGAACTGGAAGGTTTGAGGTCGTTAAAAGAGGATTTCGACTTTAGTATTATGGTTGGGTATAATCGACGGTATTCTCCGCATACACAGAGGGTCAAAAGCTTTTTCGCGTCTGGCCGCATCACGAATGTCACTTATGTGGTCAATGCCGGTTTTGTACCTCGTGATCATTGGGTATTTGAAAAGAAGGAAGGCCGCAGTAGAATAGTAGGTGAAATGTGTCACTTCTTTGATTTTTTTCAGTATATCACCGGTGCCAGAATCGAAAGCGTGACTGTAGTGCCAATTAATGGAGCTGATGACCGGGAAATAGTCAAAGATAATATGACAGTTGTTTGTAAAATGGACAACGGCGCTGTTTGTAATCTTTCCTACTACGCCAATGGCGATAGAGGGTTGAGCCGTGAAAATATTTATATTTTTGGTTCCGGATATAGTGCTCATATCGACAATTTTTCAAAAACGCGCCTATTTGGTAATGGAAAGTCTTCTACAAAGAAAACGCTGGGGCAAGATATTGGATATTTCGAAGAAACCAAAGAATTTGTCGATTTGATGCATGGTAAAACGGAAGAACAATCGTTTGATGATTTATGTAAAGTGATGGAAGTTTGCTTTGCTGTTGAAGATATTTTAGCAGGGAATTCAATATGAAAATCCTTCTCGTAAGCGACTCGTACCCACCAGAGATAAGGTCAGCATCCAAGCTGGTTTATGATTTGCGGACCCATTTAGTGGATCTCGGATTTGAAACAGACGTAATAACGACTGAAGCAAAGTATAACATTGATAAAAAATCCGTGTTTAAGGATGATGCGGGCGTGTCTGAGCCTGTTCGCATTAAGGTTTTGGAACACCATAATGTGCCCTATGTGATTAGAGGTATATCTCAGCTCTTGATGCCATACTACTTTTACAAAGGATTTAAGAAACACCTGAATCGAAATTATGATTTAGTAATTATTTACTCACCGCCGTTGACGCTAGGCTTGTTTGGCGCATACCTCAAACGAAGGTTCGCTAAGACCACCGTACTTAATGTTCAGGATCTTTTCCCGCAAAATGCTATTGACCTAGGTATTCTGAAAAACTTTCTGCTTATAAAATTCTTTCGCTACATTGAACGTTTTTGTTACAAGCATAATGATTTGGTTACCTTTCATTCCCAAAGTAATCTCGAACTTGCTAATAAAGAATTTATGAATGAGCTTTCCGGAAAATCTATCATAATGCACAATTGGCAAAAGTTTGAAAATACATCATATAAAGATGAAGCTTATGTTCGGAAAAAATATGGGATAGCTGGTGATAAAAAAATCGCAATTTTCGCTGGCGTATTGGGACCCGCTCAAGGACTGAATAACTTGATTGAGTTAGCTAACACAATACAAGTTGACGCTCCTGAATGGCATTTTTTAGTGTTGGGTGACGGTGCCGAACGAAAAAAGATTCAAAGTCTTGCAGAGGCATACAAGCTTTCGAACATTCAGTTTGAAGACTTTGTAAGCCCAGATGAGTACCAAAAAGTTCTTTCAGGATGTCAATTAGGCACAGTCTTTTTGTCTGAACTTAATAAAACACCCGTAGTGCCAGGAAAAATTCTGGGTTACATGGAGAAAAAAGTGCCCGTTTTTTGCGTTTTGAATAGAGAAAGCGACGCGCATGAACTGGTTGCGTCAGCTGAGTGTGGGGCAACAACGGTTGCTGGTATTGGCGCTAAAGAAATCGGACGTTCTTTTTTAGATTTTGTATCCAACTACGAAATGTTTAAAGCTATGGGCCAGTCTGGCTATACATATGCGAGAGAGAACTTTGTGATCGACGTAGTCGTAAATGGGTTATTAGAAGAGATAAACAAGAGGGTGCCGTAATGCAGCAAATATTTTCTACTCGAATTGAGCACATGCTATCGAGTATTGATCGCTGGAAGTTAGACCCAGAGATTTCAAGTTATTACAACAATCGTGAGATCCTAGTGACCGGTGGAGCGGGTGCCATTGGTAGCAATCTGGTGATTGCACTTTCATCCCTTGTGGGCAAACGAGGTAAAGTAATTGTGCTTGATAATCTGACGGCATCCAAGGGTAAAGACCCGTGGAATGTACCGGATATGTCAAATGTACTTTTCATATCTGGTGATATTCGTAGTAGCCAGAGCTTGGATCGTATCTTTAAGCGCGATATTAGCATTGTCTTTCATCTAGCAGCCTTTTTTGCAAACCAGAATTCGGTAGACTACCCAACAGAGTCAGCAGATGTAGATGTTGTCGGTATTGCGCGGTTGCTAGATTATTCTGTAATTAAAGGTATTGATAGGTTTGTTTATGCGTCGTCTGGCTGCGCAATATACGGTTCATACCCAAAACTACCTTTAAGTGAAGATTTTATTTCCATGCATCTTACAACTCCGTATCAAATTAATAAGATGACTGGGGAGATGTATTGCAATTTTTATAATCATCACTACGGATTAAAAACAGTAAATTGTCGTTTTTTCAACTCGTTTGGGCCAGGAGAAGCCCCGGGACAGTACAGAAACGTAATTCCAAATTTTGTTTATTGGGCGATGTTGGGTAGATCTTTGCCTATTACCGGAGATGGAAGCGAAACTCGCGATTTCACAAGTGTATACGATTTAGTTCAGGGATTAGTAAAAGCTGGATATTATGAGGACGCAATTGGAGAAAATTTCAATTTGGCGGCTGGGCGAGAAATAAGAATCAGAGATATGATGGAAGCCGTCAACAAAACCTGTGGGAACGACACTCCGCCTAATTTTATGCCTCGACGCAAGTGGGATACCAAACCGCGGCTACTGGCATCTATCGAAAAGGCGAGTAAACTGATTGACTACAAACCAGTAGAATCCTTTGAAGACACACTTGAAAAGAACATGGAGTGGTTCAAAGAAAACTGGGATCTAATTCAGGCTCAAGCCGATTTTCCGCCAGGTATGAATTCAGCTTTGCAAAAATGAAACAGCTCTATAGCGGGATAACTTTGAATGTGATTTCAATTATTATCTCGCTTATTGCGATACCGTTTTTGCTACGTAATTTAAGCTTGGAGAGTTATGGAAAACTAACATTCTTCAGTGTTACATGTGGATATGCTTACATATTTGATATGGGGTCCAGTAGATTTTTAGTAAAAAAGCTTTCAGCTAGTGCAGCACATGTAAATTCAATCAGAGTATTTAGGCTTATTATCGCCTCAGTTTGTTTATTAACTATTTGGTTATTTCTGGTTGCTTTATTGGCTGATGTTTGCAAGTTAACTTCAATTGTTTTCGGTGAGAGCTTTGTTGAAACATTTTTTTGGCTCTATCCAATTTTAGTTGCGTCCTTGTTGCAAAGGAGTGTGTTGCTTAGGTTGCAAAGCGAAGAGAAAAATAGACAATACATTCTATTAAATTTTCTGCTCACTCTTACTACAACGCTAACCACACTTCCGATGAGTTTTTACACGAATAATATATACCTAATTATTTTTGTTTCGGGTTTATTTAAGTGTATGATTTTGTTTAGTTTTATTTCTCCACACTACATAAAACGACGGCGTCTTTGGGTGTGGTATAAAGTATTGATAATTAAAAGTAGTTCGAGTTTTTCTTCTTATTTCAGCAACATCGTAAGTGGATACTTTGATAAAGCTATGATGGCTATGTTTGTTCCTGGAGCTCTTGGGCCGTACATGCTAGCTAATCAAGTCGTCGAAAAGGCGACAATTATTCCTACGGTGCACTCTAGCCTAAGTTACAAGAAGTTTTCATTTATGCGAACTCCTGATTTTATAAAGTTTTTATATGGTCCCCACGTATCGTTTTCGTTAATCCTTGTTATATTTTTAGCAGTAACTAAAATTGATTATGGCAGCTGGATTTCGGAAGATTACCAAGCGGCGATCCATATCGCCAGATATCTCTCTATATACTATTTTTTTGTTGGATTTAATGTCTACTATTACAATTTTTCTATCGTACATACTAATGCTAACCATCTTATGAAAATAGACGCATTAATGATACTGTACATGGTTTTTACTTACCCAACCTTTGGAATTATATTTGGAATCAATGGATTAATGGGCTGTATGATTATTAAGTCCATGCTGGAATATCTCTTGCATTCCCACTTTTACCAGGTGAGCAAAACCCTCGCTATGATATGGTTATCAGCACTTGCCCTTGGAGTGATGTGGTTATGATTGGTGTTGTTATTTTGAACTTTGAAGATTGGCACGCTACGGAGAGAAATTTAAAAAGTATTTTGGATTTTGAACAGAGTTTGTCCATTGTGATCATTGATAATGGTTCGCTATCGACAAAAGATTATTTCGGTACGACTAATGAAAATGAAATTAGGAAGATACTTTTTAAGAAATATGAATTTTATATTTTAAAAAATAATTTCGAGCTGAAAGTAATAAGAAATGATAAAAACATTGGATTTTCTTGTGGGCATAATGTTGGATTGAGTTACTTGGCGCGCCATGGACTAAAGTTTGTATGTTGTTTAAACAGTGACCTCGTATTCAATGCTCCGAGCATATCAGAAATGGGTTCTGATATAGATAAAAACGGTTCGGCTATCGGATCATTTGCAATACTTGATCGAAATGGTGAGCTCGATGGGAACCTTTATCGAAAACTTAAGTCAGTTACAAACTTAATTCGTGAGATAGTTTTTGGTACACAGAGTGAACGGAAGTCTGCTCAAATCGTAGAAAATGGAAGTCTGGTCGAAGTACCTTCTGGAGCAGCGTTAATGTTCAACATGTCGCGCTGGACGATACGTCCCCCATTGCCAAGTGATATATTTTTATATAACGAAGAATTTGTGCTTGGTACTTTAGCGAAAAGGTTGAATGTAACAATTTTCCAAAGTAGTCGACTTCCCTGTGTACATCTTGGGGGATTGTCGAGTACTGGAAAACATATATTACAAATTAAAAAAACGTTTCATCAAGCCAAAAGCATATATGTTCTTTATCATCGTTATAAAAAGCAAAATTTGGCTCTAGTCTTAATCGCGGCGACGCTATTCATCTTGAAAAATTCGCCAGTATCAGTTTTAAAGGATGCCAAATATTTTATCCAAAAATACATATAATAGGTTTTGGGTTTTTGTTGTATCTGCAATTTTTTTCGTTGTTCCCGTCAGTTCCGTAGGTAATAAGTATACTGCTTTATTTATTATATGCGTGGTCATTTTTTGGCCGTTAAATTTGGTTTTTCGGGATAGAAGTTATAAAATTAGTAGAAGCGAATTAGACTTTTTTTTAATTTTATTCCTGTATTTCCTCTACATGTTTTGCAGAAACATATTGTCTGAAAAGGATGAATTTTACACTGGTAATTTAATTTGGTTTAGTTTCGCGCCATTTGCTGTATTTTGGGGAATATTATTCGGACGTCGGCTAAGTTTGCTTCGTCATTTGAAAAACAGCTGCTTTTCGTTAATCTCGATGTTGATATTGGGCACAATATACTTGATTGTATTTGTTGATAATTTTATCTTGGTAAGGAAGATAGTTTTGGAGATAAATCCAAACTATTTTGGCAGTTTTGTGTTGTTTTATTTTTATTTATGCTCTGTTGCTAACCACAATACAAGTTCTAGGCAGCTTTTGGGCTATTCGTTCATTTCAATAGTTACAGTGTTGTTTACTTTTTCTAGGAAGTTTATTGTTGTTTCGGTACCTTGGCTTGTTGGAAGGATACACAAAGGGAATTTGGGCGCTGTATTTTTCGGATGTCTTTTGTTTGTGCCATTTATTTATTACTACTATGAGCTTTTCAGTGGATTTTTTGAAAGAATGGCAACGCTGATCCAGTATCTTTTCATTTCGGGCGCGGTTCAAGAGCAGAGTATAAGTTTAAGAGAGACGTTTGTAACTATTGGGATGGAACTAATTGCAGAGCGTCCTCTTTTTGGCTTTGGTCTGATGGGTTTCGAAAAGAACAACGCCCTTGGTATTTATTCGCATAACACCGTTATAGAGGTCCTTGTGAATTATGGCTTAGTAGGCTTCTTACTTTTTATGATGACATTTTTATATGCTTCGGTTTTCCATGGGCGACGAGCTTTTGATACATTGGATCTTATGTTTTTTACTTACAATATAGTGTTTATGCTCGGTAGTGTCGTGACTGAGACAGCTCTGTGGTGGTTTTGGCTTGGATTACATTTTTCAGTAAAGTCGAGTAGATATGAAAATTAATTTTATTGGTGATTGTGTATTTACAAACCAATCAGAATTCGATGAGTTTTTTACCATTATCAAAAATACGGATAATTATAAAAAAGCGGATATCATATTTGCAAATTTAGAGGCTCCGATCGTGCTTTCGGAAAAGGGAAAGATTTCGAAATTCGGCCCACATTTAAGGGCTTCTGAAAAGATTGATTTCAGAGGCAGCGATAAGATAGTTTGGTGTTTGGCAAACAATCATACTATGGACTATGGCCGTGATGGATTAGAAAAATGCCTGCGTATTCTCCGAGAGCAGAACCAAAGATATATTGGAGTGAATATACCAGGCTCAGAATATTTTTTTTCAAATACGGACAGGTCCGGAATTTGTGTTCTGAATGTATGTGAAAACGAAATTGGATGTGATGCACTCGATTCACTGACCACGTTTGATCATTTGAAAGTGGCAAAGAAAATTATCGATGTAAAAAATAAAAATGATCAATTAATTTTGTTCATACATGGCGGGGTTGAACATAGTGCGGTGCCGAGTGCTGAACAGAAAGATATTTGCTTACGGCTGATGGAGTTAGGAGCTGACGCCGTAATTTACAGTCATAGTCATAAAATATCTCGAACCTTTACAAGAGATGAAAAATTAACATGCTACGGGCTGGGAAATTTTTATTTTAAGAATTTCGGAAGACCTGCTACTTCCTATCTTGATAGCGTGCGATCTAGTTTGCTTCTTGATGTCAATGATATACGGTCTTACCAGCTCGAGTATATTCCAATAGAGGAAGACTGCCTGGATGAAGAAATGATTGCTCGGGAACTATCCGAAATTCAAAGAATTGAAGAAGATGAATACGAATTCTCCGCTTACTGGTCACAGTGGATAAATGACAGATTTGACTCAATGTTAGTCCATATTTTATTCCCAAAATTTTTTAGGGGCTCCAGATTGCTTGGTTCAAGTTCAAAATTTAGAAAAATTTTCGTTCACGACAATGCTGTGGCCCACAAATTGAATATCATGACTTGTGCGTCGCTACGAGAAATATATGTACAGGCACTGAAGAAGTATTTAGCTAATGAATTTAGAGAATAAATACTATTTTTTGTCTTGTGACACTACTTTAGTCGAGTTCAGATCATTAGATAACTGTCTAACGTACATGGATGAGATCGGTATCAAGCCAATTTTGGATGAAAGCGCATTATATCATTTTTTGAGAAACGGTATCGTAGTTCCTCCATATACTATTTACCGGCATATTTTCACGTGCGCCGCCAATGACGAAATATGTATTTCAAAAGGTAAAATTGTTATGAGGCGTAACGAGTTTAGGACTTGGTGGCATTCTAAACGCTCATTTTTGAAACAGGACAACGTTTTAGACTTACTTGCGAATAATTTAGCTAGTTCTGTGTCAGGCAACCAAGCTGTCTTGATGCTAAGTTCGGGGAAAGATAGCAATTTGCTCTTGTGTGCAGCCGCCAAAGCAAATCTGCGAGAAGAAATTAAGTGCGTCACAATTAAATCTGATATTGCACTAAACGATGAGAGTGTTTTTGCGGCAAGGTTGTGCACAGATCTTGGCTTTAATCATATTCAGCTAGAAGAGTTGGGCAGAATGTCTGATGCGTTTGTGCTTTATTTGCGGGAATATTTTTCTAGGTTGAGCGAGCCAGCTTCGGACTTTGTAATTTTACAATATCCCTGGTTGTTGTTTAATAATGTAATCTCCAAAAACGACATCTTAATTGACGGTGGGGGCAATGATCAATATCTGGGAATTGCCACAAACAAACGCGATCATTTTCTCCACTTTTTCTTTAAATACCAGTTTTTCTGGCGCTTAGTAGGACGGCTATTTAGATCAAGGCTTAAAAATTATGTTGGTCGAAGCCTTCTGGAACGCTTTATGCTTTCAAGGACTACGCCTCACGATGTGAATGAAATTGTGCAGTTTGAAAATCCTCCGCATAGTAAATGGAACAGTGTGGAAAAAGATCTTTCAAGGTTTTCACTATCCCAAATCAAGTCTTATGTAGTATGCACATTAGCGGCGAACGAACAGCACCTAAAAAAGGTGCGGCTACAATCAGCTTTTGTCAAAAAGGTGGTTTTTCCTTTTCTTGACGTCAGCGTCATAAATGCCCTTATTGATCAAAATCATGAAGAAAATCCGAAACAGCATTTACTGGATTTGCTCCAGAAGGAATTACCTGATTGTGATTTTACGCAAAAAAAGGGATTTTCTTTGAATATTTCAAAATTTGTCTATGTCAACTTAGATTTAATTATAGCGGAGATCAGTGAGTGCCAACTGATCAACTTGTCAAAAATTAAACAGATGGCAAAATCTTGTGATCGTGAATTAGACCCTTTGCATTACGAGTCATCGGTAATATTTCAGGTGTATGTGCTCTGCTTGTGGATCAATTCTAGGTTTAAATAATGAAATATGTTTATACTTCTAATTTCGGAGGATACGATTCATTTTTAAGTGGAAATGTAAGTAGTTTTGAAGGACTAAGTTTTGTTTATTTTCATAATAATCCGTCAAAATTTTTTTCTGAAAACTTATCCAAACACGGTTGGATAGGACAATATATTGATCTTGAAAAACAAAATGCTGCTGTTTTGAACAGGAGTGTGAAATTTCATCCATGGAAATATTTGCCTTCGAATTTGACGGAGTCAATTTATATCGATTCAAATGTAACCGTTATTTCTTCTCCGGAAGTAATTTTTGAAGAATTTTCTGATGTAGACGTTGGTTTTTACAGGCACTGGGCGAGAGAAACATTCATTGAGGAATTCCTAGAATGTGCTAGAGCGGGGCACTTTTTCCTACCGTTTGCTTTGAATTTGCTCAATTATGTAGCTGTTGATTATAAAATCACGCGTTTACCTGAATGTAATTTAATCTATATGAAGAACAATAGCTTATCTAAGGCCTTCTCGATGTCTTGGTGGACGAAATACCTGCAAGGACCAAAACGTGATCAGCTACATGTTAAAAGTGCTCTAGCAGAAAGTAATGTAACTCACTTCATCAGCCCAGTTAACGAACAAAGAATAAGGAATTTGTGTTTTAGTACCTCCGGCACTCATGATGGAAAACAATTAAAGCTGAAGCAGAGGTTTATTCGGCAATTGAATAAGGCTTTTTTATGAAGCACAAGTTCTGCGTAGTGACAGTGTTATACAAGCCAACACAGGAAGATATAAGTCACCTCAAAAATTTAGAAGCAAATGATATTCCTGTGATTGTTTGGGATAACGGTAATTTGGGTGGTGTATGTTACGGAATGCTCAATGTTTACAGAGACGAAGAGTTCCGCAATGTAGGCCTCGCCGCCGCATATAATAAACTAATTGGAATTTCAAGCGCCAAGGGCTTTGAGTACGTTTTGATTTTGGACCAGGATACGCGTCTATCAGTAGATTTATATGATGTAGATCGAGCGTTGTCTAAGCCGATTTCACTTCTAAGCGAAAATAACGACGCATCAGGGATGTTTTTGCTGAACAATCATTCCTCAACCACGCAGAAACGCATATTCATCAATAGTGGTCTAATATTGAAGCTAGACATGTTTTTGCCTAACTTCGATGAAAAACTATTCGTTGAATGTGTAGACTATGCTTGGTGTTTGTCTGCTGACGTTCGCGGTAGAAAAATTCTGATTTATGATCGTGAAAGGCTTCTTGTACATCATGCTGATGAAAAAATTGGAAAGTGGGGAGTGAGATGGAGGATCTATCCTTTAAGACGTTACGCGGAGTTCAACGTAAGCATTGCAAGGTTGATCTTTCGATCTGCATTTTCGAAAAGGTTTTGGTTTATGAAATATTTTTTTAAAAGCTGGCTTAGCTTCAATGTTAAACAATTTATGTCGATGGTGTTAAAAAAATGAAATCTTGTGCATTCACAGTTTGTAATATCGCTTATTTACCTAGAGCGTTAGTGTTAGCAGAATCCATGCTAAAAACTAGCAAAATAGAGCTAAAAATTGTTTTATTCGAAAGTAGAAAGAAATTTTCGGATCTAGAATTAAATTCAAGTGCGGAGATACTTTTTGCGGAAGAATTTGGCTTCCTAGATTTCCAACACCTTGCAATGATTTATGATGTTGTTGAGTTGACGACTGCATTGAAACCACGCCTGACAAAATATTTTTGCCAAAATCATGACTATGTTTACTTTTTTGATCCAGATGTTGTTCTCTATGATGATGCGAATAAGTTACAACATCACTTTGGTGAATCCAGCGTTTTGCTCACCCCGCATTTTAACTCACCTGAGCAATCAGATGTGTGGAACGATGATGTAGGACTTATGAGGTTCGGCGCTTTTAATCTTGGCTTTTTTGCGGTGAGAACTTGTGAACAAAGTAAAGAGTTTTTAGATTGGTGGGATAAACGTTGTACTTTTCAGTGCTTTTTTGAGACGCAATTTGGTCTATCGACGGATCAAAAGTGGTTAAATGTTGCCTTTGCTTTTTTTGACTGTTTCAAAGTTTTGCGCAGTCCCATATACAACTTTGCTTATTGGAACGCGTTCGAGCGCTTTAATAAACTACGTATAGTAGATGGCGTTTATATGATCGATGGTGATCCACTCTTTTTTGCTCACATAAGCTCATTTAATTCTGCCGAACCTCATTGTATTACAAACCGAGGCTCCGTGCGTGATCAGGATAAAACATATGAAGTTCTGGAGTTATTTAGAGAATACGCAGAACTATTGAATGCGAAAACGCTGAATATGGCATCGTATACATCTCGCAATTACACGTATGACTATTTTGAAACTGGTGAAAAGATAGGCGCACCATTGAGGATTGCCTACCTCGATTACTACAAAGAAAACGGCAATAAGATCGACCCGTTCAATGACAGCGATTTGATCCGTTTTGCCAAACGGCATAACCTATTGGGCAGAGACACCACCGTAAAAGCAAGTTTAGCGCAGAAAGAAGAACAAGGAGTTGTGATAAAACTTATGCGAATTTTCGTGAACCTTACAGTACGGGTAGTTGGTTCAAAAAGATATAGGGTATTGTGCAATGGCTTCTTGTTGTTGTCTTCTCCTAGAACTTTGTCACACGTATGGAATTTTAGAAAGTAACTTTGATGCTAAACCCAACTAGAATCACCCCCCCCGCCATGGCGATCAACGTGGATTTTTTGGTGAGACCTATAGCCATCGTCGGTATGCAGAGATGGGGATAGATGTTGAATTTGTGCAAGACAATCATTCACTGTCACACGCGGTTGGGACGTTGCGAGGGTTGCATTTTCAGGCGCCCCCCGCTGCACAGGGGAAATTGGTGCGCTGTGGACATGGGGCTATATTTGATGTGGCGGTGGATATTCGGCGTGGCAGCCCGACCTATGGGAAATGGGAAGGGTACGAACTGACATCAGAGAACGGTCATCAGCTGTATGTGCCGGTTGGCTTTGCGCATGGGTTCGTGACATTGGAACCGGACAGCGAAATCGTGTACAAATGCACCGATTATTACGCCCCCGAAACCGAAGGGGCGGTGCGTTGGGACAGTTGTAGAATTGACTGGCCCCTGTCGGTCGGTCCGATCCTAAGTGATAAGGACGCGATTGCGCCGGCCTTGGCAGATTTTGACAGCCCCTTTGTCTATGGTGAAAATTCATGAAAATACTGGTAACCGGTGGGGCGGGCTTCATTGGGTCCGTCGTGGTGCGTTTGGCGATTGCGCGGGGACATCAGGTGGTGAATGTCGATGCGCTGACCTATGCAGCCTGTTTGGACAATGTGGCCAGTGTTGCGGATCATCCCAATTATTCGTTTGAACAGGTTGATATTCGCGACCGTACGGGGCTGGACGCTGTGTTCGCCAAACATACCCCCGATGCAGTGATGCATCTAGCGGCTGAAAGCCATGTGGACCGATCCATCGACGGACCTGCGGATTTTATCGAAACGAATATCAACGGCACCTTTAACATGCTTGAGTCTGCGCGCAGTTATTGGCAGGCGCAAGGCCGACCCGATACGTTCCGGTTCCATCACATTAGCACGGATGAGGTGTTTGGATCGCTGGGCCCGACGGGCATGTTTACCGAAGAAACCCCCTATGACCCGCGCAGCCCCTATTCCGCGTCCAAGGCCAGTTCAGACCATCTGGTTCGCGCGTGGCATGAAACCTACGGCCTGCCGGTGGTGCTAACGAATTGTTCGAACAATTATGGCCCCTATCACTTTCCGGAAAAGCTGATCCCCGTGGTGATCCTGAACGCACTGGCGGGCAAACCGCTGCCCATTTACGGGGACGGCGGGAATATCCGCGATTGGCTGTATGTTGAGGATCACGCAGATGCTCTACTGTTGGTTTTGGCCAAGGGCGCTGTGGGCCGCAGTTATAACATCGGCGGCGAAAACGAACGCACGAACCTAGAGCTGGTTAAAACGCTGTGCAGCATTTTGGATCGCCTGCGCCCACGCGATGGGGACAGCTATGCCGATTTGATCACCTTTGTCACGGATCGCCCAGGCCACGATGCGCGTTATGCGATTGACCCTGCACGCATTCGCGATGAACTGGGCTGGCGCCCATCCGTGACGGTTGAGGAAGGTTTAGAAAAAACCGTGCAGTGGTATTTGGACAATGAAAACTGGTGGCAGCCCCTGTTGAACCGTACCGGTGTTGGGCAACGCTTGGGCACGAAATCATGATCCTTGTCTTTGGTAAAACCGGGCAAGTGGCGACAGAGTTGCAGCGGCTTGGTAACGTGGTAGCTTTGGGTCGGGATCAGGCAGATTTATCTGATGCGGCGGCCTGTGCTAATACCATTCGCACCTATGCGCCACGGGTTGTGATCAATGCGGCGGCCTATACGGCTGTGGATAAGGCCGAGGAAGAAGAGGCCTTGGCCACAATCATCAATGGCGATGCGCCCACAGCAATGGCGCAGGCCTGTGATGAACTGGACATCCCTCTGATCCATATCTCAACCGATTATGTGTTTGCGGGAACGGGTGACGCGCCTTGGCAGCCCGATGACCCAACCGCGCCGCAAAATGCCTATGGCCGCAGTAAATTGGCGGGAGAAATTGGCATTCGCAACAGCGGTACCGTACATGCGATTTTACGCACCTCTTGGGTGGTATCGGCCCATGGGTCGAACTTTGTCAAAACCATGCTGCGCCTATCGGACACGCGTGATACGCTCAATATCGTGGCGGATCAAATCGGTGGGCCAACACCTTCGCGCGATATTGCAGCGGCTTGTTTGCAGATCGCCGAACAGCTGATCGCGGATCCGTCGAAATCTGGCACCTATCATTACAGCGGCGCGCCAGATGTCTCATGGGCTGATTTTGCGCGGGCGATTTTTGAACAGACGGGCAAGGCAGTAACAGTCACTCCCATTCCAACGACCGACTATCCCACGCCCGCCAAACGCCCGCTGAATTCGCGGATGGAGTGCGGCGCAACAAAACGGGCATTTGGCATTCCACGCCCCGATTGGCGCGATGGATTGAACATGATATTACAGGAGTTAGAGGGTACAAAATGACGCAACGCAAAGGCATTATTCTGGCGGGCGGATCCGGCACGCGGCTGTATCCGCTTACGATAGCGGTGTCGAAACAACTGTTGCCTATTTATGATAAACCGATGATCTATTACCCGCTGACGGTGTTGATGTTGGCGGGCATCCGCGAAATTATGATCATCACAACACCCCAAGATCAGGACCAATTCCAACGCCTGTTGGGCGATGGAAGCCAGTGGGGCATTCGGCTGGAGTACAAAATACAACCCAGCCCAGATGGTCTGGCCCAGGCGTTTATCCTGGCCGAGGATTTCTTGGATGGCGCACCATCGGCCATGGTGTTGGGTGATAACATATTCTTTGGCCATGGCCTGCCACCGGTTTTGGCGGCAGCGGATGCACAAGAGAATGGCGCGACTGTGTTCGGCTATCACGTGTCAGACCCTGAACGCTATGGCGTGGTGGATTTTGACGCTGATGGTACGGTGAAGACCATCATTGAAAAACCCGAGGTCCCACCATCAAACTATGCGGTGACGGGGCTGTATTTTGTCGATGGATCGGCCCCAGAACGCGCGAGACAGGTCACGCCATCAGCACGTGGGGAATTGGAAATCACATCCTTACTGGAAAGCTATCTAACCGATGGCACATTGCGCGTCGAAAAAATGGGCCGCGGCTATGCGTGGTTGGACACAGGCACCCACGCATCCCTACTAGACGCCAGCAACTTCGTCCGCACCCTGACCGAACGCCAAGGTCTGCAAGTCGGATCGCCGGATGAAGTGGCCTATCAACTTGATTGGATCAGTAGAGATCAGTTGCGTAAACGTGCAGAGCTGTTTGGCAAAAATAAGTATGGCCAATATTTATTAGGCTTATGTCGATGACAAAAAAATATAGTCGTCACCCATGGTGCGCGCCGCCCTGGGGATTGCACGAAACTTGTGTCAGGGTCGCTGCGCGCAAAGACAGAATTGGGCTGGTCGGCTGATCGGTCCAACCTGAAACAGATGATCACAGACGCATGGCGCTGGCATCAGACCGGTGGCTACAAAAAATAGCGGCCAGTGAGCTTTACAATAATTGGGGTGTTCGAAACCTTTGTATTTCAAATGTATTTCCTAGAGTATTTGAAATACTCCTCAGGCACAATCACAGTGTTCAACACACAATTATTGCTTTGGCGTAGCACGCGGTTTTACACGTTTTCATACACACCGAAAATTTGGATAATTTAGCTGTTTAAAAACAATAATTTGTAGACACTTATTTCATTGCAAATCCGTGTACACCGGTTCGATTCCGGTACCCGCCTCCAATAAAATCAAGCACTTAGCCGCTTTTTTCCTCACAATTATCTCATACACAGTCGATACACAGTTTTCTGCGTATGTGTGCGCAGAATCACCGTGTTGAACACAGTGATTGCACTTACCGTGTTTGCCAGCAATTTGTGCTCGCACGGCACTTTTCTGCTGTTTGCCAGCAAAGATTTTGCGAACTCAGTAATCACAGACGCAAAGTTTCGTTTTCCTTTGAGACTTTTGATCGTACACTTGGGTTATGAAGGAGACCAAGAGAACCATCAAAGTCAGCGAACACATTCGACTGGATACAAGGCCTGGCAGTGCAAAGTGGCAAGCACGGGTTAAACTGGCTGATGGCTCTTGGCATAGATTTTCGACCAAGACAGAAAGCATAGAACGCGCCACAGAAGTCGCGATGAAGTTTTTCTACACATCTGAAGATCGTCTCAAAAACAACCTGCCGCAAAGCACACGCAAGTTTCGTCGAGTGGCAGAATTTGCACGAGACAGGATGCAAGAAGAACTACGCTCTGGCAGCGGTCACATCGTCTACAAAGATTACATCACTGCCCTTGATAAGTATCTCATTCCGTTCTTCGGTTCATATGATGTAGCCAATATCAATGCCAAAGCTCTGGTGGACTTTGGCAAGTGGCGCACAGAACAGCTGGGACGCAAAGCGCATCACAGCACCATCAACACACACAACACGGCATTGAACCGTGTATTAGATGAAGCGGAACAGCGTGGGTGGATCACACATGCCATTCGACCCAAGCCCATCAATGACGGTATCAAGACCGAAAGCCGTGGCAGTTTTACCAAAGAAGAATACAAAACTATCTATGAGGCACTGCGGACGTTTCATAAGGCGTCTGACAATCCCAATACTCAGGCCACGCGTGAAGTGCTTAGGAACTACGTGCTGGTTCTTGCCAACACCGGCATGCGGCATGGAACTGAGGCTTTGAACCTCAAGTGGAAAAACCTGCTGTGGATCAAAGAAGAGGATCAGACCTATCTTGGGCTGTTTGTGGCAGGCAAGACGGGTCAGCGGCCCCTGATTGCGCGGGATCGCGCTATAAGGCCCCTTGAGCGCCAATTAGAGCTCAATCCCAATCTCAAAGGCAAAACGCTGGATGAAGTAATTGAAAGCAAATGCGAAGACTATGTATTTGTCACCCGCTATGGCGAGCGGGCAGCGCGGCCCAATCTCTCGCGCAACTTTGAAACGCTGCTTAAATCTCTCAAAATCGTTTATGGCGCCGATGGTAAAAAGCGAACGCTTTACAGCTGGCGGCATTTCTACGCCACATTAGATCTTCAACGCGGCATCAGCACCCACGCTCTCAGCAGGCAGATGGGCAACAGCACCGGCGTGTTGGACCGTTTCTACTCAAAGCTGTCGCCATTCATGAACCCAGGACTGCATTCAGGGCGTGATCAGCAAGAACAGCGTAACGCAGCAAAGACCGCCACAGAGCCGCAGCAAGCGACAACAAAAGCCGAGGGCGACCGAGAGCTGCAAGAAGCGCCAGTTGCCAATCAAACAGTGCCGGCACAAGCCGCAGGCACTTCAGATCAGCCCGCTGCCCCTAAAACATCAGCGCATGAGAAAGCTTTCGATCTCTTTGATGTTGGCAAGCTCTCAGAAAAAGCCCTGCTGATTACTGTTGGAGCGGAGCGCAGTGGGTTTGAACTTGCCGAAGACCTACGCTTGCGCACGCTCACAGCTTTTGAAGACGGACGCCTGTCAGAGGATGCAATGATAAAACTGCTGAGTTAAAGCAGCTCCACCGCCTCTTTCATCTGGTCTGCGTTTACATCGATATATCTTTGTGTGGTGGAGATATGAGAATGCCCCGCAAGTGCAGCCAGCAAGCGCACACCCACTCCCTTGTTTGCCAATCTGGTAATATAGGTTCTGCGACCTGAATGGCTTGAGGCATCTTTAAAGCCGCAGTTTTTCAAAATGTCCAAAAACAGCTGACACATTGTGTTTGGTGAGAAGTGCCCGCCTTTTTGGCTCTCAAACAAAGGACGCTCTAAATTGCTAAAGTTTTTATCCAGGCCATAGTCGTCCAATGCTTTTGCGAGACGTTTGTTGATAAACACGCTGCGCCGCTGCCCACCCTTGGTTTGGTCGCTCTCAAGCGTAAACTGTTCACGCACTCGACCGTCGGCGTCAAACACGTCCCCCAACTTGAGCGCTGCAATTTCTTTAGCACGAAGCCCGGCAAAAAAGCTCACCATAAAAATTGCCGTGTCACGATTGGCGTGTCGTCTTGTGCGACAGTAGTGCAGAACTTTGCGAAACTGGGCTTCATTCAGTGTCTGTGCATGTCTCATGGCGTAATACCCTCAAATCTCATCTTCTCGCTATAAACACTATAAAGTCTGAGGTTTGGGTTGGGCGACCGGTTTCTGTCCCTCAAATTACTTTATTTTAAAAGGCCAATTCGGCCAAAATCTCATGTTTTGTTTGGATTAAATACAAATCGTGAGATTTGATTTTGACGCAACTTGAGGCGCCGCTGCATACATCAATAAAATCAAAAACTTACGCGATAATCTCATGAAATATAGATAACATGAGATTATGGACGCTGTCGTCCAGCTCATCCGGGCACCCACACAGCATTGAACTTATGTTCAAATAATCATAGATGGCACAGGATACTTAAGGTTAAAATAATGAGGCCCCAAATGCAGAAGCTTCGCAAAGCAGTTTTCCCCGTCGCAGGGTTTGGTACAAGGTTTTTGCCCGCGACCAAAGCCATGCCCAAAGAGCTACTGCCTATCGTGGACAAACCTCTGATCCAGTATGCGGCTGAGGAAGCGATTGCTGCGGGCATTGATACGCTTATTCTGCGCAATCAACCCGCAGGAGCGGGTGGGGAAATCCAACTGGCAGATGCCATCAACACACAGGCCGCGAAAGATGCAGTGGAAGCCGTCACGCTCAATGGACGCCGCTTTGATTGTGGTAGTGTACAGGGTTATTTGGATGCCATCATGCATGTGGCTGATCGTAGAACGCGCTGATCATTTAGTCAGAGCTGTTCCAACCCTATAGTATTTGTCATCTATCAAGCTCAGCTTCGCCGAGCTGACTATCGCTGTTTGTTCATTCGCTTGCGCTCAATCACAAACCGCTTCAGTCATGTATTTCAAACTTAATAAGCTCAAACAGCTTTTGTGATTGTTAATTTATATAAGTGGGATCTCATCCAGATTGTGTAGTCATACCAAGGCTTACTGCGGCCTTGGTATGACGATGACCTCATCCGAGTTGCTACCGTCTGTCATGAGCACAACCTTGTTACAGGAAGCTGGGGTTACTCTGTCAGCTTTACGCGCTACCTTTTCAGCAACGCACCCTAGTGCATCCAAAGCCATGACAAACCGTGGACACGGGCGTGGGGTTCTCATTTGAGCCTTGTATTCCCACTCCTGCCGTTTTCTTGCTTGGGCGCTATACGACAAAAAGCGCCAGTTGTTTTATTAGCAGCTCGGCATAAACTGCTGGGCGTCCCTAACATCCACCGCCACAGCGTGACCTGTGTTCGGATCTTCCTGGGGCATCTTCCAATGCATAGAGCCTGTTACCGATATGTGTGAGGCATGTTCAACTATTCCATCCTACACGTTTATTTATCACGAGACGCAGAAAACCGGCTCAAATGCGGTAAATTGTATCAAATCAGTGATATGAGGGCGAATTCAATCATGTTATAATTTTTTAGTTTTGAGAGGTACATATGACCAGCCAACTGTCAAAGCGGGTTACTATTGATATAGAGCCCGATCTTTACAAAAAATTAACGTTAAAGGCAGCGCAAGATGATTGTTCAGTTTCAGATATTGTCCATGAAGCTGTGTATCTGCTTTTGGCTGAAGATGCTGAAGATATCGCGGATTTTGACGCTCGGAGGGATGAACCTTCAACGGATATTGAGTTGTAATCTTCCTTAATTACTAACCAGAAATATCTGCAAACAGATCACCATAACGCTTTTTGAATAAGCGCAGCGCTGGATCAAATGATCCACTGAGTTCACAAAGCGTAAACACATGTGCATCTGCAATGCCCTTGTTTTGCAGCGCATTGTCGAGAATACTGGGCAGTCGTTTTTGGATATTTTCCATTTGCTCGCGGTTATAGTGCTGTTGTGAGAGAAACCTCGCAAACTTGAGCCATGGCATAACAGGGTCTAGGTCTTGTACAATTTGCGCATAAGAATGCCGCAACATCGTATCTGTCATGCCATCAACAGTAAAATTATCAAATCCCGTTGTTAAAAAACAGACTAAGAGACCATCGTATACCATCTCAAATTCTAGATCTGAATGTCCTGTGAGCGCGTAATCAACTTGGTCCATGAGGCTGCTTGAGAACTGCGCACGCAAGATGTTTTCAATCTGACTAGGTAGATGAATGCGCACCCCGACACGCGCCACATAATGGTCATATTCTTTATGCTTTAAATATGCGGCTTCAATGGGAACGAGATCGCAATCAAATTGAAAATGCTGAGGCGTTGGTGCGACTTCATAGCCTAGAATTTGGCTCTCTTCTTGATCAGATAAAGATGCAATCTGGTTAAGATCAGTGTGGATACCAATTTCAGTATCACACAGACCTGCTAAGCATTGCACGATTTCTACAATGCAAGCCTCAAAAGCCTTTCTGTCTGAATTATGTTCCATCACGCGTTCAGCTTTGCTTCACAAAGACACCGAATAATATCGCGCTTTACCGGATACTGAAACTTGAAGAGCTTTTTGTAAAACGCCAGTGCTTCCCCATTCTTACGCCTACCATACTCTGGCTGTTTGGCATACCTGAGCTCGCTTTTATAGAGCTTCAGAAACTCTGCATGATATTCGTCGCGCAACTCATGCAATAGATTGTAGTCCGGCTTCAGTTCTAAAAGTTGATCAATAAAGCACAGGTTTTGTGCCCATTCCTTATAGCGGTCAGTGATACTGTCGGGCAATGCGAGCATCAGCATGAGTGCACGTTTGCTACCCGTATCTTGCACTCCTTTTGGCAAAGTAAGTTTTTCATGTGGAAGTACGGGTGTGAAGCCGGCTTCAATTTGGCGCAATTTTACATGAATTAAATTGCTCTTTTGATTGCTGGGGAATTTATACCCCCAGAAGCGATTGTAATGCCTTCGCACGGCTGGGTGTCCAGGGGAAGGATTTCTAGAGTATCCGTCTAATAGGAAGTTGTGATGGAGACTCGACTCGAGAGCTAGATTTTCCTGCTCATTTTTGTGCATTAATAAACCGCGCACACGATCAAAAACGTCAGTGTGTCGTAGTGCGCGAACCTTTACATCAAATCCACACTGATCGAGAAACCATAAGAAATCAGTTTGTTCAGGCGACATCTCCAGCTCGTAGAGACCTTTTTCGTCAAATAAATCTTTCATCAGAGTGCCCTCCCTGAAGAATGTGATGTGATTGGCGCCGGTGACTGTGCAGTGCGCCATCCGATCACGGTCTCCTCCAACAAATCGATCAAATCTCGAGCACTGCCTTTAAAACTCTGCAGCATGAGTGCAACGTCTTGAGTGGATGGCGACATGCCTTCGTCTTCTAGAATAGCTTTTGCACGAGGCACCCAGTCTTGGTTTGTTGGTGGGGTAAGATCTACAACGCGAAACCTGCTTAGGATGGCACCGAGTATCCGCGATTTGTGGTTGGTGGTGGCAATGAAGCGAATGTAGGAGCGCTTTGCGTCCATAAAATCGCGAAACAAGGGTTGCTGCGTGCGAAGATCTAGCGTGTCGATTTCATTGATCACCACAAGAGCTTTATCTGAGTTGCCAAAGAGCTGGAAATTAGTCTCTGCCATAATTTGTGACTGCAGGTCTTTCCCTGAACTTCCCCCATTGAATTCCCAGGTCATGTTCTGGATGTTTTTGGTTTTGAAGTATGTCTGGGCAATGACACGCGCGGCTTCCGTCTTTCCAGCGCCAGGTGGGCCCACGAGTAATAGGGGCTTTGAGGGTATAGCAGTACAGTATTGCTGTATGATGCCTGCGTTGAGCGGATCGGCAATAACGAGATCCTCAAAAGTTGATGGAAGATGTTTGAGATCAAAAGACATGTTTGCCTCCATGAGAAAAATGGAAAAGGGCGACCTTGAAGCCGCCCGTTGAAATTTAATTTAGCCATAATGTGGAGCTGTCGCGCCATTTGTGCGTATCGCTGTTCCATTGATCGAGGCATTCGGCATTGAACTCACAGTGATCATTTTGGAGGTAAATTCGCGGACATCGCGTGCACGTCGTTCTGCAAGATCACCAGCATCAACCTGCGCTTTGCTATCCTGGGCACGTTGATCCAGATCTTTGCCGGAAGATACTAGGACTGCGTCAATGACACCTGCTTCGTTGCAACCGTAGACAATTGTACCTGTGCCATCATCGTGACAGCGCACAAGAGCAACCGCATAATCTTCTTCATAGTCTGTATTTGGTTGAATGAAGGTAGGAAGCTCAAATGTGCTGACCCCGACCTGGACCTCTGCCAGGCCATCAAGCGCTAGCTTTTTATAATCATCCTTGCTCATTGTGCTGGCTTTTTGTGCCTTAGGAACACGGCGCACCTCTTCAATGCCGCCACATTCTTGCACATAGCTGGTGAAGCTTTGATCTGGACCTTTCATGTCATGGGCGATCGCAATCACGCGGGCGTAAGAGTCCTCACGCCGACCTGCTTTACCAAAGACATAGCGAATGACCTTCAGTGCTAAGCTGGTATTTGCCTGAATTTTTAGATCCAAATCTGTGAGCAGTGAGGCAAAGGCACGACGCTTGCCTACTTCGGCCTTCAACTCAGAATAAAGTGCGTAGATTTGCTCCAAGATTGCATAGAGCTCAGTTGTGGCGGCACGCATTGTGCCTTCTTCCCAGACCACGCGCGCGGCGGACATTTGCTCGAGGCGCGTATGGATGTCGTGTTTAATTTGAGATTGAACTGACATTGGTTTTTCCTTTCAGAACATTTGATTGAAACCCCTGAAAACACAGGGGTGGTTGCAAACTCTGATGCTGGATGACGCTTCATGACACAAAGTTAAGGTGAACAGTCATTTGCGGGCATGTAGGTTCAAACAAGCACAGAATGAGACTCACGCTATCGACTTTGAACCTTGAAAAACTAAAACCATATACATCATGAAGGAGATGGTTTTATGGTCTACGACGCGACCATTGAGCTGCAATCGCCACTGAGCTTTATGACAGCTCCGCCAAATATAGACGATTTAAAAGGCACGAGATTCCGTGAGCCCAGAAATTCGCCCTATAAAGATGCACCTGCCTTCATGGCCTCGCTTTATTACTGGTGGTGGGCTTTCTTACGGCGCAACACCGCATACAAACGCACATGCCGCCAAAGTGGCAATGGAAGACTGGGGTGGCTTTATAATGATTTTGGGAATGTTTTTGGCAATGACTTCTTATCTTGGTGGCGAAGTCATCAATTGCTCTTTGCAGAACAGAATAAAGCAATGCCAGAAGAAGCAGGCATTGGCCTGAACTACTGGCTTGATCCTCGCAAACCCTTCAATCAGATCCACGAAGAGACTAAAGCACTGCACTTACGCGCACATTCACTTTTAAAAAATAATGAATCTACGCGTGCTTCCTCAGCACGTTACCCAATCTATAAAAATGTCTCTTCACACACACTGTACAAAACACTGACACTCTGGGATCTGCACCTGTATTATCCCGATATGTCAAAATATGACTTAGGTGTAAAAGCGGGGCTTAAGCCTAATCTTATGCCTGAGACCAAATATGGTGAACGGCGGACCAAACAGGCGATGCAGGTCAAAGCACACAATCACCGTGCGCGCACAAGCATTGCCAATCAGACCAGTCGATATCTACGCACAGCGCGGCAGTATATTGAGAATGTCGGCAAGGGTGAGTTTCCAAAATTTGTGGGCCGTTAAAACAAGTATAAACAACCTTAGGGTGCATTTTATCCACAGGTTCGCTAATCAAACACTGTGTTTGCAACAGTACTGTTTGCCCACTTTGCTCAAACAGTACTGTTTGGTCACTTGTAAATAAATGCCATGTTAACATGCAGTGTTTGCCCGCACATCAATAAGTAGAACACATCACACCTTTAAGGTGTATTCCTCATAAAAACAGATGTTTAAGTGATAAATAACTGTGAGGCAGGTCCTCCTGCCCAACAGTTGAGGAATTTTAGATGTCACGACATATTTTAGAAACAGCGCGCCGCGAACTTATCTCTGCAGGACTTGTGCAGCATTCCACGGAGTTTTGCCGCGCTTGGCTTGGGAAAAGTGAATGTTACCTGCGAACTTTGCGCATTCAAAACATTGACCCAAGCGCAGACGCACTTTCAACCTTTGCGAGTAAATTACGCTATTATGCAGAACGTCTTGAGCAGACTGGAGAAAGCAACCATCTAGCCCTGGCACGCTTGCTAAGAAAACATCAAAAATTAAGCGAGGGCGCCCTAGACCAAAAAGCGCGTCATAAGTGGATGCAGCCCGAGAGGATGGGTCTATGACAGCGCTCGAAATGGGTCTTGCAGCTAAAAAATTTGCACTGCGGTTTTTTCTAGGGAAGTACTTATCAGTTCTGGGTGGTGATTTTGCGCCACCCCAGTATGTAAACCTAGGAGCTGCTCATGGATGATCGTGAAGAAATGCGCCGCCTCATTGACATGATCGAAAAGTCTGCAGGATCCAATACGATTGAGCAGGCAGTCGATGATCTAAAGACTTTTGCGAATACGGCCAGCTTCTTGGCAAACAAGCTCGATAGCAGGCTGAAGGCAGGCGAGGTGAAGAAGAAAAAGCCTGCAAAGTCTGGCAAGGGGATAGGGCTATCGAAACCAGCGCCACCTCCCATTCCAAAGTCCCGTAACACACCTAAACCGCAGGACTCTGTGAGTGGTTTGCCTCAAGCTACCAGCACCAGCATCTCACAAGCCGACTATGACAAGGTGAAGCCTGTGCGTCCTATTGGAGCATTGAGCGCAAACGAGGGTTGAGCAATAACGCAGCCATGTGTCTGTTTTATAATGAAAAATATATGATTTTTGTGAAGATATATTCATTCTAGACTTGTCCAATCAGTTGCCTGACAGGCATAGCAAGAATGGTTTGCAGCACATTCACTGTTATTCATCGTCCGAAGGCTCATCTGATGAGTCATCGTCTTCAGAATGCACACTGTCTGAGCTTGTACCTGGATCTTGACCTTCTCCGCTGACGGCCTCGTCCATGCTCACGGTATTCACCACAAGCTCAAAGGTATCGAGAATATCAGGATGGTTCTGTGTGAGGTAATCTTTCACGGTTGGTGTGGAGATCAGTTTGCTTAAATACCCGCGCGCGACGACTAAATTAAGGAGGTCTGAGCCGTAATTGGCCTCTGCATCTTTGTACTTGGTTTGCACCTGGCTCATTTCTTTTTCCAATTTAACGATCTTTTCTAACGGATCTCCTTGAGGAATGTCTGGTTTGGAGGGCGCCGTGTCTGTGCGCTGTTCTGGCGGCGTTGCCTTAAGTAGGGCTTCAGCGTGGGGTCCTGTGATTTTATCTGCGGCGATCATCAACTCGACGGCCTCCACTTGGCGCGCAGCTTTCATTTTGCGCAGGAAACGTGTGACCTCTGGGTTGAACTGTTGGTCTTGTAAGAGCTCAACGGCCTGGGGGCACACACCATGCAACAAGTTCACACGCGTGTTGATGGCTGAGAGATTGACATTAAACGCGCGTGCTAAGCGCTCTTTGCTGACACCTTTGTCGATTGCGCGACGCAACATATAGTGCTCCTGCACCGTAGACAGTCTATTTATGCGATGGTTGTAGGTGTAGGTCTCAAAATCTTTGGCGATAAGACAAGGGGCCTGATCTTCGCCCAATTCCTTGAGTGCGAGCACGCGTAGGTTCCCATCGAGTAGGAGGAAGGTTTCGTTTTGGTCATCTGTTGGGATTATAGAAAGCGGCTCAATCAATCCAATTTCTTTGATGGAAGAGAGGATCTGTTTGAATTTGCGCGTGGTCATCACACCGTCAGGTACTTTCTTGCTTGGCATCAAATGTTCGATGGTGACTAATTGAGGCAGGTTTTCGTAGTTTAAACGAATATCGGACGGGCTGTCGTTTTTCTTCTTGAAGCTCTAGTTGCTGTAGCTCGTATCCTTGCCAAAATAGTCGCGAATCTAGGGATAATTCATGCCACACGTTGCTGCTCATCATGATCACGATCATGCCGCTGCTTCTTCTTCAGAAACAGGTACAAGTTGCTGCGGCGGTGATGCTATCGCGCCAACGCAAGTCAGCGCCTCCGACGGGCGAAGTTTTCACGTCAGCGGTTTGGACTGCGCGGAAGAGGTCTCGATCCTCAACAAAGTCGTCGGTCCAGAGGTCGGAGGGGCGGAATTTCTGGCCTTTGACGTCATTAACGCCAGAATGACCGTTCTTGAAGGTGGCACGTCAGTGTCCTCGGACAACATCATCAAGGCGGTCGCATCAACAGGCATGACGGCCAAACCGTGGGATGTCGAGGACGCCAGCGCTGATCAGGCTGCACATCTGAAGAAACAAAAGCTGTTCACGATGCTGAGCGGAGGCTTTTGGGCGGCGGGGTTCATTTACCACCTTGTTGAAACTGGCATCGGCGGGGCCATCGGCATTTTTTCCGGCCATGGTGAAGCCGCGATGCCAATTGCGGAAATCGCCTTGTTCGCTGGCGCTATTCTATTAGGTGTGTGGCTGGTCGCACCTAAAGCATGGTCGTCTGCGCGTCGGATCTCTCCTGATATGAACCTGTTGATGGTGGTTGCCGTTGCCGGTGCAATCGCACTTGGAGAGTTCTTTGAGGCCGCGACTGTTGCGTTTTTCTTCTCACTTTCACTGTATCTTGAAAGCTGGAGCGTCGGGCGCGCACGCAATGCTGTCTCGGCACTTCTCGACCTCGCGCCTCCTACGGCGCGGATTATTTACGATGATGGGTCTGAGGCTGATATGCCTGCAGCGGCCGTTGCTATTGGAACCAAGTTCATCGTGCGCGGTGGTGACCGCATTCCTCTCGACGGAGAAGTTGTCGACGGGGCGGGAGCCGTCGACCAGGCCCCCATTACAGGTGAAAGCGCCTTGGTGCCAAAGGAGGCAGGCGACGATGTCTACGCGGGCACCATAAATGGTGAGGGCACGTTGACTGTACGGGCATCGAAGGCCGCGTCTGACACGGTTCTGTCCAAGATCATTCGCATGGTTGGCGATGCGCATTCGCGTCGCGCGGAGGTCGAACAATGGGTGACAAAGTTCGCCCGCATTTACACGCCAGTTGTGATGGTGCTTGCCATTCTCATTGCTGTAATCCCCCCACTTGTCGCGGGCGGCGATTGGGGCTTTTGGTTCTACAACGCACTGGTTCTTTTGGTCATCGCCTGCCCTTGTGCTTTGGTGATCTCGACTCCAGTTTCTATTGTCGCGGCCCTCGCCGCCTCGGCGCGCAACGGTGTGCTGATCAAGGGCGGAGCCTATGTCGAAGCCCCGGGTCGCACGACAGCACTGGCCATGGACAAGACCGGTACGATCACCATGAGTGAGCCCGAGGTTGCGGCCATTTATCCGCTTGGTGACACAAGCGAAGCCGAACTTATGGCACGGGCCGTTGCCCTCGAAGCGCGCTCGTCACATCCTCTGGCACGGGCGATCCTTGGCCGTGCAGAGCGAGACGGAATAAAAATTGTCGCCGCCGAGGATACCCGAACCGTTCCAGGACGCGGCCTTGAGGGTCAAATGGATGGTCAGTCCATATGGCTCGGCTCCGATCGGTTTGCCGAGGAAAAGGGCCTTGGCGGGGATATCCCGGCTGATCTACGCAATCAGATCGAAGGCGCTGGAAGCACGCTTGTGGCGATCGGTGACGCGAAAGGCGTCAGCGGCGTTCTCGAACTGCGTGACCGGATCCGGCCAGATGCCAAGGGCATTATCGCGCGCTTGCACGCTCAAGGCGTTAAAAAGATCATCATGCTAACGGGTGACAACGCGGCCACCGCAAGTGCAGTGGCTGCCGAGGTCGGCATCGACGAGGTGCGTGCAGAACTCTTGCCCGAGGACAAGGTCACAGCGATCGAGGAGCTGGTCGCACAATATAGCACCGTCGCAATGATCGGGGACGGAGTGAATGACGCACCGGCAATGGCGCGTGCGCATTACGGCATCGCAATGGGCGCAGTTGGGTCGGACGCTGCGATTGAAACGGCGGACATCGCGCTCATGACCGATGATATCGGCAAAGTTCCATGGCTGATCGGGCATTCGCGCCGGACCATGTCGATCATCAAACAGAACATCGGCCTGTCTTTAGCAACCAAGGCAGTCTTCGTAGTCGCGACCGCCTTTGGCATGGCGTCCATGTGGGGCGCGATCGCGGCAGACGTCGGGGTTTCGCTCCTCGTTGTCGCGAATGCCTTGCGGTTGTTACGAGCGCGCGACAACGATCAAGGACCGCGCGGCGGAGAGCAAGTTGGCGAAGAATTGGCAAAGGGCGCGCTGGCTCACGGCCATTGATTGGCGGAAGGCAACGCTGTATCAGATAGGCAAAACGAACCTCCGAAGAAAAGGCATTGGGCAGTAATGATAACAAAATTACCGAGACGGCTGTTCCTATCTGGTGCGGTCGCGACATTCTTGGCCGGATGCGCCAACAAATTCAGTTCGTACACTGGCCCTGACGTGACACGCCTGCGCCTCTACAAATCTCAACGACTGCTCGTTCTCGATGGAGCGCAGGGCGTGCTGCGCTCTTACCCGGTCGGGCTTGGTTTTGCCCCGGAAGGACACAAGCAATTCGAGGGCGACGGACGCACGCCCGAAGGAACCTATACCATCGACCGCCGAAATCCCGAGAGCCTGTTTCATCTCTCAATTGGCATTTCGTACCCGAATGCGGCCGACCGCGCTTTTGCGGCAGCTCAGGGCCAGTCTCCAGGGGGTGATATCTTTATCCACGGTGGCCCGAGGCGGGGGATCGATCCAACGAATAAGCAGGACTGGACCGCCGGATGTATTGCGGTCAGTGATCGGCAGATTGAAGAGATTTATGCAATGGTGCGCGATGGCACGCCCATCGACATTTATGCCTGACGACGTGCGTCCCACACCGGATACAACAAAAGTACGCCAACGCCACATACGACAAAAACATCGGCCAAGTTGAAGGCCGGCCAATACAGGCCCGCGATGTGGAAGCTCAGAAAGTCAGTAACGGCTTGAAATCGGAAGCGATCTACAACGTTTCCGAGTGCGCCGCCAATGATCGCACCAAGTGCAACAGCTTCGATACGATTGTCGCTGCGAAAAAGCAGCACACCGAGAACGGCACATATCAAAAGCGCCAATGCCGACAGTCCCCACCAAGGCATGCCCCCGAACATCCCGAAGCTAACCCCATCATTTTGAACATACACAAGGTCGAATATGGGTAAGATTTGAATGCCGGTGGCAAACGAGGATGCGTTGTCCATGACAAAGAACTTCGTGACTTGATCCACGAAAAGAGCGATCAACACGGTAGTCAGGCCGGGAAGGATGAATATCTTCATCTTTTTTTATCCGAGCCAGACGTCCAAAAACAGCATGATGACCAAGCCGATCGCAAGGCCAAGTGTTGCCTTGTTCTGATGACCGCTTCGGTGGGTTTCAGGAATGATCTCGTGACTGATAACGTAGAGCATCGCACCTGCGGCAAACGCCAAACCCCAAGGAAGAAGCGGTTCGGAGATCGTGATGATCCCCGCACCCAAAAGCCCTCCAATGGGTTCAACCATGCCAGTTAATGCGGCGATCCCCCAAGCCCGGACTTTCGAATACCCTTCGCCGAGCAGTGACACCGCGACGGCCAGACCTTCGGGCGCGTTCTGCAGCCCGATCCCGATCGCAAGCGGCATACCACCTGACACACCGTCCGCGCCGAAGCCGACGCCAACAGCGAGCCCTTCAGGAAAATTGTGGATCGTGATGGCGATAATGAACAACCACACCCGTCGAAGGGATGCTGCCTCCGGCCCTTCGCGACCTGTGCTGAAATGCTCATGCGGGAGTTTCTCGTTCATGAGTGCCACGGCACCCATCCCGAGGAGGATCGCAATACACACAATAGCTGCCGGTGCGGCCTCGTTCACATACCGTAGTTCAGCAGCATCAAGTGCCGGTATAATCAAGGAAAAGAACGATGCCGCCAGCATCACGCCTGCTGCGAAACCAAGTGAGAGGTCTCGGGTAGCGCGAGACGGTACGCGACCAAAAAGCACGGGTATTGCGCCAATGGCGGTCATTGAACCTGCGGCAAGACTACCCAGAAATCCGAGCATGATGGGGGAGAGAGTGTCCAAATTTATATCTTTCGTTGTAAATCTCTTCAGTCGCCAGAATAGCTTGAGAAGACTTCTGTCGACCCGTCGTTGTTGATGAGAAACACGTCGTAGGCCTCACGCCAGCGGCTCTGATCCATACCAGGCGAGCCAAGCGGCATGTCCGGCACCGCGAGGCCTACTGCGTCTGGTCTTTCGCTGAGTAACCTGCGTATATCACCCGCTGGGACATGGCCTTCGATCACATATCCGTCGATGAGCCCCGTGTGACAGGACACCATACGTTGCGGAACGCCATTATCGAGTTTGAAGCGTACAAAAAGGCCTGCAAACATATCCTCACCTGTGGGTTCAAAGCCGTTTTCTTCGAGGTGTTTCATCCACGCTAGGCAGCACCCGCAGCCATTCGTCTTAATAACTTCAATTTGGGTCGCTTGGGCGATGGCCTGAGCGGCGAAGCTCATTGAAAAAAGGGTTGCGAGCGTAAAAAGCTTCATGAGGATTGTTCTCCGGTTCTTGCAAGGACGCGGCGGATTTTTGGCACCGCGAATTCCCGTTGTTCATGGTAGTCTATTGTGCCGGAAAACTGCCCCTCAGCATCAAAGAGAAAGACGCTTGCCGTATGGTTCATCGTATAGTCGCCGTCCGTGGCGACCTTTTCATAGCGCGCACGGAAGCCAGCGGCAGCGCGCGCTGTCTCTTCAAGCGTCCCGTTCCAGCCTTGGATAGCAGGGTGAAAATAATTGACATATTCCGCCATGGCGTCCACGGTATCGCGCTCCGGATCGACCGTGATGAACACGACGTTCATGTCCGCAACATCATCTCCAAGGTCGTCAAGCCAGCCAGAAATATCCGACAATGTGGTTGGGCAAACATCGGGGCAGTATGTGAAGCCAAAAAACACCATGGATGGATTGCCCAGAAGCGACGCGGGTCCGACGGTTGCACCGCCTTGATCGGTCATCTGAAAGTCCATCTGGGTGAGCGGCAAGGGTCGCTGAGCTACAGGTTCAGGCGCGCCGGGACCGTTCACTCGCCACCAGCCAATAAATAGCGTGAGCGCAAGCGCCCCGCTTATTGCGGCACCATAAGTGAAAAGGGTTCTTCGGTTCATCAGCCTTCCGGACCGAGCGCCGCAATGCCAAAAATTGGAACGTCAACAGTCAGTGTCCCGCCATCGGCAAAGTTTAAGGTTAGCTGAAACGTCTCGCCTTCGATCATCTTGGCTTGCAACCGCATCAGCATCGCATGCATGCCGCCTGGCTCCAGCGAGACACTCTCGCCCGGAGAAATGTTGATTTCACCGACAGGGCCCATGGAACTGACACCATTTGAATCAGTCGTGGTTTCGTGGATGTCCGGCATCATGGCCAATGGGGTTTCCAGCCCGACCAATGTCACCGGGTCAGTGCCCGTGTTGCGCAGGGTCATGTAGGCTACGCCCGGACGGTTGGTACCGATAGACGCGCGGGCCCATGCGTCTTCGATCACAATGTCTTCCGAACCCGCAAGGGAAGCTGTAGGCAATCCGACCAGAATACTGAATGCAAGGGCATGGAAGGTAGATTTTCTCATAGGTTTGTTCCTGATAGTTTTCTGGTCATGATCCATTCGCCGAGACTTCCGCAGCCACGAGGGCGCGCAACTCATCTGCGCCGAAGGGATCAAGAGGTTTTCCATTTACGAAGAAGGTGGGTGTCTGGCGCACGCCAACCGCTTCCACATCGGCGCGATCTTGATTGAGAACGCCAACGGTCTGAGGAGCCATCATCTGCGTTTGCGCGTTGTCAGCGTTAAGACCAGCTTGTTCAGCGATCGCAAGGATTAAACCGGGCGCGGGGGCACCATGGGAGGCCCACCGGGGCTGGAACTCAAGGAGTGCTTCGAGGACCGGCTCAAAAACGCCCTGCATGCGTGCCGCTTCGAGCACACGAATGGCCTGTTCTGAGGCTTCACCGTGGAAGGGGGTATATCTCAGCACGACGCGTACATCGCCGTCATGCTCGGCCAGTATGTCCTTCACAATCGGATGGAAGGCGCGGCAGGCTTCGCAAGCCGGATCGAAGAACTCGACTATAGTCACAGGGGCTTCTTCCGGACCAATGATTGGAGAGTAGGACCGGATTAGTGTTTCCGCGATTTCCGGCTGGACTAGCTCAACCTGAACCACCGAGGCCGAGCGCGACTGAAACCAAACGGCGGCCGCAAAGACTGCAAGACCGACGAGAAGGACCGATAGAACGATCGATTTGTTTTTCATGTGCGTGGTTCCTTCAGGGAGAAAATGGACAGGACCACGATCAACCCGAAGGCGATCAGCGACAAGAGCGGGATTGGGACGCCGAGGAAGACCTGATTGTCATCGGTGCAAGACGGGCCGGTCGCTGTGCAGGGCTGGATGCGCTCCGGGAGAATTCCAGTGTAGAGGCCCAGATGCCAAAGTGCGATGGCGGCCCCACCAAGGGCGAGCGCAACACCGTAGCGGCCGACCCGATGATCTTCCCACCAGAGACCAAGGCTAAGAACGATGGCTAGCGGAAACATGAAAGCGCGCTGAAACCAACACAGATTGCACGGAGCCTGCCCCAGCACCTCACCGATATAGAGCACGGCCAGGGAACTTCCCAAAGCGACGATCCACGCGGCGGTCAAAGCCGTCTCTTTTGACATCAATCGGCTCATATCGACATCCGCGCCTTAAGGTCAGAAAGAATTTCTTCAGCTGATGTGCCATATGTCCAAGCCCCGACATATCCGCCTTGGGGATCAAAGAGGAACAGCTGAGAGGAATGCCCCATCGTGTACCCATTGGGCGAAGCCGCCTCTTCGATCTTCTCGTAATATACACGGAAGGTTTCGGACGTTCGCTTGATCTGATCCGCTGTACCGGTGAGACCGATGATATTGGCATCAAAGGCCGGGACAAACCCTGCCAGTTGTTCGGGCGTATCACGTTCCGGATCAATCGAAATAAAAAGAGGCTGGACTTGGGCCGCGTTAGAGCCGAGCCCATCCATGACGGCGGCAACCTCGGCCAAGGTCGTGGGGCAGACATCAGGGCAATTCGCAAAGCCGAAGAACACGAGCATCCAGCGCCCTGCGAAGTCTTCGTCCGTCTGCACCTTGCCTTGGTGATCGGTCAGTTCGAAATCCGCCCGGAACGCAGGATCATCAGCCCGCGGTTCGCTTCTGGTAGAAACCTGCAGCCAAATGAACCCAACAATCGCGATTGTGACGAGTCCCCAAAGCATTTTTTGTAACGTAGAAAATCTCATTGGTCGTATTACGCCCGATTCCGCCCATTTTTACAGCAGTCTAAATGTTCTAGCTGCTAGAGGTTCAAGCTATTTCTTGGCTAAGAAGCAGCCCTTCACGGACATGTGATTACAGTGCTGGCTTGCGCATGCCAATAGCTATAGCTACCAACACTATAGATATGGAGGTTGCATGCTGACAATTGGAAGCTTGGGAAAGAAGACCGGAACAAAAGTCCAAACCATTCGATACTATGAACAGATCGGCCTGATGCCCGAACCGGGTCGCACTGAAGGCGGGCAGCGGCGTTACGGTTACGCCGAAGTCGATCGCTTGTCCTTTATTCGACACGCGCGCCAGTTGGGATTTCCGCTGGAGGCGATCCGCGAGCTACTTGATCTTAGCGACAATCCGGATCGATCTTGCCATGAGGCCGGCTCCATCGCTCGTCGACAACTCAAACAGGTCGAATTGCGGATGGATCGCTTGAAAGCGCTGCGCACAGAGCTGAAACGGATGATCCACGAATGCAGCGGAGGCAATACGGCCGACTGTAAGGTTCTCGAAGTTCTACGCGATCATTCTCAGTGCCTGACCAACCACGATGAGATTGGAGCCTAGTAATGCCAGCACTGGCCGCTTACCCACTCGCCGCATTGGCCGAAATTGCCGGTTGCTTCGCAATCTGTACCTGGTGGCGGCTCGGGGCAACCCCATTTTGGATACTCCCGGGAGGATGCGCCTTGTTAGCGTTTGGTTGGTTGCTGGCGCAGGTCGATACCACCGTCGCGGGGCGAGCATTTGCGGCTTATGGCGGGGTGTATATCGCAGCATCAGTTACGTGGATGTGGCTGGTTGAGGGCCAGCGGCCTGACCGGTGGGATGCAATGGGAGCGGCTGTCTGCCTCTTTGGCGCTGCCGTCATTCTCCTAGGTTCACGCAGCGCTTAAAGTTAAGCCTTTAACCTATAGTCACTGTAGCAATTATACCTTACTCAAAGACGATTCGAGGAGATGTATGATGAGCGCAGAAGACCGGCTGTTAGCAGCCACCCCAATCCTGAATTTCGGCCATCCGTCGATTGAGCAGTTGGTTGCGGAAAGAGGGTGGAAAGCTCTTGCGACCCATGACCGTATTGGCGCGGTCTACGATTTCGTACGCAATGAAATTGCCTTTGGGTCCAGCCGCGCGCCTTTCGAGTCCGGCGAAGTGCCTCGCCGATCTGCTCGGCCGTGCGTGCTGTGAGGTCCATGATGCGGCTCCTTTTACGGAGTAGCGTAAATCAAAGTAAATTACGCCGCAACGTAAATATTTTATTTTTACGCCACAGCGTAACATGCGAGCTACACTCACGACTGCAGCCCCGCAGCGCAGACCTGCTCGGGCGTCACCAGCTTTGACGCAATCAAATCCTCGGTCTGCCGGTTCGTGATATGGCGGCACAGGGGATGGCGCTCGTGAATCCACTCGGCGAGGCTCGCACGGCCTTTGGCTTCGGCCTCTCGCGCCTTCTCACGGTCGGCCTGCACCTGGGCAAGCCCCTTCTCCCACCGGCGCATCTTGAACCAGTTGTCTGAGAAACAGACCTTGCTGCGCGTGTAGCCTTCGCTTTCGTTGGCATAGGCTTTGATCGCTTGCTTCAGGTCATCGGGCTCCACACCGGCTTTCTCAGCCGCTGCAATCAGGCGCAGAGTAGTCCGCCGGTCTCGGATCCTGTCTTCGGGATAGGCCGCCAAGATCTTCTCAGTTTCAAAATCTTCAACCTCCGCCGCCGCCTCGCGCCTGCGCGTAGGTGGTTTATGGATGGTTTTAGGATGGTTTGGGGTCCACCGTGAACCCCGTACCCCGTTCACCGTGGACCCCGTACCGGGTTCAGGCTGGACGGGGTTCACAGTGACCCCCGTCTCAATGTCGGGCTCGGCGGTGGGGTCGAGCGCGGCCACGCGTTCCAGAACGATGCGGTAAATGACAGTGTAGCCGTTCTTGCAGTGTCGCCGCCCTGTCTCGATCAAGATGCCTTCACGCAGGAAGTCGATGATGGTGCGCTGGATCGTGCCCTTGGAGCACCAGATGCCCGAGCCATCATCGCTCGCCTTGTCAGCCAGGAACATGATGATCTGCTTGCGCGCGGCGCTGCCAAAGCGGCGTTCGGCGCATTCGTTTGCGATACGCCAGCTCATTGGACCACCTCACCGGTCAGAGGCCATGAAAAAGCAGACTGAGCGTTTGCGGTGCAGCACGGGCCTATGCTATTGTCCATTGAAAGCTGACAGGCTTTTTCTATTTGGCCCCGGTTCACAGTTGCCGCTGTGACGGGGCCTTTTTCGTTTTGAACCGGCGAAATTGGCTTTGAAACTTTCGCTTTTTGTTCACTTTTTGTCAGGGGGTGTTTTGCACCCTTAAGTCGTTGTTTTTGAAGTCTCTCTTTCTGGATTGCAAAAACAGTTACACTCGCCCAAACTTCCCATTTAAATACTTAAAAACAACGACTTAAGAGAAATTTACCCTTCAAAATCAGCTTACACAGTTGATACACAGTTTTCACACAAAATTGAGCAAAATCAGGGTGTTGAACACGGTAATTATGCCCCTGGAAAAGTTGATCCTCAGACTGCTAATGCGAACACAATGTGCAGGATAAATTCTGCTTTTCTGACAGCACTAGTACCTCGTTTTGAGCAGCCCCACTTGAGTGGTCCATATTGAAAGTTAGTGCATGATCGGCCTTTGGTCCATCGGGATGATGGCTTCGGGCGCTGGTGGGCGGTATCGTCAGATACGAAGATGTATATTCCAGGAATTAACGGAGAAGATAAATGAAGCGAGCTTTAATTACTGGGATAACTGGACAGGATGGCTCTTATCTAGCAGAGTTTTTGCTGTCAAAAGGTTATGAAGTACATGGAATAAAGCGCCGTTCGTCGCTTTTTAGCGGCCTCACCTGAAGACAAGTATAAGACGATCATACGCGTAGCTGCGAGTGATATGAGTGAAGATGAACTCGCTCAGTGGATTAGGAAAAACCTGGAAAAGATAAAAAGTTAATCTCGAGCAATAGTCTGTTACTTCCGAGGCTTAAGGGTTCCGATAAGCGCATTTGTGGTGTTGAACACACAATTCTTGCTTTAATACAACACACGGACTTACACATTTACATACACACCGTACATTTAATAAAAATAACTATTTAATTACAATTATTTAAACGCGTACATTCCATTGCAAATCCGTGTACACCGGTTCGATTCCGGTACCCGCCTCCACAACATCTTGTAGATGTTAGTTAAAACCTACCACGTCAAACTACATGTAGTCATTAAATTTCCGTACACAATTTGTACACAAAATTAGATATGAATTTTCACAGATTCATGTTACTCCATAAAAACAGATACTTATGGACTTTTTAGCATGAGCTACGGCGTAGAATCTATCCGAATACACAAGAAGCTGAGGCTGGATAAACGTGCAGGCAGTGACAACTGGTATGCTCGTCTGACACTACCAAATGGCAAACGCCTGGTTAAAACAACTAAGACTGAAGATATAGAAACAGCCAAAGAAGTGGCGCTGCGTCTTTATTACGAAGTTGATGCTCGCATTCAAAACAAACTGCCAGCAACTACCCGTAAGTTTGCGGATGTTGCTAAACACGCCATCGCACGTATGGAAACAGAAATACGTGAGGGTGTGGGTAAGCAGGCATACAGAGACTACACTCAGGCTCTAAACAAATGGCTCATTCCTTACTTTGGCACCACTGATATAGCAAAGCTGGATTTGGCTGCTGTAACGGCGTTTGATGCGTGGCGTACGGCACAGAATGGGCGGGTGCCTGCGCAGAGTACCATCAATAATCACAACTCAGCACTAAACCGTGTACTGGACGAAGCAGAACTCAATGGCTGGTTAGTAAAGTCACTGCGCCCTACCCTGCTCAACAAAGGTGTGAAGACACAGAGCAGAGGCAGCTTTAGCGTTGAGGAATATCGTGTAATTTATTCCGCACTAAGAACGTTCCACAAAAAGACACCCAATGAGAAGTCAGCCGCCACAAGAGAAACTCTCCGAAACTATGTGTTATTCCTAGCCAACACCGGTGTGAGGCATGGCACTGAAGCACTGGGATTATGTTGGCGCAACATCGAATGGTATGAGCGTGATGGTGAGCGTTACTTGGCAGTCAATGTGGATGGTAAAACAAACAAGCGAACAGCAATAGCTAGAGATAGCGTTGAAAATTCTCTTTGGCGTCAGGCAAAGTTAAATCCACGCATTCGTGCAGCAGACTTCGATAGTTTGATTGCTGCTAAGTTAGACGAGCCAGTATTTACCACAAGGCTTGGTGAGACAGTTACCGTGCACAATCTCAATCGAGCATTTAACGCATTGCTGGCGGAATTGGATTTAAAGACTGGTGCAGATGGTAGGACACGCACGCTGTATAGCTTCAGGCATTTCTATGCCACGCTGAACTTGGAACGTGGTGTGACGACACACGCATTAAGCAGACAACTTGGTAACAGCACTGAGATGATAGACAGGCATTATAGTAAGTACAGCCCGTTGCTGAATGCTGAGGTGCATAGTGGGCGGAAGCGGTGACTAGCTGCCAATCCTTTCAAAGTGTTCAATATCAAAAGGAGCCCCTTAATCATCCACAATGCAGTCCACTATTCTTTCATGCAAATCTGGGCCCGTACGTTTAAATCCCAAAACTCCCGAAATTGCTTTGACAAGTTCTTCCATAGGAATTTCACCACTTTCTTCAGTTATAAGTTCGGCACAGGATTTTATCTCCTCTTTGGATATAAATTCAGCCTTGGTCGTAGGAGTAGTTTCTTCTGATCTATCCCTTACTGAAACCTTATGAAATTGTTCTTGAGTTGCCAAAAAGTTCATTTTTTCTAAAAACATTCCATTAGAAACGCATTTTTTCACAGCATTCTTGACGGCTGATAAGATCCGAGATCCAACTTTAGTCTTTCCATGCGCTGTGGTGTACCTACGAGCCAGCTCGTTAACATGAATTGGACCTTCAATTTTTACGATTTCGTATAATGCGGACATAATAGTCGAAAGTGGTTGTTCATGTGGCTCAAAACCATTTGGAACGCTTATTGTGGCCTTAGTATACTTTGGAACCTCTATTTTAGTTTCCAAAATTATTATTTCATCAAGCTTAGGAGTATCAACTTCATTCTTGATTTTTGGTGCGTTATGGTTGGAACCTTTTATAAAAGTTCCAATCTCCAACTCTGCACAATTTTCCAAAACTGTTTTTAGACGCTCCAATTCTGCATTGCGTCTATGAAACCAATCAGTGCTCCAAACTCGATGGAACTTCCAACCGAATCCTTCCAGGACATTTTGCCTTAAACGGTCACGTTCTCTGGCCCACAAAGCTGAGTGATATGTTGCACCATCACATTCTACGGCGAGTAAAAAGTTATTTGAGCCTCTCTTTCGAACCCCAATATCAATTCTGAAACCTGCAGTACCTACCTGATAGTCAACCTCATAACCCATTTTTTTGATTTCAAAAGCTACATCAACCTCAAAATCGCTATCAGGCTCTTCTGTAGAAACATCTAACGCAGGTAGAAAACCATTTTCAGCAAATTGCAGAAATTTCTTAAGAACTTTAGGTCCTTCTTTTGAAGTTCTCGACGGATCAATATCAGCGGGATTAAATGAAGTATAAACTTCACATGCTACTCGTGACCTACTAAATAGTACGTTAAGTCTTCGTTCCCCACCATCCGAATTAATTGGTCCAAAGTTCATTGTTGATAAGGCCTGGTTAGGTTCAAATGGACCGTAACCAACACTTATCAATATAATGTCTCTTTCATCACCTTGAACATTCTCAATATTTTTTACAAAAACGTTTTCAGGTTTATTTTCCCGAAGACACATATCTAGCACTGAATTATGGCGGCGTTTGAATTCAAGTATTTCTGTTACCATATCTGCTTGCGATTTTGAAAATGTGACGATCCCAACGGAAAAATTAGGATGACTTGACGCTAACTCAGTTAATCGATCAACTACAGCTTCTGCCTCTATTCTATTGGTTCCGGCCCTTCCTTGCCCTTTACTTGCGCTAGAGTATGCCCCGGGCACTCGGTTTAGGGACAAACCAAAAAAACCATCTTGAGCCATAGGGCTTGGTGGAAGAATTAAACGGCTATCATAGAACTCTATATTTGATACCATAATCAAAGAAGGATCACGTGACCTATAATGCCATTCCAGCATTGATTGATGCATGCCTCTCGCTTCACATAGAGAAAGAATACTCTCCATTTCTACGGCCTGAACAATTGACGGGCTTTCATCTTCTAAATCTTCAGCCTCAGCATTATCTATTAGCCTGTCAAAAAAAGAAGTGGGTGGCAGCTGTTTCTGATCTCCTACAACTACAATTTGTTTGGCTCGGGCGATTGACCCAAGAGCATCCTCAGGGCGCACTTGACTTGCCTCATCAATAACAAGTAGGTCAAACTCGACCTTTTCAGGGGGTAAATATTGAGCCACAGAAATAGGGCTCATTAAAAAAATAGGTTTAATACGAGAGATCATATTACCCGCATGTGTCATCATATATCTTAAAGATTTATGTCTCCGCTTTTTTGCTAATTCGCCACGAATTAAACCCATTTCTCCCACTGCACCTTTGGGCAAATTCTCTAAATGAGATTTGAGAATTTTCTTACAGGTGAAATCCACTTTCTTTTCTTCTAAAGATGAGAAAGTACTAACTAGTTTATGTCTATCTAGTTTAGAAATTTCAGTTAATTCTGGAAACTTGTGTTGGCAAATACGCCACTTCTCTTCGAAAATTGCGAATTCAATTTCACTAGCAAGCAGACTGTCAGATATTTTTTTATCATCATGTGCTTCTAAGTACGCCTCAATACCTTTTTCGATGAGTGTTTGACGAGAAAAGTGAAACTCAGTCCATTCCGGATACAACGAAAGATGATCCAAAATTTGTTGAAACTTTTGGTCGCAAACATCCAACGAGTTATCGTCCAACATCAACTTACTTTTTAATAGATCTAAAGACCCAAATAAGTTTAAACTCAATTCTTCCGCCTGGTTATTTACAAATTCCTCCAGGTTAGTGGCTTTTACTTTTGCAATCACTTGTGGAGAACAATCTTTCATTTCAGCAGGAAACTTTTTGATCCAATTGAGCACTTGTTGAAGCTCTGAAACTTCCGTCCTTTCAGCTCTCCAAGCATAGTCAAGTTTCGAGGAAAGATACCCAGCCTCTGCTTCAAATAACTTTTTCTCTTTTGCCGCCACAATTATGGCGTCTATAAAATCTAAGCGATCGCTAGGTGAATGGGGCAAAGTAAATTTGACATGGGTTTGCAAATCTTTGCAAATTCTACGGTAGGGGCCAAAAACTCGTTTAAACCAGCTTGTCGTTCCAGCAGCAACAGCCGACCTAATTGAATTATGGTCCAAGGACCATACCGTGTCAGCTACTTTTTCAGATAATGCTTTTTTAGATGACGCCCAAGTGGCTGTCGCTTCGAGACCATCAAAAAAACGTCCGTCTTCACTTAAGGGTTTAAGCAGTTCATAAAGATTTGTATCAGAACTTGGAAAATCCCTCAGGTGTTTTACGAGCTCTACATGCTCTGCTACGGCATTTACAGATGCATCATTCATAGTTTCAAGTAAGTCTGCTATCGTCGAAGCAAAAACTTTCCAATCACTAAATTGTCTTTGGAAGTTACGAATTTCGTTAGGTAACCTCTGAACATCAAAGGGTTGTATGTCTAAATTTTGTACCCCCAAGAATGGATGAGAATTATAGCTGCCATATTTTACTTTTAGTCCTACATATTTTTTGACAGAATGCAGTAACTCGTCAATTTCACTGAAAGTTAAATGCTCAAGATCAGGCAATGAAATTTCCGGCGGCTCGACTCCTTCACCCATTAATCTTGAAATCTTTGCTAATACCGAAAATGCAGAATAGTCCCTATCGGCAACTACCTCATGCAGCATACCTGAAATTTCGTTCAATCTATCTCTATGAATGGTGAGATCCTCATCGACAGACTGTGCTTCCACAATTGATGAGCTTTTTGAAAGGGTCATACCAATTTCGCCTAACACAGCCTTCTTATTCGCAGTCTTCGAATGTAATTCTAAACATAGATCACTAAGGCCAACTTTAACCATTCTTTGGTACACAACATTCAAAGCAGCCATTTTCTCAGCGACAAATAACACTTTTTTTCCACTGTGAGCTGCAGCTGCTAAGATATTAGTGATAGTTTGAGATTTCCCAGTACCCGGCGGACCCTGTACAACAAGATTTTTACCCGAATTAACTTCTTCTATCACCTTAGTTTGACTTGAATCAGCATCAATTACTTGAAAGATGTTTTTTACATCAAGGACTTCGTCAATTTTCTCACCTTGACCGATTACTGGTTCTTCTGACCCAAATCCAGACACTAGCAATCTATCAATAATATCATTTTGGGTTAAATCTTGGAGTGTCCAGTTCTCTGGATCTAGATCTCGAAGCATCAAAAGTTTTGCAAAAGAGAAAAAACCTAATTGCATTCCATCATGGTCGACTGACCATCTACCTTTGTTACCAATTATACTTTCAATTTTGTTAAAATATTCAGTGGGTGACCATTCATCAACTTCCTCAATTTCGGGCAGTTCAATCCCAAAATCATTATAAAGACGTTCTTGCAGCGGTAAGTTGGTGACTATGTCCTCGTCACGGCTCACTAAATCAAGGGTAGAAGTCTTTGCATTTCTAACTAACTCTACCGGTAAAAGAATTAGAGGAGACTCTCGCAAGACTTCTGATTTTTCATCTTCATACCACCGCAGAAAACCAATGGCTAAATACAGAATATTCAACCCTTGTTCTTCTTCAGACGTTCTCGCTGCGCTAGAAATTTTCAGAAGTCGTTTTTGCAAAGCGTCCGGCGTCAGATCAGTTTCGATTATTAAATCGGTATACCTGGTTTCATCAACTTCCTCAGATATAGCCAGCAAAATATCATCTTCTGAGACCTCGTCTTGTTCAATGCCAACACCCAGAAATTTCATGCGCTTAGAATCTTCTTTTAAGATTTTGAAGATTTCATTCGACTTCTCATTAACTACATTAATTAAGTTTCCACGCTTCGTTGAACGATTGACATGTATCAGCCTATTACGTGTTCCTGTTTCCACTAAACGCTTGCGAGTTGCTTCTAACTGGGTTGCGATTTCAGACATTCAGCATTCCTTATTTAACGTCTCAGCTTAAAAGTAGTGAGCCGTTAGTGACAAGGAAAAATTCTTAAAATTAAATATCGTTAAATTGCTTTTTAAACACTTATGATTTTTTTTAGAAAAGGTTTATCATTAAAAATTGCTAGCATTTCAATTGGTACAATTTGCTAGGCACAGTTCTGTGATTGACGTCTAATTATAATCTTTTGCTTACTTCCGAGTATCGGCAGAATGGATTGGCGAGTTGCATTTGCCGAGGGGTCATACAGTTTACATTAAATAGATTGTCTGAAGCCACCAAAACGGCAGCGCATTGCGCTCTAGAAATAGCAACGTTGAAACGGTTTGAGCTGTACAGAAATTCCATTCCACGGGGGGCGTCGCTATAAGTAGAGGTTGCCATTGAAAAAATAGCTATTGCTGCTTCTTGACCTTGAAACTTATCAACGGTCCCAACTCGAGCTGTTGGGAGTAGTTTTTGAATTTCGAATACATGAGCATTATAAGGTGCAATTATGACAATATCGTTTAGCGTAATCACTTTCTGAGTACCGCCACGATCTGTCCAAGTCTCGCCAGTTTCCAATATATCTGCCACTAGTTTCTGGACTGCGGTGGCCTCTTCAACTGATGAACTAGTATTTCCGCCATGAGACACAGGAAGAAGGTATAAGCCTGGGCCATCTATTTTGCCACTAGTATTAACAGACTGATTTTCGCAACCAGAAACAGCAGTCAGCTTGTCTTCATAAAACATTTCGGAAACAAAATTGCTGATTTTTGGATGCATCCTATAGGTTACGCCCAAAAATAAACCCTCATTGCTGGCAATGGTTTTTCGTCCATCTAGCAAATGGTCTAAGGCGGAAACTCCAGTACCATCTGGATGCGTACCCTGCATTGGTTGTTCTAATTGCTGAGGATCACCTAAAAGAATAACTGTTTGTGCCGCATGAGCTAAAGCCAACACATTGGCTAATGACATTTGACCCGCCTCATCGACCACCAAGACGTCTACCGCTTCAAAAGCATCTTCACGGCTCCAAAAAAAGTGAGTTGCTCCAGCCACCTGAGCAGTCCCGTCATTAAGTGAAACAAGCACATTATCGTTGGTTTTAGCGAATATGAGGCTTGGCGAATTCGGCTCAACGCTTCCCATTTCTGGCTTTTGTATGCAGGTTAAATCCATATTTAGTTCGGCAGCTGCTTCACGGGTTTTATCAAGAAGGTTACGGATCACTTTATGACTATTGGCAGTGATACCTACTTTTTTACCCTGCCTGACTAGCTCACAGATAATCCGTGCTCCAGTAAACGACTTTCCAGTCCCGGGAGGGCCTTGAATAGGAAGAACTCCTGAAGTCAAAAAGCTGGCTAAGTCGATAGATCTAGAAAGAGCAGTTGTATTATCATCCTCAACTGAAATGCTGTCCATCGGGACTTTGGACCGAAGAAGGAGATCCCTTGAGCTTTTGTATGGACCTTCACCTAAAATTCCATTTTCGGCAACATACTCCCCTAATCGAAGTAGTGACGCTGCCTGTTCCTTAGGATCGATGAACTGATGCACAAAGATACCTTCTGGGTGTATCTCAGCGGATGCTTTTGACTTTTTTATATCGATGGTTTGTTCTTCAAATGAGATATTGGATATTGTACCTAATTTTGCCCCACCTACATTATGAACGCTTTCTCCACCTCTAATATCAGTGTCCTGCATATCAAAGCTGTAGCGATCAGTTGGAATGCCCGTTTTGCTCGCCGCAATAGTTTCTAAAAAGCTTAGCCCGGAAAGACCTGCTTTTTCATCATAAAGTTCAGCTTCATTAAGATCTTGGAGCCTAAACTTTTCCCACCACACAGCCTTATTTTCTCTACGGTGCCAATCAAGAATATGAGCTAAAAGCCATAAGGCAGTTTGTTCACTATTTTGCTCAGCTGCATCTACTGGCACATCCTGAACCAATATTTCGATCAGTTCTTGAATACGCTTTTGCTGAGCAGTTAGCTCTTCGCTAGGCTCATCGTATTTAGGCGCTGGACGTGTGATTGGTGCGCCCTCAGATAATTTTTGATTGCGAAGATCTTCTAGCCAATCACGTAGCTTCAGTGTCGCATAACAGTCGTCAGCATTATACTCCTCTACAATAGATTTTGCTTCATCGCTGATAGAACCAATGTTATTCAACTCAAGCCCAGCGGTCACTTGCGTCAGAGCAACATTAGCATCATGCAATGAAACCTTACGTTCGTACCCACAAAATGCCTCAAGCTGTTTTAAAGAATAACTTTCTACACTTGCCCGAATAGTATTCTTTGTCACAGACAATAGGTCTACTAGAACTAACCCACGCAATAGGTTGTCCACTTCATTCTCACGAGTGGCATACCTGCCCATCAAGCGCTTTAAAGCGCCAGCTTCATAGCCGCCAAAATGATAGATGTGCATGCCTGGATACTCTTGCCGTCTTCGGCAAACGAAATCTACAAACCGTTCAAAAATAGCTTTTTCAGAGACACGATCTAATGCCCAGTCGGCCACATACTCATGTTCTCCGTCATCATTGGTTATGCTATAACCAAACAAGTACTCGATACCGTGTTCGCCAACGAACTGATCACTTTCTATATCAAAAAATACATCCCCTGGGTTGGGCTCGGGTAGTGCGGACAACCCAGTTTCAGGGACAAATTCAAGGAATTCAAATTTTAAATGGCCGGCTTCTCGGGCCTCAACTTGAATTGAAGCTTGAGCCAATATCTTTTCAAATGAAGAAATAGAAACTTTCTTCGGTCTAAAGCCCTCAGGCAACTGCCAACTAGCAAACTGTTTCATTGTGTTGATGTTATGTGAGCCGAGTTCTTTAATTTGATTTTTAGATATCCCAGCTACCAGACAGAGATGATCATCATTCCGGCGGCGTTTTTCGCAGTCTTTTTGCCAGCGGCAAACGTCACAATGCATTTTAGGTTCTGGATACGTCACCGCCAGGGCAGATAGATCAACAGCGACTTCTGCTGCTAACTTCACGCCTCGATAATAAGCGCTGTAGTCAGCATAGCGAAACTCTTCAGGCTCAAATTATTCCAGGGCGAGACTACATACATTCGTTCTGGCGCACATCCTTGGACTTGTGCTAGCAAATCAGAGTAGAGACAAAGCTGCAATAATGTGCCGCCTTTAGTTTCACGAGCGAGCTTTGTATCAATGATTTCATATGAATAGGAACCAAGTGAACTGGGAATATTAACTTTACGTAAAATATCGGCACGACCAACCCATCGTTCATTTTTTAATGCGGCCTGAACTATGTATTCGTCTCCTGCAATCATTGCGGTTTTGGTCGCCTCAACAGTAGCATCTGAAATGTCTACGCCGTCTATGACGGTAATCTGACACCCCTTGTTTCTGAGGTGTTCAATGTAATCGTCTTCATGCCTCTGGCCTCGTTCCTGTAACAAGCGAAGCAGTGGGTCATAGCTATCGGGCTGATTTAATGTCCTATTAGCAACTTGGACGTTAAGAGATGTAAGGTGGTCACAATTAAGATGACCAATGAGATCGCCAGAACTCAACTGTATGCTGTTTTCAACACATTTCATGATTTGTTTGCCAGTTGTGCTTAAGATTTAACGTGAATGAAAATTACAGCTATTCCCAAGTGAAATCTACTTTTCTGAGTTTGGATTTCTGCGCTGAACTTAACTGTTTCTGCCACCTTCTCTGGTAACGTATCCATTGGCCTAATTTTATACCGTCTTCAATTTGTGATACCGGAACATTGGAGTGACCTTCTCGGGTATAAAATTTCAACAAAGTATTGAAACCCTCTTCCCATGCGTGGGTACGGGGATCCCAAATGAATCCTAATCTATCTAATTCTTCAATTTGTTGTTGTGGGAGTTTATCATTTTTACGGCTTTGTCTGGCTTTAACAACCCAGTTACTTAATTTGTAACCGTCGGGTGTTACATATCCTTCTCGGATTTTGTTCCCTTGTGGAACTTTTGAATGTCCAAATTCCTCTACAAACTTTTTGAATTCAGAAACCCCTCTGTCCCAAGCTGCGGTATTCGCCACCCATATAAATCCTAACTCGTCTAATTTTTTCTTCTTGTCCGGCTCCAAGTGTTCCCTTTTATTTCGTTGATCTGAAACCCAGCCTCCCAGATTATAGCCATTATGAATGGTTTGTGTGTTTAACTGTGTGATTTCATCATTGAGCAAAAAATCCTGTAAGTGACTAAATCCCGCATCCCAAGCATCTTTTACCGGCGCCCATTCAAAACCTAATTCTTTTAATTCTCTTTTTTTATTATCTGAAACTTCGTACTGAAACTGTAAAATTGTCAAGGGGCGAGGATGACAAGCTCTGCGCCTTTGTAATTGTTGACGTTATGGCCTTAGTTTTGTTAAAAAGTATGTTGGGAAAAGCTAACGGAGCTAAAGTAGCAGGTAAGTTTGCTGAAAAAATAGATCGATTGATATCAAAAGAACAAAACCCCTTCATGGTTACAGAAGCAATTAAAGATCTTTGTAATCTGAACCAATGCCGCCAATCTGAGGATATTTTTTAGTGTCCCGTTACGTTTTCTACGACTTCGAAACTACTGGCATTAGCCCAGCGTTCGATCATCCGTTGCAATTTGCGGCAATTGTTACTGACGAACATCTATACATCAGAGCGGTTTTCGATTTTCAATCACGCTGAAACGCATTTATCGCATTTTACTAATTGAAATATAAAGTATCACTAGCTCTTCTATAGTCACGTTTTGTCATGTCTTGAGCCTTAAAAAATTTTATGTTTTAAGAAGGTATAGCTCTTTGAATGAAAAGCCGAAAGGCCATAATGTGAAGAAAACCGCAGACCAAACGCAACGAAAGGGCTGGCAAACCTTACTAGCTCTATTGCTTATAGCATTTGCAGTTTCAATAGGATTTGCTCCTTTGTTTGAGCTAATTGAAGATGGCATTGCTGCAAGAGTTATTGGATCTTCATTCGGAGCAATATTTGTAGTAATTTTAACTATGTTCCTGCTTAACAAGCAAACCGAAATTGAACAAGAATCTAAAAAGAGTGAACGAGTCTTTGATGAGAAAGTAAAAATTTACCAAAAAATATTAGATATAACCAGTGAGATGCTTATCGATGGCCAGTTAACTCAAAAAGAAATAAATAGATTGCCATTCCCACTAATTAGATTGCAAATGCTTGCTGGTGATGAGGTAATTCAGGCATTCCAGAAGATTTTTGATAAACTAAATGAAGTTTACGCTGAAGATGGTGAGATTGTTGAAATTCAGGATGAAGATAAAAATGAAATATATAAATTGATTTCAAATTTCTCTGGGGAATGTCGAAAAGATTTAGAAATATCTAATGAAAAGGTTGATAAAAGTATTCAAGAGGCAACTGTAACTGCAATTTCTAAGTCTGATAAGAAAAAAAATGACCAAACTAAATTTAAATTTTCTGGAAAAATGTTACCAAAAAATCAATATGTTTATAGTGTTATAACTAATTATCTGAATGAAAATCCGAAACTTACATTAGAACAATTTAAGGAATACTTTTTCGACAAGGATTTTGATGGAAGTCGTAAAGGTCAGTATGAAGCCTGGAAGACTTATGAAGAAATCATGGATATTCATCGCAGCGGGATTGGCACAATTAGATTTTATGTCAGTAGCAAAAGAAAAGATATTGCTACAAATAAAGATATGGTGCTGAAGCTTGCAGACGCAGAGATATGTTTAAGTAATTTTTGGGGTATTCAGCATATGGCACCCTTTAAAGAACTAATGAATTCCAAAAATATCAGGTTAGAGTAATAATATGCCTTCTATCTCAAAAGAAACCTATGTGACCAGAAATTTTCAAAAAATTTCTGGCAAGAGGTGGGAGCTTTATGTCATCACCAGAGTTATTCATTTATTAAACGATCCAGATATAGAATATGTCTGCCAGCAGTATATCAAACCACCTAAGAACGAAGGACATTATCTTGCAGATTTAGCGTTTCCATCACTTAGGTTATATTTAGAAATTGACGAAGGACAGCACGGAAACCAAGACCATAAACTTTCTGATATAAAAAGAGATGCAGAAATCCTAGAGGCTACAGATTGGCAATGTCAAAGAATTGCTATCTTCGTGGAACAGGGCAATACAAAGGTTGATAAGAAACTTGAAGTGCTCAATAAAGAGATAGATGATTTTGTACAATACATACGAAATAGGAAACAAAATTTAATTAGTCAGGGAAATAGTATTTCCTGGAACTATGAAGAAAAATATCTTCCAGAGACTTTTATAAAACAACAAATAATAAATGTTAAGGATAATGTTGCATTATTAAACCATAGAGATGTTCTGCGCCTTTTTGGTTATACAAAAGGGCATTATCAAAGAGCTGTTTGGACAATAGATAATTTTCATGAAATTGTATGGTTCCCTAAGCTTTACCCTAATGCAGATTGGGTAAATGAATTTAATGAAGAAACCGGCTCAATTCTTCAATTTAGAAAAGATAAAACACCACATCCAATGCCGGCAGAGGATGATCCTGAACGAATTGTTTTTGCACACCAAAAAAATACCTTTGGTCAAACACTATATAAATTTTATGGAGTGTATGCTCCGGATATTTCAATGTCAGACCCTGTAAATCATTATTTTAAAAGAATTAAAACTAGTATTGATCTAAAAAAATACTTCTGACCTCGGTGTCAGATCGCACTTGTTTGAAACAGGATGGGAGTAATTTTAGCGTTTTGTTTAGAACGCAATAGATTGATCGCCATTTTATGCTTGAGCTTGGGTTCAGACATACTGGCGGATGCAATGGATATTGAATTTGGTAGTTTATACACCTGCGGTTTGCTCCACAGACCTGATCATGACTTTTTTCACTATGGAAACTCAGGAGGTGTGTAAACCTCATCGCCGTTAACGCAAACTTTAACGCCTAACGACAAATCTTCTAATGAAAGATTTTTTCGGTCAATTGCATCGCAAATTTTGGAAGTAACGTAATCACTAATCTGCTTGGCCACATGTCGGTTTAAGTTTCCCACTTCCAGAGAATTTACTTTAAGTATCAGATAAAAATTACCTTTTTGACCAACTTGTATCTTGATTTCGGCTTCAGCCTCGTGATCTCCACAAAGAGAGACAATCATTCCTTTCTCTCTTAATTTATTGTTAATATCTTCTAAAACATCAAAAAGTTCCGACGGCGAGCTTAAAAATAGTTCTTTCAATAAAGTTCTGTCTATGTGACCAGAGTCTGCCATAGCTTGAATTTCTAGATCATTTGGTCGTTTAAATAAATAGAAACATAAATGTCTTCAAAGGACGAATTAACTTTCGATTGTAGTTCATCCGGAAGGCTCTCAATGGCTGCATTGGCTTGGTTGCTGAAAAAGTTTCTTTGCATGTTAAAGGCTCCTTCGTCCTCTTCAGAATATTGATAAATATCTGATGAAATTCTTACCTCGAAATATAAAGAAGGGTCATCGTCATCCTCAATGGCGAAAAAAAATGTTGCCGATGCATTCTCATCGTCTCCAGTCAAAAACTTAATTCTGCCCGCTTTGGAGGCCTTTTCAGCTATCGTTCCGAGATTTTCAGCTAGCGCTTCGTTGACAAGTTTCGCTAAAGTTTTTAATTCTGACATCTTATATCCCCCTGCAGTTTCGGATCCATTAAATATCAAACGAACACAAGAGATCAACATTTTTAACGAAATGCCAAGCTAACATCGCTCCATTCGTTTCGAGTTAGTTCTAAAGTAGCCTTTGGTGGTACGCTGTTCAAAAGTTTCTTCAACTTCTTATGTTTGGATCAAACCTGCATATAAGCTTCAGTCAAAATAGAATAGCTTGCTTTTATATCTATTTAGGAATTTTTTTCACCCAATATGCTTCTAATCCAGAGTGTGCTTCCATAGCTAATCCAATGTCGTCATCAAACTGGAATATCTTTCATTAGCAGAATCCCATTATACATAAAATAATTTGACTTAAGATACAGTTTCGTATCAAAAATTAACAAAGCAACGTGATTGAAGGAGGCACAATTGCCGAAATTTAAAGCTCTTGTTGATGTCAATTTTAAAACTAGCGGTCTTCTAAAACATGATGATGAATCTTTCACATACCGCAACTTGAACTCTGATGAAGTGACATCAGAAATACAGAATATAGATTGGTCAAAATTTAAATTAGACCTTGTAGGTTATGATACGACTGACGAATATGATGGAACGGGCATTGCAATCCCTATCAAACCAAAAGTAGGTTCGGTGTCTCTAGAATTTTTATCAGATCGATCTGGTCTAAATATTTCTATAAATGATACATTGAAAGTGCCACTAAGAGCAGGAGTCAAACAGCACTTCACAAGCTTAGGGAATAACTTCAAACTATCTGTTATAGGAGTATCATATCTCAGCGGGGGGTGGACTGATGGGTTCAAAAGTTTGATCGATGGCTTAAATGACGAAGAAAGAACTACATGGAACATCCATATAGAAAACTATGAGTTCTTATAAGTTGTAATTGGGGTTGCTTTTTACACTTTTCTGGAGGCCTAAAACCACAAACTCTGGTGTATGTCATAACCAATTGTCTATTTTCGACTGGGAACCGAACTTCTTGTCATTTGCCCGCATTAGAAAACTCCAAGTCTGGTCAAGCAAGTACTCGGTACACGCCGAAGATCTTCTGGACAGGAAGATTAGTTTTAAATCCGATCTAAAAGGCATGGTATTAGTATTGTTACAGAGCATCTTAGGAAGAGCTAAAGGAGCCAAAGCAGCAGGTAAGTTTGCTGAAAAAATAGATCGATTGATATCAAAAGAACAAAACCCCTTCATGGTTACAGAAGCAATTAAAGATCTTTGTAATCTGAACCAATGCCGCCAATCTGAGGATATTTTTTAGTGTCCCGTTATGTTTTCTATGACTTCGAAACTACTGGCATTAGTCCAGCGTTTGATCATCCGTTGCAATTTGCGGCAATCGTTACTGACGAACATCTAAACGAGGTTGATCGTGTAGATATAAGGTGCCAGGCGGCTCCTCACATACTTCCCTCACCGATTGCTTTACACGTCACCAATATAAAGCCTGAGCAAGCCATCAATAAAAACCTTCCAACTCCTTTTGAGTTTGCTCAAACCTTACAGAAATTTACGAAAGATTGGGCGCCAGCTTGCTGGCTGGGTTATAACACCATCGCCTTTGACGAACCCATGATGCGTCAAATGTTTTACCAAAACCTACAGCCAGAAATATTTGCCACCCAGATGAATGGGAATAGCCGGTTGGACGTTATGAAAATGGTTTTTGCTACCCATGCAGAGGCACCTGGCACTCTAACTTGGCCAGTTTCTGACAATGAAAACACTAGCTTTAAACTTGATCGTTTAGCCCCTGCAAATGGCTTCGCTCACGAAAATGCACATGATGCTTTGGCCGATGTAGAAGCGACCATTTTTATATTTAAAAAAATAAGAGATGGTGCACCCGAACTCTTCAAAAAGCTTGTCGAAGCGGGTGATAAAACTATCACCTCCAGTTCACTGAAAAGCTTTCTTCCAATGGAAGTTACGCTTCGGTTTGGAGGAAATGCGCCGAAGACTTATCAAGGATGTTACTGTGGTAGTAATAAAGATAACCCAAACTCGATCGGGTTTGCAGATTTCGAACTTAACAAAGCTGAAGAATTCTCTCAGGCATCCAAACTTTCTGTTTCTGAAGCAATTGAAGGAACACCCAAGAAAATCCGAACTTTAGCTGTAAACAGATCTGAAACTTTTCGAGTGATAGAGAACCCTTCAAAAGAGATGCTTGAGTTTTGTGAAACCATTAAAGAGGCCAACAAATTACAAAGCCTTGTTTCTGAAGTTTTAAGCAAACGGTATGCCGATACTGAGCAAACTAACTTAGAAGTGGAAGAAAGAATTTACTCAGGGTTCTATGGTAACTCTGACAAAGAATTACTCGAACAGTTTCAAACTGCATCTTGGCCAGAACGAGTTTCAATCATAAACGATTTCACTGATGAACGCCTAAAACAGTTAGGTAAGAGGTTGATCGCTTTTTACGCACCAGAGCTTTTGACTGATGAGCAAAGATCTGCATTTAAAGCATTTATTCAAAGGCGATGGAACACTTCCATGGATGATGCCCCATGGACAACTGCAGAAGATATCTGGGCCAGCCTTAATGAATTAAAATCAGAAATTGACGAGAGTAATTGGCGAGAGTTTTATCAGGCTAGGATTAATTCAGTAGCCGTCTGAGCATTAGCTATAGGCTAGGAGTAGACCGAGCAAAATAATACCTCCTATGATCCACCAAGCGGCACCTGTTTTGAACAGCCAGTAGATCACCATTAGGATAAGGCCAGCTATCACCAGTTCAAAAATCAAACGCCATTATCCTTGTAAGCTCCTGCCCGTTCGCACCTCTAATTAAGCAATTCCACTGCATTACGCAAAGCATTCTCATTCACATCAATATAGCGTTGTGTTGTGCTCAGATGCTTGTGTCTGGCTAGCACCTGAACCAGGCGAGCGTTGATGCCTCTGTCAGCTAATTGTGTAACAAACTGACGTCGTCCACTGTGACTGCTGGCGCCATCTATGCCTGCCATCTTATACAACCTCTTAAACAGGTTCACTATGGTCTGAGCGGTAAAGCCACCACCCTTAGCACTGAACAACAGCGGTGCTGATATATTACTGGTATGTACGGGGTATTGCTTGGCAAACTTCAGCAGCTGTCTTCGGAGTTTGCTGTTCACCAAAACACTGCCACTGTCAGATCCTTTGGTTTGATCTGCGCTTAGGTAGATGGTGTCTTTAACACCACCAGACTCATCAAACACGTCACCAACACGGAGGGCCGCAATCTCACATGCTCGTAGCCCCGCATAAAAGCTCAATGCTATTATTGTGTGATTGCGAGTTGGATAACGCAGTGAATTTACGATGGCAGTAAGACGTCGAAATTCTGGTTCAGTTAATAGCTTGGCTTGTTTCATCTAGGGACCCTTAAATGTTTGGTTTTGCTATCAAACATTATAAAGTCATATATTTTGAAATCCGACTGAAAAAGGCAAAATTTTAACCAGTTGATATCATTACTGGAAGACAAAGATGTTATAGATTGTATATTCTATAACATATTTTTTGGTGTTGATTTTACTGGCGAGATTACTTTTGAAGATCTACACGAATTTTCGTATTGAGCTTCAAAATATTCTTACGACATTCCCAGTGCTGCTTTGAGCTTTTGAGGTTTTTACGAAGCCACTGTTCATGGTGCTGTTCTCGACGGAGTTTCTTTTTTAATCCATGAACTGACGTCTTCATATCAGTACGTTAATTTCGGATTTGATGCCAGTCGATGCGATTTTATTAAAAGAGCCACCATCTTTTGAAAATACAAGGCGTACCAAATGTAGATACGCCTTGCTGAATTTATCTCGCTCGTTTTTTTAATTTACGGATCTGGCCACGAACTAATGTATCGAAATTGCAATGCTTTGATACGCTAAAATTATAACCCATAACTGCACCTCCAAATTCAATTTGGAGCTTTTGCATTTTCCTATGGTGTGAAATCTCAACGACCTTTCCTCCTTCCTTCATTACGATTTTTTTAAGTGTTCTGTAATTTTTCTGCATTTTGCCCTCTTATGTTTTAAGCTACGCAACCATCAACGAGGCCAGCTAGGTAAAGGCTGTACAATGCGTCTTCCATGCAGGTGAACTGAGCGTTCTCTACAAAATTTTCGAAAGAGTTATACGACCCAACTAAACCGGCGCTGCTCGTTTCCCCAAGCTCTTCGATAATTACGTCTGCTGACAGAACGATTTTTTTTAAATTTTCCATTTTAGTCTCCTATTTGATGTTTGGAAATGTTGAAAACTCTGTGTCCTCAATAGGTAAAATATATACTTTTTTATCAATAAAATAAGTGACAAGACGAGTGATTACCTTGTCCAACGGTCCTGTCCGAACTTATAAATTCGAATGCGCCCATAGGAAATCCTATCGAATATTAACTGTGTGGATGGCAATAAGATTCAACACAATTCAGGCCTGACTTAAGTGACATAATACGCCTTTAACTGGTAAGGTTGACCTATTCACTTTGCTTCGGGAGAGAGTTAAATTGTTTAAAAAATGGTCAGGCGATGGCACCTATTATCTACCTGCAAGACAGGTTGAGCCGTATCGATTGTGGTTTGAGTTCCTCAAGCAAGCTCATAGAGATCCAGAAATTGACGTGGATTATAACCATTACAAAGAGTGGGGAGAATTTTATGCGCAAGAATTTGGCGAATGGTGGAGCGGCGCTACTTGGAGACTGCTCTTTGCTGTAGACGCTGGTGTCCGAGTTCTTGACCATGGTGAAATACCACCCACAGATGAGCATGCTTTGCTAATCAGGTTACCACTCAACAAAGAGCCTAAACAAACTCTCAAAGACATTGAGCAACTGCTTGAGCAGCACGAAGCAGGAACCAAGCTGGGTAAAATCAGCCAAGGCAAGTTTGCTCTGTCAGATAGGTATGAACAGGCATTTTTAAAATACTTACCCAATGTTCGTGTGATGCTGAGATGTTATTCTTATTGGCTTGATAATGTTGAATTGCACAACCGTGAACGCACGAGCAAAACCGCAGTTGACTTTTATACATGGGCTAAATCCAGAGATAACCTGATTATAGAGCGTAAATACAAGTACTCGAGACCACTTATCCCCTTTGCTGTTGCTGAATATGCAAAACAAATCTTAGCAAATGAAAACCCAGATGAAGACCAAAAACGTGCATTTAAAAGATACCTGCAGAAGGCACGTAATTTAGCTAAAAACGCATCAATGGGTACCTTCCCTGGCAAGTATTAAGGGCTATCTGATCAAGTAACCAATTTGTGTTTTTGTATGTTCACGTAAATGATCATATTGATCTGCCTTTGCATGAAGTAATTTCTGGTTGTTATTCCTGCGTAATGCATCCGCTTTGTTTGAAAGATTAATCAACAAACACATAATCGCATGAAGTGTCATATCTCTGTCACTGGCTTTATATGACCTGTAATATGAACTGCATTTGTTAAGCCAATTGGTGCTGAATTGATCTGTTGTAATACTTGGATCAATTGCTTTTATTTCCTTATATGCGTGTTTGATAAATGACATGTGATAACTCCTCTTATGAAGTTATTTATTGGGTCAGTTGATATGCTTGCCTGACAGCAAGCAGCAAGTTTCAGTTTGCTTCGCAAACATCACTTGCATTTTCTTTTTCAAATAGTTTTTATTTATTTTATATAATTGAATATGGAGATCATTTCTTAGGTGGGAAGTCATACCAACGCCCCTTTTGGGCGCCAGTATGGAGCTCATTTCTTGAGGCCTTGCACCATCCACATACACACACACCTTATAGGCTGGGTAGGTTCCGCTATCACCCCATTTACTGTGCCACGCTACGCAAGATGTAACGCCGTATGTGGAAGGCTGATGATACTTAAAAAGCAGAGCAACTGTTACACCTTTGAGGGTTACTTGTTTCCAAGCGTTGTATCCCTCTCACTAGGAACTCTTAATTTAAGTTCCTGTTCAGATCTTTCGATCTTACCACCATTCCTCTCAGCAGAAATTTTGTCAGGATCAGTCCTGCAACTTTAAGGCACCCCACTGGGTGTCTGCTGAAGCGAATAACGAGCAATTCGATTATGATGACGTTTTCAAAGTACGCCACCACGGCATTATAACAATTGGCGTGCCAGCCTTAATCCCGTTTGTCTTTATGTTGATGGTACTTTGCCCACCAGCTCTGTTTTTCCAGCTCATAATTGATGCCAGCTAGTTCGCAAATGCGTTTCATTTGATCTCTGAACGCAGCAACTTCCACGGCGTCTTTGTATTGATTAACCAATTCAATATTGGCTTTATCAAAGGCAGTTAGCTCGTCCACCTTTATGGCTTTTCCAAGCTCTTTTGCTTTGGCTAATTCTGCCTTCAGCAGGTCAGTATTGAATTTGTCTTTTTTACTGGAGTACATCTGTTTTTCCGTTCACAGTTATTTATCACGGAGCGCTATTAATATAGCTAAAACAGTTGAAACCTTTGATTTCTCGAAAAGAGATCAAAAATTAAATATTAGACTTCGATATGATGCGCACTTGGGGTATCGCTAGATACCTTTGAGATCACGTATTCTACCCACTCGTCCATATTCATACACTGCACATTCGCACCAAAACCGAATTTCATCCAAGCTTTTTCAAAATCATTCAGGTCCTGACGATTTCCAAAATAGATTTTACCGTTTGTTGCTTTGATAAAGTTTGCTTGGTTGCCTGTTTCTGTTTCCCAGAAATTCCAGTCAGCACAAGTGCTAATTTTTGCCAATTTATTTAGAGGCAAGTCATGCTTTAGACAAAAGCCAGAAATAGTCTGCATCAGTTTATTTAATTGAGACCTTTCTGAGCTTTCTATTTTCAACTTTGCATTGAGGTGAGATTGGGTCTCTCCATCTTCCAGTATTTCTTCGAATGTTAACAATACATCAAAGCTCAATAAATTTGGTGAGTTGCAAGATGAACCTTTAAAATTATGGTCCTGAGTGACTGTTTCTGTGTTTTTAACTGTTAGTACCATTTTGTTTTCCTTTGTAATTAAATGCCGTCATTGGCACACCCTTTTTAGCATGCCATGGTGCCCACGGTCTTCTGTCAGCGATTAAGGAGTTTGTTGGCTGATAGAAAAAAATTGATAGATTGGGAGCGAACCTGAGGAGCGCAAAGGCAACTTAAATGAAGCGATTTTTCATCTCAAAGCATCCAACCTTTGGGAGCTACAAAAACCCAGTTGCTCATAAAATTGAGCAATCTCCATACTATTTTTGGTGGCTGGCTTTAACGCTCAACAAGGAATATTTGGCACTATGCGCTGGCGCTTCAGACTGTACCAAAGTCGAAGATAGCCCGTTGAAGCAGGTATTCGCCGACTTCGGTGAAGTTCGCTGCGACGGAGACAAATACAAAGCATTCGCAAACTGGTGGCGCAGAAAAGCCAACGATACCGAAACTATGGGTGAATACCTGTTCTCTGAGCCAGTAGCGGCAACAAAAGTAATGCTGGTAGACGATGCTGAGGCTGCAAAACAATCTGCTGATGATGTTAGCAGTCTTCTAATCAGTATCCCCAAAAACTTAACTCGCAAGCAAATCGACAAAGCTTTGGATAACATATTTCGCAAAGAGCTGTCATTTGAAAGAGGTAGGCAGACAAGGAACCCTGCACGTTCGAATGCTCGCTACAGCCTTACTAAACCAGCTAAAGCAGAGAGTTTAAAATCGGCTTTTGACATCATTGAAGCGGAGCGTGAAGCACTGGCTATTGGCAAGAAGTTATCTAACGTGCAGCTGGCAGACAAAGTGGGCTTAAAAGTAGAAATAAGTGAGGCAACACGAGCTGAACAAGACGGCTTGGCTGAGTATGAAATCTATCTTTTATCCACCACTGTAAGTCGCAAAAAGAAGTTGGCTAAGACTGCCATAGCGAATGCAGCTAAAGGCATTTTTCCATGAAAAAATTTAGATTTCTATGCAAATTTGTGCACACGGATGTAAAACAGATTCATCTTATTGATGAAGATTAAAGGGCGTTTGGGAAAACAATGGACGGTACAAACACAACAGCCAAAAGCACAAATTACAGCACTACAGCGAAAGTTTTTCACTGGGGTTTTGTCGTTTTATTCGCATATGGAATTGCCAAACAGGTTGATGACATAAGTCAGCTTGAAGATTTTGCTCTTCTTAGATTTGAACTCGTCTTCGCCACATTGTTGATTTTATTACTCGCCGTAAGATTTCTTTACATGACTAAAACACAAACCTCTTCCCTACCTGAGAAGACGTCCGCAATTCAGAAACTTGCAGCTAAGTTAGTACATTTAGGGATGTATGCATCCCTAACTACAATAGCCCTTTCTGGTATCTTAATTGGGGGCATCTACTGGATGGAGATGAAAGAGGGTTTGCTCATTGAGGGCATAATAACCGTACACGAGCTAGCAGTCACAGCAAGCTATTGGCTCATAGGTTTACATATAGCAGCGGCAGTCTGTCATAGGTTCAAAAATGACGGCGTATGGAATTCAATGGTTCCTGTATGGAAAGAAACAGAAACCAAAAAAATTGAATAGTTAGGAAAAACCCAATAAGTATCTTTATAGAACACACGAACCTTTCGTACACAAACTTGTACACAAAGATTTAATACACAAGCAATATACTGATAGATAAGGAACAAATTTGATGTAGATTTATTGCAAATCCGTGTACACCGGTTCGATTCCGGTACCCGCCTCCAATAAAATCAAGCACTTAGCCGCCTTTTTCCTCAAAAATTTCTTATACACAGGCGATACACAGTTTTCTGTGTATGTATGAACAGAATCACCGTGTTGAACACAGTGATCGCAGTTGCAGTGTTTTCCAGCAATTTCTGCTCGCACGGCACTTTTCTACTGTTTGCCTGCAAAGATTTTGGAAACTCAGTAATTGCTGCTGCAAAGTTTCGTTTTCCTTTGAGACTTTTGATCGTACACTTAGTTTATGAAGGAGACCAATAGAACCATCAAAGTCAGCGAACACATTCGACTGGATACCAGACCTGGCAGTGCAAAGTGGCAAGCACGGGTTAAATTGGCTGATGGCTCTTGGCATAGATTTTCTACCAAGACAGAAAGCCTAGAACGCGCCACTGAAGCCGCAATGAAGTTTTTCTATACATCTGAAGACCGCCTTAAAAACAACCTGCCGCAAAGCACGCGCAAGTTTCGCAGAGTGGCTGAATTTGCACGAGACAGGATGCAAGAAGAACTGCGCTCAGGAAGCGGTCATATCGTATACAAAGATTATATCACTGCGCTCGACAAATATCTCATTCCATTCTTTGGTTCTTATGATGTGGCCAATATCAATGCCAAAGCTTTGGTGGACTTTGGCAAGTGGCGCACAGAGCAGCTGGGACGCAAGGCGCATCACAGTACCATCAACACGCATAACACAGCACTCAACAGGGTGTTGGATGAAGCAGAGCAGCGTGGCTGGATCACGCATGCCATTCGCCCAAAGCCCATTAATGACGGTATTAAGACAGAAAGCCGCGGCAGCTTTACCAAAGAAGAGTACAAAACCATCTATGAGGCACTGAGATCGTTTCACAAGGCGTCTGACAATCCCAATACGCAGGCCACACGTGAAGTACTGCGCAACTACGTGCTGATTCTTGCCAACACAGGCATGCGGCATGGGACTGAGGCTCTGAATCTCAAATGGAAAAACCTGCTGTGGATCAAAGAAGAGGATCAGACCTATTTGGGGCTGTTTGTAGCGGGCAAAACGGGTCAGAGGCCATTAATAGCAAGGGATCGCGCTATTAGGCCCCTTGAGCGACAATTGGAGCTCAATCCCAATCTCAAGGGCAAAACACTAGATGAGGTGATTGAGAGCAAATGCGAAGAGTATGTATTTGTCACCCGCTACGGCGAGCGGGCAGCACGGCCCAACCTTTCGCGTAATTTTGAGACGCTGCTTAAGTCTCTCAAAATCGTATACGGCGCCGATGGTAAAAAGCGCACACTTTACAGCTGGCGACATTTCTACGCCACGTTGGATCTTCAGCGTGGCATCAGCACCCATGCTCTCAGCAGGCAGATGGGCAACAGCACGGGCGTGTTGGACCGTTTCTACTCAAAACTGTCGCCCTTCATGAACCCAGGTCTGCATTCAGGGCGGGATCAGCAGGAGCAGCGTAATGCAACAAAGACCGTCACAAAGCCGGCAAAGACAGCAACACAAGCCGTGGGCGACCGAGAGCTGCAAAAGGCGCAAGTTGCTAGTCCAACAGCGCCTGTGCAAGTTACAAGTGCTTCAGATCAACCTGCTGTCCTTAAAGCATCTGCGCATGAGAAAGCCTTCGATCTTTTTGACGCTGGCAAGCTGTCAGAAAAAGCTCTGCTGATTGCAGTTGGAGCAGAGCGAAGAGGGTTTGAGCTTGCTGAAGACTTACGCTTGCGCACGCTCACAGCTTTTGAAGACGGACGCCTTTCAGAAGATGCTATGATTAAACTGCTGAGTTAAAGCAACTCGACCGCCTCTTTCATTTGGTCTGCATTGACATCGATATATCTTTGAGTGGTCGAGATATGAGAATGACCCGCAAGTGCTGCAAGTAAGCACACACCCACTCCCTCTTTCATTTCATCTGCGGTTGAACCAATGTAGCAGTTCATTGATGCGATATTGATAGGTACCTATAAAATATCATTGGCAATGTGATGTCGTATGTGCTATCAATAGTGGATGCAAGTTGTCCTTGATACTAACATCATTGTTGGAGCAATGTTGCGCGACGGCGGTGCCTCCCGTGCGGTGTTAAGGCTATGTTTGCAGGGTGAGGTGCAGCCTATAATTGGGGTCGCCCTGTTTGCCGAGATGGAAGATGTGCTGTCACGCGAAGATTTGTTTCGCAATAGCAAGCTAACAACTGGGGAACGGCAAGACCTATTTGCGGCGTTCTTGAGTGTGACCCAATGGGTGCCGATTTATTACACGTGGCGGCCAAACTTGCGCGATGAAGCTGATAACCATGTTGTTGATTTGGCGATAGCAGGTAATGCGGAATACATAATCACGCAAAATATACGAGACTTTGCGAGTATGGATCTTAAGTTCCCAGCTCTAACACTGGCTACAGCTGCGACATTTATGGAAACCTGGAGGAAAGAATGAGCGTTGTTACGTTACGATTGCCAAAGGATCAGCATCAACGATTGAAGGCGATGGCGCAGTCACGCGGCATCAGTTTAAACAAGTTGTTTGAACAATTGACTGCGCAAGCTTTAACAGAAAATGACATCGAACTTCGGTATCGCCGCATGGCTGCAACCGGTTCTGCTGAACGGGGCTTAGAGCTGCTGGATAAGTTAGATCGCTTTGAGCGAGAACAATGATCCTTATTTTAAAGCAGCTCGACAGCCTCTTTCATCTGATCTGCATTAACATCAATGTATCTCTGAGTGGTGGAGATATGCGAATGTCCGGCGAGAGCTGCTAGCAAGCGCACGCCGACGCCTTTGTTTGCTAAGCGTGTGATGTAAGTCCTGCGCCCTGAGTGGCTGGACGCATCCTTTAGCCCACAGGCCTTGTAAATGTCGAGGAACAGCTGACACATGGTGTTGGCAGAGAAGTGACCACCTTTTTGGCTCTCAAAAAGCGCACGATCTAAGTTCCCTAGGTTTTTGTCTAGCCCATAATCGTCGAGTGCTTTTGCGAGACGTTTGTTTATGAACACGCTGCGCCGCTGCCCCCCTTTGGTTTGATCACTTTCAAGTGTAAACTGCTCACGCACACGACCTTCGGCATCAAACATGTCACCCAATTTAAGTGCAGCTATTTCTTTAGCACGAAGTCCCGCAAAAAAGCTTACCATGAAGATGGCTGTGTCACGATTGGCGTGCCGTCTTGTGCGACAGTAGTTTAGAACTTTGCGAAACTGGGCTTCATTCAGTGTCTGTGCATGTCTCATAGCGTAATACCCTCAAATCTCATCTTCTCGCTATAAACACTATAAAGTCTGAGGTTTGGGTTGGGCGACCGGTTTCTGCTCAAAGAAACACTTTATTTTAAAAGGCCAATTCGGCCAAAATCTCATGTTTTGTTTGGATTAAATACAAATCGTGAGATTTGATTTTGACATAACTTGAGGTGCTGCTGCATACATAAATAAAATCAATAACTTACGCGATAATCTCATATAATGCACATTTCATGAGATTTCGGACGCTGTCGTTCAGCTTATCCGAGCATCCACGCAGCATTGAACTTGTGTTCAAATAATCATAATAGCTCTTAGAGAATTTATGTGCAATTTTTTGCATGCTTTGCGGCCCTTGCGAAACTGAGCAGAAAGACCATGTATAATGTTTGAAAACACGAACTTTTCCCTGGATCTATGGTGCATGGCATGAAAGTCTTAGTCACAGGTGGTGCAGGGTACATTGGCAGTCATACATGCCTGGAGCTGTTAAGGTCCGGTCATGACGTCGCGGTCGTGGATAGTCTTTACAATGGAAATGAGGAGGCGTTGGCAAGAGTTCAACGATTATCGAACCGCACTCTTGAATTTAGCCAGTGTGATGTGCGGGATGTGCATGCCCTCGATGGAATTTTTGATCAATTCAAACCAGATGCTGTTATTCATTTTGCTGGCTTAAAGGCAGTTGGTGAAAGTGTCTCCGAGCCAGAGCGATACTATGATGTCAACGTTGGAGGAACTGCAACATTGCTGGGGGTGATGGAACGAGCAGACTGTTCCAATATTGTCTTTTCTTCTTCCGCGACTGTATATGGCGAGCCCCAATACTTACCGTGTGACGAAAATCATCCGTTGAGCCCAATTAATCCTTATGGCCGCACCAAACTCATGGGAGAAAATTTATTACAAGACTGGTCAAATGCGAAGCAAGGGAGACATGCAGTCGCATTGAGATACTTCAACCCTGTTGGCGCAGATGCCTCGGGTCTCATCGGCGAAGATCCGAACGGTATCCCAAACAACCTCATGCCATTTATTTCCCAGGTTGCGGTAGGTCGGAGAGAATGCTTGCAAGTGTTTGGTGATGACTACGAGACAATAGATGGAACAGGGGTACGAGACTACATCCACGTCGTAGATCTTTCACAGGCTCATGTTGCAGCAGTGGAACAAATCTACAATCTTCAAATTTTTGAAGCGATAAACATTGGTACTGGCGAGGGGTTTTCAGTCTTGCAGATGGTAAAAGAATTTGAAAATCAATCAGGCAAGACTGTAAGGTACAAAATTGGTCCACGCCGACCCGGAGATGCACCCGCTGTATGGGCTGAAGCTTTTAAAGCATTTGATATACTTGGATTTAAAGCAACACGTGGAATAGTCGAAATGTGCAAAGATACATGGCGTTGGCAGAGTTCAAATCCGACAGGGTTCTCGGAAAATCAGTAAAGTAGGTACGGTTTGTGGTTTCCCGACGTGGAGGGATGCTTTTCAGCAGCAGATCGTGAAGAAGATATTATTAGTAACGCAATTGAAGCGCTACTACTGCACCTTGAAGATGAGGTGCAGCCACATGCACGACAGGTACATGAGATCGCGAGTGACCCTTCAGTTGCTCAAGAACTCGCGTCCGGCTCATATCTTATTGCAGTGCCACTCGTGACGGCGAAAAATCGCTCGGTACGGGTCAACTTAAGTTTAGACAAAGGCATTGTGGAGGCCATCGATGCTGCGGCTCGATTGCGGGGGCTGTCTCGGTCGGGCTTTTTGGCAGAAGCTGCGCAAAATGAAATCAGAGGCCGTTGACCATTTTTTACGTGAATTTTGCTGAGATTTTGCACGCGTATTTTGACTTACACGTGTCCTATCGATGGGTGCCTTTCCTAAACCTAAATTTATAAAGCCTGCTTGAGGTCTCGATAGAAATTCTCATCAGAGCCGAGGGCAAGGAGCGAAAGCGTCAAAACTTCATCTTCATAGCTGTAAGCCAAAAGGTTTAGCTGATTTACTATTTTAAATTTGTAGACGCGGACGTCTCCTAGATCTCCAGACTTAAGATCACCAATGAGTGGGTCCTGAATGAGCAGCTGTACTGCCTTGTCCAAATCTGCCTTCTGGTTGGCGTGTAGTTTTTTTACGGATTTCGCAAACTGCCGAGACTGGAGGACTTTCATGCTTTATCCAAACTTGTAAGACGTCACATCACCACTGAGAACTTCGCGCTGCGCCAATAGGATCTCTTTAATAAAGCTGTACGGTAAATCAGGGTTCTCTTCTGAGATTTTCCCAATTGTCGACCAGTATTCGATCTGCTTGGCTGTTGAGCGATGGTACACATCGCCATAGTGGCGGGCTTGTTTAATCAGCTCATCAGATAGTTTTACGGATTGGGGCATGTAAATTTCCTGTGTACCATTATGTCGCAAAAAGTTGCAAAATGCAACGTTGGTATAATCTGCGCTCAGATGAAAATCTGGTAGTTTAACTAAACGATTTGATAATCTGTCCTTTTTGGGGTGGCGTGAATGTACACAGTCCACTCACTTGACAAATATTGCCAAAATAGTTAACAGACTTTGCCATTCAATTCACAGTCAAGGTAGGAGGCATCCCTATGGCGACAATGAATATCTCGCTCCCGGATCCAATGAAAAATTGGATTGAGGAGCACCTAAAGGACGGAACGTTTAGCAATAGTAGTGATTATCTGCGACATCTCATCCGAAAGGATCAAGAGCGCACATTTGCTATCAAAATGCTACAGTTGGAAATCGAAAAAGGCATACAAAGCGGTGAGCCGGAACCTTTTGATTTAGCGACCTTTAAAAATAGGATGAAAGAAAAATATGTCCGATAAAAAAATCTCGGAATATTTACTTACACCCCAGGCAGAAAAAGATTTAGAAGACATTTGGTTTTATTCTTATCAGACATGGTCTGAACACCAAGCGGATCGGTACGTTGAAATTTTAGAAGATACCTTTGTCCATTTATCCTTCATGCCAGAGCAAGCGCGTGAACTATTAGAGTTTAACCCGCCTGTGCGCATTTTTCCATGTGCAAAACATATTATCGTTTACCGAATTGACGCACAGGCTATTGTCATATTGAGAGTGTTAGGAGCGAAGCAAGATTGGATAACAATCCTACACAGCTTAGAATAGAGCTGAGGAACCATTAATCCACTTGAGGCGGAGTTGGATGCGTGATTCATAGCCCTCAATTTGGGGGATACCTTAAAATTCTTGCGCCCTGTGTGTCAGAATGCTCCCCAGCACAATCACCGTGTTGAACAGGGAGTTTGTGCTAGCGCGGAACACACCGAGATACACATTCTGATACACATTTTAAATTTTGTGAAATTAAATACTTATTATCAATAATTTAGATTGAATAATTTCTTTACAAATCCGTGTACACTGGTTCGATTCCGGTACCCACCTCCACAATATATTGCGTATCCCTTTCAAATAACGCCATCTAAAACAACATGTTGTTTCTATTTCCTTATACACAATTTGTACACAAAATTTCGGTGTAGATTTGGCGATGCTGACGCTAAGCTGTTTCTAGTAATAAGCGGAGCTTAGAGAAGTGGTATACGAAGCAGCTAAAACACCTAATCGAGCAAATTACAGCACGTTAGCGAAAGTTTTTCATTGGGGCTTTGTAGCGTTGTTTGCCTATGGAATTGCCAAGCAGGTGGATGACATAACTCAGCTTGCAGATTTCTCGCTTCTGCGCTTCGAGCTTATTTTTGCGACAATAATGTTAGTGCTTCTCGCCGTTCGCTTTCTTTACATGAGGAAAACACAATCATCATCTCTGCCCGATGAGACACATCCAATGCAAAAACTCGCAGCTCGGTTAGTGCATTTGGGAATGTATGTTTCACTAGCCACCATCGCTATTTCCGGCATCTTTGTTGGTGTCATTTATTGGATTGGCATAAAAGATGGCTTGCTGATTGAGGGTATAATAGCTGTGCACGAATTAGCAGTGACAACGAGCTACTGGCTCATAGCCTGCCATGTATCTGCAGCACTATTTCATTGCTTTAAAAGGGATGGTGTTTGGAACTCGATGGTGCCCGTTTGGAGGGAGGCAGGCGGCGCTGAAAATCGGTAAAGAGCAAGGCCTCTCAACAGATCGAGCACTAGCTGCAAAAGTTGACAGCGCCGCGCATGCGGACCCGCATTCAGAGAAAAATTTTAAGGGGAAGCGCTCGGGATGCGAATGAACCACAAGTATTCTGCGCCCAGCTCGCAAACAAAGCACTTTACCCGCTTGAACCACGCCTCTTGCTGGGCATAATTCATTGGAAATAACTGCCGGTTGGCTCGGCCGCGGTTGCTTATTGCAAAGGATTGATCAGATCAGAGAGCAGTCCTTTTTCCAGCCTTTTATCCTTTTTGAGATCTTTTGCACAAGACAATGCGGAGCTTTCGAAAATATGCCTCTTGGGTTTTATTTGCGCGCGCTGGTCCAGGCACCCGATGAGAATATTAAACATCGACCTATCCAGATCGGTCGCAAACATCTGCGATCCACAGGTGCCGTCAAACGCATGAATGCGATGATTTCCAATCTCGGCCGTTTTTACAAACTCATTAACATCTCCGTCAATGATAACAGTATCCGCCCGCGCAATCGCCACAGCGCGCTATAGGGCGTCGCAGAAAATTTGGCAATGGATGCAATAGCAAGCGACCATCATATAATCCGCAACCTCAGCCTGACTGCTGATTTTTCTGCAAAAACAGCTTCCGCTAACCTTCATACTATCTTTCCTTCATTTTGTTTAATCGGGCCTCATTCCCCGCTTTCAACCTAGGCATTTTGACCTTGAGACAGGGATTAGAGCGTTTGTATTATGTCACAATAGATATCGGGTTTTGCCCCAGACGCTGCCAAAAAGGGAAACGGAGTAGCGCGCGATATTGGCGGACATCCTCCGGGTTTCATCAGCTCTTTGTGATACATATCTTATCTTTAGGGTTGAATGTCTGAAACATTCGGCGCTTTTCTATCCCTAACGTTTTACCAAATAGCAGCAGGAGCCATAAAATGAATAGAATAGAAAATAAGGTGGCCATCGTTACCGGGGGAACGCAAGGCTTGGGTGCTGCAATCGCTTGGCAATTTGCCCAAGCCGGTGCCAAGGCCATTCTGACCTGCGGACGAAACGCTGAAAACGGCAGCCAAGTGGCTACAAAGATCACCCAAAGCACGGGCGTTCCAGTGGTGTTTATTCAAGCTGATCTTGAAAGCGTTGCGGATTGCCGAAATGTTGTAACCGAGGCCGATACGCGCTTTGGGCAGGTCGATATCTTGGTCAATGCTGCCGGTCTTACGGATCGCGGAAATTTACTGGATACCAGCGAAGATCTTTTCAATCGTATGTTCGCGGTCAATACCCGCGCGCCGTTTTTTCTGATGCAAGAAAGCACAAAAGTGATGATCCGCGAGAATATAAAAGGCTCAATTGTAAATATTGGTTCGGCTTCAGCGATGGCAGGTCAGCCCTTTATCGCGCCCTATTGCGCCTCCAAAGGGGCATTGGCGACCTTAACGCGCAATTCTGGATATGCCTTGATGCGCAATAATATTCGGGTCAATCAGTTGAATATTGGCTGGATGGCGTCGGATGGGGAAGATCGTATCCAACGCGAATATCACGGGGCTGAAGATAACTGGCTAGACGCGGCAGCAGCTGAAATGCCCTTTGGCAGGCTGTTAGATCCAAAAGAAGTGGCCAAGGCCGTTACATTTCTAGCATCAGACGATAGCGGCATGATGACCGGATCGGTGATCCATTTCGATCAATCGGTTTGGGGTGGATATTCCTTTGCGCCGCCAACGCCCAACGATGCTTTGGCCCTTTAGCCCAAAGGGCTGCAGAGGCAGCTTGTAGGTTTTAAATAACCCGCCTAGCCCCCCTACCCTCTTAGAAACATAAATCTCATAGCGGCCTAAAGAACCATTGAGGGCCTGCCCAAAGTGCCCAAAGTCCCACTGAAAGTTTGAGTTGCGCAGGGGGCGATGATGACCCAATCGAGGATATAGCGAAGCCCTATCGGACGGGAAACCGCCAAGACATAAGATAATCTGTACGCGGATCAGCGCCGGGGCTGCTTGGGCCTATCCCCCCTCGGCTTTTGATGCCAGCTGCGCCCCCTCAGACAGGGCCGTAAGTTTTGCAAAGGCAATTTCAGGATCGATCGTCCCAAAACCGGCAAAGGTTCCAAAGCCGCAATCACTGCTGGCGATCACCCTGTCTTGCCCAACAATCCCCGAAAACCGCCGCAGCCGCTCTGCCACCAATTCGGGATGTTCCACAAAATTGGTTGTGGTATCCACGACGCCTGGCACCAAGATTTTATCGTCTGGGATATCATTTTTACGATCTGCAAACACTTGCCATTCATGCCCATGGCGCGGGTTTGAGGTTTCGAACAAGACATAGCGCGATTTGGTCGCCATCAGCGTGTCAAACATTTTTGACATTGGGATGTCGCAGATATGCGGTCCCTCGTAATTTCCCCAACAAATATGAACCCGTACTTTCTCTTGCGGTACATTTTGCAACGCATAATTCAATGCCTCAACATGCGATTGCGCTATTTTTAGAAAGGCCTCATCGCTGAGATCATGAAACAACATATGCCGTGATAGTGCTAAATCCGGGCAATCCAATTGCAAATCCAGACCAGAGGCCACAATCGTTTCATATTCCTGCTTCATCGCCTCGGCTAAAGCTTCCAGATATTTTTCACGGCTCGCATAATATTCATTTTGCAAAAACAACGATATCACCCCGGGAGAAGCGGCATTCATAAATCCGCGCTCTACCCCCGTGGCGGCCATCGCGCCTTTTAAATTGGCGATATCCTTTTCCAACTCGCCTTGGCCTTTGGATTTCACATCCCCCACGCACATAGGGCGCGCATATTGCGGTGTGCCACCATCATCGGCCAGGCGCTTTAAAAAGCTTGGAAACTGCTTTAAATCCGCGGGCGCATTGCGCGGGCCATCGCCATCAAAACCAGTATAGCGATCTTTGACATAGGTTGCATAAGAAATTTTTGACGTCTCCCCATCCGATACAATGGATATGCCGGCATCCACTTGCTTTTGAACCGTATCAAGAACCGCCTCCTGCATGGTGCGGTCGAATGCCACCTGATCATAGGATTGTTTATGTTCACGGGCAAAAATAAAATCCACAACAGCTTGGCTGCGCGGCAAAGACCCGACATGCGTTGTTGCAATCTTCATTTAATTTCCTTTCCAAGTGGGCCCAGCAGGGTCTGCAGTTTTGCGGATCCGAAAGGCCGCGCAAGCGCCGCTCATCGCTGGCGCCAAGCGATGCGGCATGTTTTCAGGAACCGAAGCTGTATCGCCTGGATTAAGCACCGTGCTGCCACCCTCATAATGCAAACGCCAATGCCCGCGCACGGGCATAATGACATCCGCTCGATCAAACCTCTCAAGATCCTCAAAGCGGGTGCATTGCGTGATAAACTCAACTTCAAACCCTGGTCGATCCGGAAGCATCGCGCCTTCGCCAATGATTTTTGCCGGCGCGGGATCCGCGAAGGCGACCATATCCCAATAACGTGCAACGTGGTTTGGCACCAAATCCTGCACTGACAATTCAGGAAATGCGACAAGCTCTTGCGGCGTTAAAACAGGCATCGGGATGTCCCCTGCGGGAAGGCTTTGCCCCTGGGCTGTATCATAAAGCTTACCTTTTTGAGATAAAACAAGCCCATGATCTTTGGCATCTTCGATCACTTGCGGCGCCCAAATCACGCCTCCACCCGCATCATCGCCGCCTAATACCGCCATGATCATTCCATAATCGGTTCCGATATTTTCAAACCCTCTGAAAATACCTGTCGGCAGGTTGATGATATCTCCTGCCTCAAGAACCACCTCACCTGCGGTGCCCCAACGTCCCCAAAAAAACCTCCACCGACCCGAGAGCACAAAAAACACCTCGGCTGTGCGGTGCGAATGCAGTGAGTTACGGCATTTGGGCGGCTGCCCGGCAGCGCCAATATTAAACCCGTGCGGAATATTGATATGAACATGCTGATCCGCGCTTTCCGAGACCCCCCCACCAATAATGGTGAAGTTTTCCTTTTGATCCGAACCTGGGGTATGGGCATCGATAAAGGCGGTTTTACAGGGGATCAAATCCCCATATCTTACGATCCTTTTTTCCATCTCTTTCGGCGTCATTATCATTTATCCTTGATCCATCAGATTATAAGGGCTGTAGCAGAAGCGCATTCATAAAGGGGTCAAACCTGGCTAGAACGGTGTGCTGCAGGGTGTGAAAAGCTTTTGACTTTATTTCAAAGCGGCGCTTGCCATCTGGGCTTTCCATTCTTATGTCGCCCCGGTGGCGATGAAAATTTGCTTCCAGATGGAAACCGGATCAAACAATGTGAATTCGCGGCGCAGCCCGTAAGGCCCAAATTCGGCATGGGTAAAGCCCATTACATGGATCTGAGCGCCCGTTGGCTGGCCAAACATCCCCCAACCATCATGCTTGCCATTCAAGCTCCAGCGCACCGCCGCACGCGGAGACAGCATCGGATCCTCACGGCCTATCTGATGGTCAACCGAAAATTCAGCACTCGGAAAAGAGGCCCGCAGACCCATCCAAAGCTTTTCAGTATCGGCCCAGGAATGCACCGTGGTTGAGCCTGGATGTTCCGTTTGAACCGCCCGGTCATATTCGGCGCGGATCACCGAAAAATCTTTTTCCATCATCCGGCGCAAAATATCCGATAGCCGCGCGCCCCATTCGTTTTCATTGCCTCGGCTTTTATAAGGCCCTTGAACATCGACCGCCGGAGAGAACGGTGTAACGCAGCGCTCTGCCCCCCCTTCTCGTACGATTAGATCACGCGCAAATTCTTTCGGATCAAGACCCAATTGCAACACCAAACCTGCTGTATCCCGGATCAGCCATTCATCATTGATTTGATTGTTGATCGCCGCACAATCTGCGATGGCGCGAATGACAAAGCGCTTACCGGTAGGGGGGCCAAAATAACCGCCCCCGGTATGCGTGCCCATGGTCAACAAGCGATGCGAAGATAAAAACCCGTCTTGCTCATTGCCCGACCAGATTACATCCTCGCCGGTTAATTCGCGATCGGGAAATTCTGCCAAGGTGGATAAAGTTCCGTTGATCGTGCGCTGATTACCAATCGAGACACCTTCGGGGAACCGCATCGGAATATTCTCAGCATAGTAATGATTGAGCGTGGCCAAGCCACGACCTTCCCAAATTTCTTTGGTAATCCCCAAAATATAATCTGGAAGATCGCCCCATTGTTCGGAAAATCCCTTCATGTTTCACTCCTTCCCACTCTGCGCACCGAGCGTCGCAAAACCAAGGGGCCATCGATTTCCACGCGGCGGGGCGCTTCGGCTTTATTTTCTATTTGCGCCATCAAAATTGCCACGGTTTCGCCCACCATGCGGTTCGCCGGTTGGCGCACTGTGCTAAGATTATAGGCGGGCCAGGCAGCGGCCGGCACATCATCATAGCCGATTACGGAAACATCATCAGGAATGGTTAAGCCAAGCTCAAACCGCAATGTGTCCATAACCGCCAGCGCCATATGGTCATTCGCCACAAACACCGCATCCGGTGGGCTGTGAGCAAACATCCTCCGCACCGCCTCTGTGGCGCCATTCATGGTGAAATTGCCAACCTCTCTTGCGTGCAGAGCGACACCAGCAGCATTCAGGCCAGCGCGAAACCCTGCCTCCCGATCCCGCTGCGTCGAGGCGCCTTCCCAGCCGGCGATATAGCCAATCCTCTGATGCCCTGTGGCCAGCAGGTGCTGCGCAATTTTTTGCCCGCCTGCGTGATTGTCCGAGGTCACCGCAGACATGCCTGTATCGTCTTGGCTTCGATTAAATAATACCATAGGAACCCCGGCAGCTCGACAACGATTTGCCAAAGTCGATGACAGCGCCACCGATGCGGTCACGATGCCATCTACTTGATAATCCAAAATTTCTTCGATCACATGTTCGATGCTGGCATTGTCTTTACCGGCCATAAAGATCAAAACATGATAGCCTTTTTCCTGCAGTGCGTTTGAAAGCTTTTCCAAGGCTTCGGGATAAAATTGGTTCTCAAGATAGGCCACAACAAGCCCGATGATCCGGCTTTTCCCCGACACCATCGCGCGCGCAATGAAATTTGGACGATAGCCCATTTCATCCGCAATACGACGCACTTTTTCGACGGTTTTGGCCGAAGCCGAGGCACCCGGCGTGAACACACGGCTCACCGCAGATTGGCTTACCCCCGCCCGCTTTGCCACCTCGCTTGATGTGATCCGTCCGCTCATTCAGCCGTCCAGCCTCCATCCACCAAAAGAGAGGCGCCTGTCATCAGCGCAGAGGCATCAGAGGCCAGAAATACAACCGGCCCCATAATATCTTCTACCGTTCCCACGCGGCCCAATTTGATTTTGCTTTCCACCCAAGCGCGTTTCTCTGCATCCTCAAACGTGGCCTGCGTCAGATCGGTTAAAACAAAGGTCGGGCAGATCGAGTTAACGCGGATCCCCGCCTGCCCCCACTCAATCGCCATCGCTTTGGTAAACCCTTCAACCGCATGCTTAGACGCACAGTAAACGGCGCGATCAAGGCCCCCCACATGCGCCATCTGACTTGAGATATTGATCAAGCTGCCGGGTTTTTGCGCGCCAAGCAGCCCCTTTGCCACCGCTTGGGTCAAAAAATAAGCGCCGCGAATATTCACCTTTGCTACGGCGTCGTAATCGACCGCTGTTGTATCACTGGCCTTGCCATGGCGCGCCAAGCCGGCCGAGTTGACTAAAATATCGAACGGGCCCGCCGCAGCCACAGCCACTGATGTGGCTTCAATATCCGCAACATCCAGTTGCAATATCTCAGCATGGCGTCCTGCGGCCTGTAAACGCGCCGCAAGGGCTTGCAATCGCTCGGTGCGGCGTGCGGCCAAAGTCACAACGGCCCCATGCTCGGCCAAAGCCACAGCGCAGGCCAGTCCAATGCCCGAGGAGGCCCCGGCGATCAATGCGCGTTTACCAGTTAAATTGAAAGATGGCGTTGTGGGTAAAATCATGACAGCCCCTGATCTATTGAAATCGCCGACATAGAACGGGCTTTGTTGAATTCACGCAAGCGTGCAAACACATCAACCCCCAATTGCGCATAAGTATATGGCACATCAATCTGAACCCAATTTTCACGGATTTTTCCGTTTTCCAAGCGCCAAAAATCGATACTGCGCAGGGTAATTTCACGGCCTGCTGGAGCGATCCCCATCCAGCCATCACCGGTTAATTTCATCCGCATATTGGGCCAGCCTGTTTCGCAGACATAGGCGCCCTCTGCGATGTAATGGGAATGTAAATCATACATCTCTTCTGCAGCCAAGCGATCCCCAGCTGGATCAACTTTACGATCCGGCATTCCGCGCAAAAAAGGGATCTGGTGCCAATGGCGAAACCCGGATATACCCCGACCCGTACCAATCCCCGCCGGCCCGTACCAATTAAACCGAGGATGCCAAAAGCGATCCAACTGCATCACCTTTGGATCCGGATTATCAGGATATCGACATAAAGCCGTTTCCATATCTTTGATATGCTCAAGACTGGCCCGCCCGTCGCCAGACGCGCTCAGTCCGTCACCGCTAAGCGGCCCGGGCGTGCATAAGAATGCGCCCAATTGCGGCGCCATTGGCCAGGCTTTGGCCTGCATCATCAATTCAGGCAGATCCCAAATCACCTGCATTTCAGCAACCCGGCCATCTTCAATCCGGAAAAACTCGTGATAGCGCATATGCGCCAAATGCCCAGTTGGCGGAATATCCGCAAACGGCGCCAAGAATGTGCCCATATAATTGCCCATCGTGCCAATCCAATCCTGGCCTTCAGGCGAGGTGCCAGCCAACAAGATTAAATCGCGCCGCTCAAGATCGGGCAGCGCTGTTATCAAGGGCTGATAGATCGTGTCATAAATTTTTTCAGCGCCGTAAAGATCGCCAAAAGGGTGACACATATGAAGCGTAATATCGGGGGCGCATAAATTGCTTAATGCATGGCGAATATGCGCCGCATCTTCAAAATCTGCCATCGCTCTGCGCCAAGGCAACAAAACCGCTTTTAATGTTTCAGCTGGCGCGGCGATGCTCATTCTGCGGCTGCTCCATAAGGCACATTTTGCCCCCCATAGCGGCGCACCCTCAGATTGCACTGCTCGGCATGCCCCACAAAACCTTCCAACATGCATAAACGGCTGCCATAGGCACCAATTTCAGCCGCAGCTGCATCGGTTAAAACTCTTTGGTAGCTATGTGTTTTCAGGAATTTTCCAACCCAGAGGCCGCCCGTATACCGGCCCGCTTTTTTGGTAGGCAATGTATGGTTGGTGCCAATCACCTTATCCCCATTTGCCACATTGGTGCGGGCACCCAAAAATAAAGCGCCATAACAGGTCATATGCTCTAAAAACCAATCATCGCGATCCGTCATCACCTGCACATGTTCTGAAGCGATATCATCAGCCACCTGCAGCATTTCTTCATAGGTCTCGCATAAGATCACTTCGCCATAATCTTCCCAGCTCACTTTCGCCGTGCCGGCGGTGGGCAAGATGCGCAGGATGCGATCAATCTCAGCCAATGTTTGCTCGGCCAATTTCCGCGAATTGGTCACCAAAACCGCGGGCGAATTATATCCATGCTCTGCTTGGCCCAGCAAATCAGTGGCGCAGAGTTCCGCATCTACTGTGTCATCCGCGATCACCATCGTTTCAGTGGGGCCTGCAAATAAATCAATCCCAACGCGCCCAAAAAGCTGGCGCTTTGCCTCGGCTACAAAGGCATTGCCCGGCCCCACAAGCAAATGCACCGGATCAATGCTCTGCGTCCCAAGCGCCATCGCCCCAACGGCCTGAATGCCCCCTAATACGTAGATTTCATGCGCACCGCCCAAATGCATCGCGGCGATCACTGCAGGGTTTGGTTCGCCGTTAAAAGGCGGCGTGGCTGCGATAATACGCGGCACTCCCGCAACGCTGGCGGTGGCAACCGACATATGCGCCGAGGCCACCATGGGAAATTTACCGCCCGGCACGTAGCATCCAACAGATTGCACTGGGATGTTTTTATGCCCCAAGATCACGCCGGGGAGCGTTTCCACTTCAATATCCAACATACTGTCGCGCTGCGCCTGCGCAAAATTGCGCACCTGCTCTTGGGCGAATTTAATATCCTCCATATCGCGCTTTGACACTTTAGCGATGATCGTTTGCACCTCATCCTCGGTGAGGCGATAGGTTGGGCGATCATAATTATCAAATTTTACCGCCAATTCATGCACGGCCTCATCTCCGCGCATCTCGATATCTTTCAGCGTTGCGGCAACCGCAGTGGCCACTTTAGCATCATCTTCGGCTCGATCTGCCTCGGGCTTGCCCCGCTTTAAATATTCAATCGTCATCTCATCCATCCTTCCCATCAGGGCTTGGCGCTTGACGCGCGCCCCGATCATAAGCTTCCCACCCTTCGCCGCAAAACACATCATGGCCAAGCTGGGCCAGAACATGGGGAAAATCCACCATCACCCAATTGTCAGAGATCTTACCATCCTCCACTTTCCAAAAGTCCATATACCGGATCTCAATACGCTTCCCCGTCGCTTCAATACCCATGAAATATCCGCTATGGGTGGCTTCCTGGCGCCCAAAAGCCGCCGCCCATTCGCCCATAAACAGCCGCGCTTCATCAACGCACACCTTATCTGAAAAGGCGGCTTGAAACGGCTTTTGCCAATTGTTCTGAAATTCTGTCAGGCCAGACTTCGTGCCACAGCCTGCATTGCCCATCCAGCGGAAGCTTTCACTGAAAAACTCGCCGATATCGGCGATTCGGTGATCATTCAACCCATCTACCATAGCCTCGATAACAGCCCGCGTTTCGTCTGTTTTAGACATGTCCGTGTCGCGGCTAAGCGTGGCTTGTTCTGGGCGCGATCCCTTCATGCGCCCAAGCTCCTGTTTAAGCGTTTTTGAGCATCCGCAACTTTCATCTTTATCTGTTGGCACATCCAAACCTTACGCGCGCAGCTCATCCCTTAACCGCCCCTTGTGTCAGGCCCGATACAATCTGGCGCTGAAAGAACATCACTAAAATAAACAACGGTGCTGTAGCTGAGACCACAGAAGCCACGGCGAACATGATATTGCCCTCTGTGTAGGTTGTTCCCAAAAACGCTGCTACCTGCGGTACCATCGTACGGTTTTCTTCCGATAATAACATCGCGGTAACCGCAAAATCATTATATGCCAGTAAAAAGCTGAACAATCCTGTGGTAATCACCCCCGGCCACATCACCGGAATAATCACGTGCCGAAAGGCTTGGAATTGCGTGCAGCCATCAACTTTGGCGCTTTCATCTAATTCTTTAGGAATATTTTGAAAAAACGAATGCAGCATCCAAAGCGTGAAAGGCTGATTTATGGCCACCAGAACAATGATCGTGGTTGGCATCAAACCCCAGACATTCCACTGAAAAAACGGAAGCATATATCCTGCTACCAATGTGATGGGTGGCATTGCGCGAAAAATCAGAGCCGTGATCAATAAAATAAATGTATATCGATAATTAGAACGCGACAGCGCGTATCCACCCAAGGTTCCAATTGTCAGCGACGTACAGACCACAAAAAAACAAATAATGAATGTGTTGATGACATTTCGGTAGAAAGATTCTTGAATCCATGCGCCTTTATATCCTGCATCCGTGAAAGGGCTGCCATATTCGGCTTTGGTACGCTCGCCCGTTAAGGCATAAGTCCAATCAGCAATAGAGAAAAAATCCAGTTCAACTTTAAAGCTACCCCACGCCGTCCATAAAAAAGGAAAAGCGGCCATGATCAGCCAAAGACCCGCAAATCCGTAAATCAAGATTTGCAAACCAAGTGGTTGCTTGCGGGCGCGGCTGCTCATCTTAAGTTTTCCCTTTAAAATCATTCCATGTGCGCACCAAAACCGGCAATAATAAAATTGACACGCCGATAATGGTCAGCACTGAAGAGGCAGATGCCGATGATAATTGCCGCGTTTCTCCGCCTAGATCATTGAAGATAAACCAGCTGATACTGGTCGCATGCGCGGCAGCATTAAACCCCACAATCGGTTCAAAAACGCGAAAATTATCCATCAATTGGATCAAGGCCACGAAGGTGACCAACGGCATCAAATGCGGAATCACGACATATCGAATGCGCTGTAAGCGCGTTGCACCATCGATTTCTGCCGCCTCAATCTGATCCATAGGCAAGGTTTGTAAACCTGCGTAGAAAATAACAAAAGCAAATGGTGCTGCATGCCAAATGCCGTAGACAATTAAGGAGATCCACATCAATCCTGTCGAAGCTTTAAGAGAAAGGTCAGGATCTGATACAAGCCATTGCAACGCAGTGCCCAAAATACCACGGCTGTCAATCATCCAAAAAAGCACCAACGCCCCGATCAAAGGTGTAACCACAAAAGGCAGAAGCGAAAAGAAGATCACCACGCCCTTCAACCAAGCGTGTAAAGAGTTTACGGCAAGGGCAATCAAGAGCCCAAAAATAATGACGGCCGGCGTAACCACGAAGGTGAATGTCAAAGTGAAGGCCATAGCCCTGTAAAACGGCAAATTGCTTAAACCCTCAACAAACCCTGACCATGTGGCCGTATCGCGCCACATGCCAGCAACCTCCGAAACGGCTAAATGACCACGGTCGAAAAAAATATCCAAGCCTACGAAACGGCCCAGTGGTTCGGAGGCGCGCAACGCGGCGGTTGCCTCTTGGTCGACAGTGGTTTCCATTGTGCACCCCACCAGCGGCGTGCATGTTTCAACTTCAATCAAGACAGCTGAATGCGGGGCATAAATCGACTGCATCACCACCGATAGAATCGGAAATGCAATAAATAAAAGCATTGCCGCTGCCGTGGGCAGAAAAAACCAGAAAAATGTACTGTGACGCATAAACTTGGGCTTCCAATTGAAGCCAGGGAACCAACGATCCCCTGGCCTTAAGGTTTACTGCAAGAAGCCTTTTTCTTTTGCAGCGGCAATATAAGCAGCCTCGACATCAGCAAGCGCTTGCTCTGCAGATTCTTTACCTTGCATGAAATCTGACAACTCATTGCCCAGCGCCGAATGCATTAGCCCCATATACGGCAACATCGGGTAGGGGGTTGTTGCCATTTTCGCCGCTTCGAATACGCCAACAGCAGCATCCGTTGGGGTGTAGCCATCGATTAGCCACACGGCTTGCGTTCTAACTGCCTCATCCTCCATTTTGGCTGGACGGATTGCATTCGTTAAGGCAACAAACGTAGCCTCGGCTTCGGCATCGCTGACGTTTTTGGCAACGGTCCAGCCATCCCACCATAATGTTGAGGCTGGGGTTGAACCGCCACCAACGGTCATCGGACCCGCGATTGCATGACCATTTTTCACGGCTTCGGTTACACCTTCGGCTGTTGTTTGCGATGCAGCGCGAGAGCCCCACATGTTTAACAGTGCAATATTACCCGCGCGATATTCAGCATTTGTTGCATTTGAATCATGCGTCAAAAAATCGGGATTCATGTATTCTGACAAAGATTTCATCATCCCCAATGCATTTACGCCAGCCTCAGAGTTGATATTTGGCTCTGCAGACCCTGCTTTGAAATGTGATCCGCCAAAACCCAAAAACATATTGTTGAATTCTTGCGCCAAATTCCATCCGGCTGCATATGCCCCACCAATCGGATTTTCCATTATCCCTTGATCACGGATCATTTTGGCTGCGGCCAGCATATCTTCATAAGTTTTTGGAGGTTCCACGCCGATCTGATCCAAAACATCACTGCGATACATCAAGTGTTGCGCATTGGCCATAAAGGCAACCGCCATCACCTTGCCACCGACTTTGATCAATTGACTCGATTGCAGATCTTGGCCGTGCTTTGCAACAAGGTCATCGAGGGGCCGGATTACATCCTCATTCATTAAAGCCACAATTGACGAGTTTGCCACAATTGCAGATGTGTATTCTGCAGGGTTACCTTGCATACCCGGTACGTTGAGGCTTTGATGGTCTTTAGTCAAATTGGTGGTAACCTCAGCACCGCTGCATTCCTGCGCGCCGGCCCCGACGGTTTGAATCGCAGGAAATTCATTGCCCACGATACTTACCCGCGCCGATATCTCACACGCGAATGAAGACGATCCTGCCATCACCGCCAAGGCGCTGACGAGCGCTACTTTTTTCAAAAACATCTTGTCTGTCTCCCTAGTTGCGGATGTGCTGGAACCCGGCCATCCGATTGCACCGTCTAAAACGGCAGTTATAAGGGACTTAGCCCCCAATTCGCGCCCCTGTTTGAGCATCAAACAAGTGACACAATTCTGTTGGAATCCGAAAGGAAACCTCATCTTCTATTGCAGCACGGTAATTTTTATCAGCCTTCACCGCGACCAAAGCCCCGGATAAGCGCACCGAAACCATGGTCGCATCGCCCAATAATTCCTGCGTATAAATCGGCGCTTTTATATTGCCACCTACATCAACGACCTGTGCATCTTCGGCACGAAACCCTAAAGTGACAGGCCCATCTGGAACCTCGCCAACCTCGATCTGTGTATGCTCAGCGCTGAACACTCCGTTCGACACCTGACCTTCAATCAAATTCATTGCAGGATTTCCGATGAAACTTGCAACAAAGGCATTGGCTGGGCGATCGTAAATTTCTGTGGGCGAACCAACTTGCTGCACCACCCCTTCCTTCATCACAACGACACGGTCCGCCAAGGTCATCGCTTCGATCTGATCATGAGTCACATAGATTGTGGTAACCTTCAATTCATGGCTTAGGTTTTTGATTTGTGCGCGGGTCGAGACGCGCAATTTAGCATCCAAATTTGAAAGGGGCTCATCCATTAAAAACAGATTTGGTTCGCGAACGATCGCGCGCCCCAAAGCCACACGCTGGCGCTGACCGCCGGACAACTCTGCCGGTTTTCGGTGCAAAAAATCATCCAACTCAACCATGGCGCTGGCACGGCGCACTTTTGCATCATGCAATTTGGGGTCGGTGCCGCGAACTTTCAGAGGGAACCGGATGTTTTCATAAACATTCATATTCGGGTAAAGCGCATAGCTTTGAAACACCATGGCCACATCTCGGTCTTTGGGCTCAAGATCGTTGATCCGCTTGCCATCCACTATAATGTCACCCGAAGTTGCGTCTTCGAGCCCCGCGATCATCCGCATCGTGGTCGTCTTCCCGCAGCCTGAAGGACCAAGCAGAACCAAAAACTCTTTATCCGCAATGGTAAGGTTGAAATCATCCACAGCAACAAAGCTGCCCCATCGCTTTGACAGGTTACGCAACTGGATTTCAGCCATTAATTCTCCCCAACGAAAATTCTCGTCTCCACCAAAACAAACACTAGACTCAGAGCAATGAATTTGGCAAGTGATTTTCGCATACGCATGCAAAAGTATAGAACGACAGAGGTGGATATGAATTTTTCTGAACAAAAACAAGTAGTTAAAAAATTTTATGCAGATCTAGATGCCGCCTCTGAACAGGACCTCCCAGCGATCTTGGAACAATATTGCGGCGCCGATTATTTTTGGCGTGGTTTCCATCCTTTCAACGAGCTGCAAGGTGCAGAGCAAGTTGCAACAACGTTTTGGCAACCCCTGCGCACAGCCTTGACCTCACTGCAACGCCGAATGGATATTTTTATGGCGGGTGAAAATAAATTGCCCAATCATGAAGGCGTTTGGGTGATCTCAATGGGTCATTTGATGGGATTGTTTGATACCCCTTGGTTGGGTCTTGCGCCAACTGGTAAGATTGCAATGCTGCGCTATTGCGAGTTTCATAAAGTTGAACAGGGCAAAATCACAGAAACCGCGATGTTTTTTGATATTCCGCATTTGATGATGCAAGCCGGTTTAAGCCCGTTTCCACCGCAAACCGCAGCGCATTTGGTGCAACCCGGCCCAGTGACACATGAGGGGTTGATGTTTGATCCGCAGGATCCAGAAGAAGGGCGTAAAACGCTTGCCGCGATCGAATATATGGTTGGCGATATAAAAACGTGGAAAGGTGGGCGCGAGGAACCATTGGTCGATGAGCTGCGGCGCAGTTGGACAGAAGATATGATCTGGTGGGGGCCGGCTGGCATTGGTGCCACCTATACGATCGAGCGCTATGCAAAGCAGCATTCCGGCCCCTTTCGCGCAGGGTTTAAAGACCGCATTTTCAACGGGCATCTCTGTCGGATTGCCGAGGGTCAATTTGGTGGATTCTTTGGTTGGCCAAACCTGAGCCTCACCCCAACCGGCGGCTTTATGGGCATGCCGGCCAGCACTTTAGCGGGAGATATGCGGGTTATTGATATGTATCGGCGCGAAGGAGACAAACTGGCCGAGAATTGGATTTTTATCGACCTGCTTCATTTTTGGAAAATGCAGGGCGTGGATATTCTAGAGCGTATGCAAACCGTTCCACGCACCTAAGGCAATTGCAGGCGGCCCCCGCTTTGGCCAAAGGGGCCCTGATTAGGCCAAAGTTTAGCTTGGTTAAAGCCTCTTTTTTACAAGATCGCTTATCAGGCTGCGCAGGGGCTCCGGATCAGGCCAAGCTGATCAACGCTTTTTGCAAAAAACATTAGCTTATAGGAGGTAGGCACCCCCCGCTGTGGCGTCCAAAACATCCTGCTGCTCGGCGGCTGCGGCTGCGGCTGCAGCTGAGACAACGCGCCACCACAATGTGCCATCTTGGCTCGGACGCGACAGCCGATGGTGCCGCCGAGACCAGAGTAGATCAAAGCATGATGCTGCGCGCATATTTGAACATACCGCCGCGCTGGTTTGGGAAACGAAACCCATATGCGTTTCAAAAAGAAATTTATTTCTTCCAACTCACTATCCCTCTATCTCTTGTAGGATGCGCCTGCGGTAAAAACTGCCACGAGGGGCTTTTGACACCACGACACGCAGGGAATAGGGATCTTCACAATGGGTCTAAACAAAGAATTGGAAGGATTTATGGTGGTCTCGCTAGAACAGGCGGTGGCAGCACCTTATTGCGGCACCTTGCTGGCTGATGCAGGGGCCAGAGTGATTAAAATAGAGCGGCCCGAGGGGGATTTTGCGCGGGGCTATGATGCGGGCGCAAATGGTCAAAGCGCCATTTTTGCCTGGCTCAATCGTGGAAAAGAGTCGATCGCTCTGAATTTAAAAACGCCGGAAGACACCGCTTTACTCTGCCGGATTTTGAAAAATGCAGATGTATTTCTGTCAAATCTCGCACCAGGTGCAATTGATCGCTTGGGTCTTACAGGCTCAAAGCTACGGCGGGATAATCCCGGCCTGATCAGCTGCACCATCACAGGCTATGGGGATACGGGCGATGCGGCGCAAAAGAAAGCCTATGATTTTCTGGTCCAAGCAGAAGCCGGCATCTGCGCGGTGACCGGTACACCAGATGCCCCGGCCCGCGTTGGCGTATCGCTAAGCGATCTTGCCACGGGTTTGACAGCCTTTTCAGCCATTTTGCGCGCGCTGTTACAACGCGGCAAAACTGGCCATGGCGTTGATCTGAAAATCTCGATGTTTGATGTAATGGCCGATTGGATGAATATGCCGCTTTTGGCGCATCGCTATATGGGCGGAGCGCCCGATCGCATGGGGCTTAAACATAGCTTCATCGCACCTTATGGCGCGTTTCGCTGCGCCAACGGCGCTCTTATTTTGATTTCGGTACAAAACAATCGAGAGTTCACCGCGTTATGTGAGCAGGTTCTTCAGCAACCGCAGCTTCCCAAGGATCCAAGGTTTTCTGAAAACACCGCCCGCTATGCCAACCGCATCGCGCTTGAAGCGATTGTCAACGCTGTTTTTGAAAATTTCAGCGGCACAGAAATGGTGCAAAAGCTTGACGCGGCCAAAATTGCCAATGCGCGGTTAAATTCGGTTGCCGAGCTTTCAGAGCATCCCTTTTTGAAAAATTCAAACGCCATTATTGGCGGGATTCCAATCGACATGGCCGCCCTACCGGTTGCCACAATGGGCGGCACCGCACAGCTTGTGCCAGATCTTAACGCCGATGGCGCTGCTTTGCGCCATGAATTCTCGCTCCCCTCTCAACCTGCTTCGGACATCCCATGACCTATGAACTGAACCACCCAGAAATCAGAGCCGCGGTTGCCCAGCTATGCAAACGCTTTCCGGGGCGCTATTGGCAGGAATGCGATCGCAATCAAGCTTATCCGCAAGCCTTCGTAACCGCTTTGACCGAAGCGGGCTATCTGGCCGCGCTTATACCAGAGGCCTATGGCGGGCTGTCCTTGCCGCTTTCTGCCGGAGCCGCGATTTTGGAAGAAATCCACCGCGCGGGCTGTAATGCCGCGGCCTGTCATGCGCAAATGTATACGATGGGCACGCTGCTGCGGCATGGCTCTGATGCCCAAAAATCCAAATATTTGCCGCAAATCGCACAGGGCAATTTGCGCCTTCAAGCCTTTGGCGTGACCGAGCCAACCAGCGGTACAGACACCTCGGCTTTGCGCTGCACAGCGCGCAAAGAGGGGCAGGCCTATATTGTGAATGGTCAAAAAATCTGGACCAGCCGCGCCGAGCATTCCGATTTATTATTGCTCTTGGCGCGTACCACGCCGCTAGATCAGGTTGAAAAACGCACCGAGGGCTTATCGGTTTTTCTGGTGGATATGCGCGAGGCAAGCGAAAGTGCGTTGAGCATTCGCCCCATTCGCACGATGATGAACCACGCCACAACAGAATTGTTTTTTGATAATCTCAGCGTTCCGCAAGACAATCTGATCGGCGAAGAAGGCAAGGGCTTTCGATATATTCTTTCCGGAATGAATGCCGAGCGTATTTTGATCGCAGCCGAATGTATCGGAGATGCCAAATGGTTCATTGAAAAAGCTTCGGGCTATGCTTGCGAGCGGCAGGTTTTTGGCCGCGCCATCGGACAAAACCAAGGCATTCAATTTCCAATCGCCAAAGCCTATAGCCAAATGCGCGCTGCCGAATTGATGCTGCATGAGGCGACCAAGCTCTATGATGCCGGTCAAAATCCAGGCGAAGAGGCAAATCTTGCAAAATTATTGGCTGCAGAGGCGCAATGGGCAGCCGCAGAAGCTTGTCTGCAAACCCATGGTGGATTTGGGTTTGCCGAAGAATACGATATCGAGCGTAAATTTCGAGAGGCGCGCCTCTACCAAGTCGCTCCGATTTCAACCAATCTGATCCTGAGTTATATCGCAGAGCATGTGTTGAAAATGCCAAGATCTTATTGATGGCCTATCATTTATCGCTGCCAGATTTCAAAGCGCCAGCGCGCATGCAATCTCTGCTTCAGGGCGCTTGCTCCAACGGATTACAAAACCTGCCTGCGATTGTCAGGCGCCAGCCAAAGTCAGTTGCGGCAAGCCTTTTTGCAAAGCCCAAATGACCTGCATAAAAGAAGCGCGCCGCCACTGAGGGTCAACGCCGCCAAATCTCCTCTTCCGCAAATCGGGTCCAGCGCAACGCCATTTTCAATGCGCAGCCGCAAAGGCGGAGGAAATAAAACACAGCAAGCAAAAGGCACAAACCTATACAACCGGCCGCTCATAATTCAAAATTTAGGCCGGACTAATTCCGAGAATATCGCACGCGAGGGGATTGATAAATTGCGTTAGCCCGCCCGCAGATCGACGGCACCTCTCACAACCTCAAAAGATCGAGATGAGGCGCCATGGCCTCGCAAATCGACCAATGTGACTTTTCCCAAAAAGGCGCGAGCGATCCCGAACAAAATTCTATTCCAAATGGTGTTATCACGCCTTAGCAAGACAAGATGGCCAGAGCCCAGCCCATTCCCTGATTTTGAAAATCCGACACGGGCTTGGTTTTGTTCAAAGAACGAGTGATCAAAAATTAGATCCCGCAGGGGATAAAACGAACGGCCAGAAACCTCTATCGCTTATCGCCGCGATTTGAAACAAATTGCGAGCCAGACCTAAGCGCGTAAAATTTGCGTTGCGTGTGTTGAACATTCGCCATTCATTCGCTTAGCGAAAAGGGGCCACAAATGCGGCCCCTTCGGAAAAATCGACATCCATAAAGCTTTACAGAAGATCAAACCGATCTGCATTCATCACTTTATTCCAGGCTGAAATAAAGTCCGCCGTGAATTTGTCTTTATTGTCGTCTTGCGCATAAACCTCGGCCAAAGCCCGCAATTGCGAATTGGATCCAAACACCAAATCGGTGCGGGTTGCGGTTCTAACGATCTCACCAGTTATGCGGTCTTTTGCCTCATAGCTGTTGGGTCCGGTCGAACTCCAGTCTACGCTCATATCAAGCAAACTGCAAAACCAATCCGCATTCAGCGCGCCGCCCGCGCTCCACAGGCCATGGCCATCAGCGCTGATACCCAAAGCGCGCAATCCGCCAACCAACACCGTCATTTCAGCTGGCGTAAGCCCCAGAAGATGCGCACGGTCCAGCATCATCTCTTCCGGTGAGACCGTAAATTTGGTTTTCTGATAATTGCGAAAGCCATCCGCCATGGGTTCAAGAACAGCAAAAGACTCGGCATCGGTTTGCTCTTCTGAAGCATCACCACGGCCCGGCGCGAAGGCCACTTCGACACCGCTGGCCATTTCAATACCAACCGCGCCACCCAATACAATCACATCTGCCAAACTGGCCCCATATTGCGATGCAATAGGTTCAAGAACCGCCAGAACGCGCGCCAATTGGCTTGGCTTATTGACGGCCCAATCTTTTTGTGGCGCCAAACGGATCCGTGCCCCATTGGCACCCCCGCGCATATCTGTGCCACGAAACGTAGACGCAGAAGCCCAAGCGGTTTCAACCAGCTCTTGCACGGATAAACCGCTTGCTTTGAGCGCCGCACGCAGGGCTGCAACATCGTAATCGCTGGCCCCAGCCGGCACTGGATCCTGCCAGATCAGCTCTTCCTGAGGCACTTCGGGCCCTTGATACCGAATTTTTGGGCCCATATCGCGATGCAGCAATTTGAACCAAGCCCGCGCAAATGCATCAGCCAATTCTTCAGGGTTTTGATGATAGCGCTCGGAAATCGCCCGATAAACGGGATCTTTAATCATCGCCATATCCGCGGTGGTCATCATTGGGGTTACTTTGGCGCTGGGATCATCGACCTCAGGGGCCATATCCGCCTCGGCAACATCCATAGGCTGCCAAATATTTGCGCCCGCCGGAGATTTGGTTAAGGCCCAATCATATTTGAACAACAAATCAAAATACCCATTATCCCATTGCGTTGGATTGGCCGTCCAAGGGCCTTCAATGCCGCTGGTGGTCGTGTCACGCCCAACACCGGAACCATGGGCATTTTTCCATCCAAATCCCATCTGCTCGATTGCGCCACCTTCCGGTTCTGCCCCTACAAGCTCAGGATCGCCCGCGCCGTGCGCCTTGCCAAACGTGTGGCCGCCGGCCACCAAGGCAACCGTTTCCTCATCATTCATCGCCATCCGCCCAAAGGTTTCGCGAATATCCTGCGCGCTTAACAGTGGATCAGGATTGCCATTTGGGCCTTCTGGATTCACATAAATCAACCCCATCTGAACAGCCGCTAATGGGTTTTCGAGCGATTGGCGCGTGTCTTCATAACGTTGATCTGCAAGCCAGTCGGTTTCAACACCCCAGTAAATATCTTCTTCGGGATGCCAAATATCTTCGCGCCCGCCGCCAAACCCAAAGGTTTTGCCGCCCATGGATTCGATCGCGACATTGCCCGTCAAAATCAACAAATCAGCCCAAGAGATTTTATTGCCGTATTTCTGTTTGATCGGCCAGAGCAAACGCCGTGCCTTGTCCAGATTGCCATTGTCGGGCCAAGAGTTCAGCGGTGCAAAGCGCTGCGCGCCCGTGCCGCCGCCACCGCGCCCATCACCCGTGCGATAAGTGCCCGCCGCATGCCATGTCATCCGGATAAAAAAGGGCCCATAATGACCATAATCCGCCGGCCACCATGCCTGCGAGTCGGTCATCAAAGCGTGTAAATCTTTTTTCAAAGCGTCATAATCAAGCTGATCAAACGCTTCACTATATGAAAATTCGGGCCCCATCGGGTTCGATTTTTGATCGTGCTGGCGCAAGATGTTCAAATTCAATTGGTTTGGCCACCAATCTGAATTGGTGGTTCCCGCATTGCCTGTGGTGTTTCCACCATGCATCACTGGGCAAAGTCCGGCATTGTCTTTCATCATTATCCCCCGATTTTGCGTTTTGCTTGAAGAAGCAAATTACTGTATCTAAAATATGGCCGGCCCAAACCACTTAACGGTTTCGCAACATTTCGACTCGCGACCGGCTGATATCAAAAATTTACCACGCCAAATGCATAAGATAAACTTGAATTTACTAATATTTTTGATAAGTTTTTCTTATGGAAGCTATAACCTTGAAACAACTTAGATATTTCGCTGCTTTGGCCAAAACGCGGCATTTCAGCAGGGCAGCTGACCTTTGCGCAATTTCGCAGCCGGCGCTTTCGATGCAAATCAAAGACTTGGAAGCCCGTCTCCCTCTACCACTTATTGAAACGGCATCAAAACCTTTGCAACTTACCCCTTACGGTGATGCTTTTGCCAAGCACGCAGGCATGATTTTGCAACATGTGCAGGAATTAGGGGATTTGGCGAACGCCTCGCATATGGCGCCACAAGGCTTGTTGCGGCTTGGCGTTATTCCAACGATTGCACCCTATCTTTTTCCCCGATTGATCCAATCAATGACCGATGCGTTTCCAAAGTTAGAGTTAAAGCTGCGCGAAACGATTACATCCAATTTGATCACAGATATTTTAGAAGGACGATTAGATGCCGCCATTCTGGCATTGCCCGTATCGGAACCGCGGCTCAGCGAAGTGCCCCTTTTTGAAGAAGAATTTGTTTTGGTGCGCCCGTTGTCGGAAAACGGAAAACCAGTTCCACATCCGGAATCGCTGCATGAAATGCGGCTGCTTTTGCTTGAAGAAGGGCATTGCTTTCGAGATCAAGCCCTGACGGTTTGCAATATCTCAAGCTCACAAACGCGCGACCTTATGGATGCCAGCTCGCTTTCCACGCTGGTTCAAATGGTGGGCTCTGGGCTTGGCGTTACGCTTATCCCAAACATGGCAGTCCCGCTTGAAAGCCGTTCTGCCAAGGTCGAGATGCTGCGCTTTACGGCCAGCCCTCCGAAACGAACGGTGGGCATGATCTGGCGACGAAACACGCCTTTGGAAGCGCATTTAAAGAAAATTGCAGATGTGGTTGCCGCGCCTGATAAGTTTTTGGCTTAAGCGGGTAAAAGACGTTTGATCGCGCAGCACCAAAGCGCGAATCTGGCGGGCCGCTGCATCCTTTCATCTTCAGCGCAAATAATCCGCATGGAAAGCAATATGCTCTTGCATGAATGTAGATATGAAAAAGTAGCTGTGATCATAGCCTGGCTGTAGGCGCAATTGCGCGCTGTGGCCGCGCGCGGCCACCGCTTCGGCAAAGGCTTCCGGCCGCAACTTTTCTAAAAACGGGTCCTCTGATCCATTATCAATCAAAATGGGGCCGTCAAAGCCATATTCCGCCATCAAGTGGCTGGCATCATGGGGCGCCCAAAGGCCCTTATCTTCGCCCAAATAGGCGGTAAATTGTTTGATCCCCCAATCCGATTTCATCGGGTTGCAAATCGGCGCAAACGCAGACACCGATTTAAAGCGCCCAGGTTGGCGCAGGGCAAGCGTCAAAGCCCCGTGCCCGCCCATGGAATGGCCGCTGATAGATTGCCGCGACATATCGATTGAAAATGACGCTTCAATGAGGGAAGGCAATTCTTCAGCGATGTAATCCCACATATTAAAATGGGGCGCCCAAGGCGCTTGCGTGGCGTTTACATAGAACCCTGCGCCCTGCCCCAAATCAAACGCCTCATCATCGGCGACGCCGACGCCGCGCGGCGACGTATCGGGGAAAATCAACGCCACATCATGCTGCGCGGCCCAGCTTTGCGCCCCCGCTTTAACCATGGCGTTTTCATGCGTACAGGTCAGACCGGATAAAAACCAAATCAGCGGCACTTTTTGGCTTTGCGCAAGCTGAGGGAGAAACAGGCCGAAGGTCATATCACATGACAGAGCAGCAGAGCGATGCGTATAAACACCTTGAATGCCGTTATGGCATTTAATTTCCGAAACTGTTTCCACGGTCATCCGCATGCATCCCTTTTTTATGGCTGCTCCGTTCTTAAAGCAGTTTACTCGATTGTAAAATGATTAACCTCACAATTTTTTGACCGGTCGAACAACGCTAAGAAAGCACACTGCAAACCCGATAGAATGAAGGTGACCTACCAAAGAAACTGGTAATGAAGCGTAAGGCAGGTTAATGAGGCATCTAACCTCTGGAAAACAAAAAACTGCACGCCCTTACATGATCAAGAAATATATATGGCCCTTCCTGGAACCGCTGATCAACGATAAACGCCTTGAGCCGGTTTTGATGATATTTGGCACTCTGGCCGTTGTTGGGGGTATTTTATACACGCTGCTCCAGTTCATTATGGGTTAAACGCCGAGCAAAGCCCCCCTGCCCGGGCGTCACGAAGCTGTGTCATTCAACGACCGTTACATTCTTAATCCGCGATATCTTGCACCTCGTGCACTTCAATCACATTTCCATCTGGGTCGTAGAAAAAGATTTGGTGCCAGCCGCTCACTGCTTTATTCGCCCAATCGGAAAAGGGAATGTTCTGAGCGCGCAAGTGCGCTTTGAACGCGGCTAAATCATCCGTACGATACGCAATATGGCCGCGCGCAACCGGATTGACCATTTGCCCGGCATTAAACCCTGCCAACACATCTTTTTGCGCCAAATGCATCTGCAAATGGCCATCCGATACAAAAGCAACATCGCCTGCATATCCCTGCTTTTTTTCTAGAACCGGCAATCCTGCCACATTCGGAGAAAGCCCCATGATTTCTTGATAAAAATTATCCATCCTCGCTACATTTTCAGTGGCCAGATTGATATGATGTAATGTGAGTTTCATAATGCGCTTGCTCCGTTTTTATCTTTAATCCGCTGTCGCTTTGAATATATCTATGGGCTTTACTTACTCTGTGATACAGCCAGCGTAACAGCTCCAAACCTTTGCAAAAAGGGGTAAAACCGGCCGTCGCCAAAGCATAAGCTACGCTTAAAATCGCAGCTAAACATCCAGTCAGAGCCCTTGAAACATAAAGATCAACCGCCCCAGAAACACCATTGGCAAAAGCAAGATCTCAAGACATCCTTTGATATTTTTACCACCCAACTTGCGCCGCTGGCATGGACGGATAGCCCGGGTAAACCTATTAAATATTCAAAAAAGTGATATTTATACTTGTAAATCGCAGAATTTTGCAACTTAACGCTACTCATGAACCTGACCTCCTTGCAAACTTTCTTAGCAATTCTTGAAACCGGAAGCTTGGTGCGCGCCGCAGATAAACTGAACGTCACCCAATCCACGGTGACCGCGCGGCTTAAAACGCTTGAGGAAGAGCTGGGGCAAGTGCTGATAAACCGTCAGAAATCGGGGGCGACGCTCACGCCGGCGGGGGCAAAACTTATGCGATACGCCCCCGCAATCACGGGGCTATGGCGGCAAGCGAAAAATGAAACGGGGCTGCCCGCAGGGCTTACCTCTGCCTGCAGTTTTGGATGCGAACGCGATTTATGGCATGGTGCGGGGCGGGCTTTTTTCCACTATGCGACCAGCACACAGCCCGAACTAGCGATGAGCGCAAGGCAGGGCAGCGGCCGCGATCTCACCGAATGGATCGCCACGGGCAGCATAGACATTATCGTTACGTTCGAAGCCGTTACGCGCGCCTCTCAAACGCTTTACCCGTTGCCCGCAGAAGAGCTTATTCTATGTTCAGATCGCCGCAACACGCCAATGATAGGGGATCCTAACTATATTTTTGTGGATCACGGCGCTGAATATCGCCGCGTTCATGCCGAATTTTATCACGATGCGGGTATCGCAAGACTGAATTTTGATAGCGCCTGGTGGGCGCTTCAATATCTGCTTGAAAACCCCGGTTCGGCCTATTTGCCGCGTTCATTGGCGCAACGTTACTTGGATAAGGCCGCGCTTTTCATCGTGCCGGATGCGCCCGTGTTTCACAGGAAAAAATCTTTATTGGCCTCGGATCAAGCTGTTGAAAAGTTCCACTGGCTTGAAAACGCTATCGCTCAAATTCAATCTCACGAGCGCCAACAGCATGGCCGCGCCCACTCACAAGGGCAGGCAGGCCAATAATCACTCAGAAATGAACAGATCGGTGAGCGCGAATTGATCTACATCTACCAAGCCAAGATCTGAAATCCGCAACGCCGGTATCACGACCAATGCCAATAGGGAATGTTGCATAAAGGCGTTGTGTAATGTACATCCACAACGTTGCATGCCGCTTAAAATTGTTTGTGCTTCCGCAGCCACCTCAGCCGCGGGTCGATCAGACATCAGCCCCGCAATCGGCAAATGAACCTGCCCAATTTCTGCGCCATCCTGCCAAATCGTAGCCCCGCCGCCAATCTCGCCCAGACGGTTAACTGCCTGCGCCATCATCTCTCGATTGGTGCCAACCACGATAATATGATGGCTGTCATGGGCAACGCTGGAAGCGATGGCCATATCACCCTGATAAGCAAAGCCTTGCACGAACCCATGGCTGACGCGCCCTGTCGCACGATGACGTTCGACCAAAGCGATTTGGCACACCCCTTTATTGGCTTCGACCAGCCCATCAATCACTGGTAATTTTGCGCTCAGCGCCTTAGTCGGAGCCTGATTTTCGATCACCCCAATAACTTTCACATGGGCCTCTAGCAGATTGGGTGGTGCTGCAATCTCAAAATCCGCAGCGCCCATGGTTTTTGCAAGATTAACCGTTTTTTTGGCCCCCTCTGGCCATTCATAATGCGGACAATCTGTCAAAAGCTGACCATGTTCGGCAAGTTTCTGGCCGCGCGCAAAAACCAGCTCAATCGGCAAGGACACAAGATCGGATGACAAGATAAAATCAGCCCGGCGGCCCGGAGCAATACTGCCCAATTCGCGTTCAAGCCCGAAATGTGTTGCGGTATTTATCGTCGCCATTTGCAATGCAATCAAAGGCTCGCAGCCACAGTCAATTGCGTGGCGCACCACCCGATTCATATGCCCCTCATTAATCAAGGTCTCCGAGTGACAATCATCGGTGCATAAAATGAAATTTCTAGGATCTAAACCGCGTTCGGTGATGGCGGTTATTTGCCGCTCTACATCATACCAGGCCGAGCCCAATCGCAGCATAGCCCGCATCCCCATTCGGGCGCGTAAAACCGCGTCAGCCTCTTGCGTGCCTTCATGGTCATCCCCAGCCCCACCAGCGGCATAGGCATGAAAGGGTGGGCCCAGATCGGGCGAGGCATAATGCCCTCCGACCACCTTTCCAGCCGCCTGCGTGGCCGCCATTTCAGCCAGCATTTTTTCATCCCCAGCGATCACGCCGGGATAATTCATCATTTCCCCAAGGCCTATTATGCCAGGCCAGCCCATCGCTTCAGCAACATCTTGCGGCGTAATTTCAAATCCGGTGGTTTCCAGCCCGGGCGCAGACGGCGCGCAAGAGGGCATTTGCGTGAAAATATTTATAGGTTGCAACAGCGCCTCATCATGCATCATCCGAACCCCCGCCAGACCCAGCACATTGGCAATTTCATGCGGATCGGTAAACATCGTGGTCGTGCCATGCGGGATAACGGCCGCGGCAAATTCAGCCGGGATCAGCATGCCGCTTTCGATATGCATATGCCCGTCGCACAGGCCCGGAATAAGATAGCGACCACCCGCATCGATAATTTGCGTTTTTGGGCCAATACAATGGCGCGCATCCGGTCCAACATAGGCAAACCTACCTCTGACGACGGCAATGTCCCAATCCTCAAGAACCTCGCGCGACTGAACATTGACCAACCGGCTGTTTTGAACGACCAAATCCGCGGGCGATCGCCCGGCAGCGACAGCAACCAAATCTGCAGCGCTATCTGCCCAAGATGCAAATTCACCCTTAGCCACAGTCACCTCCTTGCCTGATCTCTGATCGCAACGGTATGGGGCTATTTGCAGTCTGTAAAGATTTTTGCCAAGTCGAAGCACCTATTCAGCGGAACGCAAACCATCCAGCGGTACGGGTGCGGGGCAACGATCAGAGTTATCCTCTCAGTGCACGGTATCAGCCGAAATGCAGAGCATTGGCGGCTGATAAACTTACAGATCAAAAAAATCTCATGAAGCCTGCTCACCTGCGTCGAGCAGGTGATGTGCAGATGTCACTAGCCCATCGCGCGAAACGCTGTGCGCGTTTGGCTCTGACTTGCGAGCTCATGCGCCAGCAGTCGTCCATCGGATGTCAACCCGCCAGTGGCATTAAACCAGCCGCGCTCACTCCCATAATCAAAAAAGGATTGCTCAAGGTTTGAGGTCATTATCGAGCACATTTGAACGACCGCGCCGTATTGCGTCTCATATTGTTTATCCGACATTTTTGACCTCATAATTATTTGACAGTTCTTCTGACTAAACAACATCATGAGTAAAATAAATTTAAAAAAATTTAATTAATTAAAAAAAATTAAAAGATTAAATGCTTATTTTTGTTTTAAATCAGCACATTGATCTCAGCGGGCGACAACACATACGCAGAAACCGGACCTCAGCTGCAAAACGTGAACCGTCCTTTGCCCCGACGCTTTGAGTGGTAAAGCGCCTGATCAACAGCTTGCAAAATATCGATCATTGACCAACGTTCCGCTGCCTCGACGATCCGTCCCCCCATGCTGAGGCCAAGCTGAACTTTGTGGGTTTGAATGGTCAAAGGAGGTTTCAATCTCGCAAGAAGGCGCTCAGCCAAGCCCAACAACTCGCTCGGATCATTCGTACCCGTTATGAGCAATATAAATTCATCTCCCCCCAACCGAACCGCCACATCATGCGCCCTGATTTCTTGGCGCAAAATATTGCTCAGCTCTACCAAAACCCGATCTCCAAACGGATGCCCAAGCTGATCATTGACCGTTTTAAAATGATCCAGATCAAGCTGTATGATCCCAAATGATATATTTTGGCGCGCAAAGCTTGCCAAGCTTTCGATCAGGCTCCGACGGTTTCCCAAACCCGTCAAAGGATCTGTCAGAGCTGCAATTTCTGCATTTTTCTTTGCCCCCTCTATGCGCTGAGTGACCGCACGCGACGCTGCGCGCACCGCAGATTGTGCCTCGAGTAAACACAGCATATCAACCGCTAGGTCCGAGGGGCCAAAATCTGCATGGGTCAACTCAAAACACTCGGCAGTTTCTTTCAACGCCATACCGAAGGAAATCGGGATTATTGCCCTGTCCCGATCTTGCAATCGCAACACCACCCCATTCCACCGCAAATCCAGAAAGCGACGCAACGATAGGTGAAACTTTTGCCCATCCAATTCAAACATCGAACAGCCGCGCAAGTGCCCGCTGCGCGGCTTAATCGAAAAAAGATCAAGCACGTGCTGCGCGCGCACCGTTTCACTTTGGAGAATTTTATGCATCGTCGGCGCTACATGCTCAATCACACCAGCGCGATTGATGATTAGGTGACAAGGGCAAAGAATGTTTAGAATATTATCCATTAGACCTACCCGCGCGCCGCCAACTTAAACCCCTGCGCCACCGCGAAACGGTCATCGACCAACGTTATCTGGATCACCGCCGAACCCGTGTCGGCGAAATGTGCCAAACGTATCAGCGCACCATAATCATCGGCCATGGCGTGCAAAATACCGATACATAAATAGGTGAATTCAGACCATGATGGGGCAAGCCTTATTGAAATTTGATTTTTAGCTCCGCACACCACGTTGATTTGCGGTAGGTTTAAGTCTGGCATGATAAGATCAATTCGGGCGTTGAACTCATTCAATGAAAATAAGAAATCGCGAAAATCAACTCCACCAAACCGTAACAATCTGCGAACCCCGTCCTGGTTTCGATGCACCACCAGATAAGTTCCCATATCCTCAAGAATATCGGCGTTTGGTTTATTCAAAATTCGAGATAGCTGGTTCAAAAGGTCATAGCTATCCTGATCTGGATAGCACAGCATGGCTTCATAAAACGCCACGGCATGCGGGCATGCAGAAACAACTTTTTGCCACAACCCAAACCCGTATGTATCAATTGTAAAACGCTCTAGCGCTTTGTTCACAACCCCATGCACGATAACTTCTCCCCCAACAAACATGGCCTGCTTAGGTTAGAAAATCGTAAACAAATCCGCACAAAATTGCAGGCATTACAGCGCATATTTTTTGCAGGCGGAATTCCGGCCGCTGCTGGGAGCTAAAAATCGGTTGGTGCACCGCCTTCACGTTTGCGGCGCGCAACAAAATCCGCCAATGCATCCCGCCGTGAAATCTCAAGCGCAGGCGGCTCAAATTCCGCGAGGATTTGTTGATAAAGCGCATGTGCACGCTCGGGCGTCCAAAGCGCCCCCGACGCCTCCCAACCTTCAAAATTACTCCATTCAGATAAGAAAGGTTGGTAAAAGGCGGTACTGTAGCGCTCTTGCGTATGGGCGGTTCCAAAAAAATGGCCGTCATTGCCAACGCTCTTAATGGAATCTAGGGCAATCTCTTGCGCACCCGTTGCCACCAAATCTGGATCCATATAGCGTTGGATTTGTTGAAGTATTTCACAATCCATCAAGAACTTTTCTGGGCTAGCAATCAAGCCTCCCTCCAGCCAACCAGCAGCATGATAGACCATATTGCTGCCCGATTGTACCGCGGCCCAAAGGCTGTTTGATGTTTCCCACATTGCCTGCCCATCCGGCACATTGGCAGCGCACACCCCGGATGAGCGCAAGGGCAATCCATAGAACCGCGCCATCTGTCCGGTCATCTGCGTGGCCCGCATATATTCGGGCGTTCCAAAAGCCGGCGCGCCAGTTTTCATATCCACATTCGAGGTAAAGGTGCCAAGCGCACAGGCAGCCCCAGGCCTAATCCATTGCGCTAAAGCTACCGCGCATAACGCTTCCGCGATCGATTGCGCCACCGCCCCTGATAAGGTCACCGGCGCCATCGCACCAGCCAAAGTAAAAGGCGTAACCACCAGCCCTTGATTGCGCCGCGCAAGCCGCATCCACCCATCCAGCATCGGAAAATCATGTTTGAGCGGAGAAGTGGAATTGATGTTCGTATACATTTTTGGACTGGCCTCAAATTCGGCATCACTCCAACCGCCTGCAAGGCGCACCATTTCCATTACATCATCAACCCGTTCTTGCCCTAAGGAATAGGCATGCGCCACTTTATCGCTGAGCGTCAATTTATCGTATAACACATCCAAATGCCGGGTACTGGCGTGCAGGTCCACAGGCTCGACCGGATAGCCGCCAACAAAGTGGATGCAGTTAAAATATTGGCAGAGTTTGATCAGATTTTGGCAGGTTTCGCGCGTCCCAGGCACTTTTGCATTCAGCTTTATATCCCAATAATTGGGCGGCGACGAAACATTGCCAAATAAAATATAGCGGCCGCCAATGATCAATTTCCGATCAGGGTTGCGCGGCGTTATCGTCCATTGGCTGGGCGCTTTGGACACCATATCCATCACAAAGTGTCGGTCCATCCGCACGTTTGTGCCGCGTACCGTGCAACCCGCTTGTTGCAAAATAGCGCAAGCTTCTGGGTTCAGAAACTCAATGCCGATTTCTTCCAGAATGCGCATCGCACCTTCATGAATGGCCTCAACACCCTGATCCGTTAAAGGCGCGATTGGCGGATCGCAATTGACCGGCAAATGCCAGGGCATCTGGTTGATCTTCGAAGAGCTCCGCCGTTTTGCATTTCCAGCCCGGCCCCCGCCGCGCCTCCGCCTTTCCGAGTGACCTGACATTTCGATTCCTGCAGACAGCTACTACACCACCACGAGAAGGCGGAATCGCACGTAAAACCTGCCCGTTACCGACCTTTTTCGTCGTTTTTAATAACCGTCGGGGCGAGCGGATCAGCGCAGGTTCAAATAGCTTGGGATATGGCTGATATCCGGCAAAACAACATCCGCATAAGCTTGCAAGGTCCGCTGATCTGCCAAACCACTCAGCACGCCGATACAATGCATACCTGCCGCTTTTCCTGCGATTAAATCATGCGTACTATCACCAACCATCGCAACATGGCTGGGTAAAATGCCAACCGATGCGCAAAACGCAAGCAATGGCTCTGCTGATGGCTTGGCGCCAAACCCACTGTCATAACCCGCGATAAAATCCAGTTTTTGAGCAACGCCAACGGCATCAAGATGGGCGCGAGCACCGGCTTCTGCATCATTGGTCATCACTCCTAGTTTTAGCCCGTTCAGCTGTAAAAGATCGAAAAACGCAACCAAAGGCGTAATTTCCACAACCGGGGCCTTTAAGCTTTCTTGCGTTAAAAAATCTTCCAGCTCTTGTTCGCTGATCCCCTCAAGCTCTCCAATTAAAGCCTCAACCAAATCTTGGTTGGTGCCAGCTATTGCAACGCTATGCGCGAAAAATGCCTGTTCTGAGAGATCAAAATCAATCGCCTCCGCCAGCTTTTTTTGTTTTCTTAAATCACCCTGACCAAGCTTCGCTAAAACATTCAGAAACCAGCCGCTCCACGTTGCTTGAAAATCAAATAAAGTGCCATCTTTATCAAATAGTAAACCATCAAATCGCATCAAATCTCTTCCATATATTTTTGCGTTTCAAGGCCACAGACAAAAAACGATCCCGCTCACGTCCAATGCACAATCGCGCCTCCGGGCAAGGCCTGCCGGGCCAGAGCAATCATATTTGGATCGCAGTGACACGCTTCAGCACAATCCAACACCCAATGATCTTCCAGCAATATAAAGTCAAGAACCGCCAGCAAAAACTCGGAAGACTGTGCTTGCGCTTTCAAATCAGCAAGCGAGCTGCCACTGGCATTGAGGAAAAGCGATAAAACATCCTCATCCTGCGCCATCCAAGCCAAAGCCTCTAACGCAAAAATTTCTGCCGAATGCGGTGTCATGACAAGATCCGTGTTTGGGGGAAATGATTTATTAACACAAATCTATAAAATTATACTCAAATTATAACAAGCTTTAGAAATTGCCATTGCCATGTCAGGACATCTTCTGCTTTACAGCCCAAAAACCAAGGCTCAACTGCCGGTTGGGCAGATTTTGCGCGATGCCTTGTATCATGTCACCACAGCATCATCTCAAACCGAATTTGAAAGCTATGCGCCCCATCGAATTTGGGATTGCCTTATCATTTTAGGGGAATCTCCCCGTTTATTGCATCAACTCAGCACAATAATACCAAATCAAAAAATGCCAATAATTGTTGTTTTAGAGGCTCAAAACGGCAGCTGCAGGATGCAATTTTTACGCGCAGGTGCAGATGAAATTTTGCAACGTCCGATCACGGGAAAGGCGCTCTTATCAAGGTTGCGCAGCTTGCTCCGTCGCCGGCGCGCGCGCCAAGAATTTGCGCTGCGCGCAGACACAAATCGTGCGTTGGGGTTTCACGAAGCCAAAGCCGTCTTTCAATCAAAACCAAAATGCGCAGTGATCCAAATTCACCATGATCAAACCCATCCCATGCTCGATAGGTTTCACGCTTTAAAGGAGTATTCGCTTGAAATTACCACGCCTGCCGCTTTGTTTCTTAAGGATCAAAAAAGACCCTCTAACCTGTGCTATATCTTGCTCGACATCTCGCAAAACCAGTTGATTGCGCATAATTTGCTGCTCAGCATGCGCACGCATGATCTTACGCGCCATGCGGCAATTATTCTTGCCAGCGCGGGCGTCGAAACGGCAACAACGCTTGCCGCTCTGGATCTGGGTGCAGATGATGTGCTTTTCTCAACGTTTTCAAGCGCAGAAATTGCCCATCGCATCGCCACCCAATTAGAACATAAACGGGTCAACGATCAGTTGCGCGCGATGGTCCAAGAAGGGTTTAAAGCCGCGGTCACCGATCCCTTAACGGGGCTTTATAATCGGCGCTACGCGATGACCCATTTATGTCACCAGTTTCAGCGCGCCACGCAAGGACAAACCGCTCTTGCTTTATTCGTGCTTGACCTAGATTTTTTCAAACGTGTCAATGATACCTATGGCCATGCGGCGGGCGATCAAGTTTTGCGCCGCGTTGCAAAGCTGCTGCAACATGTCACGCGCGCCTCTGACATGGTTGCGCGCATTGGCGGAGAAGAATTTCTAGTTGTGTTGCCCGACGCCTCGGCGCAAATAGCGGGGAATATCGCAGAGCGGGTTTGTACGATGATCCGCCACCTCAAAATCGGGCCTGATTTAATTGAAATAACCGCCAGTATTGGCGTGAGTTTAAGGTATAATGCGGCCCAAACCCATGCGCACCTGACCGCACAGGAATTGCTGAAACAGGCAGATCGGGCACTTTACCGCGCTAAGGCTCTAGGGCGAAACCGCGTATCATACTTTTCTGAACAAGCTGCTTAGAAATCTCAGAAGATCGCATTTTTTCGCTTCCATGGCAGATATCCCTTGAAGGCCAAAGGCTTTGACGATTAGATCGCGCCGCGCAAAGGCGCTTGAAGCTCCTAATCAAGAAGAGGCGGCATTATGGGATACGCAGACGTTTACAACAGCTGGAAATCAGACCCCGAAACCTTCTGGATGGAGGCCGCGCAGGCGATTGACTGGGACCGCCCTCCCAGCTTCGCGCTGGATGCAAGCCGGGCCCCTCTTTATGAATGGTACACAGATAGCCTGGTAAACACCTGTTACAACGCGGTTGACCGACATGTTGAAAACGGCCGCGCCGCGCAAACCGCTTTGATTTATGACAGCCCAATTACGGGGGCAAAGGATTTTACCACCTTTCAGCAATTGCGCGATAAAACGGCGCTTTTGGCGGGCGCATTATTGGCCAAAGGCGTTACAAAAGGCGATCGGGTCATCATCTATATGCCGATGGTTCCAGAAGCCGTTATTGCGATGCTGGCCTGCGCGCGGATCGGCGCGATCCATTCGGTTGTGTTTGGAGGCTTTGCCGCGAATGAATTGGCCGTGCGGATCGATGATGCGCAGCCCAAAGCCATTTTGGCCGCCTCTTGCGGCATAGAGCCCGGGCGCATCATCGCGTATAAACCACTTATCGACGAAGCGGTCGAAATTGCGCAGCACAAGCCCGAAACGGTTTTAATCTTACAGCGTGAACAGTTAAAAGCCGAGCTGCTAGAGGGGCGCGACCATGATTGGTTCGAAAGCCAGCGCGGCGTAGAGCCGGCCGATTGCATTCCCGTTGAGGGCAATCACCCGGCCTATATCCTTTACACATCAGGCACGACAGGTGCCCCAAAAGGGGTGGTTCGGCCAACCGCGGGGCATTTGGTGGCTCTGAACTGGTCGATGAAGAATATTTACAATGTGGACCCGGGCGATGTATTCTGGGCCGCGTCGGATGTTGGCTGGGTGGTCGGGCATAGCTATATTTGTTACGCGCCCCTGATCCATGGCAACACCACACTCATCTTTGAAGGCAAACCGATCGGCACCCCCGATGCCGGAACCTTTTGGCGGGTTATTTCAGAACATAACGTGCGCAGCTTTTTCACCGCGCCAACCGCGTTTCGGGCCATTAAGCGTGAAGACCCGAAAGGAGAGTTTAAAGCCGCCTATGATCTGAGTTGTTTGCAAGCGCTCTATTTGGCCGGTGAACGGGCTGATCCAGATACGATAAATTGGGCGCATGATCTGCTCGGCGTTCCGGTGATCGATCACTGGTGGCAAACGGAAACAGGCTGGACCATCGCCGGTAATCCAATGGGCGTAGAGCCGCTTGAGATAAAGCTGGGCAGCCCGGCTGTGGCAATGCCGGGGTATGATGTGCAAATACTGGATGAAACAGGCCAGCAAATGCCGGTCAATACGTTGGGCGCGATCGCGATTAAATTGCCCCTGCCGCCTGGAACATTACCCACGCTGTGGAACGCGCCCGAGCGGTTCGAAAAATCATACCTCGCTGCTTTCCCGGGATATTACGAAACCGGTGATGCCGGCATGGTTGATGAAGACGGTTATTTATACATTATGGCGCGCACAGATGATGTGATTAACGTGGCGGGCCATCGCCTTTCAACCGGCGCCATGGAAGAGGTTCTGGCAAATCATCCCGATGTCGCTGAATGCGCGGTTATTGGGGCCAGCGACGCGCTCAAAGGCCAATTGCCGATTGGATTTGTCTGCCTGACCAAGGGCGTCAACCGCCCGCATAGCGAGATCACCCGTGAATGCGTTCAAATGATCCGCGATAAAATCGGTCCGGTCGCTGCGTTCAAAACAGCCGCTGTCGTTGACCGGCTTCCCAAAACCCGATCTGGCAAAATTTTACGCGCAACCATGGTCAAAATCGCCGATAATGAAGCGTTCAAATTGCCCGCAACGATTGATGATCCGGTGATTTTGGATGAAATCAAAGCGGCGCTGCAAGCTTTGGGGTATGCTCAATAAAGATGCGGCGTCATCATGGCAGCGGCGTTCTTCCCTAAAGGGGCTGCGTTTTAACTTGTTTATTCGGCTTGCACGTGTAGCCTGCATTTGTTTTGCGCGTATACGAAAAGGCTGAGGCATATGAGCATGTCGGATATTTGGAAGCTGTCAGCCCAAGAAACCGCATCCTTTATTCGAAAGCGAGACCTATCTGCGCATGACAGCGTGGGCGCAGCCTTGGCGCGCCTAGACGCAGTAAATCCGAACTTAAACGCGGTGGTAGAGCCTTTGGCGGAAACCGCCCTAAAACAAGCAAAAGCGCTGGATCAACTGCAAGCGGACGGCGGATCTTTGGGGCCGCTCCACGGGGTGCCGGTGACCATAAAGATCAATATTGATCAGGAAGGCTGCGCCACAAGCAATGGCGTTGTGGCGTTTAAAGATATTATAGCGCAGGCAGATGCCCCCGTGGTTGAAAACCTTAGGAAAGCGGGCGCGGTGATTATTGGGCGCACCAACACCCCCGAATTTTCATTTCGCGCCGATACGCAAAACCCCCTTTTTGGGCGCACGCATAATCCATGGGGCAAGCATTTATCAGCAGGAGGCTCGTCCGGCGGCGCAGGGGCTGCGGTGATGGCTGGGATTGGCGCGCTTGCGCATGGCAATGATATTGGAGGTTCACTGCGCTTTCCAGCCGCTGCCAATGGCGCCGTGACCTTAAAGCCAGGATTGGGGCGGGTGCCCGCTTGGAATGCCAGCCAAAAAGAAGAACGTGGCATTCTGGCGCAAGCCATGTCGGTCCAAGGTCTGCTCGCGCGGCGCGCCGGCGATCTTGATTTGGCAATGCCAAGCTTGATGCAGTCCCATGGTGGAGATCCTTTTCATGTGCCCCTGCCCTATCGCTTGGCCAAGCATAATGGACCTGTGCGCGTAGCCTTTTGCACCGACACACCGGGTTTTGAAACCCACCCAGAAATCCGCAAAGGCCTTGATAATGCTGCGGCGGCGTTAAGAGATGCCGGTTATATCGTGGAACAGACGGATCCGCCGCTGCTGGAGGAAACTGCGCTGATGGGCTATCGCAGCTTATTGGGCGAAGTCTCAACCTTGCTTGGTGCTGATATAAAGGCTTATGGATCGCCCCAAGTTCAACAAATATTTAAGGATTACTTTGACTATTTTCCCCCCTTTGAGGGCGATGCGCTTCTAAAAACCTTGGGGCAGCGCACGCATTATGCGCGCCAATGGGGCCTATTCATGGAAAAATATCCGCTGATACTAGCGCCGTTTTTACCACAGCCGTTTTTTGCGCCAAATCGCGATTGTGAGGGGCTTGCCGGTGTTTCCGACGTATTGGGCGCCGCGCTTTGGTCATATTCTATCAATTTCATCGGCCATCCATCCGGCTGCCTGCCCGCGGGTTTGGCAGAAATAAAAGGACAGCCCTATCCGATCAATGTTCAACTGATTGCGCAGCGCTGGCGCGAAGACCTTTGCGTGGCGGCTTTGCAGGATATCGAAGCGCGTTTGGGCCATCTCTGCGATGATTTATGGCAGCGGATGGGCGCGTCTTAAACGAATTGTTCTTGCAGCAAACGCTCATCCAGCCCGTGGCCAGGATCAAATAGCAACCGATGCTGCACATGCTCTTCAGAGGTGATATCGACGATCGCCACGTTGGAAATTGACGTGCTGTCAGCATCGGCCATAACGGGGCGTTTTTCTGGATCCAATACTTCAAATCGAACATGGGCTTTCTTGGGGAGCAACGCCCCGCGCCAGCGCCGCGGCCGAAACGCGTTCAGCGCCGTCATCGCCAAAACATCCGCGCCGATCGGCAAGATTGGACCATGCGCAGAATAATTATACGCGGTTGATCCGGCCGGCGTTGCCAAAAGCGCCCCATCACAGACCAATTCATCAATTCTAATCCGGCCATCCACCGAGATGCGCAATTTTGCCGCCTGAGGCCCAGCGCGCAGCAATGAAACCTCATTAATAGCCAGAGCGATATGCTCTGCCCCCGCGCTATCTGTGGCTTGCATGCGCAACGGATTGATCGCGGTTTCTTCTGCCGCTGTGATACGCGCCAGCAAATCGTCTTCTTGATAGGGGTTCATCAAAAACCCAACCGTGCCCCTGTTCATACCATAGACCGGCAAGCCAAACTTCTGCGATGCGTGAAGCGTTTGAAGCATAAACCCATCGCCGCCAAGCGCAACGATCACATCTGCTGCTTGCGGGGCGCAGTTGCCATAGCGTTCTACAAGCCTTTCAAATCCGGTTTGAGCCGCAATTGAAGAGCTGGATGTAAAGGCAATTCGGTGATCCATTGACAGAATATCCCAAGCAAGCACGCAGCCTCATAACAAGCATACTGCGACAAAAAAGACCAGACATGGCGCGCAGAGTAAAAATAAGGTCGAATTGCGCACTTTCCGTTCTATATAAACTAATCTAAGGAGCCTTAGACCGTTTAATTCAAATCTGGAGTGCGAAATCATGAATGCGCCACAGCAACACCAAAACTTTTTTCAAGAAACGCTGGCTAGCCGCGACCCTGAGGTGTTTTCCTCAATTCGCTCAGAATTGGGCCGGCAACGCGATGAAATTGAACTGATCGCGTCAGAAAACATCGTCTCCGCTGCCGTCATGGAAGCGCAAGGCAGCATCATGACGAATAAATATGCAGAAGGCTATGCAGGCCGCAGGTATTATGGCGGGTGCCAATTCGTCGATATCGCAGAAAACCTTGCCATCGAGCGCGCGTGTGAATTATTCGCGTGCGATTTTGCCAATGTTCAGCCCAATTCGGGCAGCCAAGCCAATCAAGGGGTTTTTCAGGCCCTTTTGAAACCCGGAGATACCATCCTTGGCATGTCGCTAGACGCGGGTGGGCATTTGACCCATGGCGCGCGCCCAAATCAATCTGGAAAATGGTTCAACGCAGTGCAATATGGCGTGCGCGAGGATGATAACCGCATTGATTATGATCAAGTGGAAGCACTTGCCAAAGAACATAAACCACAATTGCTGATCGCCGGTGGATCCGCGGTGCCGCGCCAAATAGATTTTGCACGGATGCGGGAAATTGCGGATATGGTCGGGGCTTATCTCCACGTGGATATGGCCCATTTTGCCGGTTTGGTGGCTGCGGGCGAGCATCCTTCGCCCTTCCCGCACGCGCATGTGGCCACAACAACAACCCATAAAACGCTGCGCGGGCCACGCGGCGGGATGATTTTAACCAATGATGAAGCGCTGGCCAAAAAATTTAACAGCGCGATCTTCCCCGGGATCCAGGGCGGGCCCTTGATGCACGTAATCGCAGCCAAAGCCGTGGCCTTTGGCGAAGCCCTGCGCCCCGAATTCAAAACCTATATCCAGCAGGTGATTAAAAACGCACAAGCGATGTCGGATCAGCTGATCAAAGGGGGGCTTGATACCGTAACTCATGGCACGGATACGCATGTTCTATTGGTGGATTTGCGGCCCAAAGGCGTGAAGGGAAATGCAACGGAAAAAGCTTTGGAGCGGGCGCATATCACCTGCAACAAAAATGGCGTGCCGTTTGATCCGGAAAAGCCAGCCATCACCTCAGGTATCCGTCTGGGATCGCCCGCGGCAACAACCCGCGGCTTTAAAGAGGCTGAATTCCGGCAAATCGCCGATTGGATCGTTGAAGTTGTTGACGGGCTTGCCGCCCATGGTGAAGAGGGCAATAGCGCAGTTGAAAACAAGGTCAAAGCGGAAGTGAAAGCGCTCTGCGCAGGGTTTCCCGTCTATCAGAACCTGTAGGCACAGCCGCATAAAAAAGGCTAAGAATTTTTCGGGCGGGCGTTGGAAAACGTCCGCCCGAAGCTGTTTACAAGGATCTATTTGAAGTCAGTGCGGCCTTCAGCGTTGCAGCTATAATCTGGAGCTGCCACCATAAAGGCGGCCAATTCATTCGCCTGATCGGGGCCAAATCATAGGCGTTTTGCGGCCCTCGGAACATTTACTATTATTTGACCACCTATCTTCATGCCTAAAAAATGTATGATAGTAGCCAATACAATTATTGGCATAATAATCAAATTTATCCCCTAAACGAGAATAAGAAATTTAATTAAAATTATTCCCGACTGCAGATACCACTTTAGAAAGTTCATCAACATATTTCTTGGCCGTGTTACACTGATATGTTAACGGGCCGAGCCTGCCCCTACCCTTAGATTTGCTCAAGCGACGACGTCGAACTTGGCGCGGCCAAGTCCGGTCATTTTGTTGAGGATGTGGGTGCAGATCTTGGCTTCTGTCTTTTGGTTTGGAAAACTGCACGCTTTCAGTTTAGGGCCGATGACCATCTTCCAGCGGCCCTTTTGCGTTTCTGCGCGGCTGCGCTGATTATATCCGCGGCTTACCTGCGAGGCCATCCTCCCGCCAGTGCATATTGCGCAAAATGCGCTGGTGGCGAAGGGTTGGATTACTCGCAGCTTCGGCGCTGAGAACTACGGCTTTTGGCGGCGGAATAGTGATCTCGACATCAACCCCAAAAAGCTTGACGAGCAGCTCGCTGGTGGGGTCGCCGTCATAGGCCTCATCAACAATAAAGTGGCTCACATCCCCGTCAATCTGATCCAGAAGCTCTGGTAAAGCAGTCGGATCAGCCACACCATCACTGGTCAAATCTGAACACACGATCTCGCCCGTGACAAGATAGAGCCCAAGATGCGACTTGCGCCATGATTTGCGTTTGGCTTTTGTTTTATACTTGCTTTGCAGCCACTCGCCTTAACCAAATATCTTCAGGCCAGCACTGTCTATCACAAGTTGGATCGGGCCAGCCTTGTCGGAAGGTGATTTCAGTGGCAAATCCAGTCCAAAAACTCGGCGCGAAAAGGTCGGGAAATCAGGCGCACGAATATCCACCCCATGAGCCTGAAGAGGCTGCGTACAAAGCTTTCAGTTTGGCGCAGCGGTGGCTTGTAAACCATGCCAAATGTCAAACAAACCGCGATTGCCAGATCAGAATAAGTCGGCTGACCACCCCTTATCTTGCGGCGCTCTGCGCGCCACAAAGCCTCCACCTGCGAACCTCAGCCAGACCGTCATATCCCCGCGCTGACGCAGGCTTTCATTATAGACAGCCCAGTTGCTGATCCTATACCGCTTCTTCTCGAACTTGTGACGACGGGCGTCGTTGAATTTATACGGCATCCACGATATCCGATAAATTAGGAAAGCCGCATCCTAACAGTAAGGCGGGGATCCGTGCAGCAAGGCCTTTCTGGGGCGTTATCAAATTCATGATTGCTCAGGCTCATGCCATCATATCTCTGCTTATTCATCAGCTCGGCCGCCAATTTACCCTTGAAATTGGTACAAAACAAACTCCCTAGCAACTGATCATCCCCGTCAACCAAAATGCTGTTTTGCGCCCGCGCGCGCCTCGGCAATGGCGTTCACCAAACGCGCCGAGCCTCCAAAACATTTTCCCTCGCGGTTATCTTCAGCGCTGCAACCGCCCTGATATTCACTAATCGGCTCAAAACACACGTGAAAATCATTGGTGTGCAACACGGTCAGGCTGAAATCTGCCTGCGCGGGCCCGCGCCATAAACTGCATAGGCCCAATAGTATAATAAATCTATGGAACATCGGAATTATCTCTCCTATGAAAGGCGCAGAGATCACGGATAGGCCATCAATTTCAATTGAAAATGCATCGCTGCTGGCGTGAGGCTCGCATGAATGGGCCTCAAAAACAGATAGAACGGAATAAGATTTGAAATGATCATTTATAAGCTTTTAAGGATCACAGAATGGCAACAGCTCGAGGTTGAAAAAGAAACCCTTGGCGCCCCGATCGATCTGCTGGATGGCTATATTCACTTCTCAACAAAAGATCAGGTGAAAGAGACTGCATCAAAGCATTTTGCCGGCGTAACCCCATTACAGCTTTTGGCCTGCGACAGCGCGGCAATGAGCAGCGATTTAAAATGGGAACCCTCGCGCGGGGGGGCGCTTTTCCCGCATCTTTATCGGGCTCTTTCCTTGAAAGATGTGCTCTGGCACCAAGAAATCGATTTCAAAGATGGGTTGCATAGATTTCCGGAGCCGTTGGAATGAAAAAGTTAGAACAGCTGGGCTTGAAGGTTTTACAAAGCCTAGATCCAGAACGGGCGCATAATCTGGCAATCAAAGCCCTGCAAATGGGGCTTGTTCCAAAACCGCGCTCGCGCAGTTTTCCGCGCCTGAACGCGCAGCTGGCCGGGCTGGCGTTGCCAAATCCGATAGGCTTGGCCGCCGGGTTTGATAAAAACGCGCAGGCGCTGAATGGTTTGGCGGCCTGCGGCTTTGGGTTTATCGAAGTCGGCGCGGCCACCCCGGTGGCGCAACCGGGCAACCCCAAGCCCCGATTGTTTCGCCTGCCCAGCGATCGCGCGGTGATTAACCGCTTCGGATTTAACAATGATGGCATGGCGCAAATCGCGCTGCGACTGCAAAAACGCCCGAAACACCCTGCCATTGGGCTTAATCTTGGCGCGAATAAAGACAGCCATGACCGCGCGGCCGATTTTGGCAGGGTCTTGCGCCATTGCGCAGCCCATCTTGATTTTGCAACCATCAATGTCAGCAGCCCAAACACCGAAAAACTGCGTGATTTACAAGGCAAAGCGGCGCTATCAGCCTTGATCGCAGGCGTAATGCAGATTCGCGATGATTTAAAAAAACCCATTCCAATCTTTTTGAAAATAGCCCCAGATCTAGACCCTGCCAGCCTTGAAGATATCGCAGAGGTGGTGCTTTTGCACGGGATAGACGCGGTGATTGCCACCAACACAACGTTAGACCGCAACAGGTTAAACGACCCCCATAAAGATCAAAAAGGGGGACTGTCTGGCGCGCCGCTATTTGAAAAATCCACGCGTATTCTTGCACAACTTTCCAATTTACTCGGTGAAAAAATACCGCTGATCGGCGTTGGTGGGGTAAGCAATGCGCTACACGCCTATGAAAAAATTCTGGCTGGTGCCAGCGCGGTTCAATTATATACGGCGCTGGCCTATCAAGGGCTTAGCTTGGTGCCAAATTTGAACGAAGGTTTGGATGCGTTGCTAAAAAAGAATGGCTTTTCCTCGATCGATCAAGCGGTGGGCACCGGACGTGGGCGCTGGTTGTAAACCGGCTAGGTAAACCGCGCCTCCAACGCAGGATAGCGCCATGCCAAGCTACAAGCGCGGATCAAAAAGGAAATCAGCAAGGCCCCCCAAAGCCCAGAAAGACCAAAAGTTGGGACCAAAAGCACCACCGCAAGCGCATAAACAGATAAACTGACCGCCATCATATTTCGCATATCACGGCTGGCTGTCGCCCCAACGAATATCCCATCCAGCATAAAGGCCGGCATTCCCAAAAACGGGGCCAAATACAAAAATGGCAGATAATGCAGCGCGGTAGTTTGCACATCGCTGGATTTTGTCATCACGGCGATTGCCCAAGGCCCAAACAAAATAACAAGACCGCATAATAATGCAGCCAACCCGAAAGCCCAATAGCTGGTGATCAAAGCGCTTCGCCGAAACGCGCTGCGATTGCGCGCCCCAAAGGCCTGCCCCACCAAGGTTTCAGCAGCAAAGGCAAACCCATCCAACGCAAAGAAACTTATCAATAATAACTGTTTCAAAACTTGTGTCGCCGCCAGCGCCACATCATCAAAGCGCGCGGCAACCATCAGAAACGATACAAAAATACCCTGCAACATCAGCGTGCGCAGTAAAATATCTCGGTTGACAGAAAACATCTTCCAAAGCAGAGCTTTATCAAAAATGCGGGCCCACTCTCTCCAATATGGGGTGGCCCAAAGCGCCCGACACATCCAAAGCGCCAATATAAACCCGCTGAGTTCGGCAAGAAAGCTCGCCCATGCAACACCAATAACGGCCCAGTTCAAACCGAGTACGAACCAAAGGTCCAATACGATATTCACGCCATTCATCCAGATTTGCAACGCTAACACATGCCGGGTTCGCTCCTGCGCGATCAACCATCCCGTAATACCAAAAATCGCAATCGCCGCGGGCGCGCTGAGAATTCGGATCTGCATATAGGCAGAGGCATCACTTTCCACAGCATGCGAGGCCGGCGATACCAAAAGCGCGCCATAAAATAGCGGCCCCTGCAATAAGATAAGCGCCAAACCGGCCAAGAATCCGATCATGACAACGCGGCTTAAAATCGCGCCCAGCTCATCAAGCTGTTCAGCGCCCAGCGCCTGCGCTGCAAGCCCCGTTGTGCCCATGCGCAAAAATCCAAAAACCCAAAAAATCGTGGTAATGATCAAACTGCCCATACCCACGGCAGCAAGCGGTATCGGCGATGCAATTTGCCCAACAACCGCCGTGTCAACCACGCCAAGCAAGGGAACCGTTATATTCGCCAGTAAAATCGGAAAGGCAATTTTTAGAACACGGGCATGCGAAATAATCATTATTTTGGGGCGCCTGAAGGATCCTGCAAAGGCAATTCCGGCATCAGGAAATGCCCCGTTGCCTGCGCAAAAATGCGCGATCGGTTATCTTGCCAAGCCTCGACAAAAACCGAGGCATAGCGCCGCCCCGACCGATTGACCCGCGCGCGCGCATAGGCATCGCGCGGCAAGCCAGAGCGCAAGTAATCAACCGAAAAATCAATTGTTTTGGGCAGGGCGATGGCGGCTGTTTCTAGGTTTGCGACATCGCGATCAGGGGCCGTTTCTATATCCTGCCACACCGCCGCCCAGCTTAATTCAATAATTGCTGCAATTTCCAAAAACGCCGCCGTTGCACCACCGTGAAGCGCGGGCAAGGCGGGATTGCCGATCATCATCTCTTGAAACGGCATCACAGCCGTAAGCTCATCCCCGCGGCGATCAAAATGAACCCCCATGAACTGAATATAGGGCACCGAGGCGACCAATGAGGCCAAAGCCTCATCACGGCGCTTTTTGATCACTTGAACAGGCTCTGGTTTCGGGCTCATCACTTTCATGCTCCGTTCACGAAGGCCCCAGAGGCCATGGCAACCGGCTTTTCCGCATTTTCATCAAGCGCCACAGCGCGCACAAACGCCACGCTGCGGGTCACGTTGTAACAGGTGGCAATCGCTCTGATCGTTTGATGTGGCATTGCAGGGCGCATGTAATCAACCCGCAAATCGATGGTCGCTGTAAGACCGCGTTGATCAGGATGGCTTAACACCGCCGCCCCGCAACAGCTGTCGAGCAAGGCAAAAACGGCCCCACCATGGATCACCCGAGTCTGTGGATCACCAATGAAATTTTCATTATAATCCATGCGCATCTCGGCCTCACCTTCGCCGATGCTTTCAAACCTCATCCCCAAAGCTTTTGCATGCGGGATTGCCTCCATGAAACGTTGGGCCTGTGCCATTTTATTCACCACCAAAGCTTACTCCACTTAGGTTTTTTATCTTCTCGCTTTAAATATGACTTAGAACGTGAAAAAATCGCAAGGGCAATGGTTGTTCTGCGCAAAGGGACGCTCTATCTGATGGACAACAGGAGGGTAAAGATGACCGAGCCGAGGTTATCCTTTAAAGAGATGTGCGCCAAGTTTGAGGTGACACCAAGAACCCTGCGCTATTATGAGTATATCGAGCTTCTGCAGCCAGAACGCGAGGGACGATCTCGGTTTTATGGGGCGCGGGAATTGGCGCGGATGACCCTTATCATGCGCGCCCGTAAGTTTGGCTTCCAACTTGAGGAAGCCCGCCAATGGCTGGAAATTTATGAACAAGCGGGCACGCAAACCCAGTTAAAAGTGTTTGTCGATATGGCAGATCGCAAATTGCTTGAGCTACAAGACCAAGAACAACAGCTTAAGCAAACCATCAAAGACTTGAAAGGATTGCGCCAGCAAACCCTGAAAGAGATGAACAAGTTTTCCAAATAAATGACGTGACGTCTACATTACGTTTACGTCAACTTTCTGCTACGCTGTCTTTACCCAACAAGATTTCCATTACGGACAGGCCGCATCTATGGACGAAACCCACATGACAATTGGCAAAATGTGTGAAACATTTGGGGTTAGCGCAAGAACGCTTCGCTTCTATGAAACGAAAAAGCTGCTTTTTCCAATTCGCCAGGGCCAAAAACGCCTGTTCACCAGAAGAGACCGCGCAAGGCTGAAACTGATTTTAAAAGGCAAGCGCTTTGGCTTCTCGTTGGAAGAAATCCGCCAATTGCTTGATCTGTATAAATCGGATCAAGATCCGCAGATCCAAATCAAACAAGCCCATGAGCGCGCAGAGCGCCAACTCAAGGCACTCGAAGCTAAAAAACAAGAATTAGACGAAATCATTGAAGATCTTCGCAGCCAGCTCGCTTGGGGCAAGAATCTTTTATCCACACGCCCCCCCTTTAAAGCCAACCATCCGCCATTTTGATCAGTAAAAGGTGTTTTCATGCCAGTTTATAACGCGCCCATCCAAGACATAAGCTTTTTGTTAAACGACGTTCTGAAATTGCAGCAGCAAGATATACCGGGTTATGACGCGCTGGAACCCGAGCTGTTGCAAGCGATTTTAGAAGAGGGTGGCAAACTGGCATCAGAGGTACTTGCGCCTCTCAATGCCTCTGGTGACCGCGAAGGCTGCCATTTAGAAAATGGCGTTGTTCGTACGCCAAAAGGCTTTAAAGATGCCTTCGATAAGGTGAAAGACGGCGGCTGGACGGGGCTAGATTGCGATCCAGAATTTGGCGGGCAAGGGCTGCCTTATATCGTGGCGACAGCAATCGCGGAGATCTTTGCCTCTGCAAATATGGCCTTTGGAATGTATCCCGGCCTCACACATGGTGCCTATTCAGCGATACATACTCATGGCAGCGCAGAACAAAAAGCAACGTATCTGCCCCGAATGGTCAGCTGCGAGTGGACGGGCACGATGAATCTGACCGAACCGCATTGTGGCACCGATCTGGGACTGATGCGCACCAAGGCAGAACCAAATCAAGATGGCAGCTTCGCCATCACGGGGCAAAAAATCTTTATCTCGGCTGGCGATCACGATCTGGCCGAAAATATTATTCATCTGGTTTTGGCCAAAATTCCGGGGGGACCCGCCGGGGTGAAGGGGATCTCTTTGTTTATAGTGCCAAAGTTTTTGGTTCAAAAAGAGGGTACATTAGGGCCGAGAAACAAGGTCTCTGTGGGCAAAATCGAAGAAAAAATGGGCATTCATGCCAATGCAACCTGCGTGATGAACTTTGATGGGGCCACGGGGTTTCTGCTAGGGCAAGCCCATAAGGGCATGCGCGCGATGTTCACGATGATGAATGAAGCGCGTTTAGGGGTTGGGGTGCAAGGCTACGCCCAAGCAGAGGCCGCCTATCAAAATGCCCTCGCCTATGCCAAAGACCGCGTGCAAGGTCGTGCGGTGACCGGACCTGAAAATCCAGATGATGCGGCAGATCCCCTGATCGTGCATCCAGATATTCGGCGCAACTTAATGCAACAAAAAAGCTTTGTGGAAGGGGCCCGCGCCTTTGCCTATTGGGGGGCAATGTTAATTGATCAAAGCAATCGTGCAGACGATGAACCCGCGCATGGTTTGGTTAGCTTATTAACCCCAGTTATAAAAGGCTTCCTAACCGATCGCGGCTTTGAATTTTGCGTACAAGCCCAGCAGGTTTTTGGCGGGCATGGATATATCGAAGAATGGGGTATGTCACAATTTATCCGCGATGCCAGAATTGCGATGATTTACGAGGGGGCAAATGGCGTTCAAGCGTTAGATCTGGTTGGCCGAAAACTCGGCCAAGATGGCGGCAAACATGCGCTGGCCTTTTTTGAGTTGATCAAAACCTTCTGCGCCGAAAGCGCCAGTGAAAGCCAAGAGTTTAAAGCAGATTTCATTGAGCCCTTGAAAACAGCCAGCAAACAGCTGCAAGAAGCTGCATTGTATTTTATGCAAAATGGGTTGAAATCGCCCAATACGGCTTTGGCCGGATCTTATGATTTCATGCATTTATTCGGGCATGTCTGCCTTGGCTATGCGTGGGCACGCATGGCCCAGCAAGCTTTTCGGAATTCAGCGCAAGGCACAGGTGACGCGGCGTTTAATGAGACAAAAATCAAAACAGGGCTCTATTATATGCAACGCGAGCTGCCCGCCACCGCGTTGCATCTGGCGCGTATCAAAAGCGGTGCTGATCCGGTGATGGCTTTAACCGCCGATCAGTTTTGATCGAACAAAGAAAGTGAAAAAATGGGAATAGTCCAATCAAACTGGATGTCTGATGAACATGTGATGCTGTCTGAAATGACAGAAAAATTCATTCAAGATGAATGGAGTCCGCATTTCGAGCGTTGGCGCAAACAAGGAGAAATGGACCGTAGCACTTGGCAACAAGCCGGTGAGCTGGGTCTGCTCTGCCCGTCGATCCCCGAAGCATATGGTGGGCCCGGGGGTGATTTTGGCCATGAAGCAACGATTTTGCTCGCGGGCAGCCGCGCCAATTTGGCCAGCTGGGGTCACGGCATTCATTCCGGAATCGTCGCGCATTATATTTTGGCCTATGGTACGGAGGAACAAAAAACCCGTTTGCTGCCCAAAATGCTTTCTGGTGAAATGGTCGGGGCGCTGGCAATGACGGAACCCGCTGCCGGTTCCGATTTGCAATCGATCAAAACCAAGGCCACGCGCGATGGCAATATGTACCGCCTCAGCGGCCAGAAAACCTTTATTACCAATGGCCAACACGCCAATCTCATTTTGGTGGCGGCCAAGACAAATCCAAATGAAAAAGCCAAAGGAATGTCTTTGGTGATTTTAGAAACGGATGGGGCGGATGGCTTCACCCGGGGCCGCAAACTGGAAAAAATTGGGATGAAATCCGCAGATACGTCAGAGCTGTTTTTTGACAATATACCCATCCCACCGGAAAATATTTTGGGCGGCGAGGAAGGCCAAGGCTTTTATCAGATGATGAAGCAACTGCCCCAAGAACGCCTAATTATAGGATGCGGCGCGGTGGGTGCGATGGAGGGCGCGGTTGCCCGCACGATCGATTATTGCAAAGAACGCCAAGCCTTTGGTGCATCGATTTTTACATTTCAAAACACAAAATTCAAACTGGCGGAATGCAAAACAAAAACCACCGTGGCGCGGGCTTTTTTAGACGCCTGCATCACCGAACATCTGCGCGGGGAATTAACCGTCGAAAAAGCTGCGATGTGCAAATATTGGCTCACCGACACTCAAGGCGAGGTCTTGGATGATTGTTTGCAATTGCATGGCGGCTATGGGTTCATGCAAGAATACGCAATCGCCGAAATGTGGACGGATGCGCGCGTACAACGAATTTACGGGGGCACCAATGAAATTATGAAAGAGTTGATTTCGCGCTCCCTTTAAATCAAGAAAGGCAGAATATGCGTGCCCCTCTAATCAAATAAAATTCGGCTGGGCTCGGTTTTTCTTCGGCGCCCAACGGCTCTCCCGCCTGCGGCGCTGCCACAGGTTAAAATTGAAACGTAAAATCGCGGTTAAAAAGCATGTTCTTTTTGCATAAATACTCAAAACTGCGGGCATAAATTGGAAAGGCAAATGTCATGGAATTATACTGCTTCGGCGAAAGCGGCCACAGCTACAAAGCTGCGCTCGCGTTGCAACTGGCAGAATGCGTTTGGTCGCCAGTTTTTGTCGATTTTTTCAAAGGTGAAACACGCAGTAATGCCTATCGCACGCATATCAATCCTCTAGGGGAAGCTCCGGTTTTGCGCGATGGCGAAATTATGCTCAGTCAATCTGGCGTGATTCAAAACTATCTGGCTGAAAAAACGGGCAAACACGGGGGCGCCAACGCGGCAGAAACCCGCGAGGTTTTACGTTGGATTCTTTGGGATAATCACAAATTATCGGCGCTGGCAGGCACAACACGTTTCATGATGAATTTCTTAGCTGAGGACAAGCGCCCGCAAGCCGTGATCGAGTATAATCTCGCACGGTTAAAATCCAGTTATAAAATTTTGGATCTGGCTTTAAGCGAGCGCCGCTTTCTGGTGGGCGAAACCATTACCCATGCCGATATGACCTGCTGTGGGTATTTATACTACCCCGAGCCCTTCGGCTTTCAACGCCAAGACTGGCCGAATATCGATCGTTGGCTGGATAATATTTCTGCCTGTGACGGATGGAAAGCCCCCTATGACCTTATGCCCGGCAACCCCGCTGAGCGCGCCTAAAGGAGAGCCTGTAATGACTGATGTATATATCTATGATGCCCTGCGCACCCCGCGCGGCAAAGGCCGCAAAGATGGCAGCCTGCATGAAGTTACCGCATTGCGCCTGTCAAGCCTCACGCTGAACGCGATCCAATCGCGCAATAATTTAAGCGGCCATGCCGTTGAAGATGTGATTTGGGGCAATGTTACTCAAGTTGGTGAACAAGGGGCCTGTTTGGCGCGCTCAGCGGTTCTGGCCTCTGACCTGGATGAACGCATCCCTGGCCTGTCAATAAACCGCTTCTGCGCCTCCGGGCTAGAAGCCGTGAATCTGGCGGCCAATCAGGTGCGCGGCGGCGCGGGAGAGGGCTATATTGCAGGCGGAGTCGAAAGCATGAGCCGCGTGCCGATGGCCAGTGATGGCGGCGCGATTGCCGTTGATCCGAGCATTACTTTCGATCAATATTTCGTTCCCCAAGGCATTGGCGCCGATATTATTGCCACAGAATACGGGTTTTCGCGCGATCAGGGCGATGTGCTTGCCGTTGAAAGTCAAAAACGTGCCAAAATCGCCTGGGATGAGAAGCGGTTTTCCAAATCCATAATTCCTGTCGAAGATATCAACGGGATCACCATTCTGGCGCATGATGAATTCATACGCCCAGACACCGATATGCAATCTTTAGGCGCCTTGAAACCTTCCTTTAAGGATCAAGGTGAAGTGATGCCCGGCTTTGATAAAATTGCGATGATGAAATATCCTCATTTGGAAAAAATTCATCATATCCATCATGCTGGAAACAGCTCAGGTATCGTTGACGGAGCCGCCGCTTTGCTGATCGGTAATAAAGAATTTGGCAAAAAATTTGGGCTCAAACCCCGCGCCAAAATTCACTCTACCGCGAAAATTGGCACCGACCCCACGATCATGTTAACCGGGCCCGTGCCCGTTACGGAAAAAATTCTGCGCGAAAGCGGTATGGCGATTGGCGATATCGATCTGTTCGAAGTCAACGAAGCCTTTGCCAGCGTGGTTCTGCGCTTTGAACAGGCCTTTGGCGTGGATCATGACAAAGTGAATGTGAATGGCGGCTCGATTGCGATGGGCCATCCTTTAGGTGCAACAGGGGCGATGATCCTTGGCACTTTGCTGGATGAACTTGAACGCAGCGATAAGGAAACTGGCCTTGCCACATTATGCATCGGCTCGGGGATGGGCGCCGCCACGATTATCGAGCGGGTCTGATGCCCAAAATTGATCTCTCTTGCGTGCCCGTTGAAACGGGCCAAGCCTGGTATCCCGCCCCGTATCAAGATGCTGTGGCCGGTTTGGAATTACAGCCCGTCAGCCGCACATCCGGGCTGACGCAATTTGCCGCGAATTTGGTGCGTTTGGCCCCCGGGGCAAAATCATCGCTGCGCCATTGGCATGTTCAGCAGGATGAGTTCGTGCTGGTGACCGAAGGAACGCTGACCTTAATCGAAGAGGATGGCGCCGTAGAGCTGGGCGCGGGCGAATGCGCGGCTTTTCCAGCGGGCCTCGAAAATGGCCACCATCTGGTGAATAGATCGTCAAAGCCCGCGACGTTTTTGGTGATTGGCACGCAGAGCAAAACCGAAACCGCCTATTATGCAGATATTGATATGATGGTGACGCAGCAGGATGGCCGCTTCACCTTTTCCCGAAAAAATGGCGATCCAATCGCCCCAGAAGCCAACCGGAGCTGAAAATGACCGATTTTACGATGACACAAGATGCGCAAGGCATCGCAACACTCACATGGAATTGCATTGGCAAATCGATGAATGTGATGAGCTTTGAGGCCTTGCAGCAGATGAACGCGATGATCGATCAGGCGCTTGCAGATGAGGCGGTAAAGGGCATTATTCTAACCAGTGGCAAAAAGGATTTTGCCGCAGGCATGGATTTGAATGTTCTTGCAGACCTTAGAAACGCGCCAGGCGATAATCCCGCAGAAGGCGTCTTTAAGGGGATCCAATCCATTCATCAGATTTTCCGCAAAATAGAGCGCGCCGGTATGGATGCAAAAACCCATAAAGGCGGCAAGCCAATCGCAACCGTCTTGCCGGGCACTGCGCTTGGCATCGGCTTTGAATTGCCTTTGGTCACGCATCGTATTTTTGCCGCCGATAATCCAAAAGCAAAAATTGGTTTGCCCGAAATTCTTGTTGGATTATTTCCCGGCGCCGGGGGCACCATCCGCTTGGTGCGCAAATTGGGCGCGATGGCCGCGGCCCCTTATTTGCTGGAAGGCAAAACCCTGCCCCCCGCCAAAGCCAAAGCCGCCGGGCTGATTGACAGCGTCAGCGCTGACCCAATGGCCGATGCCCGGGCTTGGGTTTTAAACGCCACAGCGGCTGAATTGGTCAAACCATGGGATCAAAAAGGCTATAAAATGCCAGGCGGCACCCCCTATCACCCCTCTGGCTTTATGACCTTTATTGGGGCCTCAGCGATGGTTCATGGCAAAACCCAAGGCGCTTATCCGGCGGCCAAAGCCTTGCTCAGCGCCGTCTATGAAGGCGCGCAAGTACCGTTTGAAACCGCGCTTAAAATTGAGGCGCGCTGGTTCACCTCGGTTTTGATGAACCCGTCTTCTGAAGCTATGATCCGTAGCCTCTTCCTTAATAAAGGCGCTTTGGAAAAAGGCGCCGTGCGGCCAAAAGAAATCGCAGATCAATCCGTCAAAAAAGTAGGTGTATTAGGGGCTGGTATGATGGGGGCCGGGATTGCGTTGGTCTCTGCGCAGGCCGGCTTGCAGGTGGTGTTGATCGATCAAACGCAAGCGGCTGCAGACAAAGGCAAAGCCTATAGCGAAGCCTATATGGACAAGGGCATCAAACGCGGCAAAGCCACGGCTGAAAAAAAACAGGCGGTGCTTGATAAGATTAGAGCCACAACCGATTACCAAGCGCTCAGCGATGTTGATTTGATCATTGAGGCTGTGTTTGAAGATCCAAAGGTCAAAGCAGAGATTACAGGCGCGGTTGAGGCGGTTATTCCTAAAGAATGCATCTTTGCTTCAAATACCTCAACTTTGCCGATCAGCGAATTGGCCAAAGCAAGCGAACGCCCCGAGCAATTTATCGGGATTCACTTCTTTTCTCCAGTTGAGCGCATGGCATTGGTTGAAATTATCAAAGGCAAAGCAACCGGCGATCGCGCGGCTGCCAAAGCCCTAGATTATGTGCGGCAAATTCGCAAAACGCCCATCGTTGTAAACGATGCGCGGTTTTTTTACGCCAATCGCTGCATCATCCCCTATATCAATGAAGGCATTCGCTTGGTGGCCGAAGGTGTCGCGCCGGCGATGGTGGATAATGCCGCGCGCATGCTGGGCTTTCCGGTTGGCCCCTTGCAGCTCGTGGATGAAACCTCGATTGATTTGGGTGCTAAAATTGCCCGTGCCACGAAAGCCGCTATGGGCAAAACCTATCCAGATTCGGCCGTTGATGACGTGCTTTTCTGGATGGAATCCAAAGGCCGCTTGGGCCGCAAGGCAAAGGCCGGCTTCTTTAGCTATGACGCGCAGGGCAAACGCCTTGGCTATTGGGAGGGGCTGAGCGCACAATACTCGCTGGCCGCGCAGCAACCCGATTTGATTGACGTGCAACATAGATTGATCTTTGTTCAAAGCTTAGAAGCGGTGCGCGCGCTGGAAGAGGGCGTGCTGATGGATATTCGCGAGGGCGATGTGGGCGCTATTTTGGGCTGGGGGTTTGCACCCTGGTCTGGCGGCCCTTTCAGCTGGCTTGATATATTGGGCAGCCCCTATGCGGCCGAACGCTGCGATCAATTGCACCACGCCTATGGCGACCGCTTTGCCTGCCCGGATCTGCTGCGCAGCATGGCCAGCAAAGGGCAAAGCTTTTACGGGCAAGCTAAAAAAACCCAAAGCGCCGCCTAGCGCCTTGCGATGGCCAAATTCAAAGCCCTTCGCGATAAAAATGCCCCATCCGAGCTTTTTAAGCAAGGCACCGCAGCATCACAGAGTGCGGCGGGCGATTAAAACGCCTGCCGCTGCGATGCAGGCGATACCAGCCACCTGCAGCAATTGAATTTGTTGCCCGATAAACAGCCAAGCGAAAAAAGGCCCAAAAATAAACGCGGAATATTCAAACACCGCCACATAAGACGCTTGGCCAATTTGATAGGCCCTGAAAATCAATCCTATCCCCAAAATAGAGCCCACTGCTTGGATAATGATCCACGGCAAAGCCGCGGCAAGCGACCAGGTCCAGGGGCGGGTTAAAAACCCATCGGCACCTGGCGCAACATCGGCCCCCGCCATGCCAAGATATATCAACGCGACCGACCCGAACAGGAACTGCAAAACCAACAGCATCGTTAACAAAGATAAAGTCGATTCTCCCTCGCATAATTGTCGGGTTGCAACGGCGGCCAACGCGTAAAAAACGCCCCCCAAAACGGGTAGAAAGCTAATGATATTCAAATCGATCAAACCCTTATTGAGCACCAATAAAATACCCAAAAAGCCCAAAGAAACCGCAATCACACGTATCGGTCCGATCTTTTCCCCCAACGACAATGCGGTGATCAGCAATACAAAAATGGGCGAAGTAAAAAGCCCAGCCAAGGCCTGCGCCATTGGCATAAAAGCCAAAGAGCCAAAATAAAACAGCATTGAGATTGTTAAAAAAAGACTGCGCAAAAGCACCGCCCAGAAGCGTTTCGGCAAGACCGAGCCCGCCCCAAAGGCAGAGAGACCCAAAATAAGAGGCAAAGCAATCGCGGCTCGCAACGCTTGAAATTGCCAAATGCTGACCGTTTCCGCAATAAAAACGATAAAATTATCAATGCATCCCACAACAAACATCGCGGCAATCATGCAACTCGCTGCGGCGCGGCCATCAGTGGGAAGGTTTTCGCTCATTGGGGTTTTCTTTGCCTCATTATACCGCTTAATCTAGCTTGAAACCGACACGGGCACAGGATTCTTTAGGAGAGCATTATGGGGTGGATGACAGACGAAACCGGCTTGGATAAAAATCAGGCAAATTATGTGGCGCTGACCCCCTTGTCACATTTAAGGCGCGCTGCGGTGGTGTTTGCAAACCTGCCCGCGGTGAGCTACGGCGCGCATCGCAAAACCTATGCGCAATATTATGCGCGCTGCTCACAGCTGGCCTCGGCGTTGCAACAACGTGGCGTGTGCCCCGGGGATGTTGTGGCGACATTAATTCCCAACCTGCCCGCGCAGGCAGAAGCCCATTTTGGAGTGCCCGCTTGCGGCGCCGTATTAAACACCATCAATACGCGGCTTGATACAGGCACAGTCAGCTATATTTTTGCCCATGGCGGCGCGAAAATAGTTTTGGTCGATAGCCAGTTTTTAAGCTTGGCCGAGGCCGCTTGCGCCGATATGGACGGCGAGGCACCCGTGATTATCGAAGTGCCCGATGATCAAGCCAACTTTCCCGCTTCTGGGCGCTATCAAACCTATGAAGATCTGCTTGCCACTGGCGATCCAGATTTTTCCTGGCACATGCCCGAGGATGAATGGGAAAGCCTATCCCTGAATTATACCTCAGGAACCACGGGGCGCCCGAAAGGCGTGGTATGCCACCACCGGGGCGCCTATCTGATGACCATGGGCACCGTGGTCAGCTGGCAGATGACGCTGCGCCCAGTGTTTATGGCGATTGTTCCGCTGTTTCACTGCAATGGCTGGAACCATACATGGATGATGCCACTTTTAGGCGGCACGCTGGTTTGCTGCCGCGACATCACAGCCAGCGCGATTTATAATGCCATCGCAGATGAGAACGTCGGCTATTTTGGCGGAGCTCCTATCGTATTGAACATGCTTGTCAACGCCAAGGATGACGAACGGCGCGAATTTGAACACGTGGTCGAAGTGTTCACGGCAGGCGCGCCGCCTGCCCCAGCAACGCTGTCAAAAATCGAAAAGCTTGGGTTTAACGTCACCCAAGTTTACGGATTAACCGAAACCTATGGACATGTCACAGAATGCGTTTGGGATGAAACCCGATGGGGCGATGCCGATGAAGACAAGCGCGCCACCATCAAGGCCCGCCAAGGCGTGGCTTTTCCGATGATGGAACATATCACCGTTATGGATGAACACATGACGCAAGTTCCAATGGATGGCAAAACTCAAGGTGAAATCATGATCCGCGGCAATTCGGTGATGAAGGGCTATTTGAAAAACCCAGAGGCAACGGCAGAAGCTTTTCAAGGGGGCTATTTCCATTCGGGCGATTTGGCCGTGCAGCATGCTGACAGCTATGTGCAAATCGCAGATCGCGCCAAAGACATCATCATTTCCGGCGGTGAAAATATAAGCTCCGTAGAAGTAGAGGGCGTTTTAATGGGGCATCCGGCGGTATCGCTTTGCGCGGTGGTTGCCAAGGCGGATGAAAAATGGGGCGAGGTGCCCTGCGCCTTTATCGAGCTTTTGGACGGCGCCAGCATCAGCGAAGAAGAATTGGTACGGTTTGCCCGCAGCAAGCTGGCGGGCTTCAAAACCCCCAAAACAATCATCTTTCAAGAGCTTCCAAAAACCTCAACTGGAAAAATTCAAAAATTTGAGCTGCGTAAAATAGCCTCTGAAGGCAGCTAAAGCGCTGTCTTTAAAGCAAGCTTTATGCTAGAGGTTCAAAAAACGAGGCGGCGGAATAGCCCGAGCAGATGACGGCGTTGCAAAAATATGCGCGGCTTGAAGCCGTGGGGGTCTGGCGTGAAAGCGACCAGGGTCAAAGGCGCGACGTGATCGTTTCAATCGGTGACGCAACGCTTGTGATTACAGATTCGCAGGAAAAAGCGCTTGCGCATTGGTCTCTCGCCGCGATTACCCGCGTTAATCCCGGTCTCGTGCCCGCGCTCTATCACCCCGAGGGCGATAAGACCGAAAGTCTGGAGCTTCCCGAAGATGAGGTGGCGATGGTCGAGGCGATCGAAACTTTAAGACGCGTCATCGATCGCCGTCGCCCCAAGCCTGGGCGGTTGCGGCTGGGCATGTTCCTCACCGTTATAACGCTGATCGCAGCGCTGGCGGTTTTCTGGCTGCCCAAAGCGGTTATTCAATATGCGGTGCAAGTTATGCCCGAGGTCAAACGCGTGGAAATTGGCCAATCATTGCTCAATCATATGAGCGGGTTCACAGGCCCGCCCTGCGCCTCAAATTTTGCTCAGCCTGCCCTGCGCCAGTTAAGCCAGCGCTTGCTCGCGCGCAGCGATGCACTTTTGGTGCTGCCAAGCGGGCTGGACACCACCCGCCACCTTCCCGGCTCTTTAATGCTGATCGGTAGAACCTTGATTGAAGATTATGAGGATCCCGATGTTTTAGCAGGCTATATTCTGGCGGAACAGCTGCGCTCAGAACAACAAGACAGCTTGCAAACCCTTTTATCCTTTGTCGGAACGCTGAACGTGTTCCGCCTTCTCACAACTGGAAAACTTCCCGAAGCAACGCTGACAAATTATGCCCAATCGCTGCTGCTCGCAGACCCGCATCGCATTGATTATACAGATCTTAAAACGCGATTTGCAGCCAAAGGCATCTCGCCCATCCCTTATGCTTATGCGGTTGACCTAACGGGAGAGCAAACCGCCGAGTTGATTGACCACGGCCAAACTGGGCAATTTAAGCCAAGTTTACAGGATGCGTATTGGGTGCGCCTGCAAAGCCTTTGCGGCGGCTAGGCCAACGCACCAAATACGCATAGCTACTTGGTGCCAAACATGCGATCCCCAGCATCGCCAAGCCCGGGCACGATATAACCCTGTTCGTTTAAATGGCTGTCGAGTGAAGCCGTAACGATAGGCACATCAGGATGCGCCTCGGCCATGCGTTTCACCCCCTCTGGTGCCGCCAACAGGCATAAAAAACGAATATTTTTAGCCCCGGCTTGTTTCAGCAAATCAATAGCCGCTACCGAAGAATTGCCCGTGGCAAGCATAGGATCTACCGCGATCACCAACCGATCCTCTAAGCTTTCGGGGACTTTGAAATAATATTGCACGGGCTGCAAAGTCTCTTCATCGCGATAAAGGCCAACAAAACCAACGCGCGCCGAAGGGATCAGCTCAAGCACCCCGTCTAATAGGCCATTTCCAGCTCTTAGGATCGAAATCAAAGCCAGTTTTTTACCTTCCAAAACCGGTGCCTGCATGGTTTGCATTGGCGTTTCGATGGTTTTCGTGGCTAAGGCAAGGCTGCGCGTGACTTCGTAGGCCAAGAGCTGGCTGATCTCGCGCAACAATTGCCGGAACTCAGCTGTCGAGCGTGTTTTATCCCGCATCAGGGTCAGTTTATGCTGTACCAAAGGATGGTCAACAATAGTTAAGTGATCATTCATGCGCTCTCCAATGCTTTTAAGAGTATCTGTTTCGTTTCAATATCGCAAAAGGCGGCCTGCGCAGCCGTGATGTTCAAGGCCAAAAAATCTTTTGCACCCCAGCCAAAAGTTTCGGCGAGATTGGTGTATTCCTGCTTCATATCGGTGTGGAAAAAGGGCGGATCATCCGTGGACACGGTAATCAAGACACCTGCGTCACGTAATTTCTGTATTGGGTGCTTGGCAAGGCTCGGAAACACGCCCAGCGCCACATTCGATCCCGGACAGATTTCCAAAACAATTTCACGCGCTGTAATTTCGGCAACAAGCTCTGGATCTTCAATGACTTGCACGCCATGTCCAATGCGCGCCACATTCAGATCCCTGACAGCCTGCCTCACACTTTCTGCGCCACCCCATTCTCCGGCATGCGTGGTGAGTTTCAGCTGCGCTTCGCGCGCCATGTCAAAACTATAGGAATAGTCCCCCTGCTTCCCTTGCAATTCATCGCCAGCCATTCCAAAGCCAACAATGTAATCTCCTGCAGTTTCGGCGGCACAAGACGCGGATTTTTGGGCCAACTCTGGCCCAAAATGGCGAATACATGTCACGATGCCTCGGCTTCTAATCCCTGTTTTTGCTTGCGCCTCAACAGCAGCCTGCTCGATCGCAGCTAAATAATCTGTCCAAGCCGCCAAATCACCGCCACCGCAAAATTCAGGTGACAGGAAAAACTCAGTATAAATCACCCCTTGCGCAGCGCTTTGCAAAAGAACCTCGGCGGTTAGACGATAAAAATCCTCGGGGCTTTGCAACACCGTGGTGGCCGCTTCATACACCCGCAGAAATTGTTCAAAATTTTGGAAAATGTAATGTCCAGCCGGATCAAACACACCTTGAAGGTTAATATTTTTTTCATCGGCCAAGCGGCGGATGAAATGCGGTGGAGCCGCGCCTTCTAGATGCAGATGCAACTCAATTTTTTGACATTCGGCAACGCTCATAAAAAACTCTTTCCCTGCCCTTTCGGGGATACGTTTAAATACGTGGCTACTGTTGCTGCAACATCTTCGAAGCCAAGTAGGCCAAGGGGCTTTGGGCCCATACCCGCGCAAAGAACAGGCACCCGCTCGCGGGTATGATCCGTGCCCGGCCACGTGGGATCATTGCCATGATCCGCGGTCAGTATCAGCAAATCATCCGGTTTCATAGCAGCCAGAAGCGATCCCAATGCACGATCAAACCATTCTAAGGCCCGCGCATATCCGGCAACGTCACGGCGATGCCCGTAGAGGCTGTCAAACTCAACAAAATTTGCAAAGATAAAGCTACCGTCTTCAGCTTGATTGACTTGATTCTGGAGATGCTGCATCAATTCAAAATCCGGCCCAGTCAGGCTGATATCCAAACCCTGTCCCGAAAATATATCACTGATTTTACCAATTCCAATGACCGGATGCCCGGCCTCTTGCAGCCAATTCGTGACAACCGGTTTAGGGGGCATCATCGCATAATCTTTACGGTGGTTCGTGCGCTGAAATGCTCCCGATTGGCCGATAAATGGGCGTGCGATCACCCGCCCTACCCGCATCGCGTGAAGGCGTGGCGCAATTTTTTCGCATAAATCATAAAGGCGTGCCAAACCAAAATGCTGTTCATGCGCCGCAATCTGAAAAACGCTATCGGAAGATGTATAACAAATAGGTTGACCGGTTCGACAATGGGCCTCTCCAAGCTTTTGCAAAATTTCGGTTCCGGAAGCGTGGCAATTGCCCAAAATATCTGATGTACCAGCTATCGCACAAACTTCGGCGACCAGTGCATCCGGAAAGGCAGGCTGGGCTCTTGGAAAGCTGTGCCATTGCCAAGGCACAGGCAAGCCAGCCAGCTCCCAATGACCAGAGGGCGTATCTTTGCCAAACGAGGTTTCGCTGGCCGCTCCCCAAGCACCTTCGGGCAGAGCCAAAAGATTAGGCGGGCGCTGACCGCAGGCCAGTTCTACCGCTGCGCCAAGGCCCAGCCGATCCAAATTGGGTAAATGCAACGGCCCATTTCGACCCTTATCAGCCCGCCCTTTAGCGCAAGCCTGGGCAATATGCAGCAGCGTATTGGACCCCGTATCCGGCAGGTCAATATTGAAAAATTGATCTGCGTCGGGCGCGCCGCCGATACCAACAGAATCTAAAACAACAAGAAAGCACCGCCCCATTTACTCTACCCGTTCCAAAATCAGCGGCACCGCCGGTGCAGCGATTTCGCCCATACTCAGCGCGTTGCGAACAGTTTCGCCGATTTTATCGGCCAGGCCAACGCGGTTTGCATGCACCCGCGCCACCGGCATGCCCGCGATGACCTTGCTGCCAATTGGCAAAACATCACTCAGCCCAACCGAAGGGTCAATAATATCACTTTCAACTTGCCGCCCGCCGCCAAGCTGCACCACGCTTAGGCCCAAAGCCTCGCTATCCCACGCGGTTATATATCCCTCACGCGCTGCGTATATCTCGCGAATAACCGGCGCTTCGGGCAAAAACCGCTGCCAGTTTTCAACAAAACCGCGGGGTCCCCCCATCAGCGCTATCATCTGGCCAAATTTTTCTGCCGCCTGCCCGCTATCCAGCCGGTTTGCCAAGTCTTCCTGCGCCGCCTCCAAAGATGTAAAAAGCCGATTGGCGCATAAAAGCTCTGCCCCCAATTGCAGCGTTAACTCCCGCAACCGCCCTGCTTTGCCCTCACACAGCACCTGCATCACCTCGACCAATTCAAGCGCATTGCCCAAGGCCGGCGCTAAAGGTTGGTTCATATCGCTGATCAATGCGATTGTGTTGCATCCGGCCTGGCCCGCCGTGCGCACAAGCGATTGCGCGAGAACCCGCGCCTGATCGGGCGTTTTCATAAACGCGCCGCTGCCACATTTCACATCCAAAATCAGCCCATCCAATCCCGCCGCCAATTTTTTTGATAAAATTGACGCGGTAATTAGATCAAGGCTATCAACCGTAGAGGTCACATCGCGTATGGCATAAAGGCGCTTATCTGCCGGTGCCAAGGCCGCACCGGCGCTGACAATCGCACAGCCAACCTCTTTTAAAAGCCGGTCAAATTGCGGTTTTTCAACCTGAACTGACAGGCCTGGAATGGCCTGCAATTTGTCCAACGTGCCCCCGGTATGGCCCAAGCCCCGCCCAGAAATCATCGGGACAAAAACCCCCGCAGAAGCCAAGAGCGGCGCCAGAACCAATGAAACACAATCGCCAACACCGCCCGTTGAATGCTTATCCAAAACCGGGCCGTCCAAATCCCAGTGCAAAACCGGGCCACTATCTCGCATGGCGCAGGTCAAATCTACGCGGCTGTCAAACGGTAATCCTTTGAGACAAACGGCCATGGCAAAAGCGGCGGCTTGCGCATCGCTTACCGTGTGATCGGCCAAGCCTTGGGCAAACCAACCCATCGCGGCGCCAGAGGGCGCGTGACCTTCGCGCACCTGTGCGATGATAGAGCGCGCATCAAAGCTCATCCAAGATGATCCATATGCTCAGGCGTAAAGGCTCCGGGCAATAATTGCGCCACCGTCAATGTCTTCTCAATTCCTGAGATCGTGGCCATCGTGACAGGCACGTCAGGGGCAGAAAACTCGGCCAGCTTTTGACGGCATCCACCGCATGGCGGCACTGGCCCTGCCCCATCTGCCACCACGTAAACAGCCGTAATTTTTCGATCCCCTGCCGCGATCATGCGGGCAATCGCGCCCGCTTCAGCGCATGTGCCTTCGGGATAGGCCGCATTTTCAACATTCACGCCGGTATAAATTTCTCCTGAACTGCTCATCAGCGCAACACCGACCTGAAATCCGGAATAGGGGGCATAGGCATTTTCTCTGACTTTCAACGCCGCTTGTTTTAGAGCCATGTTCCTTTTCCTATCGATTATTGCGGGGCATCTGTGGTGAAATTTCCCGGTAGCGCAACTTCAAGCAACTCACAATCTTCGCTGATTTCAAGATACTGGCTGAGCATGCCAGGCGGGATCACGAACGCATCGCCCGCGGTTAATTGCACAGATTGCTGACCCTCAGCCTGCAGAATCATGGCACCCTCCATGACAAAGCTGAACAGAATATCAGCGTTGTGAGATGCGCGTTGACACGGACCGCCATTGGCTTTCAAGACATGCACACCGGCAATATTTTGAGTATGCGCAGCGATCGTTGTATCGCGGCTATCAAAGCCGGCCAAACGGCTTGGCATCCACCGCGCTGCCTCAGCGCGGTGATGAACAAATTGTTGGCCGCTAAAACGACGTTTCGGATTGGCCGGGCCATTGGGCAGCTGCATCTCATGATCTATGGTGGTGATATGTTCGGCGGGCACTCCAATCTCTATCACTTCAATATTATCGCTGGCGTACAATACTTTATGCCTGATTTCAGGCGGCTGGATCACGCAATTTCCAGCATCTAGGCGAAATGGCGCGCCTTGATCCTCATAAACCAAATCCACCCAGCCACGGTAACAGAAAATCAACTGAAACCCCACAGTGTGGTAATGCACCATATCCGGCACAGGGCCGCCATCTGGAATGCGAATATGGCTGGCGATGATCGATCCGCCCAACCGGTCGGGGATCAAATCACGATACTGCATGCCGGCCCGCCCAATCACCCAAGGGGCTTGATCTGCCAAGCGGCGCACCACAAATTTATGCTGGGTTTCGGGCAGGATCAAAGGTGTTTCACTATTTTCGATCTCAATCCGGGTGCCATTTGGCGCTGTTAACAGCCGTGCACCCTCTGCAATCAAATCGGGTGTGGCGCTAAGCAAACGCAAAAAACCTGGGGCGGCGCTGCCACCCTGTTCTATGCGCAGCCTGAGGCCATGGCCCGACAGCACGACCACGCGCGGGTCATCAGCAGGATAGATCATCTCCATTCGCAGCCCCAATTTTTTGGTGAAGAAGGAAATATCCTCACTAAGATTGGTGCTTGGTAATACCACTTCTGAACGTATTGTCATCTCGCCTCGCTTCTTATTGGCACTTTGCGCAAGGCAAGGATACAAAACAAGACCAGAGACGCAAAAACTTGCAACTTTCGCTCTATGTAAATTTAGTTTAATATTAAACTAGAATTAAAACTGGGAGATATGGATATGAGCGATCCAACCGCCGAAAATCTGCGCCTGGCTGCATTAAATTACCATGAATTTCCAAAACCTGGAAAATTAGAAGTGCGCGCCACCAAGCCGCTGGCCAATGGCCGAGACTTGGCCCGCGCATATTCGCCGGGCGTTGCGGAGGCCTCTATCGAAATTCAAAAAGATCCGCTGGCCGCCAGCCGCTATACCGCACGGGGCAATCTGGTTGCCGTGATCAGCAACGGATCTGCCGTATTGGGCTTGGGAAATACCGGCGCCTTAGCCTCAAAGCCCGTGATGGAAGGCAAGGCGGTTTTATTCAAAAAATTCGCAAATATTGATTGCTTTGACATTGAGGTGAATGAAAGCGATCCGGAAAAACTTGCCGAAATTGTTTGCGCGCTTGAGCCCACATTTGGCGCCATCAATCTGGAAGATATCAAGGCGCCTGATTGCTTTATCGTAGAGAAGATCTGCCGTGAGCGCATGGGAATACCCGTGTTTCACGATGATCAACACGGCACGGCCATTGTTGTTGGAGCGGCGGCAACCAACGCGCTTCATGTGGCAAATAAATCCTTTGAAGATATTAAAATCGTTTCAACAGGCGGCGGCGCTGCGGGCATCGCCTGTCTAAATATGCTGATGAAGCTCGGTGTTAAGCGCAGCAATATCTGGCTATGCGATTTATATGGTTTGGTCTATCAGGGCCGCGATATCGATATGAACCCACAAAAGGCGGCCTTTGCGCAGGCCAGTGAGATGCGCAGCCTTGACGAGGTTATTGAAGGCGCTGATATGTTCTTAGGCCTTTCTGGGCCGAATGTTCTGCACCCAGATTTGGTTAAACAAATGAACGCGCAACCGATTATTTTTGCGCTGGCGAACCCAAATCCCGAGATTATGCCAGCCGACGCGCTCGCTATCGCCCCAGATGCCATCATTGCCACCGGTAGAAGCGATTTCCCCAATCAAGTTAACAATGTCCTATGCTTTCCATTCATTTTTCGCGGGGCCTTGGATGTGGGCGCAACCGAGATTAATGATGCAATGCAGGTGGCCTGCATTCAAGGTATTGCAGAGCTTGCGCGGGCCACGACAAGTGCCGAAGCCGCTGCCGCCTATAAGGGTGAAACGCTGACATTTGGCCCAAATTATCTGATCCCGAAACCGTTTGATCCGCGCTTGTCGAGCGTGGTGTCAAGCGCTGTGGCAGAAGCCGCGATGCAAAGCGGGGTTGCCACGCAGCCGATCAAAGATATTGACGCGTATCGCGATGCGTTAAAACAAACCGTTGTCAAATCGGCATTTTTGATGCGGCCGGTGTTTGAGGCCGCCTCAAGCAGCGCGCGGCGGATTGTGTTTTCCGAGGGCGAAGACGAGCGGGTGCTGCGCGCCGCTCAGGCCGTTTTGGAGGAAACCAGCGAAGTTCCCATCGTCATAGGCCGCCCCGAAGTGATTCAGCAACGCTGTGAAAGGCTGGGGCTGGATATCCGCCCCGATCGAGATTTTAACATTGTCAATCCGCAACAAGATGACCGGTATCGCGATTATTGGACCAGCTATCACACGCTATTGGCCCGCCGTGGCGTCAGCCCAGATCTTGCAAAATCGATCATGCGCACGAACACCACTGCGATTGGCGCTGTTATGGTACATCGCGGAGAAGCTGATAGCCTGATCTGCGGCGCTGTGGGCGAATTTAGATGGCATCTGAATTATATCGAGCAAATTTTAGGCAGCAAAACCTTATCGCCAAGCGGCGCGCTGTCTTTGATGATTTTAGAAGACGGGCCTCTGTTCATCGCAGACACCCATGTCTGGGCCGACCCCACCCCCATGCAAATTGCCCAAACCGCCAAAGGGGCCGCGCGCCATGTGCGCCGTTTTGGCATAGAGCCACAAGTCGCGCTGTGCTCGCAATCACAATTTGGAAATCTGAACAGCGAGACTGGCAAGAAAATGCGCCAAGCATTGGATATTCTCGATACCGAAAAGGTGGCGTTTACCTATGAAGGCGAAATGAATATCGATACGGCGTTGGATCCAGATCTGCGGGCCAGGTTACTGCCAGAAAACCGCTTACAAGGGGCCGCAAATGTGCTGATATTTGCCAATGCAGATGCCGCCTCTGGGGTGCGCAATATTCTTAAAATGCGCGCCGGAGGGCTTGAAGTAGGGCCTATATTGATGGGTATGGGCAATAAGGCGCATATTGCCAATCCCTCGGTGACGGCGCGGGGGTTGTTAAATTTAGCCGCAATCGCTGGCACAGATGTCAAAAGCTATGAATAAAACGCCGCTCTAGCGGCGGTGCTGCAAAGCAGCTTGAAGACGATCGGCATAGGCGCTGCGCTCCTGCGCGCTCATCCCGATTATAGAGGCCGATAGGTTGCTCTGCGCGCGTTGCAGCCGCTGCGTCGCCCCTATGATTTGTTGCTGCATAACCGCATCAAATTCTGCTGCTCTAAAGGGCGTTTGGCGCAATAATCGGATGGCGGCCTCAAATTGTGTTTGCGCCGCCAATTTGGATTTTTCATCGCGACCTGCCCGTAATTGCTTGCTGATGGTGCGCCGCTGTTCTGGCTCAAGCGCGCGAAAATACGGTGACATGGCCTGGCGCGATCCGCCAGCATGGCTCCGATGCTCTGGACTATGGCGCCAAAACGCCCCTGCCAAAACCCCCGCAACAGCGATATTAAGCGCCAATGAAGCGCCAAGAAGCACTTTCCAAAAGCGCTTTGGCGCGCCAGTTTGTTTTGGTTGTTGTGACATCTCTTATCCCTCCAAATATGCCCAATAGAGATCTTCAAACGGATCAGAGCCTTCCAACCCAAGCTCGTTTTGACCCAATATCATATCATAAATTTGCGCTTCAACCTCTGGCGCCACCCCACCAAACTGAAAGCTCAAACCAGCAATAACAGCCAAACTGGCCCAGCCTTTAAAGCCACCAAGACCAGGCCAAAAATCTGACCAAAAATCTGATAAGCCGCCCAGAAAACGAATATCGGAGCCCTTGCTATCGGACGTTTCTGCCCCCTGCATAGCCATCAAGGCCTGAGCATTTTGCAAAACGCGTTCCCTGAGCTGATCTGAGGGGGCGGGCAGCGCCCGTTGCGCCGATAGAAAAAACGCTTCTAGATCTTCGTGGTTTTGATCTTCAAACTTTTTCATCATGATATCCTAAGGCAGAAATTTCAGCTTCTAAACAGGTCTTTAACTGGCGCCGCCCGCGCGCCAATAAACTTTCAACAGCTTCAATACTTATGGCCATAATTACGGCAATCTCTGGGTTTGACAGCTCATCCAAATGCCGCATACGAAGGGCTTGAGCCTGCCGTTGAGGCAATTGATCCAGCGCCTTGTAAAGCGCCGACGCACGGCGTTCATCTTGCAAGCGCGCATCAACAGTCAAGCGGGGATCGATCGGCTCTGGCGCCTGCTCCAATCCCGTCATTTGCGGCTTGCGGCACCGATCCTTGCACAGATTGGCCACCACTTGATAGAGCCATGTGCTAATTTTTGCCCGCCCGCTTTGCCAGTTCGGCGCAATTTTCCACAGCCGAAGCATCGCCTCTTGCGCAATATCCTCGGCATCCGCCACATTTTGTAGCCGATGATAGGCTTGCGCATAAAGCTTTGGCATCAAACGCTCGGTCAAAATGCGCGCGGCCTCTGGCATCCCTTTCGCATAGGCTGCCAGAAGAGCGGTGTCATCCAACTGATCAGGTATTTGAGACGGCATAGTCACGACCCCAGAGCAATGTTTCTTTAATCTGCAGGCTTATTTTTTCCAAACCAGCCCTGCTTATTAGGGCGCTTTTTCAGTCGGTGCTTTTCAAAAGCCGCAAATTCCGCCTCATCAATAACGCCATCCCGATTGTGATCAAGCCGCTTAAAAAACCCTCCGCTTTGTCTTTTCGCTTTAGCGCGCTTTATCTCTTCTTGGCTTAGCGATCCATCACCGTTGAGGTCCAATCGCTTCATAATTAGTGCAGCGCGCCGATCAACGCTTTGCGACAAGCCGGCAACCAATTCCTGACTGGAAATGGACAGGTTCGCATCGGTGTCAAAATTTTTAAATAGCAGCCTGCCGCGTACCTTTGCGGTTTCCAAACAAGAAATTTCAGCCCGATTCACGCCAGCTGCGCCCTCTGATACTTCACTTTCAAGGCCGTCAGGCTTTGGTTCTGAAGCGGCAACAGAGCTGCCAATTATAGCCAAAGCGAGCGTAAATATGATATGGGATTTAAGTGACATTTCATTATCCTCAATAAGGGTGGCTGCGCGCAGTCCACCAGATGGCAATATATATGAAACGCAGCGGCATAAGGTTTCCGTCGCTGACTTTAGAAAAAAATTGCGACACAGAGCCGCAAAGACATTTTCCACCCAAAGCCTTAGACTGCAGACTAACTATAACACCCGGCGCCGCGAAGGATTGAAATGCCAAACCCTATATCCGAGCCCGACACGCGCCCAATTTGGCGAGCTATGGGGTTTGGCTGGCGCCGCAAATGCCCAAATTGTGGCCAAGGCGCGCTGTTCAAAAATTATCTGAGCGTGCGCCCAAAATGTACCGTCTGTCGCCAAGATCTGTTCCATCACAGGGCGGATGATGGGCCCGCTTATCTGACAATTTTGATTGTGGCGCATATCATGGCGCCCTTATTGCACTTTACCTTCGTAACCTGGCGATTGGAGCCACTGGTTATGCTCAGCATTTTTACGGTTGGCTGTTTGGCCTTGGCGCTTTATCTTCTGCCGCGTCTCAAGGGCGTTATCATCGCAGTGCAATGGGCCCGCTACATGCATGGTTTTGGCCATGAAGAAAATGCAAGGAACTCTGATACCGCATGAGTCAGGATAAAACTGCCATCCGCCCCGCAGCCACGGTGATCGTGCTGCGCGATCGCGCTAGCGCGCCGAAGGTTCTAATGGGGCAAAGAGGCGCGCAAGCCGCCTTCATGCCGAATAAATTTGTGTTTCCGGGCGGCGCTGTTGATCCGCAAGACGCCGCAGTTCCGCTTTTGAGCGAGATATCAAACCCCTGCAAAGACAGGCTCAGCGAAGAGTCAGAGGGGCCCTCGGTGCAGGCCCTATGCGCCGCGGCTATTCGAGAACTGTTCGAAGAGACCGGGCAAATCTTGGGACAACAGGCCGCTTGGCTAGATCCGGTCCCCGATGGATGGCAGGCTTTTGCGAGCAAGGGCTATCGACCGATTGCCGAGCCATTACAATTCGTGTTTCGCGCCATTACTCCGCCCGGGCGACCCCGGCGTTTTGATGCGCGGTTTTTTCTATTAGACGCGGCCTTCTTACAAAGCGATCTGGATGATTTTTCTGCCGCTTCAGATGAGTTATCGCATTTGCAATGGGTTCCGTTAGAGCATGCGCGCAGCTTTGATTTACCCTTTATCACCGAGGTCGTTATGGCTGAAATTGCGGGGCGCTTGGATGCGCCTGCCCCGCCGGATTCGGTGCCCTTTTTCAAAAATAACGATGAGGAAAGTCAGTTTTTAAGGCTCACAGGCCGTGCTGTAAGCATAAGCGAGTGAACTAGGCGGCAAAGATTACCCCCAAAACGCTTAAGCCCAAAAACAAAATGCCAAATACTTCTCGACGGCTCACGCGCTCTTGAAAAAACAAAATCGAAATGCAGAGGCTAAAAAGCAATTCGATCTGCCCCAAGCCTTTTACATAAGCGGCCGTTTGCAACGTAAAAGCTGTAAACCAGCCAAGTGATCCCAACAAACTGGTGACCCCAACCCAAAGCGCGGTTTTACGGGCGTGCCAGACGGCGCGCAGTTGGGATGGCTCGCGCAACCACATCCAGAGCCCCATCACGCAGGTTTGAAACACAATCACAACAAAAAGGCTGACAGCGGCGCGTAAAAAAGGCTGCTCGTAAGGCAATTCTAAGCTCGCGGCGCGATAGCACACCCCTGAAATGGCAAAGAGCAAACCAGAGGCCAATCCCAATGCAGAGGCCCGATTGATCCACCTGCGTCCGTCGCCTTGCCCTGAAAGTGGCTGTTTAGACAAGAGCAGAAGAGCGATCAGACCCAAAAGGATAGCCCCAAAGCCCAGAGCTGAAATGCCCTCTCCAAGCAGCACAAACCCCACCAGCGCAACTAAAATAACTTCGGTTTTCTTAAACGTAATCCCGACCGCAAAATTGCGATATTTAAACATGGAAAGCACGCATAAGGTCGCAAATATTTGGGTTAGGCCACCGACGCCCGCATATACCAAAAGCCCTGCGCTCAAGGCCGGTAAAGCGATCGCATTCATGCCAAAATACACCGCCAACCCGATAGTCAAAAACGGCAGGGCGTAACAAAACCGCGCGAATGTCGCACCTGTTGCGCTTAACGCGTCGCTGCTTAAGATTTTTTGCAGCGTAAAGCGAAGCGTTTGAAAGGTAGAGGCCAGCAAAGTTGCGATAATCCAAAGTTCCATAGCGTTTCAAACATCACTTCTTTCAGCCAGCCTCAACAGATCATTCTTAAACTCAACGCTATCGCCACCTCAATAGGGCATTGGATGCGCTTTATGAACATCGGCAATATCCGCCAGACACTCTGGCGAAAGCGTGATATCAACCGAACCTAGCGCCCATTTCAATTGATCAAATTGCGTAGCGCCAAAAATCGCCGAACACATGAAAGGGCGGGTGCGACACCACGCTAAGGCCATATGAACGGGGTCAACCTGATGGCGCTGTGCAACTTTTAAATAGGCCGCAACGGCGGGCAAAACGCGCGGCGTCATCCGCCCGCCAAGATCATGGCTTAACGACAAGCGGGACGCCTCTGGTATAGCGCCGTTTTGATATTTTCCTGTCAGCAGGCCAGTCGCCAATGGAGAAAAGGCAAGTAATCCGACATCTTCATTCACGCTTAATTCCGCCAAATCCGTATCATATAGCCGGCAGAGGAGCGAATATTCATTCTGCATCGTGGCCACGCGCGGCAGCCCCTGATCCTCGGCAAGGCGCAACCATTGCGCAGTGCCCCATGCGCTTTCATTTGAAAGCCCAAAATGGCGAATATTGCCTTTATCCACTTGGCTTTGAAGCGCCTCAAGGCACTCTTGCATATTGGCAAGCGTTTCGTTTCGGTTTTGCGAGGAAGGATCGTAAGACCAATTCTTACGGAACATATAAGATCCCCGATTGGGCCAATGAAATTGATACAGATCAATATAATCGGTTTGCAAACGGCGAAGGTTACCTTCAATCGTTTCAGCAATGGTCGCGGCACTAATCGGCGCGCCGTCGCGCACATAGCCCAAACCTTCTCCGGAATGTTTGGTGGCCAGAATATACGCATCACGCCGCGCGGGGTTTTGGGCGTTCCAGGTGCCAATAATTTCTTCGGTACGTCCTATTGTTTCTTTGGCAATTGGGTTTACCGGATACATTTCAGCCGTATCGATAAAATTTATCCCATTTCCCAGCGCAAAATCAATTTGGGTATGTCCATCGGCCTCAGAGGTTTGGCTGCCGAAGGTCATCGTCCCCAGACAAAGCTCGGATACAAAAAGCCCGCTGCGACCCATCGCATTCATTTTCATACCAAAATCTCCCTAACCGATTGGTTTACCTGTGATCTATCATTTCACTGCAAAGTGCAATCAATCGTAAAGACCCTATGGAAAATCTGCAGCCGATAAAAAGGTTAATTCTGACAGAAGGGTGTCATTTGATGCGCAAACCATCGGTGTGATAGTTTATTTTTGTTGAGAACAAATCATGAACATATATAAGGGCATTATGGATATAAACTTACTGACTCGACAAAATCGCAGCACGCGGCCCCAAATTGCTCTCTTTCAAAAGCAAAATCTGGATATCCGCTTAGATTTAGGGCGGGTGCATGAATGCGCCGGACGCGCCAGGCGCAGCTTTGCTCTGATGCTCGCAGCGCAGCTTTCGGGACCGATTTTATGGATCACGCCCCAATATGAAACACAGCGCCCGAATCCAGATGGGATACGGCCATTTTTGGATCCGGCCCGACTGCTTTTTGCCACACCGCAGCGGCCAGTGGACAGCCTATGGTGTATGGAAGAAGCCTTGCGCAGCGGTGTTGTCCCTTTGGTGGTTGCAGATTTGAACGACTATCCAGCGCTCACGCCGGTACGCCGGTTACATTTGGCAGCAGAAACTGGCGCAAGATACAGCGCAAAAGCACCGCCGCTTGGATTGTTATTAACCCCCGATAAAGGGGGTGCGGCAGGGGTTGAAACACGATGGCTTTTGCAACCAGACAGCACAGAAGAGCAACCCGGCTGGCAGCTTAAGCGCTTAAGGGCGCGGCGCGCACCACCGCGCGCTTGGCATATCGCGCAAACCCCTGATTATTGCTTCACTGCCATGATCTAAATCATACATTAACGCGCATTAACGACCGCCAATGTCGACTATATGCTAGTAGCTCCGCCCGAAAAGCGGCACATAGAAATTTATGAGACTTTTACTTTCTTTTGCGGCACTTTTTCTATCCGTTGTGTTGCTGCAAACCTCTACGGGCGGCCTTGGTCCACTTGACGCCTTATCGGGCTTTGCATTGGGCTTTACGACCCAACAAATCGGCTTGCTCGGTTCTGCGCATTTTTTCGGATTTCTAATTGGCTGCTGGTGGGCGCCAAGAGTGATGGGCAAGGTTGGCCATTCGCGCGCATTTGCTGCGTTTACCGCCACCGGAGCCATCGGATTATTGGCGCATATGCTGGTGCTTGATCCTTATGCATGGGCGGCTATGCGCATCGCCTCGGGCCTGTGTATTGCAGGCTGCTACACGGTGGTTGAAGCTTGGATGCAAGCCAAGGTTACCAATAGCACGCGCGGCCGCGCGATGGCCACCTATCGCATTGTTGATCTGGGTGGTTCGCTGGGCGCGCAATTGCTTATCAGCGTTTTACCCGCAGCAAGCTATGTCTCCTATAATATCTTGGCGCTGTTATGCTGCGCCACTTTGATCCCCTTAACCTTGACCACGGTTCAACAACCGGCAACGCCCAGCGCCCCCCGATTACGCCCCTCTCTTGCAATACAGCGTTCTCCCCTGGCCGCGGCGGGAGTTTTGGTTGCGGCCTTATCAGGGGCATCGTTTCGAATGGTCGGGCCCGTCTATGGCAATGAAATAGGCTTAAGCGCCGCACAACTTGGCTATTTTCTGGCCACTTTTGTTTTGGGGGGCGCAATCGCGCAATATCCGATCGGCTGGCTGGCCGATAAATATGATCGGCGATGGGTTTTGATCTGGCTGTCTATTGCTGCGATCCTCAGCTGCATCCTAACCGCCAGCTTTAGCAACAGCAACATCACCGTGGTTCTGATTTTGGCCGCTTTGTTTGGATTCACCACCTTTCCCATCTATTCGGTGGCGACTGCGCATGCGCATGATTTTGCCAGCTCGGAAGAACGGGTTGAATTATCCGCAGCGCTGCTGTTCTTTTTTGCCTTAGGCGCGATCGCAGCGCCCTTTATCGCCTCACAATTGATTTCATCCTTTGGACCCGCAGCCTTATTCATTCTTATTGCGCTGGGGCATGTGGCTTTGGTGGTTTTTGGTCTTAACCGTATGCGCGTGCGGCCAACAGCCACCGAAAAAACACGCTATGTATACGCCCCGCGCACCACATTCACCATTGGCCGTTTATTGGGCAGCAGCAGAGAGCGCAACAACTCTCCGCGCTCTGAAACGAATGAAAATTAAAATGGCCCCATGGCTTGGCCAGGCAGACCTTTAGCAAAACGCGGCATGCTCTTTCCCCGAGCGCGAACTTAGTCTAGAGGAAGGGCCAGATAAGAATGAGGCCAGCATGACACGTCACCTGATTACATCGGCAATCCCCTATATCAATGGGGTGAAACATCTGGGCAACCTCATTGGCAGCCAGTTGCCCGCAGATCTTTTCGCGCGTTATCAAAGAGCACGTGGCAATGAAGTGCTGTTCTTATGCGCAACCGATGAGCATGGAACCCCGGCCGAGCTGGCCGCGGCCAAAGCGGGCAAATCTGTGGCCGAATATTGCACCGAACTGCACGCCATTCAGGCTAAAATTGCCGATGGGTTTCGCTTATCATTTGACCATTTCGGCAGGTCATCCAGCCCGCAAAACCAAAAACTGACGCAATATTTTGCGGGCAAACTGGCCGATGCAAACCTGATCCGGGAAGTCGAAGAAACCCAGATGTATTCGCCCACCGATGGCCGTTACCTGCCTGATCGCTATATCGAGGGAACCTGCCCGAATTGCGGATTTGAAGATGCACGGGGCGATCAATGCGATGAGTGCACCAAACAATTAGACCCTGCCGATTTGATCAACCCTCGCTCTACTATATCCGGAGCAACCGATCTAGAGCGGCGTCTGACCAAGCATCTTTACCTTCGCCAAAGCCAGATGCGCGACCAGCTGCAAACCTGGATTGACGGCAAAACCGATTGGCCAGTTTTAACCGTTTCAATCGCAAAAAAATGGCTAAATGACGGCGATGGCTTGCAAGATCGCGGCATCACCCGCGATTTGAATTGGGGCATTCCAGTGCGTAAAGGCGAAGAGCCTTGGCCCGGCATGGAAGACAAAGTGTTCTATGTCTGGTTTGACGCGCCGATCGAATATATTGCCTGTGCGCAAGAATGGCAGGATGCCGGCAAAGGCAGCGACTGGCAGCGTTGGTGGCGCACCGATAAAGGCGCGCAGGATGTTACCTATACGCAGTTCATGGGCAAAGATAATGTGCCCTTCCACACGCTCTCTTTTCCGGCCACAATTTTAGGGTCGGGCGCGGCTTGGAAATTGGTAGATTATATTAAATCCTTCAATTATTTGAATTATGAGGGCGGGCAATTTAGCACCTCGCGCGGGCGCGGGGTCTTTATGGATCAAGCGCTCGAGATATTACCGGCAGATTATTGGCGCTGGTGGCTGCTGAGCCATGCGCCAGAAAGCTCGGATGCCGAATTCACCTGGGAGAATTTTCAAGCCAGCGTCAATAAAGATCTGGCGGATGTGCTGGGAAATTTTGTCAGCCGTGTCACAAAATTTTGCCGCAGTAAATTTGGCGAAGCGGTTCCGGAGGGCGGCAGTTTAGGGCCAGAAGAAAAGCAGCTGATCGCCGATTTAACCGCCCGGTTGCGCAAGTATGAAGATCTGATGGAACGCATGGAAGTGCGCAAATCGGCGGCTGAATTGCGCGCGATCTGGGTGGCCGGAAATGAATATCTGCAAAACGCGGCCCCTTGGGCCACCTTTAAAACCGACCCTGAAAAAGCCGCCGCGCAAATTCGTTTGGCGCTGAACCTCATTCGCTTCTATGCGGTCTTGTCTAGCCCGTTTATTCCCGATGCCAGCGCCACGCTGATGACGGCACTTCAAAGCAGCGATGATCGCTGGCCGGATGGCGATCTTGAAGCCAGTCTAACCCGCTTGCAACCCGGGCATGGGTTCAGCGTGCCGGATGTGACATTCCGTAAAATCAGTGATGAAGAAGCGGTAGAATGGAAATCAAGGTTTTCGGGTGGTCAAAGCGCCGAGGCTCATCAGGATATTTAAGCCTATAATGCAAGCGGCCGATCCTTTCGCGAAAGAATAAAGACGTCTCTTAGAAGGCTTCTGCTTGGGATAAAAATCTAGGGTCTGTTGACGTTTATTTCAGCCAGAGCATGGTTGGCGCGATTGAGATGCAAGATTTCCAAAGGTGTCTGTGAGCGCCCGTATCTAGGTTGTGATGCTGCCGCACGATGTCCCTATAGCCTGGCTTTGAGCCCCCCCTTTTGTGCCCTGGCCAGCCCGGTGCACCTTGACGATGGAGCCACAGATCATCGCGCAATCGAAGTCCGCACTGACCGCTAACGAATTGAACATACAGTAGAAAACGTCAGCCTGATTTGTTTTGGATCAACCCCGTATTTCATGGCTAAATCGGCCAAAACCTCACCTTCCGCCGCGCCCTTACTCCAAGGCAGCTGACCCCGTGCGAGGATTAATAGAGGCGCTTTTTTATGCTCAATAAGGTCGATCTCTGCCAATAAGCGATCCGCAGCATCGTTCAATTCATAGAAGATCCGATCACCGCTCGAAACCATGCGCAGCATTCCGCTTAACACAACGATCGCATCTGCCTTTGGGGCCGCGTCTGCGGAAGACACCTCCCTGCCCTGTTCCAACTTTTTCAGAAGGGTTTGCGAGCCCACCGGCAAAGAGCCAAACCATAAGATCAACAAAGCTAAAACTGAAAAATGGCGGTTGCGAAACAAGACTGTGCAAAATAGGCATATAAGCGACAGCCCTAAAGGGCTCAAAACAACGATAAAATTTATGTGCATCAATCATCAAAAAATTCCTCTCTTCCCACTGGAGAGGTCTCTTACAAGTATATGCCTTGCCCACGAGAGCTGCAAAAGACGGTGCATAGGGTTGTTTACGGGCATACTCACGCGGCAAGCAAAATGCGTTGGGCGCGATCAATACAACCGACCCTATGGCCCATTTTCCGGCACCGACCTTAAGACTTCCACCTAAAACCTATCCGACAAAATGGACGTGATAGGTTCGAAAACCGGATCCATTTTAACACGAAGGCAGTGGAATAATTCGCACCTTGCCTACGATAACAGAAAAAATGGTTGACGCGTTGAAAACTATTTTAGCCTCAAACCTAAGATTAAATAGCCGTGAGCTTGCCGCGATTGGCCGCTTCTCTGATCGTTTCGCCCACGATCTGTTAAACGGCAAATGACCAGTGCCGCGCGATATTTACGATCACTTTCTTGATATTCAAGAGGATCTGAACGGGATCACCAATGCGATGGGGGGCTGATATCGAAAAAGGTGCAGCCTTACTATTTGTATACTGGGCGAACGCCGAGCTGCGCGATCCCTTTCTGCGGCCGCCCGAGCGGGGCAGCGCCCAGTGTGGATTTATTAAACCGTATCGCATTGCAGGATTGGCCGCATTTAATGCGCTCAAAGACCGCGGCATCGAAATCGGCATTCTGTTCTCTGACACTAAGTGACAAAAATCTGTGCAACAAAAAACCTGTACAAAAATTTTGAAAAAGCTCTTTGTTTTTTGACTAAAAATCCTAAATCTGCGGGCATATTTTTTATTTTGTAAGGAAAAAACATGCCTATTATAAGCTTGTTTATTGAAGGAAACATACCGCTTATATTCCAAAAAGATACCAACAAAAAATGCTAGAAAAATTAAACCAGCTGCGCTTATGTCCCGCTGTTTCAACTTTCACCGAGACCAAAGAATGGATTGCAATCTTCGAAGGTCCAAGTGGATGGTTTGAAACGGAAAAAGAGTTTGAAAACTATGCTGAAAAACGCAAAATAGAAAACCACGCGAGCGCAGAGGAAGTGAAAGCCGCACGAACAACTTTTTAGTCGTTGTGCATTGCGTTTGTCGACAAAATTGGGGGCGGCAGCAATCTCAACACGCAAAATAAGTTCAATTTTGATTTCGAAAATGAAACCCAAAAATCGAGTTCAATATTATCCTTAAACTTGCGATCATTGCGCGCCAAGCTTAAGCTGAATGACTTGAAAACCACCTAAGCAGAACCAACCCGCCCAACGCTGGCTGTTTGTTGTCTATAAGTCCCCCAAAAGCGTTGGCTTAGGCGGCAGTCTCGAAATACCGGTTTCTTTTTGCACGTGATTTGAAAACAATATGGTCCTATCGTTTTAGATCATACCAGATCATCAAAATCGCCTAACTTAACCGAAAGTTGTAACAATTGAAGCGTGGGCACCAGCTCTTTCATCTCATCCACTTTGATGGCGCGGCGGCCCTCCCGTAATTCTATTGCCCGCCCTTTGTAAAACACCGATAATTGTATCGTCCCATCCAGCGTTTCCAGCCACCATTGTTTGATTTTCAGCGGCACTTCCACTTTTCTTACATTGCCGTTCACATCACTGCGCCAAGTATAGCGCACAGGACGATAGGTGCGATCGGTTAAAAGACGAATTTGTTCTTCGAGATCCTTGGTTAATTGATCGCGTTTTTTTCGGATCAAGCGTATGTGATCTTCAGCATCCTCAACAACAAAATTGAAAGACTCAAAGACCTGTGATTTTGCGCCGTGATTTGATTTTGCACTAAAATGCGTCGTCATACCCTAACCCTGTTGTCTCAAAAGCCTAAAAATAACTTTTGATTGCAGCCAAACCCTGAAGATACCGCGCCCATGAGACGGGCCCATTCAAAAACCACGACTTTCTAGGGTATACGGCGCGGCAAAGAATTTGTTTAGCTTGATTGTGAAGAATAACGGCAAATGCGCAGCTGCCATGCAGTACCTATGTTAAAAAAAGAGCGCTAGTGACAAAAATAGCCCCCTACTGCTCTGCCGCTCCACTTGGCAAGTCTTTCAAAACCTGCGTAGATTTTTGAAGCTGTGCCTCATGTTGCACCCGCCAATCTGCGTAATGTTCAGACACGCGAACCCGCAGCGTTTCGCGAGATCGCGGCCGACCAATCGCCTCCATAAAATCGGCACAGGCCGAAAGAGCCGCCTCATCAAGCACTAAAGGGTTTGACCCGGTTTTTAATTCGGTATGGCGCCAATAGACCATAAAAATACAATCATCATCCCGGTCAGGCGCAGCCTGCGCATGCGGTTTAACAAGATCAAGAAAGGCGGCAAGCTCTTCTGCCATTCCAGCGGGAAGCGGATGCTTTTGCAAATGGCGGCTGCGCAAAAGCTCTGACAAGACCTGCAAATCGCGCGAAACCTCATATGTGTTCCAAAGAAGCTGAAGCTCGGCTTGCTCGCGCTGCTGCTCTGATTGACACAAGCGCGATTGTTCTTGGTGTTGAAATGCGCGCGCTGGTTCTACGGGCCGGCTGTGGCGGGCGGCTTTTTTTTGAATGCGCTGCGCCGCTTGGCGGGGCTGCATTGGTGTTCTGGTTAACTTTTTTTGTTCAAAATCATCTGCCAAAGCGTCAATTCGATTGGCTTTCAAGCGCGCCGCTTTCACCGATAGTTTGGGATGCACCCCCAGCTTGATACGCTCGTCTTCGCCCAAAAAATCAGAGCATAGATACCAAGTCTTTGCGCCAGAGCCAGATATAGAGAGGCAAAGCCCCTCTACCACGGAATCATATAATTGCCGCGATTGACCGCTGCGCTGTAAGCTTGCGATCAGTTCTTCGGTCAAACGCATAAAACACTCCATCTGGGGCAGATTGATTTATCCTGCCTCAATGAAAGTAACGTCCATATTCCAAAAATGTTCAGTCAGCGGCGCAAAAATGATGGCGCCACTGAGATGACTCCCAAAAACGTCTAACTGGAAAACCTTAAATCAGGCGCCCGCGAGCAGCGGGCACCGTGATTGTTTAACCAATAATCTTCAGAAAGGTTTGTGATCCGCGCATCGCGGCTTCGGATTTTTGAGCATCCATATTATAATAGCCCCCAAGATCTACGGCTTTGCCTTGCAGCGCAGCCAGCTCGGCTATGATTTTGGCTTCATTCTCCGCCAATGCGCTAGCAATAGGAGTAAAATGCGCCGCAACATCTGCATCATCTTTCTGCGACGCCAGCGCCTGAGCCCAATATAGGGCGAAGTAAAAATGACTGTCGCGGTTATCGGGCTGCCCAACCCGGCGCATCGGCGATCTGTTATGATCCAAAACGCCTTGCACAGCGGCATCCACCGCATCACCTAGAATTTTGGCTTTCGCATTTTCTTTTACATCCGCCAAGAAATTAAAGCTTTCTCCAATGGCACAAAACTCCCCTAAGGAATCCCAGCGTAAATGGTTTTCTTCCATCAATTGCTGCACGTGTTTGGGGGCAGAGCCCCCTGCCCCGGTTTCGAACAAGCCGCCGCCATTCATCAGCTTTACGATCGAAAGCATTTTGGCAGATGTGCCCAGTTCTAAGATCGGAAATAAATCTGTTAGATAATCGCGCAGCACATTTCCCGTTACCGCAATTGTATTGCGCCCATCGCGGATTGTTTCAAAACTGGCGCGGGTCGCGGCGCGCGGCGCCATAATCAAAAATTTGTCAGAAACGCCTGCAGCGGCCAATAAAGGGCGCACATAGGCAATGAGTTCAGCATCATGCGCCCGCGCCTCATCCAGCCAGAAAATCGCTTGGCAATTTTCGGCTCTTTGGCGATCGATTGCCAGCTTCACCCAATCTTCAATCGGCGCCTTACGCGTTGAAGCAGAACGCCAAATATCACCCTTTTCCACGATCTGTTCGTGCAAGACGTCACCATTGGCGAACACCATTCTCACGGTGCCCTCTTCAGGAATTTCAAATGTGGTTGGATGCGAGCCGTATTCTTCTGCTTTTTGCGCCATAAGGCCCACATTCTGCACAGTGCCGGCGCGCGTTGGATCTAACGCACCGTTCTTTTTACAATCTTCAACAGCCTCTTCGTATACCGCAGCATAAGAACTGTCTGGAATAACGCAATTTGTATCCGCCTCAGCGCCATCGGGGCCCCAACCTTTGCCACCCGCACGGATCAAAGCCGGCATCGAGGCATCAATAATCACGTCGGAGGGCACGTGCAAATTGCTGATGCCCTTATCCGAATTCACCATATAAAGCGGTGGACGGGCTGCCAAGACATCCGCAATCGCTGCCTCTATTTGATCTTTTTCGGGAAGTGATTGAATATCATCGATCATCGCGCCAATCCCAGAATTAGGATTGATGCCCGCAGCCTGTAAAACATCACCAAAACGGTCAAAAACCGGTTGCAAATAGGCTTTTACTACATGGCCGAAAATAATCGGGTCGGACACTTTCATCATGGTGGCTTTTAAGTGCAAAGAAAATAAAACACCGGCTTTTTTAGTTGCCTCGATCTGGACATCCAAAAACTGCCTTAAAGCTTTCACCGACATAAAGGTGGCATCCACGATCGTGCCTTCTGGAAAGTCTAAACCGTCTTTCAACACCTGAACATCACCATTCGCGCAGACCAATTCGATCCGCGCCGGACCCGCCTGCGCCGCGCTCAGCGTAACCGAGCGCTCATTCGATCTGAAATCGCCAAATGACATGCTGGCCACGCTGGTTTTGCTCGACGCGCTCCACGCGCCCATGGAATGCGGATTGGCCATCGCATATTTTTTCACCGCGCGGGCAGCGCGGCGATCCGAATTGCCCTCGCGCAGCACCGGGTTTACCGCCGAACCTTTAATTGTATCAAATTTCGCGCGCACTTGCTTTTCTGCCTCGCTTGCGGGATTTTCAGGATAATCTGGAATATCATAGCCCTGCGCTTGTAATTCTTTGACCGCCGCCACCAATTGCGGGACCGACGCCGAAATATTTGGCAGTTTGATCACGTTGGCCTCAGCCGTTTTAACCAACCGGCCCAAAGCCGCTAGATCATCTTCTTGGCGTCGCTCTGCCGTTAAATTTTCCGGAAAGGTCGCGATGATCCGCCCCGCCAGAGAAATGTCTTTTGTTCCAATAGAAACGCCTGCAGCCGCCGCAAAGCTGCGCACAATCGGCAGTAACGAAACAGACGCTATTTGGGGTGCTTCATCTACTTTTGTAAAGATAATATCGGGTGTTGTACTCTCAGCCATCAATCTCGCCTCTTTCCTGCTTTGCGGTTGCTTTAGAGGATCCACCGATGTTTGTCCAATAGCTGAGCTGGTAAAAAAACCTTAAGTCTAAACGTCAACCCGCCGCGCGGCCAACAGCCTCTTGGTCGATGCCCATGCGTTTTCGAAAAACGCTTTAAAAAGACCGTACGCCTTCCGCCTCCTCAGGTGCTACCGGCATCATTGTTGTTTGTAAAATCGCAATTTTTTGTTGGGTTTTTTCGGTGATCGCAAAGAGATCCGCAACCACCACAGACAGCCGGCGCCCGGGGCGGATAACCCGCCCAACCGCACATAGCGTGTCACCCTTTGCTGGCGCCAAATAATTGATTTTTGACTCAACCGTCAGAATATTATGACCCACCGGTAAATACGTGATTGCAGCATATCCAGCAGCCGTATCCGCCAAAGAAAAGCCAAACCCCGCATGCGCAAACCCATGCTGATTTAAAATAGCCTCTGCAATCGGAGCTTGAATTTCAACATGCCCTAAAGACAATTTGGTCATCTTAGCCGAAAAGCTCTTCAGCAAATTTTGGGTCTTGTAATCCCCATGAATATATCGGGCAATCTCAGGGTTTAAATCTTGCATTCTATGTATCCCGTAAGCTCGTTTAATAGACGCCAGAAGCGGTTATGACCCCGCCGCTGCTGTACAAGCTGTGTAACAGAGCAGTCGTTAACACAAAAGTTTTACCGTATATTTCTTTTTCACTCAGCTAGAGGGGCGAGATCGTGCATCTAGGAATGACTGCGGCTGACCTTGAAATACCAAAACCTTTTGAAACAGGAAAACAATGTACGGACGGCCGGTTTTTATGTAGGCTAATTATCCCAAAATGTAATTTTAATCGTGGCTTATTTGCTTTAAGTTCTGTTCACGACGTGCGGGTAAAGCTTTGGGTTTTGACTATAGAAAATTAAAGGAACTGATATGAATTTTGAGGGAGATCTAAGCTTTTTACAGCGCAAAATGGCCGCAAGCAGCGCCGGTGTACAACGGCGCCAAGCCATGATGGAGGCCCTGAATGTGAGAAGTGGGCAAAGTATATTGGATCTTGGCTGTGGCGGTGGCCATTTGGTTGAAGAGCTGGCACGCGCCGTCGGCCCGCACGGCAAAGCCTTTGGTTTAGATCCTAGCAAAACACAAATCCAAGCCGCACGCGAGCGGTGCAACCACTTTGATCAGGCCACCTTCTTTTGTTGTATGGCAGATGAAATCGCGCTGAACGCCGCCTCATGCGATGCGGTCGCATCCATTCAAACGCTTGAGTATATTGAAGATGTTGACGCGGCTTTATCGGCCGTCATACCGCTTTTGAAAACACAATCAAAATTCGTAAATATCTCAATTTTATGGGACCATTTTAAATTTCATGGCGCGGATGAGGCTTTAAACACCCTCATCTTCGACGCGTTTCGCGCGCATTGTTTTCATCAGATGCTGCCAATGGAGCTGCCTGGAAAATTAGCCAAACTGGCCATTCGTGATATCCACACACGATCCTTAGCGTTTGTGATCACGCAGCGCCATGACAATTCTCCAGCACGGTTTGCCGAGGCAGTGATGGCAAATTTTGCGTTGCGCCAAGGAGTTGCGGAAGACAAGGTGCGCGATTGGCAAACCCAACTTGCCGAAGCCGAAAAACAGGGGCGCTTTGGCTTTGCCAGCTTCCCAGTATTAACCAGCGGAACGCTGGCTTAACGACAAGCGCAGCCCTTGAGGAATATCTTTAAAGCACACGGAAATCATCGAGCTCAGAGCGGCCCTGTTTTAAAAATTTTCTGGTCACAGCTGAAAAAATCAAGCTAAGATCATAATCGAAACTGTTAAAATTTTTAAGGACGCCGCGTGAACACTCAGACAGATTCTTCTTTTTCTAGCGCGCGCAATTTGCAGCTATCGCAAGGGGTTTTTGTACAACTTGGTTTCTCTATTGATGATTCTTTTGCCGGATTATCCACATTATCTCGCGTTGGGTTCGGCGAAACATTGCACCCAATAAAAGGCGCAAAATGAATATTGCCGGTGGCATCGACCTCGGAGGCACAAAAATCGAAGCCCAGCGCTTTGATCACAACTGGGATATTGGCGAAAAGCGCCGCATCGACACGCCAAAAACCTATCCCGAGCTTTTAAGCGCCATGGCCATGCTCATCACCTGGCTGAAAGGCGGCGATACCCCTCTGCCAATTGGTGTGGCCGCAGCCGGATTTGTCAATCCAAACACTGGGGTATCGATTGCCGCCAACCTTCCAAGCCATGGACAAAAATTCCACCGTGATTTAGAGGCCAAATGTAACGCAGTGATCACCCTGATTAATGATTGCCGTGCCTTCGTTCAAGCGGAAGCCCGCTTTGGATCTGGATCTCAAACAGGCTGCATGCTCGGAATAGTGCTGGGGACGGGGATAGGCGGAGCCATAGCAATCGATGGTTACTTGGCAAATAACGGCCATAGGCAATCGGGCGAATTTGGGCATTTACCCATGCCAGCAGAAACCGTTGAACAGCATAAGCTGCCGCTGCTCAAATGCGGATGCGGGCGCAAAGGCTGCTATGAAACGCTGGCCTCGGGGCCTGGGCTTGAACGCTTGGCGTATCACCTCTTGGGACGAAAAATCACATCGCCTCGCCTAATCCTCGCAAAACAAGAACAATCCGATTTAGAAAAGATCTGGCAAATTTGGTGCAGTGTAAATGCGCAGCTTCTTCATACGCTAATCCTGACCGTCGATCCGCATATCATTGTGCTGGGCGGCGGGCTTTGCAACATAGAGGGCTTAATACCAGCGTTGGAAAAGCATCTGGCGCGCCTTCGATGGGAGGGTTTACCAATTCCCGCGATCAAAAAAGCGGCGCGCGGTGAAACGGCAGCAGCTCTGGGAGCCGCTTATCAGGCATGGCAAAGGGCGCAAAATGTCTGAGCTGCCAAGCGAATACATTGCGCGCAAGATAGCGGGCAACGCGTTTGCCATTGCTTCGGTTTGCTCTGCGCATCCCGAAATATTGCGCAACGCTTTGCATTTTCTAAATTCTACCTTTGTGCAAGTGTTTGTGCGCAAAGTTATTGAACGCTCTGCAGCGGTGATAAAAACCACTGTTTTGGCTATGGTCCGCGCGCAAGTACAATCCGCGCTTCCAGCGTATTTTTTCGAGGGTGCAGATGGCTAGTCACAATGATGTTGATTATTGGCTCTGCCCAGACCAGCTGTTCGAAAAAGGCGTTTTGAAACATGGGCGCGCGCTTGGGATCACAGAGGGTAAGGTTGAAGCTGTCAAAGCGCAGGACGCCCTGCCCCAAAATGTAAATTTAAAGCGCGTTGCGGGTATAATTTCGCCGGGCTTTGTGGATTTACAAGTCAATGGCGGTGGCGGCGTTTTGCTCAACGTAACCCCCACCGCAGAGGCCATGTGGGCAATTGCAAAAGCGCATCGTCAATTTGGCACAACCGCGGTGCTGCCCACCGTGATCACCGACCATCCAGATATATTGGGCAAAGCGGCCCAAGCCGCGCTCACAGCCTTTGGCAAGAATGGGGTCTGCGGCCTGCATATTGAAGGCCCTCATATTTCACAGCGGCGCCGCGGCACGCATAACGCGGGCCATATCCGTCCGCTTGATGACATGACGTTGAACAGCGTTGATAAATTATGCATGGCCAAAATACCCGTTATGATTACCCTAGCGCCCGAGATTGTGCCACCAGAGCATATCGCAAAACTTGTAAAAATGGGCGCCGTCGTTTCGATTGGGCATTCAGAGGCTGCTCCCGCAGATATTACCGCGGCGCGCTTGGCCGGGGCGCGCTGCTTTACGCATCTGTTCAATGCCATGTCGCCCATGCAGGGGCGAGACCCTGGGGTGACCGGCACGGCCATTCTGTCAAGCTCTTATGTGGGGATCATCTGCGATGGCATCCATGTCACCGATGACATGGTTGCCTTGGCGCTGCGCGCGCGGCCCGAGCCAAATCTAACGTTTCTTGTGTCAGATGCGATGCCAACCGTTGGTGGGCCTTCTCAATTTGACCTGAATGGGCAAAGTATCAAACTTGATCAAGGGCGGCTGATAAACGCAGAAGGTTCGCTGGCTGGCGCGCATACAACACTGGCTGCTGGTATTCGCCGGCTGGTCTCAAACCTAAACATACCCGTGCAAACCGCGCTCAAAATGGCAATTTCAGTCCCCTGTGCGGTGATGGGTCTAGACCTTGATCGCCTGCAAGGCCAGAGGATTGATGCGCTAATACATTTGAACGCGCAAGGCTCCTATACTGGGCCGGTTTCCCAGGTTAGCCCCCCTCAAAAACCCAGATAACGCAATCAAACAAGCGGGTGGCGCGCCTCACTGACAGGGGTGGTGGCTTGAGGTTGCGGGAATATATAATAAAGCTTGCAAGCCGCTATTGATGGCGGCGCAGATTGGAGCGAACTTTGCGCCGGTATAGCCCTAGGCGGATTAACCATGACGCCAAATTAGATCGTCTGGACAAACCCTTTATCGATCTCTTGTTATGCCATAAGCCGCCCGTGCGCCAGCAATTTCAAATTCATTTCTAAAAAATTGCCAGGCATGCTGGACGAAATCAAGCAGGACGCAAAGCGAGTTTGGCAGTCGTCATGTTAGGCGCGCATAGAGATAGGCGAATTTCATACCGATTGGCGGCCCTAAAACATACGGCCCACGGATCGGGCAGCGCGCTGCATCGCGCTATTGATAACCTAAACGATCTGTTAGAGCCTTTGCATCAAGCTTTACCCTTGAATTTCGAGCGAAATCTAACATCTGAAAGTGTAAAATATGCGAAAGGCCGATTGCGATCCGACGCTAAGTTGCGCACCGCAGCGGCGAAAACGTTCATGGTGATATTCTGCGGCGGGCTGCCTCGCTCAAGTTTACAAGAGGCCATCTTCTGTAGCGGCGCCAAGGCTTTCATGGTTCTTTTCAACGGAATTCAAATCTTGTCCCTTACTCTGCGCCCCTGCCCCAAGGTTACCAAGTATCACCGAAAACCGATACTTGGATTGTAAAAGAGATGCAGTTTATCTTAAACAAACCCGCTCTGGCCTAAGGCTGTTGAGGCCGCGCCATTCACTTCCGCTCGGCGTAAACTTGTGGAAAAAGCCATGCCTGATTTGTAAAGAGCGGAAGCTCATGAGAGGGCGCGGGGCCGGGGCGCATACCTTGCTATCAGCGCGGCGTGCAAGGCGCAGTTCTATGGTGGGAAAAATGCATGTGGATACCCGCAAAACGGTATTTTTCTGCCCGATACCCTTAGATAAGCCAAGAAGTTAATATCCGATAAACTATTGGAGTTGGAGTTTGCACTCTGCTACGCTAAGCTCACTTTATAGGTGTGATACCGCACAGATAAAGGAAAAACCGTGTCGGAAGAAATCTGGACAATAATCAAATACAAACCAAAAGAAGGTTGTGAAGACGAGTTTGTTGAGGGTCTGAAGCGCCTGGAAAAAATGATCGAGAAATCCAAAGCAGGTCAAGAATTTCAAAATAAATTTATCAAAATTGACAGTGGAGAATATGTACAAATCGTAGGTCTTCCCAATTTAGAGTCTTTGCTTGACGGGCAAATCGAAGGCCTGGATTGGCTTGATAGCGTTGACCATTTACTTGAATATTATGAAGATGACAGCCGCACCGAAGCTTTCTCGGGCTTTGTCATTGATTGAAACCGCCCCTAACCGGGCCCGCGCCATATGGGAGCTATAACTTATGACAAAAATTGCAATTGTAACGGGTGCCTCCCGAGGCTTTGGCCGCGGAACCGCGCGTATTCTCGCAAGCGAAGCCGGCTATAAGGTCTATGCGACGGCAAGAACACAATCTGCCTTGCAAAGCCTTCAAAAAGAGGTGGCTGAAAGCAATGGTGCGGGTGAGGTTATCCCGGTTGTGTTGGATCAAAGTGATGATGAGGAGGTGGCCGCGTTTGTGCGCCGCGTTAGCGCGTCGGAAGAAAAAATCGATCTTCTTGTCAATAGCGCCTATGCGGGACTGATCGCCATGACGCCACATTTTGGAAAGCCATTTTGGGAGCGTCCCATTTCGGTTTTTGATGGCTCAATGGATATTGGCGTTCGCGGCGCTTATGTGATGAGCGCATTGGTGGCACCGGCGATGGTCAAAGCCAAAAACGGATTGATCATTCAAATTTCGAGCTATGGCGGGTTCGTCTATCTTTTTGACGTTGGATACGGGGTAGCCCATGCCGCGATGGACCGGCTGAGTTTTGATATGGCCACCGAATTACAAGACCATAATGTGCGCGCCGTCACGCTGCACCCGGCGGGTGGACAAACAGAAGTCACAGCCTTTCCCGAGGGCGAAAGCCCGACCTATGTAGGGCGCGCTGTGATGGCATTGGCTGAACAAGCCGATGAGGAATATCTAACAAAAGCAAATGGAAAAACGCTGTTTACATCCGAACTTGCCCAAAAATTTAATTTCTCGGAAGACGGTCAAACCGATGGCAGTTTGAACCAAGCCAGAATAGAGGCTCTTCAACCCTTTAAAGACATCAGCGCAAATCGGTTGGCTCAATACGATTTTGACGCGCCGTTGCCAAACCCTTCGGATACAAATAATCCAGATTTTGCGGCGCTTTTTCCGGGGGCAAAAAATTTCAAACTATGACGGATAAGCCGCTAATGCTTAGACGGCATCAAAAGGCCGCTTAAGCTTCTGATGCAGGGCAGCCCTATCAAGAAACGGCTGGAAAAGCTTGGTCAAACGGGCAATAAATCCGCTGGCATATTTTGGTAACAAACCGGACGCAAGAAGCGGCGGATTGCCATGGTTCCCACAGAAGTGGCGCCAAAATTGGTTGACGCCGGATAGGGTCCACCATGCACCATCGCGCCGGCCACCTCAACACCCGTTGGAAATCCGTTCACAAGCACCCGGCCCGCTTTGCGCTCTAAATGGGGCAGCAAGCGCTTTGCATGGGCTTTATCGCCCTCTTCCATCTGCAACGTACAGGTCAATTGCCCTTCAATGGCGCCAGCCGCTGCCACCATTTCATCGATATCGTTTGCTTCCACGATGATCCCCAAAGGTCCAAATACCTCGTTTTGGAAATCAGGGCTGTGCAGCCAATGTTCCAACGAAACCCGGAACAGGTTGGGCAAAGCTGTGCGCCCAACAGATTCTGTGGTGAAAAGGGGCTCGACATGCGCCGCTGATGCCACTGCGTTTGTTCCATGTCTATAGGCGGCCGCGATGCCATCTGTCAGCATCGCCTGCGCGCCTGCTCCGCTTAGGGCGGCAATGCTGGCCTCGGCAAATTCATTGGCCTGCGCGCCGGCAATCACAAAAGCAATGCCGGGATTGGTGCAAAACTGCCCCGCCCCCATGGTTAATGAGGCCGCCCAACCTTGGGCAAGCGCAACGGCGCGGGTTTGCATCGCCTGTGGAAGGCAGAACATCGGATTGACCGAGCTCAATTCGCCAAAAAACGGAATAGGCTCGCTCCGGCTCATGCATAGATCGAACAAAGCCCGCCCGCCCGCCAAAGACCCTGTAAACCCAACGGCCCGGATCAGCGGGTGCTGTACGACTTGCGCGCCCAGCTCATGCGTGCTGCCCTGCAAAAAGGAAAAAACGCCGGGATGTTGATCGGTGGCTTTCATCGCACGTGCAATCGCTTGCGCGATGATTTCCCCGGTTCCAGGATGCGCAGGATGGCCTTTCAAAACAACCGGACAGCCGGCGGCTAAGGCCGCGGCCGTATCTCCGCCGGCGGTTGAAAATGCCAGAGGAAAATTAGACGCTCCAAAAACCGCCACGGGGCCGATTGGGCGCTGCATCAAACGTAAATCGGGGCGTGGCAATGGCGTGCGATCGGGCAAAGCCGCATCATGGCGTTGCTCCAGATAGCTGCCCTGCTCAATATGATCGGCAAATAGGCGCAATTGGCCGGTGGTGCGCCCGCGCTCCCCTTCCAAACGGGCTTCGGGAAGACCGGTTTCCTGATGCCCGATTTCAGTGACCAACGCCCCAACCGCCTCTATTTCATCTGCGATGGCGCGCAGGAAGGCCGCGCGCGCGCTTTGGCCGCTCCAGCCATAGCTCATAAACGCCTCTTCCGCAGCCTCTACCGCTGCGTCAACATGGCTTTGGCTGGCTTCTGAAAAGCGGCGAACCGGGCCAGTGCTGGGCGCAGAGTCAAACATGGCATCACCGCTGAGCCAATTGCCCGCGATGAAATGTTGGCCGGTAAGGTTTAAATCGGTCATTGGCTGCTCTCCTGATCTGCCAGATGTGTTTTTGCCATGCGCACCAGTAAATCAAACGCCTGTTGAGTGGCGCTGACATTGGCTTTCTTCTGCCCGGCAATATCAAACGCGGTTCCATGCGCAGGCGTGGCAACCGGAATCGGCAAGCCGCCGGCGATGGTCACGCCCCGCTCAAACCCCATGAGCTTGATCGCAATTTGCCCTTGATCATGATACATAGTGACCACCGCATCAACTTCCCCGCGCTGGGCTTTGAGGAACACGGTGTCCGAGGGCCATGGTCCGGTGACATGCATTTGGCGGTCCTGACAAGCTTTGACGGCAGGCTCCAAAATATCGATCTCTTCGCGGCCAAATTTCCCATTATCACCCGCATGCGGGTTAAGCGCCGCCACTGCAACATGCGGCCGTGTTTTTCCAGCTTTTTTGAGCGTGCTATACGCCAAGTCAACGGCCCGCATGACCGCGGGCTGATCAATATTCGCCGCCACATCCTTTAATCCAATATGGCTGGTTACCCTCGTTGTCATCAAAGCGTCTAAAACATTGATTTCGCTGTGATAGCCTTCAAACCCCAAATAGCGCGCCATATAGCGATGTTCATCTTCCGCATTAAGGCCAGCTAAGGTCAGCGCGGCTTTATTGAATGGGGCAAATAAAATACCGTCGATGGTATTGCTTTGCGCCAAATCGAGCGCTTTATCAAGGCAGCGCAAGGCGCTATTGCCACTGGCGTGCGTCACTTTCGCGATCTGTACATCTTCCGCAGCAATCGTCTCAAGGTCAAGATGCGCCAGCGTAAACCCAAGTGACAGATTGGCTTCATCAACCGTCTCGAGGCTCAGCGGCAAGCCCGCCTGCTTTGCCCCAGCTTCCCACAGATGCGCATCACCGATAAGAAGCACATCCGCCTGCGCCAAAACAGCCGGCTCTTGCAGCAGCTTTGCGATCAATTCAGGGCCTATGCCCGAGGGATCACCGGGGATTATACCTAGCCGCGGCCGCCTCATGCCGAGGCCTCCCCAGATCGATTAGACAGTTCTGCCAAAGCCGCCGCCACGTTTTTCTCGGCTGTGCGTAAATGATTTTGTAATGCTTCTGCGGTTGCGCGGGGATCGCGCGCTTGCAACGCGTCAACAATTTTTGAATGTTCCAACCGCGTTTCTGGCCGCCCTTCTTCGCGCTGCGAGGATAAGAAGCGCACCCGCCAAAGCCGCGCATTATAGGTTGTATGCGTTTCAGCCAGCGCTTTGTTACGCGCTGCGGCGACAATTGCCTCATGAAATTGCATATCAAGGCGAAAGGCTTGTAATTGCTCTTCTGCGCCGCGCGCCTCTTTAATCGAGGCATTCAGCTGCTCGATGGCGGCAATTTCGCTATCGCTTGCCTGCGCACACGCCCATTGCCCAGCCAGCGCCTCCAACGCGCCTTGCACCCTTAGACAATCATTTATTTCCGCCAAGGAGGGATCCGCAACGAAAGGCCGGCGAGAATGCGTATACGAAACCAAGCCCTCATTGGCCAATAAGCGGATGGCTTCGCGCATCGGGGTTCGACTGACCCCCAGCGCTTGCGCCAAATCACGCTCGGGCAGCTGCATTCCGGGCGGCAGTTGACCAAGCAAGATCATTTCGCGTAGCTGCAGCGCCGCGTCTTCAGACAGGCTCGGGCTGCGCGCAAGCCCATCTTTTTCAATGATATTTATCAGCTTTAGGGCTGTACTCACTTTAGACTCCCCATCTTAATACAAGCGGATCTAAAGGTTTTAACAAATCGATCAAGCGGCTTTTGATCGCAGGGTGTAGCGGTTCTATCGGATGTCGGCAGTAATCTGATTTTATCACCCCACCGGCCACCATAGCAGCCTTACATGATTGCCAGCCGCATTGGCGGTTTTCATGGTTGATCACCATCGCAACGCGACCATAGGCAGTGGTTGCTTCCTCGACCCGCCCTGCCAGGTGATGGGTGATCACCGGTTTGATCTGATCCACGATCATTCCCGATGTCATCGAACCCGTTGCCCCGGCATCCAAATCGGCCAATAAAGTGATCGCTTCTTCTCCATCAAAAGGAGCTTGAATGGCATCGCCGCCCTCGGCAATCAATGCGCGCAGCTTATTGGAGGCGCGTGGGCATTCAATCTTAAACAGCTTTACCATTTCGATTTCGCGCGCCATACGCAGCAATAAGGGCACCGGAAGCTCAACGCCGGATAAGGGCGCATCCTGCACCATGATCGGGATCCCAACCTCACCAACAGCGGCAAATTGTTCAAAGCTTTGCTGCGCGTTGCCTTTAAGCAACGCACCATGATAGGGAGGCATCATCATCACAATATCGGCCCCGATCTCTTTGGCAAAGCGCGCCCGTTCAACGGCGATCTGCGTTGCAAAATGGCTGATCGTCACAATAATCGGCACGCGCCCCGCAATATGCTCCGCGCAAAGGCGGGCCAGCGCATCACGCTCGGCATCCGATATCAAAAACTGTTCGGAAAAATTGGCCAAAATACAAATGCCATCCGCCCCTTGATCGATCAGGCAATCCAGTACCCGCTTCATTCCATCAAAATCCACGGTCCCATCTTCAAAAAACGGAGTTGGAGCGACGGGCCATATTCCAGAATATTGGGTCATTCAAAAATCTCAAAATACTGACTGTGTTTATCGGTTATACTAATCCCCAAGCCGGGAAGGTTATCATCCAGTTGCAAAAAGCCATCTTTTGCTTCCGGATCACCTTCGAAAATATAATAAAATAATTCATTACCGACTTCGACATCGAAAACCGGGAAATATTCGCTGATCGGGCAATTTGTATTTGCCATGGTCAAGTGATAATTGTGCATTTGGCCCGCATGCGGGATCACCGGAATCTGATGTGCCTCTGCAATCGCGTTGATTTTCTGCGCCGCTGTAATACCACCAACGCGGTTGGTGTCATATTGCAGAACGCTGACGGCTTTCTGCTCAATCAGATCTTTACAGCCTATCACCGAGTATTCATGCTCACCGCCTGAAATCGGTATAATATTCATGGCATTTAGCTGCTTATATCCCTCAACATCATCTGCAATCACCGGTTCTTCGAGCCAACGTGGTTCAAATTTTGCCAGTTTTGGCAACATGCGTTTTGCATAATCAAGATTCCACCCCATATAGCATTCAAGCATTAAATCTACATCATAGCCTAAAACTTCGCGCAACGCCTCAACCCGTTTAATATTCTCGCGCATACCCGGCATGCCGTCTTTTGGGCCGAAACCAAACCGCGTTTTATAGGCCAAATAGCCGTTTTTTTGCGCCTCTTGCGCTTCTTTTTGCATCACCTCGACGCTGTCTGCATAAAGTTTGGAATAATAAACCGGAATTTTTTCTTTTGTCCGCCCTCCCAAAAGCTTGAACACTGGTTTTCCAACCAGTTTCCCCATCAGATCCCAAATCGCGATATCAATGGCGCTGATAGCCGTCATGCCTACGCCCTTGCGCCCCCAAGCATGGGTTGTGCGGTACATCTTTTCCCACAGATAGGCATAATCGAACGGATCCTCACCGACCACCAATGGCGCATACCACTCATCGATGGCTTTTTTAACGACGCTTGGCGCTAAGGCGGCGTTGCCGATGCCGATGGTGCCATCTTCCGTTTCCACTTCGCAGGTCAGCCATTGGTGGAACCGAAACGAAGACATGGCATCGCCTTTTGTCCAAAGCGCATCCGATGCGTTGGTGCAAAAATGCCCCTGCGGCGGCACCGTTGGGCCCGTCCAATTCCAAACGCGCGTGCGCACAGATTTAATGCGAGTCATTTCAATCAGCCTTTCTTTCAAGTCCTTTGGCTCGTTTTAAAAGCCGCCAAACGGTGGGTCCAAATAAGGCCAAAGCCGTTAGGATAAAAAATAAAAGTGATAAGGGCCGGGTGAACATCAGCCACCATTTCTCGTCCAGCATCACCATCGACTGCCCAAGGCGTTGCTCGAGCATCCCGCCTAAAATCAACCCAATGGCAAGCGGAACAACCGAAAACCCATACATGCGCATGAAATATCCAACAACACCGGAAATCAGCGCAACCCAAACATCAAACATGGATTGATCCAGCGCATAAGCCCCCACCACAGAAAACATGAAAACGCTTGGCCAAAGCACCGGAATTGGGATCAGTGTAACGCGGGCAAATACACGGGCCCCGTAAAGCCCGATTACCAAAAAGAGAAGATTAACGAACAGCATCGACCAAAAAATCGCAAAGGCAAAATGCGCCTGCTCGGTGAACATCGTGGGTCCTGGGCGCAAACCATGCACCAACAATCCCGCTAGGATCACCGCCGCAGTGGGCGATCCGGGAATGCCCAAAGCCAAAGTAGGCACCATTGCACCCCCGGTTGCAGAATTGTTGGCCGCTTCAGATCCTGCGATTCCTTCAGGAGCCCCTTTGCCAAATTCTTCGGGTGTTTTTGACCAGCGTTTGGCTTCATTATACCCAATCATCGAGGCTACAGTTGCGCCTTCAGCTGGTAAAATCCCAATAAATGTTCCGATCCCGCTTGAGCGTAAAATGGTTTTCCAGACGCGTTTGTAATCTTCGCGGCTGGGCAATTTAATCGCCTTCATGGTGATTTGCTCACGTCGCTCGTTTAATTTTGACGCCTGAGCCAACAATTCGGATATGCCGAACACGCCTATCATAACCGGCACAAAGCCAATGCCATCGCGCAACTCGGCTACATCAAAGGTAAAGCGCTTTACTGATGTCAGAAGGTCGGTGCCCACAGTGGCCAATAAAATGCCAAATGCCCCAGCAATCAGATTGCGTATTGGCGAGCCACCCCCCACGCTCACCAACATGGACAGCCCAAACAGGGTGAGCGCAAAATATTCAGGCGGGGCGAAATTATAGGCCGCGCGCGCCAAAATTGGGGCCGACAGCATTAAAACAGCTACGCTGAACACACCTCCAACGGTTGAAGAAATAACCGCCAATCCAAGCGCTCGGCCTGCTTCGCCGCGCACCGCCATTGGATAGCCATCAAGGCAGGTGGTTGCGCTGGCGGACGTGCCGGGCGTGTTGATTAAAATGGCTGTGATCGCGCCGGCGAATGTTGCCGAACAATAGATAGCGGTCAGCACCGAAATGGCGGCCACCGGCTCCATCGTTAACGTGAAGGGAAGCAACAAAGCCGCTCCCGTGGTTGCGTTCAAGCCTGGCAAAGCTCCGATGACAACGCCGCCCAACGTTGCGCAAACCAGTAACATCAGTAATGAAATGTCCCCTAAAGCGGTAAATCCTGCAACAAACGCCTCCATATCAGCCGTACCACCAATTTGTTAAAAGACCGCGCGGAAACCGAATTCTGAACGCCAAATCAAACAGAAAAAAAATGATCGTGGGCATTGCCAGACCAACCAAAGCAATCAGGTGCCAACGCCGCTCGCCCCAGAGAATCGACAGGCCTGCCGCGAAAGCGCCCAGCGCTATAAACAGATCAATCTGGACCAATAAACAGAAGATAAAAAGCGCCAAAAATGTACCAAAGGTTGATTTATCAGCGCGCTCCTGCAGTTTAATCGGGTCCAGCCAAACCATAAGCGCTGTTAAAAAAATGATAAAACCAGAGATCAATTGCGGAAAATCCGAGGGCTGTATACCCCGCTTTAAAATAGGCGGCATTTTCTTGAATGTGGTCGTGAAATAAATCGCCACAAGCGCAAAAATCACAATTCCAAGCGGGACCATCCATCGGGCATAGCGCTCTGATTTTGACGTTGGCATTGACATGAAACTTTCTTCCAAAGGATGGCCGCGCCCCTTAAAAGGGCGCGGCCCAGTTCAAATAATTATTCGATAAAGCCAAGCTCTTTCAAAGCAGCTTGCATATCATTCACCATCACAGAAAGCTGGTTTCCCCATTCCTCAGAGCCCGCCACTGAAGAACTATCAAGGCCAACTGAGGTTAAGAACCCCTGATAGACGGAATGGTTCATCGATTTCATCAAAGCCGTTTCGATTTTTTCAGCCACTGCGTCTGGTGTGTCTTTATGTACCACAAAGCCGCGTACGGTTGAGAAACTGACAGGGATGCCCATTTCTTGCGCGGTTGAAACATCTGGCAAAGCCGCCATGCGGTTATTGGCCAGCACAACGATCGGGCAGACGTCGCCCGCTTCGATCTGACTTCCAGCTTCCGCCAAATTCAACACGGCCGCGTCTACAGCGCCAGCAACCAATTGAGTCGCCAATTCTCCGCCACCATCAAAGGGTAGAATTTTGGGCGTTTTCATACCTCCCTTGGTGGTGAACATAAACGCAGATACATCATCAATATTGCCCAAATGCGTCGTGCCATAGGTGATCGGAGCCGCCTTTTGCTGGGCGACGAAATCAGCCGCATCCGCATAAGCGCCGCAGCGTACCATTAGAATTTGCGGGTCATCCGTACCGCGGGCAATCGGACGGATATCATCTAGCTTCATATCCGTTTCGCCTTTGGCCAGCGTGGCCGCATGCCCGATTGTAAAGGTCAGAATCGTATGACCATCGGCGGGAACGGTCAGATAATGATCCATGGCCACAGCACCGCCGCCGCCTTTCTTATTCACGACAACCATGTCCTGCTTTAATTCACGGCGCGCGCGCAGCATCATCATACGCGTTGTAACATCGGTGCCACCGCCATTTCCGGCATGCGTGACAACTTCAATAGTTTTCGACGGATACTCATCCGCCATCACGGCGCTTGCCCCCATAGCCAAACACATTGAAGCCCCAGTCAGCAGCTTGCCGACATAATTTTTCCGTTTCATATTTGTTCCTCCCAGAATGTCGAGTTTCGGTATTTTGGTATACCAATATACCATATCTCGCCATTTTCATAAAAATTGTCAAATGAAAAACCAAATCTTCTGGATCCTTCTTATTTTGAACTAGCATTTGAGACGGGCAAGCAGCCCCCGAAAGCGCCTCAAAGCTTGGCGCAAAGTTCAAACCTTAAAAGCCTATATCTTGACCTGAAATCTGGCGCGCAGCGGTTTTGCAAAACAAAACACGCGCTGATAATCACTACGCGATGTAAGCGAGAAAAGATTAAATCGGCCGATACGCATGATTGCCCGCCGCCGCAGCAAGCGCGCGCGGACAAAACCAGCCAAGGCCATTATTTAAAATTGAAGCGCCTGAAATTTCAGATCAAATAAAGGCGTTTTAGAATCAAAATAATCGATCGTGCTATTGATGAACTGATATCCAAAAGACACTCTGACCTGCCGAGATAACGGATAGGAAAGCAAGGCCGCCAGCGTGCTGTCATCGCGATTATGCCCAAGCAAACGGCCGCCTGAATAATCGCTATATGCAAAATCAACCGAAATAGGTTTTTGCTTTAACAACTGAACGAAGCCGATCGACACAGTCTGCGCCATTACCAGCTGATTGGGAACGCGCTCACCACGAATGACGCGAAGGCTCCAAACCCTATTGGTTGGAAAAAGCATGTCCATCTCAACTGAGATCTGGGTCTGAGCAGACTGATCTGTGTTCCGCAACGCTACGCCCGCTGTCAACTGATAGGAGTGCGCAAATTGTCCGTTCCAAAGCTTAGAAACGCGTATTTCATGTTGCTCGATACAGGTGTCTGAAAGATCTTTTTGAATCCGATCCGCGCGGGTGCACAAATCAACGTAGCGCCAATTTCGGAGGCTTTTGACAAAACAGGCCTCGGCCGATAAGGAGGCAATGCCCACCTTATGCTTCGGGCTATGCGCATAATGCGCGCTCACCCCATAGTCAAAATAAACACCCGCATTTGGAAAATAGCGATCACGCATTCCGGCCCCTGCCCCGATAAGAACGCCCGCTTTTTTCACGCGATCCACCTTGCCCTGAAAAACCATATCTCCCAAAATCAACGGCCCGTTAGGATTGCCATCGTTTATGTTGTGCGAATATGAGATCACGGGCGCCAAAAAGCGTTGCAACGATCGCCCCGCAACAGGCAGATTGGCGATGCCCGGTTGCGCATTGCGCCGCAATTTATCGTTTAATAAAAATGCGGCGGCTGGCCCGAGAGGTTTATTGATCGAGGCATTTAACAAGCAATGGGTAAACAAGCGTTCATTTTTACCCGCAATCGCGCAAGCGCTTAAGACGCTGGCAGATAACAAATAAAACGATAAGCCAACCAGCCAAGACAGAAAGCAGATGCGCAGCAAAAACACCTCAACAAACATAAAAAACGTGGCGGGCAGCCAAAGTTTACGGGCATCGCTTCCGAGCAGAAAATGTTTAGGTCTAAACATATTAAGCGATAAAAAAAGCCGCTAGGCAGCAGATATATTCCGGCTAAAAAACTTGCTTAGCATGGCCTGCTTAATATTTGTTGAAAAATCCCAAAAACCAAAGCGCGCGTTATCAGGCGCAGGATCTGCTTTGCTCTCGCCAAGCTGGTATGCATGTATATGCTGGTGTTAAAAGAAATCCGCTTACTTTCTGGCGGCTTGCCCACCGTTTGTAAAAGCACCTTGAAGATTGATCGCCAGGGGCTTAAGCGTCCCAGCCCCCCAAAACATCTTTCAGCTTGGTTGGGTTCGAAACCTTCTCGCGCAAATCCAGCGCCGACACCAAATCCACCAAATGACTTTTCATCAACTCTTCGGCTCTGGCTCCGTCTTTTTGCGATAAAGCCTCTAACAAAGCATGATGGGCATGTTTTTCGCACAAAGCGCTGTCTCTTTTGCGATAAAGCGCAATAATCAGCGAAGACCGGGCGATCAAGCTTTCGATAAACCGCCCAATCGTGGCTTGATTGGCGAGCTTCGAAATCTCAATATGAAAAACTCCAGACAACCACAACGCTTTCCCAATATCATTTTGCGCCAACGCTTTATGCTCATCATCAATATGGATTTGCAATCGGCGCGCGGCATCCTGCGTCATCCTGAGCGCTGCAGACCCCGCCGTTCTCGGCTCCAAAAGAGCGCGCGCCTCAAAAATCTCGCGCGCCTCTCTCAAGCTGGGCTTTGCAACAAATGCTCCTCGATTGGGCTGTATATCCACAAGCAGTTCATGCGATAATCCCTGCAATGCGCTGCGCACCAGCGTTCTGGAAACCCCGTAAATCTCCGACAATTCGTCTTCGCCCAATTTGGTTCCCGGTAGCACTTTATGTTCATGGATCGCTTTGGCAATCGCTTTGCCGATTTCATGAGCCGTCATAGTCGTTTTCAGTGCAGGCATCTATTGTCTTTCCAAACCGAGATCGAAGCGTAGTACCCCTCTATTGCAAATTACCGACTCGGGAACAACAAAGGCGCTCAAACTTTGCACCACCGCAAAGATTGTATACAATTTTATGATTAAATTGTAGGCAAAGATATTTTTTCTGCACACAATTTACGCATTCGGCCACGCCACCCTCAAATGCGTAGAATTTTTTTTGTTTTCCCAACCAAAAACAGACCACCGTGATCCAAACAACAAAACATGGTTCGCAATGACATCTGATCTGGAATTGGTCGCACTCACAAAGCGCTATGACGGTGCTATGGCAGTTGATGCAATCTCTCACCGCTTTAAAACTGGCGGCTACGCCTGTCTTTTAGGGCCATCTGGCTGTGGCAAAACCTCAACGCTCAGGATGATCGCTGGGCATGAAACCGTTACCGATGGCGCTGTCATCTTGCAAAACAAAGATATTTCGCTGATGCCGCCAGCCCGCCGCGGCACCGCGATGATGTTTCAAAATTACGCACTTTTTCCCCATTTAAACATTATCGACAATGTTGCGTTCAGCTTAAAAATGAAGGGGGTGACCCGCAGCGATCGGCATAAGAAAGCCGCAGAAATGCTTGAGCTGGTAGATATGGAAACGTTCCAAAATCGGTTTCCTGACCAACTTTCCGGTGGCCAACAGCAAAGAGTGGCTTTGGCGCGCGCGCTGGTGACAAGGCCGCAAGTGTTGCTGCTGGATGAGCCGCTTTCGGCGCTAGATCCGTTCTTACGCGTTAAAATGCGCGCCGAAATGAAAAAACTTCAAGCCGAATTAGGGATTAGCTTCATTCACGTCACCCATAGCCAAGAAGAGGCGCTGGGCTTGGCCGATGAAATTATCGTTATGAACAATGCCAAAATTGAACAAGCAGGCGCCGCTCATAGCGTGTTCAACGAACCCAAAACCGAATTTGTGGCGCGGTTTCTTGGCGGGCATAACGTGCTTGATTTGCCGCATGGCCGCGTTGCCATTCGCCGCGATGCGATGCGCATTCTGCCCGAAACAGACGCGCTAATCTCGGCCCAGATTACCGCCGTTGAATATCAAGGTATTCACGTATCTCTCACGGCCAAAGTTTTTGGCGGGCAAGAAGTGACTATCCTGATGGCGGATAGCGCTTTCTTTGCTGCGCCAAGCCAACCCGGCGAGGCCGTTGGCCTAAGCTGGGATCAAAACGCTGTCCACACTTTGGCAGCATAACCTTCCAACACCATCACCAACATTACTGGAGTACAGAAATGATTAAAGAAACCAAACTAAGCCGCAGAAATCTGCTTAAGGGCGCGGCTGCCACGGCTGCTTTTGCAGGAGGATCCACTTTGGGTACCCCAATGATTTGGGCGCAGAACATCAAGGATGTAACCCTGCGTCAGATCGGAACAGGCGTTTCCAACCTGAATGAAATTGCCGAAAAAGTGAAAGAAGATCTTGGCTTTAACCTCACCATGACGGCCCTGGATACCGACAGCGCAGCGCAGCGCGTTGCCACCCAACCGGGCAGCTTTGACATTGCAGATATTGAATATATCTCTTGCAAAAAAGTTTGGCCTGCTGGGAATCTGCAGGCTATGGATGCCAGTAAATTGGACAATTATGACAAGATCGCACAGACCTTTAGATCTGGAAAGCTCACCCCCACCAGCACGATTGCACAGGGCACGGCGCCGCATACGGTTGGCTTTGTCGAAGGTCCCAACGGCAAAAGCTTTGCAGATCATGAATCCGGTTGGATGACCATGGTGCCGACAATTTACAATGCAGATACTCTGGGCATTCGCCCCGATCTCATCGGCCGGCCGATCGAAAGCTGGTCCGAGCTTTTGAACCCAGAATTCAAGGGCAAAGCCTCTATTTTGGATATCTCTTCGATTGGCATCATGGATATGGCAATGGTTTGTGAAGCAATGGGTGAGATCACCTATGGCGACAAAGGCAATATGACCAAAGAGGAAATCGATAAAACGATTGCGATTTTCACGGAAGCCAAGAAAAACGGCCAATTCCGCGCCTTCTGGAAAACCTTCGATGAAAGCGTCAATTTAATGGCAAGCGGCGAGGTTGTGATCCAATCTATGTGGGCACCAGCCATCACAGCTGTAAAATCGCGCGGAATCCCGTGCGTGTATCAACCCTTGAAAGAGGGCTATCGCAGCTGGGGCGGGGGCATAGGGCTTGCAGCCTCATTGTCAGGTATCGAAAAAGAAGCGGCTTATGAATATATCAACTGGTATCTCTCGGGTTGGGCCGGCGGGTTCTTGATGCGCCAAGGCTATTATTCAGCCGTCCCTGAAACCAGCAAAAACTTCATGACAGAAAATGAATGGGGCTATTGGTTCGAAGGCAAAGCCGCAACGGGTGATATTACCTCTCCATTTGGCGATAAACTGGCCGTAGCCGGCGAAAAGCGTGATGGTGGATCTTTCTATGATCGCATGGGCGCGGTGAAGTGCTGGAACTCTGTGATGACAGAAAACCAGTATATGGTGCGCAAGTGGAACGAGTTTATCGCGGCCTAAACCCCCACTGACAAGCAGAGGGTCCCAGCGCCATGCTGGGACCCTTCTTTACAAATTCAAAACCCTAAAAATTGCCTGGTTCAAAAATCTATGAGACGACATCTATTCTCCAACCCTCTGTGTATAAAAGCGGTTTTCTATGCGCGCTAATAACACGATGATTGGCTGGCTTCAGGCGGCGCCTTTGGCCATTATACTGGGCGGCTTCCTAGTGATCCCGATTATAATGATCGTTGTGGTCAGTTTTTGGGGTGCGACCGAATGGTCCATTTATCCCGCTTTTCAATTTGACAATTACGAATTTCTTTTTTCATCTTGGGTCACATATTCCGTCTTCCTCAAAACCTTTAAATACGCCCTTGTAACATGGGCATTAACGCTCCTTATTGGGTTTACGGTTGCGTATTTTCTGGCATTCCATGTGCGCAATTTGCCTTGGCAAATTGCCCTGTTTTTATTGTGCACGGTGCCGTTTTGGACATCAAACATCATCCGCATGATTTCTTGGATCCCGTTTTTGGGCCGTAATGGCATCGCCAATCAAACGCTTCTCAGTTGGGGTATTGTCGACGAACCACTTGAATGGCTGCTGTTTTCAGATTTCTCGGTGATTTTGGCCTTCGTTCACCTCTACACGCTTTTCATGGTGGTCCCAATTTTCAACTCAATGATGCGGATTGACCGCTCCTTATTAGAGGCGGCCACAGATGCGGGAGCCAATGGGCTTCAGACATTGTGGAACGTGGTGATCCCTCTTTGCAAACCCGGCATCATGATCGGAACGATCTTTGTGGTGACGTTGGTAATGGGGGATTTCATTACAGTGCGCTTCATGAGCGGCAGCCAAAGCGCCAATGTTGGGCGTTTGATTTCAAACGATATCGGCCTGTTGCTTTACCCGTCAGCCTGCGCAACGGCCGTGGTATTGTTGTGCACGGTGCTTATTATCATCGCGATTTTTCTTCGCCTCGTCGACATCCGAAAAGAGCTTTAACATGGCCCCACGTTCCTTGAGTTTTTACATATTGGCCGGGTTTTTCATTCTATTCGTCATCTTTCTTTATGGCCCTATCCTCACCATCGGCATTTTAAGCTTTCAAGGGCCGCAAGGTGGGCTGACCTTTCCCATGAACGGCCTGTCCTTCTATTGGTTTCGCGATTTGTTCGAACAACAAGCTGTTGGCGATATCTGGGGTAGCTTTCGCAGATCGCTGATCCTGGGCCTCGCCGTGATGATCACAACGGTTGTGGTCTCTGTGCTGGGCGGTCTGGCGTTTCGCAAACGCTTTAAAGGATCCACCATTCTATTTTATCTCACCGTCACGTCGCTGGTAATCCCGTCGATTTTGGTATCACTGGGCGTGGGGCTGATGTTTGATCAATTGGGGTTTACCGTGCATTGGAGCAGCTCGGGATTTGGCGCACAGTTAACATGGACGCTGCCCTTTGGTCTGCTGATTATGTTTGCAGTCTTCAACCGGTTTGACAAAAGCTATGAAGAAGCGGCCAGAGATCAAGGCGCAACAGCTTGGCAAACCTTCGCGCATGTGGTGTTGCCCATCATTGCGCCCTCTTTGCTGGGTGTGGCGCTGTTTGGATTTACGCTCAGCTATGATGAATTTGCGCGGACCCTCTTAACCTCCGGCAGCTATAACACTCTGCCGCTTGAAATTTTCGGCATGACGACCAACGTCACCACGCCGGTTCTCTATGCATTGGGCAGCCTGACCACGGGGTTTTCATTCATCATGATTGGTGTTTTCTTTTTAACGTTTTGGATCATGTCTTCGCGCAAGAAACGAGCCGGCTCTGATGCTGGCGATGGGATGTTGTAACGCGATGGCCGTGTATCTGATCAACCCAAATAGTACAAAAATCATGACGGAAAACGCGCTGCATGCCGCCCAAGCCGCCGCACCTGATCTGGAGTTTATTGGTTGGACTTCCCATAACGGCCCGTCAGTCATCGAAGGGCTTGAAGATGGTGCAGCAAGCATTCCCCCGCTGCTCATATTGGTTCAAAAAGCCTCGGATGCGGGGGCAGATGCAATAATAATCGCCTGTTTTGATGATACAGGCCTGAAGAAGGCAAAGGAAATTGCCCGATGCCCCGTCATAGGAATTGGACAGGCGAGCTATCACATGGCCTCACTTTTGGCCGAAAAAAGCGCAGTTATAACAACCGTTGAGGCAGCGGTTCCGATTCTTCAAAACAACATTTCCGCCTTGGGGTTCGCCGATCATATTCCGGTTGTAGAGGCCGCGAATATTGGCGTTGCTGAATTAGACACGGACACAGGAAAAGCTCTTCAAAAATTCAATGCAACAGCGCAGAATATTCAACTGACAGCACAAATAAACACGTTCATCTTGGGATGCGCGGGCGCTGTTCAAATTTCATCAGATTTTGCCTTAACGGGCGGATTTACCGCAATAGAACCCGTGAGCGCTGCGGCGCGGTTATGCCGCGCGATATCAGCGCGTCTCTAAGCACCGCATCGGGCCTCAGAATTTCTTATCCGCAGTAAAGGCAGAGCAAAATGGCACCAGATTGGCTTTGCCTTACAGGCTGAAACGCCCGAACAATTCTAATCTTAGCTGAAATTTAAACTGCTTTCGCGCAATATAGGCGCCATTGGCCTACAGAGCTTACGCATTTTTGGCAGGTTGCAAAGAGGCATGGCGGGTCATCATTTGCCGCCTAAAGAAGGCGACAATAAAGATAGCTGTCATGATTAAAATGATCGTAGGGGCCGGAGCGCTATCTATAAAAAAACTGGCATAGGTTCCCAGCAGCATCGACATCATGCACACGATCACAGATACGAAAAGCATTGAGGAAAACCTGCGGACCAGTAAGAATGCAATTGCCCCGGGCGCTATCAGAAGTCCGATTGCCAAAATAAGGCCTGCCGCAGACAGCGTGGCAATAATGGTTAAAGACAAAGCTGCCAACAAGCCATAATGTAAACCGTTCACCCAAAGCCCCGAGGCATAGGCCTGCGCAGGGTCAAAACTGTGCAACAGCCAATCTTTCCACTTCAACAGCAGTACAAGCCCAACACCCGCTGAAATCAGCCCCGATGTCCAAAGTTCATGCGGCTCTACCCCCAGCATATTTCCAAACAGGATATGATCCAGATGTGCCCCCGTCTCCACCCCCACATACAGCAGGATGCCCAGCCCAAACATGCCCGAAAATACCACCCCAATCACCGTATCCTGTTTCACGCGGCTATTGCTTGCCAGATAGCCAGTGGCCAAAGCGCAGGTCATGCCAGCGGCAAAGGCACCAATCAGCAAAGGAATTCCAAGAATAGAGGCCACAACAATGCCGGGCAAAATGGCATGGCTGACAGCATCGCCCATCAACGCCCAGCCTTTCATCACCAAGAAACAAGACAGCAATGCGGTGGGCACCGAAACAATGATCGAGATCAGAAAAGCGTTTTGCATGAATGCGAACTGAAACGGCAAAATAAGCGTGTTTACATCCATCACTTTTTTCCTGCAGCATGCGAGGCAAAATGCCCCTGCAGCGCATGTTTGGCTTTGCGTTTTGCGGCCAAAAGCCCATGCGCCGGAGCAAATACAAAAGCAATCAGAAAAATCAACGTCTGCAAAACCACGATGATAGCGCCAGTGGCCCCATCCAAAAAGAAACTAATATAGGCTCCAAAAAAACTGGTCAGCACGCCGATGGCAACCGAGGTCACGATCAAGCGTGAAAATCTATCACAAAGCAAATAGGCGGTTGCACCCGGCGTCACGACCAAAGCGATCACTAAAAAAGCACCGACGGTTTGCATGGCTGCCACCACCGATGCAGACAGTAAAACGAAGAAAATAGCTTTCAAAAGGCCAGGCCGAAGCCCGATTGTGCGGGCGTGGTTTTCATCAAAAAACGTCACCATCAAATCTTTCCACTTGGCCAGCAAAACAGCCAGGGAAACCAAGCTGATAAGCGCCAATTGCAGCGTATCTTGGGGTGTTATTGCCAAGATATTGCCCATCGTAATCACTTGAACCGACACGGATATCGGGTTGATTGAGACGATAAACAAACCCAACCCAAAAAAAGCGGTGAAAATCAATCCGATGATCACATCTGCCTTTAAACCCGATCGCTCGGATAAAAACAGCATGGCCCCGGCGGCCAAAGCGCCAGCAAGAAAGGCGCCAAGCGCGAATGGCAAGCCAAGAATATAGGCTCCCGCCACCCCTGGCACGACCGAGTGGGACAGCGCATCCCCAATCAACGACCAGCCTTTCAGCATCAGATAGGCTGATAAAAAAGCACAGACACCTCCCACCAGAGCAGACACCCACATCGCAGTCGCCATATAGCTATAGGTGAATGGCTGCAGCAAAAGGTCCATCAGCTATTCCCATCGGTCCGCTGCGTCTTGTCGCCATATTGAACAAATGGGCGTTCATCATCGGTAAAGATGGTGATCGCGCGGGCATCTGCATCCTCATGCAGCGCCTCACCCCCTAATGTGAAATGGCGCAACACCCCACCAAAAGCGGCTTCAAGATTTTCGCGGGTGAAGGTTGTTTCGGTTGGTCCATGGCTCAGCACAGTGCCCTTGACCAAAATCGTTCGGTCGCAAAATTCGGGCACCGATCCAAGGTTATGCGTCGAAACCAACATCACGCGCCCCTCGTCTCGCAATTCTTGCAATAACGCAATGATTTGTTCTTCTGTTTTGACGTCAACGCCAGTGAAAGGTTCATCCAGCAAAATCACTTGTCCATCCTGCGCTAAAGAGCGTGCGAGAAAAACCCGTTTGCGCTGCCCGCCCGACAACTCACCGATCTGGCGGGTTTTGAACGCCTGCATATTCACACGGCGCAAGGCCCTATCAACCGCGTCATAATCGATTTGCTTCGGGCGCCGCAAAAACCCCATATGACCATAACGCCCCATCATCACAACATCTTCGACCAAAACCGGAAACGCCCAATCCACCTCTTCGGATTGCGGTACATAAGCAACAAGATTTTTTGCCAAAGCCTGTTTCACGCTCTGACCAAGAATTTTAATAGTGCCCCTGGCGGCGGGAACAAAACCCATAATGGCTTTAAACAAGGTTGATTTACCCGCCCCATTCACGCCTACCAATGCGGTAACCGTGCCGCGCGGAACGTCAAAGCTGGCATCCCAAAGCGCGGTGTGCCCGCTGCGATAGGTCACCGTAACATCGCGCGCCGATATCCCAATATCCGCTGGATTGTTCAGATCATTTCGTGAACTTGGTAAGTCACTCATGGTATTGTCCCTTGCCACATGCGCTGGCGTATTTTCTGGCAAACCAACCGCCGCGCTTTGATCTATAGATCCGACCCCGATGGTTACATAGTCTAATTTGAGCCTCCCGACAGCCCTTTCACAACAGTGCTTGACGTAACCCTTAGAAGATCAAGATAGGTTGGGACTGCGCCAGAGGCTGCGCTCAGACTATCTACGTAAAGCACCCCCCCATACGCTGCGCCTGTTTCGCGGGCCACTTGCTGGGCGGGCGCCGCGTTGACTGTGCTTTCGCAAAACACGGCTGGGATGCCGTGTTTCCTGACGCCATCAATCACCTTGCGCACTTGTTGCGGTGTGCCAACTTGATCCGCGTTCATTGGCCATAAATATAATTCTTTCAACCCAAAATCGCGGGCAAGATAGCTAAAAGCCCCTTCGCAGGTTACCAACCATCGGCGCTGTTCGGGAATGTTTGCAAGCGCCGCACGCAACGGTTCAATGGTTCTGCGCAACTCACCTATATAAGCCTGCGCATTGGCGTTGTATATCGCCGCGTTATCAGGATCATGCTCGATAAAGGCGGCTCGAATATTGTTAATATAAATCACCGCATTGTCTAATCCCATCCAGGCATGCGGATTGGGTAAACCTGCATAGCTTCCGGATTTAATTGAAATGGGTGTGATTCCGTCGGTCAAGGTAACTGAGGGCACCTGTTTCAAGTTTTTAAAGAACTGTTCAAACCAAAGCTCCAAATTCATCCCGTTCCACAAGATCAGATCCGCATCTGAGGCCTTTACGATATCTTGCGGTGTCGGTTGATAGCCATGAATTTCAGCACCTGGCTTGGTAATCGAGACCACATCAGCAGCCTCGCCAGCAACATGTGCCGCCATATCGGCAAGCACTGTAAAGGTGGTCACCACTTTCAGTCGCGCCTCTGCCATTGCGCTTGTTGCGCTCAAACAGGCAAAGAGAGAAGCCGCCAGATACAAGACGCGTGTAAGCATGAAAGATCCTTTGCATGTCGCTCGCTTCTGTAAATGCGAATCACTTGCAACTGTCAAGCCTTATTGCGAGTTAATCGCAACAGCGCCATCATCGAATCACATGCCGCGCCAAATTGAAAATAAATGCACATGATTCATTTTTTTGTTTAAAACGTTGAACGCCGACAGTTGCCTAAGCGCCATCCCAGCGCCGCAACAACCAATACCATTGGTCCGGATTTTCCAATATCCGTTTTGACAGGCTGTCATTGAAAGCTTGGGTCATGGTTATGCTGTCCGAATGCGGAATTTCCGCTTCAAATTCAACATCAAATTCATTGCCATCGGCAATCCGCGTTCCAAAGGCCGGGATCATTGGAATACCATATTTAATCGCCAAATTTGCTGCCGAAAGCGAGGTCAACGCATCCCTGCCCAAAAAGGGAAGACGGGCACCGTTAGGATGTTTCTCATCTAACATAATGGCGATAACGCGCCCTGCTTTCAAATGCCGCACCAAAGCCCGTGTGCCGGCGCGCCCGGTCGACACGATTGGGTTTCCAGTTGCTTGAATGCCCGCCAATAATCGCCGTTGATAATGGCGATTGGCCTGCCGACGATAAACAGCACCAGTTTCTATACCGCGTTTTTTCAAAACCGCGCGGACCGCCTCCCACTGACCAAAATGACCCGAGACAACAATAGCCCCCTTGCCCGCTGCAAAGGCCTTCTCCAATGTTTGCAAACCCTCGCCTGACACGTGAAATTTATGCGAAGCGGCTTGAAATTCTGTCGAGTGATAAATTTCAAACAAGGTGCGCCCCATATGAACGCCCATACGCTGACAAATATCTAACCGTTGAGCACGAGGCATATCGGGAAAAATTTTCAAAAACTCGCGTTCAAACCAGCGCCGCGCCGGCGGGTACCAACGCAGCACCCAACCAATCGATACCCCCAAGGCCTGCGAACGCCGCGCGAAACTTCTTCCACGCGAAAACGTTATGGCCGACAATAAGGGCAGATATTTGAAGTGATGCCAGGTGGCTCTTATCGAACGAAATATCATCACTTCTTTTGAAGTTTTGCTGAAGAAATTTCCAGACTAAAAATACCATCCTATCGAAAAATTCCACTTTAATATGTTTTTGGGGCCTGATCTCAAATATGAAATGCTTGGACGCTTAAAATTAAATGAACAATTAATCGCCAGAGCGGGTTATTGCAGCTGTTCAATAGAATAGGTTGGCGGCTGGCAGGTTCGGTCCTTTAACAGGGTTTTTAGAACGATATCGTGATCGGCGTTGGAAAACGCACTGGCATAAAGCCCCTTCTGAATCAAAACGCTGTCCCATCCAACTGCCTGCGCACCGGCAATATCATGATCTAAACTGTCTCCAACCATCAAAAACCGCTGCGCCTTAAGAGAGGCCGATAAAGCCTGAAAAACTGGCCGATGCAGTTTTCCATAATAAATCACCCGCCCAGATCTTTGCGAATAGGCCCGCGCCAGCGCGCCGGCCGAGATTACCAAACCATCTGCGCGCGGAGAATGTTGATCTGGGTTCGAACAATAAATCGGCAAATCTGCGGCGAAAGCTTGATCCAAAACCGGCTGCCAATCTGCCAGTTTGGCCGCGTCTGGCAAGCCCATCAACAGCACCGCCTGCGCATTGTGCAACTCTGTCATTTCAATACTCAACCCTTCCGCCCAGGCCAATGCATCACCCTGCGCTCTTTCAATCGCAAAAAATTTACTCTGCGCGATTTTGCCCTGATCAATATCATGCCATAAAGCTTCGCCGCTGGTCATAATTTGATTGAACAGCCCATTTGAAAACCCCATATCGGCGATCCTCATGGCATTTGGCGCGGCGCGTTTGCCTGAATTTGAAAGAACGGATAAAGAATGCCCAGCCTCGGCGAGACCAACCAGACAGTCAATCGCGCCCGCATATGCACAACTGCCATCATGGAGAACCCCCCATTGATCAAAAATAATGGCGTCATATTTTTGCGCGATTTGCGCTAAACTGTTGATGCATTGGGTCATAACATAGATAATCCGTCGGTTTGGGCCATATTTTAACACTCAATATAGGCTCTATCACGGCATCGCAAATTAATGGGAATAACGGAAAAGCTGAATAATTGGATTTGGCAGAGACCCCCTAAGCCCCATCGGGGGTTTGACGATACCTTCTCTAGATCAAAGAAAAGACAGATTAGGCCGAACCATCTAGGCGCTAGGGCTCAGGCGGAAATTATGTCAGCTCTGGCGAGTGGATTGGATATGTTTGTCACCCATTTATCTACGTGGACGCGAATAAAGGCGGCCTCATAAAACCTCCGCCACGCAAGAGACTATTTTGTTTTGGGGTGATGAGACCGCGCATGCTTTATCGCTTTTATTTCAAAATCCCTGCAACGCGGCGCTGAATGCAAACCGCATAGATCTGGCGATCACCCAATCCCTTAAGGCCGCTTGCAACATCAAAAATAAGCTGCATACTCGTCTCGTTCGCAAACCATTTGGGATCAGTGTTGCAAATGCTCTGTCAATCCCGCTGCAGTTAATAATGGAAATTTTATGAAACGACTGATTTGTGGGGTGATTGCAAGTTGCCTCTTAGCGTCCGGCGCACTCGCTCAAACCCGCTACTTTTTATTCCCAAGCGAGGTACCCGCCTTCACCGCACAATACGCCCGTATGGTAAATGTTTTTGGAATTGCCCATTCCGTTCAAACCAGTGATGCGTATGGTATTCAATTTTCGCTTTCCGACAAAAGTGACTCAATCAACATTGTCTTTCCGGGACCATTACCAGAGGCGTTCGAAATGGGCAGCCCGGTTGTTGTTCAGGGCGAATTTGATGGTGAGCGTTTTAAGGCCACCACCATATTAGCACAATTTTCCAGCGAATATTTCCCCATAGCTGCGCTGGATGAATTGCGATCGTACGGCGTATTAATTGATAAGGACTGAGCCTGTCTAAATTGCGCCTGTCACGTTATGTTGCGGCCCGAAACTATGCTGGGCTGCCAGTATAGACAGGCATCATATATCTTTTCAGATTATCAAAAAACCGCCTGACCCAGCGCCGTATAGCTGGCTGAGCTAAAAAACAATCCGCCCTGCTTCGCCAAAACGCAACCTACGCGAAAAGGCTTTCGCTAATGCGCCGCGCAGCGGATTGGAGCAGGTCTTTGCTCTTGATAGCATCGGGAATATTCACGCGCTGCGTTGGACCATGAAAGGCAAGCGCCGCAATATAGCGATTTTTCGGATCCGTGACAGGCACCGCAATCGCAACCATATCATCCATAAATTCTTCTTGATCGAGCGCGTAGCCATTCTTTCGGACCTGAGCAATCTCAGTTAAAAGAGTTGCTGTCGAAACATGGGTATTTTGGGTCATCGCTTGCAAATGCAGCGTCGCTAAAAAGCTTTTCAGTTTCGCCATCGGAAGGCTCGCCAAAAATGTCTTGCCACTGGCAGTACAATGAAAGGGCACGCGCGAGCCGATTGGCAATTGGATCCGAAACGCCCAGCGGGTTTCGACGCGATCCAAATAATCCATACCGGTTTCACGCGGCACCGCGAAATTCACAGTTTCCCCAACCTCTTGCGCAACATCCAATAATATTTGCCGCCGCATGATGTGATCGCGCGAATTATAAAGCAACCCCGCGCCAATTTCGCGCAAACGGCGCGCAACTTGATATTTTTTACTGTTGCTAGGACGGGTGATAAACCCAAACTCTTCCAGCGTGGCGCATAAGCGATGTACGGTCTGTTTGGGAAGGTTCAACACAGTATTGATCTCAGTCGCCGTCATAGGGCGATCACTTTTGCCCAGCACTTCAAGGATCAATAAAGTACGCAAATTGCTTGGAGTTTCTGTCGGGCTCTGCATGAGGGCTCAAACCGGTTTTCTTCAAGAAAGTGATTTACATATGTCTCGAATCATAGTTAGCATAAATTTTGCATAAATTCGAGAATAAAAGTCTCATTATTTGATATTTAGGGTAATATGAGGTTCGATTACGTCATTGTTGGTGCGGGTTCCGCAGGATGCGCCCTTGCAAATCGCCTATCAGAAGATGGGCGGTATACGGTTGCGTTGATCGAAGCTGGGCCGCGCGATACCAGCCCTTGGATCCATATTCCGGTTGGCTATTTTCGAACCATGGGCAATCCCAAAATGGATTGGTGTTACGAAACCCAGAAAGATGTTGGGATCGCCAATCGCTCGATCCCCTGGCCGCGTGGACGGGTCCTTGGCGGCTCCAGTTCGATTAACGGCCTTCTCTACGTGCGCGGCCAAGCACAAGATTATGATGGCTGGGCGCAGATGGGTTGCACGGGCTGGAGCTGGAGCGATGTTCTTCCCTATTTCATACGGTCCGAAACCTGGGAAGGCACGGATCAAACCGGGCTGCGCGGAAAATCAGGGCCGCTTTCGGTTCAAAACTCAAGATTAACGCGAGATGTGGTTGATAAATGGGTCGATGCCGCGGTGGATGCCGGATATAAGCGTAATCCCGATTATAACGGCGCCGATCAGGAAGGCGTTGGATATTTTCAGCTGACCATGAAAGGGGGTCGGCGTTGTTCTTCCGCTGCAGCTTATTTGACCCCCGCGCGTACGCGCAAAAACTTGAGCATTATCACCGATGCGCAGGTCGAAAAAGTGGTGATCGCTGAAGGGCGTGCCATTGGTGTACAACTTCGCCGACATCAGCGGGTTGAAACGATTTCGGCAAGCGCCGAGGTGATCCTTAGTGCCGGGGCCATCGGCTCGCCGCAGCTTCTCATGCTCTCGGGCATTGGCGCCGGGGGCGAACTTAGCGCGCATGGCATAGAGGTTATATCAGATCTTCCTGGCGTAGGTAAAAACCTACAGGATCATCTGCAGGCCCGTCCGGTTTTCAAAACCACGCTCAGCACCGTGAATACCGAAATCAACAGCTACTTAAAAAAAGGCTTGATTGCGGCCAAATACGCGTTCACGCAGCGCGGCCCAATGACGATGGCCGCCAGTCTTGGAACCGGCTTCCTAAAAACCGAAGCGCATTTAGAAACGCCAGATATCCAATTTCATATTCAGCCCTGGAGTGCATTAAAACCCTCGGATGGGCCGCATAAATTCTCGGCCTTCACCGCTTCCGTTTTGCAACTGCGCCCCGAAAGCGCTGGGCATTTAACGCTGAGCTCGGCCAATATCGACGATCACCCAGAAATTCATCCAAATTATCTGTCCACGGACACAGATTGCCGCACTATCGTGAAAGGCATTCAAATCGCACGCCGCATCGCGCAGTCAGAACCGCTAAAATCTCATATCACGGAAGAATATGCCCCCGGGGTCGGGGTCGCCCTAGAGGATGAGGTGGCCACGCTGGATTGGGCGCGTCAAACATCCGTGACGATTTACCATCCAACCGGCACCTGCAAAATGGGCATCGACCCGATGGCGGTTGTGGATCCGTCGCTAAAAGTAAAGGGCATTCGCGGCTTGCGCGTTGCTGATGCCTCAATCATGCCGCGCATAGTCAGCGGCAACACGAATGCACCTGCGATCATGATCGGCGAAAAAGCCAGTCAGCTGGTGTTGGAGGATGCATCATGACTTTTGTAACCCCGCTTCATAAAGTGGATATCATGGTCAATCATGAATAAAACCCACTTTCATTTTCTGTCAGGACAATCCCCTCGGCCATGGCAGCGATCAATAACGATATGAGGGAAACATCATCAAGGGAGGAAAATTGATGTTTAATCTTAAAACCCTAAGCGTGGGCACAGCAGCCCTTACGCTGATGGCATCAGCTGCATTTGCTGAAACCACCATCCGGATCCAATCCGTGCTTGGAAACTCAACTGACGAAGTCTACATGCTTCAAAGCTTTGCAGATGATGTTGAAGCCCTGACAGCCGGATCGGTCAAGATTGAAATCTTGCCTGCGGGCGCGGTTGTTGGCCCACGCGACATTATGGATGCCGTAGATGCCGGCTTGGTGGAAGGTGGCTTTGCTTGGACCCATTATTGGGGCGGAAAGCATCCGGCCGCCAACCTATTTGGCGCGCCTATTGCCGGTGCCGGTGTTGGCCTTGACGCGATGTCATTCCTATCATGGTTCCAATATGGTGGTGGCCGTGAACTATACGATCGCCTGTGGGATGAAATGGGCGTCAATGTAAAAGGCTTTATGCTGCAACCCGTTGGCCCAGAAGCTCTGGGTTGGTTCCCCGAAAAAATCGCAACGATGGATGATTTCCGTAAACTGCGCTTCCGGGCTCCTCCCGGAATGGTAGGCGCCGCCTATAACGAAATCGGTGTTGCCGCCGTTGCGATGGGGGGAGGAGACATTCTTCCGGCCCTTGAAAAAGGCGCTATTGACGCGGCAGAATGGTGCTGCCCAAAGCCGGACTCTGTTTTTGGGTTCCAAAAAGTGTTAAAGCATTACTATCTGCAAGGCCTTCATCAGGTTGTTGTAAATGCTGACCTTTACCTCAATGGCGACGTCTATGACGGGCTTTCAGCAACTGAGAAAAAAGCGATTGAAGTTGCCGCGAATGCCTCTTTGTCAAAAGCTCAGTCTTATCGTATTTACTCGAACGGACAGGCGCTTAAAGACTTAACCGAAAACCATGGTGTTATTTTAGAAGATACACCGGCCGATTATTTCACCGAATATATGGCCGCGGCCAAGAAGCTTCTTGAAGAAGCCTCAGCTGAAAACGAATTCTTTGCAGAAGTTTGGCAATCTCAAAAAGATTTCGCCGATGTGGCCGTGCCGTTCTGGGCAGGTGCACAGGCGTCAAATGCCAGCTTAGGCAAAGCGCATGCCGATACGCTGAAGTAATTCCTAAACACACAAAACGGGGCCCTTCGGGGCCCCAACCTTCATTTTTGGTAAAACCCGAAGGCTTTTCCAAAAATGAAGGCTCCTTTGACAAAAAGGACCACATAGGAAGGGAGAACGGGCGTGGCTGATGAGATTGCACCCGAAGAGCTAGAGATTGCAGATGAGTTGATCGCAGAGCGCCGCACCGAGCGTCCTGGCGAAACTCCCGAAGATATGACGCCCTGGCAACGCCCGATCACCGGATTTATCGATCTGTTAAATGATTGGGCCGGCAAGCTTCTTTGCTTGTTAATGGTTCCGTTAATCGGGGTGGTTGTTTTCGAAGTGATTTCGCGCAATGCTTTTGGCATTATGGCCAGCTATGGCTGGGATGACACGGCGCGCGCGCTCGGGCTTGGGCCCACGCTATTTGCCTATGACATCAGCCGTATGATCGCGGGTGTGCTGTTTATGGGCGCCGCCGGCTACGGCCTGATGCGGGGCGTGCATATCCGTGCTGATTTCCTGTATCGCAATTGGACCGACAAAACCCAAGCAACCGTTGATGCCTTTCTTTATATGGCGTTTTTTATCCCATCTATGATTTTTTTCACCATCATCGCGGCGCAATATTGGGAATTGGCCTACCGTACGGGTGAAACCGCTTTTGATAGCCCGTGGGAGCCCCTTCTTTGGCCAGCGCGCCTGGCCATGCCTGTGGGTGGTTTGCTGCTCACCTTGCAAGGTATTCCCGAATTGTTCAGAGCCCTCCACAAAATGGGAAAAGAACGCGAGAGGCGATTTGTCCAAGCCCTACCGTTTTATCTACTCGCCTTGATTTGGCTGACAATGGCCGTGTTTGCTCCAGAGGCAACGCCGGGCGGAGACTGGTTTACAGATATAATGTCAGCCCGCCCCGGCCTTTCCAAACCAACCATCGGTTTGATCATGCTCACAGCGATGATTTTCGTGATCTTCATCGGTTTCCCAATTTCATTCACGCTTATTTTCCTAGCTTTTGTATTTGGTATTTGGGGATCAAACTTTAAGCTCACCACGCTGCTGATGACGCTGAATACAAATTCAACAATGTTAAACGATCAGTTGATGGCAGTGCCACTTTTCATCCTGATGGGAATCGTAATGGAAGCCGCCGGTTTGATGGAACGATTGTTCACATCCATCCAGATGATCATGTCACGGGTGCGCGGGTCGCTTTACATCGCGGTGCTGATCGTTTCTACGATCTTTGCTGCAGCCACAGGGATCGTTGGCGCCTCTGTGACGCTTCTTGGGATCATGGCAGGTGCCACAATGAACCGCTCCGGTTACAATGTACAGCTGGCAGCAGGGACCATAACGGCAGGCGGCACATTGGGCATTTTAATACCGCCCTCAATTATGCTGATTGTGATGGGGCCAGTTCTTGAAGTGTCAACGCTCGATTTATTCCGCGGCGCGTTCATTCCCGGTGCCGTATTGGCAATGCTATACCTGCTCTATACATTGGGTCGGTGCTGGCTCAACCCCGAGTTAGGCCCTGTGTTATCCGAAGACGCGCAACCCAAAACCTCTGATTTTTATGGGGCAGAAATAGCGCTAATTTCGATGGGCGTTCTAACCATCTGCCGGGTTTTTGGGTTGGGCCTTGGAGGTGCATTTGGCGGCCTTCTGCCATTTGGTGGCTTGATTGTTTTAGGCGGCGTAATGGTTTTGACCTATCGCGCCTATCGCAATCTAAGTGTGCTGCGCATCGCGCTGCCAATAACGGTTGTATTTCATGCTTACATGGTTGCTGCGAATTGGGAGGACGGCCTTCCATGGGTTTCGCTGCTATTACTGGCCTTCATCGTTCTGCTCGCGGCGCTGGCCATGCCAATCTATCGCAGCGATGCCGAAACCAGGTTTGAATTCTCAGAGCTTTGGGACGAATTTTTCGCAGGCCTGATGCCTCCAACAATTTTGATCTCTTTCGCATTGGGCTCTATTCTACTGGGGTTTGCAACACCGGCAGAAGCTGCTGCCATGGGCGCATTTGGCGCCATTCTCTTATCGCTGATCTACCGCAAATTCACAGTCTCGGGCTTTTTTGACAATCTTATCAAATCGCTTGAAATCACCGTATTGATCATGTTTTTGGTGGCTGCCTCAAACTTTTTTGGCGCAGAGTTTTCATCGCTTGGCACGCCGAAAATGATGACCGAGATGTTGCTTGGGTTAGACATGTCACCCTATCTGATATTGATCCTGGTGATGGCGCTGATTTTCCTTTTAGGATGGCCATTGGAATGGGTGCCGATTGTGTTGATCGTAGTTCCGGTTTTGCTGCCAACCGTGGAGAAGCTTGAACTTCACGGCCTTGATCGCTACGACCTGATGGTGTGGTTCGGAATTCTGGTTGCAGTGAATTTGCAAACAGCATGGCTATCCCCGCCAGTGGCCTTATCCGCCTATTTCCTTAAGGGCGTGGTTCCGAATTGGGATTTGAAAGATATCTATCTGGGTATGATGCAATTCATGGTAATCCAACTTATCGGATTGATCCTTATTCTCATTTTCCCACAAATCGTTCTCTGGCTGCCCAATCAAGTGTTTGGTCAATAGGTGCTGCAATGAGTAGATCCACTCTCTCCTATCAAAAATGGCCGTTGATCGTGACTGTTGTTGGCCTTGGCCTGTCTGGCTGGTTGGGCTGGGCAACAACCGGAACGGTTTCAGGGGTGCTCGGGTTCCTATTTGTTGGCGCTATTTTGGCCGCATTAGAAATCGCCTTGTCTTTTGACAACGCCATTGTAAATGCCAACAAACTTGAAGAGATGACGCCGGTTTGGCAACGGCGGTTTCTTACCTGGGGGATTTTGATCGCTGTTTTTGGCATGCGCATAATCTTTCCCTTGGCGATTGTGGCCATTTTTGCCTGGATCAACCCTTTCGCCGCAATCCATTTGGCCTTGGCCGACCCAGAAAAATATTCGCATATCATTGAACAAGCGCATGGCCCAATATCTGCTTTTGGCGGTACTTTTTTAATGATGGTTGCGCTGAAATTCTTTGTGGATGAAGAAAAATCGGTCGATTGGATCGTGGGGCTTGAAACGCGGCTTCGGCGCATGGGATCAATTCGCGGTTTAGAAATCACCTTTGTCCTGATCATCATCATTGCGATTTGCCAATTCTTGCCAGAATATAAACAGGCGGCCTTCTTAATGTCGGCAATAATGGGATTATTGGTCTTCATGCTTGTCGATGGGTTGGGTGCTTATCTCGACAATGTTGCCAGCAACACCGCCGCCATTGGTGCGCGCGGCGGATTGGGCGCGTTCTTATATCTTGAGGTTTTGGATGCCAGCTTCTCATTTGACGGCGTGATCGGAGCCTTTGCGCTGACCACAAATATCCTTTTAATCGCGATAGGTCTGGGCATTGGAGCGATGTATGTGCGCTCGATGACGATCATGCTTGTAGAGCGTAAAACTCTGGCAGAATTCAGATATTTGGAACATGGGGCGTTTTATTCTATTTTTGCTCTATCGATTATCATGTTTCTGCAATCCCTGTTTCACGTCCCGGAAGTATTAACCGGCGGGATCGGCGTGTTTCTTATCGGCCTCGCCTTTTATAAATCCATTCAACATAACAAATCAGGTGCTGTACATGAGGATGCAGCGATAGGAGCCGAATAATGACCGTCAAATATCTTAAGAAAGCTCCTCTTCATTCTCGAAGCGATGCCACCGAAACGCGCGATATAGTGCGCAAAATTCTAGATGAGATTGAGGCAGGCGGTGATGAAATAGCTCTAGAATACGCAGCAAAATTTGACAATTATCAGGGCTCCATACTGCTGTCTGCAGAGTCAATTAAGACGGCTTCGGCGCTGGTGGCTGATAAGATGAAGCGCGATATCGAATTTGCGCATGCCAATGTTAAAAAATTTGCGGAAGCCCAAAAATCAACCGTCGCTGATTTTGAAACAGAGGTTGTGCCCGGATTAATCGCAGGGCAAAAAGCGATCGCGGTGAACGCCGCCGGCTGCTATATCCCCGGGGGCCGCTACAGCCATATTGCCAGCGCCATCATGACGGTGACCACAGCCAAGGTCGCAGGCTGTAAAAACATTATCGCCTGCTCTCCACCGCGGCCGGATATAGGCGTTGCCCCCGCGATCATATATGCTGCGCATATTTCGGGTGCGGATAAAATTTTGGCTATGGGCGGCGTGCAAGGCGTTGCCGCGATGACGTTTGGGTTATTTGGGCTGCCCAAAGCTAATATTCTTGTTGGGCCGGGAAACCAATTCGTTGCCGAAGCCAAACGCATGCTTTTTGGCCGCGTTGGCATTGATATGATCGCAGGACCAACAGATAGCCTGATTCTGGCCGACGCGCATGCAGATGCAGATATCGTTGCAGCCGATCTTGTCGGCCAGGCTGAGCATGGCTATAACTCCCCGGTTTGGCTGGTGACCGATGATCGCGCGCTGGCTGAAAAGGTAATGCTGTTGGTGCCCGCGTTGATCGAGGATCTGCCAGAGCTTAACCGCGATAATGCCTACGCCGCTTGGCGCGATTATGCGGAAATTATACTCTGCGACACACGAGAGGAAATGGCCGCCACATCGGATGCCTATGCACCCGAGCATCTGACCGTCCAAGCGCAAGATCTCGATTGGTGGCTCAATCGCCTTAGCTGTTATGGCTCGCTGTTCTTGGGCGAAGAAACCACGGTCGCCTTTGGGGATAAGGCATCGGGCACAAATCACGTTTTACCCACATCCGGCGCCGCAAGCTATACGGGTGGATTAAGCGTTCATAAATATATGAAAATCGTCACTTGGCAGCGCGCAACGCGCGAAGGATCAAAGCCCGTTGCAGAGGCCACAGCGCGAATTTCTCGGCTTGAGGGTATGGAAGGGCATGCCCGCACAGCTGATATTCGTCTCAGAAAGTATTTTCCAAATGAGAATTTCGATTTAACCGCCGCAGACGATATTTAACCCCTTTGCGACGCGGGTTCTTATTGCGCAAATCGGTGCAATAGGCCCGTAAAGATGGTAAGCTTAAGCCTAGCTTTTCAAACCCAATTGGGCCTGCAAGGTCCATTCATCCTGTGAATGCGTCTTAAGGCAATCAAAACCCGCGCAAAAATAGACAAGGCATGACCCGCAGCAATGATCCCTTGGATAGCAGAGCAAAAGCCCTGATATTCTTATGGGACATGATGTTTCAGACTACTTTATTTTTGAAAAGAGTTACACTTCCATGAGCAATCGTAATGTCAGAAATTGGAAATATACCCTCCGTCATTTATCACGACAAAGATATAGATTTTCTGAAACAGTTCAGAACGCTTGGAGGGGCACCTAAGTTAAAAACCATTTAAGCCGCGCCGTACTGGACTGTACTTATGCCACATCCCAGCGGCTGGTATAATGATCGTTTAGTTGCCAAAATCGCTGTGAATAATATAAAAAAACCAGTTGATGCGACACTTGAAGAAATCAAAAACGCCAGAGACCGTTTGTGGCTCAGCCAATCTCGATTTGCGCGTGCGCTGGGTTTCGGCGGTAATGACAATACCGTTTAGAAATTATCTTCTGATGGGAAAAAAACCGTAAAGCGGATGATTGTGCAAACCGTTCAGAAAATGCGCGCTGTGGTGACCGAAGATGAGCTCGAAAAATGGACAACTCATCGCGGTAGAAGCTCAATGCTTGAAGTTCGAGCCTTTGCTAAACTTTAAAATCAACGCGGCCACTTTTGGAAGGGTGCAGTTTCAAAAGTGACTTCACGACCCGGTTGCTTCGCGCCAATGGCGGCGGCAGAGAGACAGGTAGGTTTCATTACCGCCAATTTGCACTTGTGCGCCTTGCGTTATCACCTGACCCGTCTCATCTTGCCGGATCACCATCGTGGCTTTTTTACCGCAATGACAGATGGTTCTGATTTCTCGCATTTCATCCGCAAGCGCCAAAAGAGCTGCCGAGCCGGGAAACAGTTGACCCTGAAAATCAACCCGCAAGCCATAGCACATCACCGGAACCTTCAAATCATCTACAGCCCGTGCCAATTGCCAAACCTGACTGTGCTCGAGGAACTGCGCTTCATCGATGAAGATACAATCGCAGGGGCGAGCTGACAGGCGGCGCTCAATTTTTTGATATAAATTCTCACCGGTTGCGAATGTGTCAGCGGCTTTTTCTACTCCGATCCGCGATGCGATTTTTCCTTCACCTGCGCGGTGGTCAAACTGCGCGGTTAACAAATAGGTTTTCATCCCTCGTTCGAGATAGTTATGCGCTGCTTGTAACAATAAGGTCGATTTACCTGCATTCATCGTAGAATAATGAAAATAAAGTTTCGCCATAATTTTCTCAGCTCCACAGATCAGCTTTCACGGTTCGATCGCGTTTGCCTGGCCCTGACCGTTTTGCATCAACGACGAACAAACCGCGCTGGCGCAGAATGGACAGGGCAACCAGCAAAGGTTTTAATGCCCGCTTTCCAAAATTCCGGTACGCACAGAATAATTCACCGCCAGCGCATAATCCGGGTCATCCTCGCTATCAACCATCAGATGGCCAGCCTTGCTGAGCAAACGGTGGCAATCGCGGCTGAGATGACGCAATTGAATGCGCTTTCCAGCCCCCTCATATTTTGCTGCCACGGCTTCGATCGCCTGAAGCGCCGATTGATCCACCACCCGACTATCCGCAAAATCGACGACCACCGTATCTGGATCTTCATCTGGTGTGAATAATTCAACGAACCCATCAGATGAGCCAAAAAACAAAGGTCCCTGAATGCGATAGGATTTGCTGCCATCTTGATTGATTTCTTCATGAGCATGGATCCGGCGCGCGTTGTTCCACGCATAAGCCAAGGCCGAAACAATCACTCCAACGACCACCGCAACTGCGAGATCAGACAGAACCGTCACGATGGTGACCAAAACCGTAACGAAGGCATCTGTAAAAGGCACGCGGCGCAAAATCGTAAGCGAGTTCCACGCGAAGGTTCCAATCACCACCATGAACATCACCCCGACAAGCGCGGCCAAAGGGATCATTTCGATGATGCTTGAGCCCACCAAAATAAACAGCAGCAAGAATAAAGCCGCTGCGATCCCGGCGATCCGCGTGCGTCCACCCGAGCGCACATTGATCATCGACTGCCCGATCATCGCGCAGCCTCCCATCCCGCCAAAAAACCCGGTCACGGTATTTGCTACACCTTGCGCAACGCATTCTTGGCTGGCGCCGCCGCGTTTATTGGTCATCTCGCCCACAAGGTTTAGGGTTAAAAGGCTTTCGATCAAACCAATCGCGGCCAAAATGATTGAATACGGCAAGATGATTTGAAAGGTTTCCCAACTCAGCTCAACTCTGGGAAAATGGAAGCTGGGCAGCCCACCTTTGATGGACGCCATATCGCCCACTCTGGGCACATCCAACCCGAAGCCAATCACCACAGCGGCGACAATACCAATGCCCGCCAAAGGCGCTGGAATAATTTTTGTCACGCGCGGCATGATGTAAATAATACCCATCGTAAGCGCCACAAGACCCAACATGGTGATCAAGGGAGTTCCGCTTAACCATTCTCCACCAAAAGCCCCATGCCCGCCAATTTCCATCGTACCTGGCACTTTGAACTGGGTGAGCTGCGCAAGAAAAATAACAATCGCCAATCCGTTTACAAAGCCCAACATCACCGGATGCGGCACCAACCGGATAAATTTCCCCCATTGCATGACACCGGCAAAGATTTGTAAAACCCCCATCAGCACCACGGCGGCGAACAGATATTCAACACCATGCTGTGCAACCAGGGCGACCATCACAACCGCCAGCGCCCCCGTTGCGCCAGAAATCATCCCAGGGCGCCCCCCCATCACCGCCGTGATCAATCCTACCAAAAACGCCGCATAAAGCCCAACCAACGGGTGAACCCCAGCCACGAAGGCAAAAGCCACCGCTTCGGGAATGAGAGCCAGGGCCACGGTGAGACCAGAGAGCAATTCGATACGCAACCGCGCCGCGCTCAATCCTTCATCATTCATCACGTTCAAATCGGGCATGGTCAAATTGGCAAAAGAGCCGAGGATGGCACGTTTCATAAGCTTATCCAAATCGCTGGGAGTGTGTTCAAAAAGTCCATTAACGCATTTTTTCCAAAGAGAACAGCCTAGTTGTGCCTGCGGCAGCGTTACAACGGGCCCGCCCTGCAGCGCGGCGCATCTATTCGACAATCAAGATTGAGACATCCAACTTGAAAAGAAAAATTATTTCGTGTTACCAGCGCTTTAAGTTGCTTCTGGAGATCGTATGAAAACCGTAAAAGACTATATTCGCACAATCCCTGATTTTCCTCATGCTGGCATTATGTTTCGCGATGTCACCACCTTGTTCGATGACCCTGACGGGTTTCAATTGGCGATCAAACAATTGGTTGCACCCTTTCTTGAGCAAAAAATTGACAAAGTTGCGGGTTTAGAGGCGCGCGGATTTATTTTAGGTGGCGCCGTTGCCTACCATCTGGGCTGCGGCTTCGTTCCGATCCGCAAACAGGGTAAATTGCCGGGATCGGTGATCAGCCAAGAGTATACGCTAGAATATGGCCAAGCCGTGCTTGAATTGCACGAAGACGCAATCGAAGCGGGTGAAACCGTCTTGGTGGTCGATGATCTTTTGGCCACCGGAGGCACGGCCGAGGCTGGCGTGAAACTGATTGAGCGGCTTGGCGGCGATGTAACGGCCTGTGCCTTTGTGATTGATTTGCCCGAGCTTGGCGGATCACAGAAATTGCAGGCGATGGGCTTGCCCTTGCACAGCCTTTGCTCTTTTGAAGGCCATTAAGCGCTTGTCATTTTGCATTTGCCGCCTAGTTCATGGGCTGCAAGGAGCTGCAAGATGCCAAAAGAAACCGAAATTTTATACAATGCAGATTGCCCTATATGCCGCTTTGAAATAGACCATTACGCCGCCTATAGCTCTGATCGCGGGCTTGCGTTGCGCTTTGATGATCTCAACAGTTGCGATTTAAACAGCTGGGGCTTAAGCGCGGATCAAGCCGCGAAGCGCCTTTACGTGCGTAAATCAGGGCAGCTCTATAGCGGCATACCCGCCTTTTTGGTGCTTTGGCAAGATATGCCCCGCTATCGTTTTCTGGCGCGGCTGATCGGGTTGCCGATCTTAAAACAAGCCACTTCTGCCATTTATGATTATGCACTTGCGCCCGTTATATATCGCTGGCATTTGCGCCGGCAAGCGCGTAGGACCGCGCCCCAGAGCAATGGGAATAGCCAAGGTTTTTAAAGGCCCAAACAATGCCGCATGATCGCTTTTTGTACGTGCAAGCGGTTTTCAGCCTCATCAAATATCACAGATTGCGGGCCATCCATCACGTCTGATGTGGCCTCATCCTCGCGATGCGCCGGCAGGCAATGCATGAACAAAGCCTCAGGTTTGGCATTGGCCATCAAGGCGCTGTTCACCTGATAGCCACGCAATTGATTATGCCGACGTTCGCGCGCTGATTGCGGATCATGCATGCTGACCCATGTATCCGTAACCACAAGATCAGCACCCTCGACAGCCTTATGAGGATTGCGCTCAATCTCAATTTTTACGCCTTTCGCGCGCGCCGCGCTCAAAAACACCTCTTCGGGATCTAGGGGCTCAGGCCCGGTAAAGGTGAGATCAAACCCGAATTGCCCTGCGGCATGGGCAAAACTGGCAAATACATTATTGCCATCGCCTGACCACACAACTTTCTTGCCTTTGATCGGGCCGCGATGTTCCTCAAACGTCATGATATCGGCCATAATTTGGCAGGGATGCGTGCGATTGGTCAGCCCGTTTATCACTGGTACGCTGGCATGTTCCGCCATTTCCAGCAGCGTGGCCTCCTCAAAGGTTCTGATCATGATCAAATCCACATAGCGGCTCAGAACCCGCGCCGTGTCAGCGATGGTTTCCCCATGTCCAAGCTGCATATCTGCACCCGAAAGCACCATGGTTTCGCCCCCCATCTGGCGCACACCAACATCAAAACTAATCCGCGTACGGGTTGAAGGTTTTTCAAAAATCAATGCCACCATCTGGCCCGCCAAAGGCCGTCCGCGGTCTAACGCAGCGCGCGGTTGCCCAGCGCGGTCGCTTTTCATCTCCATCGCCTGGTCGATAATCTGACGCAGAGTTTCGGGTGCGGATTTATGAATATCGAGAAAATGTTGCATCCGGGTTTTCCTTATTTTTCGACGCGCGCCGCGGGTTTAAACCGCGCAAACTGACCTATGGGTGGCAAAGCTTCAAGCGCGCCATTAAGATTATTTTGACTTTAAGCGCTGCGCCGCCTGATCAAGCCGCCCGATTGCCAGCTCTATCTCATCATCCGTTATGTTTAGCGGAGGTAACAAACGGATCACATTATCCGCAGCAGGAACGGTGATAACCAACGCCTCATAGCCTGCCGCGACCATATCTGTATTTGTACATTTACACTTTAATCCCAGCATCAAGCCTTCCCCGCGCAGGCTGTCAAATACATCCGGATGCGCCGCGATCAGCCCCCCTAATTTTTGTTTGAACAACGCTGACTTCCGGCGCACCTCAGCCAAAAAAGCCTCATCAGCAACGTTTGCCAAAACCGCGCATCCAACGGCACAGGCCAAAGGATTGCCGCCATAAGTTGAACCATGCGTGCCCGCGCCCATGCCCAAAGCCGCCGCTTCGCTGGCCAAAACAGCCCCCAAAGGAAACCCGCCACCAATGCCTTTTGCCACCATCATAATATCTGGGGTAACGCCCGCCCATTCATGGGCAAACAACTTACCACTGCGGCCAATACCACATTGCACTTCGTCAAAAATTAACAACAGATTGTGGCGGTCGCAAAGCTCTCTCAGGCCTTTCAAACAGGCATCCGGAACAGGGCGAATACCGCCCTCACCTTGAATTGGTTCAATCAAAATAGCCGCGGTTTTCGCCGTAATAGCGGCGTCAAGCGGAGCGTGATCGGCCCAATCAAGATGCACAAATCCCGGCAGAAGCGGGCCAAAGCCTTTGGTCATTTTTTCTGATCCCGCCGCGGCGATACCCGCCGAAGAGCGGCCATGAAAGGATCCCGAGAAGGTGATAATCTCAACGCGTTCCGACTGGCCTTTTTCGAACCAATATTTGCGCGCCATTTTAACCGCAAGCTCGCAGCTTTCGGTGCCCGAGTTCGTGAAAAACACCGTATCGGCGAAACTCTGCGCCACAAGTTGATCCGCCAGCGCCGTTTGCTGGGGGATCTTATATAGGTTCGACACATGCCAAAGGTTTTGCGCTTGCGCGGTTAGGGCCGCAACAAGGCTCGGATGCGCATGGCCCAGCGCATTCACGGCAATGCCCGCGCCCAAATCCAAAAATCGGCGGCCATCTTCTTCGATCAGCCAGGTGCCTTCGCCTTTGGTGAAACTTAAAGGGGCGCGCGCGTAAGTTGGTAAAATTGAGGGGATCATAACGGGATCTATCCTTGAAAAACAAAGTATCTGGAATGGCCTTAGGCCGGGCAAACCGCGTCGCGCGCGCAGGGGCCGCGAATAAAAAACAAAGAATTAGCCGCGTCGGAGCCGGCTTTTAAGCGCACGATATATCATAAAAACTAGAAAACAGAATTCGAGCAGTGGTGCAAGGTACATTATGTCCTTGGTTTGATATTGGGGTTTTTGCCTTCATCTGGACGGGCCAATTCAAACGTCTTTTCAATGATTGCATAATCCCGATACCCCAAACGCGTTAAGGGCTTAAATTTCGTGACATCAAACCGGCCATTTTCGATACAATCTTCCCGCATATGCACACCAATCACTTCTCCAAACACGGCAAAATTAGCCGCGCCGGGAAGGTTAACAATTTGCGTCAGCTTACATTCTAACGCCGCAGGCGCCCCAGAAACCCGCGCGCAATTTATAATGTTGCACGCGATCTGCTGCAGACCGGCTTGTTCATATTCATTGGTGTCATAGGGCAAAGTGGCAGCGCTTGCATTCATTTGCTCGATCATCGCATGTTCGACAATATTCACGCAAAAAACGCCTGTTTCCCGGATATTAGCAACGCTGTCTTTGGTGCCATTTTGATCCGGCTTTTCTCCCGTTGAGGCAAACATCACCTGCGGTGGCACATAGGCCACGGCATTGAAAAACGAATAAGGGGCAAGGTTATTGCGCCCTTGGGCATCGCGGGTTGAAATCCAACCGATTGGCCGAGGCGTCACAATGGCATTAAAAGGGTTATAAGGCAGGCCATGGCCTTGTTCGGGTTCGTAAAATATAGCTTTCTCTCCTGTTTGATCCTGACTTATCGTCATGTTAAGCCCAATTCCAGCGCAAAGTGGAATATGAAGCCGTGCTTGATTTAACGCCAGAAACGCCCGCAGATTGGTGGGAGGTCGAAGCTCTGTTTGACCTATGCTTTGCGCCCGGCCGCGAAGCCTTGTCATCTTATCGCCTGCGCGATGATGCAAACCCAGTGGCGGCCTTATGCTTTTTGATCCGTGACGAAACTGGCGCGCTTGGCGGGGCCATTCGATATTGGCCCGTCAGTATCGCCCAGCAACCGGCGCTGTTATTGGGCCCGGTGGCGGTGCATCCCACCCGCCAAGGCGAAGGATTGGGGGGCTTTTTGATCCGTGAAAGCCTAAAGATCGCGCAGGACATGGGTCACCAGCGGGTAATGCTGATCGGTGACGCGCCCTATTACGAAAGATTTGGATTTGTAAAGCTGCAAAATGTTCATATGCCGCCGCCCACCAATCCAAACCGGATCTTGGGCGTCTCGCTGTCCAAAAATGCATGGAACAAGATCTCTGGGTCGGTCGAAAAACCCGGGTTTGCGCACTAAGATGCGCAGCCAAACAGCATACGGGTAAGGCGGGCGGTATATTTGCAAACAGTCATGCGTTGGTTTGAAGTGCTTTTCTAATCTTATATTTTGCTTTAGAGCGCGCACATGCCTCGTTACGCTTTCAAAATTGAATATCATGGCGCGCCTTTTTGTGGATGGCAGCGCCAAGCTGATCAGCCCTCGGTTCAAGAGGCGCTAGAAACAGCCCTACGAAAACTTGCCCCCGGGCTGCAGGAGGTGGCCGGTGCTGGGCGCACGGATACGGGCGTTCACGCAATCGGTCAGGTTGCCCATTGCGATTTAGCCACCCGCTGGGATACTTTTCGGTTGAGCGAAGCGCTAAACTTTCACCTCAAACCACAGCCGGTTTCGATCACCGCTTGCACCGAAGTGGCGGCTGATTGGCACGCACGATTTTCGGCCATCGGGCGCAAATATGTGTTCAAACTTCTCTCGCGGCGCGCGCCCGCCGTGCATAATGCGGGATTGGTGTGGCAAGTGCGCCATGACTTGCACTTAAAGCCCATGCAAGACGCCGCGCAGCATTTGATCGGCTTGCATGATTTCACAACCTTCAGATCCAGCATGTGTCAGGCCCAAAGCCCGCTAAAAACCTTAGACCGGCTGCAGATTGAACAGATCGATTTACCCTTTGGATGCGAATTCCATTTCACCGTCGAGGCTCGCAGTTTTCTACACAATCAGGTGCGCAGCTTCATTGGCACGTTAGAGCGCGTTGGCGCAGGCGCTTGGTCACCCGATCAGGTCAAGCAAGCGCTTGAAGCGCGATCGCGCGCCGCCTGCGGTCCTGTCAGCCCGCCTCAGGGGTTGTATTTACACTCGGTAAAATACCCACAAAATCCTTTTTAATTCCCGACATTGCCTTCATCGCTTTCGATCTGCGCCAAAAGTAATCGCTTTAAACTTTGCTCATCCACCATTTTGGCAGCTTTTTTCAACGATACCCATTTGCGTTGCCGTTGTTTTTTCTCGGGATAGCGCTTTGCTAATGTACAAGAAGCAATTCGATAAACATTGACCTCAAGGGGCACTTCCTGCGCGCCGCGCAAGCGTTTGACGTAGTGATAAGAGCCGATCAACGCAGGGGATGTTGGATCTGCTATAACCCCAGCCTCTTCCCAGGCTTCCATCAAAGCAACTTCGGCCTCGGTTTTATTCTCTTCCAGCCAGCCCTTTGGCAGAATCCAACGTTTGGTTTTTCGACTGGTAATCATCAAGACGGATAATTTGCCTTTGCGGTGCTTCAAACATAAAGCCGCCACTTGCTGCGGCCGATACGCCTTGTTTTCAGAATTGTTCATAACGGCGACGATAGGCTTTTCCGCGTGATGTTTAAAGACGGCTTAGATCGCTGAATCAGTCTTTCTTATATCCCCTATTTTACAGAGGCTAGTTCAAGCCGCGTGCGCAAGCCGCCATAATCTGGGCTCTGCCTCGGTTTAGCGCTATTTCGCCGGCCGCTTTTTATGCAGGCTCGGCAGGGCTTGCGCCGGGTTTTCAGGCCAAGGATGCTTGGGATAGCGCCCACGCATATCTTTGCGCACGTCTAGATAACTGCTGCGCCAAAACCCGGGCAGATCCATTGTGGTTTGTAAAGGCCGCCCAGCGGGAGAAAGCAACGTGATTTTAAGCGGGTTTCCCGCGATATTAGGATGGCTGGTTTGCCCAAACATTTCCTGCAACCGCACCGCAATTTCAGGCACTCCTGAGCTGTAATCAATCGCCAGTTTACGCTCAAGCGGAGTCACGAAATGCGCGGGCACCAAGCGATCAAGCTCTGCCGTTTGCTCCCATGAAAGCTGGGTTTGCAAAGCTGGAAGGATGTCAAAGTTTTTCCAGCTTTCGGCATTTTTAATCTTGCCAAGATATGGCAGCAACCAACTCTCCAAGCTTTCCATCAGCGCCGCGTCTGAAAAATCTGGCATGTTGCGCCCCACCAAGCTCACGCGGCTGATAAAGCGCCGCGCCGCGGGCGTATATTCAAGCCCAATCTCGCGCACTCCCTCTAACATAGCCCGCGCAATATCCAGTTCGGGCGCATCGTTCCAAATCTGTTCGGTAAGCGCAAGCGCACCAAAATATTCAATTTTGCGTGCCACAACACGCGCCTCGCGCTTAGACCACAAACAGCTTTCTTTCCACCCGATTTGATCGGCAAAGAGGCTGCGCAACTCGGCTTCTGAGAGCGCAATGGCTGCGCGAATTTTAGCTTCTTTTGGATTGCCATCTAAATCTGCAGCAACCAATAGACGCTGTGAACTTAAAGGGTCTTCTGCATTTAAAATTGCCCCTTTGCCACCTGATAGCAAAAATCGAGGCGCGCCGCCTTTGCGCCGCAACCCGATCCGGTCTGGATAGGCAAGCGCGATCATCTGAGCATCGCTTAGCGGCTCTGCCTTACGCCCAATTTGCTTTTGTAGGCGCTTGGTTTCAGCTTTGATACTGCTTAAGGTTTGCATCTTTACATCATAGGGCCTGTTTTGCTTAAATTTAGCAAGATCACGCAAGGCTTCGAGGCGAAGGCTAATATCGCTTGGCGCGTCGCGGCTTAGGGGATCCTTTTCGGCAAGCAAACTGGCGATTGGTGCAGCCGCATTGCCTGCTTTGCACATCATATGGGCGGCACGCGGATGCATTGGCAAACGCGCCATCTCCTTACCATGGGCGGTCAGACGCTTGGAAGGCGTTAAGGCACCAAGCATCATTAACAGCTCCTGCGCTTCAGCAAACGCCTTCGGGTTGGGCTGTGTCAGTAAAGGCAAGTCACCCGGGTTGGCGCCCCATATGGCCAGCTCAATCGCAAGAGGCGCCAGATCTGCTGAACTTATCTCAGGCGGGGAAAAGCCGGCCATAGCGCCCTCTTCCGCTTTTGACCACAATTTGTAACACCATCCGCTGTCAAGGCGCCCAGCGCGGCCCTGGCGCTGCGTGGCTTCGGCCTTGCTGGCCCGCTGCGTAATCAAGCGGGACATGCCCGAACCCGGATCATATTGAGCGCGCCGGGCCAAGCCTCCATCAATGACGACGCGAATGCCCTCGATCGTGAGAGAGGTTTCCGCAATCGCCGTTGCCAATATGATTTTTCGCGTGTCCATGGCCGGCGTCAGCGCTGCTTTCTGATCTTCAAACCGCATCGCGCCAAATAAAGTTTCCACTGTGCAACTGCTGGGCAAATTGGACTTTAACAAAGCAGCGGTTTTTTGAATTTCACGCTCACCTGGCAAGAACACCAAAACCGCACCGCTGGTCTGCGGCAGCGCTTGCAAGACCAAATCGCAGATTGCGGTTTCAAATTTAATTGATTTTGGAAGCGGTCGGTCCAGCCAAATGGGCGCCACTGGAAAACTACGCCCCTCGGCTGCGATCACGGGGGGATGCTGCATCAACGTGACCAGCGGCGCGACATCCAATGTAGCCGACATCACAAGAATACGCAGATCTTCGCGAAACGCATTAGCCGCTTCCAAACACAGGGCCAAACCAAGATCCGCATTCAAAGACCGTTCGTGAAACTCATCAAAAATAACGGCCCCGATGCCCGTTAATTCAGGATCACTTTGCAACATTCGGGTCAGAATACCCTCGGTCACCACCTCGATACGCGTCCGGGTCGAGGTTTTTTGCTGGCCGCGCATACGATACCCCACCGTATCGCCAACCGCCTCATTCAGGCTTTGGGCCATGCGTTCCGCAGCGGCGCGGGCTGCCAGACGGCGGGGTTCCAACACAATAATCCGGCCTTTAATTTTGCCCGCTGCCAACAAGGCCAGCGGCACTATGGTGGTTTTACCAGCCCCGGGCGGCGCGGTTAAGATCAGTTTAGAGCTGCGTTCGATTGCTCCAAGAAGCTCTGGGATCACTTTTGTGATCGGCAAAGCGGGATCCGGGCTGAATTTAACGACGCTCAAAGGTCGCCGTTCCACGCAATGTGCTGAAGCTGAATTTTGCAACCCTATAGCCAGCGTCAACAGGGTGGTAATTTATGTAAAAAGGGAATGTGATTCCATCCGACAGTTCCTGTTTGGAAAATCCGCCGAGACGCGTATAAATCCCTTGGCAGGCCACCCCCCCCTTATCAAGCTTTGTGGGCCCCGATAAGGAGAGCGAAACCCGTCTTTCCCCATCAAATACCGGCAAATCGGTTTTACACAGCTGAGAGCTCACTGCGTCATCAAGCAAGGCAAGCAGCGCCGAAAGCGGATCAAGCGTGCCTTTTTGATCGGCGGGTTTCAGCCAGTATTTTTTCCGCTCTCCAGCTGTCAAAAGCGTCGGGCGTTGATTTTTATAGCGCATTTCTTTGTTTGTTATACGCCTTCCTGTATTGGATGTTTCCACGTAATTTTTTGGAAAATACCGGCTTTTCAAGCGCTGTCCCGTTACTTTTGCCTGAAATAAGTAAGGGGCAAGCAACGCCACCAAACCAATTGTTTCCAACACCGCCTCTGCCGAATAAGCTGTGCCTTTCACGCTTTTGTGATAGCGAAGTTCACCGGCCTTGATGCCTAAAATAAACACGTCAAAGTGATGTGCTTCTTCGCGCTCACCCGGCTTTAACGTTGCAGAAAAACTTGGCATCGCGAAAAAAACGTAAAGAAAAAAGGCCACCAGCGTTTTAAAAAAATGCATTTTTAGAAAGGCTCCGCTGGACTTTTCTTTCGAGTTCGCGTCAAAACCATACTGCCTAAGCCGTGAAACACCAACCCCTGCTCGTAGAAAGTTAAAGCCCTCAATGACCGATATCGATCAGCTAGCGCATCAAATCCTTCAGCAGGATCGCCGCGCTCTGGCCCGCGGGATTACACTGGTTGAAAGCCAGCGCAGCGATCACCGCGAGCAATCGATTGCTTTGATGCAAATACTGCAAGAACATCCCAAACGCGCCCTGCGTATTGGGCTATCAGGCACACCAGGCGTGGGTAAATCGACCTTCATAGAAGCGTTGGGCAGCTTGCTCACTGCACGCGGTTCAAAAGTGGCGGTGCTGGCAGTTGATCCAAGCTCGCTACGTTCAGGTGGCTCGATTTTGGGAGATAAAACCAGAATGGATCGATTGTCGCGCGATCCAATGGCCTTTATCCGCCCCTCTCCAAGCCAATCTCATTTAGGGGGAGTCACGCGGCGCAGCCGTGATGCTGTGGCGCTCTGCGAGGCTGCGGGGTTTGACGTTGTGTTCATTGAAACCGTTGGCGTGGGACAATCGGAAACGATTGTGTCGGAAATGTCAGATATTTTTTTGCTGCTTTTGGCCCCGGCAGGTGGTGATGAATTACAGGGCGTAAAACGTGGCATCATGGAAATGGCCGATATTATTTTGGTGAATAAAGCCGATGGCGAGCTGAGCACAGCGGCAAATCGCACCTGCGCGGATTATTCCAGCGCCTTGCGGTTGCTGCGCAAGCGCGCGCAAGATCCATCAAACTTTCCGATAGCGATGACCGTATCCGCCTTAACGCTTGTCGGGCTAGAAGCGGCTTGGCAGGCGGTGCTTGAGCTGACGGATTGGCGCAAAGCCAATGGTCATTTTGAAGGCCGGCGTGCCCAACAGGCCCGATTTTGGTTTGAAGAAGACGTCAAGCAAGGCGCCTTAGACGTTTTGAACCGACAGGAAATTAGAAATGAACTCGAGCGTCTGGGCCTGCAAGTTGAAGCCGGGGGGCTTTCCCCCGCGCGCGCGGCGGAACGGGTTTTGAAACGCCTGAGCCAACTAAAGTGATTCGAATGATTGGGCGCTTATAAACCGCGGCGATCCTGCCTTGGCCCTTGCAGGTCGAATTTTAGGGCGGTTTTCAAACCCACCCGGCGTTTTCAAGGCGTCAGGCGCTTGACGCGCCCGTTCAATGCCCCTAAGACCGCATTTCAAGTTTTGGGCCTGCCTTTGGCATGCTGCCCTTCAGTGGTAGAATTGGCGCAAACTGCGCATTAAGCAAAAGCAAGAGGATTGAGAGATGGCACGTCGTTGCGAGTTCACAGGAAAAGGCCCGATGTCTGGTAACAATGTCAGCCATGCCAATAACAAAACCAAGCGTCGTTTTTTGCCAAATCTGAACGACGTGACCTTGCAATCTGAAGTTTTAAATCGTGGTTTTAAGTTCCGCATTTCAGCGGCCGCATTGCGCTCAGTTGATCATCGTGGTGGCTTGGACCAATTCTTGGCAAAAGCCAAAGATGACGAATTGTCAACAAACGCGTTGAAATTGAAAAAAGAGATCGCCAAAGCCCAGACGGCCTCGGCGTAGCCCCAACGCAGCGTAGCGGCTGGATTTTAGACAAAACCAGCGAATATGCCCCTGAACGATAAGGCTGGCCTGATGAAAAACCTGCCTCATCGTTTGAAAAAACATTGCGGGGCATTTTTTCTTTTTAGTCTACTGGTCGCGGGGCTATTACCGCTCGGGCAGGTATCTGCGCGTAGCGTTTTGATGCAAGATACCGCCGGTCACCTGGTAATTTGCAGCGGAGACGCGTCCGTTGTTATTGCAGTAGATTCCCATGGCGCACCGATTTCAGATGAAACTTCCTGCCCAGAGTGTTCTTGCCTTAATCCCATAGATGCAGACATCAACCGCGGCGTTGTCTTGAAAACGTCTACCGCCTCGCGGGCCGCAGAGGCCTTAAGACGGCAAGATGCTTATCAAAAATCCATTTATTCCATCCAGCTGCGCGGCCCACCCTCTCAGGTCAAATCCACATATTCATAAATTTTGACCGAACCAAGAGAGAGCCAAAATGACCCATTTAAGATCCTTTTTTGTAGCTATAATCCTCTGTGGCCTACCAGCGCTTCTATCCGCCGATACGATTATCATCAAAGATGCTTACGCGTATCGCGCGACCCCCTCGTCAAAAGCGGGCGGTATTTTCATGATGATCCATAATCACGGCACAGCCGATGATCGGCTCGTCAGTGTTGCGTCAACTGCAGCACGGAAAGCCGAATTACACACCCATATAGGATCTGCCGATGGGGTGATGAAAATGCGACCCGTCCTCGACGGGTTTGCGATTGAAGCAGGTAAAATGGCCATGCTCAAACGTGGTGCGGATCACATCATGCTGATGGGGTTGCGCAGCAGTTGGCATCAGGGTGATCTGATTTCTATCGTTTTAACTTTTGAGAAGGCCGGTGAAATGACGCTTGACGTCCCGGTTGACTTAAACCGGGCTGACGCAGCGCATTCCCACTAAAGGTACCAATCATTGGTTTGACAAAGCGGGAACCAAAGCAAAAACGCATCGCTGCCGCTTTTCAATATCGCAGCTCTTTATAGAGAGGCTTTATTGGGCAGTTATTTTTCTGCGCTTGGTGATCCAATTTAGGTCAGCAAGCGTATTGATATCAAGCAGGAGAAAAAATGATACATGTTTTGTTGTATATCGTCACCGCAATCGTCTTTCTAGCGCTTGACGTCGTCATGCTCAAAAAGGTGATGTATCCGCTCTTTTCGTCGAATATCGGGCCGATGATGCTGGAAGACCTTCGCATGGGACCTGCAGCGGTGTTTTACTTATTTTATGTTGTGGGCGTGGTCTGGTTTGTCTCAATTCCAGCCTTGAATGTTGGTTCGATCGCTCAGGCGTTTTTTGCCGGCGCAGTTCTTGGCGCGCTGGCATACGGAACCTATGAGTTTACAAATTTCGCGACACTGAAAGGCTGGACGGCGCAAATGGTAATGGTTGACGTCATTTGGGGCGCCGTTTTAACAGGAACATCAGCGGCGGTAGGCGTGGCCGTAACGAAACATTTCACATAGACAAGCCTCCCATGCTGCAGATGGATGCTTGGCATTCCTTGCAAATAAACTTATAGCCGGCACAGCTATTTAGGAGCCTGGCGAATGCAAGGAAGTGCAAACCTCAACGTAATGATCAAAGCAGCCCGTAAAGCTGGCAGATCGCTTCTGAAAGATTTTACCGAGGTTGAAAATTTACAAGTTTCAAGCAAGAGCGCGGGGGATTTTGTATCGCGCGCAGATATCGCAGCAGAAGCGATTATCAAAGCTGAATTAACGGCGGCCCGCCCCACTTATGGCTGGGTGGGAGAGGAAAGCGATGCCATCGAGGGGCAAGACCCCACGCGGCGCTGGCTTGTTGACCCTTTAGATGGCACCACCAACTTTTTGCATGGCCTGCCACATTGGGCTGTGTCCATCGCATTAGAACATAAAGGGCAAATTGTTGCCGGCGTGGTCTATGATCCAACAAAAGATGAAATATTCATAGCCGAAAAAGGCCAGGGGGCCTGGTTGAATGAAAGCCGGTTGCGCGTTTCAGGCCGCAAACGGATGATTGAAAGCATTTACGCAACCGGATTGCCCTTTGCAGGTCGCTCCGATTTGCCCGAAACCCTGAAAGATCTTGCGCAATTGCTACCCGCCTGCGCAGGCGTGCGGCGCTGGGGCGCCGCAGCCCTTGATCTGGCTTATGTGGCTGCAGGGCGCTATGACGGGTATTGGGAGCGCCGCTTAAACCTTTGGGACATTGCAGCCGGCGTAATTATAGCGCGCGAAGCAGGTGCAATCGTAGAAGGCATGGCTGCGAATTCTGATCCTGTCGAAACCGCTGATATTTTATGCGCAAACGATCTGCAGTTTAACCAATTTGCGGCTTTAATCCGGGGCGCATAACAAACAGGTCACACCGAGCCGGGTTTCAAATCTGCACCCAACACGCTTCACATAGCTATTTTCTGGTATTCGACTTTCTCGGGACCAATGGCACGCGCGCAAGCGAGCCAGCATAGATTTTTTCCGGATGGGGCGGATGCCCCAAGGTTTCAAGCCAAAATGCAGCTGCCCCGAGACGTATAAACAAGGGCAAAATCAGAACAAGACCGGCTGCAAAGCCACCAATATGAGCCCAATATGCGATACCGCTGCTGGCCGCCGTGGAGTTAGCGCCATTCAGGAGCTGTAACGCGAACCAAAGGCCAAGAACGATCCAAGCGGAAATTGAAAAAACGCGGAAAAACACGACGAAAATCACCAAAATATCAATCTTGGCTTTTGGGAATAACAGCAAATACCCCCCATCACCCCAGCGATCGCGCCAGAGGCCCCAACCACAGGAATAGGCGAAGCCGGATCGGCCAAAACCTGCGCCAAATTCGCCAATGCGCCGCAGGCCAAGTAAAACCCCAAAAAAAGCAGATGGCCCAATTCATCCTCTAAATTATCGCCATAAATATACAGAAACAACATGTTCCCGGCTAAATGAAGCAGCCCACCATGCAAGAAAACTGAACTGATCAAGCTATGAAGATTAACCCCATAGCTAATATCCTCAGGGAACATCGCCCACCGTTCAAAAATGATTTGTGTTGCGCTTTCGCTATCGGCACTGCCCCAATAACTCAAAAATATTGCTGCATTTATAAGGATCAAACCATAGGTGATGATGGGTTTCCGTGCGGGTGGATTGTGATCTCGAAATGGCAAAAACATGCGCTAAAACTGTCTGATACGAGTCAAAAAGGCAATAAGTTAAAAAATTTTGACAGTCTGATATTGATTTGAAAATGAAACGTATTTTTTCTTTTTAAACGGTTGTCAAACACAATTAGAAACCCTATGTGGCGTTTCAAAGTGGTACGTGTTTCCTTTCAACGGCTTTATTTTAGCCGACAAGGTTTAGGCATTTAGGGCACAGCAGGTTTATGGTGAAAGATGTTCAAAAAGACCTGCAAATTTCATTCATTTTTGAGCCTTTAGCATGAAAAAAGCCTGCCCTGAAACAATCTTTACACTTTCTGCGGGTAGAACAGGTACAGCCTGGTTATCAGAGTTTTTAGCCGTAAACCTAAATTGCGAGGCTCTCCATGAATCCTTAGGTGTCGAGGATTTTGGCAATCGAATGCCTGACATCAAAATAATGCGCAGTTTCAACGAGAATGGGAATAACGCGATCGTAAAGGATTTTTGGAAACGAAAGTTTTCAATGCTGACTTCAAACATTCATATCGAGATCAATCATACACTAGGAAAATGCGGGTTAATTGAAAATATTTCTCGCTCCCAACTGGCAGAAAAAAGTAGGATTATTATTTTAAAACGAGATATTGTTCGGCAATGCGCAAGTTATGTGGTGAGACATGATTTTGTGGATATAACCACGGCTTGGCAATGGTACCTTCACCCCAGCTACCAAAAAAAAACTTATCAATCCAAAATTATTTTCACAATTTGAAGGGATTGGACTCGCTCTTTGGTATTGCTACGAAATGGCAGCTCGCCAAGCTTATTATAAGCTTTATTTCAGTTCAAAAGTTAAGTTCATTGACGCGCAACTAGAGCATATTGCCACCCCGTCGGGTGCTCAGGAATTTTGGCAAGCCATTGGACAGCCGGGGCAATGTTCTTTGCCACCGCGCAAAAATGAAAATAGGGTGCAAACGCCTCAAGGTCTGATCGAGCATTCAACCAAAATCATATCGAAAATTCACTTCAACCCAAATATTATCGCGCAACAAGCATTCGACGATGGGTTTAGTTTCGAACATAAGCAAACCACTTGAAGCCAAGGTTTTTTAACATAGCTTCAGAATTAAGCTCTTAATTATCCGATTGTGGATTGGACGTACTTTTGGGCTGTTTCGCAATGCAAAGGCTTTATCGCATCGCACTAAGCTCATTTTTTCAAGTGAGCGCGCGCTATTTGTCACCACTTAAGATAGATATCTGACACCTGTCGTTTTGCTGAAACTTCAAGCCGTCAAAGAAAGCGTAAACGCACCGCACTTTGAGGGCCATCTTTCTTCTCTGTTTTCAAACCGTCCACAAAAAAACACTTTGGGACAGGCATCAAAAGTTGAATTTAAACAGTGTTTGTAAGGGATAATTCCAAAAATTGAATTTCCGACAGACAAAATATACTGCTTAAAGACTTTGAGCATTTCCGACATAGTTCTATTTTTATGCAAAAAGGCCCAAAAAAATTGGGCTTTATCAGCCTCCACAAGCTGCTGGGGCCTTGGCCGGGCCGCGTGAAATCATATGTTCCGACCTTGATAGAGAGCGCTTTCGCTTGGCGGATCCTTATGAATGTCTTTTATATATGTGCTCCTGACGGTTTTACCCCTACGGCTTAAACAGCAATTCATGTGGTAGGCTCAGCTTTGCTGATTTGTCGTTTTCAACGGCCTTAAATTTCAAACATCATATTTGCAAAACTGGCTATGCCATGATTTTCTGTGCATATGAAAGGTCACTTATGTCAGATGCATCATCCGAATATTCAAGGCTCCCCAACCTTCGCGATCTAACAATTGAAACCAGACGAGCTTTGGTTTCTGACGCTGCCGGATTGTCGCAAGCCGCACGGGTTAATCTTGCCGGGGAAAATAGCCTTCAAGAACATATCGCTGATGGCATGATCGAAAATGTGATTGGAAAGTTCGAGCTTCCACTTGGTGTTGCAACAAATTTTAAAATTAATAATCGCGATTATTTGATCCCTATGGCGGTTGAAGAACCCTCGGTCGTTGCGGCTGCCTCGCATATGGCCAAATTAGCCCGCAATTGTGGGGGGTTTCATGCCAATGCCGAACGACCGGTTATGCGCGCGCAAATTCAAATCTTAGATCTTTCAGACCCAGCAGAAGCGCTCGAAAAAATCCAAAACCATGCCGACCAATTGATTGCCGACGCGAATGATTGCGATCCTGTCTTGGTTTCCTTGGGTGGGGGCTGTTTTGAAATAGAAGGTCATCTTTTCAGAGATACCCCTATGGGCAATATGCTGGTTTTACATCTCTTAGTGGATGTGCGTGATGCGATGGGAGCCAATACCGTAAATACAATGGCGGAAAAATTAGCGCCTAAAATCGAAGAGATTACGCAAGGCAGAGTTCGCCTACGCATTTTGTCAAACCTTGCTGATTTGCGTTTGGTGCGCGCGCATGTGTCGCTAAACGTAAGCCTATTTGACGGGGAACAAATCACCGGCCATGAGCTGTGCACTGGCCTTGTTGAAGCTGCGACATTGGCCCAAATAGATCCTTATCGCGCGGCAACGCATAATAAAGGCATTATGAACGGTATTGACCCTATTGTTCTGGCAACCGGAAATGATTGGCGCGCCATAGAGGCCGGAGCGCATGCCTATGCCGCAAGAAACGGGCGATACACGGCATTAAGCACATGGGCGATTACCTCAACGGGTTATTTAAAAGGCGAAATTGAACTTCCGATGGCCGTCGGTATTATTGGCGGTGCAACAAAGGCCCACCCCGCTGCGCAAGCTGCATTAGAATTGATCAATGTCGGGTCCGCCGGGGAATTGGCAGAGGTCATCGCCTCTGTGGGTTTGGCGCAAAACTTAGCAGCTTTGCGCGCCCTTGCCGATGAGGGCATTCAAAAAGGTCATATGCGTCTTCATGCGCGAACGGTTGCGATAACGGCAGGGGCAAGCCCTGAGCAAGTTAGCCACATTGCACAGAAAATGATTGAGCACGGGGCGATAAACGCCGAAACCGCCCAACATTTCCTTAAAGCCCAAAAGCCTTAATCGAAGTATCGCTGCGTTATAAAACATTCGGTTTTGATCGCTTTATTCATTCCTGCAAATAACCCATGCCTGAGCCTGCGGATCAGAACCCAACGCGGTTTGTTGCCCCATTCTGGCCAAACCATCTTAGCCTTTTAAAGAGACGCAGGATATTCTGGCTGAAGCAAATCCCTGATCTGAAAGCGCCACCCAGTGCTAAAAAAATATCCAATAGGTTGTACGAGCCTTAGCAGATTTACGTCTTCAAAGAGCGGCGCGCGTTACAAAACAGCGCCGGTTACATTCTTTAAATGCCCCTTGATGAGCCAAGCACCTGTGCCATCGGCTCAACCTTGCTTTGGTTTTATCAAGCAAAATTTAACCTAATCTTCCCTATGGGTGTTAAAGATCATGCCAAGCTTAGCAAATTCGCGCAGTTTGCGCCCCACCTCAAAACGCCCGGAGCATCGCTAACGGGACGGGCCATTTTAAAGAACGAATTGCTATTTTTTCATCCGATGCCGTTAATCTTTGATTGCGAAATAAGAAATCTCCATCAAGATAGCCCGGATCGGTTTAAGCGTCTTGTCAGAGGAAAAAATCAATGTGGGCAAAAGACTGGAAAAACACTTCCTACTGGTTAGACGGGCAGCCATCGCTGGCTGGAATCAGTCAAACAATTATTCCAGATGTTGATGTCTTGATTGTGGGCTCTGGCTATACGGGGCTGCACGCGGCAATTCAAATATTGCGGGGTGGCAGAAAAGTCATGATCATTGATGCCGGGGGCCCTGGCTTTGGGTGCAGCACCCGCAATGGTGGACAAATCAGCACCAGTATAAAACCGTCCCAAGCCAAGCTGGCCCGCAAATTTGGTACGCGCCGGGCAACCGCCATTCGCCAAGAAGGCGAAACTGCTCTTGATTGGATTGAAGACTTTATCACGCGCGAGAAAATCGATTGCGGGTTTGAACGCTGCGGCAGGTTTCACGCAGCGCATTCAGAAGCCCATTTTCAAACGCTCGCCAAAGATGCCGAGGCGCTTTCCAAATTGGAAAACATCGCGGCCACGATTATCCCCAAAGCTGAGCAAAAAAAAGAATTGGGCAGCGATCTCTACCATGGTGGCGTGGTCTATCCCCGCCATGCCTCTGTTCATCCGGCCAAATATCACCATGGCTTGCTACGATTGGCGTTGGAGTCAGGAGCGCATGTGGTTGGGCAGTGTCGCGCCGAAAAAATCAACAAAACAAATGCGGGCTTTGAAGTAAAGACAACGCAGGGCCAAGTGACATGCAAGGACCTAATTGTTGCAACCAATGGTTATACGGGTAACTTAACGCCCTGGCTGAAACGACGGGTTATCCCAATTGGCAGCTACATAATTGCCACCGAACCCCTGCAGCCAGAGTTGATGGAAAAACTTTTTCCAACCAATCGGATTATCAGCGACACATGCAAAGTTGTCTATTATTATCGCCCCTCTCCAGATAAGAAACGCATTTTATTTGGGGGCCGCGTTTCAGCACGGGAAACAGATCCCGCGGCCAGCGGCCCAAAACTGCATAATGATATGTGCCGCATATTCCCTGAATTAAAACAAACAAAAATTTCACATTCCTGGATGGGCACAGTGGCCTATACATTTGACGAACTGGCTCATACCGGATGCCATCAAGGCATTTATTACGCGATGGGCTATTGCGGTTCGGGTGTTTCGATGGCCAGTTATCTGGGCATGCGCTTGGGGCAGAAATTGCTGGGATTGCCGCAGGGCAAAACAGCTTTTGACGATCTGCCATTTCCTACGCGGCCCGCCTATACTGGTCGGCCTTGGTTTTTGCCTGCCATCGTATCTTGGTATCGCTGGCGTGACCAAATGCAAATGTCGACGCGGTAAAGAAAAAATCAAGAACATATAAATTAAAGGACACAGAATAAGACTCCTGTTGCGTTAACAAACTTTCTGGTTACTGTTGTGTTATAAATAACATTACGGGAGATAAAGAAATGAATATAAAACCAGCGATGAAAGCAACAAGCTCTTTGGCGGCAGCCGGGATATTGATTGCCAGTTCAATGGCTTACGCAGATGAATTGCGGATTGTATCTTGGGGTGGGGCCTACCAAAAAGGCCAGTCTGTTGGCATTTTCCAGCCGGTTGCAAAGGCTTTGGACATCACGGTTAAAGAAGACACCTATGGCGGCATTTCCGATGTTAAGCTGATGGTGAAGTCAGGCGCGGATAAGTTTGATATTTTCTCAAGCGGTGCTGGTAGCTGCGCTTCGGGTGCGGCGGAAGGCGTGTTAGAAAAACTTGATTATTCTGTCATCGATGTCAGCAACCATCTGCCCGGAATGTATAGTGACTATTGCGCCGGCGCAGATATCTTCTCTGTTGTAGCGGCTTGGAACACAGAAACCTATGGCGATAACGGACCAAAAACTTGGGCTGATTTTTACGATGTAGAAAAATTTCCTGGCACCCGTGCCATGCGCAATAAAGTCGATGCGCAACTGGAAACCGCCCTATTGGCGGATGGCGTTCCGATGGATCAAGTCTACGAAGTGCTTGACAGCGAAGCCGGCATCGAGCGTGCGCTGGATAAGATCAGAAGCATCAAACCACATATTGCAGTATGGTGGTCTTCAGGCGCGCAACATGCCCAGCTGATGAAAGATGGCGAAGTTGATATGACAACAGGCTGGAACGGACGCTTTGATGTTGCAAAACTTGATGGCGCAAAAGTGGCATATGACTGGCGTTCAGGCATCATGGATTGGGAAGGTTATGGCATTCCTAAAGGTGCAAAGAACAAAGACCTAGCGATGCAGTTTATCGCAGAGGCGATGAAACCAGAATATATGGCTGAATTTGCAAAATACATCACATATGGCCCAACAAATGGCAAAGTCTATGAACTGGGGCTGATGGATGAGGCGCGCGCAAAACAAATGCCAAGCCATCCAGATAATGCAAAACATCAGTTAACTTTGAAAACCGAATGGTATTCAAAATGGCGCACAATTGCGGCTGAAATGTATACGGATATGATGACCGAATAATCTATATCTTTATAACATAAATTTAAGGGCTTGGAGAGCCATGCTTTCCAAGCCCAAGACTGAGAAATTTACCCTGATATGAAAAATACATCGCTCAATATATCGATTAAAAATGTTTCAAAATCATACGATCAATTTCATGCTCTGAATGATATTAGCCTCGAGATAACATCGGGTGAGTTCATGACCCTTCTTGGGCCGTCAGGATCTGGTAAAACCACTTTGCTGATGGTTCTTGCGGGCTTTACAAACCCAGATTGCGGCAGCGTAAAATTCGGAAATGAAGAGGTTATTTTGAAACCTCCGCATTTGAGGGGCATCGGTATGGTTTTCCAAAACTATGCTTTATTTCCACATATGAGCGTTGAACAAAATGTTGGCTATCCACAAAAATTAAGAGGCGTGAGCAAAGCAGAAACTCAAGAAAGCGTCGAAGAAGCTCTGAGCACCGTGAAACTGGATGGCTTGGGCCATCGCGGAGTGCACGAGTTGTCAGGCGGGCAAAGACAGCGCGTTGCACTGGCGCGTGCGATTGTGTTTAAGCCGAAAATTCTTTTGATGGATGAGCCCTTATCTGCCTTGGATAAAAAACTGCGTGAAGAGATGCAAATCGAATTGCGCCAGCTGCATGATGCGCTGAATATGACCACTGTTTATGTCACCCATGATCAAAAAGAAGCTCTGACAATGTCGGATAGGATTACGGTGATTAACGACGGAAAACTGATGCAACTGGGCACACCCAATGAGATTTATAAAAACCCAAACAATGCTTTCATTGCCGATTTCATCGGAGAATCGAGCCTTTTGCCGGTCAGCGTCAACAAATCGCAAATCAGCTTTGGCCCCGCAACAATAAAAACGGCCAGCCCCCCTGCACAGGATGGCAAATTCCTGTTGGTGGTACGCCCAGAAAAAGCGTTTGTTGCCACCGACAAAGAAGAAGGCGTAAATTACTTTTCAGGTGTCTTGTTAGATTCAATTTTTCAGGGGGAAAGCCAATTACTGGTCGTCAAATTGGCGCCTTTGGATGGCGAAGCACAAACTTTACGCGTCAGAGTTCCCAACGGAAGCATCACACAAGAGGCATTGCCCCCCGTCGGAGAGACTGTAACCATTGGCCTCAAAGTAGCTGACAGCTACTTGGTGAGTTAACGCGATGTCTGCAACCTCTGATCACCTCAATCAAGACGGGCTTAAAAAACTGGCCGCGCGGGAAAGCCTAACCTTCTTGGGCCTCACTCTGCCCTATTTGCTGATGGTTGCTTTTCTAATCGTTATTCCGGTTGGTTGGTTGTTTTATCTCTCATTTATCGGCAGGGATGGCACGTTTTCTTTTGAAAATTATGAGCGGATGGTCACCAGCCGCTCTTATATGCGGATTTTCATAACAACCTTCAAAATTAGCATCCTAACGACAATCATCTGTACGCTGATCGGCTATCCATTGGCTTATTTCATGTCGCAACTCTCGCGAAAATGGGCAAATATCTGCATGGTGGGCGTGCTAATTCCGTTTTGGACCAGCCTTTTGGTGCGCACCTATGCATGGTTGGTGCTATTGCAGAAAAAGGGGTTGCTAAACAATATCGCACTGGATTTGGGTTTAATCAGCGAGCCGATTAAAATCGTGCATAATACGACGGGTACATTGATCGGCATGGTTCATATAATGCTGCCATTTTTGATCTTACCGCTTTATGCAAATATGCGCGCGATTGATAAAGATTGTTTGAAAGCTGCGTCTAGTCTCGGCGCCACACCCACCCGTGCTTTTTGGACTGTCTTTTTTCCACTCTCCCTGCCTGGCTTATTTGCAGGCTTATTGATTGTTTTCGTATTGTGCCTTGGCTTTTACGTGACCCCTGCCATTTTGGGCGGTGGCAGAGTGATCATGGCTGCGATGAAAATTTCAAGCAACATTGAGCTTTATTTCAGTTGGGGGGCAGCAAGCGCGTTGGGCGTGGTTTTGCTGATTGTAACCGCAATCATTCTTTACATCGCCTCGAAACTCGTATCGCTTGACCAATTCGGGAATAAATAACGCTATGAGTTTTTTGAACAAGAATGTGTCCGAAACCCAAATCCGGCTTAAAAACCGGCTCTGGCTTTATATTTTGTCTTTTATCACCTTATTTCTGTTGATTGTGCCATCGCTGGTTGTGATCCCAATGTCCTTCTCTGCCAGTCAATATCTAGAGTTTCCGCCTCGGGAATGGTCACTCAGATGGTATGAAAATTACTTTTTCTCTTGGAAGGTTGAAAACGGCTTTAATGATTGGATGGCGGCAACATGGACCTCCATCAAAGTCGCTGTTCTTACAATTTTTGTGGCGGTCCCTATCGGCACAATGGCCGCTTATGGTCTGGTCAATAGCAGTGCGCGCATTAGCAAAATACTGTTCCCAATTTTTATTTCACCAATGATGGTTCCAATTATATTGGTTGCGATTGGGCTGTTTTACTTTTTTGTACAATTTAAATTGGTTGGAAGCATTCTTGGATTGGTTATCGGCCATTCCTTAGTGGCGTTGCCGCTTGTCTTAATTATCGTTTTTTCAGCTTTGAAAAACTACGATATGAACCAAGAAAAAGTGGCAAGATCTTTGGGGGCTGGCCGGTTCCGCGCGTTTCGCGAAATTACACTACCACAGATTAAATTCTCCATTATCTCTGCGTCTTTAATCGCGTTTTTAACTTCTTTTGACGAAATCATTATTTCCCTATTCGTCGCCGGTGGAGATAATTCAACCATCACCAGAAGCATGTTCTTAGCCTTGCGCGATCAAATCGATCCGACCATTGCCGCGATCTCCACCATCTTGATTATCATATCATCCGGTTTGCTGATCATTGTTCAGCTCTTGGGAAATAAAAAAGATCAACATTAACAGGCCTGAGAATAATCGCGTAAAACAATCTGAGCGGGCGCCTGCCCCTTTAGATAGGCCTGAGGCAGCTTCAAAATATGAGGCCTGGCTATGCCTAAATAAACACGCATAGGTTTATTGAGACCAGAATTTCAAAACCCTGCTTGGCGGTATGAGGCTGGTTGCTGCCGCCCGGATACTCGATAAATATTTTTCATTCCTCAAAAAGCGGCGGGTTACCGCATGCGAACGTATAAGAAAATATAACCATTTAATAGCCGCAATGACGCCGGGACTCTGCCTGCTTTGCCAATAAGCCAAAACCTGTGGGCTTGCTCTACCCACCCTTAACAACGCGCACAGGCAGGAAGAACGGATAAAGTTTGCGCAGGCCAGCAAAAAAATAACCCATAAATTTTGAAACGGCATAAAAGGTGTTAAGCAGGTTGCCGGTTTACCGCTTTGCGGCGTAATAGCTTACACGCCGCTCTAAATAAGCCAAAAACTCTGAAATTGAAAAAGCGAGTGCAAACAAAACAATCAGAACCGCCCAAAAGTGACTCATCAGAAAATTTGCCGAATAAAGTTCAAACAGAGCACCAAAACCCACAATAGAAATAAGTAATTGGCCGATAATCACGCCCTTTACTGCCCTTATAATACCGATCCGGACGCCTCCTAAAATTTCCGGCAACGCGGCCCAAAAATATATCTTTGTAAAGGCCTTTAGGGGCGTGGCGCCAAAACTGGTCGCCATCTCTACCAGAGAGCGGTTAATCTGTCTTACACCAGCACGGGTATTTAAGATGATAATCCAAACAGCAAAAAGAGACGTGGTGATAATGATAGACTTCATGCCAAACCCAAAAAGCACCATTAACACGGGCACTAAAGCCGTAAGGGGGGCACTAAGAAATACGTTTACCCAAGGGAGCAATAACTCGTCAATCAGGCGGTTCTTACCCATTAATATTCCAACAATTATTCCGATCACTACGGCGTAAAGCACCCCAGAACAAAATGCATAGGCCGTTTCTTTAAGTGCATTTTGAAAGGCTACGGTCCCCAAAACTTCGTAAAGGGTAGACAAAACCTTGCTTAATGGAGGAATAAAAAACGTAACCTTAGCCTGCCCAATAAATTCCCAGAGAGCGCCCCATAAAAGCAGGGATGACATGCCGGGTAAGCGATATCCAAATAAATGCATGCGCGGCTTTCCTATTCAACGTAACTGCGTAAAGACGTCCAAATATCATCAACGATATCAAGATATTCAGAGTCTCGTCGTATTGCATCTACCCCTTTTGCCCGAAAATTTGACGGTCTGATAATTTCCGAAACACGACTTGGGCGAGGTAACAAAATAGCAATTTGGTCCGATACATAGACTGCTTCTTCGATGGAATGCGTTACGAAAATAAATGTTTTGTTTTTGCTTTCAACAAGCTGCAACAAGTCTTCTTGAAACTTACGGCGCGTTTGCTCATCGACGGCCGAAAAGGGTTCATCCATCAACAGCACATCTGCGTCTACAGCCAACGCACGGGCCAAACCAACCCTTTGACGCATACCGCCAGATAATTCATGCGGGAAACTATTTTCAAAACCCTGTAAACCGACTTCTTTTATATAATTCGCAGCAATCCCTTCGCGCTCAGTTTTATCGACTCCTCGCATTTCAAGCCCAAATGATACATTTTTCAAAACAGACGCCCAAGGCATCAGCGCAAAATCTTGAAATACAAATGCGCGGTCTGTGCCTGGGCCCGTGACGCGCTTGTCATTCACCGTTACCGTTCCAGAACTGGGCTCAAGCAATCCCGCAATAATTTTTAACAAGGTTGTTTTACCGCATCCCGAAGGACCCAATAGTGAAGTCAATTCACCCTTTGGAAATTTTAAGGACATATCCTTCAAAGCCTCAACATTCCCATAATTTTTTGAAATATTATCGACGGAAACGGCTATTGGTTTTTCAGGGCTTTGAGGATCTTTATCAATATTTCTAATCTGAGACATAACCACGCTCGTTTCCTTTGAAGAGAAGGATTTCTACTTTATCCAAGAGGTTTAAAAACAGAACTGACAGCACAATAATTGAAAAAATAGCAGCATACATGGATGGGTAATCTGCGATCGAGCGGCTGTAAGTTATAATGTCACCAACACCAGTGGGGGTGATTTTCAGTTCGGCTAAAATAGCCCCAATGAACCCTGCCGATATACCAAGACGGAGGCCGGCGAAAATGACCGGAGATGCCGCCGGAATGATGATGCGAGATATGACGGACAACCGCGATGCAAGAAAGGATGTGCCCATTTCTTTTAAGGACTCTGGGGTATTTTTCACGGCGCCGCTGGTATTCAGAACTATCACGGGCATTGACATGATGCAGACAACAATCACTTTTGACGTGAGACCAATGCCATATGCCAAAACGAGAAGCGGGATTAAAGCAGCTAATGGCGCGGCTTGCATGACGATAAAGATTGGCGAAAACAGCCAGTCAAAAAATTGGCTCAAACCGACCCATAATCCTACGATAATCCCAATAACGGCAGAAATGGCGATACCAATTATTAAAGGACGCAATGTTTCTGCATATGCCTCGAACAGCCTTCCATCTGCGGTCATTTCCATCAGCGCCGACATTGATTCCAAAAACGTAGGAAACGCGTAGCTTACAGGAACTCTTCCTGCAATTTCCCATGCAACGCAAAGGGCAAAAGCAGAAAACAATTTTAATATGAAGGCTCGATTTTGCATTTATTTAATCCGTCTATCGGAATTGGTTGCGCCAATTTTAAGCGCAACCAAAGTTTTCGCAAAATTACTGTGATGCTTTATCAAGCGGTGCCAAATACCAGAAATCCTCGATATTCAAATCACTGGCGCTGCCCTCAAGTTGGCCAGCAGCAGAATACCATTCCATATCGGCATTTGCAGCTTTTCGGCCGCCCCCATTAGGATCGTATAGACCGCCTGCTACGGCATCGGTGTAAAACCCATCAAGCTCTGCCAAGATTTCAGGGGGCAATTGACCGATGGGTCCATCAGGATTGGTCTCACGACGGATTATCGTTGGATCTTTATGAAGATCTTGCCAAACAGACAAAAGCGCGGTCACAAAAATATCAACGTCTTTTTCGTTATTTTTAATCCAATCAAGATTTCCAAATAAGGCCTCATCACTGGCCTCTACCTCAAACATTTCTAACACATTGAAGTTTTCACCAGCTTCGCTGCGCATGAGTTTATTCTTGTTTGACAGGTCAATAATGGTTGCATCTGCGCGCCCACCCAGCAGCGCAGCAACGCGATTAGACGATCCTGGCACATATGAGCGCTTGCCAAACTGCATCCCAAGCCGGTCTTCAATCACATTTGCGATTGAGTCAGTGCCGCCGCCTCTTGAATGTAATAAAATCGGTTCACCATCTAGATCTTTAAGCGACGCGTATTTGGTCGTGGTGACAGGAAAAAATTTCAACTTTGAAAGTTGGAATATTATGCGCAGAGGTGCCTTTGATCTTTGCATGGCTGCATATGGCGTTCCAAATCCAATATCCATTTGCCCACTAAGCACAGCTTGGATCGCCAGTTCCTCATCAGAAAATGCTGTCCATTCATAATCTAAGCCATTCGCCCGCGCGCGATCAAGAGCAACAAAGAATGCAGCAAGTTCATCTGATGGTGCTTCTGCCAGCGCAATTTTAATTTTTTCAGCTTGAGCAGCGCCAATTGCAAACGACAGGGCAATTGGGATAGCAGCCGCAAACTTTACGGTCTTTTTAAAAAAATTTATCATGTTACTCCTCCCAGGAAGCGTTACGTGTGATGGCAAGGTTGCTTTTGCTTTTTCTCTTGCTGAGTTGAGTGCTCAATCATCCCCAAAAAGACGTTTTGAAACTGAGATTAGATGCGTGCGCATCGCGGCTTGTGCTTCATTGGCGTTTCGTCCCTCAATCGCTGCGAAAATTCTCTTATGCTCGGCAAAGCTGTCATGGTCAGAAGCCGGGCGATCGCTTCTGCGCACCACCTTATTCCAAGACACGGCACGCCGAACCGCGTTTAAATATTCAAACATTGACATTAAAAGTGGATTTTGTGCTGCCGCAGCAATTTCATGGTGCAATAGGTCATCCGCACGTTCATATTCGGACCACGAGGTCGCACTAGACGCGGCATTACACGCCGCATCAATACGAGATACATCTGCTTCTGAGGCGTGAATTGCAGCTTCACGTGCGATCGCAGGTTCAATCGATAAACGCGCCCGCAGCAATTGAACCGGTGTCAGATCATTAACCAGTTCCGATATATTCAAAATCGATTTTTCAGAATGAGGCTCTGCGATAAATGTCCCTTTGCCAACATGCCTCCAAATAACCCCCTCGCGTTCCAATATATCAAAGGCTTTGCGTAAATTAGCTCTGGTGATCTTAAAGCGATCAGTCAAATCGCGTTCAGATGGCAGACGGGTGCCCGGCGCAAAATTTTCACTGGCGATCAATGATTTCAGCTTCTCAACGGTGCTATATCCTGGTTTTAATTCGCCAGATCTATTGCTCTGCGTATCATATGAATCATTCATTTGGTCGACCAATTTATCAATATTTGCCCTATATCAACAAAATTGGTTGCAAAATGCAAACAAAATGTCAATTATTATTAAATTGGTTGCGATTGGTTGAATTCAAAATATACTTATTAACTACAGCATGGAGTCGCATATGGCGCGTTACGCAATACCAGAACCCAAGATTAAAACACTGCCTATAGTTGGAAAAGATGAAGTTTTTCCAGTGCGCCGTGTTTATTGTATTGGACGAAACTATGCAGCGCATGCTGTTGAAATGGGGCATGATCCTGATAAAGAAGATCCCTTCTTTTTCCAAAAGAACCCCGATAATTTAAACTTAACCGGGCGCTTTCCATATCCTCCTAAAAGTTCGGATGTGCATCATGAAGCAGAAGTGCTGGTTGCCTTGAAATCAGGCGGTACAAATATCGAATACGCGGATGCGATGTCTCATGTATATGGATATGCTCTGTGTCTTGATATGACGCGCCGTGATCGGCAAGGTGAAATGAAAAAAGCGGGTCGCCCATGGGAAATCGGCAAGGCCTTTGAACACTCGGCACCTTGTGGACCGTTGCACTTAGCTTCGGATGTTGGGCACCCAACGGAAGGTGACATTGTGTTAACGGTCAATGGTGAGCTTCGTCAGGAAGGCAATTTGAACCAAATGATTTGGAAGGTTCCTGACATGATTGCCTATCTAAGTGCGTATTATGAATTAGCGCCAGGCGATGTTATTCTCTCTGGCACTCCGTCAGGTGTCGGGCCTGTTCAAAAGGGCGACGTTATGCGGCTTTCGCTCGAGCCATTTGGCCACTTAGAAGTAACCGTAACCTAGGGCTTTCAGCCACCATGCTTATGGTGTTTTTGAGCTTTGGGCTCAATTAGCGCAGAGCCGCTATATAAAATGAAAAGGCCGGCCTTTGAAACAGCCGGCCCTTTTTGATTAATTACAACCTCAAATGGCCCATATCTCATGGTTAAAAGCAGTTCTGGTGGACGGTTCTTGAAAAAGAGCATCATAAAACGCTTTAAATTTTTCCTGAGATTTTTGATGCAGAAAAGGTTTTTTGACCGGTTTGAGGCACCGCCTTTTTGAAAGGAGCTGTGTCTGAAGGTTAGCTTTTCTGGCTTCTTTTTTAAATTTTTTACGTCCAAAATGCTCTACAGCCCGGATAAAACATCAATAAAACGCTCTTTGGATTTTTATCGTGATCCGCAAAGCAGAGTGACAAGCCAATAAAACGCCTACTTCTTCCAAAGGATAGAAGCTGGTATTTTTAAAAAAGTGGCTATGATTGCACTGGTTTTTATTTTTTTATCCTGTTGCTTTGCCAACAAGATTAGCGCCTATATTTGAGCTGCGCCGCAGCGCAAGCGATCAGAAAATCAAAAGATTTAATCGATTTTTCTCAGAGGGTTTTCACCTAAAACGGGCTGCATCAATATCGGTGTAAGATACATGGGAAACTGATAGCAGCCTAAAAAAATTAAAAACTCTTCAGATTGTGATGCGCTGGCTGCAATCAAAAAAATCGCGACGTTGCGATTGCCGGCAACAATGGCTAGGGGCGCCGCATATGCTGGGCTATGACCATTGCGCAGAAGCAAATAAGCACAAAGCTGCAATCCAAGATTTGTCACCACAGCCAAAAGTAACCACCCAGCCAAGACCATCGGCTGCGCGGCCAATGTGGGCGCAACCGCGCTCATTAAGCCGATCACAAAACTTGAAGAGCAGGATTTCATACGCAGCTATGATGATAACGTGTGGTTGGTACATGACTAGGACAGACAGGACAAATAGCGGACATGTCCGACTTGTCCGCAGGATATTTGTAGGCGGACAGACATGGACACACCCCTAAGGGGTGTCCTGATGTCCAACATGTCTATAATTTGTCAGAGTAAATAAGTTTCTATGTTTGCCTGATCGTTTTTTAAGCAAATTTTTGTTTGGCGCATTGACTTTTTGACGTTGACGCCGGTTTTTGATGAATGTTTTTTTGCGGTGCGGCCTCGACCCGACGTAACGTCAAAAAAAATGTTGTTGAAATCTAGTAATTGAGCAGTTTTGTTTAACGTGTAGCCAAACTGTTGGGAGCCTACGTTTAACTTAGAACGAGGTTTTTATGCGTACTATCTACGAAGAACGTCTGCTTGAGCATGTCATTTGGCACTGTCAAATAACGTACGGTTTAGACACCATAAAGGAGGCTGTAATTACAGCTCGACGTAATGGTTTCTTAGACTGGCGCAACGAAATAACATCAATGGGACAACATGTTGCAGAGATGATGTTGCAAGACTTCGACGGTTACCAAGCACTTTTTGAAATTGAGGTTAAAAAGAAGCCGAGCTTTATGGATCAACAAGACACGCATCAGCTCCAATAGTCGTATAACATCCCAACGCATCTTTAATTTGGATAGGATCTCTGAAATCCCAGTTTTGCGGCACGTACTCACAACGTCCTAACCATCGAGCAAGTGAACATCAATCGCGCGCAACAACTTCACAATACATCTCCATCAGAAAAACGCTTCAGCGCCATCCTGACATCTCCTGTGGCAGTTAAATACTTGCTCAGTTCTGGAGGGCTAAGACTAATGGCAGACGCCGCTTTTCTTGCACCAATAGAATACTGTTACCTCACATTTGCGGTGATAATTGACTTTGTGATTTGGGCATTACTTTTAAGGCGCTCAACCTTGATTGGAGTAGGCTTAATTGCAGGATCGAGACTTCTAATTTCGCTCAGAGAACGCATTTTTAGGCAGGCGGTCCAGATTGATTAAAACTCACCAATTGGATAAGGCTTAGAAAGAGAGCACAATGTTGCGAAATTTGTATACAATTATTTATAATTTATTTTCACAGTTTTCATCAATTTTTGCTCGGTCTAACATGGTCATTCCCGTTAATTAAATCGCCAGCTTGCGAGTTGAAACAGGGCTGTTTATGATTACCACATGACAGCTTTCTCATCGCTGCTGACGGCTTTTCGCGCATCAGCACCCAATTATGAAATCGAAATTGACGAAAATTGGAAACAGGGCCGCACTGCCTACGGTGGATTGACCGCATCACTACTGCATGAAACTATCGTCAACAGTTACACTAATTTGCCGCCACTTCGCACCGTACAAATCAATTTTTGTTGGCCTGACAGACGGCAAATTACAGATCAGCCACAAAATGCTAAGACGCGGCAAAAACAATGTGACATTTGAAGCGCATCTCGACAGCGACGCTGGCCCCGGAACTTACGGTTATTTTACATTTGGGATCAGCCGGCAAATGACCCAGGAAATAGATTATCCAAAGCATCCGCTATCAGTAAAACCGCAAATGGGCAAAAAACTAATTCCGCATAATGCGGCGCCGAATTTTCTGACCAATTTTGATCGAATTCATGCCACCGGCCCAGAACTTCTTAGTGGTGCTGACAATCCAGACATAACCGTCTGGTCACGCCATGTTGATCCATACTCACATGAAGGTGTCACTACGCTAATTGCCCTGACCGATGCACCACCGGCTGCACTTACTGCCCTAACCCAGCTAAACGCACTCAGTTCAATGAATTGGAATATCACCATGCTGCGTGACAACCCAACAACGACAAATGGTTGGTTCCTGTTGCGCACCGCCACAAAATATATCGGGCATGGATATTCATCACAGGAAATGCAGGTCTGGAATAATGACGGAGACCGGATAATGGATTGTATCCAGCATATCGCTATTTTTACATGAGGTCTAAGTTTTAACCAAAGACTAGAAAATTAAAAGTTTCGCTTAGCTGGCGAATGGGGCTAGCTCGTTGAAATATCAACAATGTGGTTACGAAAAAACTAGATTATGACACAAATTATCTAAAAATTTTCACATTTTTAAACTGATTTATAACTAAGCCTAAACTGAGCAATTGCGCGCCGAGCGACAAGTTATTGATTAAGGTTTAGGGAATGAATAATTTAAAAATTGCATAGCTATAGCAGTTGCTGGTCCAATAAATAAAGCAAACGTTAGGGTAGCAATCCCTGCGGTTCCACCAATACACCACCCCACAATCACCACAGTAAGTTCAAGCCCATTTCTTACATATGCCAAGGGGAAATTGGTCACTCTTTGAAGCCCAGTCATCAAACCATCTCTTGGGCCAGGGCCTAGATTTGCGATTAGGTAAACCCCAGTCCCGATCGCAATAAAAAATATCCCAATTAAGGATTGAAGACTTTGAGCTAAGAAATGATCAAATGAAGGCAAAAATTTAATCGACACATCTACCACTGCAGCAACAACAAAGAAATTTATGAAGGTGCCTAATCCTGGAACTTGCTTAAGTGGTATCCAAAACATCAAAACAAGAAAGCTAACAAGAACTATCGTCCAACCAATGCTCCAGCCGGTTTGAACTGCGATGCCCTGACTTAGAACCATCCAAGGGCTCACGCCTAAATTAGAGGCAAATAGTATAGCATGACCTAGCCCAAAAACTACCAGACCTAAAAGCAAAAAGACCACGGAAACAAAAGGAGGTCTAATTGTGAATGGACTGGGCGCAGTCCAAAATAAGGCGGGCACCGTCTTCAGAGACAAGAGGTTCATGAGCACTTTCATAGAATGGCACGTATTACCGCTTATTTGATTTGTCGATCGATAATTTTTAAAATTATCGGCCCTTTCAGATTGAAGACAATATCCGCGTTGCTCAGACTGACTTGGATATTGCTATGAGAACGAAAAAAACAAGCTCACCAACTCACTACGCCAGTGCCTATTATCGCTTATGTAAGTGACATCAACTGGCGGCTATCCGATCAATCTCACTGAACCAAACGACCTCTGATCTGCTCGCGATCAATGGATCGGCTCAGGTTGAGGGTGAGGCTAGAGCGGCCTTAAGGGGTGTTGGTGTTGAGAGGCTGATCGCTCAGCCCGCTCACTAGCTTAGTGCCAATTATTCAGTCATCTCTGTCATCATGTAGGCTTTGTAAACAGCGCCATTATCTTTGTCCCACTGTAATTCCGTAGGATCAGACATGAAGGCACCCATTGCTTCCATGTCGGTACAATTCATTGCACACATAACCTCGTTATTACCCAGATCAGAAAGGCGATATTCACTAACCCACTTGCCCATGTCTCCAGCCATCTGGCCTTCAATTCGGGCTTTCAAAACATCAAAACCAGCTTCAATAGTACCGTGAAAAAATACGTTCATTTTGTGTCCTTTATTTACAAAGCAGGGATAGAGGGGCTGATTGCTCAGCCCGCTTATTAATTTAAACGGCTTTCATAGTGTGGGCCATTTTTTGACTATCATCATAGATCCAAAACTCTTTAATCTTTCCTGCCTCCACCTTATGAAAGTGTCCGAATTTGGCTTCCATACCATCGGCAGTGGCATCAAGTTGTGTCGCTACTTGATCGCCTTCAGAAATCATATTGGCTACTGTTACAGAAAAGTTGTCAAAATGAGTTGGTATCATAGCCAGCACGCTCATGAACTCATTTATCCCGTTATATGTTCCAGAAAATTTGTGCATACCATTCATAACAACTTTGACGTCTTTGTGAAATAATCCCACAAATGTCTCCATATCGCCTGTTGAGAAACAGTCGTATCCTTTTTGTACAACTTCTTTAGGTGTCATTTACTTACCTCCTACTAAACGAGCCCTCACTCCAGCGACGTTGCAAGAAAGTAAATAGTTACGCAACGAACTTTACATCTGAATGAGAGGTGGCGAAAAGTTTTGCTCGTTTATTAAGCATTATTTCTTAATTCCAGAGGTCGCGCTGCTCCTGTCTGTAAGTTTTTACTGAAATACCTGATTTAAAATCACAGGTTTTGATGACGCTTCGTCAGGCCGTAACAAAAAACGCATGGTTTAATTATGTTTGGTCAACTCTTTCTGAGAAAGTGAAATAAGCGCACCCAAGATCAAAATTATAAATGACGCGAACAGCCCCATGCCTATATCATCAAAATAGTCACCGATTAACCCAGCAATATAGGGGCCTAGCGTTTGAGAAATAGCGAAGATAACAGTAAAAACACTTATTGAATAAGCCCACATTTCTTGGGGTAAGTTTCTTCTAGTGAAATTTGTTATTGCACCTGGTGCCATAAAAACTGACGAACCAAATATAACTGCTGAAAATAACAAAATAGAAAAGGATGGAGACAGTAAAGGCGTTACTGAACCAATGGAAATACTGATCAAAATCATGGATAATGGAATTCCATTTCCAAATCTTGCAAAAATAGATCGCCATATAAATGGCGAAATGCATATGAAAAATCCAAGCACCAACCAAATAGCGGTTATCATCTCAGCGTTTATGGATTGAGCGGTCATCCACGCTGACAAAAACGTAAGATAAATAATGTATCCAAAACCAAAGCAAGCATAGCCAGATAATTCGGGAAGCATCTTCAAAAATGGAAATTCAGTAACGCTTGATTTTATAGGTTTTGAATATTCTATTTGTAGTGCTGACCAAATACTCAGTGGTGTAAATATGATGCTAAATAATCCAATAATTATCCAACAAAGTGGCCAAGAACTATTGCCAAATTTATAAATTATCATAGGAATAAATGCTCCAGACAGAATAATTCCCAACCCCCCGCCGGTGCCAAATAAAATGGCTATAGAGAAGGCATTTAACTTCTCATTTTTTTTAAAGAGCCCAGATGCAAGCGCTCCGGCTGTGGAAAATGAAACTGCGCCAAATGTACCGGCAAAAAAACGAAGTGCGTATTGCGCTTCTAAATTGGGGAAAACCCCGGTCAGAAATAAAACACCAGATGTGGTTATGAGACCAAACACAAAGAGCCTCACTGAGGTAAATCTCTGCACAAGAAACAAAGTTGAGATTGCACCTAAAATATAGCCCAGCGCATTTACTGTATTCAACCAACCAGCTTGAGCATAATTCCAATCCAATTGTGCTTTCATCGCTGGAAGCATCAATCCATATGCAAATCGAGCAAAGCCATTAGTTACTGTAATACCGAGAAGCAAACCTAATAAAATAAACCATTGTTTGGTGTATTTTATCTCCACTAGCTTCTCCAATTAAATATGCTTCAAAGAACTGATACGTGAAGTTGGCTTTTAATACGAGAGATTGCAATTATTATCGAAATTCAGTACCTTTTCTTCAGGCATTTAATCACCAACTTGTGCGCCTTGGCATCCCGCCTAAAGTACTAAAGCGGAGGACTAGACATGAACCGTCGTTTATTCCTTATTGGCACTGGCTCAATTGGCACTGGCTCAATCCTTTCAACGGCATTCGTAGATAAGGCAAACTGGTTTTTAAGAAACAAAAAATCGGTTGTCCCTTTCTTTGAAAATAGTGAGCCGGTGCAAAAGCTGTATTTTGTCAAAGAGGCAGAAGATTGTTACGATATTGAGCTAGGCACCCCTGAATATGGATTTCCTGAGTTAACCTACAGAGATTGGTTAGCTACTTATGAGGACTTCGAGCTACCAAAGGGCAAGTTCATTAATCCCAGGAATTTAGAAAGACTATGGGAGGACTATGGGAGGACTATGGAATGGAACCAGGCGAATTAGACCTGGTTGCTGCCATGGAATATTACCATGACCGCTGGGCGGCAATCGACAGCCTATTTGCGCGCGCTCATGAGTATTTGAGTAACATCAACTTATTCGGAAAAGATAATGAAAAAGGTCTAAAAATAGGTAATCTAGATTTTGTAGCGCCCGGCGGTCCAGGTTATTCTGACAATTATGGCGTGTTTTCCGAAGACCCAATAACGGCCAGCTTGCTTCAGGCGCGCCTAATTGAGTTAGGGCATAACACGTCGGTGGAGATCGTTGACCGATCGTGAGCCTGGGTCGACGCTGGTTTATTTCGCTAAGTAATTCTTTCATTTTGGGAGCCTTTGGTTACGGTTTAGAAAACTAAAAAGGAGATGCAAATGTATAGCTGGCAAAATATGCGAGACATTTATAAAGCCGAAAAATTTGATCTTATTGAGTTTAAACGTCACTTTCACGAAGATTTTATGTTTATCCGAGAAACAAGCTTGGTTGATCGCGATGAATTTTGTGCGGAAATTGATCAGCTGATGGCGGAAGGCAAAAACAATATTCCCTTTGATGATATGGAACTAATCCATGAAAATGACGATGTGACGGAGCTTAGATGGGTGGATGGAAACGAGCGGATAGTGCGCATTAATTTAAAAAAGGACGGGTTAATTTGGCGATCGATCGTTAAAAGAACGCCGATAAATAACTAAGAAAGGTTGAAATAAAAATGGCTTCTTTTGAAAGAGCGCAGAAGATTTTTAATAACTGGGACAAAGAAGCTTTTCGTGCAGCTCATCATGAAGACTACATGTTTATCAGGGAATTTGAGATGGTCACTTTGGAGGATCATATCGAAAGCGTCGATGAAGTTATGCGTAATGGTTACGATGTACACAAAAGATGGACGCTGATGCATGAAAACGAATATGTAGAGGAAGTCCGTTGGGAAGAGGGCGACGAAATCGTCACCCACGTTTCTTTAAAAAAAGACGGGCTGTTGTGGCGAGGCTTTGTCAACCGTGTGAAAAAACCAGATCCGACCTGATCATTTCTCATGCCCTAGATAAGGGTAAAAGTATCCGTAACGGTTGAGTTCAGCATAGTGGATTGGAGGCTAGAGCTAAATGTGCTTTAGTTTAAACTAGCCCGCATTATTCGATGGCTTCATTCTTTTGTTTTGTATTATCAGAGGCTGGGGTGGATGAGCTTTCACGCCATATAAAGCTACTCATATAAAAGGAGTTCGGACATGAGCATTGCTAACGTCAACATGTTTGAGTTTGAAAATGAAGAGGCATTACAAACTTTTGCTAAGTGGTATGACGGCGATGGTGCAGATGACTATATGAAATATGCGGAGTGCGAAATCATACTTATGATCAAAACCAGCCCAACATCGTGCTTGACAGTGGCTAGTTACCCAAATGATGCAGCTAGACAAAAAGCAGTAGCATTAAGAGAAGGTCGGCATAGAGACGCCGTAGCTAACTTCCTTAAAATAGAACATACTCTTGCTCTGGAGGGCGAAGTTACCGCCAAAAGACTAAAAGAGATAATCATCTAAATAGAGCCTTTCAAATTAAACAAGCAGTATCTTAAGCTTTACCGTTTATAGGCCTTAATAAAATCCTCCTACCCTTAACCAAGATTGAACCTGCTTACTAAGTGGGGGCTTTAATTGGTCTTACATGACATAATATACAAAGAATAAGTTTGGCAGAATGAATGCCGTGCATAAAGCAAAGGTTCTGGCTAAATTGCCTAATCTAATAAAACCACGGTTCGTTCTATTATCTATACCAAAAAGACATAAGCCCACTGCAGCGCCTCTTGCTTCATTTTTTATTTTTCGTTTTTCGATGCTTGCTAGTCCCTCCAAATAACGAGCGTTCAGTTGCGATTTCGCATCATCATGTAACGGCACTTATAGACCTCAAAATTTTCATTCCTTAATCTTAGGTAGATGAGGCGTGGTTTGTTGAACTCAAATGGTCATTTAGACGCATCTTCTGAAAAAACGCTAAGCACCTACTGACAGGGAGAACCTATTTCTCATGCCCCAATCAAACGGCAAAGGCACCCGTCATAATCTCAGTCAGAACAGTGGCGTGAGGTGTCCTCGATCTGATCCACGGCCAGCTCCTAAGCGTGACGGTCGGCCATTGTGCTTATTTCATGAGCAAGTCGCGCAGCTTCATCTTTGTCTAATACCACTTTATCGATAATATTGGTCACTGGGCCTATAATGCCGCTAAGTAATTCTTTCATTTTGGTAGCCTTTGTTTAGGTTTTTTTGTTAGAAATTTTCAAGAGGAAGAACAAAATGCCAAGCATGTTAATCACAGTAAAAATATCAAAAGGCTTTGAAACTTGGACCAAGATGGCAAAGTCTTTAGAGAAAGAAGCGGGAGAAGAAGGTGCAAAAGTTATTTGGGCTGCAGCAAATCCTGACGAAACGTCGATTTATGTAATGATGGATGTTCCAAACCCTGAGTTCATGCAGACATTTGGGCTTAGAGAAGATGTCAAAAAAGCCCGTGAAGAAGCAGGCGCTGATGTCTCAACGACCACAGTTATTACGCCAATCGGTGATTACTGGTTGGGTTAACGCCTATTTCTCATGCCCCAGCCAAACGGCAAATGTACCTGTCATGGCACCCGTCACAGTCGCAATCAGAGCAGTGGCGTGAGGTGTCATGGCCTCTGGCGGCAGCGTCATAAACCAATTTAAGACGTCCAGATATGCGTAGCACATCACCGCCATCATAACGCGTGGCAGTGGCTTCCAGCCAGTATACGTTCCATTGCTATCGTCATTTGATACTTCTAAGAATTTGAAAAATTAGAAAAGGAAAAGCAGATGTCAGTAACCAGAATAAATATGATCGAGTTTGATAACGAAACGGTCGCCGACACCCGTGCAGCTGAATATCAAAAAAATGCGAGAAAACAGTTCCCAGAGGCAGATTTACTTATCGCTATTAGAACAAGCCCCACTTCAGCTATGACTATCTCAGTATACCCTAATGAAGAAACGGCGGAACGGGCTTTGGAGATGCGGGATAAAAGGATTGATAGCGAAAGAGATATTTCGGGTTGGCATATGGAAGGTGAAATATCCCTTTTTGACCTCAAACAAGACCATTGCTTAGATGGGCTATCCGGGTAACCAAATCATTTTAAACCTCGCAAAAATTCTGTGAAAAAGTACAGCAAGGCAGAACCGCCAATGCTAAGAGCAGTAATCAAGCCCCATGAAATATAACGGATGTTTGCCGCTATTTGGCGCCGCCTCGCCTCGGCTTACTTTTTGCGCTGGCACTTCATCATCTTGATCGGCGAGCCAACCTGAGCGCCCTCTGGGATCAGGCAATAATGCTCAATAAATGCGCATATCTTTTGGCCGCGTGTCATGATGATATTATCTTTCGTGGCGTAATCATTGACAGAAACGGCTCTATGTTTTTCCCTTAAAGTACATCAATTGGGAGGTGAAGATGCTTTTTAAACTTTCGTATTCAATACCAGTAGAATTGCTCAAAGAATGTCAGGAGCGGTTTAAAAGCGGTGAAGAAAAAACTGATGGGCTTAAGGTAATTGGCAGATGGCATGAAGTGGGTAAAAACCAAGGCTTCATGCTCGCTGAAGCAGACGACATTATGGCCGTTGGGACATTCACAAATCAATGGAGCGATTTGTGTAATATGGAGGTTGTTCCCGTAATGACTGACGAACAAGTTGGTCAAATTTTAATGGCATAACGCATAAAACTAATGAGCGGGCTGAGCAATCAGCCCCTCAACACAAAAAAATTCTCTGGTTTTTAATTGTATACACACTTTGTGGCAATAAGGCCGTATTCATGTTGCTTCAGATACGTCATAGGCGGCTCTGATCAATTCTGCAGGATCTCGTTCAGCCAAACCCATTTTTTCAGAAAAAGCTCGCTGTCTGTCAAACCCTTCCAACATAGGTGACCTCATATCAAAGTGATGTAAAATTTTTCTAAACACATCATTATCTTTAGCAGTTCCACTATTAGTAAAGCCAACAGTAGCATCATCACCCATTATTTTAGGTATTCTATCCCTAACTACAGGCAGTCCAGCTGGACCCGTGCACAGAATATCAAGTGCCGTTTTAAGTGGTAGTCCGGCTTTTTTTGCGAGTGGTATCAATTCAGTCAGACCGCTTACATAGATTTGGACCATGCTATTATTAATAGTTTTCATAACCATACCGGTCCCGAGAGGCCCTACATGAAAAATACGCTGAGAGATTGGGGACAAGTGGCCAGCAGCCCGCTCAGCAGAAAAGTCATCACCTCCAATAAAAATACCGCAGGTACCATTTTCTACTAGCTCTGGGCCACCAGAGATTGGCGCATCGACGAAAATGGCGCCTTTGTCGTATAATTGATCAGCCCGCTCGATTAAGATTTGAGGCGAAACGGTGCTAGTATCGATAATTTGAATACCTTTAAGGTCAAATCTGAGCAACGCATCTAATATATTTGTCACTGCGGCATCGTCGAATAGGCTTAGGATTAAAATATCATTTTTCTCGACTAAGGTTTCTAAATTCTCAAAAGTATTTATGCCTTCGGGCGTACGTCCACTTCTGGTCCAACCAGATACATTAATCCCTTTAAAACGCATTCTACGAGCAATTGCACAGCCCATCTTTCCCAGCCCAATAACTCCAATTTTAACCATTTACGAAGCCTCCTTTTTAATCTTTGTTGCATTCTAATACATAAATATTTTTATCGAAAACTATATAAAAACTCTGTTAGCTTAATTTTCGCAATTATGTCTATTGAAGCGCGTGAAAAGATGCAGAGGTAAGCCTCAATTAATGCGCATATCTTTTGGCGCGTGTCATTTCGATATTATTTTTCGTGGCGTAACATTTGACAGAAATGGATTTATGTAATCCGCTTTGAATATTTAAAAATCAGAAGAGAAAAATGTCAGATGTAATGAATACGTCCGCAGACCGTGACCGCCGTCAGAGATTTGGTGCTCAACGAGGCCGTGATCTTTATTGGGGCATCACTTTAGGATTAGTGGTAAACGCAGCAACCATGTTTATGATTACTCTTGGTGTAGGCGTTCCAAAATTGGCTATTACGGCAGCAATTGTGGGTAGCTTTATTTTTGTCTGCATAAATTCCTTTGACTGCATGGACGACTTTAAAGCGAACGCCAATGATATGGGGGAAGAAGAGCGCGCCACCCACCTCGGAAAAAAGCTTTTAGTTGCACCATGGGGAATGTTTAAAACATTAGTCTTTTTAATATTTGGTGCCATTGGAATATGCCAGCTTCAAGACATGTGGAAAATATTTTAATTAATGAGCGGGCTGAGCGATTAACCCATAATCAGAGATCAGCTTTTACAAGGAGACAGCGATGTTATTTGAAAAAATGCATAGCGCATGGAAAGCACGCGATCTTGAAGGATGGAAATCTTGCCATCATTCGGATTACACATTCGTGAGCCATGCTATGGGCAAAACGATGACTAGGGACGACATGTCTGACGAAATGATGTTGGGCATGATGCAGACCATAAAACCTGAAAATCAACGTTGTATATATGAAGACAATAACATTTTAGTCGAACACAGTGTTACAACTTTTGCTTCTGGTGACAAAGAGGCGGTGATGGCAGTCCATATCAAAAAAGATGGTTTGATTTGGAAGACCGAAACTGGCGCAACACCACTTAAATAAGCTAATGAACGGGCTGAGAAATCAGTCCCTCAATACCAAAATTCTTTAAAGCCGCTCCGGCCTCACCCCAACGTTTACCGGTCCATTAATCGCGCGCGGATCAGAAGCCGCTTAGTATAACTTTTATTTTTACTCCCAATCTAAGAAGGGGTTTACTCACAACTTGGACGCATCCGCGGGCGCGCGTGAGGCATTGAAGAATTAAACTTGTCTTAATTTTGTAGGGGTAAATGTAGGGGTATAATAGATCCCATAGTTATAACACATTGTTTTATATATTAATAATTTGATTGAGTGGCGCACCGGGGATGCGACCGAACTTTTATAAGGTTGTTTATTATCAATATCTTAGTGAGGGGTCATATTGAAAAAGTGGTCCCGAAAGCGGTCCCAACCAAAATAATCTGAGACTACTGGACAGCATTGATGGCGAGTAATGAAGTTGCAATATTACCTAAAACCCTAGAAACAATATCTGTAAATGCAAGCGGTGTGAGCTTATTTACGTTCGGTGGTACGATAATTATGCTACCCGGTGGAATGGGAGTGCTAGAATTTCCAGAGATGTTTTGACCATTTGGAAGTTGTACAAAAATATTCTTTTCATCGGCTAATTCGTCAAACCCACCGGAATCAATTATGTAATCGTCTATACCCTTAAACGACTGATAAGGCGCGGAAACTGTTCTTTGAACATTACCCATGACAGTCACGTGAGAGGGACGTTTTGGCACTATTAAAGTGTCTCCGTCTTCCAAAAGGATGGGATTATTTGCATCCTTGAAAGTCACGTTAATCACCTGCCTGCCTGAAGGAGATAAAGTTTTTAATTGCTCGGCATAACCCAGCACTGCGGCTGCTTGCGACTGCGAGTTTAATGCATCGCTTTGAGCAACAGCTAAAACAGAGCGCGCGACTTTCTCTGCGAGAAGTTGGTTTTCTTTTGTTGCTTCCAGAACCAATTTTTCTCTAAGGAATTGAACTCCTAATGGATATGCCACCTCTGACAAGCCACCCGCTCGTTCAATTACATCATGTAAAGTGTCGTTGATTCCAAAAATAAATTTGCCCGGGCTTTTAAGCTCTCCAAGCAAGGTGACTGAACCGACCGCAGCAGTATTTTTTAGTTTTGGTACGAATATATCGAATGTGCCAGACAATGTTATTGCGGAAGGGTCTATTTCAGTTAAATCTATATTTTTTTCTGATAGTTGCCTAATTTCGTTATCCACAAGACTGTTCATATACTTCCTAATCACTATCTGTTTAGGATTTGCTGAAGCAGTAAGACCACCAGCTACCTCTAGAAGTTCACTTAACGTAACTTTGTTTGCAATTGGATAAAGGCCAGGAAACAAAACTCCACCTTGTATGGCAACCGATGCTTCTGAAATAATCGAAGTAGAAAGCGACTTATAGAGGCTTTGCTGCTCAACTAAGCCTATGATTTCTGGGTTACTTTCTTGCAATTCGAAGGTTTTAATATCGGTTTCGGCGCTATCTAAGCTGGAAACAAGGGCCACTCCAGATGAAGCATCGTTTAAATTTTCTGTTTGATTATCAAACCTATTATTTTCTCGAAAAAAATTCCGAGAAAATATAAAAAAGCTTTGCGGCCGAGACGAAGAAAAGGCATTTGAAAAGATGTCGTCAGTTGTCTGTACAGAGTGATTATCACCGTCGAATCTGATTGCGAATGGGGTATATAAGTTTTGAGCACTTTCTAAATTTTGAACGTCTCTAACTTGGTTCAAGGGTACGCCAGGGGCAACAAGCGTATAAAATTCATCGTTGAAAAATATCTTAACTGGTTTTGCTGAATCAATCAGCTCAAATAATTTTCCTGAGTTTGGAGCGCCTATTTTATTTCTATTTTGAAGTAAAAACTCTTCTTCAAACGCATAAACATCGAAGCTTAGGTAACTTTCAAGTTCTAGCTTTGACAATCCCGAATAAGAAGTCGGGACGACCCTATTTTCTGCCCCCTTTATGTGCACAAACATAAAATCGGAATAAAGATCATCATATTTCTCAAGGTGAGCATTTATCTTAGAACTTATGGGGCCGTTATAAAGAGATGGTAACAGTGCCACTTTTTCGCCATTGATGAAAATCGAACCTTTCGTACTTTCCAGCACGCTTTTTAAAAGACCCTTTTCTCGAATTGGCAGTACCGCGCCGAGTAGCGAGCCATAAGATTTCTCATCAAAAATGAAAATTTGCTGTCCAGAGAGCACTTCGTAAGCATTTGGATTGCTGAAAACATCAGTGACCGACATCGTTTGAGCCTCAACACCATCTGTTACAGCTAAAAAGTCAGCGTGATTATTTGATAAAACTGACCCATATTTCAGGGCCTCAAATATTGTGAGCCCCTCGTCTACTACGAGCTGATAAGGTTCTATAACCGCGCCAGAAATTTTAATAGTTTCTTGTTCTTCAGTTTTCGGCAAAGAGAGAATTACCGCCTCGCCAGAAGCAACTTTGCCGTCACGTGATATTGTTTGGGCTCTTACGCTTCCTACTTCATCGAACGCTAACAACTGAATATTTGTTTGGGGCGCAATCAATCTTGTGCCAGAAAGTTCAAGTAAATCCTTTAACCTTATTTGTTCTCTTTCCTTTGCAAGCTCATAGATACCCGGCCGGGCAACGAAACCAGTAATCGCTACTGTAGGGCCCTTAGCGTGTATGTGTACGCGAGATGATTGGCTGATTAATGGGTCTGATTTAACTTCAGGGGATAATAAAAATTCATAGTAATCTATGGTTACTGGCTCGCTATCTTGTTGTTTTAAAATTATGTTCCGTAAAGACCCAATGCTGGAAATACCCCCAACATAAGAGAAAATTTGACTTAACGGTGTGTATGCAGGCACAACGATTGTTTTTGGAGAATTGACCTCGCCTGATACTTGGACAGTTACTAATCTAGCGGCATTTAGTTTTACAAAAGCTTGTCCAGACGCATCGTCAAGTTGCAAAATATCAGTTAGCTTTTTTTCTAAATCCTTGATTGTTAATTGCGAGACGTAAAGCGGCTCTAAGCTGGGTAAAATTAATGAACCTTCTCGGTCAACTGTAATTGAAACGTCCTTTTCCAAAATTCCACGCATAGAAATTGCAAGCTCATCGCCCGGCCCCAGAACATAATCTTTTCCGACAGAATTAAAGAAAAGCAGTTCTGGGCTACTCTCAATGGAGAATTGCCGCTCACCGAATACTGAAAGAGCAGAACCCGTCAATCTGGCGAAATAGTCAGATATGAAAGAAGGCGCTGAAGTTTTCGGTGGACGAGTTCGTTCAATCACCGCTTGATTTTCCAAAAGTAAGCGCTCATTCGGAACTTCTGGCGCTTCAGAAGTTGGTGCTATCGAATCAGTGACAGTATCAGACGGGAGGTCTATTCCCTGGGCATCCAAAAGAATTTTAGCATCTTCATTTGGCCCCACAACTTTCCCTAGTTATCTAACTGCATTAAAATTTATTTTATACTATATTATCTATTTTTGAGATGTAGCCTCAATTAACTCCAAGAAAACCGGACCAATTGAATCGATGATTTTTGTGACCCCTTCCGCATTTGGATGAAGCCCATCAGCCTGAAAAAACTGGCTCATATTTTGATTAAGACCACCATTTATGATGAACGGATCAAATAGGCTTGAAAGATAGAGCGCGTCGTAATCTTGTGCCAATTCGGGAAAAATGCGATCAAAATCCTCTTTGTAGTCTGAGCCATAGTTATTTGGAGCATAGGAACCAACAATCATCAGAGGAATATTGGCTTCTTTAATTATCTCCAGAATACCAATCATATTCGTTCGGACGACTTCAGGAGCTATACCTCGCAACATGTCGTTTCCGCCAAGGGCAACGATAGCGGCGTCTAAGCCTGGTTCCATCGACCATGCAATACGCTCCAAACCGCCAGCAGTTGTGTCTCCAGAAACACCCGCATTAATAAGGCGGATGGAATAACCCTGACTTAAGGCGTACTCACTCATTTGGTGAACAAGCCCATCTTGCTCTTTCAACCCATACCCCTGAGTTAAACTATCCCCTATCATCAGGATATCTACACGCTCGTCAGCGTCGACAATTGAAACAGAAGTAAGAAAACTTAAAGCTAATATCTTGCCCAGATGTGCCAAAGGGCCATATGAAAATAGCAAGTTTAATACAAGGCTGTTTCGTTTCATGACAATTCCCATCGTTGCATTATCAAATGTGCATCTTTCGTTAGAAAGCAATGCTGGAACAATTGAGATTTTAAAAAACATCTCTTTGAACGTCTCGACTGGGGAGAGTTTGGCCCTGATCGGTCCATCCGGATCTGGAAAATCTTCACTTTTGATGTTACTTGGCGGTCTTGAACGCGCAAGTAGCGGATCCGTCCGTGTTGCAGGCACCGAACTCTCCGATCTCAACGAAGATCAACTTGCGTTTTTACGGCGAGATCAAATGGGAATTGTATTCCAATCTTTTCACCTGATCCCAACCATGAGCGCGCTTGAAAACGTGGCAACGCCTTTGGAGCTCGCTGGCGTAACCGATGCGTTCAAAAAAGCTAGAAGCGCCCTTGATAGCGTGGGGTTAACACATCGTGAGGATCATTTTCCAGGTCAACTATCAGGCGGCGAACAACAACGGGTTGCACTTGCCCGTGCGGTAGTTGCACAACCCAAAATCCTATTGGCGGATGAGCCCACCGGAAACCTAGATGGTATAAACGGCATTGCTATCATGGATTTACTATTCTCTTTGCGCGATCAATTTGGTTCGACTTTAATCCTTGTGACACATGACCCAGTTTTAGCAAACCGTTGTAATCGGATCATTCGACTGCATGATGGTGAAATCGATCACAAGGTTACTTCATGAGTTGGCGCGTTTCAGCGAAAATAGCGCGCCGCGAGCTACGCGGTGGCCTAAGTGGGTTTCGTATCCTAATTGCGTGTCTCGCTCTTGGAGTTGCGGCAATCGCAGCAGTTGGAACCGTACGTAGCGGGATTCAAGCCGGCCTTGTGTCAAAAGGTGCGGAGCTTTTAGGCGGAGATGCCGAGGCCGAGTTTACTTATAGATTTGCAAACCAAAGCGAACACATGTGGATGCAAGAGCAAGCCACAACTGTATCCCAAATCGTTGATTTTCGTTCGATGGTGGTTGTTGAACGAAATGGAAAAATTGAACGCGGACTTACCCAAATTAAGGCTATTGATGAATTCTACCCACTTTATGGAATGCCGAAACTGCGCAGCGGTGAAGAATTTTCGAAGGTTTTTGTTCAAACTGGTGATCATCCACCTGCGCTTATGGAACGTCTAATTGCAGATCGCTTGGCGCTTGAAATTGGTGATACATTCAAACTAGGGACCACCACATTCATACTAGCTGACATAATCACCCTCATACCCGATGGAGCAGGGGACGGCTTCGGGCTTGGACCGAGAACTCTTGTCATGTCTAAAGATCTTGAGAAATCGGGACTTATTGCTCCCGGAACGTTGTTCAGCACCAAGTATCGATTAAAACTTCCACAAGATGCCGATCTCGATACTCTTGCTAAATTGGTAGAAATTGATCTGAGCAGTAGTGGCCTGCGATGGCGCGATGCACGCGAGGCCGCACCGGGAATTTCTACATTCATCGATCGTCTAGGATCCTTTTTAATCCTCGTGGGTCTTGCCGGATTAGCCGTTGGTGGCATTGGTGTGTCATCGGCTGTTCGAACCTATCTTGATCGAAAGATCACCGTAATTGCTACCCTACGCAGCATAGGAGCGGGAAATGCAACAATCTTTCAGATCTATTTTTTGCAAATAGCTGCACTTTCTCTAATGGGAATTTGTATTGGTTTGATCATTGGTATTGGCGTTCCAATTGCGTTTGAACCCCTATTTACTGCGATGCTGCCGTTCCCGATCACGTTGACAATCTTTGCACGCCCCATCATTGAGGCCATGGTTTATGGAGCTCTAGCTGCCCTGATTTTTACTATTTGGCCATTAGCACAGGCCGAAAATATTAAAGCCGCAACCTTATTTCGCGATGCGGGTCGAACAACAAGCACCCTGCCGCGTTTTATTTATGTTCTTATTTCTGTTGGGTTAACGGCTTTAATGCTTGCGCTGGCCTGTTATTTTATAGGCTCTATTTCCCTTACGCTATGGACAGCCGCCGGCGCCGTTGGTGCGTTAAGCATTTTATACATTTCAGCAGTTGCCACACGTAAGATCGCTCAGCGGGTTCAAATATGGTCTAAAGGGCGATCAATCTTGCGTTGGGCTCTATCGGCAATCGGAGGAACATCTGAAGGATCGACGGCTGTCATCCTTTCTATCGGCCTCGGACTATCAGTTTTGGCCTCAATTAGCCAAATTGACGGCAATCTTAGACAAGCAATAAAACAAGATCTGCCAGGAATAGCGCCATCCTATTTCTTTATCGATATCCAAAAATCACAAATGCCCGCTTTTCGGAAGCTTTTAAATGCTGATTTAGAGGTCGACAGCTTTGAAGAGGCACCAATGCTGCGTGGAATTATTTCTAGGATCAATGACCAACCTGCCGAAAAAGTCGCAGGGGATCATTGGGTGATCCAAGGAGATCGTGGCATCACCTATGCCTCTATCCCTAGCCCAGAAACAGAAATCACATCTGGTGAGTGGTGGCCTCAAAATTATAGTGGGCCTGCACAAATCAGCTTTGCCGCAGAAGAAGGCGCGGAAATGGGATTAATGCTTGGAGATGAATTAACGATCAACGTCTTGGGGCGCGACATCACAGGAAAGATTACAAGTTTTCGCAATGTAGATTTTTCAACTGCAGGTATGGGGTTCATCCTAGCCATGAATCCATCCGCACTGGCTGGCGCACCACATAGTTTTATCGCGACAGTGTATACAACACCCGAAAACGAAGCATCATTACTACGAAATTTGGCAGAGGCCTTTCCGAATATTACCGCAATTCGGGTCCGCGATGCGATTGATCAGGTATCCTCTGTGTTGAATTCAATTGCAGCAGCCACCTCATACGGTGCTTTGGCAACACTATTGACTGGTTTTCTAGTCCTTATCGGCTCTGCAGCATCTGCTCTGCATGCACGCCGTTACGAAGCTGCCATCCTGAAAACGCTTGGCGCAACGCGCCGGTCTATAGTGTTAAGCTTTGCATTGCGTGCAGCTATCCTTGGAGCGGCTGCCGGGTTTGTTGCCATCGGAGCGGGCGCGCTTGGTGGATGGGCTGTTACCCGGTTTGTGATGGACACTAATTTCACTGTGATATGGCCAAATGCCTTAGCGATCGTTTTTGGCGGTGTTTTTGCAAATGTTTTGGCAAACATGGCTTTCGCGTTACGAGCCTTGAATACGCCGGTCACTCAAATACTTCGGACACGGGAGTAGTGAATTTTTAAAACTATACTTGATGACTTCCTAGACAGGCTCGCTAGAGATTGTCGAGCGAACATGGGTTTATAAAATTTCGACTTCCAGGTAAAAGTTGAAAGCTTCACAGCTCCACTTATTTTTGCCAGCTATCAAAAAAATACTTAACTTATAATACATCATCTGCATGATGAAGTTATGAATAATGACCTACAGAATTTTTCGTGTGGCTTCTTTAAACGAAGCCTTAATTTTCCTGTTGCAAATATTTGTTATGATGAAACTTTTACCAACACAAATCACCTCAAGCGTTGAACAATGATCTCTGTTTTGCATAAGCGCAGTTTTTGCAGCTTTCATGACCCTCTGGAATTGAGGAGTTATTCATGACCTCGATCGTTTCTTCCACTTTTGATGGTATCCAATATGTATTCCAATCATAGGGAATTAAAGTTTCGCTGAACTTCATTTCACCAAAAAAGCCGTCTGCATCGCGATCGGCATTACACAGCAAAAAATATGCTGTTTTCGAAACAGAAAACCCCATTTCTTTAAGTAAAAAGGAATAGAAATCCATCTGGATTTTGTATCCCTCATGATAAACGTCAGAGAGATAGCTTGTTGGATCGAGCGGCTTTCTGTTTGCTTGAGACTTATAGTCCACCACGATCAATTCTTTGGTGTTTGTATCTTGCCAGATATCATCCACGCCCCCGGTGAGGATGATATTGGTACCCTTAAACCTTTTTATTAATCCATGCCTCAAAGAGTCTCTCCACTTATCCATGTCCGGATGCTGAAACGGAACAAGATGATCCAGACTATTCATTAAGAACAGACGGTGCGGAGTTTGCGTTGTCCTGCATTCATCAAACTCTTTTTTAAGCAACAAATCCGTTGTCTCGTTTAACGTCCATCCCGGTGTGCTAGGCGCATCCAACCCCATCACGCGGTCCAAGTAGAAACATCGCTTACAAGTCAGAAAATTTGAAAACCGGCCACGACTGATTTTAAAATCATCCGTTTGACCTGGTCTTTAGATAGAGGATCTTCTGCTGGGTACTCCTGTTGCGGGTACCAGGTCTTTTTTTGAGTTTCGTTTTAAATCAATCATGAAAACACCCTACCCGTTTCATTCAAAAATACCTCCTCAATGCGCAAGAATCTGCCCATGAAAATGGAATCGTTGTTTTTATTTTACGTATCAAATTAACTATTTTCATAACGATATGCCCGCAAAAATTGGGCATAGCAGGTTGAGCATTACAATATGAAAAATTTATACCGGCGTCTCTTTGGCCGTCTTTACTGGGTGAAGTATTCAAAAAAGCTTTCTTATAAAGGCGAGTAGAAAAACGGAAGTTTTCACGGCGAAGGTCATTTGAAATATGCAAATGGCAATACGTTCAGACATGTCCACTAAGTCGATGCCGATTGAAACAACGTCAGAGAAAGCCGATGAACCACATCCTTTTATGCAATTCCTAACATATGTATTTCTGATATTAATTTAGCGATAAAAACAGGGGCTCTAATGGAATAAAATTTATTTCATTGGGTTGAGTTCTCAATCTCATACAATTTAATTAATTATTAATTCTAACAAATTTTTGAAACCTTCTTGGTTGGTCTGGTTTTTCAATATACCGCATAACAGAAGCCCAATCTGCGTCTACAACATCACCTACATAAAGATCTCCCTTTCGATCGTATGCGATGCTGTGTGGGGAAAGGAATTGACCAGGGCACAGACCCGCTCCACACCCAGCGTCTAATCGCGAGAGTATATTGCTTTGTTGATCCAAAACACTCACAAATGGTCCAATATTGGGGAAATCGTGGTTCACATCCAAATAAGATGCAAGTTCGCCCACGATGCAATCCGGACTACCGCCGGGGGTAATAGCTAGCCCACTTGGTCGATGCATATTGTTTATCTGAGTTTCAAAGCGTCCTTCTGAGTCAAAAATTTGAATGCGCGAATTCTCGCGATCAGCTACATAAATCCAGCCGTCACCATCACAGCAGATGTTGTGGGGAAGATTAAATTCACCAGGGCCCGTTCCAGGCGACCCCCAGCTTTTTAAAAGTCTGCCTTTTGGGTCAAACTTGTGGATGCAGGCATTGTGGTAGCCATCTGACACATAAATTTCTCCCGAAGGTGAAATCGCTGAATGGGTACATTTACAAAACGGTTTGCCGCTCATAAATCCAGAGCTCACGCTAGGAGTCCCAATTTCTAAAAGAAGTCTACCATCAAGTGTGAATTTCCTAACTGTATGATCAAAGTTATCTGTTAGGTAAATGCATTGATCTGGGCCAATAGAAGCGCCATGCGGGTTGGTAAATATTCCTTGCCCCCAGATGTTTAGTAACTGGCCGTCCTGACTTAACACCACAATCGGCGTATCACCTCGATTAAATAAATAGACTCGGTCCCTATCATCCACCGCTATGCCCGCGACATCACCTAAATGAACTTCTGGTGGTAAACGCGCCCAATCAAGCGCGGGCACATATGTATAAAAACCATCGCCTAGAATTTTGCCCACAATCTATTCCCCTATTTGAACATCTCGACCCTAAGATTTACCTGGCCCAATGTTCATAACATCTCTCATAAGCATCAACGCAGTTTCCAACGCCTGTCTACTTTCAGCTTTTTCATTCTCTGCGAGATCACTGGTAACGCTCCGACAGAAGCTTGTGTCAAACAGACCTTCTGCCTTACGTAGTTCTTTGAAAAACCGAATGCTGACATCGACATGTTGGTTCGAATAGTTAAGAACTGGCAATACACGCTCGAACAATTCGGCTGCAATTTTCACCTCTCCCCTCCCAAATGCTTCCAAAATAGTAACATAAACCCTCTCCAGCCCTGTTGGTATAAAAGCATTCACTCCACGGGTCATGGCATCCATGAGCTGAGTAACGGCCCATCCTCCGCAGACATTCAAAGCGCCCTTAGTTGATCGCTGGACGGCCGAATATTTAGGTCCCGCATTTTGGGTTTCGATCTTTATCCATGAAAATTGATCTACCCTCTCAAAAAGAAATTGAATATCGGAGATCGACAAGCCGTCACCTGTCCAGTCAAGGTCTTGCACCATCAATGAGCCCATTGAATGTCGCGCTAGGCTCTGCAGAAATTCGAGGTTTTCTTTGCGGGAGAATGTAGCAGGCAACTGCACGCAAACACCAGCAGCATTGAAATTGGCGGCTATCTTTGCAAGTGCAAGGCTGACCTCGGCTTTAGGCGCAGTTACACTTACGATGAAAGGGATCCGTCCAGCATTTGTGTCGGTTACGACTTCAATAAATTTGGTTTTTTCTTCCATAGTTAGCGTCGCGTGTTCTCCCGCAACCGCAAGCCCCAACATCCCACCACATCCAGATTCAACCGTGTGATTTACCAACCGGCGAAGTGAGATAAGATCGAGAGCGCCATTAAGATCGAAAGGAGTATTTAAGCTTGGAACAATGCCTTTCATCGATGTCAATAACCTCTTAGCGCTTTATAGCAGTTTCGGTCAATGGTAAGGACGCTGATAGGCAGGCGTAGCCAAGCGCATTGTGTGCTGGAGGATTAAGTCCAGCAAATCTTTCGTCCATCGGATCCAAAGCAGGTTGGAATCGAGTGTCACAGGAAACCCGGACCGCGCCGGTTTTGGAATTATTGTCAAATGAACCGTGTACAGTAAACATGCCGAAGATCAGACAATCTCCAAGCCCGAATTCGGATGTTAAAATCCTGCTATTTTTACGCTTTGCCAGTGCAACTGCACTTTCTTCGATGTGACCGGGGCGAGACGGATCTAAATCAACATCATGGCCTTCAAATTGTTCTCGAATATCACTCCAATTATGAGATCCCTCAAGTATATAAAGGGGCCCATTGCTCATAGATATGCTAGAAAATGGGGTCCAACACGTTACCAGCCGTTTCGAACCACGGTTCATATAAGGATGATCAATGTGCAAAGGGCTGGCGCGACCTTTTATCATTGTACGTAGCCACGCGAATGTGAAGTGCGTGGCAGGTTCTTGGAAAAGCTTGCTCATCACATTTGTGATACGCGGGCCATTTATTACGGCGCGGACTGCTGGGCCCTCACTGACCGAGCGCCAGAAGCGCCCCAAGTCCTCTCTTTTAGGATAATAATTACGACGGTACGAAGTACCCGACGCTATGCCATCATCAAAGGGATCATTTATCTCACCAACTTCGGCCAGACGTTGCAAAACTTCAGTTCGGGCAGCAGCAACTTCATCAGGATCGTGGACATCGCGCAAAAGAAGGTAACCTTCTTCGGACAACTGCCGGTCAAGATAACCTTCCTTGTCCGCAACGGTCAACTTGCCCACCATAGAGCATGGAACCTTGATTCCGTTCAGCGCAAGGGATGCATTCTGTTCAGCATTCATTTTATATGCCCCATTTTTTCCTTTTTATCTTTTAAAATTTGAGACACATCAGCAGCAGTCGGCAGTACTTCACAGTAAAAAGGTCTAGTAACTGTAAAGGATGCTGCAGCGTTCGCCCAGTGAACCGCTTCAATCTCTGACTGACCATTTGCCAACGATAGTGTAAAAGCTGCATGCCAAACATCGCCCGCACCAAGCGTGTTCACCGCGGCGACTGGTAAAACCGGCACTTCAAATAGATTCTGACCATCATGACAGAGAACAGGTAGAGAGCCCCTGGTGACTGCACACCAACCTCCAAGTTGGCGGATCGCCCTTTCAAGTGCGCCGCCACCTTCGCCCGCAAAGTCAGCCAGTCCCTGCTGAGAAAATACCACGTGACTTGCTTTCTTTAGTGCTGGCATGGCATCAGCGACGGGTGCCTCTGCATCGACAACTACCGATTTTCCGCGGCGTCTAGCGGCCTCCACAATCTGCAAGGCTGCCTTAGGCAAACGGGTATCTACTAACGCAGCATCAAATAAAAATTCAGCTGGGATTTCAATTTCCGCTTTTGCCAGATCATCATCACGATGGTTAATGATAGTTCTCTCACCATCTGGTGAAATCAGATTTGCCGAGCGCGATGTTACTGACCCTATTTTTGTGTACACCAGTCGGTCATTGATCCCACATCTCAAGATTTCGTCTCTCAGAAAATTACCAAGTATGTCGTCTCCAATCACACCCGCAAGACTTGCTTGCCCACCAAGACCTACAATTGTTGAAGCCGAATTCAAAGCTCCACCGCCTATCAACATTCTAGATGACAGTGCTCTGTTTTTAGTACCCTTAGCAGGGAAGTCACCAATTTCGAATATCAAATCTACAGCTATCAACCCGCCGCAAAGGATCTCTGGCATTACATTCAAATCTCCGGCTAAACAATTAACTATTTTATATCACTAACATGTTACATTGCTAATAAGTTTGCAATTTTAAATTTAATCCGATACTTTAACTTTCTAATATTATTATTTTTGGAGGCAACAATAACCCAATTTGGTATCTCAACAGCACTGTTAACACCTTTCAATAGCGATAATCGTATAAGTCTTTCGCTGCTTTGTATTCATGCGCACCATGTGCTTAAAAACGGTTCAGACGGCGTCACGATGTTCGGAACAACAGGGGAAGGCGCATCAATTGGTTTTGATGAGCGGCAAGAAGCCATTTGTGCTATTTTAGACAGTGGGATTGAGGCAGATCGGATAACACTAGGATTGTGCGCTTCAGCGGTTGACGATGTACTAATGCAAGTGCAGCAAGGAATGGCACTTGGTATCAAAAGGTTTTTGCTATTACCGCCTTATTATTTCAAGAATTTAGATGACCAAGGATTGTTTGACTGGCATGCCCAATTATTCAAAAAAGCAGACCCCTCAGCACAGTTCATACTTTATCATATCCCTCAAATCACTCAAGTACCGTTATCTTTCAATCTGATCCTGAAACTTCGAAAAGAATTTCATAATCGCGTAATAGCTTTAAAGGATTCCGCAGGACTATGGGATGACACTAGAGCGGCTTTAGAAAGCCAAAAAATTCCAGTTTTGGTTGGGGATGAGCGCCTTTTGCACAAGGCAGCCGCCCTAGGTGCCGCTGGTTCCATCTGCGGCATGGCTAACCTCTACCCAAATCGTCTTCGAACACTATTTGAATCTCACGTAGCGGATTTCGACCTTTGCGCTGACGTGGACCTAATTGTTTCCCATCCGGTCATTCCAGCTTTAAAACAAGCAATGGTGGCAATGACGGGTAATCTGGATTGGGGTCAGTTACGAGCTCCCTTACGGCCCTTGCCTCCAAAAGCTAAGGCGTCCATTGAGGCAAGGTTCGGCCAGCAAATGACAAGAACATGACACCAATCTCTACCCTGCGCCTTCGTGACCATGCCTATTCAAATTTTACAGAAAAATTGCTATCGCGCGACATTCAACCTGGCCAGATTGTATCTCAGCGTGAACTTGTCGAACTGACAGGAATGCCTCTTGGCGCCATCCGTGAAATGGTGCCTAGGCTGGAAGCGGATGGTCTTATTAAAACCGTTTCAAAAAGAGGGTTACAAGTCCTTTCAATCGACGTAAAGCTTGTCCGTGATGCCTTTCAATTGCGTTCTATTATCGAGAGCGAGGCAATCGCAGAATTCTGTACGGCTGCTCCGAAAAAAGAAATCGCAAACCTTGAAAAACAACATCAAAAGTTACGTAAGGAAGCCAGTTTTTCTGTATCTTCTGACATCCTGAAAACCGCTCAACAGATCGATTGGAATTTTCACGAATTAATTGTTGACCGGATGGAGAACGCTCTGATCTCAGACACTTACCGCGTCAATACCATAAAAATCAGATTAATCCGAAATAGCGATACTCGGATGTTGCCAGAACTTGTAGTGTCGGTTTTGGATGAACATCTCGCAGTTATAGCTGCGCTTAAGGCCTGCGATACACCGGGCGCCGTGGCGGCCCTTCAAACTCATATTTACAGCGCCAAGCGACGTGCATTGGGGATGTAAAAGGAATTTCGTTGGATGATTTTTTCAGCGAATAAAAATGCGGATATGTCCGCGCATTAATATGGAGGAATTGCAATGATTACCAAATTTACGAAATACACACTATCGGCGCTTACTGCCGCTGCAATAGCCGTCCCGGCCTTTGCAGCCGACCTAACCTTGCGTATGTCAACACCCGCGTCTGAAACCGATCAACGGTCAATTGCGCTTGCAAAGGTCTTCGCGCCAGCTGTTGCCGAATTTGCTACTTACGAACCTCATTATAACGGCTCGCTAATCGCACAAGGGTCCGAACTGGAAACTATTTCGTCCGGTGATCTGGAGATGTCGATTACTTCTGCGCAAGAGCTTGGTCAATTCTTCCCCGAGTTCACCATATTTGCCACTGGTTATGTCCATCAAAATGCCGCCCATCAGGTCGCTGTGTTCAATGATCCTCTTATGGACCCATTCAAACAACAGGTCGAAGACGAGCTTGGCGTAAAACTGTTGGCAGTTATGTACCTTGGACAACGCCACGTGAATTTGCGTCAAACAAAAGACGAGTTGACAGTACGGACACCAGCAGATTTAGCGGGCGTTAACTTGCGGATGCCTGGTACTGACGCCTGGCAGTTTCTGGGAAAGGCGCTGGGAGCCAACCCAACTCCAATGGCATTTACTGAGGTTTACACGGCACTTCAAACAGGTTCGGTAGATGGGCAAGATAATCCGCTGCCCACAGTCGTGGACGCTAAGTTTTATGAAGTGACCAAGCAGATTGCTTTAACATCGCACCTAGTTGATCTAAACTATGTTGCTTTTTCAAAATCTGTCTGGGATGGATTGACTGCTGACCAACAAGCTACTGTTAAGGCTGCTGCAGAAGCAGCAGCGGAAAGCGGGCGTCAGGCACAGTTAGAAAAAGAAGCAACCCTGGTATCATTTCTGACCGAACAAGGACTGGCAGTTTACGAACCTGATCTAAAAGCGTTTCGTGATCACGTTCAAGCACAATATGCAGGCTCTGAACTTGCTGCAAGCTGGCCAGACGGGGTACTCGAAAAGATTAATGCACTCGGAAACTAGCTTCAAACGCAACAGTCGAAAGGGGGACGGGTTTATCCCGTCCCCCTGTTAGTAAAATAGATTTTGTCTATTTTCGGAGTGCCTACATGAAAAAACTGCAGACCTACTTAGATCACTTGGCGCAAGCCATTGCTGCAGCAATGATGGCTGCGATGTTTGCTACTTTCATTTTACAGATCGTCGTGCGCTATTCTGCACGTTTGGAATGGCTACCCCAGCGGTTTCCTTTTCTTGATCCTTCACTTTACGGTTGGACACTGGAATTTTGTTTGCTGTTGTGGGTTTGGCTGGTTTTCTGGGGAAATGCCTTTGTTGTCCGCGAACAAGATCATGTCACTTTTGACATTCTATTTCAGGTTGCAGGGCCAAGGATGCAACGCTGTTTCTTAATTATAATTGGTACCGCTATTTGTACTGCATTGATCCTTTCGTTAGAACCAACATGGTCCAAATTTCATATTTTGCGGCTAAAGAAGACTGCAACATTGTCCAACCTGTTTGGCGACTGGGTTCGAATGAGAGATATCTATTCCATATACATCTTTTTTCTAATCGCTGTGTCTATTCGTTATGTGGTCGTCGTCTATCGCGCAATCCGTTACGGGCTCGAAGAACCAATCTATGAAAGCTTGGAAGACAGAACAAAATGAGTATCGAATTCCTTATCTGTCTGGGCACGCTGTTTTTCCTTGCTGGTATCGGTGCACCAATTGCTTATGCCATTTTGGTTGCATCCATAGCCTATTTATTTGCAGCGGGTCAGGGGATAGGAATTGCGGGCAAAGTCTTGATGGACGGACTGTATCAAAGTTTCATTCTGCTCGCGGTACCATTATTTATTGTCGCCGCGAATATTATGAACGCCGGGACTATCAGCGATCGGCTTTTAAGTTTTTGCGTTGCTCTCGTAGGGCGGTTTCGTGGGGGACTAGGACATGTAAATATTGTGGCATCATTGATTTTTTCGGGCATGTCGGGATCTGCTGTCGCTGATGCCGCCGGGATAGGAAAAATCATCATTCAGATGATGACTAAAAGTGGGCATTACACGCGTGGTTATGCGGCCGCCATCACCGCCGCCTCAGCTACGATTGGCCCCATTATCCCACCGTCTATACCGATGGTTCTTTATGCCTTAGTATCCAACACTTCTATTGGATACCTATTTCTAGGTGGTATCATTCCTGGCCTTTTGATGGGCTCTGTGCTGATGGGTATGAATACCTACTTGTCCCACCGTCGCAGGTTTGCACTTGAAGAGCCGGTTCCACTGTCACAATTGCCTTTACGCACTGCAAACGCATTTCCCGCACTGTTAATGCCAGCCATCCTGCTCTATGGAATTTATGGAGGTGTAACGACACCTACAGAGGCTGCTGCTGTGGCAGCATTTTATGCATTGATGCTTGCAGCATTCTTTTACCGCGCACTTAACTTCAGCACGCTTTATAACATCCTTGTTGAAAGTGCTCGTTCTTCAGCGGCGGTCGGACTAGTAATAGGTGGTGCGCTCATCCTAAACTACGTTGTCGCCTCAGAAAACATTCCAAGCTTACTCGCACAACGTTTGGTTGGACTTGATATCAACCCGCTTCTGTTTCTTCTCGGTGTTAACTTGCTGCTTCTGCTTCTGGGATGTGTTTTAGATGCAACCACAATCATTTTGGTTATCATTCCACTTTTTTTACCAACCTGTCGCGAGTTAGGTATCGACCTCGTACACTTCGGGGTCGTTGCAATAGTAAACTGCATGATTGGGTTAATTACTCCGCCTTACGGTATGTTACTGTTTGTACTAAATGCAGTAACACGTATTAAATTATCCGAAATCATCCATGAAATTTGGCCATTCCTTGTAGCTCTTATGATTGCGCTTTTGGGATTGGTTTTATTTCCAGAGCTCGTTCTCTGGCTACCGCGATTGTTTGGCTATGCAGGCTAACTGCAACTTGGTCAAAAACAAAAATGGCCGGGCGAAAATAAGGAGCTAGACAAGGTCAGCAAGCAATGGGCGTTTCCAGGTGGTTGAGGGTCAGCATGGCGGGCTGTCCAAAGAACAACGCTTTGAGAATATTCAGCATAAGATAAATACAGGTCAGGTCTTTCTTGCAAAGGGCGTAAGCGGCATTGAGTTATTCCTAAGTGAGTTGCGCGGCTTTCCATACGGCGCCCATGATGATCTTGTCGATAGCTTTACCATGGCGCTTAAAGAGATGGGAAAAGGCTCTGGCAGAGCTGTTTGGCGCATTAGCTAAAAAGGACTTCACTTCTGGAGCACCGCAAGCCTGTGTGGACATGCGATTTGTCTACACAGGAGAAGAGAATGGCCTTACCCGATTTAGCTAAAGCTTCCCGCAAAGAACTCATTGGTGAATGGCGGCGGGTGTTCAAATGCCGGGAACCCGAAAAAGCCGGCGCTAAGGTTCTTAGAACTTGCCTGCAAGTGCAGCTTGAACGGCGAGGAAACATTCAGGCCTGCAATAACGCCCATGCAAAGCTGATAAGCCGCCTGAAGCGTCACGAGGCAGGCAAATGGGGCGTTGGCGCCCCAGACAGCCCTCTCGCCCGGCACAGAGCTTGTGCGAAGCTATCGTGGGCAGACATATACTGTGCTGGTTCGCGATAATGGCTTTGAGTGGAATGGGAGCTGTTATGGATCCCTCTCCGAGATTGCCACTCTCATTACCGGCTCGCGCAGATCAGGTCCCAAGTTCTTTGGGCTTAAACCCTAATGCGCTGCGCCATCTATACGCGCAAGAGTACCGATGAGGGATTAGAGCAGAGCTTTAATTCTTTGGATGCGCAGCGCGAGGCTTGCGAAGCTTTTATCGCCTCGCAAAAGCATGAGGGGTGGATCATGGATGATACCCCCTATGATGATGGAGGCTGGTCGGGCGGCACGCTTGAGCGACCAGCTGTTCAGCAATTGCTTGAAGATGTTCGACAGGGCCGCGTTCAAATCATTGTGGTTTACAAGATAGATCGCCTCACCCGCTCCTTAACCGACTTTGCCAAGCTGGTTGAGATCTTTGATACGCATAAAGTCACTTTTGTCTCTGTTACCCAGCAGTTTAATACCACCACCTCTATGGGGCGCTTAACGCTTAATGTTCTTTTATCCTTTGCCCAGTACGAGCGGGAAATAACCGGAGAGCGTATTCGCGATAAGTTTGCTGCCTCTAAAGCCAAGGGCATGTTTATGGGCGGCAAGGTGCCTGTGGGCTATAGGCTTGGAAACCGAGAGCTTTTGATTGATGAGATATATGCGCAAGTTGTTACCCAAATCTTTGAGTCCTATTTAAAGCTCGGCTCGGCAAGTAAGGTAAAAACCTATTTGCAGGAATTGAATATTCGAACCCCGCCGCGCGAACATCGAAATGGTAAAATCTCTGGCGGCAAGTATTTTACGACGGGGCATCTTTATCAAATATTGTCCAACCCGATTTATATCGGACAGGTCCGCCATCATGGTAAGATTTATGATGGACAGCATGAGGCTATTCTTTCCCAAAGCTTGTGGGATGAAGTGCAACACAAGCTTGCAGAAAATGCAGCCCGCCCGAAAGGAATATCTGCCCGGCGCAAAGTGCAATACCCACTGGTTGGAAAGATCTTTTCTTCTAGCGGGCATAGGCTAGCGCCCACAACGGTTCACAAGCCCACCAAAGCCAATCAAAAGAATTACTATCGCCATTATACCGTTAATAGAACAAGGCGGGAGCCTCCCTATGGGGAGTTAACCTCCCTGCCCGCTCAGGAAGCTGAACATGTTACATCGCTAGCGCTGCAAAAGCTTTTGGCCGATTTAAAGGCCGAGCAATCAAACTTATCAGCGGATATGTTTTTGCAAAAACGGCAGGAGGTTATGCAGCTGTCTCTTCGAGAGCTTACGGAAACTGTGGTTTTGTATAAGGACAGGCTTGAAGTGACGCTGTCAAAGTCCATCGCGGAGCGCTTAGAACTTACAGAGCCCGCCTGTTTTTCCTATCCAATAAAGCCGCGCAGTGTTGGAAAAAGAAACAAGGTTATTTTAAGTGATATTCCTCAGAACACTCCAAACCAAGAATTGATCCTATGTGTTGCAAAAAGCTGGAAATGGTATCAATCGCTTTCAAAAGGCAAAGTAGGATCCGTTCAGGAACTTGCAATGCAAGAAAAGACAAGTGTTGAAACCATTACGCGCAATCTACCGCTCGCTATCCTAAAACCTGATCAAGTTGAAATGCTTCTCAAAGGGCAGCATGCGCCTGACCTTAGTGTGGCACAGCTGCTTAAAGCTCCAAGCCTCATTTAACCATAACTCCCCCAACTCCATGCGCTGCGTTTTGCCAGAGATCTTTGGCTGTTTGAGGGGTGTTTTGGGCGTGTGGAGAGCTCTGTAAGTTGCTCACGATGAACAGCCATCCCAAAAGGTACAAGCAATTCAGCGGTATAGCTTGGATAAGTGATAGATCTATAAAAGTAAGGGGGTTAGTGGCGCACCGGGGATGCGACCGAACTTTAATAAGGTTGTTTATTATCAATGATTTAGTGAAGTGCCATTTTTGAAAAGTGGTCCCAAAAGCGGTCCACCCCTATATTTCCATAACATTTTAGCGACTAGCTTATTTACTTATCTTTACCATTCGTGTCCTGCTTATTAATTCTAATGACCGTCCCAAGTTTGGAGAGTTTTTCAGTTATATGGTCAAGGCTGGGCTTTACGTTTCTTTTCTTGGACCGGAGACTTTTTGAACGCATTTTTTTGAGAGGTCCTTTTGTTTTCTTTGCTGGTTTAATCGGGGAGCCTTTTCGCTGTCTTTCCATTGGTGCATTAAGAATTTTTATCAAAAAGAAGGCTAAACGCGGTGTCCAATGTTCCCCGCAGGCAGTTTTATGACCAATTTCATTTAAGTAGTGTGATACATTTCTAGGTCCCACAATTCTTCTATGTGAAAAGGATTTTAAAATTGGAGCATACTTTCCTACCATCGCCTTTCTCGACATGGCCTTGCTATTAAAATGGCGATTTTCCGATGGTTCCATTTCAGCCAAGCTGTTCGGTAATTCTTTTCTGTCTGCGTCTGAATTAGGTAAGTCAATTTCTCCAAATACTTGACCTTCCACGGCCAAAATGCTGTCCAAAGTGTCCCTGCGAACAAATGAATATAGGTGACCCTTATTGCTGACCACATCTCCCTCATTGATGATGTCCTCATTGCAGTAGATTGAGAACTTAGTCTTTGCAGTAATTGAAGCCGACAAGGTCTCAACTAATACTGAAACTTTAGAACGTTCCCTTGTTACACTTAGTGCAACACACAACTTCCACTTAGATGTCCTGTTACTGAAAATTCTGCTTGCGACATTACTACCAGCGATTTTGGCAGCAAGGGCAATATCCTGAATTTGATTTCTTGAGCGTCGCTCCAGTGCATGAGGTTCTTGGAGTAATTTATGTGTACGATGTCCTGAGTTATCGGTGCAACCATGCTTTTCCCATGGCGGTCCTAGTTCATTAAAATAGACGCGGCTACCATGTGTGTTTGAATAAAAGAAAACTGCTTGACCACAGACTGGGCACTTGGCGTTGGGATTAATGAAGCAAGATGAGTAACTTGAAACGTTCAGCTTTCGAAGGGTTTCTCGCGCATCAATTATTGTTTTGTAATTGTAATCTAATTGGCTAGCTTTTGGTTTAGTTCGAGGGCCGTAGTTTCCTCCTCCACCTACGCACCAGCCACACTGGCAATCAGGCCTGTGATTATATCCAGTCATGAAACTATTACTGTGATTAACATCGGAAATATATCCCTTTATGCACGGGTGTTTCTTTAGACCAAAATTACTTTCAGGTGTTTGAATTCGATGGCGTTAATCCAATTAAACCTTCAAGTAACCTTTGTTATTTTTGAAAATGCAATCTGGTTGGCGAATTTAATTCCTAAACAGAATGGTTTGCTTTGGGGTAAGAGCGACAGCAAAAGCAGATTAACTTGCTTAGGACAAAATGTCTAACTTAGACGCCTTTATGAACAATTTAGCAAACTATACGCCGACGGCAAAAAGTAAGAAAAGGTACTAATCGCTTCTCAGTCAATTAAAGGATGGATAATTACCTGAAAGTTTGCTGCAAGGTGACCACGATTGCATCGCTGATATTTTTTTATTTTCTGCCTATAAAAATTTTTTTCACATTTTTTGTTGACATCTAAGGGCAGGTCACCTATTTAATTTATTGTAGGCAGAAAATAAAGGCTTTTTCCAATAGAAGATGGACCCAAATTTGACATATTTATCGGAGCACACGCTTCGCAAAGGATGCAGCAGCGGGGCATAAAGCCGTCTGTTGCAAAGATGGTTATAACTTTTGCAGACAAGGAAATTCATGTAGGTGGAAATTGTATATCTTTCACAGTCACCAAGCGCCGCGCCAGGCAACTTCGTGAAGAGGGGCTACTTGCTCCATCACAAGTTGAGCAGATTTGCAGTAAGGCCGTGCTGGTTTCCAACGACAATTTTAGCCCCAGCATGGTCACGGTGATGCACCTTGATGATGGGAAAAGGGGTAGACACTACAGGAAAAACACTAAAGGTCGCCAAACCTCAAAGCGCCAGAAGCGCTAAGGAGAAAGTAAGTAAAATGCAGAAAATTGCGTTGAATGAAGTATGTGAGTTGTTCTCTGGATTTCCGCTTGGAAGCAAGGACTTTGCCGAGGCAGGCAATCTGTCAGTAATCCAGCTGCGTGATGTTGATAGAAACAGTATCAGGCTAAATGACTTGCAATCCACCGACAAGGTTCTCGCCACCAAACGAAAGCTGCTCAATTACGGTGATGTGTTGTTCAAGGCGCGTGGCCCACGGCTTGAAGCCATTAATTTGCCTTTAAAGCCAGAAAACACGATTGCAACGAATGGCTTCATCATTTTGCGCCCGCAATCTCAAGTGCATCCAAGTTATATTGCCTGGCTGCTGAACAACATGAATTTTGGACGCATTATCCAGCAAACACACGTCATCCAATCTATTTCCCTGCGGCAGTTGGCTGAAATCGAAGTGCCAATTCCGGACCGTGAAACGCAATCAAACATCGTAGATATGCAACGTGAAATAGAAGCTGGCAGAAAACTCGCCAACCAATATTTTGACGCCGCTAGCAAAATACTACGCGGACAAATTTTTTCGACTTAAAGGACAAAAGAACTATGGCACAGCCAGAAAAAAACCCAACCAAACTTACTCAAAAAGAAGTCAACGATATCTTATGGCGCGCAGCCGATACATTCCGCGGCGTCATCGATGGTGGAATCTATAAGGATTACATCCTCATCATGCTCTTTCTTAAATACATCTCTGATGTCTGGCGCGACCAGCATGAAAACTTGATGCAGGAATACAATGGCAATGAAGAGCGAGTTGCCCGCGCCATGCAGCGTTTAAAATTCAAAATTCCAAATGAGTCTTCATTTGCTTCGATGCATGCAGCTCGGAAAGCAGAAAATGTTGGTGAACGCATTGATATAGCCATTGACGCAATAGAGGCCGCCAACAGGCCAAAGCTTGATGGTGTTTTCCAGAACATCAGTTTCAATTCAAATCAGCTTGGTGCCACAAAAGACAGGAACCGCCTTTTACAAACCCTGCTTGAAGATTTTAACAAGCTCGACCTAAGGCCATCACGGATTGAAGAGGACGTGGTTGGCGAAGCTTATATGTACATGATTGAACGTTTCGGCAGCGATGCTGGGAAAAAGGCGGGAGAGTTTTACACGCCTGCACCCGTTCGCAATTTAGTAGCGCGTCTCGTCGAGCCTGAGCCCGGCAACCTGATTTGCGACCCAACCTGTGGGTCTGGTTCACTGGCTTTGGATGCTGCCCGGCTGATACCGGGAGGAGACTATAGGATTTATGGCCAGGAAAAGAATGGCAGCACCCTAGCACTAGCAAAGATGAATATGTTCCTCCATGGCGAAGACAACGCAATTCTGGAATGGGGCGATACCCTGAATGACCCGAAATTGTTGGAGAATGGGAAACTAAAACGGTTTGACCGTGTTGTCGCCAATCCCCCCTTTAGCCTAGACAAGTGGGGGGCTGAAAATGCGGCCTCTGATAGCTTCTACCGTTTTACGCGGGGTGTGCCGCCAAAATCAAAGGGAGATTGGGCGTTCATTCTTCATATGCTGGCCACCACAATGCGCCAAACAGGGCGTTGCGGTGTGGTCGTGCCGCATGGCGTCCTGTTCCGAGGCGCCGCTGAAGGGCGCATTCGTGAGGCAGTACTGAAAGACAATCTGCTCGATACCGTAATAGGCCTTCCTGAAAAGCTATTTTCAACAGCTGCAATACCTGTCGCTGTACTGTTGTTTGATTTTAGACGGGAAGCTGGCGGTGAATTTGAAGACCGCAAGGACATCCTGTTTATCGACGCGAGTAAGGAATTCGAGGCTGGCCGCAATCAGAACAATCTTACAGAAGCCCATATCGATAAGATTATCAGGACGGTTGAGGCCCGCCAAGACGTAGATAAATTCGCCCACCTGGCCATGCTGGATGAAGTTGTTGAAAATGGGTTCAACCTGAACATCCCACGCTATGTCGACACATTCGAAGAAGAAGAGCAAATCGACCTAGCCGCTGTCCAGGCCGAAATTGAACGGCTTGATGAAGAGCTCACTCAGACCCGCGCCCGTCTTCGTCAGCACTTTAAGGAGTTGGGGGTTTGAACAGAAACATGATTAAATTGGGTATGATGGGAAATTTCATCCGTGGGAGCGGTATAGCAAAGTCAGAGATTGTTCTCGAGGATGGTTTACCATGCATTCGCTATGCTGAAGTTTATACCCAGTATGGGGAAGTAATTCGAAATCCAGTATCGATGGTATCAAAAGAAGGTGCAAAATCAGCACTCAGGTTGGAAAAAGGTGATATCATCTTCCCTACATCTGGAGAAACCGCCAAAGAAATTGGCAAAGCAGCAGCATTTGTTGGTGAGCAAGAAGCCTACGTGGGCGGCGATGCTATCGTACTACGAGGACATGGTCAAAACGCAATCTTTTTAGCGCACGCTCTAAATAGTTGGGAATCTAATCGCCAAAAATATCGGCTGGCAACAGGAAATTCAGTTGTCCATATTTACTCTAAGGAATTAGCGCAGATTGCTCTCTGGCTACCTACCAACTCTGAGCAGGAAAAGATAGTTGAAATTCTCTCTGATTGTGATTCTGGAATTAGCACGATTTCGCAAGAAATTATGTCCAAGGAGCGAAGCTACAAAGGTGTATGCCAACGGGCGATTGAATCAGCCGATGAAACCCGACCACTGACGGAAGTAGCCACTGTTCGGTTCAGTAATGTCGACAAGAAAACATATGCTGGCCAACAACCTACGATGCTCTGTAACTACACCGATGTGTTTTACAATGACTTCATTACTTCAGATTTGGACTTTATGAAGTCGACGGCATCAAAGGCTGAGATTGCAAGATTTGCACTCCAGTCTGGTGATGTGTTGTTTACAAAGGACTCGGAAACTCCTGAGGAAATCGCAATTTCAGCGGTGGTTTCTGAAAATATCAGCAGTTTAGTTTGTGGTTATCATCTCGGGATAGCAAGGCCAAAAGAGATTGATGGTATCTACCTTGGTGTCGCGTTTAAAAGCACATCGGTCAGGAACCAGTTTTCTAGACTTTGTAACGGAGTAACTAGGTTCGGATTAAATCTAGACTCAATACATCTTGTAAAAATCCCAATCTTGTCACGGGAAAAGCAAACGTTAGTGGCCAAAATCTCAAGGGAACACGCTCTAGAGATAGACGCTTTAAGTTTGCAACTCGCACTCATAAAAAAGCTGAAACGTGGACTTATGCAGCAATTGTTGACCGGCAGGTTAAGGGTGGGAGGAACATCATGAATACACCACCATTCCGAACAGATGAAATAGCCACAAGCCAACTACCCGCAATGATTCTACTGGCCAAGATAGGCTGGCAGCCCTTGACCACAGCTGACGCCAATAATGCGCGCCGTAATCGCTTCGGCGCTGTCATTCTTGAAGATATCACGCGTGATTTTCTGCAACGTCAAAAGCTGAGCTGGGGCGGCAGTACCTTTTCCATTAGCGACACCAACATCGACGACATGTTACGCAGGCTCAAGGCGCTTCCCCCCGCCACCTATGGGAAACAGGCTGAAGAAAAATGGGACTTACTATGCCTACCTCAGAGCATAGAGCAGAAAGTCGATGGAGTGAATCGGAGCATAAATGCAAAATTCATTGACTTTGAAAACCCTGAGAACAACAGCTATCATATGGTACCGGAGTTTGCGGTGGAGCAAAGTAAAAGTACCGATACAAGACGCCCGGATATCGTTCTGTTTGTGAACGGAATACCAATGGCAGTAATCGAGAACAAAAAAGCAGCGACTGAGGTGACTGAAGGCATCAGTCAGACAATTCGTAATCAAAAGCCTGACTATATCCCCCACCTCTTTATTTATGCGCAGGTCCTCCTCAGTCTGAACAAGAATGAGAACCGCTATGGCACAACCGGTACACCCGCAAAACTTTGGAATACCTGGCGAGAGAATGAAATCAGTGAGCGTACTCTTCGTGCGCTGATAGATACGCCGCTTAGCGCCGAGGTCCGTGCCTCCATTTTTAGTGATGAGTTTGCCACTTCTGAGAGATTCATGGAGCATGCTGAGGAGGGGCGATTGATTACAAACCAGGACTGGGCATTGGTTGGACTGTGTCGACCAGACAGGCTGTTGAAACTTACCCGTGAATTCATCCTGTTTGATGGGCCAAACAAGGTTATCGCCCGCTTTCAGCAATTTGACGCGGTTCGCAAGACCTTGGCCAGAGTCAACTCCAAAGAAGACAAACGTGGCGGGGTAATTTGGCATACACAGGGGTCTGGAAAATCGCTTACAATGGTGATGCTTGCGCGGGCTTTGCTTGCGAGCCCAGCCATTCCAGATGCACGTATTGTGCTGGTAACGGACCGTATCGACTTGGATAAGCAAATCAAGGGCACTTTCAAAAACACTGGTATGGAGCCGAAGCGCGCGACAACTGGCCGAGGCCTAGCTGAACTTATCAGGAACAGTGGCGCTTCTGTCATTACGACTATTATCAATAAATTTGAGGCTGTAGGTCGCGAACGTGTTCGAGATGAATCAGCAGATGTTTGGGCGCTCGTTGATGAAGGTCATCGCAGCCAGTATGGCCGTTACAACGCACAAATGCGCCGAGTATTTCCAAACGCCAATTTCATCGCATTCACCGGCACCCCCTTAGCCAAAGATGACCGCAATACAATGGCTGAGTTCGGCCCTCTTATTGATACCTATACAATGCGTGATGCCGTAGAAGACGGGGCCGTTGTGCCACTCATTTATGAAGGGCGCCTTGTGAAGCCTGAGATGAATGCATCACAGCTTGATACATGGTTCGACCGTCTAACAGTTGGCAAAACTGAAGCACAGAAAGCTGATTTCAAGAAAAAGTATGCGCGTGCCAATGTGCTTAGTGGCCTTGATAAAATCATCGCCTGCCGTGCTTTTGATATCTCCGGACATTACCGAGCGAATTATCAAGGCACTGGTTTGAAAGCTCAGCTTGTTGTCCCGAGCAAAGCCGCCGCCGTTAAATACAAGAAGGAGCTGGACTTTATTGGCGAGGTAACGAGCGAAATTCTAATTTCCGCACCAGATACACGTGAAGGCCACGAGACAGTGGAAGAAAAGAAACCCGCGAGTGAGGTTGTAGCCTTCTGGGATGGAATGATGACCAAATGGGGTGATGATGAAAAATACAATGAAGGCCTTATCAGTCAATTCAAATATAGCGATGAACCGGAAATCATTATTGTTGTAAGCAAGCTTCTTACAGGATTTGATGCGCCGCGAAATGCTGTACTCTATCTTACGAAAAAGTTTGATGAACCCGCCAACCTACTTCAAGCCATCGCTAGGGTGAACCGCGTTCTAGACACTGATGATGAGGGGTACACTACAGAAAAGGAAGCGGGTTATATAGTCGATTACGAGGGTGTTCTCGATAAGCTTGATAGGGCACTCAGCACCTATGATGCTCTGGCTGGATATGAAGAGTCAGACCTGGAAGGCGCTATACGTAGTATCGGTGATGTTCTGGAGGAACTCCCACAGAGACACAGCCAACTGCTTGATGTGTTTGCTCCTCTGAGTGGCAGTGCAAATGAAGAGGCGTATGAAGTTTTCCTCGCCGACGAAGAGGTCCGGGATGAGTTTTACGTTTGCCTTACCGCCTTTTCAAAAGTGCTTGCGACCGCGCTGGGTTCAGCAACATTTTATGACTATACCCCTGAAAAAACCATCAATCGCTACAAGCGTGACCTTAGGCGCTTCACCAATCTTCGTACCGCAGTGAAGCGCAGATATGCCGAAGAAATCGACTTTCGTGATTACGAAAAGCGTATTGAGAAAGTGTTGAACGAGCATATTGGCGCGACTGAGATTGAGCAGGTGGTTCCACCTATAAACATATTCAATATGGAAACCGTTGAAACTACTCTATCTGAGCTGTCCACTGATAGGGCAAAGGCTGACTTTATATCGAGCTCTATGAAGCGCACTATTTCTGAGCGCATGGACGAAAATCCAGCCCTCTACCAAAGACTTTCAGAAATGTTGGATAAAATTATTATGGATTTTATCGAAGGCCGATATGCGGAAGCCGAGTACTTTAAACGTGTCCGAGACGCACATGAAGATATGCTAAGCGAAGGTGCGTCAGTCGTTCCGGATGACCTGAATGATGACCCCCACGCAGCTGCGTTCCACGGATATCTTTTGACAAGTCCATTAGTTGCGCTGGAGGCATCTTCAGAATTGCTCATTGAATTTGCAAAAGACATAAGTCTCGCCTTCAAAGAGAACCATGTCGTTGATTTGTTCCAGCGACCTGACAATCTCAACCTAATACGCGGTGAGATTGATGATTTTATGTACGATATACTAATAGGTGAGAACGGCCTTGAGCTGACAACAGCACAAATGGATGAGATTCAGGATAACATCATGACAATTGCACAGCGCCGGATGGTCGCTTGATGAGTACTGTTAAAGTCGAATATGGGACTTTCAGTTTTGATGTGTCTGTTCAATTTTCAGAACGCAAGACGCTAGCTATTTCCGTTTTGCCAGATTGTTCCGTTGTCGCCGTTGCACCCACTCAGACCTCACTGGAAACTGTCCGTCAGCGTGTAAAGAAACGAGCAAGATGGGTAAAGAAGCAACTGGTATACTTCAACCAATTTAAGCCTCGTACTCCACCACGCCAATTTGTAAGTGGTGAAACACATCTTTTTCTTGGTCGTCAGTATCGGCTTAAGATTCAAGTTGGCGCGCCTCAGCAGGTAAAGCTCAAGGGACGTTACTTCTGGGCTACTTGTACCGAAGGGCTACCAAGCCAAGCGGAGCGCGTGATGTCGTCTTGGTACAAGGAGCGAGCGCATATCATCTTTGAAAAACGACTAGACCTGTGCTTGAAAAATTTTCCACAGATTAGGCGACCCAAACTCATTATTAAGTCTTTCAAAAAACGCTGGGGCGGTATGTCAAAAGACGGTAAGCTTACATTAAATACAGACCTTGTGCGGGCTCCTCTGGAATGTATTGACTACGTCATTGTCCATGAACTTTGTCATGTTAAGTTTCCCCATCATGGAACCGAATTCTGGAGCTTATTGAGTCAAAAGTTGCCAGATTGGAGAAAACATAAAAACCGCTTGGAAGTAGCATTAGTTTGACTTGCGTTGGTGTATATATTTGCAAATGCCTGCCATACTGCACCTTCCCAAACCCTCTTTGCAAAAAAATAGAAAAGCATGCCCAGCCCCCCGCTCTGGGAGGCTGGCTTGATTGTGGGGTTGGGCCCTACCCCAACTTCTTCCTTTCGACGTAAGTCCTCAGCCACGCCCAGTAATGAGCCTGACTGCGGAAACCTTGGGCTTGCGCTGCAAGGTCCTTAGCTTGGTCGGTTGGAATGCCGCCCGCGTGCACCATAATGGCTACTCGCTCCTCAAAGGCTTCGATGTCAGGGATAAGAGAGGGGTCAGCTTTTACTGTTTGGCTCATGGCCTTCCCCCTGAGGCATCTTTACCTGGTCAATGATGTCTCGCTTTTGCGCATCACTGATGCCTGCGGAATAAAGCCCGTAGGTCAGCTTATTTGCTGAGCGTGCAGAGTGATGCCCCACAAGGGAGGCCGTGAAGTGCTCAGGGGTGCCTGTACGCTCACACTGGGTGATGAACCACTTGCGGGTAGAGTGGAACACAGTTCCCCTTAGCTCCGGTATTTGCCGCCTCAGGTAAGCATAACGCTTCACCACCTTATCCACTGTCATAGCAGGAAACAGTCTGCCAGTTGTTGGTAGGGAGGTGTCCAGCAAGCTCTCAAGGATGCTATGCAGAGGCACCTCTCTCTGAGCAGCCTTGGACTTTAGCTGCCTAATGTCATTAGGTGCTACCCTGACGAACCGCCCGAGGTTGCCCTTGCTAATGATATCTTCAGTTAAAAGGCCACAGGCTTCCCCAGAGCGCATCCCTGTTAGCAGACAAAACAATAGCAGGTTGTGTAGAATGCAATCCTTCCTGTTGAGCAGCAAGACAACCTGTTCATCTTTCAAGATACCATGCGGGCTGAACTCTGGCTTGTCCGTCACTACGAGACCCTCCCAAGGGTTGGCCTGCAGTTCTCTAGACTTTACGCACCAGTCAAGGAAGTTCTGCATCTGACCCCAGATACGAGCTTGAGTTTGTGGCTTCAGAGTCGTCGCCTCATTCTCTTCTGATAGTGCCACCAGCTCTGCCAAACTGGCTCCCTTAGCGTCAGAGTACTTCCTGACATTTGGGGAAAGCCTTAAGATATGCCCTAAAACCTCTCGGCCCAGAGCCAAGTTAAGGTCACGCACTTGGGTCTCTCCCGCATGAGAGACCAGCAATTCTAAAGCGAAGCGAACGGACTTGTAGCTACCAGGACGTAAGCGATGTGAAGCTTCCGTTAGATAGCTGGAAGCCAACTCAGTAACTGGGTGCTGGCCCAGAAGCTGGGCTCGATTATATCTAGGCACAGCAACACCAATCTGCCTGCTCTTACTATAGGTATCATTCTGAGCAACATAGCTCTCTGCCTCCTGTACTATTTCTGTGAATTTAGTGTTGAGCTCTGACACCCGCTTTTTGGCGAGCTTGGCATCACTGGTCTTCAGGGATTGTTTTAGAGAGGAGCCCAATATGCCTCTCAGGTGCTGGGGGTAGGTTCTTCGGTAGGTCCAGGTGTTGTGCCTCCTGTAGGCGTACTTAATGTGTATCGACATGACGTCTCCTGCCAGGGCAATAGCCCCGCTTTGTCAGTGTGATTGTGATTTTGTGATTGAGAACAATGGGGGTCAGGGTTTAAGCAGTTCCCTGAGCCCCTTTGGTGCCATCTGCTAGAAGGACCCGCAGAACCAATTCTATGTCTGGCTCGCCATATTCACCGGCGAAGGGTCCTGTGAGGGCAGTGCCGGTGACAAGGTCCTCGAAGACCTCCTCAACTTGGAACTGGTGGCCTGGGATGTTATCGAACCCTGCTATCAGGACGATGCACCCAGGGCGTAGGTCCTTGAGTGTTACGCTCATCACCAGGCCCTCCGGAATAACAGGTCCGGCAGGAACAGGCCCAGCATTAGCCCAAAGGGCAGTTGCAAGCTAAAGGGGCTGATAAACTCTGGCAGCACCGCAAGCAGCAGGAGCACTCCCGCCAGGCCTTGCGGAAAGCTCAAGCTCAGCCCAAAGTAGCGCCTCAGCACCCAGTTCAGGGCAACACGAAGCGCACCGCCCACGAGTGCGAGCAGCATAAAAGTAGTCATCATAATGGTCTCCTTGATGAGGTTGTTACCATTATAGATGCCCGAGGTTTCTCGGTTTTCCGGGGGATTAGAACTGGCCAAGTAGACAAGTAGTCAGGCGATAATTTCTACAGACAGTGTCCCTTACGGGCCCCCTATATGGACAGCTAGTGGGGAGCCCCATTGGGGGGAGTGCATGCTGCAGCACTCTTTAATCTAATACTCTTCTGGGAGTGGTGACATTCCATGTTGCCACCTCCCCTAAGGTTCTCTTACGGGTCCCCTATATGAAGAGGAAAGAGGGGTCCCCTTAGGGGGGCTTTGTTCTAGTTGTTATTATTATTACTACAACATACATACCCTTCCCTTTAGGTATCCCTAGTTGGTTACCTCAGGGGTTATCCCAGTATGCTTCTTGAAGACCTCTTTCATTACCCTGACTGCTGTGTCTTTATCCTCATCAGCAACTAGAACAGCATCATGGATTGGCAGAGCAACAACACTCTGTGCCTTTAACTTCAGTAGAACGTCTACCAGAATATCTGACTCTTTGCGAAAGAGCTGCATTCCCATATTGCATGTCATCAGTGGGAATATCCTAAAGTGCCTCTTCTGGATGGCTCTCACGACATTCTTGAGGGAAATTTTTGAGGGAAAGTGCTGACGTGCCCCCTTAGGCATCCTCTTAGGGACGTTAGGACTGTTAATGATAGCCTGCATGACTTTCTTAATCCCAGCACGGCAGTCTTCAGGGATTCCATAATCACTCAGGTCGTACAGGTCCCCCTCTGGAAGTTGGTCTTGTGCTCCTGCTTCTGCATAGAGCAGTAAAATACTCATCTGACCATAGTCACATTCAACAACAGCATCCCTGTTAATACGCAGAGACTCGGCACGCTCCTCAGCTTTAAGGAATTGCCAAAAGCCGCCATAAAGCCTGCCGCCCTGTTCAAAGGAAGCATTATTAAAGATACGCCTAAGGTAGCGGTCATTGGAATTGACCTCAACGAGCGCGTAATCGATGTCTGCAGCTGCCACCCATTGATTGATAGCCCGCATCTGCTGGCGCAAGTGAACGCTATTATCATTATCTTCATACTCAAGCGTCTCAGCGATTTCAGTTCTAGGTGTCTTCGGTGCGCGTAGCTCAATTGTTTCTCGCTCATCTGACCAAGCAATGTCGTCTTGCGATATTGCAAAAGAGTGAATGCGGGCGGTTAGCTTCGGGCCCGCTGTCAGCGTGGACTGGATACCGCCTGCAGGTGCCATGTTCAGGCCCTGGTCAATCACTTTGAATGTTGTGCGCCCTTTTGTGAGCCTCACAAAGTCCATCTCGGGGGACTCCATGATGCGCAGCAGGTCTGGCAGAGTCTTTCCTAAGACAGGGCTTTTGCATCGACTAGCTTTTCTAAGGACCTTGTTGCTCAGTGATAGGTGCACAGCCTTGTACCGAGGGTCCAGGAACACCAGGCACAGGTCACATAAGATTGCCTCAATCATACGCTCGAAGCTAAGCTGGTCCACTGCCCTTCGTGCTCGCTTACGGGTCTTATAATAGTGCTCATACCCATCGATTTGTGTTTGCACTTCTTCGATAAGTTTCTTCAGCTTAGTGCTCTTTGCCACCAGGAAGGGGTTAAACGCTCGGGCCGTTTCCATTGTTTAAATATCCTGTAAATATTAAGATGCCCACACCTTTTCCATGTGCTCCCGCATGACCCCCAGGGCATAGCCCGAGCCGTAGTTGGCTGCCACCGTGTTGGCCCCATGCCCCAGGATGGCCATCGATACCGCCTCAGGGCAGCCTGTGTTCCTCAGCTTGTCCTTCATGCGATGTCTTAGGGAGTGCATCGTCAGTTTCTTGTCCGTAATGGCCCTGCGTAAGCGCTTCATGAGCATAGCAGAGGCAGCATCATTGCCACGAGGGCGAGCGTACTTGGGGAAAATAGCTCCCCATCCTCTTTGCCTTTCCTGTGCTCCTGCAGTGTCTCTGCTGCTCTGTGGCTCAGTGGGAGTGTTCTATGTGACCCCTTCGTCTTGAGACCTCTAATGTTGTTTGGCTTTATGGTTACTGCGCGCTCCTGCAGGTCCACGTCTTGGACTTCTAGCCCCACAATCTCCGACAGCCTTGCACCTGTATCTATCAAGGTGATGAAGAGTGCCCAGGCAAGCGGGTCGTCCTGGTAGCAGGGAGTTGCTATGGCGATATGCTCGTCCGTCAGCGGATGCCTGTCCTCGACGCTGGCCCCTGCCCCTTTTATCTTAAGCCCGTTAAACACGTTTGGGATGGTAAGGCTATGCTCTGTTATCACGTAGTTCACGGCTGCCTTTACAACGGCCACATTCCTCAGCACCGAGTTGGGCTTCATCCGCTCCAGTAAGTGGTCCCGAAAGGCATTGGCATCTGCTCTGGTAATCTCTGCCAGGCTACCCTTTTCCAGCTTATGCTCTCCCAGGCTGCTTTTAAGGTCTTTGCGCAGCTTCTTGATACGCAGGGCAGCATCTTTATCTCTCACACCTTCCCCGGCTTTATAGGCTGCATAGTCACTTAAGGCTGTATCCAGTGTCATGGGGGGCGACTGTAGCTTGCCGTTGTAGACTTGCCTCACCACCTCCTGTGGCAGTTTCCCCTTGATGGTCTTTGCAAGTTCATTCAGGGCATAGTCCTCTTGGCTGTATTCAACGATTTGACCAGCCACGACCATATCCGCAACTTCCTCGCCCAGCGCTGCTCTGATAAACGCCAGGGCTCGTTCATTGGTAGGCATCGTCTCTTCTGCTGCAAACAGCTGCTCTATTTCCAAGTGCACTTTGGGAAGGGCGGTCATCGCCTCTGAGTAGCTCTCCCCCAGCTGCCTGTAGAGCGTATCCTTTCCAATCAGGGGTCTGAGCTTTTTAGGAACGTTTCTTTTATAGCGATACGAGCCGTTCTGGCGTCTAAAGACATAGGCGGGGAGTTTTGGCATCTTGGGGTCCATGCTGTGATTGTCACTCCTAGTCTGGCGAGTTTCAAGTCGCCTGGCAGTCTAATCGTGACACTTTACGGCAAATACTGACCAAGTGGTCCCAAAAGCGGTCCCGATAAATGGTCCAAACCACTGGTATCATTGAATTTATTCAGAAAACTGGGTGAAAATGGCGCTGTGCTGAGTGTTGAAAGCTCCCTGCTCTCGCAATTTTCCCTGTTAACAGGGAAAATAACAGGGAAAATGAACAAAAATAGCTTCCATTTAACCTTCAAACCCCAATTTTTATTGGGCAAAGATGATCACTCTAGCAAAATTAACAGGGAATTATTTTTGCAAGAACAGGGAAAAATTCTTGTAAAACAGATTGTTTTACAGGTGCACAAAACCTGCAAATCTATTCTCACAATTTGCACAAAAGCATCATTCTGGCTGCACAACATCCAATCATAACATGAGCGTCAGAAAAAATCTGACACAAGTTGGGCCCTTCCTACTGGCCTCATAACTTCCCCTGGCGGCGTTGTTTTAGGTCGCACGCAGTCAGGGGCTTTTTCACCCAGACCTAATGATTGGAGACCTATTATGAGGACTATAATTCCAACCTTAGTATTGATTTTGCTGGGTTCAGCAGTCGTTGCAGGCGTGATGCCAGAAGACATCATGCCTGAAGTGACCGATATGTCCACTAAGTCGATACCGATTGAACCTACGCCAGAGATAGCCGATGAACCGCATCCTTTTATTCAATTCTTAACATATGTTTTGGTACTATTAATTTAACGATAAATGAGGGGGCCTAATGAAATAAAATTTGTTTCATTTGGACCCCCTTTTCATACCCTTGAAATATTTAACAGCGTTACCAAATACGGGTGCGTAAAGAGAAAGCACAGATTTGGAGTTTTACATGTTAAACTTCGACTAAGGCGATGGCCTAATAAAAGAAATCATGAATTCCAAAGACCCCATAAGTGTGGTTCGGCAGCACGTGCTTAAGAATGGCGGATTTTGGAATGACACCGATGTAGTAAATAAATCCACCATTTTTGAAATTCATCTCTATGGCGTCAGAGGCATTGGTCTGGGAGCAGATGAAGCGTTAAAAAACTGGCTGTTAAGCGCAAGAAACTCTTTGGAAAGCTCCAGACAGTGTTAAGCTTTTAGCGATATTGTAAACTTCGCTCCCCCTTGGCGTAGATTACTGACAGACACTTTGCCGCCATGGGCCTCAACGACCTGCTTCACAATAAACAAACCCAATCCTGAACTCGCATCCTCTTCTGCGGTGCCTTCACGATGGGTGAAAAATCTTTCAAAAATTTTATCTAGCTGCTCTTCTGGAATTCCCGGACCTGTGTCCTCCACAGACAGAGTAAGATCTTTCATCCAGCGTCTCTTTAGAGAAATAGTAACCGTTCCTCTTGGCCTGGCAAAGCTAATCGCATTCTCGATTAAATTGATGACCACTTGTGCAAACCGATCAGGCAAACCTACAAATTGTATATTTGGTGCAATATCAGACATTATTTTCACGCCCGGCGTTGCTTTGGCATCGCGGAAATGATCAACAAGATCATTGAGTAGAACCGAAAGGTTGAATTGTTCCCTCTTGGCTGCCACGAGCTCATGATCAACAGTTGCAGCCTCTGATATTTCACTAACAAGCTTATTGATCCGAATTGCTTGTTTCTGAATGGTTGTAATAGTGCCCTGAACCTTTTCCTGATCATTCAAATTGCCTCTTATTACTTCGGTATGCGCAATAATCGAGGAAACCGGATTTTTAATCTCATGTGAAATATCTGCAGCGAACCGCTCTTTGTCTGCAAAGATGCGCGCTAAGTTGTCATTCAACTTTATGAGGTTTTTGTAGACCAAACCAATTTCATCTTTGCGCTTCTCAAGGCTTTGGATTCGAAAATCCGTAAGGTGCTGCGCGACATCATCAGATGTCAGTTTTTTGTTTAATCGTCTTGAAAGTCGTCGCAATGGAAACGCCAATGAGAAGGCAAAGACAGAACCAATTAATAAAGTTATGCCCGATAATCCGATCAAAACCCACAGACGCGCATTATTATCTTTTAAATATATCTCACGCAGATGGTATGCATCTTTCAGGTCCACAATAGCGATTGTTTTTTTGTCAAACTTGACCGGCATGGCATATCGTAATTCATACCCATCCGCATTTGCTTCAATCAGGTGGTACTGCGCAGAAAATCTTGCTCGACGATACACGATAGGATCAGTAAGCAGATTAAAATCCACTAATCTCTTATATGAATAAAACAAAAGCTCCGCGATTTTCGGCAGCTTAGGTTGCTCTGCCAGTTTTGGCCCCTCTGATGTAATTTCAGAAACAATAATTTTGCTTTCCCGATAGGGATTATTAGTTTGAAAAAATGCAAATCCATCATCGTTGACCTCATCTATAAAGAAGGGACGGATTTCTAAAGCATCCGACAAAACCGTATCAAGTTGATTAAGCGTATTGGTAATCTCAATCATTTTATCAAAACGGCTCAAATCTGTTCTAAGCAATGTTGGCTTCACGATTTCGGAAACCAGTACGCCTTGAGAATATAGCGCGCTGCGTTTGTTATTAATTTCAGAGTAAGCCGTATCCTCAGTTAAAAAGATAAATGCCCAAAGCGCCGCATTTATAACGATCAGGAGAACAAATATCTTTACGAAGATACTACGAAAAACCATCAGTCGGCTTTCAACTTATAGCCCAGCCCATGCACCGTCGCGATTATGGAGCAGTCTTCATCGCTCGACTTTAGCTTTTGTCGAATATTGCGGACATGGCTGTCGATTGTTCGATCTGTCACATGAATGGCGCCTGCATAAGCTGCATCCATCAGCTGACTACGGCTTTTCACCAAACCGGGCCGTTCTGCCAAAGCTGCAAGTAAAAGACATTCTGTAACTGTAAGGTCTATCGGCACCTCTTTCCAAGATACCAAATGGCGACTTTGGTCTATAACCAAATCGCCCGCGATAATCTGAGAAGATTTGTCCTTAACCGAGCCATCAACATGGCGGCGCAAAACCGCAGCCACGCGCGCCAGTAAAAGGTGTTTGCTAAAAGGTTTGGTTACATAATCATCGGCACCAAGCGTAAAACCTATGATTTGATCTTGCTCTTCATCCTTTGAAGATAGAAAAATTACAGGTAGATTGGACTTAATCACTCTGAGTTCTTTTAAGAGATCATAACCACTCATTTCCGGCATTTTAATATCGCAAATTGCCAATGCGATTTCGTTTCTTCTCAAATGGCTTATTGCTTTAAGAGGGGAACCAAAAGCATCAATGCGATAACCCTCTGCCTCAAGCATAGATTGCAACGGGTTTAAAATTTCCGGTTCGTCATCAACAATCATCAGTCTTTGCATCAAATTAGCTCCATCACTTTGTGCAAAACTGGCACAGACTCATGAGTATCTCAAAGTGAAATAACGCTTCTGCACATATTCTGAATAATCAATCACACTAACTGCAAATATCTCTCAAACTGGCTGCACATGTCTCTGCCAAACATTTCACAACAGGTCGAGGCATCGATCTGTCGAGCAGAGCGAGTTGTAGGTTCCTCTCCCTTTACGGCTTCGCTCCTAGCCCTGGTGGTCTCCCCTCCCAACCACCGGGGCTGGTTAACCAAGAAAGGAATGAAAATGGAGACACTTCAAATATTCACAGCTGGAGAAATCTTGTTCTTCATTGCAGCCGCAGGTTTGTACATTTGGGGGTCCAAATGAATAATCTGCCCAAGAAACCTGAAACCGAAACCAAGGTAGCAATAAAGTCAAAAAAATATTCGATAAAACAGCATCAACTTTATCTAATGATTTTTTTGGTCGTGATCTTCTCACTGTTTGGTCTTTCAGCCTTCGCTTCACCAAGCACAGAATGGAAAAAAGAAGGTGATGATCCCTGGGTGGGTGCGTTGAGCCATCAAGGGAATGCCTTGCTTGCTTTTTTCATGTTTGATGACTGCTCAGTGGACTTGGACGTTCACCTGAGAGCGCCTGTCACATTTAGCAATCATTACCAAGAAAATCAGAAAATCGAGGCCTCTATCAAATTAGTATCACAAGATAGAAAACATGAGTTCGATAACGAAGCGACAATAGAAGAACTGATCGTTGATGAAGATAAAAATCAAAATCTAGTAATTTTAAATTTTGGAACATTTAAACATGTCAAACATGTTCTTAGAGCGTTCGATCCTGCAAAAGTTCATGTGTCATTTTCGATAAATAATGAAATTCTTAACTTAGAAAACAGCGTTTGGGACTTTACGAGCTTTGAAGATCCTATTTCAAAACTAGCAGCAAGCTGCAAACAATATGAGCCTGCCAAGTTGTATGATGAAGGGCAGCGATTTTTATCAGAAGAAAAAAACCATAAAAGCAACATAATAGCCTTCAATCTCATCAATGAAGCAGCGCAGTCAGGCTACGCGCCAGCTATGGTGGGCTTATCAGAACTTTATCAAAAAGGTGCAGGCGTTGACCAAAATTTGGAGATTGCAATTATTTGGCTTGAGCTGGCTGCCAAAAATCAGGTTCCCACGGCACAATTCAAACTTGGAAAGTTTTACAAGGACGGTTTAGCGCTAGAAAGAGATTTGGATAAAGCGGAGCGGCTTTTGCAAGCGTCTTTAGTAAACGGCGTCGAGCACGCTGCGGTTGAGCTTTCGGACCTTAAAGAGCTCAAAAAGATCGAACCATATCTCGATAGCGAATTTAGAAAAATAGCTGGCATGGCAGCTTATCAACGGACCCTGATCAACCTAGTCTCTGGAAATAAAAGAAGCCAAAAGACTGCTCTAACAAATTTAGAAAATTGGGCATTTAAAGGAGATGGGTCGGGTTATTTTTTATTGGCCCATCAATATAACGAGCGTGATTGGATACTTGGAAGCAACCAAAAAGCGCGGCGTTCTATTCAACGCGCGCAGAACATTGCATGGAAACAACTTAACACTGATTTGCTCATCAAAATTGCCGAACTCTACGAAACTGGCAAAATTGTTCCCAAAAGTGCAAAAAGAGCAATTTCTCTTTACGAGCGTGCGGCCAGATTATCAGACCCAAAAGCTAATTTGAAATTAGGTAATCTAATTTTAGACGAAGCTAAAAATATAGCAGATCTAGACCGCGCGTTTGAGGCCTTTTGGTTGGCTGCACGCGAACAAAGCTCACAAGCAAACAGATGTTTGTCACTATTTTATGCATTCGGTTTAGCAGTGGAAGCTGATGCTGAGGAAGCTGTCAGATATTCAAAATTGGCATCTACCGAGGAAAATCCTCAAAATTTCGTATGCAGTTTTGAACGGATTAAAGAGCTGTCCGTCCAGATCAGCTGATCACTTTCGCCTCCTTTGCAATACCCAGTTTTCTGACGCCCCAATCGGGCAAAACCTAACCATCAACCTTAACAACTTCACATAAAGGAAATCAAAAATGAGACCTATTTTCAAAACTATTTCAGCGGCCTTCTTGTTTCTTGCGAGCGCAGCTCAATCCGAAGAAGCCAAATTCAAAATTCAGGGGGACACCCTATTTTACAGCACTGAAGACGAAGGAATTACAAAGGATTTTGTGAGTATTTCAGACGCTTTACATTTTCGCACCATATTACGTGATAATCCTGAAATTCTTCGTATTAATCTTTATTCATATGGCGGGCATGTAGAGGCCGGCTTGGAAATAGCGCGTATCGTCAGTGACTTTGAAATAGACACTGAGATTTCAAAAGAATGCTCTAGCGCCTGTGTTCCTATATTTTTAGCAGGACAGAACCGCGTGCTTAAAAAGGGAGCATTGATCGGGTTTCACCGTCCAAACTGGCAGCAGGATTCGATGGAGCGTTACTATGATGCAAAGAAAGAAGACTTCGGCTGGAATACGCCATTTGAATTTTCAAACTGGGTTCAAAAGGACACGTTCGAAGTTGCAATGCAGCTCTATGATAGATTTTCTAAAGCTGGAGTTGCACCCGAATTCATCTCTCAAGCCCTCAAATATGACATTGAGCAAATGTGGTATCCTTCGCGCACCGAGCTTGTGAATTTTGGTGTGGTAAATCTGGTTGAACTAGCCGCCATGAGGCCCCCTACCCGTCCAACAAATGTTAAAAAAATCGAAGACGCTTTTCAAGAAGTGCAGATCAGTCAACTCGAACAAACCGAATGATTGAACATCAAATTTCTTAACAGGATCAAACCTATGAAACTTTCTCATGGTACTTTTCATTACTCTTTGGCGGTTAGTTGCGCGCTTTTATGCTTTTCGCCGGTTGCAGCTGATGAAGGCTCAGTTTCCCCAAGCATATGGGAATTTACAATAGAGCCTAAGCCAATGATTTATAAATCTGGCAATGTGACCTATGGGAACCGATTGTTCATGCTGCCGACTGATGATTGCGGCGTGCAAATACATGCCTGGTTCACATCTTACAACAAAGAGGCTCTCAAAAACCTTGAGGGCCAAGATATAGAAATGGATGTGGTTATCCTTGAAGGTGAAAATAACTATCCACTGATGAATGAAGCCTATCTTGAGTATGTTCTTGATCCCAGCTTTGGCGACTTAGATCTTCTGTTCTCAATTGCTTCTTTTCGATTAGGAAACCTTAACAGCGCCGAGACTTTGCTTAATTGGGAAGATTTGGGCGCAACTGGTTTGCAGATGACAGCCCCTTCTGACGAAGTATTCGACGTACCTGTAGAAAGTTGGGACTTTTCAGGCTTTAGGCCGGCCGTGCAGGAATTGCTGACTTGGTGCAAAAGCAACCAAGCGTAAATCATCCATTATCCAAATCAAACTACTCTGGAGGTTTTCTTGAAACGAAAGCTCATACTGCTTTTTGCGAGCATTTTTACCTTTTGCGCCATAATATTCTTCTTCGTTCGTGATGAAGTTCAAGACTTTATCATTGAGCAGCAACTCGAAACTCAAAGAGACGCTGAAAATGCAGGGCTGACTTGCGTACAAAAACTCGAAAAGAAAGGCGTGGAGTTTGTTGAGTTACAGAAATTTGGAAAGCCTAAATGCATAGTCAAAGAACCGGTTCGAATTGAAAATTATCCCACAACCAAACTTTCTGGTCCGGTTACATTAAATTGTTCAACAGCACTCAACCTTGCAAATTGGCTAGAGGAAATCGGCGCTAATGAAGTTGAACATTTTGGATCTTATAATTGTCGCACCATCCGAGGCAGCTCGATCATGAGTCAGCATAGCTATGGGTCGGCAATTGATATCGCCAGCATTAACGGGGCCTCTGTTTTATTTGATTGGGCGAATTCAGCTGAAAAGTCGGAGTTTCTAAAACATGCCGGAAAAACAGCCTGCAACCATTTTTCAAATGTCCTTACGCCGGATTACAATCAGGCGCATAAAGATCACTTCCACCTTGATGACGGGTATTTCTCAGCATGTGAAAAACCAACTGACACTAAATTAACAGCGGCAATGACGAGATTAGTACAGCATATATTTTAGGATAAAACTTCATTTAACTTCTGCACCTATTTCCCACATCGTACTTGTTTAGAACTTTGCAAACATAATTTTGCATCATTCCGATGGACCAAACACAAACGATGCAATAACAAACAAAGAGGCCAAATGGATAGCGCCTGTCATAGACACTTTTAATCTCTACGCGCGAACTTGACTAACAAACACTCAAAGCACGGTATCTAAATAATGAATGCAGTCGCTCATTAAAATGAATTTATCTGCATTTAACTTTAGAGACTTTCGCCTCTACTTGCTGGGAAACCTATTTGCGATCAACGCACTTTGGATGCAACGAGTTACAATTGGCTGGATCGCTTGGGATCTTACAAAATCAGCTACTTTTGTAGGGTTTATAGCATTCATAAATTTTGCTCCAGCGATTATCACAGGGCCTTTATTTGGGGTTCTCATTGACAGGGTGAATGTAAAAAAAGCCGCTCAAGTGACACAGTTTAGTTTGTTCACAATTTCTGTTGGCTTTTATCTTTTTTTCATTTTCGGGGGGCTCAATGAGTTATTTCTTTCTGTGCTCTCGCTATTATCGGGCATAGCCACTTCTGCGCATAATCCAGTAAGATTATCGTTAGCACCAAGGCTCGTTAATCACGGATCGGTTTCCTCAGTTGTCTCAATTGTTGCTATCAATTTCAATTTAGCAAGGTTAACGGGCCCCGCAATTGCCGGGTGGCTAATTGCGGTTTGGGGTTTGCAAATTACTCTCCTCGCCCAAAGCTTGTTATATTTACCCTTTATACTGATGTTAAACCTTTTACGTCCTCGAGATCAGGTGCCCCTTAAGGCAAGCAAAGAGCCTTTTTTGGCTGCCCTACGTTCAGGCGTGAAGCACACACTCTCTAATTCTTTAATGCGACAAGCCCTTTTAATAACGAGCATCTATGCTTTTCTAATTCGAGGAACTTTAGAAATCCTTCCAGTAATTGCTGATGGTATTTTCGCAAAAGGCGCTGCTGGCCTGGGAATAGTGACATCAATTGCTGGATTTGGTGCAGTCGTTGCCGGGATAACAAAAGTATTCACTCAAAGCCAAAAAGCAGGAGAAATACCAAAATTTGTGATCGCTAGTGCATTGCTTGGGGTAGCGCTTATTCCGTTAGTCGGACTTTCAAACACATGGGAGTTAACAGTTGGATATATCTGCTACTTAGGGTTTGCTGGAACTCTATCCGGCATTTCAATCCAAACAGCGCTTCAAATGGATTTGCCTGATCACTTTCGAGGACGCGTTATGAGCCTTTGGACGGTGGTCAATGTAGGCGCTACTGCGACAGGAGCGATGATATTGGGGGGACTGTCCGATTATATTGGAATTCCAACAGCGTTCTGTTTCGCCGGGGGCCTTGGCACAGTGCTATTATTAACAGCTCTTCTAAAAAACCGATGAGCCTGCAATAATTTATAAAATAACACTAAAACACAAACAAACTTTAGGAGAAGAGATCCACCAAAGTACGATCTATCACCTAATAATTTTCTGAACCGAATCGCCATTTGCCCCTTTTTATTGAGAAGTCTTAAGGTCGATCCACAGATTTTGTGGATAAGTTTCACAAAGATGGGGATAAGCCTGTGGGTAAGCGTTTTCCTCTAAATTTATGCTTTGTACATTCAGATTCCTGTGTACTCTCATAGATAATCTAGTCTGGGGGGTAACGAAATTTCAGGCTTAAAACTGGCAACAGATTTAAGGCTAAAACGAGTTTACCACTGTCGGATTACAGATGTTGGAGAGGACGATGATCTTCGGATCATTATCCGCAAAAGCATCGGCGGTTAAATTGTGAAAACAAACTCTTCGGAGATTGCGGAAACAAATTAAACGCAGGAGGCGGTAGTTCGCTAACGCCGAAGGTAACTGGTGAGTTAGATTACAGATGCTGGGAAGGTTCTCATCTTCGGATAAGAAAACGGAAAGGCATCGGCGTGATAGAATTAGTGAGTAATGTTTTCGGATTTTACACTCTTTGACTAAAACGCGGGAAGCATTGGCTCGCTAATGCTGAAGGTAATCGGCAAGTTAGACTACAGATGTTGGAAAGGTTTTGATCTTCGGATCATTATCATCGAAGACATCGGCGATTAGGTGGCGGAAGTGTTATCTTCGGATAATGTGCCCGTAAACCTAGACGCAGGACGCAATGGTTTGCCCATGCTGAAGGTGACTGACAGATGGATTAGAACAAGTGGCCGTTCAACAAGGAGCTTCTCCATGTTGGGCGGTCATTTTGTTTTTGGATTTTGATGCCTAGTTAGGAGTTTACTTGACCGAAAGATCCGAGTTTCTTGTTAACTATGACGCGCTCCAATTAAATATGAAAATTTTGGGCGACTCTAAAGGTTACTCTCTGCATGAGTTTTGTGATGAAACTAAACGCTTTATCATTGCATCAGAAACATGGGATTTAAAACCTTACAGCCTGACACTAGCAGATATAGATGAAATCTTAATCGCCCGTCAAAAGATGCTGCAGTAGTTCATTTTTTAATAACGGCCCCAAACATCATATTTTTTCCAAAGCTTGCAGGCGGAATTTCGCATCATGAACAGACCGAAGTCTTGATTTTCAATACTGCAATATCCGACTAACCTGTCATAAGTTTTTGCACCAGTTAACTCATATACAGCCTTTGTATTTAAAAACTGTTGAGCTAACCGATTTGCATGCTCACTATCTCGCGTAACGCGCTAGGGGCAATCCAACGCTGAAAGCCTAATAGCTATTCCATTTACTTCGATTGTATCACCGTCCCTGACGTGCGTTACCTGCCCTTCAAGTAGCGTTCCAGGTTTTGGTAGCTCTGACTTATTAATCTTTTTGTGGCAGTGGTACTTTTGCGAACCTGAATGACAACCATTCTTATCAAGTCCGCCGCTATGAGCGAAGGCGAAGTTTGCAAGGAGAATAAAGATTGAAGCTAAGAAGTATTTCATTCAAACTTTATCCAAACCCTCAAAAAAACGATCTAACTCATTATCATCCATATGCACCAAATGTGATGTTTCAGGAAAAACCCCGGTATCGACGTCGTTTACAAATTCTTTAAATGCAGAAATGCGTTCTAGCTGAAGTCGATCATACTCTGCCTTGAAATTACGATAGACTTTTGAATGGCGAGGGATATGACCTTCTGTGTATCCAAGAATATCATTCGAAAAGAGATATTGCGCGTCGCAGCCGGCGCCCGCACCCATCGACCATACAAGCAAACTTGTGCGTTTCGAAAGTTCTGTTGCTACCTCAACTGGTACAACTTCTAATTCAACCGCAATTGCGCCAGCATCTTCATAGGATTTTATCTGCTTGAAAAGCTGAAGCGCTTCTTCCGCTGTTTTCCCTACTGCCTTAAAACCACCTGTCCAAGTCGCTCTTGAAGGTACAAGACCAACATGCCCAACGACAGGTATGAATTCTTTCGCTAGCATTTCCACTGTAGAAAAAGAACCAGAACAATAAACTGCATCAGCGCCGCGCTCTATAGCAGAGTTACACCATTTAAAGTATTCGTGAGGTGTTCCACATTCAGTATGCGTTTGCCCCGCCATAGAAAAAATACTTGGCGCAACTTCACGGTATCGTGGATGAAACAAAATATCTGCTGGAACTGAAGCGATATCAATGCCCGCCGCCTCTGCTGCTGCTGCCTCATCAAGAGAAAAGTACCTCAACATTGTAAGCTGCTTTTGTCCTTTTAAGGCTCGTAGATCTAAAACTGTTGGAAGTTTACGTTGCTCCATAGACATTTCGGCGTCTCCTAAGTCAGGTCACTTTATTAGGCTCATGTAGGGCTGAAAGCCCTTGCATAAATCATCATCGCACCGAGAGTTTAACTACTAATCACTCATATTTAAAATAACCTCAAAGAGGATTTTTATTCCAAAATCAGAGTAATTGACGAGCTAATTTCTTTGTTTACTAAATTAGTATAATGGAGCTTTTCTTACAAATGATTAACATGACAACTTCCTGAAATAAGCATTCAAAATAAAATTATTGAAGCAATCATGCTTTTTTATCGCGTGCAGCTTTTTCTTCTTTTGTGAGTTTATTGTTCCACTGATTATTACTAAGGCCAAGCTCTGCCGCCGGCGGCTTGGTTTTACCATGGCTAATCTTACCGCCATTATTCAGAAACTCCTGAATAAGAGATTCATCAGTTGTTTCTTTTGGGACATGTTTCAAAATGGAATCTCACTCAATTATTTAATGATAGACGCTTTAGAAGGCTATAAAATGAATGTGGACTATCTCCATTCAATTTACCATACCAAGCGATAAGACTGCTTCACTCCTCTCGTCTCACCTCGTCAAACTTTGCAGCCATAGTTGGATTTTTTCGGGTCAACCTTTTAACAGAGACATCTTGCGCTTTGTCGTTGGCAAGCCGAAGATTTCTATCAGTGCTTAACAATGCTTCTTTAGTCTTTTGCAGATGAGAAATTGATTTATCTATTTCAGCTATTGCCGTGGTAAATTTCTTCGAAGCTAGTTCATAATTACGTCCGAAAGCTGTTTTGAATGCGTCTAATTCTGTTTCAAAATTCGTGATATCTATGTTTTGCTCTCTTACAAGAGCCAACTCTGTTTTGTATTTTAATGAATTCAAAGCCGCGTTTCTTAGCAAAGTAATCATCGGAATGAAAAATTGCGGCCTGATGACATACATTTTTGGATATCGGTAAAACACATCCACTATCCCAGTGTTATAGAGCTCACTTTCCGGCTCCAGTAAGGAAACTAACACTGCATATTCGCATCCCTTTTCGTTTCGATCTTTATCTAACTCTTGTAGAAAATCTTCGTTCTTTCTTTTAGTTGCGGTCGTATCCACCTCGTTTTTCATTTCAAACATAATTGAAATGATTTCAGTTCCATTTTCATCATGATCTTTAAAGATATAGTCACCTTTGCTTCCCGATCTGGCATCATTATCTTTCTCAAAAAAAGCAGATTGAAAAGCTGTAGACCGTAATTTGTTAAATTCGGTCTCACAATGCTGCTCCAAAGTTTCTCCAACCATCTTTGTTGAAAGTTTAGCCTTCATGTCTTTCAGGCGTTCAATCGCTTCATCACGATCGCGTATTTGAGTTTTATATTTGTCTTTGAGCAGGTTTTCTGAATTCTCTTTCTCTAATTTTGAATTTTTAAGATCGTTTTTTAAATTGTCTCTCTCTTTTTCCATTTCGCGAACAGCCTTATCAACCGTTGCTTGGACTGAACTATCCTTTTCTCGTATCGTTGATCTTAGGCGTTCAATTTCCACCTCTTTTTCTGCCTTCAAAGTTTGAATAGCGCTGTCGGATGAACTCTTAGCAATTTCAAGCGCCGCGGCATTTTCCTTCTCTTTCTGAGCTATTCTTTCTTGTAGGTGATTTTCGAACTCATGATCATGAACCTGCTTAAGGATATTTGCATAACCGCTTTCATCAACTTTGAATGCTTTGCTACAGTGTGGGCATTTAATTTCATTCATAGTGAACCGCCTTTTTTACAAAAAAGTTATTAGTCTCTTTGGTTTAATAAGTACTTTAGATGAATGATCGAGATCTTCTATAAGCTGCCTCGATAAAACGCTCTGATTTTGCAGAAGCAGTGCAGAGTTTATGATAAGATGGCCTTATTCCAACTCGTCCCAAATCTAATCGGTCTGCATCCCAGCACACTTGTACAGTAATATCAGCATCAACATACCCATCGGAATGATAACGCAAAGCTTCATCAAGAAGCTCCATTTCTTCTTCGTTTAATTCAAATAGCGTCCCACGAATGGCCTGCGCGTAATCGGCAGCTCTAGAACCATGTTCAGGGTCTCTGTCCTCGTTTCGGCGCTGGGTGTCATGGAGAAGACAGAATAGTTCTACGACCTTAAGATTGGCATTTTCCGTTTCAGCCAAAAGCCTCCCATTATGAAGCACCCGCATCCAATGGGCATACCCATGCAACCCATCGTGATCCATTTTATAGGCTCGACAGCAATGCTCAACAAACGGCTGCGTCACTATCTCGGATGTAATTGGTTTGAGTAGCTCCATCTGGCAATCTTGGAGTGAGAAGGGCTCAAATTCAAGTTACCTATTTCTTCAAACCAAGTAATTAAAAGAAATAATGTGCTCACATTTCTCTAGTTCTTCGGCTTTCAAAGGCCACCCTGACTACGTGGATGCTCTAAAAGAGTTGGGTGATGATGAAACCAAGGTGGTGAAAAGAACTAGCTGTGTGATAAGCGGTTAACCCCATGCGCACCCTACTCATAGCACTTATGATGACGCTCGCGTCGAAGGCGGGGGCTGCAAAATTGAGTTAGTTTGTCAGAGCCATCCGCTCCAAATCTATTAGATATATGTACTTCAAATTTTACAGACAGTGTTTAATTATGTTAATTCTTTACCATGATTTATAGAAACTGATCGATTTCCTTTGAATGTTTTACAAAAATTTCGAGGGCGTCGGATTGCGTTACACTTTCCAATATACCGTTATCCATCTCTTCCCTAGTCCACATCCAGCTCTTGATAGGATCGTCTCTCATTGCCCAATTAGCGAATAAGCGCCTCCTAGCTGATCCTGATGAGAGCAGTTGAATATCGACGTGTCGGTCATCCAACAATATTTTTGAATAAGTCATATTTAATTCTTTTTCTGGTCCTTCCAAAAACTGACAGTAAATATCATGTCTGCACAAAAGTGCGCCCGTTATGTCAGTGGCCTTATTATTGACCTGTGATTTCAATAAAATTTCGTCCAAATCCTTCTGGCTAAATCCAAAAGGTTTAGATGCGTAAATCAAATAGTTAAAGGGCTTTGAGACTTTTGATCTCATTTGGTTTTCACAAGGTCCATTATGCTTAGTAACATAAGTAACGGTTCTCACATAAAAAAATATTAATTTAGTTCTATGGACGAAATCTGAGATGGTTTAGGACGGAGATTAAGTTGATCACACCCGCAACACAGGAGAGGGCTTTTGGAGGACATTGTAAAAATGGCTGACCTATTAAGAAGGCCAGCCAGTCAAGAACAGCGAAACGCAAGGAGACGCGTTTCTAAGAGAGAGACTGGCGTTCCCAACAAAGATAGAAGCCAGCCTGAGTCTAACAAGAAACGGGAAGGTTATGTTAGAACTTGATCATCGGCTCTTGGCCTAATGTGTCAAAGTGTTACCTAACGTCATAAAAAAAGTCACCTGACGTCACAAATTAAAACGCTGATGATCTGTCTAATTTTTGTTCACCGTCTTTGATGTAGGCATTGTCACTGCCGTGCCGCTTATCTTTCATCGCGGTCTCAAAACGCGCGGTAATTTTAGCTTTATGCAATGCCAAAAAATGCTGCGTAATTTGCCCTGCATCGCAAGCCAAAGAGTGCTCTTTGTAACCATCATGGAAAAACAAGCCGCCGGATGACGTTACGCGGTAGCTTTCATTCAGCCAATTGTATGACACCGCCTTTGCAAACGTCTTTTGCACAGTTACGCGTATGCAGATGACGTCATTCTTGACGCTAACGCCAACGAAAGGCACGCGCCCATATTTGCGAAATGGCTCCAGCTCATTTCTGACAAGATCGGCGGCGGCCTCAAACTCTGGCACCATTGCCTGTTGAGCGAGTTGGACAAGTTTAATCTCAGCCAGTTTTTTGTTTTCAATTTCAGCGAGTTTTAACATCACGTTTCTTTCATTTTGTTTCAGATAATTCGTCTGCCAGTGCGCGCATGTTTGGCATTGTTATAAATTGCGGCAGGCCCAGCTCGACGGTCAATTCGGGCTCGCAAACTAGGCCTGATCCATCAGGGTAAAGCACTATCATTTCCTTACGCCCGCTGGCCCAAATGGCGCGCGCCTGGTCGCTTACTTTATGATGGCGAGCCTTTTCGGCGCGGCGATATCAAGGTCCATACCGCGAAGCATACGCGCAAATCCAGTTGCGCTATCTCGCTGAATTGCAACTTCTGGTCGCGGTTTTGGTTGATCGAAACGATCTATGAATATCTTGCCTTCACGCTGCAGAACTTCACGCGCTTGCTGCGCGCTGTCATATGCCTCACAGGCCAACGTCAGCAGCCGGACATGATGCGGCTCCAGAGCGTATTCATCCATAACAGACGCCCACCACTGGGCTGTCTCTGGGCTTAAGTGAACTGGGGGTGTTTGTTCTTCCATTTAGGGGAGATCTCCTGTTTTTCGTTTCAACGGGGTCAGCACACACAAAATTGCGATTACGCCAAACTCTTTCAGTTGGACGATAATCCAGGTGATACTTTCACCGGATTTTATATGGTAAGCAGTTATTTAAATAATGATTTAGAAAAAATGCGAGAGTTAGCATTTAGAATAATTGAAACGAATAACTCTAGAGAAGTTGACAATTGTACCAAGCCTTTTTGTGGTAACGCAGCTTACGCTTACATATTTTTAATCTATGAAGCTAATCAGAACAACGATCAGAAGAAAGTGGATGAATATTTACAAGACTTCAGATCAGTGCGTAATGAATACACGCGTGAAATGTGGATGGGTCGTGATAATCCAGCTCGTTTTATTTGGAAGGAGCAATTTGAAAAAATTACAGCTATGATGGATCAACTTGGATGGTCATCTGTATAATAAGAAAATACGATGAATTTAAATTATATGTTTGATTTAAACACCAATCGGAATTGTTTACTGGTTTGAAAAAAAGACGAACTCTTTCGATTTGTGAGGGGTATAGATCGTAATCATCCACTCCAAGCCTCATCCAAAGGCCGGTCTGCGTCGCTAGTTTGTTCCTGTAGTGTGCTAATGCTTTTAACTTTCTTTGAATTTGATAGCTCCGCATGTTTATCCATTCTCCACACCTTCCACACACTCCATCGATAGGATCTTTGGACCTTTTTAATCGTCAGACATATCTAATCGAGCTGCAGTTTGGTATGCCGGTCGTTTTCTTAAGCTTTTAACGTATGCCCCAAACTTATTGCTCCCAGTGGAAAATTTTGCGACATGTGCCCAACCTGCGCAATGGCCAAGGATGAAATCAGGTAAAGAAAGATTGTCACCCATTAAAAACGACCCTTTTATCTGTTTTTCAAGACGGTCAAGGTTTCGTTTATATTCTTGTTTGAAACTGTCTTTTATATTGGGGAAGTTATCTAATTCCTTGAGGCCCAGCGAAGAACGAGAGGCGGCCCACAAAACAGAATCAATTTCGTCTATGATCTGATGTGAAAGTGCATCTTGATGCGCACGTTCAATTGAGCCGGCTGGTGCAGTCAATGTCTGATGTTTGTCTGCTAGGTAAGTCATGATCGCGTTTGAGTCTGTAATAACTGCGCCTTGGTCTATAAGAATTGGAATCTTGCCTGAGGGATTATATTGTTTGACTAACTCTGAATGGGGTGGCGCATGAGTATATTCATAGGTCAGACCCATTTCTTCTAGCATCCATAAAACTCGAAACGCCCGACTTTTGACGGAACCAATTATTTTGTACATCTCGTCTGCTTTACATTTTTTAATTTTGAGGTTTCCTTTTTAGCACTAATGAAGCTTTTTAATAAGATATTTTTTTAAATATAAACTTAATCAAAGAAAATACCTAATTGGCTTGAGCTTGATGCTGCTAGTTTTGGTTTGGCTGCTTGGTGGTGTAAGGAGTGGAGCATGTGGAAGGTTAATAGTTGTTGGAACTAAAAACCTAGAACCTTGCGATGTGTGAGCGTATTGCGCTCAAATTTTTTTCGACGGTAGGCATTTAATAATGAGTTTTATTTTAAGTAGGCTAGAGTTTTTTTTAAGACTCCACATATCCGTGCGCTGCGTTATCCTGAAGCAAAATACTGGAGATAGGAGTTATAAAATGAAAACCCAAGTTATGACCTTCAATATCAGCAACACATTTGAAGAGTGGGTTGAAAGCTTTGACTCGCACCGTGAACTGCAAGCCGCAGCAGGAATGACGCCATTATTCCGTGGTCCTCACGAGGATGATCTTCAAAAAGTATGTGTGGTAATCCAAGTGGAAGATGATGCAAAGGTAGCTGCGTTTATGGCAGAAAATGAAGCATCGATTTTAGAGTCGGGTCATTTACTCCACACGACAGAGAGTAATACCTATTTGTAGTGAATGCACAGCCCAAACAGTAGTGTGCCTGAATATCGCTTGAGGCATTGGTGTTGTTAATTTTATAAGGTAATTTGTTTTGAAAGTTTTGAACATAGTTAGGTTTAAGCCCAAACCCAATCATTTAGAAGATGTTATCAAAGAACTCAGATCTCATAACCAGAGGTGCAGGAGACAATTCAATCAGCAACGTTTTCTTTCAGAGGTCGATGGCGAAATTTATCTAGTAAAAATTTCACCTTCGATAGAAAAAATTTCAGAAGATCAAGAAGTATCCCTTGCTCATTTAGATACGATCCGCCCTTGGCTCGAAGAGTGGTCTGATGAAGAGCAACACACGCGGTCTATCTCCGGAATGTTAATCGATGAATAACCACGTGCAAAGATTGCTCTTAGCATTAATAAACAAATATTAGGTAGGTGTTCTCAATGAGCTTTTATGAAAAATATCAAAGAGCGTGGGACGAACAAGACATCGGTGCAATGTTGGAATTGTACCATCCTGATTACAAGAGAATTTTTCATGCCACAGGTAAAGAGCAAGGATTTGACGAACTTGAAGACATAATGACACGTTGGCTCACGGGGACACAACGTAATCAGCGCAGGTGTCTATACGAGAATAGCGAAATCATCGTGGAACATTTTATAGCAGAGTTCCAAGACAATACAACGGAAGCAGTTTTGACCGTACATCTATTAAAGGACGGTCTTTTATGGCGAACAGAAACTGGCGCTACACCGCTATTTACAAAGGCCTAAACTCAACCGCATCGCTTATATAATCTTTGAAGACCTGATTGGAGCATGTCTTAGCCCCCTAGAACTGTGCCAGTATATATTGGCAAAGGGAGTAAGGAAACATGGCTCGAAAGCGTTATTCTGATGAAGATGTGTTGAAGTTGTTACGCGAGATTGATGTTCATTTGCACGATGGTTTGGACGTTGTGAGTGCGTGTCGCAAAGCTGGGATTTCTGATAAGAGTTATTATTACTGGCGTAAGAAGTTTGGAGGCCTTTCTCGTTCGCAGGTTTCTGAGATGAAATCGCTCAAGAAAGAAAACGAGCGCTTGAAGAAGATCGTCGCTGACTTGCAGTTAGACAAGGTGATCCTGAAGGAGAGCCTTGATCATCTAAAGCCGCGGGCCTGACGCGGGCTCAGCTTCGTCAGGCTATTATTCATACGCGTCAAAAGCTGGATATTTCTGAGCGGCGTGCTTGCGCTGTTCTGGATGTAGCCCGCTCAAGTCTGCGCTATCAAGCCAAATCAGTAGATGACAACGAACTACGCTTGGCGATGATCCGGCTGGCCAAGCAATATGGGTGGTATGGTTATAGGAAAGTCACAGCTCTGCTGCGCATGGAAGGCTGGCGTGTTAACCACAAGAGGATCGAGCGCTTATGGATTGAAGAAGGTTTGCAGCTGCCGCGCCGGCACAACAAGCGCAAACGGCTTTATCATAAAGACAGCTCCATCATCAGGCTGCGGCCCACACACCCCAACCATATTTGGGCGATCGACTTTGTGCACGATAAGCTTAGCAATGGGCGCAGCTATAAAATGCTCACGGTTCTAGATGAATATACCCGTGAAGCGCTCTGCGTGGCAGTGAGACCCAAAATGAATGCGAACGACGTTTTGGAGACACTGCACCCGCTGCTGATCAAACATGGTAAGCCAGAGTTTATTCGCTCTGACAACGGACCCGAGTTCATTGCCACGCATCTGCAGGACTGGCTGAAGAGGATCGGCATCAAACCAATGCAAATCTATCCGGGCAGCCCTTGGGAAAATGGATACAACGAACGCTTTAACGGCACCTTGCGAAAAGAAGTGCTCAACGCCGAATGGTTTCACACCACACGGCAAGCCCAGGTCGCTATCAATGTTTGGCTCAGGCAATACAACCAGTTCAGACCTCACCATGCATTGAACATGCGCCCACCCGTCCCAGAAACCTTATTAGAGAAACCAAAAATCAATGGACGAATATAGGGGGCTGGACAGCCTTAGCTATGTGCCTAGGTTTTAAAAATCACATCCTTTCCATCTATTTCGATGTTAGCACAAGGTATTTACGCAGAATTATGTTAGAAAGAAAGCGTGACAACTTTAGTTTCATTACTGGCCAAAAATATAGAGACCGCATCTCTCGTCATCTGAGAGCAGATGTCCAATCTGTTGTTTCAAAAACTCTGCATGAGCCACCCAGTGTTTATGGTATTAACCGAACAACTTGGACAATAAACTTGTTGACGTCGACCATAAACCAAGGCTCATCGGGACTAGATTTTAAAGTTACTAGATCAAATGTTTCCCATGCTATTAGAGCAATGGGATATAGATTTAAGAAGACCAGGGAGGTGTTAACAAGTAATGACCCCAACTACAAAGAAAAACTGGCAAAGATTACTAGAACACTTCAACGCCTTGGCCCTGCTGACCGTTTTTTTTCAATAGATGAATATGGCCCAATCTCAGTTAGACATCGAGGTGGAAAATTACTCACGCCCAATGGCGTCAGACCAGTTGTACAACAGTATCAGGAGTCGAAGGGTAAAATAATAATGACTGCGGCTTTAGAATTGGTAAATAACCAAGTATCATATTTTTACAGTCAAAAAAAAGACAGCGAAGAGATGGTCAAATTAGCAGACTTCCTTCAAAAAAAATACCATCATTGCAGATTTTTATATTTTTCTTGGGATGCAGCATCGTGGCATTCGTCACGCTATTTTTTATCTGAACTAAAAAAATTAAATGATCCAGTTTATAGAAACGAAAATCAACTGCCGAAGATTATTTTGAGGCCATTACCTGCTAGGGCACAATTTTTAAATGTCATAGAATCTGTTTTCAGTGGAATGTCACGTGCTGTGATCCAAAATAGCAACTATTCGTCAACAAAAGAAATGAAGGAGGCGATTGATGCATATTTTTCAGAACGAAATGATTTTTTCAGGCGTTACCCTCACAGGGCTGGTAATAAAATATGGGGTAAAGAGCGTGTAAAGCCCTCATTCAGCGTTTCTAATAATTGTAAAGATACCTTCGTTAAATACAGGCACTAATTGCAACCCTGCTTAACCTACTGATGTAGGCGATGTAGGCTGTGTAGCCCTTTCTGAAAACTTTCTACTGGGATTTCTGTGGGGACTTTTCGGATTGGGCTACATTCCCTACATTCCCTACATTGTTTTCTTCTTCTACGAGAAAGAGGAATACTAATAGACCATCCAACCCTCGTAGGTACACAGTCAGCCTCATCCCCCGGCATAATCAAAACCGTCAACTTGACGAAAACCATAACCCAATCTCAGGTCAGGCTCATATACGGCAACCCTAGGTAGGCCTTGGCGCTCGCCCCCAAGCTTTCGTAGACCAAACCGTAGACCAAAATACGCCTGTTGCAGGAACCGAAATGAGGCAGTAGCCTTGTTTTGTGGGGTTAATGCGTTGGGTCGTTTCCTACCGGAGGAACCATCACCTCCCCGGTGCGCCACTAACCTACATAACGCATTGTAATACCTCACTATTTTGACTTTAGTAGTGAGCCGTAGACCATGCTGGCAACCAAATCTAACAGTTACACATTCCAAAAGAGCGGCGTCTGGTATTTCTCCCGTCGAGTTCCCGCAGACTTACGGCGGCATTACAGAACGGGTAGGACTTGAAACAGCTTTACGTTATTGATTGTATGAATGAACTCTGCTTTGCAACAGCCTCGTGAAATAATTCGGAATGAGGATATATCGCACCAAAATGACCCCCATCAATTTCATAAAACTCTTTTTCACTTCCTATCCGGCTATACACCTCTAGCTGCACATCCCGGCTGATGAGTGGCATTTCATCATCCTTGCCAATCATCATTAAAACTGGCGCACTTATAAACGGAGCCGTAAGCAACGGGGTAAAAGGAACCTCCGTTCGAGGTATTACCCTCGTCACCTGATTTTCCCAACCACTATTAAATTTTCCACCCTGTTCTATAAACCATTTAAAAGCTTGTATCGGCGTTAGCAAAGAAGGATTAGCTTCCTGATCAGCAGACACAACTGGCATCGGGCCTTCTCTAGACAAATCTTCCAACTGATCAAACTTCCCTTGGGCAAATATGGTCTTAAAGGTTTTGAAATCTTTTTTAGGGTTTTCAAAGTTAACAATTCTTAATCCACAGGAAGCGGTGAACGAAACTATACCCGCTAACCCCTCGACCAATGCACCAACTGTAAGAACAAGCATGCCTGCAAAACTATCGCCCCAAAGGATAATTTTTCCACTGTGATCACCATCTCTTTTTTTAACAAACGAAACAGCAGCGGCAATTCCCTTTGCTTGGAGCCAAGGATTGATTAGTTGACGCTCCTTTCCACCACTCCTTCCAAAACCAGCATGATCAAATAAAAAGACATTAAAGCCCTTCTTTTGAAATTCAGATGCATAGTCAGACAAACACATTGTTATTGTGGCGGAGGTGCCATGACACATTATGATGCATGGGGCTTCGGACTTAGTTTGAGCCGAATACCAGCGACCCCTTAGCGTTGAACCTTCTGAAATAAACTCTTTTTCAACAAACATCCGGTCGCTCCTGTTTTGATTATGGAGACGTCTCATTTAACCCTTAAATTGTCAAAAAGTTTTCGTGCTGTGATCAAACAAAGTTTTACGCAACCAGGCCGCTAGGATATCAGGCGGATATCCGTTTCCATAGCTATTTCCAACGCCGTGCGTTAGCCAGCCACCAATCTGGTCGATAATCTCGCTGGGGCATTCTACCGCCCTCAACCTATCACGCATTGAATGCCTGAAGCTGTGAATTGTGTAACCTCGCCCAATCTTGGATTTAAGCCACTTGTTCAAGGCAGCACTTGCTGAGTTGGCGTTAGTTCTTTTGCCATCATTGTAGTTGGGGAAAGCAAACCGACTTTCTATCGATTGGGCTAATATCCGTTCTGCGGCCCACTTAGACGAGCCAACAAGTGGAACCAGCCTTTCACTGCTGGAAGTTTTCAAGGATCGCCAAGGATGCGGCGTGATGTTGACGCAAAGAATACCATCCCGTTCTACGAAATCTGACCTTAACAGCCCAGCGCCTTCACCCAAGCGTATGCCGGTGTCAGCTATCAGAGCAATAAGCCACCGCTTTTCGTCATCAGCTTTATAACACTTCTGTTGAACCTTCTCGATGTCTTCAGGCTTTACGGGAATGCGTTTCTTAACCCCTTGGCTTTGATCAAAATAGACGTTTGAGAATGGGTTGACGATTGATAGCCCAAACTCACTCAGGGCCAAGTTTATAACGGCTCTCACAGTACCAAATATCCTTGCTACAGATGCTCCGTTAAGACCTTTGGCGAATAGATAATCACGGAACTTCGTAGCATCTGAGCGGGTGTACCCTTGGAGATTCTTCATCCCGCAACTATCGATTAAGTAGCCGCAGCCTCGCTTCAACGTGGCTTCAAAAGCGGGTGGCTTATTCTGCCCTTTCAATCGGAGGTATAATACCACTGCATCAGATAGGCTTGGCCCCTGACCAACATTCTTTTCTGCAGGCTCCTCCAATAAATGCTTACCCGGAATATCATCTGACGACATTCGCATAATAAGCCAATGCCGATCCAATTTAGCAGCATCGCTCATTGCCCTAACCCGAGCATCCCTGATGGATTTGGTTCTTAACGAGTAGGCAATCCTACCCGTTCTGTAATGCCGCCGTAAGTCTGCGGGAACTCGACGGGAGAAATACCAGACGCCGCTCTTTTGGAATGTGTAACTGTTAGATTTGGTTGCCAGCATGGTCTACGGCTCACTACTAAAGTCAAAATAGTGAGGTATTACAATGCGTTATGTAGGTTAGTGGCGCACCGGGGAGGTAGTTCTACTCCTAATACCTGCGCTGAGTTACTGCTAACATCCTGATATCATTAGGTACAGCATCCCTGAGTTCATCACAATAAGGCGTATTCTGGTCAGTAATCTGGTCAGTAATCGCTGGGGGGGCCAGTGCCATGGGGGTATACCGGGGTACTGTACTCAGCCATGACCTGCGATTGGGTTATGGCAACTGTCATCGGCTTGGATCAGGCTGTTTCATCGGGGCTTGACAGTTTTATCTGTGCGGTAGGATGGCGGCTCTGTGCATCACTCAAGCAATTATCCAAGCTGATACACGATCCTGCTGCTTGATGCTGATTATCCCAGAATCTTGTTAATGCTTCATCAGGGTATCGGGCATGGGTCATAGAGGGCTATGGGGTTGCTATACCTGTGGTCTGCCAGCGATTAGTCTTGTAATCTCGTAAACCACTTTGGGCTAGGTTTCGGGGTTAGTTGACCGCCCTGCTGATCCTTAAAGGGACAGGTTCCTATAAGTACCTATAGCACCTTGTCACATTAACGGTATTACTCCCCCGAAACTTCAGGCTCAGGCCCGTAGAGATACTTCAGATTAAACTCAGTGATAGCACCTTCACCCCAGCCAGCGGTTAAATAGGCTTCGGCTTCTTCATCAGTCCACGGGGTATAGATGCTGGTGGTGGGGGAGCCTGAATAGTCTTTGGGTAGGAAAAGGTGTTGGTGGGTGGTCTTACGTTTATCACCAGCTTTAAAGGTGGCTATTTGAGTAGCGGTGCGGAACGAGAATATAAATCATCGAAAACGTCATCAAGATATGGTTTAAATTTCTTCCATTGTGAAGAACTGCCTTTATAAACTTTATTTCTTACTTGGTCGTTCGAAACTGTTTTTATAATTCTAGGGTTTTTATGAGGAGAAAGGCAAGCCTCCTCCCAATCCAGCCCAAGATATTCGATAAGTTTATTTGTTTCTATATTTTGCTCAGAAGTTAAATGTTCATAATTCAAATTATAAATTTTGTTGTGGTAACTTTTTGTCCAAAACGACATTAAGTCTTTGTATAGCAGAAAATAATCGACCGTGTTTTGTAAATCGCAGCTATATCCCAGAGCCTTTGAACGAAAATGGTTTTTGAAATTTGACCAACAAGTAGCGGCTGGATCACGCATGACATGGATGATTTTTGCTTCGGGGAAAGCTTTACAAATTAATCCAATATGCAAAAAATTGTGAGGGGTTTTATCGGTTACAAATGGCGTGCCAGCGGCGTGCTGAACGATACTTTGAAGGTAATTATCTCTAAACTTCATAATAATTTCTTCTGTGACATTTGTGTATCCAATGCTTATTGGAGCGCCTTGTTTTATAAGATAGGGAGCCTCTCCCGCAGCTGATATTTGGGAGTGACTAGACAGTATTTGTTCTACTAGGGTCGTTCCCGAACGTGGCATTCCAAGTATAAAAATGGGTGTGGCTTTCAAAAGCCTTTCGATTTTTGGTCTAGGTTTTTTAATTTTGTTGTGATGAGCTTTAATTTTTTCAAATAGAGTTTGGTCATTTTTAAATTCGTAACCTAAGCTTTCCTGCCTAATTTTACCGGCTGCTTTATAACTTTGAAAGGCTAAATCAAGATTATTAGTGTCCTCACACATTTTTCCGTAAGTATAGTACAATAGACACAGGTTTTCTTTGCTCTGGTCAGCCCCGCAGATCAATTTTTTTACTAAATTTAGTTGTGGATCATTTATAGTATATTTTTTTAAGTAACTTGAATTCAGATGAGCTGCTCCATTATCTGGCTCTAATTCGATAGCAGTTTTAAAGGCTTTTAATGCATTTTCTGTTTGACCTAAATCTCTGTAAATATTTCCTTTACCATTCCATGCGTCAGCACATTGTGGATTAATCTCTAAGGCTTGATCATATGCTTCAAATGCTAGTTTTTCTTGATTACGGTCTCTCAATAAATCCCCAATATTTTTATGTGCCTCAAAATAATCTGATTTCAGATTGCAGGCTTCTTTAAAAGCTTCTAGTGCCTCATCGTCATTCTCCAAAAATCTGAGTGAAATGCCTTTATTGAAATAAGCACCTGCAAAGTATGGAGCGTATTTTATTGCATTATTATAAGCGTCGATAGATTGAAAAACTTTTCCAATATGAAATAAGCTTGTTCCCAAATTATTATAAGCTTTTGAAAATTTTGGATCAAATTTAATAGCTTGAGTAAAAGCATCAACAGATTTATCAAATTTTTTTTGTAGTTGAAGAATGACGCCCTTGACATTGTATGCATCGGCAAACGATGAATTTAATTCGATTGCCTTCTCACATAAAATCAGAGCTTCCTCAAATTCACCAATTTCTTTAAGTACTACTGCTTTATTATTATAAGCATCAGCAAATTTTGGGTTCAAGAGTATGGCTTTATCAAAAGCGTCATGCGCAATTGAAAACCTTGTTAGCTGAGCAGATGTAATGCCTAAAATGTGCCATATTTGAAAGGCGTTTGGAAATTGTTTCGAGAGCCTTGTGGCCATATCAAATGTGGCTTCAAATTCCCCAATATTAAATTTTTTCAGAAGACTATTTATGGCATTCTGAAAAGATGTTCCTGCTGGTTTTTCTTGCATATTTTTTGATAGAGCAGCTAAACCCTCTTTCGCCCTTATATTTTTTGGATAAGAATTTAGTATGGTCGAATAAATTTTCTTAGCTTCCGCAATTTCACCTTTTTTGGCATGCGACTTTGCTTTTAAAAGTGCCTGATCAATTGACAGTTTTGCCAAACTTACTTCCTTCTTTATCCAAATCTCATTATGGGAGTATGAGCCATTGGTAAATTCATACTGCCAAGCCTATACTTTAGCAAAAGTTTTGAAAAGGTTGGCCATGAGCGACGACATTAGTATCCTTACCTCCGCCAATCATACTTCTCTTGTTAAAACCTTCAGTGGCCCTGATCTGAAAAAGCAATCATTTGCAATTGGTAAAGAGTTCAACGTAACTGAAGAACCAGTTTCTAATCTTCAAAACCTATCTAAGGTATTGCACAAGCTTGAGAATGATCCCACACGCACGATCATCAGAGGATCACTGATCGAAGGCAAAACCAACCCCGTCCCACGCAATAAAACTACCTTCACTGCTACACTTCGCCAATGGTGCATGATCGACATCGATAGCCTTGCTTGGGATGGAGATATTAACGATCAACAGGCAATGCTATCATATGCCATTGAGCAGCTTCCAATCGAGTTCCAATCTGTTGACTGCTGGTATCATTTTTCATCCAGCATGGGAATCAAGGCTGGTATCAGGGTGCATCTATGGTTCTGGCTGGAAAGACCCTGCTCTGATGATGAAATGAAGGCGTGGCTGTCTGGCTGCCCTGTTGATCTGCGGCTGTTTAATCCCATCCAAATCCACCTGACTGCCAATCCTCGCTTTATAGCTGGTGCTATTGATCCGTATCCCAATCGGTCTGGTCTGTTTGAAGCTGGTAACGGGGTATCAATAGTTCCTGTTCCAGCAAACCTCGCGTCTAGAACCGCCGTTACTCAGGCCGCATCACGACAACGATCCAGTGATAAATCAGGACTACTAGACCCTGCCGATATTACCCGTGATCCAGATACGGGTTTGGCAATAAATGGTAGGGAGCAATTGATGTTCCTTCTATCCAATGAGGTTATGCGTGAATTGGTGACTGCCAAGCACACACCCAGCGAAGAAGAAGTTACCACTGTCCTTTGGAGCCGTTTTTGCGAAGAAGCAGATATAAGCATTGTCTCTGAGCGTGGTGCTTGGACAATCGCTGATGCAGCATCAAAGGCCAAAGCACGGTTACAGGAACTCGAAAGGGGTGCTTATGACTTTGTGTCCCGTTCAGACAGAACAACGCTTGTAGCTGGTACAGGCAAAGCAGAGCGTCCAAAGCTTGTTGGAACCATTCAGGCACAATTAGAACTCAATAACATTTTGGATAAGTTCTTTGGGGATTTAACGGAAGGGTCTAAGCCAAGAGCCGCTATTCGCCTTACAATGGGCGCAGGTAAAACCAAAAAGACCATAACCCATCTAAAAGCCTATCTTGAGGGCAAATACCGTCAGAAGATCGAAGTCTATGTTCCCCGTCATGATCTGGCAGATGAGTGGACGAAAAGCTTAGAAGGCATAAATGCCAATGTCATTCATGTTTATCCCCGTACTGGTGGCGAGTGGGATAATGAGGCCAGAGCATACAAACACCCGATTATGTGCCAAAGGGCTGATTATGTCAGGGATTTGGAAGAGAAGGGCCACAGCATCTATGGCAATGCCTGTCTTAGCCGAACCTCTAGAGAGCAATGCAGCTTCTTGAGCAGTTGTGCCTATTTAGATCAGTTCAGGCAAACGAGCAGCGATATAGGCGTTGAGAATACGATCCGCATCTATACCCACGCCTCGTTGTTCCTGAGCAGAAACGAGTTTGAGCGCCAAACAGAGCCTGATTTAGTCATAATAGATGAAGCGTTTCTGTCCTCTGCAGTTAGTAATATGCCATCCATCCCAGTTGGTGAAGTAACTCAGCATGTTCGTGTAAACGGCATTCCCAATTTAGGCTTCGATCTGTTGGAGTGCCTAACCGAACATCAAGGTGATTTATCTTACCTGCGAGCCAAAGACATAGGAGCCTTTGAGTTTAACGCCGTATCAATTGAAGGGTTAAATCCAGCTACTCCATTCAGTGCTGACACTGCGCAAAGCCGCAACGTGAGATCCGCCAAGCAATATAAGGCTCTGACCAAATTACTTGAGATCGCAGCACGGGAGATTGAGGATCAGGGTAGAGACAGCTTCGGGCAGTTGGCCTATAACCGCCGAAAGAACGAGATCGTAATCTGTGAGCATAAGCCAACAAGAGTGCCTCGCACCACGCCAGTACTTTATTTAGACGCAACGGCTGACTCCATCATTACAGAAGCCTACCTACCAGCCTTGCAACATCATCAGATCGATGTTCGCCAATTGGCTGTGGTCAGTCAGGTATATGATCGTACAGGCAGCAATAGCTTTTGGAACAACAGGATTGGACAAGAGCAACAGAACTTATCTGATCCATCCTATGATCCTCAGCACAACGACATAGCAGCCCTGATTACGATCCTGAATGAGTGGGTGAAGGCTGGAGAAAGTCCGCTACTCGTGGCGCATAAAGACTTATGTGATCAGTTGCGAGTTCACCCCAAGCTTGATGAAGGTGTAGCAGTGGCGCATTTTATGTCCTTGCGTGGGTCAAATGCTTATGAGGATAAGTCAGTGATCTTCATCACAGGCAGGAACCAACCGCCTTTGGATGATATTGAACGACAAGCAAGAGCCATCTTTGGTAACTCAGGCAATCCTCTGGGATATGATGACTTAGAAAACCTACCTTCGGATCAGGTTGAATATTGGCTGTCTAAGCGTAGCCCACATACTGCTTCGGCTATTACAATTCCTGCCTTCAGTGATCCCCGTATTGAGGCAGTGCAAAAGCAAATCAGGGAAGCAGAGACAGTTCAGGCAATAGCCCGATTACGATTAGTATGGGCTGAATATCAGAAACGTGTATTCTTGCTTTCAAACCTGCCTGTCGAGATGCCAGTGGATCATCTGATTGAGTTTAATGATCTGATGCCTGACAGGCTTGAAATGGAACTGATCAAAAAGGGTGATATTCCGCTGACAACGCTAGGATTGGAAAAGATGCGGCCTGATTTGGAATTATCTAAAGAAGCGATCAAGAAGTTAGTGCAACGCTCCAAAGCCTCCAACCCAAAGCGGCTTTTAACACAACTCCCTGATCTTGTTCGCACCGCTACTCAAATAGCCACCTTTAAAGCTGGTGATAAACGTAAGACCACCCACCAACACCTTTTCCTACCCAAAGACTACTCAGGCTCCCCCACCACCAGCATCTACACCCCGTGGACTGATGAAGAAGCCGAAGCCTATTTAACCGCTGGCTGGGGTGAAGGTGCTATCACTGAATTTAATCTGAAGTATCTCTACGGGCCTGAGCCTGAAGTTTCGGGGGAGTAATACCGTTAATGTGACAAGGTGCTATAGGTACTTATAGGAACCTGTCACAATAAGGATTAGCAGGGCGGTCAACTAACCCCGAAACCTAGCCCAAAGTGGTTTACGAGATTACAAGACTAATCGCTGGCAGACCACAGATATAGCAACCCCATAACCGGCTATGGCCCACGCCCCGTAGCCTGATGAAGCATTAACAATATTCTGGGATAATCAGCATCAAGCAGCAGGATCGTGTATCAGCTTGGATAATTGCTTGAGTGATGCACAGAGCCGCCATCCTACCGCACAGATAAAACTGTCAAGCCCCGATGAAACAGCCTGATCCAAGCCGATGACAGTTGCCATAACCCAATCGCAGGTCATGGCTGAGTACAGTACCCCGGTATACCCCCATGGCACTGGCCCCCCCAGCGATTACTGACCAGATTACTGACCAGAATACGCCTTATTGTGATGAACTCAGGGATGCTGTACCTAATGATATCAGGATGTTAGCAGTAACTCAGCGCAGGTATTAGGAGTAGAACTACCTCCCCGGTGCGCCACTATCATCAGACTTAAGCAGTCTACCGATAGATAACCTACTGATAACATTCTCATAAGTAACTTTGCCTTAGTATTGGGCTGGAGAGAATGTTGACCAGATTATTTGTCTCAATATCTGGAATGTCCTGCGACTTTTTAACATGCTGCAGTATCACACTGGACTATATGAAGCCCAAGTGTAATCATTCTTCTAGAAAAACGTGGGGCTTTTCATGTCTACTGAAGTAATTGACCGGAAGATTGCAGTGATCCTTGTGGCTGATGTTGTTGGCTACAGTAAGCATATGGAGAAAGACGAAGACGCTACCTTAAAAGCTTATTCTGAATGTGAGAAAATCCTGAAGAGCCTTTTGGATAAAAGAAGGGGTTCAATTTTCAATACGGCGGGAGATTCAGTGCTAGCTGAATTTCCAAGTGCAGTAAATGCGGTTGAATGTGCAGTAGAATTTCAAACCAAGATTAATGAACGAAATCAATCTGAAAAGACCTCAACAAAACTTGAATACAGGATCGGCATCAACATTGGTGACGTTGTATCTAGAGAAGGTAATTTATTAGGAGATGGAGTTAATATAGCTGCTCGCCTTGAGGCGTTATCTCAGCCAAACGGCGTATGTATATCAAAAAGCATCTACGACTTGGTGGTCCCCAAAACAAAGATGACATTTAACGATCTGGGCGTTCAAAAGGTCAAACAGAACCAATTTCATGCATACGATGTCTTACTTAATCCTTCTCAGAAACGAAAAATTAAATCTAAACGAAGCTTTTCGTCATCATTGATTATTGGATCGGTTGCATTTTTAACGGCTGTCGTTTTGGCAATCGGTTTTGTCATTAATCAACAAAATGCAGATAAAGCCAATGACTTTGAAGGAAGAATCCTTCTAGTCAAACCATTCGAATATTTAACTGATGGTGAAAACAAAGAGTTTTTGGCTGATAGTATGTTAAGTGTTTTTGTGAGTGGTTTGTCTGGTTATGAGAATTTAAGGGTACTCTCAAAGAATACATCGCAGATCATTCAAGAACAGAATTTGAGCGATGAGGAAATTTTGTCTAAATATGGCGCACGTTTTGTGCTAGATGGTTCAATTACTGTATTTGGAAATGATATGCGGACCAGCGTTGGCATACGCAACCTTGAAGATGGCTCAGTCATTTTTTCGGACTTTAAAAATACCAAAACCAAAGACTTTTTCAAAATACAAGACGAACTGGTGATTTCAGTTTTGAATAGTTTTGAACTCGAGGAAGACAAAGTTCGAGTTTCCAATGAAGGCGTAGAAACCATTGAAGAATTAAGATTATTGCATTTTGCTGCCAAGGAGCGAGAAAAATGGTCAAGAGACTCATATCCTCCGTATCAAGAAGCCGTAGAAAAACTATATGCGATAAACCCAGAGGGTTACACTCACAATGTCAGTCAGGCTTGGAAGTATCATTATAAAATGCGATTGGGTTTGTGCAGGGGGTCTGGTAATGATCAATTCACCGGCGGGACCATTTGTATGTTGGACGCTATAAAATTTGCAAAAAAAGCAATAGAAATTAACCCAAATAAAGCAGATGCGTACCTCGCAAAAAGTTATTTCTTGTCATCCCTTTATTTACTAAATTTGAAAACTGATAACAAAATGAAGTGGGGAGGCTTAGAGAGTGCTTTAGAATCTGCTGAAAAAGGCTATCAGCTTATCACTGATGATGCTTACCAATTTGGCTTAGCAGGAGAAGTATTTTCGTTTACTAATAACTTTAGAAAAGCTACAGATTCATTTGCTCGTTTGTTTGAAATAGACGAAAATCCAGGAGATACCTTCACAGCATTTTATATGAACACAAGTTATTTGAACGAAGATTTCGATACGTCTGAACAACTTGCCTTAAGAATAATTTCTAAAAATAAATCTCGAGAAAAAGATGAGTGCTTTAAACCATACTGCGGCAACGCCGGGTATGCTTATATCTTTGCGATATATGCAGCCAAAGCTCGAGGCGATGACCAAAAAGTTAACCAATATTTGTCTGAGTTCAGGACTGTACGAAATAAGTATACACGAGAAATGTGGTTATCAGGGGATAATCCCTTTCACTTTATATGGAACGAAAAAGCAGTAAAAATTACTGAATTAATGGACAGTTTAGGTTGGTAAAGAATTTATTCTGGTTAACCAGTTATTAAGAACTTGAACTGAATATCCCTCACCATACCCCTGCCCTACTCCCTCAGTTGCCCAACCGCCTATTTGATCAATCACATCAGACGGGCATTCTACCGCCCTCAGACGATCTCTCATCGAATGCCGGAAGCTATGCATTGTACAACCCTCAGGCACGTACTGATGCAGCCATTTGTTTAATGCGGCACTAGCTGAGTTAGAGTTGGTAGCGTCTCTCCTGTTGTATCTTGGAAAAGCATAGGGGCTGTCCGGAAAGGTCTCTGAGAGCCTCTGAGCGGCCCATAGAGAGGCTCCTACAAGCGGTATATCTCGTTTGCTGCCAGATGTCTTTAGCGGCCTCCAGGGATGCGGTTTAAGGCTTATGTGAGGTATGTCTGCATCTAGGATTATATCACTCTTCAGCAGCCCAGCGCCTTCTGCCAAGCGCATACCCGTATCTGAGACCAAAGCCACCAGCCACCTTAGGTCATCATCCATTAAGCGGCACTGGTTTTGGACTTTGCGGATGTCTTCTATCGGTATGGGAAGCCGCTTACTTACTCCAGCCGATTTATCAAAGTACATACCTACAAAGGGGTTCTTGAGATCAAGCGCATACTCAGAGATGGCGAAGTTAAAGACGGCTCTGATAGAACTGATTACCCTGCCAACGCTCGAGCCAACCAGCCCCTTGGCAATGAGGTAATCTCTATAACGCAGAGCATCTGCTCTTGTGTACTCAGCTAAGGTCTTGGCTCCACAGGCATCTACAAGATAAGTACAGGCTCTTTGGGTCGCAGCCTCAAAGCTCTTTGGCTTACCAGCACCCTTCTGCGTGACATAGGTTTCTAAAGCGTCAGAGAGCGAAATACATTGCTCAATGGCAGTAGACACATCAAGCTGAGTATTCCGGGCAAATGAACCATATCCCGACTTTAACAAACTACGCCCAATAAGATCAGGGTCGGTCATTCTAAGATGAGACCAGTATTCATCTAATTTAGCCGCAGCAACCAAAGCCCTTGATTTAGCAGTCTGCGCAGACCTCGTCTTAAGGCCCTGAACAATACGAGGATAGGAGTAATGGCTCAAAAGATCAGCGGGAACCCGTCTTGAGAAGTAGTAATACCCAGCACGGTTAAACGTGTAAGGGACTTTTTTGGTCAGTAATCTGGTCAACATTCTCTCCAGCCCAATACTAAGGCAAAGTTACTTATGAGAATGTTATCAGTAGGTTATCTATCGGTAGACTGCTTAAGTCTGATGATAGTGGCGCACCGGGGATGCGACTGAACTTAAATAAGGTTGTTTATTATCAATACCTTATTGAGATGCTATTTTGGAAAAGCGGTCCCAAAAGCGGTCCACGGTGACTCACCTGCCAGGTCTGGCTTCCTACCTCTGCCGTCATTAGCTGCAGTGAGCTCAAAGGTCAGCTATGCGGACAAAACCGACCTTGGACTTTCAACCTTCGCTAACGCAGCATTCTTTCGCAGGTGCAGCAGTGTTCTTTTGGCAGTGCAACGGCTTTCCCCATACCAGCCACTCGGAGAGGCCAGAACCGAGAATTCCCAAACTACCCATTTGCTGCAAACGGACATAGTAACTAGTTGGCGGACGACAAGCCATTGAGAGGCGCAAAGCTGTCGATTTTCTGGGACAAGAATCGCAAACGGGCCGTGGACCAAACCTGACCGTTAATGGACGAGTTGATGCAAGAAATTGGTAAAAACGAGCGAAACCAGACGTGGAAAGGTGGCCAATAAAGGCCGTAGTCTGTTGAAAGTGATGGTAATTTTGAAAATTTAATACATTTATTGACATATGATCCAAAAGTTACTACTTTTGAAGTGGGAGAGAAAATGACAACACCAAAATATCATAGTGCGCCAGCAAAGCCTGTACCTCTGCATATTCAGGTTAGAAGCCTGATTAAAGAACGGTCGGTCATTGGCGATTTGATCAATGAAGAGGGCCGTTTGAAAACCGAAGCCGAGTTGGGCGAGATTTTCAACGTGAGCCGTGTGACGATCCGAAATGCTATCGCGCCATTGGTCGAGGAAGGTGTGTTCACCCGCAAACGCGGCCAAGGCACCTTTATGCGGACCAATGTTCAAGAAAGCTGGGTTGGAAATTTGCTTGGTTTTCAAGAATTGGCCGAGATCGATAAGTACGAGGCAGGTGCCGAAATTTTGTCACAAGGAATGACAGCCGATCAGGATCAGGAGATCAGCGAAGCATTAGGCGAACGCGCTGTTTGGCAACTTAGGCGTTTGCGGACAGCAAACGATGAGCCAATGGCAATCGAACAGGCTTATTACCCCCCCGAGATTGGCCTGAAGCTGCAAGAGCATCGGTTGACCGACATCAAGGTTTACAAGGTGCTCGAGGAAGAATTTTCGATTGATGTTGTCAAGGCCAAGCAAGACATCAAGGCCAAACTGGCAACGCAAGAAGAGGCCGAACTTTTGAACGTCGCACCTGGAAGTGCGTTGTTAATCTCGGTCCGTCTGACGTTGACGGCACAGGACCGTGTCGTCGAATACCTACAATCAATCCACCATCCGGAATCGTTTCAATTCTCGATTGATCTCATGCGACGACGACTTTAGCGCCACGCGCGCGCGCCCACACCAAAAACTGAATGTAATGAATGAGGGCCAGCATGTCTGACCACCAAAAGCCGAACGTTATCGTCATCCTTAATGACGACATGGGATTCTCTGATATTGGCTGCTACGGCGGCGAAGTCGAGACCCCGAACCTTGATACTCTTGCACTCAATGGGCTGCGGTACTCGCAGTTCTATAATACGGCAAGATGCAGCCCGTCACGCGCATCCTTGTTGACTGGTTTGCATCCCCATCAGACCGGCATTGGCGTGCTGACTTATGATATGGGGCCAGAGGGCTATGTTGGCAATCTTAGTAAGAACGCAGTGACGATTCCGGAAGTGCTGAAAGGCGCAGGTTACAGCACTTATATGAGCGGCAAGTGGCATATCGCCTCAAGCCTTCACGAGCCGTCAGATGCATGGCCGACCCGACGCGGTTTTGATGAGTTCTATGGCACTATTATTGGTGCAGGCAGTTATTACAGCCCAAACACACTGACCCGTGGTGAAGAAAATGTTGAACACGAGGCCGATACTGATTCAGAGTTTTTCTACACCGACGCGATCAGCGATCAGGCAGCCGATTATGTCAAATCACACGCCAACCAGGACGGGGATGCGCCCTTTTTCCTTTATACAGCTTACACAGCGCCGCATTGGCCGCTGCACGCCCATCCCGAAGATATTGCAAAATACAAAGGCCGTTTTGATGCGGGTTGGGATACATTGCGAGAAGAACGTTTGGCCCGTTTGGTCCGCAGTGGGTTATTGGATGCCAAGTGGGGTCTAAGCGACCGCGATCCGTCGCAACCGCCCTTTGATGATGCAGAAGACAAGGCTTGGCTTTGCCGCTGCATGGAAGTTTACGCCGCACAGATCGACCGGATGGATCAGGGCATCGGACGTATCCTCGATGCCCTTGATGAAACGGGCATGGCGGATAACACGCTGATTATTTTCTTGTCTGATAACGGTGGCTGCGCAGAGGATATCCCCGAAGATGTCACCCCGTCGCAACTGGTCGAAGATCTGAATATCGCGCGTTACACGACCCGCGATGGCCGGGACGTGCGCATTGGAAATGACCGCAGCATCATGCCTGGCGCAGAGGATACTTACCAAAGCTACGAGACCGCTTGGGCCAATCTCTCGAACGCGCCATTCCGTCTCTACAAGCACTGGATTCACGAAGGCGGCATTTCTACCCCTCTGATCATGCACTGGCCTAATGGCATCGCGGAACCCGGTGGTTTGCGCCATAGTCCGGGACAACTAACCGATATAATGGCTACCATTTTGCAAGTGACCGGTGCGCAGTACCCGTCTGAATACGATGGTCACGCGATCCCGCCCTGCGAAGGGGAAAGCATGGCTGATAGCTTCACCTCAGCCGATACAACACGGGGTCCCCTGTTCTGGGAACACGAGGGTAACGCTGCTGTTCGTGACGGCAAATGGAAACTGGTCCGCAAGTACCCCCATGACTGGGAACTCTACGACATGGACGACGACCGAACTGAACTGAACGATATCGTTGCGCAACATCCTGACCGAAAGGCAAAGATGCTTGTCCAATATGAAACCTGGGCAAATCGATGTGGCGTCATCCCGCGGGCCCAAATCCTACGCGTTATGGCGGATCGCAACGAAAACGCGTTCTGGGAAAAACCCGAAGAAATTTAAAACCACTACTTGTCATATCTGGGAGGAAACCAATGACACATTCCATCACGAGAAAAACATTCCTGACGGGCGCTATGCTTGCTGTTAGCCTGATGGGCTCAACTGCTGCATTCGCCGAGGCAGAATATACCTTCAAAGTATCGAACGTTCTGTCAGAACAGGATGTCACTGCATTTGGTCTGAATAAATTCGCTGAATTGGTGGCAGAAGCCTCTGACGGGCGGATTGAAATTGAAGTATTCCACGGTGGTCAACTTGGATCGGGTGTGGAAACGTTTGAAGCCGTCAAAAACGGCCACCTTGATTTTGCGGGCGACTCCTTTGCAAACCTTGCGACAATCACCCCGGCCTTTGAAATCTTTCACTTCCCGTTCTTGTTTGAATCCCGTGCGCAGATGCTGAGCGCCTTGGGCAGCGACGCTGTACAAACGCAGGTGAACTCTGAATTGGCCGATGTGGGTCTGGTTTGGTTCTCTACATATGAGATTGGTGGCCCGCGCAATGTAGGTACATCCAAAGCCCGCATCGAGACAGCCGAAGATCTTGCCGGCCTAAAGTTCCGTGCGTCGCGTTCGCCGCTTGAAATCGGCAGTCATGAATCATGGGGCGCAGCTGGTGTGACAGTTGATTGGCCCGGTACACCCGAAGCTGTGCGTCTTGGCATGGTAGATGGTCTAACCGTACCTTATGCCAGCTTCTATTCTGCCAAGTTCCACGAAGGCAACCTGATCAACTATATTCTGGATCTGAACTTTCAAAACTACGCTTTGGTAATCGCTGCCAACGCCGAAAAAATGGCAGCACTTCCAGATGATGTGCGCATGATCCTTGAAGATTCTGCCGCAGAAGCACAGGCGTGGCATGTCGATTTCGTAAGTGGATATATCACTGAAAACATTCAAGCTATGCGCGATGAAGGTGTTGAAATCTATTCATTGCCAGACGCAGAATATCAGAAGGTCCGTGATATGACGGTTGACGCCGTTTGGCCGCGCTTTGTCGGAAACGTAGGTATGAGTCAGGAAAAACTGGACCTGATCCGCACCGAATCCGGTGAAATCGGAACTGACGGTTGGGGCTACTCCCTAGGCGAATAAACATTCGCAATATAGGATGGGGAAGGCGAGGTTTCTCGCCTTCCCCCACAATTGCGTCAGCTATCAAGCTTTACCGATCTTGCGAGGAATCCAACATGAATACGGCAACTATCGAAAAGCTGGATAAAAAGCTCGCACGGATTGTCGAGGTGACCTGCGTAGTCTTATTGGCGGTTATCGTGACCACAATCTGCATTTCGGTTTTCACCCGTTTTGTCATTTTCTACCCACTGAATTTTGCCGACGCGATGGCGAAGTACCTGATGCAGTGGATGGCATTTCTGGGTGTTGGTCTGGCGATCCGGTCCGGCGAGCATGTGCTCGTGGATATGTTCCCCAATTCACTGAACGCCAGACACCGCCTCAACCTTTACGTTTTCACCAACATCTTGCTGATGGGGCTCTTCGCGACCATCGTCTTTTACGGCAGCATTTACGCAATGAGTGGTTGGAATTCGCAAGACATCTTTGTTTTTGGCGTCAGCATGGCTGTGCCCTATTTTTCGGTCCCTGTCGGGGGTGCATACGCTTTGATCGCAACGCTTTTTTCGACTTTGCTGGCGGTCGTGAGATCACGCGGACCTGAAAATCACATTGACGCTGGAGCCTAAGATGAACGCGCTCACTGCATATTTCGTCTCTTTCCTTGTACTGATTTTCATCGGTGTGCCCATTGCCTTTTCTCTGGGGGTCTCGACCCTTGGTGTGTTTTGGCTGACCGATCAGCCTTACGCGCTTTACATGCAGCGGCTTTGGACGGGTTTGGACAAGTTCACCCTCGTGGCCATCCCATTCTTCATCTTCGCTGGTGAATTGATGGGCGGCTCTGGTATTTTGTCGCGGCTTCTGGATTTCGCGAAACTTGCGATCGGACGGGTCAAGGGCGGGCTTTTGCACATCAACATTCTGGTCAGCATGTTCTTTGGTGGCATCAACGGATCGGCGATTGCGGATACAAGTGCAGTTGGCTCCATGATGATCAAGGCCACTGACGAGGCCTATAAAGATCCTGAACTTGCAGCGGCAGTCACAGCCGTTAGCTCGGTCGTTGGGCCGATCATTCCGCCAAGCCTGCCAATGCTGATTTATGCGTTTGCCGCTGGCAACGTGTCTATCGCCGCCTTGTTCATTGCGGGTATTATTCCTGGCGTTTTGATCGGGTTAAGCCTTATCATTGTAACGATTTTTGTCGTGCGCAAAAAGGACTACCCGATTGACCGCACCACCTATGAATTTTGGGATGTCGTACGGATCGTTCGACGTTTTATAATCGCAGCGGTATTACCGTTTATAATGGTAGGCGGGATTGTTGGGGGCATCGTTACGCCGACAGAAGCTGGCTGCGTCGCCATTGTCTATGCATTGTTCATCGGTTTCTTCGTCACAAGAGAGCTATCTGCCAAACACGTATACGCAGCCATGGTGCGCACTGTGATTGTCACCTCAGTCGTGATGATCATCATTTCATTCGGGAATGTTTCAACTTGGTGGCTGACAATCGAAGGGGTGCCGCGCGCTGTCAGCAATAGTTTTCAGGCTGCTACCGACAGTCCTGTTGTTTTCCTGACGCTGATGTTGGTGCTATATCTTGTAATCGGACTTTTCATTGAGCAGGCTGCCGCAATGGTTATGCTAGTGCCAATTTTCGCGCCTTTGGCAGATAAATATGGAATTGACCCCGTGCATTTTGGTCTTTTCACATGCCTGACATTGGCCTTGGGATTGATCACGCCGCCTGTGGGTTTATGTCTTTTCATCTCGAGCAGCATCGCCGGGGTGCCGGTGCAAAGTGTGTTCAAGGCCTCGCTCCCTTACTTTATCGCGATGTTGATGATCCTTGCTTTGGTCACCTTTGTTCCACATACTTTCTTGTGGTTGCCAAAAATGATGGGATTCTAACATGGCAAAAGGATGCTGCATCCCAAATGCGGCACCCGTCCGCACTGATTTTTGGTTCCCAAAGCCAAGCGGGCTTCGACCGGATCTGGCGAAGAACCAAATCCACCTGTCACGTTGCGAATTTATGATGGGGACCGATGACGCTGAGGGCTATCCAGAAGACGGTGAAGGTCCGGCCCGCAAGGTCATGCTCACCCCATTTTCGATTTCGAAATACGCCGTAACAAACCGCGACTTTGGCCAGTTTGTACAGGATACAGGATACATAACAACAGCCCAATCTCAGGGGTGGAGCCATGTGTTCCACATGTTCTTGTCAGCCACGAAAAAGCGCATGACCACCGATGTGCCCGCCGAAACGCCTTGGTGGTATCTGACACCCGACGCCTGTTGGAGCGCGCCGGAAGGCGCAGGGTCAGATATTCTCGCGCGGCAGGACCATCCCGTTGTTCATGTGTCCTGGCTTGATGCGATCGCCTATTGCGACTGGGCCGGCGGCACCTTGCCAACCGAAGCACAGTGGGAATGCGCCGCCCGTGCAGGGTCACAGGAAACCTATCCTTGGGGGACAGAATTGACCCCAAACGGAAGGCACATGTGCAACATATGGCAAGGCCGGTTTCCGGGCTCAAATACTGCTGATGACGGGTACATCGGGACTGCGCCGGTCATAGCCTACTCAGCAAACCGTTTTGGTCTTCACAACATGATCGGCAATGTCTGGGAATGGTGCGCCGACGCCTTTTCGCCAGACTACCACGCAGCGACGCCGGCCCACGACCCGTATTTCGCGACGGACACTGGCTTACGCGCCGCACGGGGTGGGTCATTTCTGTGTCACAAAAGTTATTGTAACCGCTACCGATCGGCCGCCCGAAATGGCAACGCCCCGGATACGACAAGTTCAAACCTTGGGTTTCGTGTCGTGAGCTAAGATTTTTAGCTGGAACTCTAATGGCCAGCATAAGTTGCCCAATTGGGCAAAGCAGACTTACGAACTTTTGTAGCGTACGGCAGAAAAATCCGCAACTTGAGCCTTGGCTGCAGTTCCTTTGGTGTAAATTCTACGAATGGCTGGTTCTCACGCCGCGCTGCGACACCGAAATTTTAGCAGTCGCGGCATCGATCGTGCTGCGCGCGCTATGCTGCGAAGGTGTGACATTTCCGGTTTGGGCTCTTTCCTGCCGATCGCTGCACTTTGCATCAATGTCCGCATTGGCTTGTTATGCCTAAAACAAAAATTTAATCGCCATCCCCCCGCCCAACCACCCGCGATGGGCAGCCGGACAGGGGGTGTTTAGCGGTCTAACCAAGCCCTCGCTTGATCACATAGTTAGCAAGCCAACGCCAGTATGCGCCTGCTGAGGCAAACCCTTGCTCTGTTGCAGCGAGGCTTTCTGCTTGCAGCCTTGTCAGCCTGCCATCGTGTTCAGCGATAGCAGCCCTTTCCTCGAAGGCCTCGATGTCAGGGATACGTGAGGCAGTCATAGCGCCACCTCTTGCGGCAACCTCACCCCATCCACAATCTCCCGCTTCTGCGCATCACTGATGCCTCCTGAGTAAAGCCCATAAGTAAGCTTGTTTGCAGAGCGTGCAGAGTGATGTCCCACAAGGGAGGCGGTGAAGTGCTCAGGGGTGCCTGTGCGCTCGCATTGGGTGATGAACCACTTGCGGGTGGAGTGGAATACGCTGCCTAGGAGGTCAGGATATAGCCTCCTAAGCTTGGCGTAGCGCTTTACTACAGCATCAACTGTTAAATAGGGAAATAGCCTTCCCTGTTTTGGCAGGGATGTATCCAGAAGCTGCTCTAGGGTTTGATGAAGCGGTACTTCCCGTTCAGCTGCTTTTGACTTGAGTTGTCGGATGGCGTTGGGCTTGATTTGGATAAACCGCCCAAGGTTGCCCTTATGGGTGATATCCTCTGCCATAAGCCCGCAGATCTCTCCTGAGCGCATGCCAGTCAGGAGGCCAAAGAGAAGGGCGCTGTGAAGCACCCTATCCTTGGCTTTGAGAAGGATTGAGACTTGCGCATCTGTTAGAACGCCATGAGGGGAGACCTCAGGCTTTGCTCTTATGCTGAGAGCTGACCAAGGGTTGTTGCTGAGCTCTCCTTCTCTGACGCACCAGTCAAGGAAGCGCTGCATTTGCTTGAAGATACGGGCCTGCGTTTGTGGCGTCAGAGATATGGCCTCATAGGTTTGTGAGAGCTCCGCCAGCTTTGTAAGGCTGGCCTCCTTAGCTTCAGCGTATTTCCTAACATTGGGAGAGAGCTTGGATATTAGCTTTAAGATATCTCTTCCTGTATCAGTGCTAAGCTCCCCTATCTTTTGCTTATTGCCTACATGAGAGCTTAGAAGCTCCAGTGCATAGCGAATGGACTTTGTAGTGCCGGGTCTAAGCGTTTGAGATAACTCTTTTAGATATCTCTTGGCTAACCCATAAACAGGCTGCTCACCCAAAAGCCTTGCGCGCTGATATCGAGGACGCGCCACAGCAAGCTGAGCAGTTTCAAGGTTGGGTTCAGCTGTTGCAGCATCAGCATGGGCCTGTGCCTCCTTTACGAGGTTCGTGAATGTTTGATTGAGCTCAGCCACACGGGCTTTTGCCTGTTTGGCATCAGCTGTTCTCAGGGATTGCTTGAAGCTTGAGCCAAGGATGGGTTGCAGCGCCTTGGGATAGGTTCTGCGATAAACCCAGGTGTTATGCCGTTTATAGGCGTATTTTATGTCTGCAGACATACTGTCTCCTTACTGGGGCAATTGCCCCGGTTTTGATGTTGAGTTGGGATTTTGTGAGTAAGAACAACGAAGGGCTGGGTTTAAGCCCTTCCCTGAAGCAATAAGCTTATCTCTTTGCAGTTGTTCCTTGAGAGATGAGTTTCACAATCATCTCAATGTCTGGCTCTCCGTATTCCCCTGCAAAGGGACCAGAGAGAGCCATACCTGTAACGAACTCCTCATAGATCTCATCTATGCGGAATTCATGCTCTGGGATGTTATCAAAGCCTTCTATCAGAACGATGCATCCTGGTCTTATATCCAGCTGCCTCATATCAGCCTCTTCTCAGCAAAAGATCTGGAAGCAGCAGGCCAATGGTTAGGCCCAGAGGTACTGGAAAGGGAATGGGCTTAATGAACTCAGGCAGTCCTGCCAGCACCACAAGGGCACCGGCTAAGGCTTGAGGCACACCAATAGACACGCCCCAGCGCTGCTTTAACAGCCAGGCCAGGGCAAGCCGAAGGATACCGCCCGCAGCAGCGAGCAGCATGAATAAGGTAAGCATGATGGTAATCTCCTTTTCTTGTTACCATCATAGATGCTCAAAAATGCTCAGTTTTAGGGGGGCATAAGGAACAAGCTTTCCAACAGCTTTCCAATACATTTCCAAAGATATTTCTTTTTTGGAAAGCACTTCTACAATCTAAAACAATACCTTAGATACAAACTATCCAACTTTCCAACCTACTTTCACTTACTGAAGGTTTGACTTCTTTAGACGCGTTCGCGCGTGTCGTGTATGTTTTGCCCTTGCGTGCCATGTTCTAGGTGCATTGGGTTGATGCAGCGGCGGTTGTGACACATGTGGCGCACGACATCGTCTGCATTTGGGACGATTGCATTACCCACCCAGTAGACCAGCTGATATAAGTAGATCTGCTGTTTTTTTATGCTCACTCTGCGGACGCTGGGCGTTCCCACTTCGACACACCCTGGGCCTCTATTGTCTTCAGCACTCAAAGCGTTTCGCATTATTCTGTTTGCATTATCCGGGTTTTCTATAATTTCTGCCCACCAGCAGCGGCGTTCACTGGCAGTAAGTAAAAACAACGCATCTCTTTCAAACCTTTGTTGTCGAAGCTCCAGCTCACTTAACCAAAGCTCTAAGGAACTGTTATTAGAAGGGAGCATCATTCTCTTGTGTTTTGGGAGCTTTGCGTTCCATCATTTCAAAATTAATTCCAAACCCAATTTCGTTTAATGCTGGGCCCAAGGTCCGGTTAAGATGATTTTCTATTGTCTCCACAAAGTTTTTTGTCTGCAGCCGTCCTTTCTCTGGGTTAGATTGGGGGTCATAGAAAGCCCAAGCTGGGCCCTTGCCGCCCCAAGCAAACTTCTTCTTTTTCCAACCTAAACGATCAAAGCTATATTTTGATGCATTCGGATTTCTATGCGCAAAAAACTCTACAACCTTATTGGCATACCTCACCGGTACAAAAAGAATGCCATGCTCTCGAAGAAATTCCTCAAGCATCTCTTCGACAATATCAGGTGAAAGCGCATTTATCTCCTTCATGATATCCGTTGCCACTTTATTCACATTTAAAGAATAAGGATCGAAGATGGCCGACTGTTTACGTTCTTTTAAAGCACCATAGAGCGATGCAAGATCAATCGGTCTGTCATATGTCTGCTTTACTCTTTGCACTAGAGCTACGAATTCTTCGTACTTGGCTCCCCCAGCCGCAAAGCCTTCATGATCGACATGGATAATATAAAACCGTCTATCACCGGGCTCTAACCATATTGGTTTGTGGTTGGTCGTAAGAATAAAGCAGCACCTATGATCTACAGGCTCAATGTCTTTTCCTTTACTTTCCGCCATAGTTTGACGTTCAGAAATTAAGGTCTTGAGTTTATTTCCGTCATCAGAATTTTGGGCAACTTTTACTTCTTCGGCATAGATGAGCTTTTTATGCAAAATGGGCTTATTGAAGCGGCTTATAATCGGCTTGATGCCTTGCTGTTCAGAAGCATTCTCTTCGCCAAAAAGCTTTTTAACGACCGAAGCAAGTGTAGATTTTCCGGTGCCATGTTTCTCAGAAAATAGAAATATTGCCCAAGAGGGCTTGTCAGTTTCATTTTGCAAGCACCACGACAGCCAGTCCAGAAAGACTTCTTTTTCTGCAGGATTTTTAAAAATGAATGTTAGAAATTCTTCAAAAACTCCTAGCGAATTATCTCTAGGGGTTAGTTTCCGATAGCTCGGCTCTTGCCAAAGATTGATTGTAAATTGTCCATTATCAAAGATTAAGCTCTCTGTATTTCCAGGCTCTGTCATTGTTTTCCCATTCCAAACAGGAATGCTTAAACCTGGCTCAGCCGTGGGATTACTTGTTAGCGCATCCATAAGCGATTTTAGTTTTTCTTTGGGTAATTCATATTTTGGGAAAGTCGAACGGATTAACGTAAAAACTATGGGCTGCAGATCGAATTTTGTTATTGGCTTTTCAAGTTTCGTAATCTCGAAAAAATTCATTTCGCGCTTTACAAACTTTGCAGCGACAAACCTTAAGATCTCTATATCAGTTGGGATAATTTCATCACCATTCTCATCGAGCGGCGAAAATACCTCACTGCCATCAAAGGGGTAGTTCCACAGACCTTGCTTTTGACGTTGTTCTAAAATTGCAAATTCAGGACTATTTTCAGCCGCTTCTAATCCAAGCAGTTCCAGCTCTTCTTCGGTATGCTCTCGGCCAATTGTTTCCTGTACCGCCGCCTTAATGAGATCATCTTCTATTCCAGTCAGGCTGAAGTTAGTTTTCTCTTTTTCACCCATTCACAGCCCTTCAGTCCTATAAGCTCTAAAGTATCACTTTGAATGATGCATCAGGACATCGCCTTCATCAAGTCCACCTTTTTCAACTGACGCAAAGCTTAAAAAACCTCCACCGAAGAAAGGGTGGAGGCTGTTTGGGGTCCTGCATCAAGATTTACACGGCACTTGGCGCACTATACGCAAAGCAGACATTTAATCGGATTGCGGCGAATGGCTGCTAGGAGCCCAGAGTCCTAGATTCTGGACGCCACACAAATGACCTGAATCCGCACAAAGCTGTCGTTCGACCTTTTTCAGCCCCGATTTAAGGGGAAGCTCACGCCGACGCCGGGTTTTCCCGAAAGCGGCCACTGGCTGCTGGCCTCCGTCGCGTGACAAAATGTTGTCAGTACGCAAATGCAAATACACAAATTTGTGTGAAGCGAAGATTCTTATTGAACCTCTAGTTGGTGTAGGTTGTACCTGTCATATGGAGCATGCGGCACATATTACGCAAATTGACTATTAGGACGGAGACAAGTTCAATATGCTGACCAGACGCCATTTCATCGCGACCACTACTGCACTTTTCTCAGCGCCGCTGGCTTCGCCCGCTTTTGCCAATACATGGCCAACGGCGTCACAAAAGGCTGCTTGGGACGCGCAAGTTACTCCAGAAAACTTCGTTCTTGAAACATCTAACCCATGGGATCTTGCACCGCGTTTCCTTCCGCAACGGGTCGAGGCACGGGATGGGCTGGCGCCTGGCGATATCCACGTCGATGCTGTCGCAAGATATCTCTACCACATCGAAGAGGGGGGCACGGCGATGCGCTACGGCGTCGCGATTGCGCGCGGTAATCTTTATGAACCGGGCACTTATACCGTGCGCCGTCTGGTCGAATGGCCGCATTGGACACCGACCCAATCGATGATCGAACGTGACCCTGAGAACGCGCGATGGGCTGACGGCATGGAGCCTGGTCCTACAAATGCCCTCGGCTCTCGTGCGATTTACCTCTACGTCGGGCAGCGCGATACGTATTTGCGTATTCATGGCACGCCTCACCCCAGATCGATTGGCGGCCGCGCGAGTTCAGGCTGCGTGCGGATGGTGATGGCGCATATCAATGCGCTGTATCCAAATGTCGAAATCGGCTCAACTGTATATCTCTACTCCGCTTCGGACAGCGTGGTCTCCACCAGCTAACAGTCAAAGCATCGTCGATGACTGCGAACAAATGAAGACAGCTCTGATGAATTCAGGGCCGTTTTTGTTTGTTATGCCTCTGCGGGCTGTTGAATGCAGATGGGACGGTTGTCAGCAGTCCGAAGCGGCAGAGGTGTCTTTTCAACCGGGCCATTGTGCATGTACCAATAGCAACTGTCTTCAGGACGCAGGAAGGCTGACATGAGGTCTTGGTTGGGTCCTGCAATAGCAATCACTTCCTCAGGAATGGAAGGTGTCGGGCTTGCGTCTTGAGGCTCGGTCATGGTGACCGCGCAAGCGCTCACGAGCGGTATGAGCGTGAATACGGCTGCATTTCGCTTGATCATCTTTTGGCTCCCTTTACCCAAGTATTGTTGCTTCGCTGATATGATGAAAGCCAGACGATATTCAATCGTTCCCGCCTTCGGCCTCAAAACTTCCTCCGGCGCGTTGTTGGAAGGTGACTAACTGAGGCAGGTTTTCGTAGTTCAAACGAATATAGGACGCGCTGTCATTTTTCTTCTTGTAGCTCTAGTTGCTGTAGCTCGTATCCTTGTCAAAATAGTCGCGAATCTAAGGATAACTCATGCCACACGATGCTGCTCATCATGATCACGATCATGCCGCTTCTTCGCCTGAAACAGGCACAAGTTGCTGTGGTGGTGATGCTGTTCCGCCAACGCAAGTCAGCGCCTCCGACGGGCGGAGTTTCCACGTCAGCGGCTTGGACTGCGCGGAAGAGGTCTCGATCCTCAACAAAGTCGTCGGTCCAGAGGTCGGAGGGGCGGAATTTCTGGCCTTTGACGTCATCAACGCCAGAATGACCGTTCTTGAAGGTGGCACGTCAGTGTCCTCGGACAACATCATCAAGGCGGTCGCATCAACTGGCATGACGGCCAAACCGTGGGATGCCGAGGACGCCAGCGCCGATCAGGCTGCACATCTGAAGAAACAAAAGCAGTTTACGATGTTGAGCGGAGGCTTTTGGGCGGCGGGGTTCACATACCATCTGGTTGAAACCGGGATTGGCGGGGCCATCGGCATCTTTTCCGGCCATGGGGAATCCGCGATGCCAATGGCGGAAGTTGCCTTGTTCGCTGGCGCAATTCTATTCGGTGTGTGGCTGGTGGCACCTAAAGCATGGTCGTCTGCGCGCCGGATCTCTCCTGATATGAACCTGTTGATGGTGGTTGCCGTTGCCGGTGCAATCGCGCTTGGAGAGTTCTTCGAGGCCGCAACTGTTGCGTTTTTCTTCTCACTTTCACTGTATCTTGAAAGCTGGAGCGTCGGGCGCGCACGCAATGCCGTCTCGGCGCTTCTCGACCTCGCGCCTCCGACCGCGCGGGTGATAAACGAGGATGGGTCTGAGACGGATATTCCCGCCGCGGCCGTCGCTGTCGGAACCAAGTTCATTGTGCGCGGAGGGGACCGCATTCCCCTGGACGGTGAAGTTGTCGACGGGGCGGGAGCTGTCGATCAGGCGCCCATTACGGGTGAAAGCGCTTTGGTGCCAAAAGAGGCGGGCGACGATGTCTACGCGGGCACCATAAATGGTGAGGGCACGTTGACCGTACTGGCAACGAAAGCGGCATCTGACACAGTGTTGTCCAAGATCATTCGCATGGTCGGCGATGCACATTCGCGTCGCGCAGAGGTCGAACAATGGGTGACAAAGTTCGCCCGCATTTACACACCAGTTGTGATGGTGCTTGCTATTTTCATTGCCTTAATCCCGCCACTTGTCGCGGGCGGCGATTGGGGCTTTTGGTTCTACAACGCACTGGTTCTTTTGGTCATCGCCTGCCCCTGTGCTTTGGTGATATCGACCCCTGTCTCCATTGTCGCGGCTCTTGCCGCCTCGGCGCGCAATGGTGTGCTGATCAAGGGCGGAGCCTATGTCGAAGCCCCGGGTCGCACGACAGCGCTGGCCATGGACAAGACCGGTACGATCACCATGGGTGAGCCCGAGGTTGCGGCCATTTATCCGCTTGGTGGCACAACCGAAGCCGAATTGATGGCACGGGCCGTGGCCCTCGAAGCGCGTTCCTCACATCCTCTGGCGCGGGCTATCCTTGGCCGTGCAGAGCAGGACGGAATAAAAATCGTCGCCGCCGAGGATACCCGAACCGTCCCAGGGCGCGGCCTTGAGGGTCAAATGGGCGGTCAGTCCATCTGGCTCGGCTCAGACCGGTTTGCCGAGGAAAAGGGCCTTGGCGGGGATATTCCGGCTGATCTGCGCAATCAGATCGAAGGCGCGGGCAGCACGCTGGTGGCGATCGGTGATGCCAACGGCGTCAGCGGCGTTCTCGAACTGCGGGACCGGATCCGGCCAGATGCCAAGGGCACTGTCGCGCGTTTGCACGCACAGGGTGTCAAAAAGATCGTGATGCTCACCGGCGACAACGCGGCCACGGCAAGAGCAGTGGCTGCCGAAGTCGGTATCGACGAGGTGCGGGCCGAGCTCCTGCCCGAGGATAAGGTCACCGCCATCGAAGAGCTGGTGGCGCAATATACGACCGTCGCGATGATCGGGGACGGAGTGAACGACGCACCGGCAATGGCGCGTGCGCATTACGGCATCGCAATGGGCGCGGTCGGGTCGGACGCCGCGATTGAAACGGCAGACATCGCTCTCATGACAGACGACATCGGCAAAGTTCCATGGCTGATCGGGCATTCGCGCCGGACCATGTCGATCATCAAACAGAACATCGGCCTGTCTTTAGCAACCAAGGCAGTCTTCGTAGTCGCGACCGCCTTTGGCATGGCGTCCATGTGGGGCGCGATCGCGGCAGACGTCGGGGTTTCGCTCCTCGTTGTCGCGAATGCCTTGCGGTTGTTACGAGCGCGCGACAACGATCAAGGACCGCGCGGCGGAGAGCAAGTTGGCGAAGAATTGGCAAAGGGCGCGCTGGCTCACGGCCATTGATTGGCGGAAGGCAACGCTGTATCAGATAGGCAAAACGAACCTCCGAAGAAGAGGCATTGGGCAGTAATGATAACAAAATTACCGAGACGGCTGTTCCTATCTGGTGCGGTCGCGACATTCTTGGCCGGATGCGCCAACAAATTCAGTTCGTACACTGGCCCTGACGTGACACGCCTGCGCCTCTACAAATCTCAACGACTGCTCGTTCTCGATGGAGCGCAGGGCGTGCTGCGCTCTTACCCGGTCGGGCTTGGTTTTGCCCCGGAAGGACACAAGCAATTCGAGGGCGACGGACGCACGCCCGAAGGAACCTATACCATCGACCGCCGAAATCCCGAGAGCCTGTTTCATCTCTCAATTGGCATTTCGTACCCGAATGCGGCCGACCGCGCTTTTGCGGCAGCTCAGGGCCAGTCTCCAGGGGGTGATATCTTTATCCACGGTGGCCCGAGGCGGGGGATCGATCCAACGAATAAGCAGGACTGGACCGCCGGATGTATTGCGGTCAGTGATCGGCAGATTGAAGAGATTTATGCAATGGTGCGCGATGGCACGCCCATCGACATTTATGCCTGACGACGTGCGTCCCACACCGGATACAACAAAAGTACGCCAACGCCACATACGACAAAAACATCGGCCAAGTTGAAGGCCGGCCAATACAGGCCCGCGATGTGGAAGCTCAGAAAGTCAGTAACGGCTTGAAATCGGAAGCGATCTACGACGTTTCCGAGTGCGCCGCCAATGATCGCACCAAGTGCAACAGCTTCGATACGATTGTCGCTGCGAAAAAGCAGCACACCGAGAACGGCACATATCAAAAGCGCCAATGCCGACAGTCCCCACCAAGGCATGCCCCCGAACATCCCGAAGCTAACCCCATCATTTTGAACATACACAAGGTCGAATATGGGTAAGATTTGAATGCCGGTGGCAAACGAGGATGCGTTGTCCATGACAAAGAACTTCGTGACTTGATCCACGAAAAGAGCGATCAACACGGTAGTCAGGCCGGGAAGGATGAATATCTTCATCTTTTTTTATCCGAGCCAGACGTCCAAAAACAGCATGATGACCAAGCCGATCGCAAGGCCAAGTGTTGCCTTGTTCTGATGACCGCTTCGGTGGGTTTCAGGAATGATCTCGTGACTGATAACGTAGAGCATCGCACCTGCGGCAAACGCCAAACCCCAAGGAAGAAGCGGTTCGGAGATCGTGATGATCCCCGCACCCAAAAGCCCTCCAATGGGTTCAACCATGCCAGTTAATGCGGCGATCCCCCAAGCCCGGACTTTCGAATACCCTTCGCCGAGCAGTGACACCGCGACGGCCAGACCTTCGGGCGCGTTCTGCAGCCCGATCCCGATCGCAAGCGGCATACCACCTGACACACCGTCCGCGCCGAAGCCGACGCCAACAGCGAGCCCTTCAGGAAAATTGTGGATCGTGATGGCGATAATGAACAACCACACCCGTCGAAGGGATGCTGCCTCTGGTCCCTCTCGCCCTGTGCTGAAATGCTCATGCGGGAGTTTCTCGTTCATAAGTGCCACGGCACCCATCCCGAGGAGGATCGCAATACACACAATAGCTGCCGGTGCGGCCTCGTTCACATACCGTAGTTCAGCAGCATCAAGTGCCGGTATAATCAAGGAAAAGAACGATGCCGCCAGCATCACGCCTGCTGCGAAACCAAGTGAGAGGTCTCGGGTAGCGCGAGACGGTACGCGACCAAAAAGCACGGGTATTGCGCCAATGGCGGTCATTGAACCTGCGGCAAGACTACCCAGAAATCCGAGCATGATGGGGGAGAGAGTGTCCAAATTTATATCTTTCGTTGTAAATCTCTTCAGTCGCCAGAATAGCTTGAGAAGACTTCTGTCGACCCGTCGTTGTTGATGAGAAACACGTCGTAGGCCTCACGCCAGCGGCTCTGATCCATACCAGGCGAGCCAAGCGGCATGTCCGGCACCGCGAGGCCTACTGCGTCTGGTCTTTCGCTGAGTAACCTGCGTATATCACCCGCTGGGACATGGCCTTCGATCACATATCCGTCGATGAGCCCCGTGTGACAGGACACCATACGTTGCGGAACGCCATTATCGAGTTTGAAGCGTACAAAAAGGCCTGCAAACATATCCTCACCTGTGGGTTCAAAGCCGTTTTCTTCGAGGTGTTTCATCCACGCTAGGCAGCACCCGCAGCCATTCGTCTTAATAACTTCAATTTGGGTCGCTTGGGCGATGGCCTGAGCGGCGAAGCTCATTGAAAAAAGGGTTGCGAGCGTAAAAAGCTTCATGAGGATTGTTCTCCGGTTCTTGCAAGGACGCGGCGGATTTTTGGCACCGCGAATTCCCGTTGTTCATGGTAGTCTATTGTGCCGGAAAACTGCCCCTCAGCATCAAAGAGAAAGACGCTTGCCGTATGGTTCATCGTATAGTCGCCGTCCGTGGCGACCTTTTCATAGCGCGCACGGAAGCCAGCGGCAGCGCGCGCTGTCTCTTCAAGCGTCCCGTTCCAGCCTTGGATAGCAGGGTGAAAATAATTGACATATTCCGCCATGGCGTCCACGGTATCGCGCTCCGGATCGACCGTGATGAACACGACGTTCATGTCCGCAACATCATCTCCAAGGTCGTCAAGCCAGCCAGAAATATCCGACAATGTGGTTGGGCAAACATCGGGGCAGTATGTGAAGCCAAAAAACACCATGGATGGATTGCCCAGAAGCGACGCGGGTCCGACGGTTGCACCGCCTTGATCGGTCATCTGAAAGTCCATCTGGGTGAGCGGCAAGGGTCGCTGAGCTACAGGTTCAGGCGCGCCGGGACCGTCCACTCGCCACCAGCCGATAAATAGCGTGAGCGCAAGCGCCCCGCTTATTGCGGCACCATAAGTGAAAAGGGTTCTTCGGTTCATCAGCCTTCCGGATCGAGCGCCGCAATGCCAAAAATTGGAACGTCAACAGTCAGTGTCCCGCCATCGGCAAAGTTTAAGGTTAGCTGAAACGTCTCGCCTTCGATCATCTTGGCTTGCAACCGCATCAGCATCGCATGCATGCCGCCTGGCTCCAGCGAGACACTCTCGCCCGGAGAAATGTTGATTTCACCGACAGGGCCCATGGAACTGACACCATTTGAATCAGTCGTGGTTTCGTGGATGTCCGGCATCATGGCCAATGGGGTTTCCAGCCCGACCAATGTCACCGGGTCAGTGCCCGTGTTGCGCAGGGTCATGTAGGCTACGCCCGGACGGTTGGTACCGATAGACGCGCGGGCCCATGCGTCTTCGATCACAATGTCTTCCGAACCCGCAAGGGAAGCTGTAGGCAATCCGACCAGAATACTGAATGCAAGGGCATGGAAGGTAGATTTTCTCATAGGTTTGTTCCTGATAGTTTTCTGTTCAAGATCCACTCGCGGCGACTTCCGCTGCGACGAGGGCGCGCAACTCGTCAGCGCCGAAGGGATCTAGGGGTTTGCCGTTTACGAAGAAGGTGGGGGTACCACGCACGCCGACAGCGTCGACATCTGCGCGATCTTGATTGAGAACGCCAACCGTCTGTGGTGCCATCATTTGGGCTTTCGCGGCTTCCGCGTCCAGGCCAGCCTGTTCAGCAATTCCAATGATCCGACCGGGGTCTGGCGCGCCATGGGAGGCCCAACGGGGCTGATACTCTAGGAGTGCTTCGAGGACCGGCTCGAAAATGCCCTGCATGCGGGCCGCCTCAAGGACACGTATGGCCTGCTCTGAGCCTTCCCCGTGAAAGGGCGTATATCTCAGCACAACACGCACTGCGCCGTCATATTCGGCCAGTATGTCCTTCACAATCGGATGAAAAGCGCGGCAGGCTTCGCAAGCCGGATCGAAGAACTCGACGATGGTGACAGGGGCCTCTTCGGGGCCAAGGATAGGAGAGTAGGACCGGATCAGTGCCTCTGCAATTTCGGGCTGGACAGGTTCGACCTGAGCAACCGGCGCAGGGCGGGTTTGGTACCAAACGGCGGCGGCAAAGATCGCAAGGCCAACGATTAGGACCGATAGAACGACTGATTTGTTTTTCATGTGCGCTGCTCCTTCAGGGAGAAAATGGACAGGATCGCGATCAGCCCAAAGGCGACCAACGACAAAAGTGGGATTGGGACGCTGAGGAAGACCTGATTGTCATCGGTGCAGGACGGACCGGTCGCAGTGCAGGGTTGGATACGCTCCGGGAGGAGCCCGATATAAAGGCCCAGATGCCAGAGTGCGATGGCGGCCCCACCAAGGGCGAGCGCAACACCGTAGCGACCGACCCGGTGATCATCCCACCAGAGACCGAGGCCCAACACGACGGCCAGAGGGAACATAAACGCACGCTGAAACCAGCACAGATTGCACGGAGCCTGCCCCAGAACCTCACCTATAAAGAGCACGGCCAGCGAACTCCCCAAAGCGACGATCCACGCGGCGGTCAAAGCCGTCTCTTTTGACATCACCCGTCTCATATCGACATCCGCGCCTTCAGATCGGCAAGGATTTCCTCTGCCGGTGTGCCGTAGACCCACGCCCCCACATATCCGCCTTGCGGATCAAAGAGGAACAGCTGAGACGAATGCCCCATCGTGTATCCGTCGGGCGATGCCGCTTCCTCGATTTTCTCAAAGTACACACGGAAGGTTTCAGATGTTCGCTTGATCTGATTGGCCGTACCGGTCAGCCCAATGATGTTTGCGCCAAACGCCGGTACGAACTCTGCGAGTTGTTCGGGCGTATCACGTTCGGGATCAATTGAAATAAAGAGAGGCTGGACTTGGGCCGCGTCAGAGCCGAGCGCATCCATGACGGCGGCAACCTCGGCCATAGTCGTGGGGCACACATCGGGGCAATTCGCAAAGCCGAAGAAGACGAGCAACCAGCGCCCCGCGAAATCTTCGTCCGTCTGAACTATGCCTCGGTGATCGGTCAGTTCGAAGTCGGCTTGGAACGCGGGCGCATCAGCGCGCTGTTCCTCTCTGATAGAAACCTGCAAAAAAATGAACCCAACAACCACGATCGCGGTAAGTCCCCAAAGCATTTTTTGTAACGTAGAAAATTTCATTGGTTGTATTGCGCCCGATTCCGCCCATTTTTAAAGCGTTCTAAATGTTCTAGCTGCTAGAGGTTCAAGTTGTATTTCGGCATTGCGGCAGCGTGTCACGGATCTGTGATTACCGTGCTGGCTTGCGGATGCCAATAGCTATAGCTACCAACGCTATAGATATGGAGGTCACATGCTGACAATTGGAAGTTTGGGAAAGAAGACCGGAACAAAAGTTCAGACTGTCCGGTATTACGAACAGATCGGCCTGATGCCCGAACCAGGTCGCACCGAAGGCGGGCAGCGGCGCTACGGGGATGCGGAAGTTGACCGCTTGTCCTTTATCCGGCACGCACGCCAGTTGGGGTTTCCCCTTGAAGCGATCCGCGAGCTTCTCGATCTCAGTGATAATCCCGACCGCTCCTGCCATGAGGCGGATTCCATCGCCCGGCGGCAACTCAAGCAGGTACAACTAAGGATGGATCGGCTGAAAGCGCTACGCACAGAGTTGAAGCGCATGATCCACGAATGCAGCGGAGGCAATACGGCGGACTGCAAGGTTCTCGAGGTCTTGCGCGATCACTCAGAGTGTCTGACCGACCACGATGAAATTGGGGCTTAACCGTTTCCACGGCTCTCAAGCTACCAAAACGAAAAGAACCCTTGAACCTAAAGTCACTGTAGCAATTACATCTATCTCAAAGGCGATTCGAGGAGATGAAAATGAGCGCTGATGATCCGTTGTTAGCAGCAACCCCAATCCTGAACTTCAACCACCCGTCGATTGCACAACTGATCGAGGACCGAGGGTGGAAAGCCCTTTCTCAGCATGACCGGATCGGCGCGGTCTACGATTTCGTCCGCAACGAAGTTGCCTTTGGGTACAACCGCGCAGACGATATCCCGGCGGCAGAAGTACTCGCTGACGGTTTTGGTCAATGCAATACCAAGGGCACGTTACTTATGGCTTTGTTGCGCGCGGTCGGTGTGCGGTGCCGCCTTCACGGGTTCACGATCCACAAAGAAATGCAGCGGGGTGTTGTGCCAGAAATCGTCTACCCCCTCGCCCCCAATGAGATCGTCCACTCATGGGTTGAGGTGCAGACCGAGACGGGTTGGGCGAACCTCGAAGGGTTTATTCTGGATGCAGAGTTTCTATCGGCGCTCCAATCCACATTTACCGATTCACCCAGCCTCTGCGGTTACGGGGCAGGCACCGACTGCCTGCAGGCTCCCCCTGTAGAGTGGACGGGTGGCGATACCTACATCCAAGAAACCGGTATTGCCCAGGACTTTGGTATTTTCGACGCGCCCGACGAATTCTACGCCGCTCATCAGCAGTCGTTTAGCTTCGTAAAAGGCATATTGTATCGCCATATAGTCCGCCATTGGATGAACGCCCGCGTGCGCCGGATCAGATCAGGCAATGTGCCGCAAATACCTGGCTTGGCGTTGCCCAATCATAAACACGAGGAATCGCGTCATGCCTCATGATAACGGTCACGCGCATATTGATCCCGCGTCAGGGGACCGCCGTGTCTCAATCGCGATCTGGGCCAACGCACTTCTGACGGTCGCGCAGATCGTCGGCGGGATCTTGTCGGGCAGCCTCGCGCTTATTGCGGATGCTCTGCACAATTTCTCCGACATGGCATCCTTGGTGATCGCTTTTGCAGCTCGGAAAATCGCAAGACGCCCTGCGGACGGGCGCATGACATTCGGCTATGGCCGGATCGAAGTTGTGGCTGCCTTGATCAACTACACCACCCTCATCCTCGTTGGGTTCTATCTCATCTACGAGGGCGGAATGCGCATGATCGAACCGACCGAAGTGGCCGGTTGGACCGTGGTGATCCTGGGATCGGTGGCGCTGGCCGTAGACACGCTTACAGCGCTGCTGACTTATTCCATGCAAAAGGGCAGCGTGAACATCCGGGCGCTCTTCCTGCATAACTTGTCAGACGCGTTGGCTTCTGTTGCCGTAATTATCGGCGGCTCGCTCATCCTGCTCTATAACATGTGGTGGGTCGATCCGGCGATCACGATCGGCATCGCGCTCTACCTACTTTATCTCGCCTTCACTGAAATCGGCAAACCCATCCGCATCCTGATGCTAGGTAGCCCACCCGACATCGACAATGATGCCGTTGTTGCTGCAATCAGGGAGGTCGACGGGGTCCATGATGTCCACCACGTTCATCTGTGGCAGATGCAAGAGAACGACGCGGCATTGGATTGCCATGTCGTGACGGCTGATGGCGCGTCGGGCGAAAGGATCAAAGCGGCAGTGAAAGCGCGCCTCGCCGAAAAGTTCGGCATCCAGCACTCCACTCTCGAATTGGAGGATCTGGGGAATGCACACGATGGAGCGCAGCTCTATGGGCATGAGGAGACCAGATAATGATAGAAGTCATCTTGATTTACTTAGGTCTGGGAATTGCTGCGGTGACACTTGCTTCGATCCTTTGGTCAATCGCTTTCCCCGCGCGTCGTATCTGGCCACCCAAGCGCTACACGTCGATCACACCAATTCTGGTCTGGGTGCCAACGTTTTCGTTGTTTGGCATTCTGATCATGCTTGGCGTCTTGGGCTGGGGTGATCTGGCGTTTCCCACCTGGCTGCGTTTCGGGGTTGGGATACCGCTCATTGTGTTCGGCAATATCGTAGTCTGGTTTGAAGTCTCGCATTTCGGGGTGCCACAAACGGGCGGCGCGAAAGGCACGCTGAGGACCGCTGGCATGTATCGCTACTCTCGCAATCCTCAGTACATGGCCGATATCGCGATTGTAGGAGGTTGGTTGATCCTTACTGCAACACCAACAACGCTCATTGTTGGAACGGCTTCGATCTTGGTTTTGGTAGCTGCGCCATTCGCGGAAGAACCGTGGCTCAAGAAGCAATACGGGTCTGATTTTGACGAGTATATGGCGTCAACCCGTCGTTTTATCTGAGCCGCCTCGCTAAGAAGCTTTTCGGAGGTTCGTTGACCCTTCAGCTGCGCGAGGCCTGAATCGCCCCTAGGGGCAGCAGGACTTACCTTTTTGAATCGGTGGGCATGGAACAGTTGCGTAAGAACAATAGACGCAGCAATCCCCCTCAAGCGGTTTCAAGACGGTCTGACATGATTTGCATTCATAGAACCACTGGCAAGCATCTGTCGGCATAGTCTCGGTCTCAGCGTGTCCACAATTTGGACATGTGAGAGTAGATTGCAGCACTACTTTTGTTTCTTCTGTCGCCATAGCGCGTACCCCGTCAGAATTAGAAATCCGGCCAATATCGGCAGCAAGATCGCATCGCTGTAGACGACACCAAGCAAGCCCGTCAGACCAAGCGCAGTCAGTACGACCGGCAGTAACGGTGTGAAGCAACAGAGCGCGGCCAAGATCGTGCCACCCACTCCTAGGGCCAATAGTTTGTTCTTCATTGTGTCGATCTCCGCAAATCCCACATAAAACGCTGTGCAGACGCCTCCCACATGGGCGAAGATAGCGCGACCAGAAAGGCGATGGACGCGACTGTAGTCCAGACGATTGTGGACTGCCTGCGCGTTGCACATGGCCTGCGCCGAAGCACCCGATACCATGCCCAAACGAGTGCAATCGCGACGCCGACAAGAATGAAGTCCCGGTAAGCGACGAATGGCCCAAGCATGGTGAGCCATGAACCACCTAGGCCCAGTATCGAAAGGCCGATAGGCAAAACACAGCACGACGCCGACAACAGCGCCAGAAGTGCTGCGAAGGGCATCACAAGCTTGGAAGCAACGCCAGAGTTCGCGACCGGTTGTTGATTTGCATTCAAATCCATTTTGCTTTTCTACTTCCTGTAGTGACTACAGGAGCAAGCAAAATGTTCACCATCGGCAAAGCGTCGGAACAAAGCGGCGTGAACATCGAAACGATCCGCTACTATGAACGAGAGGGGATTGTCCCAAAGCCCGGACGCTCCGCTGGTGGGCGTCGGTTATACTCGTCCGACGAAATCGCCAAACTCAGGTTCGTGCGCCGGTGTCGCGATCTGGGTTTTCCGATCTCGAACATACAGACCTTTTTATCCCTCACTCCGCAGTATGACCGATCCTGTGGTGAGGTGAGAACCATGGCCGAGAACCATTTGGGTGAGATAAACGCGAAGATTGAGAACCTTATGCGCCTCAGAGAAGCGCTCTTGAGCCTCTCCAAGAACTGCGATGACGGCACCGCAGACTGTCCAATGCTGGACGCTTTGATGAAGGATGGCTTTGGCGATGGCCTACACGAGCAAAGCAGCTGCTAGTTTAGGCTTCGCAAACCGCAACTTTGTCCTGCAACTCAATCATCTGAAGGTGAATTTCGCTAAAATTTGCTCGAACGGCTGCTTTTGCTAGTTTGACGCGATGCATACACCGGATCAATCTCGAACCGAATTCATCGGCGGGGGTCGCGATGCACCGAAACCGGCCGTCGATTCAATAGTACGCAAGGTCGGCTAGGTCCGCATAGCAGACATTGGGGTCCGCTGCAGCGAAGGTCCGCTTTGCTATCTGAGTTTTGAATTTGAACGTTATGGCTCTCAAGCCTACCACGTGGATGATAGGGCCTCTTAGGTTTAGAACGTAAAGTCATCTTCTTGATGACTGACCTGGTGAACAGATCTATTAACTGTAACTGTACGATACCCGTCTCTATAGTCCTGCTCGGTGAAGGTCATATCCACCCAGTCATGCTGATAGCTGGCCATGTACTCATTGAAGATAGCACTGCGTCCTTTTTTAGGACCACTTGCGATTAGTAAGGCGTTTATGACTTGAGTTGGTAGTTGCCATTGGTGGGTTAGCGTATCTAGCAACACATGCAGATGCTTATCTTCTGTTAAGACAAGCACATGGGCATTATCAGCAGTGGCATTGATATCCCCTTTAAGATGCACTCTGTAGATGAGGCTGTTGGGGTGTTCAGCCAGTAGCTCTTCTATTAACTGGTAATGCTCTGGCTTAGTTAAAGCACTACGATCATACTGCCTTTTATAAGCTTCTCGGGAGCGCTTAGGCTTTACTGCATAGTACTCTACTCTGTCTTTATGGCTTTTATGAAAGCTGAGCTTAATGCGCCCTGAGGTAAACACCTGAAGGCTGTAGCCTTGGTAGGTTTCTAGGATCTCATGGGAGAGCTTTGGATCAATATACTTGGTCATTCTAAATTATCTTTCTGTTCTTAATACAAAAATAAAAAACACCTCAGGAAAGGCTCCTAAGGCAGGGTTAAAGGATAAGCTGTAAGGGGTAATGCGTAAGACGTAATATGTAAGTCGTAATATATAATATATAATACATAAGGGTTTGGGTGTTCCCACACCCTGTCAGCTTAGAACAAACTACACTACAATTTATTCTTTATCGTCTGCTATTAGAGCTGTCTTTATTTCCATAGCTTTGGGATATTTTTTCTATGTCTTTAGGGCTGCTCTCTGATGCTCTCTTTAAGCACTTCCTTTTTTGATAACCACCTTATGCTTAATCCTTTTGGTGTCTCCTCGTGCCACTCTGGAGCACTCTGGTATAGCTCCGTTACTTCCACACCTTTTCCATATGCTCCCGCATGATATCTAGGGCATAGCCTGAACCATAGTTCGCAGCGACTGTGTTAGAACCATGACCTAGGATGGCCATAGAGACAGCCTCAGGGCAGCCTGTGTTTCTGAGCTTGTCCTTCATGCGGTGGCGGAGGGAATGCATGGTAAGCTTCTTGTCTGTTATGACTGTCCTAAGGCGCTTCATGAGCATAGCAGAGGCAGCATCATTGCCACGAGAGCGAGCATACTTGGGGAATATAGCCTCCCCATCCCCCTTGCCTTTCCTGTGCTCCTGCAGTGTCTCTACTGCTCTCTGGCTCAGTGGGAGTGTTCTATGTGACCCCTTCGTCTTGAGACCTCTAATGTTGTTGGGGCGTATGGTTACTGAGCGCTCCTGCAGGTCCACGTCTTGGACTTCTAGTCCTACAATCTCCGACAGCCTTGCGCCTGTATCTATCAAGGTGATGAAGAGTGCCCAGGCAAGCGGGTCATTCTGATAGCAGGGAGTTACTATGGCGATATGCTCGTCCGTCAGTGGATGCCTGTCCTCGACGCTGGCCCCTGCCCCTTTTATCTTCAGCCCTTTGAACACATTTGGAATGGTAAGGCTATGTTCTGTTATCACGTAGTTCACGGCTGCCTTTACAACGGCCACATTCCTCAGCACCGAGTTGGGCTTCATCCGCTCCAGTAAGTGGTCCCGAAAGGCATTGGCATCTGCTCTGGTAATCTCCGCCAGGCTACCCTTTTCCAGCTTGTGCTCTCCCAGGCTGCTTTTAAGGTCTTTGCGCAGCTTCTTGATACGCAGGGCAGCATCTTTATCTCTCACACCTTCCCCGGCTTTATAGGCTGCATATTCACTTAAGGCTGTATCCAGTGTCATGGGCGGCGACTGTAGCTTGCCGTTATAGACTTGCCTCACCACTTCCTCTGGCAGTTTGCCCTTGATGGTCTTTGCAAGTTCATTCAGAGCATAGTCCTCTTGGCTGTATTCAACGATATGACCAGCCACCACCATATCCGCAACTTCCTCGCCCAGCGCTGCTCTGATAAACGCCAGGGCTCGTTCATTGGAGGGCATCGTCTCTTCTGCTGCAAACAGCTGCTCTATTTCCAAGTGCACTTTGGGAAGGGCGTTCATCGCCTCTGAGTAGCTCTCCCCCAGTTGCCTGTAGAGTGTATCCTTTCCAATCAGGTGTCTGAGCTTTTTAGGGACGTTTCTTTTATAGCGATACGAGCCGTTCTGGCGTCTAAAAACATAGGCGGGGAGTTTTGGCATCTTGGGGTCCATCTCATAGTTTTGAATCTAACTGTGAGGCGGATCAACCCTCTTTGCCTGTCCAGCTTTGACGAAATACAGCAAAATCTGACCGAGTGGTCCCAAAAGCGGTCCCGAAAAATGGTCCAACCCACTGGTATCATTGAATTTATTCAAAAAAAATAGAGAAAATGGCGCACCGGGGATGCGACCGAACTCAAATAAGGTTGTTTATTTTCAATGCTTTAATTAAGTACCCTTTTGGAAAAACGGTCCCAAAAGCGGTCCTTAGCCGCACAAAAGAGCTCTTCGATCTTGCTTGCGAACTTAAAGCCAAACCCGTGCCCGGACAGATTCATAGCTGACATCAACGCCACCTTCATGCAGAAGATCTTCTAAATTTCTTAATGAAAGTGGAAATCTGACATACAGCATTGCCGCAAGCTGGATGGTCTCCGGAAAGGTTTTGAAGTAGCGGAATTAAACCTGTTTTGGCAAAGCTAGATTGCTATAAGTCGGGCCTGTCGGAAACAAGGCAGTTTAATCTAATGAAGCCCTCGCAAAGGTGACCCATACTGGCCAGTGATCCGATCCCTTGGCCTGATCGTCAACCCAGACTTCGGACACGGCCCCAGCAAGGTTGGTGGAGACAAAGCAATGGTCGATACGGCACCGCGCGTTTGGATGGGTGGAGCCGGCGTTTTCTACATGACCAGCTAGCACCCATGCATCTAGAAGGCCCCGACGATTGGTCAGGCGACCAAAACCTTGGGCCGTACCGCCGATAATCTGGTCGTATTCCGGCATGCCAGGACCAAAGTTCATGTCACCCATCAGGATTATCGCCTCGGGCATGGGGGGTTCAGACTCTTCAATCCAGCCAGACTCAGGGTTGGGATGCCCACCGCACCATGCACCACCCTCAAATGGTGCTTCACGAAGGATGTCGAGGATGCGCGTGATCTGTGGCTGGCGCGTTGCAACGCAAAGGTGACTCATGTGTACAGAATACACTCGGACCGGGCCAAGCGGCGTGTCAATTACCGCCTCCAGAAGACCCTGTTGGATGGAGTGGTGCTGGCGGTCACCCCATTTCGGCAGCGGGAAATTACGCGAGGATAGGATTGGCCAGCGTGACAAAATCATCGTACCGAATTGTTTGCGGCGGTGGATCAGACGGCCTTCATCTCGGAAGCTCGCATCCATATCCAAATTGGCCCCATAGACCCAATGATGATGGGGTAGATGGTCAGAAAGCACACTGGGGCTGTCAACCATCCCGCTGCGCGCCCAGAAACGGTCAACTTCCTGAAGTGCGATGATATCAGCTACCTCAACCTCGGAAGCGATGCGAGGCAGGTCATAGGTGCCATCCGCACCCAGCCCGTATTGGATGTTGTAGCTAACGCATTTCATAGGGGTTTCTCCAGCACGGAAAGAGCTACGTCTAGGTGGTCGTGATTGATGTAATCCAGTCCGGCCTCTACATAGCGTAGGAAGATCGCAGGGTCGTTGGATTCGGTGTAGCCCATGATCTCCAACCCCACCGCGTGCGCCGCCGCGATCACGGAAGACTGGCACTCGGCGGCCTCGATCTCGATCAGATCAGCCCGGTAAAGTGACTTCGCAACCGAGACATTACGCGCAATCGACAAGGTTATCATCTGGCGCAGGTCTGGTGCGGTTTTGCGCATGGCAGCGCGCATCTCGGGCTTGAAAGAAAAGCTGAAACAGGAGTCGATTATCCCCGTCTCGCGCAGAATGGCTGAGCATGTGTCGGCATTGCACCACTTGATTTCCACATAAGCCCCAGCGCTGCGACTGCGAAGATGGTCAAGATAGGCATCCAGACGCGGCACCCTTTGGCCTTCAAACTCAGGAGCAAACCAGCGTCCAGCATCCAGAGCGTCAATTTCAGCGGCGGTGCGATGTTGGATCGGGCCAGTGCCATCTGTCGTACGGTCCAGTGTCTGATCGTGCATAACATATAACACACCATCGGCGCTTTCGCGCACGTCCAGCTCGATCAAGTGCGCACCTCTATCCAAGGCCACATCGGCAGCGGCGAAAGTGTTTTCCGGGGCGATCAAGCTGGCCCCACGATGACAGACCAAGCGCGGTCTCACAACTCGACCTTTGCAGTGATCAGCTCGTGATCCGAAAGGTAATAGCCTCGTTCACAGATCGCAGGCAAGATAGCTGGGTCCGAGGCGGTGACCCCGCGCACGAACAGCCAGTCCAATTTTTTAAGCGGGTAGTGTACAGGTTTGCCTGGGGCAGAGCGAGTGGTGACACCGGGAGCGTTGCAGCTTAGCCAGTCAAAGCCTGCCTCGGCAAAGGCTGCAAATGATGGCTCGGTTGGGGCGGGATCTTCAAGGGTCTCAATCCCGGACATACGCTGGCCCACAAAGGCGGCAGTGTTCATGTCCCCGCCGATGATACAGGGCCCATTACCATATTCCTGAGCGATCAGATCCAGCATACGCCAAGTCTGATCGGCGCGCCCCTGCGCGTCGCTTTCGCTTTCATAATGTGCTGCGACAAAGGTCACTCCGCCAATTTGCGCTGCGATGGCTATGCGACCCCCGATGCGGAGCTGGCCGTCGTTTTTGGGTGTGTCTGTGAACCACTGGCCCCCTGCATCCAGGGGCAAGAGCGCCACGTTTTCTATTTCATATCGCGACAGGATCGCGTTGCCGTGCAGCCCATGCATGTTGGGTATATTCTTAAAGAGCCCGGTCTCGTAGGGATCGCCTGTGCCAAGCTCCACGAATTCCACGCCAAAGGCATAGCCCATCCCCAAAGCTTCAGCCAGATCACGAGTTGTGTGATGCTGACCAGAGCGCGCCATGCCAAGGTCCATCTCAGTGGCCATTACGATGTCCGCACCGCTCTCGCGCAGCACCTGCGCAGTTTCTGGAACGCGCTTGCAACGCTCGATGTTCCAGGCGGCGACAGTCACAATAGCAGGGGTATCCGTAGGCATAGTTTGCTGCAACTCCACATTGTTCAGACACTCCCAATGCGCAAGCAGCTCCGCATGTGTTTGCTCGGATCGCAGGCCAGAGGCCACTTCCTTGCGAGCACCTTGCGAGGGTGTGGGAAGCGAAGGGGTTGTCTTGCGTATCGGCTCACGCATAGCCTTGCTCGTTCATCAAGGCAGTTGCATTTGGGATACGCGCGCCTGAGCCATCAAAAAGGATTGCGTCATCCCTCGCATGTGTAAGATGCAGACGATCGCCGACCTGCCAGCGCGGCTGAGTTCCGGCCTCTAGGAACCGCAGGAGCCCTAGCGGAGTTTGCACTGTTGTCAGGACTTCGCGCCCCATGGGTTCAAAATGAGTAACTTGCGCCGGCAGGCCGGTTTCAGTGGGGCGCAAGGCTTCAGGACGCAAGCCAAATGTTCTGGCTATGCTTGGTGCTTCAATTAGAGGATTAGGCAGAGAGATCACGTTCATTGGTGGAGAGCCGATGAAGCCCGCCACAAACAGCGTGTCCGGACGTAGGTAAAGATCCTCGGCACGGCCGATCTGTTCGATCCGGCCAGCGTTCATGCAAACCACGCGGTCCGCCATTGTGGTAGCCTCAAGCTGGTCATGAGTAACAAGAATTGTTGTCACACCTAAGTCCCGGGTGATCCGCCGGATCTCGGCTCGCATGGTCAAGCGTAGGGTTGCATCGAGATTAGATAGGGGTTCGTCTAGGAGTAGCAAGTTGGGCCTTTTTATCAACGCTCGCGCTAATGCCACACGCTGTTGCTGACCGCCAGACAGCTGCGAAGGGCGGCGCTCCAGAAGTTGGTTGATTTGCACCATCTCGGCCATCTCGCGGGCGCGTTTCTCGGCGTCCGGTGTTTGCTGGAACCGAGTCGGGAAGAGGATGTTCTGCAGAACCGACATATTAGGGTAAAGGGCGTAGCTTTGAAAGACAATGCCTACATTGCGATGTCGTGCCTCCACTTCGTTTACACGGGTGCCGTCAAATAGTATGTCACCGCCCGTAGGCAGGTAGAGTCCCGCCAGCATCAAAAGCGTTGTTGACTTACCGCAGCCAGAGGGGCCAAGGATTGCGACGAACTCTCCATCCTGGATTGTCAAATTCATGTCTTGCACGGCGACTGCGTCATCCCATGCTTTTTGCAGTGCTTTCAATTCGATCTGTGCCATCAGCCTTTGACCCCTCCAAGCGTCATTTGCGTGAGGTATTTTTGACAAAAGAGGTATAAGATCAGTGCCGGCAACACGTATAGCACCGCCACGGCGGCTACCATGCCATAATCCACGCCCATAACGTCCTCTCGGACGTAGTAAAGATAAGTGGACATCACCCAGTAACTTTCCCCGGTACGCAGCCCGTTGACAAAGACGTATTCCTCCCAGCCCTTGATAAAGGCAAAGACTCCGATGGCGATCATGCCCACGCGGACCTGCGGCAGGACTACCATCCAGAAAGCTTCGCGTCGTGATGCTCCATCGGTCATCGCCGACATTTCGATGTCCCAGGGCACAGCGTCAAAAAAGCCCTTCATGATAAATATGAAGAAGGGTAACTCTAGCGCGGTCAGTACAAGGATTGGCGCGTAGAGTGTGTTCAGTAGGCCCACCCAGAAAACGATCAGGAAGATTGGGATCACTAACGTAATTGCCGGAAAAGCCTGCAACACTAGCAGTGATTGCAGAAAGGTGTTGCGGCCGCGAAAGCTGTACCGGCTGAGGTAGTAGGCTGCCAAGGTCGAGACGGTTACTACAATCACCGTCTGAGTGCTAGCCAGAAGAAGAGAATTGGCAAAGGCCTCCCAGACCCATGGGTATCGCTCACCCACTGTGCCCTGACCGTCGAGATCATCAATGATATTGGCGTTAACCATGAAGCGAAAATTTTGTAGGTGTAGGTCCTGACCCAACAGGATCTGACCCAGCAGAAAGGCGGTCAAAACGCCCATGACAATTGCTAGCCGTTCACGCCGCAACCAGAGCATCGCCACGCCATAGATGCCAAGACCGACAAGAATCACCACAAGCGCAGGCCAGAGTGTTCCTGTTTCTGCCATACCGCGCCGCGCGGTGAAGGCAATCATCACCATCCAGATATAGGGCACTGCGATGGGAATAGAGACGGCCGCAAGAAACAACGATAAAGCGCCAAGACGCAGCCTTCGCCCAAGACGTGAGCGTTGGGCCAGTTTCACCCAATCAACCATCAGTTCACCTCAATCCGGGGGCGCTGTAGCAGCGATTTCATATTAATTAGCCGCCACATTAACAGAGCGACTGCGATGCCGACAACAATCAGGATCAGCGCAATGGATGCGCCATAGGCATATTGCCCGCCCCCGATGCCTGGGGCCAATGTCTTGGTGTAGCTAAGCATGGCCATTGTCATGGTCGACCGCGCAGGACCCATGATCAAGAATATGTATTCAAAAGACACTAGCAAAGCAAGCGCTTGATAGATGGTTATATAGCTTATCGGCCAGCGCAGGGCGGGCAAGATCACATGGCGCACTATAGACAACGGCCCGGCTCCATCGACGCGGGCAGCGTTGAACAGATGTTCGGGGATTGACCGGATGGCCGAGGTGAAGATTATCATTCCAAGGCTGGCACCGATCAGCCCATTTGCGACGACGATCACCGCCATGGGGTGATCGAGCCGAAGGTTCAGTGGCTCTGATGCAAACAGAAGCCATACTTGATTGAGAAGGCCCCTCTCGGCGCTATCCACCACCCAAAGCCACAGCAGCGCATAAACCACCGAAGGCGACATACGTGGCAGAAGCCAGATCGCCCGGAATACTGCCCCCATGCGCTCCGGCACAGCGGTTGTGGTCACTGCGAGGATTAGGGCAAAACTGACATTGAAGATAAACAAAGTCAGCAGCACGAAACTCGCAGTAAGCGCAAGAGCGCGGTAAAAGGATCCACGAAGCTCAATGCCCAAAAAGGCTTCTGGATCCAGCTTGCCGAGCTTGTTGAATTGCTTAGTAGTTGGGAACTCTTCAAAGCGCACCGTCTGATTCATGTCCGAAAAGGCTACTAAGATGTTCACAACAATAGGGGCAACGAAAAATGCAAGCATCAGTACGACGGCAGGGCCGAGGAAGAGAACGGCATCAAATCGCTGACGGGTGGCTTTCATGAGGCCTTGTCCTTAAAAGGGGAGCACGCGCTTGGGTGTATTTTGAGGCGCGTGCTCGATATGCTTTAGGTTTAGTCGAGGATGATCACGTCATCGCCAAGCTCGATTTCGAGTTCTTCGAGTACCATATCGACCGCCTCTTCTGGGGTCATTTCGCCGGTCTCGACCGCTTGAACGCCGGTGTAAGTGATGGCGTTATACTGGCCAATTTTGGCATGGTTCGGCATGAACTCGGCCCGAGCTAACAGCGGTGTACCGGCGACCAGCGCCCAACCTTTTTCTTGGAACTCGGGCATAGAGACCTGACCGTAGGTGATCGGCGTGTGGTTGGTGCCAACGGCGTGGGCGGTGTTAGGAACTGGCATGGAGGCCATTGCAACCAGCAGGGCAGCTAAATCCTTGTTCTCGGTCTCACCTACGATGTAGACGATCGGGTGGCTCAGGTTTTTGGGCTCACCACCCTTTTCCGCTGCTGGAGAGTGGATCCATGTCAACTTATCAAAGTAGTCCTTGGAACCAGTCAGGCCAAACGCTTCCATCTGTGCGCCAACGTTCCAGATGCCGTGGAATTTGCCGAGAGCGTCGCCACCGCGGAAAGCAGCGTGGGTGCTATCCCAGCTGAACGTAGTCATGTCGGCAGGCAGCGAACCGTTGTCGACACAGTACTTTAGCCATCCATAGTACTTAGTAAGGCCAGACTTTGTAATCTGAAGCTTGGCTTCTTCAGCGTTATATATTTCGATACCGAAGGAGGCCATGGCCATCTGGAAATCTGGGCCAACATTCGGACGGTGTACCCAACCTATCTTGGCTGCGCCTTTTTTCACCGTGTCGGCTGCAAGGTCACACCAGTCGTACATGGTGAACTCACCTCTGTCCACGCGGCCGGGCAACTCGTCAATAAAGTTTTGATCATAACCGGCGTCACGCAAGATGTCATTGTTTACAAAAAACATACGGATCTCACTGTCCTGTGGGATACCAAAACGCTCACCTTTATACATGACTGAGGTCCAGAGCTCGGGGATCATATCGGTATAGAACCAAGGAGAGGCGGCAATGTGATCTTCGAGATTTGCGGCTAAACCAGCCTCAACAAAAGAGCCGATCCACTCATGCGCCGCAACAGCGATGTCAGGCGTTTCGCCAATAGAATGCGCTTTTAGCAGAGCGAGTGCATCGGCATCAAAGCCCTTGTTGTTGGTTTCAACCAAGTTTATCTCAACGCGAGTGTCTGAGCCTGCCGCTTCGAACATGCGGTTCAGTTGTTCAGCCGAGGTTACGATGTTCCCAGCTCTTAGAGGTCCTGATCGATCAGCACGTGACCACAGATCCAGAGTGATAGTATCAGCAAACGATGGCGCTGCTAGTGCGCTCGCGGCAGCAAAAAACACTGCCGTTGAAAAAGATTTGATAGTCATTTTCATCTCCAAGTTTTACATTCCAATGTCACATTCAAATCAGTTGATTGTGACGTTCAAACAAAGAAAAAATGACGAAATTGTAAAAAGGCTGTCCTAGCCCCGTTAAAAAAACACCAAAGTATGAGAACTAGAAGGGCTTAAGAATGGCACGGAAACGGTATTCGGACGAAGATGCGCTGAAGAATTTACTCGGGATTGAAGTTCATCTTCTTTGAAATATGGATGTTTTGAGTACCTGCCACACTAAACCTACCCCCACCTTCTTCACAAAAAAAAAGCATACCCAGCCCCCCGCTCTGGGAGGCTGGCTTGGTTTTGGTCGGGGGCCTACCCTAACCTCTTCCTGTCGACATAGACCCTGAGCCACGCCCAGTAGTGTGCCTGACTGCGGAAGCCCTGGATCTGCGCTGCCATGTCCTTGGCCTCCTCGGTTGGGATGCCGCCCTCATAGATGTGGATGGCCACTCGTTCTTCGAATGCTTCGATGTCAGGGATGAGAGCAGGTTCTGCTATAGTGGTTGGACTCATGATGTACCGTCCCAGTCCGGCAGCCTCACCCCATCCACGATCTCCCGCTTCTGAGCATCACTGATGCCCGCAGAGTATAGCCCGTAGGTCAGCTTATTGGCTGAGCGTGCAGAGTGATGTCCCACAAGGGAGGCGGTGAAGTGCTCAGGGGTGCCTGTGCGCTCGCATTGGGTGATGAACCACTTGCGGGTGGAGTGGAATACGCTGCCTTGGAGGTCAGGGTATAGCCTCCTTAGCTTGGCATAGCGCTTTACCACAGCATCAATTGTTAGATAGGGAAATAGCCGCCCATGCTTTGGCAGGGATGTATCCAGAAGCTGCTCTAGGATTTGATGAAGTGGGACTTCCCGTTCAGCTGCTTTTGACTTGAGCTGCCGAATAGCGTTTGGCCTTATTTTGATAAACCGTCCCAAGTTGCCCTTGGCTGTAATGTCCTCTGCCATAAGCCCGCAGATCTCCCCTGAGCGCATGCCAGTCAGGAGGCCAAAGAGAAGGGCGCTGTGAAGCACCCTGTCCTTGGCTTTGAGTAGAATTGAGACTTGCGCATCTGTTAAAACGCCATGAGGGGATACCTCTGGCTTTGCTCTTATGCTGAGAGTTGACCAAGGGTTGTTGCTGAGCTCTCCTTCTCTCACGCACCAGTCAAGGAAGCGCTGCATTTGCTTGAAGATACGGCCCTGCGTTTGTGGTGTCAGGGATATGGCCTCAAATGTTTGTGAGAGCTCTGCCAGCTTTGTAAGGCTAGCCTCCTTAGCCTCTGCGTATTTCCTGACATTGGGAGAGAGCTTGGATATTAGCTTAAGGATATCTCTTCCTGTATCAGCGCTAAGCTCTCCTATCTTTTGCTTCTTGCCCACATAAGAACTTAGAAGCTCCAGCGCATAGCGAATGGACTTTGTAGTTCCGGGTCTAAGCGTTTGAGATAGTTCTTTTAGATATCTCTTGGCTAACCCATGAACAGGCTGCTCACCCAGAAGCCTTGTGCGCTGATATCGAGGACGCGCCACAGCAAGCTTAGGAGTTTCAGGGTTGGGTTTATCTGTTGCAGCATCAGCATGGGCCTGTGCCTCCTTTACTAGGTTTGTGAATGTTTGATTGAGCTCAGCCACGCGGGCTTTTGCCTGTTTGGCATCTGCTGTTCTCAGGGATTGCTTAAGGCTTGAGCCAAGGATGGGTTGCAGCGCCTTGGGATAGGTTCTGCGATAGACCCAGGTGTTATGCCGTTTATAGGCGTATTTTATGTCTGCAGACATGACGTCTCCTTACTGGGGCAATTGCCCCGGTTTTGATATTGAGGTGGGATTTTGTGAGTAAGAACAACGAGGGGCTGGGTTTAAGCCCTTCCCTGAAGCAATCAGCTTATCTCTGTGCTGTTGTTCCTTGAGAGATGAGTTTCACAATCATCTCAATGTCTGGTTCTCCGTATTCCCCTGCAAAGGGACCAGAGAGAGCCACTCCTGTAACGAACTCCTCATAGATTTCTTCTATGCGGAATTCATGCTCTGGGATGTCATCAAAGCCTGCTATCAGAACGATGCATCCTGGGCGTAGATCCAGCTGCCCCATATTAGCCTCTTCTCAGTAGAAGGTCTGGAAGCAGCAGGCCAATGGTCAGGCCCAGAGGTACTGGAAAGGGAATGGGCTTAATGAACTCAGGCAGTCCTGCCAGCACCACAAGGGCACCGGCTAGAGCTTGAGGCACACCAATAGACACTCCCCAGCGCTGCTTTAACAGCCAAGCCAGGGCAAGCCGAAGGATACCGCCCGCAGCAGCGAGCAGCATGAATAAGGTAAGCATGATGGTAATCTCCTTTTCTTGTTACCATCATAGATGCTCAAAAATGCTCAGTTTTAGGGGGGCATAAGGAACAAGCTTTCCAATACATTTCCAAAGATATTTCCAAAGATATTTCTTTTTTGGAAAGCACTTCTACAATCTAAAACAACACCTTAGATACAAACTATCCAACTTTCCAACCTACTTTCACTTACTGAAGGTTTGACTTCTTTAGACGCGTTCGCGCGTGTCGTGTATGTTTTGCCCTTGCGTGCCATGTTCTAGGTGCATTGGGTTGATGCAGCGGCGGTTGTGACACATGTGGCGCACGACATCGTCTGCACTTGGGACGATTGCATTACCGACCCAGTAGACCAGCTGATATAAGTAGATCTGCTGTTTTTTTATGCTCACTCTGCGGACGCTGGGCGTTCCCACTTCGACACACCCTGGGCCTCTATTGTCTTCAGTACTCAAAGCGTTTCGCATTATTCTGTTTGCATTATCCGGGTTTTCTATAATTTCTGCCCACCAGCAGCGGCGTTCACTAGCAGTAAGTAAAAACAACGCATCTCTTTCAAACCTTTGTTGTCGCAGCTCCAGCCCACTTAACCAAAGCTCTAAGGAACTGTTATTAGAAGGGAGCATCATTCTCTTGTGTTTTGGGAGCTTTGCGTTCCATCATTTCAAAATTAATTCCAAACCCAATTTCGTTTAATGCTGGGCCCAAGGTCCGGTTAAGATGATTTTCTATTGTCTCCACAAAGTTTTTTGTCTGCAGCCGTCCTTTCTCTGGGTTAGATTGGGGGTCATAGAAAGCCCAAGCTGGGCCCTTGCCGCCCCAAGCAAACTTCTTCTTTTTCCAACCTAAACGATCAAAGCTATATTTTGATGCATTCGGATTTCTATGCGCAAAAAACTCTACAACCTTATTGGCATACCTCACCGGTACAAAAAGAATGCCATGCTCTCGAAGAAATTCCTCAAGCATCTCTTCGACAATATCAGGTGAAAGCGCATTTATCTCCTTCATGATATCCGTTGCCACTTTATTCACATTTAAAGAATAAGGATCGAAGATGGCCGACTGTTTACGTTCTTTTAAAGCACCATAGAGCGATGCAAGATCAATCGGTCTGTCATATGTCTGCTTTACTCTTTGCACTAGAGCTACGAATTCTTCGTACTTGGCTCCCCCAGCCGCAAAGCCTTCATGATCGACATGGATAATATAAAACCGTCTATCACCGGACTCTAACCATATTGGTTTGTGGTTGGTCGTAAGAATAAAGCAGCACCTATGATCTACAGGCTCAATGTCTTTTCCTTTACTTTCCGCCATAGTTTGACGTTCAGAAATTAAGGTCTTGAGTTTATTTCCGTCATCAGAATTTTGGGCAACTTTTACTTCTTCGGCATAGATGAGCTTTTTATGCAAAATGGACTTATTGAAGCGGCTTATAATCGGCTTGATGCCTTGCTGTTCAGAAGCATTCTCTTCGCCAAAAAGCTTTTTAACGACCGAAGCAAGTGTAGATTTTCCGGTGCCATGTTTCTCAGAAAATAGAAATATTGCCCAAGAGGGCTTGTCAGTTTCATTTTGTAAGCACCACGACAGCCAGTCCAGAAAGACTTCTTTTTCTGCAGGATTTTTAAAAATGAATGTTAGAAATTCTTCAAAAACTCCTAGCGAATTATCTCTAGGGGTTAGTTTCCGATAGCTCGGCTCTTGCCAAAGATTGATTGTAAATTGTCCATTATCAAAGATTAAGCTCTCTGTATTTCCGGGCTCTGTCATTGTTTTCCCATTCCAAACAGGAATGCTTAAACCTGGCTCAGCCGTGGGATTACTTGTTAGCGCATCCATAAGCGATTTTAGTTTTTCTTTGGGTAATTCATATTTTGGGAAAGTCGAACGGATTAACGTAAAAACTATGGGCTGCAGATCGAATTTTGTTATTGGCTTTTCAAGTTTCGTAATCTCGAAAAAATTCATTTCGCGCTTTACAAACTTTGCAGCGACAAACCTTAAGATCTCTATATCAGTTGGGATAATTTCATCACCATTCTCATCGAGCGGCGAAAATACCTCACTGCCATCAAAGGGGTAGTTCCACAGACCTTGCTTTTGACGTTGTTCTAAAATTGCAAATTCAGGACTATTTTCAGCCACTTCTAATCCAAGCAGTTCCAGCTCTTCTTCGGTATGCTCTCGGCCAATTGTTTCCTGTACCGCCGCCTTAATGAGATCATCTTCTATTCCAGTCAGGCTGAAGTTAGTTTTCTCTTTTTCACCCATTCACAGCCCTTTAGTCCTATAAGCTCTAAAGTATCACTTTGAATGATGCATCAGGACATCGCCTTCATCAAGTCCACCTTTTTCAACTGACGCAAAGCTTAAAAAACCTCCACCGAAGAAAGGGGGGAGGCTGTTTGGGGTCCTGCATCAAGATTTACAGGGCACTTGGCACGCTATACGCAAAGCAGACATTTAATCGGATTGCGGCGAATGGCTGCTAGGAGCCCACATTGACCAATGCCGCGGCGTCATTAATGCCAGCTTCCCAAATAATCGTTCGCCGGTTATCTATCTTGGACTGATAGCCACAATCATTATGGCTGCGAACGCTCTGGCTTCAGAAGCCCAACCATAATTGCCGAAAGTGCAACCATGAACGCCGCTACGCCAAGCATCAAGGGAAGCCCACCAATCTGATAGGTAAGGCCGGATAATAACGTTCCTGCCAGACGGCCCGCCGCATTGGCCATGTAATAGAAGCCTACATCCATCGTGACCCGCTCTGCCTTGGTGAAAGACAAAATGAGGTAGGAGTGAAGTGATGAGTTCACCGCGAAAACAATGCCGAAGATCAAGAGCCCTGCCAGGAGGCTGATCGTCAACCAAAGCTGCGGCTCGCCCGCGATGATCGCAACGCCTGTTAGAATGGCCGGAACTGCGGCGAGTCTCCACGCCCAATCGCGTGCGACTTTTATCAGCTCATCTATGGACCGCGTCTTTGCGCGCAAAATGCGCGGGGCGTTGGCCTGTATCAAGCCATAGAGGATCACCCAAAGTGCCATGAACGTGCCGATCAGAAAGAAGGCCGTGCGATTTCCCACGGTTGTACCGTCCGAAAGGACCGCATAAAAATAGATCGGAATACCAACAACAAACCAGACGTCGCGCGCGCCGAACAGGAACACCCGAGCGGCACTCAGCCAATTCACGTTAGCTGAATTTGAAAATACTTCAGAAAACTTCACGCCCTTGCGGCCCTTAGGCAGACCGGCGGGCATGGCAATCAGGACAGCGAGCAAAATTACAACCAGAATAGCGGCCATCCCAAGCATCGACCAGACAAAGCCTAGCGTGGCCAGCAATGAAGCCCCGAGAAGAAAGCCCAACCCCTTCACCATGTTTTTTGAACCGGTAAGGATGGCGACCCAGCGGAACAGCCCTCCCTCACCTGACGGTGCAAGCAGTTTGACGGCGGACTTGGATGACATCTTGGCAAGGTCCTTTGCCATACCGCTTGCGCCTTGGACCAGCATTACGTAAACAACCGACGCGCCGACTACCCATGTAGGATCAAGTTGCGCCATGGCCAACAACGCCAAAACCTGCAAGCCAAGCCCTGCATAAAGTGTCGATGTGAGCCCGAACCTTGCAGCAATCCATCCTGCACAAAGGTTAGTGACCATGCCTGCTATTTCGTAAAGCACGAACAGGTAGGCCAGTTGCACGGGCGAAAACCCAAGCGTGTGAAAGTGCAGCAGCACCAGCATCCGCAAGGCACCGTCGGTCAGCATGAAAGCCCAATAGGCCACCGTGACCGCGATATAGGCAGGTAGGCCCTTGGGCCACGTGGAAGTGTCTCTCACAGACTGTCCCCAACCATACAGGCCACATCAACCAGACGGTAGGCATAGCCCATCTCGTTGTCGTACCACGCATAAATCTTCACCTGCGTACCATTGATGACCATGGTCGATAGCGCATCCACGATGCAGGAGCGTGTGTCGTTAGTGTAATCGGTCGATACGAGAGGTCGTTCCTCGTAGCCCAGAATGCCCTGCAAAGGTCCCTCTGCTGCGGCCTTGAACAGGCCGTTGACCTCTTGCGCTGTCGTTGCGCGCTCTACTTCGAACACGCAGTCCGTCAAAGAAGCGTTAAGCAGGGGGACCCGTACGGCATGCCCATTCAAGCGACCTGTCAGTTCCGGGTAGATCAGTGTGATCGCCGTGGCACTGCCTGTGGTGGTCGGGATCAGAGAGTTCAGCGCAGATCGGGCTCGGCGCAAGTCTTTAGCAGGCCGGTCTACAATCGTTTGGGTGTTCGTTACATCATGGATCGTCGTGATCGACCCGTGTTTGATGGTCAGGTTCTCATGGATCACTTTCACCAAAGGAGCAAGACAATTAGTCGTACAACTGGCTGCAGTAACAATGCGGTGGTGGTCTGGGTCATAGATGCCTTCATTGACACCATAAACGATGTTCGCGGCATTAACGTCCTTAACCGGCGCTGACACCACAACCTTCTTTACCCCGGCATCAAAGTAGGGCGCGATCTTAGCCTCTGTCTTAAAGACCCCAGTACAGTCGATAACCACATCGATACCGTCCAGAGGCAGCTCCGATATGTCCCACGTCCCAATGAACGGAACGCGCGTACCATCGATTGTGAGGCTATCAGCATCGTATGAAAAATCTGCTGTCCATCGGCCATGAACCGTATCAAACTCGAGCAGATGTGCGTGCATCTCTGGGTCGCCGACAGCATCATTGATCCACGCGATCTTTACACCGCGTTCTAGCAATGGCTTCAGAGCAAGCTTTCCGATACGACCAAGGCCGTTGATCGCTACACGTAGCATCGGCTTAACTTTTTTATCAACGTTGAGCTTCATCAGCTATAATACCGGCTTTTGGGTCCCGAATTGGACCTAGAAAGTAATATTCAGTTTAGAACAAATGAAAAGAGCGCACTCTGTACAGCGCGCTCACTTCAGAAATCTTGTTTCGATTAATTCAACGGACCCATTTTAGTTCCACCGTTTGCAACCATGGATTGAGTAGCCGCCAATTCAGGATCGGAAACCAAGCCGTATTCAGACAGTGGGCCGTCTGGACCTGCAATTTCATCGCTGACGAAGAAATCAACATATTCCTGCAATCCTGGGATCACTCCCAAATGTTGCATTTTGACGTAAAAATACAGAGGGCGAGACACTGGATAGACACCACTTGCAATGGTCTCCGTAGAAGCTTCAATTCCATTTATCTTTGCTGCATATATCGTGTCAGTATTATTCAATAGAAAGCTTAAACCGAAAACACCAATGCCGTTTGGATTTGATGCCAAACGTGCCAAAGTCTCGGTATAGTCGCCGTCAATATCTACAGAACGACCGTCGGTGCGAACTTTGAAGCACTCTTTCTCGGCCTTCTTTTTATCTCCGCCATTCTGTTTGAAGAACAAATCATAAGAACCGGCCTTCTTACAGCCTGCCAACATTACTTTTGTCTCAAATACTTCACGAGTTCCATGCTTTGTTCCTGGGATAAACAACATGATTTCACGGTCTGGCATAGCAGGATCTATGGCTTGCCAATTAGATGCATTAGATTTGTCACTTGCCGCCAAATAAATGTGCATCGGTGTTAGGTTTTCAAAACCTTTGGTTTCCAACCGGCTTGCGAATACTATGCCATCGTACCCAATACGCACTTCCATAATATCGGTCACACCATTCGATGCACAATTATCTATGTCACTCTGCTTTATCCGGCTGGATGAGTTTGCAATATCTGTTGTGTTAGCGCCAACCCCTTCGCACATTTTTTTGCGACCCGCTCCAGAACCACCAGACTCGATCAGCGGTGTAGGAAAATCAAAATTTTCTCCAAAAGCTTCAGCGACGATTGCGGCGTAAGGTAGCACCGTTGATGAACCTGCCGCATGTACGTTATCGCGAGCAAAAGCAAAACTCGCTGATAATGACACTGCAGTTAATGTCGAGACTGCTATTTTTAAAAAGGTCATAAATCATTCCTTGTTATAGACTTTTAAACAGACGCGAGCCGATTGCTCGAATACCCGCTGGCTAATAAAGGTTTGTAAAATTGAAATGACAGTTTTGTAAAAATTTGATGAACTTTTGCTCAAAGCAAAACTACTTGATTTTGCGATAATCCTATTGTGATCAGGTTAGTAATTTTATTGTAGGTTTTATAAAGCTTATGACGCCAAAAAATTCCAATAAAGCTTTGATAACTTGGTGCCCAGAGGGCACAACCATTCTTTTCTAAAATATCATTTAATTATAGTTGATTAAAAGTCATCAAAACATGAATAGCCCAAAAAGCGGTCCCGCATTCGTGCAGAAGTTGCCCGGTAATGGAACCGTTTGCCCTTTCCAGCGACAGACCCGTGCTCTGACTGATTTGATCGACGTCATTTAGTTTTTCCTTCGAGGTTTACGCGGCGCGTATTTGTCATTTCGGCCTCACAACGCTCGCTTCCAGCTGCTATTGATGCTTAGATATGAGAAGCCGTCGATTGTTCCTGTTTTCCGAGCCCTTCAATGCTCAGCCGAATCGTTTGCCCGGCATTCAGCTAGATCGGTTTCGGTTTCTGCCCCAACCCGACGCCCGGAGACCTGCGGGTCGAGATGATGTCGCCCGGCTGAAGGCTCATGAACTGCGAGATGAAGGAGACAATCTCATTGACTAGGAAGTTCATGCTATTGATATGATCGTCCTGATGGCGGTGACCGCTGCCTTTTGGTTAGCAGGTTTTTCTTTAATGGACGAACAGAAATTGAGGAGGCGCTTATCACGCGCCTCCAAGCACTTTCATTATCTATTTTGAAATTGTTTGTGTCGAATACTCAGATTCTGGCAACTTACCAACACTTCCACGCTCACGAACGTAGTCTACAAATGACTGCGCATAGTCTAAATACGTATCCAAATATCGGCCATCATTTTTAACAGTTTTAAAGGTGAGATACCCATCACGGCCTGCAGCGATATAGTTGTTAGTTACCAGCTTGTAAGTCGCTGTACTGTCCAGTGGGCTCCAAGAACTGTCATTTCGTCCTTTGAACTCCATTTTACTGAGACGCTGGCCTGTTGGTTTTGCAGCGTCAACATGCCAACGCAAGCCTGCGGCATATGGATATGCACCTGTGGAACCGTCCGGCTGTAAGGCATAGTCAAGCGCTTCTTCCAGCACACTTTTGATTTCTGCACCGGTCATATCCATTTCGACCAATGTATTTGCAAAAGGTAACAATTTGTAAGCATCACCCATTGTCAGATCGCCTTTTGCAATATCGGTACGAACGCCACCGCCGTTCTGGATCGCAATATCGCTCGCTTTTGCCATTTCACGAAAAGCATGTGCCACAAGCATCGAGATATCAGAACCTTTACTTGCAGTATCCTCTGGGGAGCATAATTTTGACCGCGTATCGCCAGGAATTCTGGCTAGACAGAGGTTTTCCGTAACTACACCAACCTTTATTGCCTGCATTTCCTCAACCTTCTCGTTAAAGGAGGCTAAAACAGAAGCAGCTTGTGCGTCTTCCTCAACAATGGAAAGCTTTGGGTCGGCATTGATCTGCGCATATACTGCATCACGATCTGCGCCTTCGATTTCAACCCGGTCGCCTTCATCGTTTTTTCTCTTGAAGCTATCTGCGACCATTACGTGCGGCAGACCTGAACAAGATTCCACGTCACCAGCATCGTTGAAAGAAATATTTAACTCCCCAACAATTTGACTGTATTGCCAAGCAGTGGCAACGCAAACTAAATTACCGCCAACACCTTCAACCACTGTGGGATATGGACCAGCAGAATTGAGTCCAATTTCTTCAAAATCACCCAAGAGAGTGTGTGAGTCGCCACCGATAATTACATCAACACCATCAATTTTCGCTGCTAGTTCAAGCTCATTTTTATATCCATAATGCGCCATTATTACGATGCGATTTACGCCAGCTTCTTTTAATTCGTTTACCATTTTTTGGGATGTTTCAGCTTCATCTAGAAACCTAGTTGTATCATCCGGGCTCGAAGACATTATGGTTTTTCGAACGATGTCGATGCCAATAATGCCTACCTTCGTTCCTGCTACATCAATCACCGTGTAAGGTTGAATATAATCGGTTTCACTTTTTGGAGTAAGTGCTGACACGCCCACCTCTGGTTTAACATTAGCGGCGAGTACTGGTGTATTGCATTCGCCAGCGTTCAAGAAATCTAGGAATTTTGCTAATCCGGCATCGCCCTCATTAAATTCATGATTTCCAAGAGCAAATGCATCAAAGCATACTTCATTCATAAGAGCGGCATCTGCTTCGCCTTTAAATAGAGTAAAAAAAAGTGATCCTGAAACGGCATCACCAGCATGAAGTTTGAGAACGTTAGCTTTAGATGCTTCGAGTTCCTTCATTTTAGCTACAACCGCTGGCATACCACCAGAGCGTACTCTTGTAGATTTTCCGTCTAAATTGAGGCTCATTCGACTGTCTGGTTTTAAATGAGAATGGTGGTCGTTGATATGAAGAATTGTCAGATCTCCAGCATGTGAGAGCCCCGCTCCCAAAATTAGTGCAGCTGCGCCGGTGAACGCAAAGGCTTTGCGTAGTTTACGTAATCTTTCAGATAAATCGCTTTTCATAGATTTTCTCCAGTTTATGTCCCTAAAAATAGGAATTCATTGTACCCGCTTCCTCAAGCATTTTGGGAATTTATTTGAGTAGGCACTTGGCTCATGATCCGCGCACCTTGAAACTGGTAAATTCCGCTGTGCTCAATTTTGAACGATCAGAACTAAGTTCGCCCTCGGTCTATACTCGGATAGCGCCGGTAAGTTTTGCAACCGAAAATATAAGTTACGCAGAATTATAGCTTTCCGATAGCGAAGCTTTTTAGTGCTCCTTAGCCACTAACCAATTCGAATTTTAAACTTGCAAAAGTTGCCACATAACGGTTTTTTTTATTCCGATTAAAGGTGATTGGAATCCCGTTTAGATTTACATTTAGATGCCCTCTAGCTCTTGCAATAAGAATTGCTTCAGCAAGAGCTCCGCTCTCACTATTTTTTACAATAACAGTTCCAATAGAGTTATAATCAAGCATATTTTTCCCCCAAAAAATCTTGCTATGGGGTCATTGTAAACGGTCAATGGTAACAGATTTATTACTCTTTCTCGGAGTTTCAGAGTATTTTTTCTAAACTACAACATACTCCCTTATCGCGAATACCCTGCCGATGGGGCAGTCGTTAACCCCAGATTAAGTATAAAACATATGAATTTTATAAAAAATATAAAATCTATAAGTTTTGATACTAAGAAAATTTAATTCAGGCTTTCGAACTCTATCGACAGTTTTTATTCTGTTACACTCAGGAATTATAAGGCTCCCAAATTTAGGGGATGTCACAATGCCAATCATAGTTTTAAAGGGAAAAATTAATAAACCGTATGATCTTTGGGCTGATGAATTTGATGCCAATGACGAAATGAGAAGTTTGAAGTATGGCATCAAAAGTCGTTATAGAGGCCACAAAGTGAATGACTCAACTGAAGTGAGGGTTGTAATGTACGCTCCATCGCTTGAAGAGTTTGAATATCATCTGCATACTAATAGTGATTTACTTGCTCTCAAAAGCGCTGCATCTGATGATTTGATTTACTGCATTGCACATGCTGCTTAATAAACATTACGTATTGTCCAAAGCGGTACGCATAAAATGTACTCCACTCATAGCTGCAAAACCTAGAAATAAAAAGGCTTGGAAAGCTCTTTTAAACCAATGATCAAAGCCTATTAGGAGCCTTTTGCCTCACATAGTAAATTTAAAAATACTTCCATATATGATTTGACTTCCCGCCAGGGCTATCACGCGGGATTTAAAGAAAAAGATGTTCGTTATCGCTTCAAACACAGTCAACGATAGCATCGAATTCACAATAAGCTTTCGGACTGGTATTTGCAGTGTATGACTGCAATATCGACTATTACCGACGTGACTTCTTCTTGTTTCTCGTAGCTTTTCCATAATTCGATAGGAACGTTACGCTTCGTATGTCGTTAAATTTTATTTACATTTTGTAGCTTAAGAGGGGATATCTATGCCCTTGCTTGTCATGCGCATGGAGTTGTGCCCTAGTTATAAATAAGCTGCCAAAAATAGGACATTATTTTTTGACGAACGGAAGTGCAAAATATTGTTGCGCGACTATGTTTGGAATGAATTAGCTAATTTCTGGCTATCCGAATATATCCAAAGCTTAGCTATTTTACCATTTTCTATAGTAGCTCTGTAAGCAAAATATGCTTCGAGTCTATCTGCTAAAACGATAGCGTGGATAAAAATTTCATTATCTTCATTTATCATTTTTAAAGGTGTGACAGAAAAATTTTTGGGAAATATTGTGGAAATTTTTGATACTAAATTATCCATGAAATCAGTAAATCCAGAGTAACGCCCAGATAACTTGTGGATTCCATTTAGATGGACGATGACATTGTGAGAATGGAGGTTGCGAAAATCTTCCCAATCGCCTCTTTCAAAACAAATGAAATATTTTTGCATTATTTCTTTAGGATTCATCAAATTTCTTCTTTGGGTCGAACTGAAAAAATAACTAGGTCAATTAAACAAAGTCGTAGTTCTCCAGAATAAAATCATCGTGGTTTTCATCGATTCGTGCTGTACATAAGTTTATTTGTTGGCCAGCTATCGAGCTCAAAAACTTAATTTCAAGATACTCCTTTTTTGCTGCCATTTACCAGTAATTGAAGAGTGAAAAGATTTAGCATCGAGCATAACACTGCGGGCACACCCACTGACCAAACCTCCAGAGCCTGCATTCTCTTCCATCATTTCCAGAGAAAGATAGATCTTTCCGCCGTGATAAATTTTTGAAGTACCATGGATAACAAATCGGTTGCGCGTAACCTCACGCGTTGAAATTTTAAAGTGTAAATCTTTTTCTCGACTCAGCATCTCTAACCTCAAATTTGTGCTGTATGTTTAAGTATCAACATTTTGTAACAAGTTTATAAAACGATCCGAAAACTTGCTTTACTGGCGTTGTTTTTTTTCAAGTTAACCCATTTTTCCGTAAACTTTCAAAACCCAAGCTGAAATCCCAGCTTTGCGATACGCGCTCATAACGTCCAAGCCGTCGTGCAAATGAACATCAATCTCGCGTAATAGCTTCAACCCATCTTCATTAGAATATCGCTTCCGAGTCATCCTAAAATTCTCCTATGCCAAAAAATACTGTTGCAGTTCTAAGGGCCTAAGACAGTTTGGAAGAGGTCGACGACTCCGCCCGGTTATGAGCGCTTCCGCGATTTGAGCTGCGTTGCAGCGAAGTGATCGCAGCAGATGCGATACAATGCCGCGTGAACGAAGGTGGGAAATCCAATGTCGGGAAAGTCCGCATAGCTGACATTGGGGTCCACTGCAGCGAAGGTCCGCTTTGCTCTCTGAGTTTTGAGTTTGAACGTTATGGCTCTCAAGCCTACCACGTGGATGATAGGGCCTCTTAGGTTTAGAACGTAAAGTCATCTTCTTGATGACTGACCTGGTGAACAGATCTATTAACTGTATCTGCACGATACCCATCTCTGTAGTCCTGCTCAGTGAAGGTCATATCCACCCAGTCATGCTGATAGCTGGCCATGTACTCATTGAAGATAGCACTGCGTCCCTTCTTAGGACCACTTGCTTTTAGCAAAGCGTTTATGACTTGAGTTGGTAGCTTCCATTGGTGGGTTAGCGTATCAAGCAACACATACAGATGCTTCTTTTCTGTTAAGACAAACACATGGGCATTATCAGCAGTGGCATTGATATCCCCTTTAAGGTGCACCCTGTAGATGAGGCTGTTGGGGTGTTCAGCCAGTAGCTCTTCCATTAACTGGTAATGCTCGGGCTTAGTTAAAGCACTACGATTATACTGACGCTTATAAGCTTCTCGGGAGCGCTTAGGCTTTACTGCATAATACTCTACTCTGTCTTTATGGCTCTTATGAAAGCTGAGCTTAATGCGCCCTGATGTAAACACCTGAAGGCTATAGCCTTGGTAGGTTTCTAGGGCCTCTTGTGAAAGCTTTGGATCAATATACTTGGTCATTCTAAATTATCTTTCTGTTCTTAATACATAAATAAAAAACACCTCAGGAAAGGCTCCTAAGGCAGGGTTAAAGGATAAGCTGTAAGGGGTAATTCGTAAGACGTAATATGTAAGACGTAATACTTAATTCGTAATATATAATATATAATACATAAGGGTTTGGGTGTTCCCAACACCCTGTCAGCTTAGAACAAACTACAACACAATTTATTCTTTATCGTCTGCTATTAGAGCTGTCTTTATTTCCATAGCTTTAGGATATTTTTTCTACGTCACTGGGGTTGCTCTCTGATGCTCTCTTTAAGCACTTCCTTTTTTGATACCCCACTTATGCTTAGCCCTTAAAGTGTCTCCTCTTGCCACTCTGGGGCACTCTAGTACTAAGTTCGTTTCGATTAGCCAAATAATACGGAATTCATTATGCGCCCTGGAAGCAGTGTGAAGAGACCCGTCACAATAAGTGCTAACAAGTATAGAAGTTTCATCGTTCCTTCATGACGCCTGATATTACCATTTTTGGCTGATTTGATAGCATCAAAAACTGACAAAATTGTAAAAATAGAGAGGAAGTGGATCGGACTAAAAGGACCTATTACTTTGAGTGTTTGGATCCAAAAACTACTGATGCTCACCCAAAGCATTAGAATGACCCAAGCGTATCCAAGGTATTTATGTGCGGTTGTGCCCTTTGGTCTTGTTAATTGTACGCCACCCAAAAGCACTGCCAGAAACGCTGCATATGCATGCGATGGAATCGGAGCCAACGCTGTATGTAGAATGTTTAACTCCACAACTTCTCCATGTGCTCTCGCATGACATCTAAGGCACAGTTTTTATCGCAGTTTGCAGCGACTGTGTTTGAACCATGTACTATGATGATTATGTATCTTCACAGTCTCAATAAAACCGTACGGTCTTGGATTTTTAATTAAGCGGCTTACTTATGAGTCACTCATATGGGAGACGAAAGGGTGGATAAAGTTTTATTACGTTTGATTGGTGTGGTGTCGATATGCTTTGGCAGTGGTCTGTTAGCAGAGACTTCCTCGAACTTTTCCGTTGGTGCTGCTTACATAAATAGTAACTCCATTTACACTGGAGTTGGCTCAACCTCACGGTTAATGCCCTCTATCGCTTATGAAAATAATAAAGTGAAAGTGGGGTTGCGAGAAGGTGTGTCTTATCAATTCATAGACAACGAGGCCTTTAATATGAGTGCAGCTATCACCCCCAATTTCCGTCCCTATGATAGCTCAGACTCAACCACGCTTTCAGGAATGGATCGCAAAATGACATTCGATGGAGTGATCTTGGGTTCGGTTGATATCATTCGTGGTTCCACGCTCAAACTGAAAATGGCAAGCGAAGTTACCAATGAATTTAATGGTACACTCGTTGATCTCGCATTCAGTCAGTTCATTCCAATTGGTGGACAGCCCATAATATTCTCACTGGGATCGAAAAACTACGACAGCAACCGTTCAGAATACTTTTTTGGCGTGAAATCATCTGAAGCTGAAGTGGGCAGGGCGGCATATGCTCCTGGCCCGGTGGCAATAACTTACCTCTCTGTGAATACGTTTTTCAATATCACCCCTGAAATTGGTGCTTTTGCGAACATCACCACAAATTTTTTGCCTAGTAAGGTAAAAAATAGCCCAATTATAACCAAAGGTTCAAATACAGCAGCAATTTTAGGGCTTTCTTACAGCTTCTAAAATTTCCACACCTTTTCCATCTGCTCTCGCATGACGTCTAGGGCATAGCCTGAGCCATAGTTGGCAGCGACTGTGTTAGAGCCATGCCCTAGGATCGCCATGGAGATGGCTTCAGGGCAGCCTGTATTCCTCAGCTTGTCTTTCATACGGTGGCGTAGTGAATGCATCGTCAGCTTTTTGTCCGTGATGGCCCTGCGTAAGCGCTTCATGAGCATGGCTGAGGCAGCATCATTGCCACGAGGGCGAGCGTAGTTGGGGAATATAGCCTCCCCATCCTCCTTGCCTTTCCTGTGCTCCTGCAGTGTCTCTGCTGCCCTGTGGCTCAGTGGGAGTGTTCTATGTGATCCCTTCGTCTTGAGACCTCTAATGCTGTTGGGGCGTATGGTTACTGAGCGCTCCTGCAGGTCCACGTCCTGGACTTCTAGCCCCACAATCTCAGACAACCTTGCGCCTGTATCTATCAAGGTGATGAAGAGTGCCCAGGCAAGCGGGTCATTCTGATAGCAGGGAGTTACTATGGCGATATGCTCGTCACTCAGCGGATGCCTATCCTCGACGCTGGCCCCTGCCCCTTTTATCTTTAGCCCGTTAAACACGTTTGGGATGGTAAGGCTATGCTCCGTTATCACGTAGTTAACGGCTGCCTTTACAACGGCCACATTCCTCAGCACTGAGTTGGGCTTCATTCGCTCCAGTAAGTGGTCCCGAAAGGCATTGGCATCTGCTCTGGTAATCTCTGCCAGGCTACCCTTTTCCAGCTTATGCTCTCCCAGGCTGCTTTTAAGGTCTTTGCGCAGCTTCTTGATACGCAGGGCAGCATCTTTATCTCTCACACCTTCCCCGGCTTTATAAGCTGCGTATTCACTTAAGGCTGTATCCAGTGTCATGGGCGGCGACTGTAGCTTGCCGTTATAGACTTGCCTCACCACTTCCTGTGGCAGTTTCCCAGCAATCGTTTGGGCCAGCTCATTCAGCGCATAGTCCTCTTGGCTATACTCAACCACCTGCCCCGCGCTGACCATATCCGCAACTTCCTCGCCCAGCGCTGCTCTGATGAAGGTCAGGGCTCGTTCATTGGCGGGCATCATCTCTTCTGCTGCAAACAGCTGCTCTATTTCCAAGTGCACTTTGGGAAGGGCGTTCATCGCCTCTGAGTAGCTCTCCCCCAGCTGCCTGTAGAGCGTATCCTTTCCAATCAGGTGTCTGAGCCTTTTAGGAACGTTTCTTTTATAGCGATACGAGCCATTCTGGCGTCTAAAGACATAGGCGGGGAGTTTTGGCATCTTGGGGTCCATCTCATAGTTTTGAATCTAACTGTGAGGCGGATCAACCCTCTTTGCCTGTCCAGCTTTGACGAAATACAGCAAAATCTGACCGAGTGGTCCCAAAAGCGGTCCCGATAAATGGTCCAAGCAACTGGTATCATTGAATTTATTCAAAAGACTGGAAGAAAATGGCGCACCGGGGAGGATTCGAACCCCCGACCCCTTGATTCGTAGTCAAGTACTCTATCCAGCTGAGCTACCGGTGCCTTGCACGACGCTCTAAGCTAGGGCGCGGCGCTTTGCAAGTGCCGATTATAACACATGAAGTTTTTTAAGCACTATTTAGCATTATCGTAGGTCAACTTTGGCAACATAAGCCGGAAACAAGCCCCGGATCCATTTACCTCTAAGTACTCTGCGCTACCCCCATGCCCACGCATCAGTTCTTGAACGATGGTCAAGCCCAATCCGGATCCCCCCCCCTTCGCCGTACCTTGAAACGGTTTAAAAAGATGCGCCTTGGCTTTTTCAGGCAAACCGGGACCATTATCGACAACATCAATGAACCAAAACTGTGGGTTCTGCCAAGCTTTTAACACGATCGCGCCACCCTGCGATTGATCAGCAAGCGCCTGACGCGCATTGCGCACAAGATTGCTTAAAGCGCGATGCAATTGCTCGCGATCGGCGCGAATGATCAGATTCTCAGATATCTCAAACCTCACCTCGATCTGCAATTGGCTTATCGCCATCAATTCGGTTTCAACCACATCCTGAAGCAAGGATGTGAGATCAACCTGACCCAAAATTGGCGCGGGCTCACTGGCGCGCCCAAAGCTCAAAGTAGTTTCCGCAAGCGTAACGGCACGGGCCACATTGGCCTCTAATTTCGGCGCAAGCCGCATCACTACAGGGTCTTCGCTTTGCGTCAATCGCTCAGAAATCAACTGCACCGTGGTCAGTATATTCCGCAAATCATGGCTGACTTTCGCAACCGCCTCGCCCAGCTGTGCCAAACGTTCTTTATGATTTAGCGCGCTGGTCAGATTTTTTTGCATACTCTGCAACGCCAGCTCTGCAGCGCGCAATTCTACGATCCCAGCCTTCAACGATATAATCCGCTGTGCCTCTTCAGGCGCCGTTTGATAATTCTCAATCTGTGCAATCACGCGGCGAATGGGCGTTACGATCATAAAGCGCGTAGCGACAAAAAGCAAAAGCGCAGCCGCCACAGACAAAAGCGCTGATAAGATCAAAATGCGCTGGCTGAACGCCCACATCGCATCTCTTAAAGGACCCGTGTTCAAAGTGACTTCGATCAAACTTCCGGCTTTCAGCTTCGGATCACCGATTACCCGCACCACCTCAAACTCGGGTTTGCTTAACCGCCGGAACGCATCGCGCACCAGCGCCGTCCATGCCGGTTGTCTGAGATCAAATGTCTGAGACACGGGCGCGGGCAACTCAGATGCCAAAGCAAGTTGGCGCGACGAGTCCCGCCGCAAAACCACATTATAAACGCCAGCATTCAATAAAAGTTCGCGCTCAAGCTCAGTCGAAATCATATCATCCGCCAATAAAACCAGTGAGGCAATCTGAGCCCGCTCGACGCGGGCCATTAGAAAATCAGATCTAAACCGCGCAATACTGGGCACAAAAATCAACACTTCTGCCAATAGAACAAACACAGCCGTTAATAGAAAGAATCGCCCTGATAAAGAATTAAACATCGCGCCAAAAAGCCCTGAACGCTAACATAATACAACCGAAATTAAGCATCGCCCTAACCCAATCATGCCCCATACGCTTTGGATGAATTCGTGAATACGAATTTGACAGTGTAAATAGCCTATGAATAACGCAGGTTTAGCGCCGGTCGCAAATAAAGTTTTGCAAAAAGGCCGTCGCGTCGTTGCAATAGTCATGTAAGAAAGACGCAGCAATGCGCGCAGAGGCTCTTAAAAACGCCCAGAAACCAATTTTCAGCACAACAACGGTTTGACATATCAGTTAAGCGCCCGTATAGGCGAGGTTTATATTTTTAAAGATGCAGCTGGCATCTGGCAGATACGGAGTCATTGCGATGAAACGCACTTTTCAACCTTCTAATCTCGTGCGCAAGCGGCGTCACGGATTTCGCGCTCGCATGGCAACAAAAGCAGGCCGTAAAATTTTGAACGCGCGGCGTGCGCGCGGACGCAAAGAGCTAAGCGCTTAACCTGCCATTTTGACCGGCCTGCCCATCGATATGGGAGATTGAGATGCATGAGGAAACCGCGTCTTCATCGCAGGCCATGGCACCTTTCGTAGAACCAAAAACCGCTCATGCCGCGCCATTGGTAAAATTGCGCGAGAGGTCCGATTATCTTGCCGCGGCGAAGGCGAAGCGCGTGTCAACCACTGGGCTTGTTTTACAAGCCCGCAAGCGCGTGGAAACAAGCGCGCCGCAGACGCGCTATGGAATCACCTGTTCGAAAAAAGTGGGCAACGCAGTTGCGCGCAATCGCGCCAAACGCCGGCTGCGAGCCCTGGCGAACAGTGTGCTGCCGCACCTTGGCCGTAACGGTTGGGATTATGTATTAATTGGCCGCGCCCAAACCACAATAAACCAGCCGTTTGACATGCTGCTTGAAAACCTGCGCTTCGCTATAAAAAAGCTGCATCAGAGCGAAACCCGATGACGTTATTGGCCAAGATATTGGCGTTGCCGATAAAAGGTTATCGGTTGATTTTCTCGCCTTGGGTCGGGCGCAGTTGCCGCTTTGATCCCACCTGCAGCGCCTATGCCCTAATCGCTTTGGAACGTCATGGGGCGTTTAAAGGCAGCTGGCTGACAGTGCGTCGCATCCTGCGCTGTCACCCCTGGGGCGCGCATGGCGTTGATGATGTACCAGACGCGAAATAACTTGAGAGGTCGCAAAAATCAGTCTCCTTCTACATTTTACGTTCTAGACACGGCTTGCCCCAGCCGTTTCAAACGTCTAAAGCCCAATTATGCTTGATGAGAACAGTGATATACACCCGCTTTTCGAAGGTGCTCCGAACACCACAGAGTTCAAAAAGCTGCGCAAACGGATCATTCGCAACACCCGCGAAGCGATAGAGCAATACGGTATGGTCGAGCGCGGCGCGCGCTGGCTTATTTGCCTATCCGGAGGCAAAGACAGCTACACGCTGCTGGCTGCGCTTTATGAGTTGAAATGGCGCGGCCTTCTTCCCGTTGAATTGCTGGCCTGCAATTTGGATCAGGGGCAACCGGGGTTTCCCCAAACCGTGCTTCCCGCGTTTCTGGAAAAAATGCAGGTGCCGCATAGAATTGAATATCAGGATACTTATTCAATTGTGAAAGAGAAAGTCCCCGAGGGGCGCACATTTTGTGCGTTATGTTCGCGCTTGCGACGGGGCAATCTTTACCGTATCGCGCGCGAGGAAAATTGTAGCGCGATTGTGCTGGGTCATCACCGAGATGACATTCTGGAAACCTTTTTTATGAACCTCTTTCATGGCGGTCGCTTAGCCTCCATGCCTGCGAAGCTTTTGAACGAAGAGGGGGATCTGTTGCTATATCGCCCCCTCGCCCATGTGGCAGAAGCTGATTGCGAGAAATTTGCCAAAGCCATGCAATACCCGATTATCCCTTGTGATTTATGCGGCTCGCAAGACGGGCTTCAGCGCCAGCAAGTGAAACAGATTTTGGATAGCTGGGAGCGCAACAGCCCGGGCCGACGGCAGGTGATGTTCCGCGCCTTAATGAATGCCAGACCCTCACATTTGCTGGATCCCAACCTGTTCGATTTCGCCGGATTAACCGTTAAATAGATCGGTACTGGCCGAATAAACCCCTTTAAAATCTATCGCAGGTTGGCGGTTTGATGCCAGATGCGATAAAGCCAGCAGTGGCTGTGCGCTTCAGGCAAGCCGCATAGCGCAGCTGACCGAATGTTTCCGTTGCGCAGCAAACGCCCTTTAAACAGGTTTAATTATAGAAAATGGGGCTTAAACCCTTGACCTTTTGCCCCGTACTCTGTTGAACCCAGCAGAGGAATTTCTATCGGGAAAATATGTTATGGATGATCAGAATAAGAACCTTATATTGGCCTCAGCGCTTAGCTTTTTGGTCATTATCATCTGGTTCGTGCTCTTTCCTCCGCCCGAAGCCCCGCTGCAGCCGGAAACACCAGCCCAGAGCCAACAGACCGATACCACGGACCTGACGCTGCCAGCGGGCGATGAACCGGTACTCAATAATAGCCCAGCCAAGCTGACAACAGCAGAGACAGCGCCACGCATCGCGATTGAAACGGATCGTATGAATGGCTCGATTTCTTTGAAGGGCGGGCGCATTGATGATCTGTCATTGCTGGATTACCGGGTTCATTTAAGTGAAGGCTCACCGGATGTGACCCTGCTAAGACCCGTTGATGAGCCTGGTGCCTATTATGCGGCCTTTGGATGGGCGGGCCTGTCTGGCCTACAGCCGGGCGATACGCCGACGCCAGAAACGCTTTGGGCCGTGGACGGCAACACCACATTGCGCGTCAATGCGCCGGTCACTTTGTTCTGGAAAAGCCCCGCCGATCTGATCTTCCGCCGCATGATTTCGGTGGATGAAGACTATATGTTCACCATCCGCCAATCGGTTACGAGCCAAGCGTCACAACCGGTTCAACTGCGCCCCTATGGTTTGATCCGCCGCCATGGTGAGCCCACGGATTTGAAGAACTTTTTCATTTTGCACGAGGGGTTGGTGCGGATGTCAGATGGAGAGCTGGCAGAAGAAAGCTATGACAATTTGCGCGATTACGAAATCGACCCGCGCGAGGGCACGCATGCGGAGCGGATTGAAGTGGCGGCAAGCGGCTGGACCGGGTTTACCGATCATTTTTGGATGACCACACTGGCGCCTGCGCCCGGATTGGCGTTCCGCTCAACCGCAAAATATTTTGCATCGGCTGATATATTCCAAACCGAAGTGGTTTTGCCGCGCCAGTCATTGGCACCTGGTGCCAGCGCCGAGGTGACCACTCAATTTTTTGCGGGTGCAAAAGAATGGGATGCGATCCGCGCCTATGAAAAAGCCGGCGTAGATGGATTTCTCGACAGCATTGATTGGGGTTGGTTTTTCTTTCTGACCAAACCGATTTTTGCGGTTTTGCATTGGCTGAACGCATTGATAGGCAATATGGGATGGGCGATTATCGGGCTCACATTGCTGATAAAAGCGCTGTTATTTCCCTTGGCCTATAAATCCTACGTCTCTATGGCCAAGATGAAAGAGCTACAGCCAGAAATGGAAAAGCTGAAAGAAGCGGCTGGCAATGACCGCCAGAAACTGCAGCAAGAAATGATGGCGCTTTACAAGAAAGAAAAGGTAAATCCCGCGTCAGGCTGCTTGCCCATCCTGTTGCAAATTCCAATTTTCTTCTCGCTTTATAAGGTGATTTTCGTCACTCTTGAATTGCGCCATGCCCCTTGGATTTGGTGGATCAAGGACCTGAGCGCGCCGGATCCTTCCTCTATTTTGAACCTGTTTGGTTTGCTGCCCTTTACACCCCCCGATCCCAATTCGATATTGGCGATTATTTCTTTGGGTGTGCTACCCATCTTATTGGGTATTTCGATGTGGATTCAGCAAAAATTGAACCCGGCCCCCACCGATCCGACCCAAGCCATGATCTTTGCTTGGTTGCCTTGGGTGTTTATGTTCATGCTGGGCACGTTTGCGAGCGGGCTCGTTGTCTATTGGATCGCCAACAATACGATCACATTTACGCAACAATATCTGATCATGCGCAGTCAAGGCTATAAGCCAGATGTCTTCGGCAATGTTATCGCCAGCTTCAAGAAAAAGTCCAAACCGGGCAAAAAATAATGGCGACAGTGGCGCAAATATGGCGATACCCCATCAAGTCGCATGGGCGCGAAGCTTTGCAATCTGTGCCACTCAGCGCAGGCAAAACGCTGCCATGGGATCGCCATTGGGCGGTTGCGCATGAAAACTCGACGGCGGATGGCTCTGTCTGGGTGCCATGTCAAAACTTTAGCCGCGGGGCAAAAGCGCCATTATTGATGGCCATAAACAGCCGCTGGGACGCGGATAGGGGGCAAATGCATATGCGCCATCCCGATTTGCCCGACCTGCAGTTCAACCCTGATGATGCGGGCGATCAAAATCGGTTTTTAGAGTGGTCAGCGCCGCTTATGCCCGAAAACCGAGCCAAATCAGCGCGCTTGATCCGCGCCGCAGAATGCGGGCTTACCGACACCGATTACCCCTCGATCAGCATTGGCAATCTGTCATCGCATCGCACCGTTTCGCAAAAGCTGGGGCGTGATCTGTCTGCGCTGCGCTGGCGTACAAATATTTGGTTGGATGGTCTGGCCCCTTGGGAAGAATTTGATTGGATTGGCCGCATTATTGAAATTGGCGAAGTTCAATTTGAAATCTGCGAACGGGTTCAGCGCTGTCTGGCCACCACAGCCAATCCTGAAACAGGCCGGCGTGATGCAGATACGCTGGGTATATTGCAGACATGGGATCATCAAGATTTCTGCGTCTATGCCCGCGTGCTCAACACCGGCACGATCCATTTAAACGATAGCGCAAAAGCCCCAAACCCATGACAATGACCTTCCCTTTAGCCGAAGCACCCGACGCAGTCCTGCGCGAAAAAGGCCGCCTTTTATTCGCCCAGCCAACTGACTTTCTGAAAGGTGTTGTGGCGATAGATGGCTTGCCCGCGGATGATCGGATCGAAATTTGTTTTGCCGGCCGCTCGAATGTAGGTAAATCGACATTGATCAATGCGCTGACCGGGCGCAAAGCGTTGGCGCGCACCTCAAACACGCCCGGGCGCACCCAAGAGATCAACTTTTTCACCGCAGCTGACAGCCATTATTTGGTCGACTTGCCAGGATATGGCTATGCCAATGCGCCCTTACCGGTTGTGGAAAAATGGCAAAGATTGCTCAAAAAATATTTATCAGGACGGCGCTCTTTGCGCCGCGCCTTCGTGTTGATTGATGCGCGCCACGGAGTAAAATCGGTAGATGAAGAAATTTTAAGCCTACTCGACAGCGCCGCCGTTACCTTTCAATGCGTGCTGACCAAAGCAGATAAAATAAAAGCCCATGAGCAAGAGGCCTTGCTGCAGCAAGTGCGCGGCGCGCTGAGCAAACACCCGGCCGCCTATCCCGAGGTTATCCTCACCTCTTCAGAAAAAGGTATGGGTGTCGAAACATTGCGCGCAACAATCGCAGGGCTCATCTAAGCCACAGGTGCGCAGGCTCTTGCACCTTTTGGAACAATCTTAGAGACTGGTGCAGTACAAGGTAAATAAGATGAAAACGCAAGATATGAACCGCGATTGGATCGCCACAGCCAGAACATTATCTGAAGCCCTGCCTTATCTGCAGCGCTATGATGACGCGATCGTGGTGATCAAACTTGGCGGCCATGCCATGGGCAGCGACGCGGCAATGGAAAGCTTCGCCCGCGACGTGGTGCTGATGCAGCAAGTTGGGATTAATCCGATCATCGTGCATGGCGGCGGACCTATGATCAACACCATGCTGGATAAGTTGAACATTCAATCAGAATTTGTAAATGGCAAACGCGTCACGGATGATAAGGTCATCGAAGTGGTTGAGATGGTTTTATCGGGATCCGTAAACAAGCGCATCGTACAAGCAATCAACCAGCAAGGTGGGCGCGCCATTGGTTTGTCAGGCAAAGACAGCAATCTGATGCTCTGCACGCAGACAGACCCCGCGCTTGGGCTGGTTGGCACCCCCAGCAAGATTGATCCAAGCGTTCTGAAAACGCTTTTTGACAATGACTTGATCCCAGTGATTGCGCCGCTTGGCGCTGGCGAAAAAGGCGAAACCTATAATGTGAATGGGGATACCGCAGCCGGGGCGATCGCGGCGGCCTTGAAGGCAGATCGCCTTTTACTGCTTACAGATGTTGCGGGCGTTAAGGATGCAAACGGCAATGTTCTCACCGAACTCACCGCCGCCCAAATTCGTCAGATGACGCAGGAGGGCGTGATCGCAGGCGGCATGATTCCCAAAACAGAAACAGCGCTTGCAGCCCTGAATGGCGGCGTGCGCGCTGTTGTTATTTTAGATGGGCGCGCACAAAATGCCTGCTTGCTTGAGCTGTTTACAGAACATGGCGCGGGCTCTCTTATTCGTGACGCTCGACCTTGATAAAAGCCCCGCCGCATAGGGCTGCGCGTTGTGCAAACTCACCAGACGCTCAGGCGACCAGTGATACAAGCAGATGAATCCTACCCAAGCCTCTGAGCGCTTTTTAGAAGTCACGCAGCTGGTGGATGCAACCGGTCTGATGGTTTTAGGCGGGCTGCACCCAGACAAAACCGATCTGGCTCCCGAAGGCTGTAAAACACTGATTTTGCTTGGCCCCAGAGATCAACATTTCTGGCCTATTTTCGCCAATAGCCCAGAAAAGACAGATGGTGCACCGGACCCGCTTGACCGGTGGTCTGAACGGGTTGTGTCCGATTTGGCAAAAAAGCTGGGCGCTTGGGCCGTCTTTCCATTCGGCGGGCCGCCTTATGCTCCTTTTTATTCATGGGCTTTGCGCTGCGGAAATATCTTTAGCTCGCCCATTCGCCTGTTGGTTCATCAACAAATGGGTTTATACGTTTCTTTCCGAGGCGCGCTTGCCCTGCCATGGCATCTAGACCTACCTCAGACCAACCCTTCGCCCTGCATCGGCTGTTCTGCCCCCTGTCAAAACGCTTGCCCCGTCGAGGCTTTTAAACACCGCGCCTATGATGTTGCAGGCTGCCGCGCTCATATCAACGGGCCAGACAGTTTAAGCTGCCGTTCGACGGGCTGCGCCGCGCGCAGGGCCTGCCCTGTTAGCAAAAACGCGGCGCGCCCGCAGGCGCAATCGGCATTTCACATGAAGACCTTTGCAAATTGAGTAAGCGCCTGATTTTGATGCGTCATGCGCAATCCGATGATTTTGAACAACCCAGCGATTTTGAGCGTCCGTTAAGCGCCCGCGGGCAGCAGGACGCCGCGCATATGCGACACTGGTTCTACGCGCATGGTTGCCAACCGCAAAGCGCTTTGGTCTCAGCGTCAAAGCGTACAGCCGAAACCTATGACTTATTGCAATTAGAAAATTGCCCCGCTTTTTTCTCAAAAACTCTTTATCTTGCCCCCGCAGAAACGCTACTGAGTGCTCTGAAAAAGGCTACTGGATCCTCAGTTCTAATGATTGGGCATAATTTTGGGATTTCCGATCTGGCCAACCGTTTGCGCAAAAAGAGGTCGGACAACCCAGAATTCAAAGCCTTTCCACCCGGCGCGATCTGGATAGCTGATCTGCCGATAGAGGATTGGCGCGCACTTACCTGGGGCGCAGCCACCTCGGTCAATTTTGCAAGCCCCGAAGATGTGCGCATGAACCTGTCAAACGACCCGCGTCGCTAGCAGCCGTTAATGACCTAAAATCTGGCTTAGGAACAATTTTGTCCGGTCCGATTGCGGGTTTTCGAAAAACTCTTCAGGCTCGTTTTGTTCGACGATTTGCCCTTCATCCATGAAGATAACACGATTGGCCACTTGCCGGGCAAAGCCCATCTCATGCGTGACGCAAATCATCGTCATGCCGTCTTCGGCCAAGGCAATCATAGTATCTAACACCTCTTTGATCATTTCTGGATCAAGCGCCGATGTCGGTTCATCAAAGAGCATAATCCGCGGTTTCATGCAAAGCGATCGCGCGATGGCCACCCGCTGCTGCTGCCCGCCAGATAATTGACCCGGATATTTATCAGCCTGTTCTGGAATTTTTACCTTTTCTAGAAAATGCATTGCGGTTTCTTCCGCCTTTTTTTTGGGTGTTTTACGCACCCAAATCGGTGCAAGCGTGCAGTTTTCTAAAATCGTTAAATGTGGGAATAAGTTGAAATGCTGAAAACACATGCCCACTTCAGACCGAATTTTATCAATATTCTTAAGATCGGAAGACAACACTGTACCATCAACCGTGATCTTACCCTGCTGATGTTCCTCTAAAGCGTTTATACAGCGGATTAATGTCGATTTCCCCGACCCCGACGGGCCGCAGACCACGATCCGCTCCCCCCTGTTCACCGTTAGATTGATATCGCGCAAGACGTGAAACGCACCATACCATTTATTCATGCTTTGGATGTCGATCGCGATTTCGTCTGAGACGGTCAATTTTGCAGGTTGTGTCATAAAAGCTACCTTTTAACGGTGATCGGTTGCGAGCTGTCGCTCGAGCCATTGTGAATATTGCGAGATGCCGTAGCACACGATAAAAAACAAAACTGCCGCGAAGCCAAGCAGCTCCCAATAAATCCCATTCCACTCGGTGGAGGCAAGGATGGGGCCACGGATCATTCCGACCAAATCGAACATCGAGATAATCGAGACCAATGTAGTGTCTTTGAAAAGCCCCACGGCAACATTTACAATCCCGGGAATAGAGATCTTTAAAGCTTGTGGCAGAATAATAAGACGCATCGACTGCGCATAATCTAAGCCCAAACTGCCCGCCGCTTCATATTGCCCAGTTGGCAAAGCTGCTAACCCGCCCCGAATAACCTCGGCAATATAGGCAGCCGAAAACAGCGTGATCATAATGATGACCCGTAAGATCAGATCAAAATTGGTGCCCGGCGGCAGAAAATACGCCAAGACAACATTGGCCACAAATAACAAGGTGATCAGCGGCACGCCTCGAATAAATTCGATGAACACAACGCAAATCACCCGAATGACTGGCAAATCTGCCTGCCTGCCCAAGGCGAGCAAAATCCCCAGCGGAACCGATAAAGACACGCAAACAGTTCCCAAAATGATATTCAACATAAAGCCGCCCATATCGCGGCTCGGAACAGCTTCAAGCGCGATGAAATTGCTGAGTGGAGCGCTTAGATAACCGCCCAAATACCAACTGAGGAAGGCTGCCAATGCGGCAGCGAATAAAGCCACAGCGAATTTTTGTTTGGCCATCATTTGAAAGGTTTTATAACCAGCGATAAATCCAACCAATCCAACGACAGGTGTTACGATACTTCCCCCCCAAATCAACCAGTAGGCTAAAAATGGGTAAATCGCAGTGAACACCAGCATCTTGCGTGGAAGTTTCGAGAACAGCACAGGCGCGACAGCAACCAGCAACAGCACAAAGCTAAGACTAGGACGCCAATAGAGTTCCTTTGGATATTTGAAACCGAAAATTAATTGGTTCCAGCGTTCAGTTAATACAGAAAAGCACCCACCAGATAGACCGTCGAGAACTTCATAGCATTCCCATTGCGAAGATGTCGTCCATACTCCGTTTAAGAGCCAAGGAACAATCGCTGCAGCAATTTTATACAAAAGGTAAATTGCTAAAACTGTCATCAAAGAGTTAAAGACCGATGAAAATAAATTCTCACGCAACCATTTCACCACACCAGACTGGCTAGAAGGCGGCGGTGCCGGCGGCAAGGCTGTGTGGCGGACAAAGGCTGTAACTTGCTTGGCCATCTTATCGCCCCTTCAATTTAATCGAGTGATTATAGACATTCATGATGGCAGAAATGCCAAGCGAAATTATGAGATAGAAGGCCATTAGCAAGAGAACAGTTTCAATGGCCCGCCCCGTCTGGTTCAACGTAATACCGCCCAAAGTACCAGTAACATCCATATACCCCACGGCAATCGCCAACGATGAGTTTTTGGTCAGGTTCAAATAATTTGAAATCAACGGTGGAATAATTACGCGCAGAGCTTGCGGCAGGATCACGAGGTTCATAATCCGCCCCGGTCGCAAACCAAGCGAGGCGGCTGCTTCGCTTTGACCTTTTGACACCGCTTGAATGCCCGCTCTTACGTTTTCGGCAATAAACGCGCCGGTATAAATCGATAACGCGAACCAAAGTGATAATAAGGATCCGCGCGCCCAGATACCGCCTTTGAAATTAAACCCTTTCAATGCCGGGTATTCCAAACCAATCGGGTTTCCTAACAGAAAAAACATCGCCAGCGTTGGCACAAATAAAATAGCTAAGCTCGGCCAAAGCACGGGTAGAATAACCCCATGATCAAACAAAGTTTTGCGCGCGTATCTGCGATAAAAAAGAACCGCGATAAGCGATAGGATGAATGCAACAATTACGATCCAGCCACCATCATATAAAACCGGTTTTGGCATGTAGATCCCGCGACCGGTGAAGGCAAAGGAATCGAACAACATTGATGCTTCAGGATTTTCACCCCGAAACGCGCGCGGTTGAGGTAACACTGATAAAAAAATCGCGTTTATAATCAGGATCCAGATCAATACTGGTATATTGCGAAACACTTCCACATAAACGGCCATAGTTTTGGCAACGAGCCAATTGTTTGAGAGTCGTAAAACACCTGCGATCACGCCAAAAATAGTGGCCGTTATACATCCTAAAACAGCAACCAAAAGAGTGTTTAAAACACCAACGATTGAAGCTCGCAGATGTGTAGATTGGCTGTCATACTCGATCAAACGCTGATTAATATCATAACCCGCCGGCTCACCCAAAAAACCGTAAGAAATATCCAAACCTGCTGCAGCTAAATTCTGCAATAGGTTCCATCCCAGAAACGCCATCAAGCAAATCAGAACCATCAACGCTAGAAATTGAAAAGTATATGACCTATAACGCTTATCGTTTATCAGCATTGATAGACGAAATTCGGACACGTCCGTTTGGACAGAAAGAGACATATAGGGGGTTCCAGACTTTTTCTAAAATAACGGCGCTTATCTCGCGCAATTTTGGAAATAAATCAATAAAAAAAGGGCGCTACAAAAGCGCCCTTTCTATTTTGTAACTTAACGGAAAGGGGGTGAGTAAATCAGACCACCATCAGTCCACAAAGAATTTACACCTCTATTCAACTTAATAGGAGTGCTTTCACCAATATTACGGTCAAATGACTCGCCGTAGTTTCCGACCGCTTGAATTGCCCGCAAAGCCCATGATGCATCCAGGCCTAGGTAATCCGCCAATTTACCTTCTGTACCCAAAAGACGTTTAACTTCTGGAATGTTTGAATTGGCTGCCAAATCCGCTGCGTTAGCTGCAGTCACGCCAAACTCTTCCGCAGTGATCATCGCGTTCAAAGTCCAACGCACAATATCGCCCCATTCGTTATCACCATGGCGTACAACAGGACCTAACGGCTCTTTAGAAACGATTTCTGGCAAAACAACATGGTCATCTGGCTTTTCGAAGCTTGTCCGAGTAGCCGCCAACGCTGAACGATCTGTCGTATAAGCATCGCATGCACCAGCTAAATATTGCTGCTGTGCTTCGGCATTCGTTTCAATTGGAACTGGTTCATAAGAAATGTTGTTCAACCGGAAAAAATCCGCCAAGTTCAACTCAGTCGTTGTACCTGTTTGAATACAAATTGTTGCGCCATCCAACTCAGTAGCCGAAGAAACCCCCAGATCGGCAGAGGCCATAAAGCCTTGTCCGTCATAGTAGTTCACGCCTACAAAATCTAATCCAAGCTCAGTATCACGCTGGAAACTCCAAGTTGTGTTCCGTGACAGCATGTCAATTTCACCCGATTGAAGCGAGGTGAAACGAGTCTTGGTGGTTGTTGGTACAAACTCAACAGCAGTTGAATCACCTAAAACAGCTGCTGCGACGGCGCGGCAAACATCAACATCGAAACCAGCCCACTCACCGTTAGCGTCAGGACTTGCGAACCCAATCAAACCTGTGGAAACACCACAATTTAACTTTCCGCGTGCTTTCACGTCATCCGCTGTGCCCGCAAATACGCTGCCAGCAGACATCGCTGCTAGGGTAACTGCGCCTAAAACTAAGGATTTTTTCATCTTTACCTCTTTCTGATGGTTTTCCCAAACTGGGACTTTTGATTAGAACGGTATGTCTAACCTCACAAAATAACCTGCGCCAAAAGCTCAAGTGATTCCGCAGTGTGGCCAATTTTTTATATTATCGTCAAGCAATCTATCACCAAAACCATGATTTGAATTGGCTCAAAGCTCCATCACCCGCGAGCGCCGCCTATTTTTCAACCACAGCGTGTAAAAAAATCATACGCGGCGAGAAAATCAGATTTTTTCAGCGCGGCATGCGCGGCAGCCTCTTCATCGATTCCCCATTGTTCTTCCTGCCAAATTTCATCAATCCGGCATAATTCCCACGCCTGTTCAGGCTTAAGATGACCTTCTATAACCGCCAAAGCCGCAACCAAACTGCCCGGAAATGTCACCAGATCATGAAAAGCGGTTAACTGAAACGCTGAAAGGCCCTGCATCGGCGCTGCCAAGTTCAAAACAGACTCTGCCGCTTGCGCCAGATAGGTCACCCCCGATGTGCTGTGTAAAATTGCGCCATATGTTTGCGCTGCCCACTCTAACAATGGATCCCACGCCTCCGCTTGCCGCACATTTAGTTCGGCCGGCTGCGCCGCGCGATAGCAGAGTAAATCGGTTTCACCATAAGCCGCCAACATGTTCAAAACATCTTGGAATTGGGGCGTCACCTTATCCAAAGCGGCATTGGCGCGGCGGGTATAGGGCATGATTTCAGGGCGAACAGTTTCAACCTGCGCGCGCCATTCTGAGGCAACCGCCTCGGCCAAAGCCTGCGAGGGCAACGCCAAAAGCGTTTTTGCAGGGGTTTTAACCAAGCGGTCATCGAGCAAAACCGTATAGCCCACCTCTTGCTGCGCAATTTCAACCTGCGTCCAGAATCGTTTTTGCTGCCAATAAGCCATGATCTATGCTTTCATTATTTGAGAAATAAAGCCCGGCAACTCGGACACCGTTTGTGCAATATGCGTGCAACCAGAAAGCTGATGCGCCTTATGATAACCCCATGTCACACCAATCGCGTGCATACCTGCCGCGCGCGCCATATCTCTATCATAACTGGTATCTCCAATCATCACGGCGCGGCGCGCTTCAGTTCCGGTCTCCAATAACGCCTGATGCAACATGCTAGGATGCGGTTTTGAGGGGTGCTCATCCGCAGTTTGCGTTGTGAGGAAATAAGAATGCAAGTCGCTTGCCTCTAACAAGGCGTTCAAGCCTCTGCGCGAATTTCCCGTTGCCACCCCCAAGACAAACTGCGGATCCTGATGAAGCTGCCGCAAAAGGGGCAGGACCCCTGCATAAAAACCCGGATCTGATTGGTCTGCGCGCTGCCCGGCAAAATACTGTTTAAAGGCTTTTTCTGCCAAATCACGTTCCTCATGATCAACCTGCGGCACCAAGCGATAAAACACCTCTGGCAGCGACAGCCCGACGCAAGCCAAAACATCTTGCCGCGGCGGCATTGGGCGTCTGAGCACAGAAAAAGCGTGACCCATCGCACCAATAATATGGGCTTGGCTATCCACAAGCGTACCATCAACATCAAAAACAATCAAAAACGGCGCCAAAATCTATCCCATAAAATCTTCAAACGGATCGTCTTCAATATCATGCGTGTCCCATTGAAACGTATCCCAAGTGCGCTGCATATGTTCGCTTAACGCAGCCGTGAAACTGATTGGTTTTTTATGAACAGGGTGTTCGATCCGCAAAAAGCGCGCGTGTAGATGCAGCTTACGGCTGATATCGCCGCCCAGTTGAGCCCCCCAGCCATCGCCTAAATTGTCTTGGCTGGATCCACCATATTTTCCATCGCCAATAATGGGATGGCCGATTTCCGCCATATGCGCGCGTAATTGATGCGTGCGGCCCGTGATCGGTGCCAAAGCCACCCATGCGCCCCGTTTGGCCAAAGCACTGAGCACACTATAATCGGTTAAAGCGCGTTTCGCGCCTTCAACAGAAGCCACATCACGTGGATGAACGCAGTGCATTTTTTCGCCCGCACCTTTGGCGCCATGACCCATAGATTTCACCAATCCATATTTGATAGTGCCCGATTTAGGGGCAGGCACTCCGGCCACCGCCGCCCAGTAGATTTTACGCGTTTCACGATGCCGAAACGCTTCCGTTAGGGCGCTGGCAGCCGCGCGATGACGCGCCAGAACCAAAATGCCCGAGGTATCCTTATCTAAGCGATGCACCAAACGTGGCTTCTCATCATGACCAAAGCGCAACGCATCGGCCAGCCCATCCACGTGGCGATTTTGTTTGCTTCCCCCTTGCGTGGCCAGCCCCGGCGGCTTGTTCAACACGATGATGTGATCATCTTTATACAGAACAGCATTTTGTATCATCCGAGAATCCTGCGAGCTCACGCTGCGCGCAACCACCGCCCTCGGTTTCAAATCACTATCGGTTAGGGGAGGGATACGAATCTCTTGGCCGGCGGCGATACGCGTCGAGGCTTTGCAGCGTTTGCCGTCAACGCGCAGCTCTCCTTTTCGGCACATCTGTTCGATGCGCGCTTGGCCCAATTGCGGAAAACAATGGCGCAACCAGCGATCTAACCTTTGATCAACGCTGCCTTCCTGAACCGTTAGTTTTTGTACTCCGCTCATGACGATACCAATCGCATTGCTATAAACCCTAGAAAAACCGCCGCCAAACCGCCCAGAACGCTGGCACATATATAGGCAAAGGCAAATCCGAACCGCCCCATATCCAGCAGCTTCAGCAAATCCAGCGAAAACGCGGAAAACGTGGTGAAGCCTCCCAAAATGCCCGCCATCAAAAACAGAGGCGCGACCTCACCCAACCGACCGGCGAAATAGGCAAAGGCCAGCCCCATCAAGAATGATCCGATCACGTTCACGCTTAGCGTGCCGTAAGGAAACGCCACCGTTTGAACCAAACAAAAACGCAAAAGCGCACCAATGCCGCCGCCACAAGCCACAAGAAGATAAACCATAGCCGTGCTCATCCGCTCTGCTCGCGCCAATGTCAAGCCAAAGCCGGATCACCGATTATCGCGCCGACGCGCTCTTAATTTATCGAAATAAGCAATGCGCTTTATCAGATCGCGTTCAAACCCCCGCTCAACCGGTTCATAAAACCGCAGCCGCGCTAACTCTTCCGGAAAATAATCCTGCCCAGAGAACCCGTCAGGGGCGTCATGATCATAAGCATATTCGGCGCCATAGCCTTGATCTTTCATCAAGCCCGTCGGGGCGTTCAAAATATGCTTTGGCGGGGGAAGCGATCCGCCGCGGGAGGCGGCGCGGAGGGCAGCTTTGTAAGCGGCATAAATCGCGTTGGATTTAGGCGCCAACGCCAGATAAACCACCGCTTGTGCAAGCGCCAGCTCACCTTCCGGGCTGCCCAACCGCTCGTAACTTTGCCAAGCCTCTAGGCAGATCCGTTGCGCATCCGGATCTGCCAAACCAATATCTTCGATCGCCATTCGCAATATGCGCCGCCCCAGATAACGTGGATCCTCGCCCCCCTCGAGCATGCGTGCCAGCCAATATAGCGCCGCATCCGGGTCAGAGCCGCGCACGGATTTGTGCAAAGCGGAAATCAAATTATAATGGCCATCGCCCGATTTATCATATTGCGAAGCGCGGCGGCTGAGCCGCTTTGCCAGAGCCTCTGCGCTGACCTGCGCTGAAACCGGCCATGCCAAAGTTTGTTCGATTAAGTTTAACAACATCCGGCCATCCCCATCGGCCATCGTAATCAGCAACTCTTTCGCCTTAGCGGTTAATGGCAAGGCGCGGTTCAAAACGGCTTCAGCCCGCGCCATCAATTGCCTCAAATCAGGATCCGCCAAGCGCGTCAGCACCAACACTTGCGCGCGCGATAAAAGCGCTGCATTCAGCTCAAACGAAGGGTTCTCGGTACTGGCCCCCACCAATAAAATCGAACCGTCTTCAATATAGGGTAAAAACCCATCTTGCTGCGCGCGGTTAAACCGATGGATCTCATCCACAAATAATAATGTTCCACGCCCATTTTTATGCCGCAAACGCGCTGCTTCAAAACATTTTTTCAAATCTGCAACGCCCGAAAAAATTGCGCTGATTTGTTCAAAGAAAAGATCTGTATGATCAGCCAACAAGCGGGCTAATGTGGTTTTTCCCACGCCAGGTGGCCCCCAGAAAATCAACGACGTCAACTGTCTGGAGGCAAGCATCGCCCCCAAGGGCGCCTCCGGCGCCAATAATTGCGCCTGCCCGATCACCTCCTCAACGGTTTTTGGGCGTAAGCGCTCAGCCAAAGGAACCGGCCCCTGAGCCGCATCTGCATCGCTGGAAAAAAGGTCGCTCATAACCGAAACCGCAACGCCAAGCGCCGTGCTCCGCGCAAAACAACGATTTCACCCCGGCCATTGGCCGCTCTTAATCTTCGGTCAATATCTTGAAGCTGTTCCAGCGCCTCTCCGTTCACCGCAAGGATCACATCGCCAACCCGCAACCCAATCCGCGCCCCCAATGGCCCAGTGTCTAAGATAACAAAACCAACGCTGGTCCAGCTTAATTTATAACGCTCTTGTATAGCAGGATTTACCGTGCTGACTTTAAGCCCTGATAAAACGCTATTTCTAGACAACACGGTTTCGATCGCTGGCGGGATATTTGGCGCGGCGGATAATTCAATCGCAATCACACTGGCACGACCGTCTCGTAGGCGCGTTATTTCTGCAAATGCGCCCAAGCCTGTTACGGATAATCTATACAGCATCTCTTCTGGTGTGGTCACTGCAGCACCATTCACATCCTTGACAATATCACCAATCTGAAACCCTGCTGCGCGAAATGGACTTTGCGGATGTAACTCGGTCAGTAAAATACCTTCATAGGGGCGCAAGCCAAGCGTATCGCTGATATCGGAGGTGAGTGTTTGCGCCTCCAATCCCGCCCAAGGCCGCTGAAACGATGACGCGCCAGCTCGTGCTTGCGCCACAAATTGTTCAACCAAACTGGCTGGGATTGCAAAGCCGATACCATTTGAGCCACCTGAGCGCGTAAGTATCGAGGTGTTTATGCCGATGAGCCGCCCCTGCATATCAACCAATGCTCCACCAGAGTTTCCTGGATTAATGGGCGCATCTGTTTGAATAAAATAACCGCGCTGATTGCCAATGGCTGCGCCTGAGCGTGCCAATCCTGAAATAATCCCGCTGCTGACCGTTTGGCCCACCCCGAATGGATTTCCAATCGCCAGCGCCAATTCACCAACTTCAACCGTTTCACTTTCTCGCAGCGTCAAAAACGGCAAATCGGGCGCTGCCAGCAATTGCAAAACCGCCAAATCCGCTATTTCGTCGCTTAACAAAACCTGGGCCTGATATTCACGCCGATCCTGCAAGACCACGCGGATTGTGGTTGCTTGGGCCACAACGTGATAATTCGATACGATCAAACCATCGCTCGACACCAATACACCAGAACCCAATGAGTTTTCAATTTGAGGCCGCTGCGCACCGAAATTTTGGAAAAAATTGCCAAAAAAGGGATCATCTGCAAACGGACTGCGCCCACGCGTTTCCACCCGGCGCTGGGCATAAATATTCACCACAGCCGGCGCGGCAGCTCTCACCAAGGGCACAAAGCTCAAGGTCATCTCTGCGCGCGATTGAGGCACCCTGTCACCCGCAACAAGGGGCAGCGCCACCCAGATCGCAAAGAGCCAAAGTAAAATCCCAAAACGCATTTTTAAACCTTTTAAACAGCCGGCCTCAAAGATATGCGCAAGCGCTCAGGAATTTACAAGATATCTTCTGAAAAACAAAAACCCCCGGCCAATAGACCGGGGGCAATACATGTTCTCAATCGCGCGACGCTTAGTCCTGAGCAGCTTCCTCGGCGGCAACGCGGGCTTTGTCCGCCGCGCCTTTTGCATCGACATCACGATCTACAAATTCAATAATCGCCATTGGGGCCATATCGCCATAGCGAAAGCCAGCTTTCATAATCCGAACATAACCACCTTGGCGCTCTTTGTAGCGTGGGCCTAATACATCAAATAGCTTTGTGACATATTGGTCTTCTTTCAACTGCGCGGCGGCCTGACGGCGCGCGTGCAGATCACCCCGTTTACCCAATGTGATCAGCTTTTCAACGATCGGACGCAGCTCTTTGGCTTTTGGAACCGTGGTTTTGATCTGCTCATGTTCGATCAGAGATCCTGCCATATTCGCCCAAAGCGCTTTACGGTGTTCGTGGGTCCGGTTTAGCCGGCGGTATCCTTTTGCATGACGCATTTTTCATCTCCTATATTTTTGCTTTGTCTGGCAGCCGATGCGTGTCAGCCACTCTCCTTGGGGCAGATGCCCTGTTTTCCCCGCATCAAGCGGGCATTTAAAAGGCGGGCGTTACTCCCGCCCTATTCCTAAAAATTATCTTCGAATTTCTTTGCCAGATCTTCGATATTATCCGGTGGCCAATCTTCGACATCCATTCCAAGATGCAAGCCCATGCCAGACAGAACTTCTTTGATTTCGTTCAAAGATTTGCGGCCAAAATTCGGCGTCCGTAACATCTCGGCTTCGGTCTTCTGGATCAGATCACCGATATAAACGATGTTATCATTTTTCAAGCAATTTGCCGAGCGTACCGACAATTCTAGCTCATCCACTTTCTTCAACAGCAGCGGATTAAACTCGAGACTGTCTTCATCTTCATTGCGACCCGCAGTTTCTGGTTCATCAAAATTCACGAAGATCGACAATTGATCCTGCATAATACGCGCTGCATAGGCCACCGCATCATCCGGCGTTAAAGAACCATCTGTTTCAACTTTCAAGGTCAATTTGTCATAATCAAGCACTTGGCCCTCACGGGTTGGCTGCACATCATATGATACTTTTTTGATCGGCGAATAAATCGCATCGATAGGGATAAGGCCGATCGGCGCATCTTCCATTTTATTTTTATCTGCAGAGACATAGCCTTTGCCGGTGTTCACCGTCAGTTCCATGAACAAGTCTGCCCCATCATCTAAATGACAGATCACATGCGATTTGTTCAAAATTTCGATACCTGCGCTGTCAGAAATATCGGCAGCGGTGACTACACCGGGGCCTTTTGCGCTGATCGACAGGCGCTTGGGCCCTTCAACTTCCATCTTTAAGGCCACGCCCTTAAGGTTCAACACAATGTCTGTTACGTCTTCCCGCACACCGGCAACCGAAGAAAACTCATGCAGCACGTTATCGATTTGTACGCTTGAAATCGCAGCACCTTGCAGCGAGCTCATCAAAACACGGCGCAACGCGTTGCCCAATGTCAATCCAAAACCGCGTTCCAATGGTTCTGCAACCACTGTGGCCACGCGAGCCGGATCGTTTCCCGGTTTAATCTCTAATTGTGCGGGTTTGATTAATTCAGCCCAATTTTTATGGATCATGCGTCCCTCCATTCTTGCAACTGCCCCATGACCAAATAGCCAGTCGCGCCCGAGGTTAAAATCACGAAGAGAGGGCTGCCTGCGGGCACCCCTCTTTCAAACATAGCGCGGGTTTATACCCGGCGGCGCTTTGGTGGGCGACAGCCGTTATGGGCCATCGGTGTCACATCTCGAATGGATGTGATGTTAAACCCAACGGCGGCCAAAGCACGCAACGCGCTTTCTCGGCCAGAGCCGGGCCCTTGCACTTCGACCTCAAGCGTTTTCACGCCATGATCCTGTGCTTTGCGCCCTGCATCTTCAGCGGCCATCTGCGCAGCATATGGTGTTGACTTGCGCGAACCTTTAAAGCCCATCGTACCAGCCGAAGACCACGCGATCGCGTTGCCTTGCACGTCGGAAATGAGGATTTTAGTATTATTGAATGAAGAGTTCACATGCGCAACACCGGCTGCGATATTCTTGGAAACCTTCTTCTTGCCTGCACGGCGAGTATCTCGTGCCATAATCTATGCCCTTTCCTATTTTTTCTTGCCAGCGATGGCTTTGGCAGGGCCCTTCCGGGTGCGCGCATTGGTATGCGTACGCTGACCACGAACTGGAAGGTTACGACGATGGCGCAGACCACGATAACAACCAAGATCCATCAAGCGTTTGATGTTCATCTGTGTCTCGCGGCGCAGGTCGCCTTCAACCGAATAATTGGCGTCAATATGCTCGCGCACTGACAGCACTTCTGAATCGCTTAATTCATTTACACGACGCGCTTGGTCAATATTGACGGCTTCGCAAATGGCTTTGGCCGAAGACAGGCCAATTCCGGTGATATAGGTAAGGGCGACTGGAACCCGCTTATGCGTCGGGATATTTACGCCGGCGATACGTGCCACGTTATATTTCCTTTTCGTTGCGGTTCCGTAATCCCGGAACCTTTTTTCACAACGTCCGATCGCCTGCCTTGGCCGGGATCGAAGCTGTCTCAGGTAATCTTGCAGATAGAAACGTTTACCTGCAAAACTCGTTCAGTTCAGAAGTGTCAGCCCTTAAGAGAATTCAAAGACCCAGTCAAGCCCAAACCTTCGATCAATTCAAGATGTTGGCGATTTCAGATTGAACCGTATCAATGCTGGCAAGACCATCCACCGATACCAGCTTGTCATGAGCAAAATAATACCCAAGAAGCGGCGATGTTTTCTTGTAATATTCCATCAAACGTTGACGCAAGCTTTCCGCGTTATCATCCGCACGGCGGCTGAACTCGGTGCCGCCACAATTGACACATATTCCGTCGGCAGGCTGAGGTTTGGTGATGTCATGATACACTTCACCGCATGAAGCGCATGTAGAGCGCCCTGTGATACGCGCCACAAGAGCCACATCATCCACTTTCATCTCGATAACCGATGCTAATGATTGGCCACATTCTTTCAACAGGGCGTCGAGCGCCACGGCCTGCCCCAACGTCCGGGGAAACCCGTCAAAAATAAAACCGCCGGCATTTGCCTCTGACAGTTTTTCGCGGATCAAACCGATCACAATGTCATCCGTGACCAAATCCCCGCGCGCCATCACCTCTGCCACTTTTAGGCCCATCTCGCTGCCACTGCTTTTGGCATCACGCAACATATCACCAGTCGACAACTGTACCATGCCGCGGGTGTCAACAAGATGTCGCGCCTGCGTTCCTTTTCCTGCACCAGGCGGACCTAAAAGAATGATGTTCATCGACGAGCAGGTCCTTTTTTCCGGCGCGCCTTGCCTTTGCCGCGCAGCTGCGATTTCTGGATAAGGCTTTCATACTGATGTGCCAGCAAATGCGATTGAACTTGCTGAATCGTGTCCATTGTCACAGACACCACGATCAAAACCGAGGTTCCACCAAAATAAAACGGAATCGCCAGTTGGCCGCGCAAAATCTCAGGCAAAAGGCACACGGCAGCAAGATAAGCTGACCCCAAGACCAGCACGCGGTTCACCACATATTCAAGATGCTCAGCCGTTTTTTGCCCGGGGCGAATACCGGGGATAAAACCGTTCTGGTTCTTTAGATTATCGGCCACATCATCTGGCTTGAACGAGACATTGAACGTATAGAAGTAGGCAAAGAACACGATCATAGCCGTAAAAAAGGCCAGATAGAGTGGCTGGCCGGGGCCAAAATATGCCAGAATGGTCGACATAACCGGGCCGGTTTGCGACCCTGAAAACGTACTGACAGTGGTCGGCAAAAGCAGCAATGAACTGGCAAAGATCGCTGGAATCACGCCGGCCGGGTTCACTTTTACAGGCAGGTGCGAGTTTTGCCCCTCCATCACCTTCATGCCAACTTGACGGCGCGGATATTGGATAATGATTTTGCGCAGAGCGCGCTCCATGAATACCACGAAGGCGATTGTCGCGATCACCATCACAATCACGCCTACAATAACCGCCGGGCTGATCGCACCAGAACGTCCAGAGGCAAAGAATTGCGCCAAAGCAGAGGGAATTTCGGCAATAATGCCGACGAAAATGATCAACGAAATCCCATTGCCAATGCCGCGGGCTGTGATTTGTTCGCCCAGCCACATCAGAAACATCGTACCGCCCACCAGCGTGATCAGGCAAGACACGCGGAAAAACATACCAGGATCGGTAACCAAATCACCTGCTTCTAAGCTGGCCGCCAATCCGTAGGCCTGCAACGTGGCTAGAAAGACGGTTCCATAGCGCGTATATTGGTTGATTTTCTTACGGCCTTGTTCGCCCTCTTTTTTAAGCTGCTCTAGCTGGGGCACCATCGATGTCATCAGCTGCACAATGATAGAGGCCGAGATATAAGGCATGATACCAAGGGCGAAAATACCCATCCGTCCAAGTGCGCCGCCCGTAAACATCGTGAGCATGCCACCTATGCCGCCCTGCGCCTGTTCCATAAATTCACGCAACGCGGCGCCATCAATACCTGGAACGGGAATAAACGTGCCAAGGCGGTAAACCACCAACAGACCCAAGGTAAATAGTATTCTGTTCCGCAGATCGGTCGCCTTACCCAAGGCTGCCCAGCTGGTGTTTGCGGCCATTTGCTCTACTGCGGATACCATTTCAATCTCTCTTTATAGCAAACGCCGCCAAGAGCGTTTTCCGGCTCGTCGGCGGCGTTATGGAAAACTTCAACCTCTATGTAAGCAGCCCAAAGCGGCTTCACAAGATGTTATTCTTTAGTTGCGGCCACTGGCGCTGCAATTGTCAGGCTGCCACCGGCTTTTTCAACCGCTGCAATGGCAGATTTTGACGCGCCTGTCACCGTAAGAGACACTTTTGAGGTCAACTCGCCCTTTGACAAAATGCGAATTCCGTCCAATTTGCGGCGCACCAAGCCAGACGCGATCAAAGCATCTTCCGACATATCTGCTTTCGCGTCTAATTTACCGGCTTCAATAAATTTCTGGATCAAACCCAGGTTTACAACAGCAAATTTCTTACGGTTCGGCTTGCTAAAGCCGCGCTTTGGCAAACGTTGATACAAAGGCATCTGGCCGCCTTCATACCCGTTAATCGCCACACCTGATCGTGATTTTTGACCTTTGATACCACGGCCGGCAGTTTTACCCTTGCCAGAGCCTGGACCGCGCGCCACGCGTTTCTTCTTGCGTGTTGCGCCTTCATTATCGTGTAATTCGTGTAATTTCATGTCGCTTCTCCTTTGCCGGAACTGCCCTTCGAGCGACCAAAGGGGCAAACACGGCGTTGCACTTGATTCTGTGACCTCAAAAGGCCACCGGAGGCGTATAGACTCAGACACTCCTTCATGCAAGCCCTAGAGCACCCAGCATTCAGATCATTGTGCCAAATGGTTTCGACGCCGGTAAAGCCTCCGCAACGCCCCATTTCGGCGCTGTCAAAAGCGGCCCAACAAAAGCCTGTGGTTCATGCGCGCAACTTGACTAAGGTTTTATCGCGAGCAATCCCTTTCATCGCAACAAGCGGGCGTAAAATGAACAAGCGCGCTTCGTGCAAACTTCGCCGGAAGGTGCAGCTGGTCAGTCGAATGCCGGCTGATCCGCGCTGATCTCAAAAAAGAATACGGCGTCATGTGTCAATCGTGCCAAATGATCTCCGTATTCAAAGGGCAAAACGCCCCGGGAAATCCCCGAGGCGCTTTTATTGTCACTTTTAAAGGGCGCGCTTTAATTATCGCGCTCTTCAATAATCTCAACCATATGTGGGATTTTATTCACCATACCGCGCACCGCCGGGGTATCTTCCAGCTCACGGGTTTTGTGCATTTTGTTGAGGCCCAGACCAATCAGCGTTTGACGCTGCTTTGCAGGGCGGCGGATCGGAGACCCGATTTGTTTTACAACAATTGTTTTCGCCATTCTTTTGGTCCTTAAGCTTCTGCGGTTTCAACCGCGTCGGCTGCTGCCGCGGGCTCATCGCGTTTCAGGATATCAGCAACCTTCTTACCACGGCGTTGCGCCACCATACGAGGGCTCGATTCATTCAACAGACCGTCAATTGTTGCGCGGATCATGTTATATGGATTTGACGATCCAACTGATTTTGCAACAACATCCTGCACGCCAAGCATCTCAAACACAGCCCGCATCGGACCACCAGCAATGATACCTGTACCCGTTGCGGCGGTGCGCATTACAACTTTACCAGCGCCATGACGGCCCTGTACGTCGTGATGCAAAGTGCGGCCTTCGCGCAATGGAATACGCACCATCTGGCGTTTGGCTTGCTCGGTTGCTTTGCGGATGGCTTCAGGAACTTCCTTCGCCTTCCCTTTGCCATAGCCCACGCGGCCTTTTTGATCGCCCACAACCACCAATGCGGCAAAGCCGAAGCGTTTCCCACCTTTAACGGTCTTTGACACCCGGTTGATCGAAACGAGACGATCGGCGAACTCAGGCGCTTCATCACGATCGCGACGGCCCCGGTTGTTTTGTTCTCTAGCCATATCTTCGTCTCCTTAAAACTTAAGTCCACCTTCACGGGCGGCATCAGCCAAAGCTTTGACACGTCCATGAAAGAGAAGCCCACCGCGATCGAAATAGCAGTTATCAACGCCTGCTGCTTTTGCGCGCTCGGCAATTGCCGCGCCCACTTTGGCAGAGGCCTCTACGTTGTTTTTTCCAATGATGCCTAAGTCTTTTTCCAAAGACGAGGCAGCGGCCAACGTACGACCATTCACATCATCGATCAGTTGAACGCTGATGTTTTTATTGCTGCGGAAAACCGACAGGCGCACGCGCCCTGCATTTACCTTGCGAAGTTTGTTCCGAACGCGCAGACGGCGCTTCAAGAACAGTTGTCTTTTGCTATTTGCCATTATTTTGCGTCCCTACTTTTTCTTCCCTTCCTTGCGGAAGATAAATTCGCCTTTGTAACGGATCCCTTTGCCTTTGTAAGGCTCAGGTTTCCGCCATTCACGTATATTAGCGGCCACTTGGCCTACACGTTGCTCATCAATGCCTTCGATAGTGATCTCTGTCGGCTTTGGCGCCGTCACAGTTACGTCACTTGGGATTTGAAAATCAACATCATGCGACAGTCCAAGGTTCAACTTCAGAACATTGCCCTGCAACTGTGCCCGATATCCAACGCCGGTGATCTCAAGTTCCTTTTTGAACCCGGTTGTGACACCCGTCACGAGGTTTTGAACCATCGTACGGCTCATACCCCATTGCTGAAGCGCGCGCTTTGAGCTGCCACGCGGGGTAACCGCAACGGCGTTTTCATTCACTGCGATGGTCACATCATCAGTCGCCTTGAAGCTGCGAGTACCTTTTGGACCCTTCACTTCGATCATCTGGCCAGATACCGACGCGCTTACGCCCGTTGGTAGCTCGACAGGTTTTTTACCAATACGAGACATTCCTGACCCCCTTAGAAGACTGTGCAGAGCACTTCACCACCAACATTGGCAGTGCGCGCAGCCGCATCCGACATAACCCCTTTCGGAGTTGAGACAATCGACACACCCAAGCCCTGACGGACGGAAGGAATATCTTTCACGCCCAGATAAACGCGACGACCGGGTTTTGAAACCCGCTTCAATTCACGAATAACAGGCGTACCATCATAATATTTAAGGCTGATTTCAAGCGCAGGATGGCCATCGCTGCCCGTCATGCTTTCATAACCGCGGATATAACCCTCATCTTTCAGCACATCCAAAACCCAAGCGCGCAATTTCGAGGCAGGCGTCGACACCACTGATTTTCCGCGCATTTGAGCGTTGCGGATTCTCGTCAACATATCGCCGATAGGATCATTCATAATATCTCTCCCTTACCAGCTTGACTTAACCATGCCGGGCAGTTGCCCGTTGGAACCCAACTCGCGCAGCATAATCCGGCTGACCTTGAGCTTGCGATAATACGCATGCGGACGACCGGTCAATTCGCAGCGGTTATGCATGCGGTTTGCCGCGCTGTTGCGGGGCAATTTCGCCAATTTCAAACGCGCTTTGAAACGCTCTTCCATTGGCAGATTGTTATCATTCGCGATTTCTTTCAGCGCAGCCCGCTTTTCGGCAAATTTTGCCACCAGGCGCGCGCGTTTCTTTTCGCGTTCGATCATTGCTTTCTTAGCCATGTCTAAACTCCTTTTCGCGGATCAGCTATTGAAGGGCATGTTGAAATGGCTCAACAGCGCCTTGGCTTCAGCGTCGGTATTTGCGGTGGTGGCAATGACAACGTCAAAACCCCAGTTTTCATCAACCTTGTCGAAATTAATCTCTGGGAAAACGATATGCTCTTTAATTCCCAGCGCATAATTGCCGCGGCCGTCAAAACTTTTTGCAGACACACCCCGAAAGTCGCGGATACGGGGCATCGCGATCGTGATTAACCGGTCAAGAAATTCATACATCCGCGCGCCGCGCAGCGTGACTTTCGCACCCATTGGCATTTCCTCGCGCACCCGGAAGCCCGCGATAGATTTTTTTGCCTTGGTGATAACCGCCTGCTGTCCAGCAATCGTCGACAGATCTGCTTGTGCAGATTTGGCCTTCTTACTGTCTTTAACCGCCGCCTTACCAGCGCCGATATTCAGAACAATTTTGTCAAGGCGTGGAATTTGCATATCGTTTTTATATGCAAATTCTTCTTTCATCGCGGCGCGAATTTTTTCATCATACAATGCACGCAAACGGGGGGTGTAATCAGCAGTATCAAGCATCGATCACGTCTCCTGTTGTTTTGGCAAAGCGCATTTTCTTACCATCTTCGATTTTGAAGCCAACGCGTGTTGCTTTGCCATTGGCATCGATCAAAGACAGATTAGACAGCGCAATCGGCATCGCTTTGGGCAAACGTCCGCCCTGCGAGTTTTGCGTTTGCTTGGTGTGGCGGATCGAAATATTGATCCCCTCAACAATTGCCTTTGAGGCAGATGGGTCGACAGAAGCGATCGTGCCTTCCTTGCCCTTATCTTTGCCGGCAAGAACGATTACTTTGTCACCCTTACGAAGTTTCGCAGCCATTACAGCACCTCCGGGGCAAGTGAGATAATTTTCATGAAGCTTTTGGCGCGCAATTCGCGAACCACTGGCCCAAAAATACGCGTACCAATCGGCTCGCCGCTATTGTTCAAAATCACGGCAGCATTGCTGTCAAATCGGATCGCGGTACCATCTTCACGGCGGACTTCTTTGGCGGTTCTAACGACAACGGCTTTACGCACATCGCCCTTTTTCACTCGACCGCGCGGGATGGCTTCCTTCACCGAAACGACGATCACGTCGCCCACGGATGCGTATTTACGCTTGGAACCACCCAACACTTTGATGCACTGTACCCGGCGTGCGCCGGAGTTATCAGCTACATCCAGATTGGTTTGCATCTGGATCATTCGGTTTCTCCCGACCTGTGGGGGGCTTTCACCTGTTCCCCAGGGTTTCGATTAAACTAAAAGGTCTTTCGGCTTACGCCTGCAGAACCTCCCAGCGTTTGGTTTTGGACTTTGGTGCACATTCGATAATCCGAACCGCATCGCCGACCTTAAAAGTATTATTTTCATCATGCGCCCGGTATTTTTTTGATTTCCGGATCGTCTTTTGCAAAACTGGGTGCTTAAAACGACGCTCAACAGATACAGTAACCGTTTGTTGATTAGCGTCACTTGTCACAACGCCTTGTAAAATTCGTTTGGGCATTGCTTAGGCTCCCTGCTCAGCGGCCGCATTGGCTGCTTTTTCGTTCAAGATCGTTTTCACACGGGCCACATCGCGCTTAACTGAGCGCATACGGGCTGTATTTTCAATCTGCCCTGTGGCCTGCTGAAAGCGCAGGTTAAAGGCCTCTTTTTTCAGACCTGCCAGCTCATCACGCAGCTGGTCCGGTGTTTTATTTCGAAGTTCATTGGCGTCCATCGCCTTATTCCTTTTCTACATCACCAGAAGGCCCCATTGGGTTACCCTTGCTCTAGTGGACAAAATAACAGGCCCCCGCAAACACAGGGGCCAGCTAAAATTACCAATCTTCGCGGATGACAACTCTTGTCTTAATAGGCAATTTCATCGCCGCCAACCGAAGTGCTTCCCTTGCCACAGAATCATCGACCCCGTCAATCTCAAACATGATCCGGCCGGGCTTTACCTTGGCAGCCCAGAAATCGACAGAACCTTTCCCCTTACCCATCCGAACTTCGGTTGGCTTTGAGGTCACAGGTGTGTCCGGAAAAATACGAATCCAAACGCGGCCCTGTCGTTTCATGTGCCGTGTCATTGCACGACGCGCGGCTTCAATTTGGCGCGCAGTAATGCGCTCAGGCTGAGTGGCCTTCAAACCGTAGGTGCCAAAGTTAAGATCGGATCCGCCCTTAGCTTCACCATGAATCCGCCCTTTATGCATTTTACGGAACTTTGTGCGTTTTGGTTGCAGCATGGTCTACTCCCCCTAGCGCCGACCGCCGGCACCACGAGGTGCTGGACCGTCTTGAAGTTCTTGTGCTTTGCGATCGCGGGCTTGCGGATCATGCTCCATAATCTCGCCCTTAAAAATCCACACTTTGATACCAATAATCCCGTAGGGTGTTGCGGCTTCAACATTCGCATAATCGATATCAGCGCGCAAAGTATGCAGTGGCACGCGGCCTTCGCGATACCATTCAGTCCGCGCGATTTCCGCCCCGCCCAAACGACCTGCGACGTTAACACGAATACCCAAAGCGCCCATCCGCATAGCGTTTTGCACTGCGCGCTTCATGGCGCGGCGGAAAGAAACCCGGCGCTCCAATTGCTGCGCAATACTTTCGCCAACCAATTGAGCATCAAGCTCAGGCTTGCGCACTTCGACGATGTTCAAATGCAACTCGGATGCCGTCATATCTTCCAGCTTCTTACGCAGCGTTTCGATATCAGCGCCTTTTTTGCCGATAATCACTCCAGGGCGCGCCGTATGAACGGTAACCCGGCATTTTTTATGAGGGCGCTCGATAATCACACGAGACACACCAGCCTGCGCGCAGTCTTTCTTGATAAATTCGCGCATGCGCAGATCTTCAAGCAACAAGTTCCCGTAATCTTTGGTATCCGCATACCAGCGGCTATCCCAAGTCCGGTTGACCTGCAGGCGCATACCAATTGGATTAATTTTCTGTCCCATTAGGCTTGCTCCTCAACTTGACGCACTTTGATGGTGAGCTCTGAGAACGGCTTGATAATCCGTCCAAACCGGCCTCGCGCCCGTGGGCGACCACGTTTCAACGTGATATTCTTACCAACATAGGCTTCAACGATCACCAATTCATCAACATCTAAATTGTGGTTATTTTCAGCATTGGCTATCGCTGATTGAAGGCATTTACGCACATCAATCGCAATCCGTTTTTTGCTGAACGTCAAATCATTCAGAGCTTTGCCAACTTTTTGACCGCGGATCATTCCTGCAACCAAATTCAGCTTTTGCGGGGAAGTTCGAAGCATACGCAGTTTTGCCATAGCTTCATTCTCGGCCACGCGGCGGGGATTTTTATCTTGGCCCATGGCTTACTTCCGTTTCGCTTTTTTATCGGCACCGTGACCGTAATAGGTCCGGGTTGGCGAATATTCGCCAAATTTTTGACCGATCATATCTTCAGATATCATCACGGGGATGTGCTTACGGCCATTATAAACACCGAAAGTCAAACCCACGAATTGGGGCAAAATTGTTGAACGACGAGACCAGATCTTGATCACTTCGTTGCGTCCACTTGCGCGAGATGCCTCGGCTTTCTTAAGCACATAGGAATCAACGAAAGGACCTTTCCAAACAGAGCGAGACATTTTTTAACGCCCCTTCTTCTTGGCGTGGCGCGAGCGGATAATAAGCTTTTGCGACGCTTTGTTTTTATTACGTGTGCGTTTGCCCTTGGTAGGTTTACCCCAAGGTGTCACTGGATGACGCCCCCCTGAAGTACGCCCTTCACCACCACCATGCGGGTGATCGATTGGGTTCATAACAACACCGCGAACAGAGGGACGTACGCCTTTATGGCGCATGCGGCCCGCTTTACCGAAATTTTGGTTGCTATTATCGGGGTTTGATACAGCGCCAACGGTGGCCATACATTCTTGGCGCACCAAACGCAGCTCACCCGAGCTTAATCGGATTTGTGCATATCCACCGTCGCGGCCAACAAACTGCGCATATGTTCCAGCCGCCCGAGCGATTTGACCGCCTTTGCCAGCTTTCAATTCAATATTATGCACGATGGTACCGATCGGCATACCCGAGAAGGGCATTGCATTGCCCGGCTTAATATCTGCCTTGGCAGCGGCAATCACCTGATCACCCACAGCGAGGCGCTGGGGCGCTAGGATATATGCCTGCTCACCATCGGTATATTTAACCAATGCAATAAAAGCAGTCCGGTTGGGATCATATTCGATCCGCTCAACCGTTGCCGCAACATCCAATTTGTTGCGGCGAAAATCTACGATGCGATAGAGACGCTTTGCGCCTCCGCCACGACGACGCGAGGTGATACGTCCGGTATTGTTCCGACCGCCCGATTTTGTCAAACCCTCAGTAAGGGATTTAACCGGACGTCCTTTCCAAAGCTCCGAACGGTCGATCAGCACCAGCCCGCGCTGGCCCGGCGTCGTCGGTTTATACGACTTTAGTGCCATGCTTTCTGTCTTCCGTTTGCTTAGCGGCAGAAACTCTGCCTATGGTGAAGCCCCCGAAGGTGGCCAAATTTGGATCAAAAGGATCCCGTTCTTAAAACGACGCAGCCCCAAGCGAGGCTTGGAGCTGCTACGATTCGTTGCCTTCTATCAAAGACCTGTGCTGACGTCGATAGTGTTTCCATCCTCTAACGTCACATAGGCTTTTTTGACATCTTTGCGCCGACCCGGGCTGCCCCGGAACCGCTTGGTCTTCCCTTTCGTGATCGTGGTATTTACCGCCTTCACCTTCACACCAAACAAGCTTTCAACAGCTTCTTTGATTTGCGGTTTATTTGATTCAATCGCCACTTCAAACACAACCGCGCCAGACTCTGACGCCATTGTTGCCTTTTCGGTCACAATCGGCTTGCGGATCACGTCATATAATTCAGGTTTAACGCTCATTTGAACCGGGCCTCCAAAGCTTCAACGCCCGCCTTAGTGATAACCAAAGTATCGCGCTTCAAAATATCATAAACATTCGCGCCAGCAGTCGGCAGAATATCCAAAGCTGTGATATTGCGCGCTGCGGAGGCAAACGCCTCATCAACGCTTGCACCGTCGATAATGAGGGCGCGTTTCCAGCCAAGGTTTTTTACCTGCTTGGCCAAAGCCGCCGTTTTACCGTCGGATGTGGCTGCATCCAAAATAACCAACGACCCGTCGCGTGCCTTTGCCGATAAAGCGTGTTTCAAGCCGAGTTGACGCACCTTTTTAGGCAGATCATGGCCATGACTACGCGGCGTTGGGCCTTTATAGATCCCGCCTTTGCGAAAGATCGGAGCGTTGCGATCGCCATGACGCGCCCCACCCGTGCCTTTTTGGCGGTAGATCTTCTTGGTGGAATAGCTGGTCTCAGACCGCGTTTTTACCTTATGCGTGCCCGCCTGCGCGTTGTTACGCTGCCAACGCACAACGCGGTGCAAAATATCAACGCGTGGCTCCAATCCGAAAATATCTTCGTCCAAATCAATGCTGCCGGCAGCGGCGCCATCCAGTTTAATCACGTGCAGTTTCATGCGTCACCTCCTTCGGTGGCAGGCGCTTCAGCCGCAGGCTGCTCGGCACTGCGCAAAGCTGCCGGAAACGGCACATCGCTTGGCAAAGGCTTCTTGACGGCATCCTTAACGGTGACCCAACCCCCTTTAGAACCGGGCACAGCGCCTTTGATCATGATCAATCCACGATCCGCGTCGGTTTTAACCACCTGCAAATTCTGAGTGGTCACTCTCGCAGCCCCCATATGGCCAGCCATTTTCTTACCTTTGAACACTTTGCCTGGACCCTGACACTGCCCCGTAGAGCCGTGCGAACGGTGACTGATCGATACACCATGCGAGGCACGCAGTCCGCCAAAATTATGCCGCTTCATCGCTCCGGCAAAGCCTTTACCGATCGATGTGCCAGACACATCGACATATTGACCCGCCGCATAGTGATCCGCAGTGATCTCCGCGCCCACCTCGATTAAATTCTCAGGTGCAACGCGAAACTCTGCCACTTTTCGCTTGGGCTCAACTTTTGCCATGGCGAAATGTCCGCGCATCGCTTGCGATACGTTTTTGGCCTTGATTGATCCAGCACCCAATTGAACAGCTGTGTAGCCATTTGCTTCAGAGGTGCGTTGTGCAACAACCTGCAGATTATCCATTTGTAAAACGGTGACAGGGATCTGCTTGCCGTCTTCCATGAAAAGACGAGTCATACCCATCTTTTTTGCTATAATTCCAGAGCGCATCCGTTTGCCCTCCTTAAACCGAAATCTGCACGTCAACGCCGGCAGCAAGATCGAGCTTCATCAAAGCATCGACGGTCTGAGGTGTTGGGTCAACGATATCCAAAAGCCGTTTATGAGTACGGATTTCGAACTGATCGCGTGATTTCTTATTCACGTGAGGACCACGCAGAACGGTGAATTTTTCAATTTTATTCGGCAGCGGAATAGGACCACGAACAGATGCGCCAGTGCGCTTGGCCGTGTTCACGATTTCCTGCGTGCTTGCATCCAGAACACGAAAGTCAAACGCTTTCAACCGGATACGAATATTTTGGCTTTGCATAGTCTTAGCCTTTTTTCTCGGCGTTAGAGTTGAGAGGAAGAGGCCAGGTCATTCCACCCCCTTCATCGAACACATACGGCACTGCGTAAGTGCCAATTTTAAGTCAGGCCCGACGCAGTTCCGACGGGCCTGTTACCAGCTCGAGTAACTCTTACTCGATAATTTTTGACACGACGCCTGAGCCGACGGTGCGGCCGCCTTCGCGGATCGCAAAGCGCAGCTTATCTTCCATCGCGATTGGCGCAATCAGTTCCACTTCGAACTTCAAGTTATCGCCCGGCATCACCATCTCTGTTCCCTCGGGTAGGTTCACCGTTCCGGTCACATCCGTCGTACGGAAATAAAACTGGGGGCGGTAATTGGCAAAAAACGGCGTATGACGGCCACCCTCTTCCTTGGTCAGAATATAGGCTTCAGCCTCAAACTTTGTATGCGGCTTCACAGAACCTGGCTTACACAGAACCTGACCCCGCTCAACGCCTTCACGATCAACACCGCGCAACAAGGCGCCGATATTGTCACCCGCCTCACCGCGATCCAGCAGCTTGCGGAACATTTCAACACCCGTACAGGTGGTTTTGCCCGTGTCACGAATGCCAACGATCTCAATCTCATCGCCCACATTGATCACACCGCGCTCAACCCGCCCGGTCACAACCGTACCACGGCCCGAGATTGAAAACACATCTTCGATCGGCATCAAGAACGGCTGATCAATCGCGCGATCCGGCTGCGGGATATAGCTGTCAACAGCGGCCATCAGCTCAGAAATCTTCTCTTCACCGATATTCGCATCGCGGCCCTCAAGCGCCGCCAAAGCAGAGCCGGCAACGATCGGAATATCATCACCTGGGTAATCATACGTGCTGAGAAGCTCGCGCACTTCCATCTCAACCAGCTCAAGAAGCTCTTCGTCATCCACCTGGTCAACTTTGTTCAGGAACACAACCATCGAAGGAATGCCAACCTGACGGCCAAGCAAAATATGCTCGCGCGTTTGCGGCATAGGGCCATCGGCCGCGTTCACAACCAAAATCGCGCCATCCATCTGCGCCGCACCCGTGATCATGTTTTTCACATAATCAGCATGGCCGGGGCAATCCACATGCGCGTAATGACGGCTTTCGGTTTCATATTCAACATGCGCCGTCGAAATCGTGATCCCGCGGGCTTTCTCTTCCGGCGCAGCGTCAATCTGATCATAATCCTGAAATTCGCCAAATTGCTTCGTAATCGCAGCCGTCAATGTCGTCTTACCATGGTCAACGTGACCAATCGTGCCGATGTTGCAATGCGGCTTACTACGCTCAAACTTTTCCTTTGCCATGGTGGCCTCCTTTTTCGTTAGTTTACAAGACCGCTCTCGGCCCTAAAGTGTTGCTTTGGCATGGGCCCCAAGCCCATGCCCGTTTTTAGGCAAATTTTGACTGAATTTCTTCAGAGATATTCTGTGGAACCGGGTCGTAATGATCAAACGTCATCGTAAATTGCGCTCGCCCAGAAGACATAGACCGCAAGTTATTAATGTAACCGAACATATTCGCCAAAGGTACGAAGGCCTCAATCGCGATCGCGTTGCCACGTGGCTCTTGACCTTGCACCTGACCCCGTCGGGAGGTCAGATCGCCAATGATGTTGCCTGTATAATCCTCAGGCGTTACAACTTCGACCTTCATGATCGGCTCAAGAAGCTTCGCGCCGGCTTTTCTCATCCCTTCGCGCATACACATCCGCGCAGCGATTTCAAATGCCAAAACCGAGCTATCCACATCATGAAACTTACCATCCAGCAGTGACACTTTGAAATCAATCACCGGGAAGCCCGCCAAGGGCCCACTATCCATAACTGACTTTATGCCTTTTTCAACGCCGGGGATATATTCTTTTGGAACTGCACCACCAACAATCCTGCTTTCAAATGAGTACCCTTCGCCAGGCTCTGTTGGCGTGATCACCAATTTCACTTCACCAAACTGCCCAGACCCACCAGACTGTTTTTTGTGCGTATACGTGTGCTCAACCTCATGGCCAATCGTCTCGCGATAAGCCACTTGCGGCGCACCAATATTGGCTTCCACTTTGAACTCACGCTTTAAGCGATCCACCAAAATATCCAAATGCAGTTCGCCCATGCCCTTCATGATGGTCTGGCCACTCTCAAGATCAGTTTCCACCCGGAACGAGGGATCTTCTGCCGCCAAACGCGCGAGACCTTGAGACATTTTCTCTTGGTCATTCTTGGTCTTCGGCTCGACTGCGATTTCAATCACTGGATCGGGGAAGGTCATTGTTTCCAGAATCACCGGCTCTTTCACATCGCACAGCGTATCGCCCGTTGTCGTATCTTTCAAACCAGCAAGCGCGATAATATCTCCCGCGAATGCCTCTTCAATTTCCTCGCGATTGTTCGAGTGCATCATCATCATGCGGCCAACGCGCTCTTTTTTGCCCTTGGTCGAGTTAAAGATCCCGTCACCTTTATTCATCTTGCCTGAATAAATGCGCGTAAATGTAAGCGTCCCCACGAAGGGGTCGTTCATGATTTTAAACGCAAGCGCTGAAAACGGCATATCGTCATCCGCACGGCGTGCAATATCACGGGTTTCTGTTTCGTCACCAGGACGGAAACCCATATAGTCAGCGACATCCAGCGGGCTCGGCAGATAATCAATCACAGCATTCAACAGCGGTTGTACGCCTTTGTTTTTGAAGGCCGAGCCGCATAAAATTGGAATGAATTTAATTTCGAGCGTCCCCTTGCGGATCAGCGCGCGCAGCGTGGCTGCATCGGGCTCTTCTCCCTCTAGATACGCCATCATCGCATCATCATCCATCTCAACCGCAGTTTCGATGAGCTTGGCGCGCCATTCGTCAGCAGTGTCCTGAAGGCTCTCGCGGATCGGGCGCAATTCCCATGTCGCGCCTAAATCTTCACCAACCCACACCCATTCCTGCATCGTTATCAGATCGACCAAGCCCTCAAGCTCGTTCTCTGCACCAATAGGGATTTGGATCGGCGCAGGTACGGCGCCGGTGCGATCCTGAATCATCCGAACACAGTTGAAAAAATCTGCGCCAATTTTATCCATTTTATTCACGTAAACGATCCGCGGCACTTTATAGCGGTCAGCTTGACGCCACACGGTTTCGGTTTGCGGCTCAACACCTGCATTTGCATCCAAAACGGCGATTGCACCGTCTAAAACCGCCAAAGACCGCTCGACCTCAATCGTAAAATCAACGTGGCCCGGGGTGTCGATGATGTTCATACGGTGCTTGGGCGATTGCGCCGTCTCACCATCTTCGGTGCGCTCCCAAAACGTGGTGGTCGCAGCGGAGGTGATTGTGATACCACGCTCTTGCTCTTGCTCCATCCAATCCATCGTTGCGGCACCATCATGCACCTCGCCAATGTTATGCGACTTCCCCGTGTAATACAGAATCCGCTCTGAGCAAGTGGTCTTACCCGCATCAATATGGGCCATAATGCCAAAATTACGGTATTCTTTTAGATTATATTCGCGCGCCATTTCAGTGCAGCCTCTTTAAATTACCAACGGTAGTGGCTAAATGCTTTATTCGCATCGGCCATTTTATGCGTGTCTTCGCGCTTTTTCACGGCGGAGCCGCGCGAATTTACAGCGTCTAAAAGCTCACCCGCAAGGCGTTCTTCCATCGTATTTTCGTTGCGGCTACGAGACGCTTTGATCAACCAACGAATGGCCAACGCTTCGCGACGCTCGGGGCGCACCTCAACGGGGACCTGATAGGTGGCACCACCAACGCGGCGCGAACGCACCTCAACGGCTGGCTTGATATTATCCAACGCTTCGTGAAACACCTCAACGGGCGCGCGCTTGATTTTATCCTCAACCCGGTCCAACGCGTTATATACAATGGTCTCAGCGATCGATTTCTTACCATCAATCATCAGGTTGTTCATAAATTTCGAAATAACCCGATCGCCAAATTTGGCATCGGGTAAAATTTCACGTTTTTCGGCGGCGTGGCGACGAGACATTTGTTAATCCTTTTATTTCGGACGCTTGGCGCCATATTTAGAGCGGCGCTGTTTACGATCTTTAACCCCTTGCGTGTCTAGAACACCGCGCAAGATATGATAACGAACACCAGGAAGGTCTTTTACGCGACCCCCGCGGATCAAAACCACTGAGTGTTCTTGAAGGTTATGCTTTTCACCCGGGATGTAGCTGATCACCTCAAACCCATTTGTTAAGCGCACTTTTGCAACTTTCCGCATGGCTGAGTTCGGCTTTTTCGGCGTGGTGGTGTAAACGCGCGTGCACACACCGCGTTTTTGTGGACACTCCTGCAAATGCATGGATTTGGAGCGTTTTACTTTGGGCTGCCGCGGCTTGCGGATCAGCTGTTGTATCGTTGGCATTCCGGTTATTCCCCGTTCGCTCGTCGTTTCTGGGCGCATGAGCGCAGCCCATGCAGTTCATTCTTCTGTGCCAAACGCGTCCGCATAACACAAACACCGCACCGGTCCCCTCGTTCTTGGGAACGACGCGGTGGGTTTTCCAGAGGATCGAGGCACTGCCTGGATCTTGACCACTTCAATTCTGAAGCCAAAGCCAGAGAAACATCCCATGACTCGACGTGTCGTGCGTATAGGGGGAGTCGGAACGCTTGTCAACAGCCTGAAAAGCTGCGGCTTTACCCCGGCAGATCGAGCCGAAGAAAGTCGTGGTCGCGCCGTCTGACCGCTTTGCGATATCCGGCGACAACCCTCTTATATTACGGGTTTTATTTCAAAGCCCATGCATCAAATCCCGAAATTCAACCAGCGTTTGGATCATGCGTTTTAGCTGGATAAAAAATCAACATAGAACGCCTTACCAATGTTGCAAGCATCTTCACACGCCACCGCGATTTACGGCCCGCGTCACTGCTTGATTCCGCCTTTGCCAACCAGTACTCCGCAGTGTTTCAACCGGCCTGAAATAGCGCTCTTCTGCAAGTTTGAGATATCTTAACAGCGCGCTCAGGGCGCAGATATGCGCAGCGCTTGATCCGATCAACGCTTATAAAAAAAGCCCGACTTAAGGCCGGGCTTTTTTAAATTTTTAACAGCAAAAGGTGTTTAGCTTTCGCTTGTCGTAGCCTCTTTAAACACATCATCTTCGCTGGGTGCGGCTAAGGCGGCCGCAGCCTGAGCTTCCTCGCGGCGCGCTTCCAGCACCACATTGTCACGCTCTGTGGCGATACGGCGAACTTGTTGCGTTGCGCCCCCTGTGCCCGCTGGAATAAGCCGCCCAACGATCACGTTTTCCTTAAGACCAACCAATTTGTCCCGCTTGCCTTGCACCGACGCCTCGGTCAGAACACGTGTGGTTTCCTGGAACGATGCGGCAGAGATAAACGAGCGCGTTTGCAAGGATGCTTTTGTGATGCCCAGCAAAATAGGTTCACCCTGCGCCGGACGCCCGCCTTTTGAAAGGGCTTTTTCATTTGCAGCGTCAAATTCAGCCTTATCAACATGTTCGCCTTTCAGCAATGTGGTATCGCCGCTCTCGGCGATTTCCCATTTCTGCAGCATCTGGCGTACGATCACCTCGATATGCTTGTCGTTGATTTTCACGCCTTGCAAACGATATACATCCTGCACCTCATCGATCATGTAATTTGCCAGAGCTTCAATGCCCATAATTGCCAGAATATCATGCGGGGCTGGGTTACCATCCATGATATAATCGCCTTTTTGAACAAAATCGCCCTCGGCAACCGGAATATGCTTTCCTTTTGGAACCATATACTCGACGAGATCCAGCGATTCATCGGCCGGTTCAATGCTGATCCGGCGCTTGTTTTTATAATCGCGCCCAAAACGTACATATCCATCGACTTCCGCGATAATCGCATGATCTTTTGGACGGCGCGCCTCAAACAATTCAGCAACCCGCGGCAAACCACCTGTGATATCTTTTGTTTTGGCCCCTTCACGCGGAATACGTGCAACCACATCCCCCGCTTTCACCTCTTGACCATCTTCCACCGACAAGATCGCATCAACCGACATTGGGTAGGTGATCGGATTACCCGCCTCATTGCGCACAGGCTCGCCATCTTCACCAGCAAGGATAATTTCAGGCTTCAATTCGCTGCCCTTTGCGGCAGCGCGCCAGTCAATCACAATTTTCTGCGTCATCCCGGTAGCGTCATCGGTTTCTTCACGCACCGCAACGCCATTGGCCAGATCCACATGTTTGGCGACACCGGCTTTTTCGGCGATGATCGGCAAAGTATAGGGATCCCACTCAAACAATTTATCGCCGCGTTCGACCTTGGCCCCTTCGGCAACAAATAACTTCGTGCCATAGCCCAATTTATGACTGGCCAATTCATCACCATTTTCATCTAGGATGCGCAACTTCATATTGCGCCCCATGACCAACATGTCGCCCTGCGCGTTTTTCAAGGTTTGCGGGTTCTCAAAGTCGATCACACCACTTTGGTTGGCTTCCAAGAAGGATTGCTGGCCCCCTTGCGCAACGCCGCCAATGTGGAATGTCCGCATTGTCAGCTGCGTGCCAGGTTCACCGATTGACTGCGCCGCGATAATGCCCACCGCTTCGCCCGTATTCACGATGGTACCACGCGCAAGATCACGCCCGTAGCACAATGCACAAACGCCCTCTTCAGCTTCGCAGGTTAAAGGAGAGCGGATGCGCGCTGTTTGCAGACCCGCATCATCGATCTTATCGGCCATAATCTCATCGATCAGCTCGCCTTTTGCGACCAACACGTCTTCCGATCCGGGGCGTAAAATATCCTCGGCGGCAACCCGGCCCAACACGCGCTCGGCCAGCGATGAAACAACTTCCCCATCATTGACGGCCGTTTCAGCCGTGATGGATTGTTCGGTACCACAATCATTCATGCGCACAATGCAATCTTGTGCAACATCAACCAAACGCCGGGTCAAATATCCAGAGTTCGCTGTTTTCAACGCTGTATCCGACAAGCCCTTACGCGCACCGTGGGTCGAGTTGAAATATTCGAGCACCGTCAAACCTTCTTTAAAGTTTGAAATGATCGGCGTTTCAATAATATCCCCGTTCGGCTTGGCCATCAGGCCACGCATGCCGCCCAATTGCTTCATCTGGGTAACCGATCCACGCGCGCCCGAATGAGCCATCATATAAACGCTGTTCGGCTCGCTTTCAGATCCGTCATCATCCAAGCGCGGCGCCGAAATCGTATTCATCATCGCCTCAGTGACTTTATCGTTACATTTTGACCAGGAATCGACAACTTTGTTATATTTCTCGCCCTGTGTGATCAGGCCATCCATATATTGCTGTTCGAAATCTTTGACTTGCTGGCGCGTCGTATCAACGATCCCCCATTTATCATCAGGGATAACCATATCGTCTTTGCCGAATGAGATACCGGCTTTGAACGCTTCTCTGAAGCCCATGGTCATGATTTGATCGCAGAAAATAACCGATTCTTTCTGACCGCAATAGCGATAGACGGTATCGATCACCTTTTGGACATCTTTCTTTCTGAGCAAACCGTTCACCAAACCAAACGGTGCTTTGTTATTCGCCGGTAAAAGAGCGCCCAGGCGCACGCGCCCCGGTGTGGTTTCAAAGCGTTGCATCACTTCGCTGCCATGCTCATCTATTTGTGGAATACGCGCAGTGATTTTGGCATGCAAATGCACAGTGCCATTGTCGAGTGCGTATTGCACTTCCTCGATCGAGCTGAACATCATGCCTTCACCTTTCATGCCTTCTCGCATGATCGTGGTGTAATACAGACCCAAAATCATATCCTGCGAAGGCACGATAATAGGGGCTCCATTGGCCGGTGACAGCACGTTATTGGTGGACATCATCAACACGCGGGCTTCCAGCTGGGCTTCCAAGCTGAGCGGCACATGTACGGCCATTTGGTCACCGTCAAAATCGGCGTTGAAAGCAGAGCAGACAAGCGGATGCAGCTGAATTGCTTTGCCTTCTATCAAAACCGGCTCAAAAGCTTGAATGCCCAACCGGTGCAAGGTGGGCGCGCGGTTCAACATCACCGGGTGTTCGCGGATCACTTCATCCAGAATATCCCATACTTCAGGACGCTCTTTTTCAACAAGTTTCTTAGCTTGCTTCACCGTGCTTGACAGCCCTTTGGCCTCAAGGCGCGAATAGATAAACGGTTTGAACAATTCGAGCGCCATTTTCTTAGGCAAGCCACATTGATGCAGCTTCAGCTCAGGGCCCGTCACGATCACCGAACGGCCAGAAAAATCGACGCGTTTTCCAAGCAAGTTTTGACGGAAACGGCCCTGTTTGCCTTTCAGCATGTCCGACAGCGATTTCAGCGGCCGCTTATTGGCACCGGTGATCACGCGTCCCCGGCGGCCATTGTCAAATAACGCATCCACAGATTCCTGCAGCATCCGCTTTTCATTGCGAACGATAATATCGGGCGCGCGCAATTCGATCAGCCGCTTCAAACGGTTATTCCGATTGATCACACGGCGATAAAGATCGTTCAAATCCGACGTTGCAAACCGGCCACCATCCAGAGGCACCAAGGGGCGCAGCTCCGGCGGAATCACCGGCACGACAGTGAGGATCATCCATTCCGGACGGTTGCCCGATTCCAAAAAGCTTTCAACCACTTTCAAGCGCTTGATAATTTTTTTCGGTTTCAACTCACCCGTGGCTTCTTTGAGATCCGCGCGCAATTGCTCTGCTTCGGATTCCAAATCGATCGCCGCGAGCATTTCGCGGATCGCTTCCGCGCCGATATTGGCGGTAAACGCATCCATACCGAACGTATCTTGCGCGTCCATATACTCTTCTTCGGTCATCATCTGACCATAGGTCAAATCGGTCAGACCAGGTTCGATCACCACATAGTTTTCAAAATACAGCACGCGTTCCAAATCACGCAGCGTCATATCCAGCATCAAGCCAATCCGCGATGGCAGCGACTTTAAGAACCAAATATGCGCGACGGGTGAGGCCAGTTCGATATGCCCCATACGCTCCCGGCGGACCTTTTGCAGCGTCACTTCAACGCCACATTTTTCGCAAACAACGCCGCGATACTTCATTCGTTTATATTTGCCGCACAGACATTCGTAATCTTTGGTTGGGCCAAAAATTCGCGCGCAGAATAAGCCATCACGCTCGGGCTTAAAAGTCCGGTAATTGATCGTTTCGGGCTTTTTAATCTCACCGAAAGACCATGAAAGTATCCGCTCTGGGCTGGCCAAAGAGACTTTGATCTCATCGAAAACTTTAGGTGAGGTTAACGGGTTAAACGGGTTGTTTGTCAGTTCCTGGTTCATTTTAATTCCTCTAATTGGAGACAGAAAGGTGGAGGCGTGGGCAAAAGCCCTACGCATCATCCTCCGTGTCCAAGAGTTCCATATTCAGGCCGAGACCACGGACTTCCTTCACCAAAACATTGAAGGATTCCGGAATGCCCGCTTCGAAGTTATCTTCACCTTTAACGATGCTTTCATAGACTTTCGTCCGCCCTGCAACGTCATCGGATTTAACCGTCAACATTTCTTGCAATGTGTAAGCCGCGCCGTAAGCTTCCAAAGCCCAAACTTCCATTTCACCAAAGCGCTGGCCGCCAAATTGGGCTTTACCACCCAATGGCTGCTGCGTGACCAAGCTGTAGGGCCCAGTTGAGCGTGCGTGGATTTTATCATCCACCAAGTGATGTAGCTTCAGCAGGTATTTTATCCCAACCGTGACCGGACGGGTGAATTGCTCACCTGTGCGGCCATCAAACAGGATCGATTGGCCCGATTGATCAAAACCAGCCCGCACCAGCGCGTCATTCACATCGCCTTCTTTGGCGCCATCAAATACCGGTGTCGCGATCGGCACGCCATTGCAGACATTGCCCGCCGCTTCAACCAAACTGTCTTCATCCATACTGGCAATGCCTTCTTCGTAGACATCATCACCATATGCCAGACGCATTGCCTCACGCACCGGCGTCAAATCACCCGAACGACGATAATCATTCAAGGATTCATCGATATTCACGCCCAGACCGCGCGCCGCCCACCCCATATGGGTTTCTAAGATTTGGCCCACATTCATACGCGAAGGCACGCCCAGAGGGTTCAAACAGAAATCAACAGGCGTTCCATCTGCCAAGAAAGGCATATCTTCCATTGGCACAACCTTTGAGATCACCCCTTTATTGCCGTGACGGCCGGCCATTTTATCGCCTGGCTGCAGCTTACGCTTCACCGCGATAAAGACTTTTACCATTTTCATAACGCCAGGGGGCAGATCATCACCGCGGCGCACTTTTTCAACTTTATCTTCAAAGCGGGCGTCTAGAATCCGCTTTTGCACTTCATATTGCTCGTGCAAGGCCTCAACGATCTTCGCATCGCCCTCTTCGCTCAACGCCAATTGCCACCACTGGCCACGGCTCAGACTCTCAAGCAAATCTTCGTCAATCACCGCATTGGCTTTCACGCCTTTCGGACCTTTAAGAGCCGTCTTGCCAATGATCATGCTGCGCAGACGGGCATAGATGTTGCGATCCAAAATCGCCAGCTCGTCATCGCGGTCTCGCGCCAAACGCTCAACCTCTTCACGCTCAATTTGCAAAGCACGCTCATCTTTTTCAACACCATGGCGATTAAACACGCGCACTTCGACAACCGTACCAAAATCGCCCGGCTTAACGCGCAAAGATGTATCGCGCACATCCGACGCTTTCTCACCAAAGATCGCTCTGAGAAGCTTTTCTTCAGGCGTCATTGGGCTTTCGCCTTTGGGAGTGATTTTTCCCACCAGAATATCACCTGGCTCTACATCAGCACCAATATAAACGATCCCCGCCTCATCCAAATTGCGCAGCGCTTCTTCGCCAACATTTGGAATATCACGCGTGATTTCTTCAGGGCCAAGCTTGGTGTCGCGCGCCGCCACTTCAAATTCTTCAATATGAACCGACGTAAACACATCATCGCGCGCCACGCGCTCTGAAATCAAAATTGAATCTTCGTAATTATAGCCGTTCCAAGGCATAAACGCGACCACCACGTTTTTACCTAAAGCCAATTCACCTAAATCAGTTGACGGCCCGTCAGCGATCACTTCGCCTTTAGACACCGCTTGCCCCACTTTAATGAGTGGGCGCTGGTTGATGCAAGTATTTTGGTTGCTGCGCTGGAATTTACGCATCCGGTAAATATCAACACCCGCATCGCCAAGATCCAGATCTTCGGTCGCCCGGATAACGATCCGCTGCGCGTCAACCTGATCCACGACACCGGCGCGTTTCGCCATAATCGCCGCACCGGAATCTCGCGCTACGATTTCTTCGATGCCCGTGCCAACCAAAGGCGCCTCGGCCCGTAGCAAAGGCACTGCCTGACGTTGCATGTTCGAGCCCATCAAAGCGCGGTTCGCATCGTCATTTTCCAAAAACGGAATTAGCGAGGCCGCAACCGATACCAACTGCTTTGGGCTCACATCGATCAGGTCAACATTTTCAACGGGCGCAAGCGTGTAATCGCCAGATTGCCGCGTGCTCACCAGATCATTCACAAAGCGTCCGTTCTCGTCCAATTTCGCGTTGGCTTGCGCCACCGTATGGCGCATTTCTTCTGTGGCAGAGAGGTAATGTACCTCATCCGTCACCGTGGCATCCTTCACGATCCGATAGGGCGTTTCGATAAAACCATATTTGTTCACGCGTGCAAAGGTTGCCAATGAGTTGATTAGGCCAATATTTGGCCCCTCGGGCGTTTCAATCGGACACATGCGCCCGTAATGTGTTGCGTGCACGTCGCGCACCTCAAAACCGGCCCGCTCGCGCGTTAACCCGCCTGGGCCAAGCGCCGATAGGCGGCGTTTGTGAGTGACTTCAGAAAGAGGGTTGGTTTGGTCCATAAATTGCGATAATTGGCTTGACCCAAAGAATTCGCGCACGGCGGCAGCAGCCGGTTTCGCGTTGATCAAATCCTGGGGCATCACAGTATCGATTTCGACCGATGACATACGCTCTTTAATCGCGCGCTCCATCCGCAGCAATCCGACCCGATATTGGTTTTCCATCAACTCGCCAACCGAACGTACCCGCCGATTGCCCAAGTGATCAATATCGTCGATATCACCCTTGCCATCGCGCAGCTCAACCAACGCCTTGATGCAAGATACAATATCTTCTTTGCGCAATGTGCGCTGCGTATCTTCTGCCTCAAGCGCCAGACGCATATTCATTTTCACGCGGCCAACCGCAGATAAATCATAGCGCTCGCTATCGAAAAACAGAGTGTCAAACAGAGCAGAAGCGGCATCTACGGTGGGCGGTTCGCCCGGGCGCATGACGCGGTAAATATCCATCAGTGCGGTATCACGGCTGAGGTTTTTATCCTGCATCATGGTGTTGCGCATATAGGGGCCAACATTGACGTTATCGATATCGAGTACGGGAATATCGACAAAACCAGCATCCATCAGATCTTTCAACGATCCACCGATCATTTCGCCTTCTTTATCGTATTCCGCGGTCAGTTCCTCACCCGCTTCTACGTAAATCGCGCCGGTTTCCTCATTGATCAAATCTTGAGACACAAATTTACCAATGATTTGGTCAAATGGTACCAAAAGCTCGGTTACTTTGCCCTCATCGATCAATTTTTTCACCGCGCGGGGAGTTACTTTTTTACCGGCTTCGGCAATCACTTCACCCGTCGCCGCATCGATTAGATCATAAATTGGGCGGGTGCCGCGCACGCGCTCTGGGAAGAATTTCGTCTTCCACCCTTTGCCTTTCACGACCTGGAAATTCACCGTATCATAATAAGCGCTCATGATGCCTTCTTGATCCAGGCCAAGCGCATAAAGCAGCGTGGTTACCGGCAATTTACGACGGCGATCGATCCGCGCAAACACCAGGTCTTTGGCGTCAAATTCAAAATCAAGCCAAGACCCGCGATAGGGAATGATCCGGCAGGCGAATAACAGCTTACCCGAGCTGTGCGTTTTGCCTTTATCATGATCGAAAAATACCCCAGGAGAGCGATGCATCTGTGACACGATCACACGTTCGGTCCCGTTGACAACAAAGGTGCCATTCGGTGTCATCAAGGGCATATCGCCCATGAACACATCTTGCTCTTTAATGTCTTTTACCGATTTGGCGCCCGTACCTTCATCGACATCAAACACGATCAACCGCAGCGTGACCTTGAGCGGAGCGCTATAGGTCATATCACGTTGCTGGCATTCCTCGACGTCATATTTGGGCTTTTCTAAATCATAGCCAACAAATTCAAGCACAGAGGTTTCGTTGAAATCTTTGATTGGAAACACCGATTGGAAAACCCCTTTGATGCCTTCGCCATCAGTGGGAATTTCCGCCTCGCCAGAGCGCAAAAACAAATCATAAGATGATTTTTGCACTTCAATCAGGTTTGGCATGTCAAGAACTTCGCGAATTTTTCCGTAATATTTACGCAAACGCTTCTGGCCGAGATATGATTGAGCCATGGATATAGTACCTTTCAGTTTTCTCACCGGACGCGCGCGCTGTCGGGTACCAGCCGCGCCCCCATACGAGATCGCAAGATAAGATCAATGCCTGGCTTTCACCCAACGAAAGCCTCCCGATCTATTTATCCTGCCCAACAAAATGCCCGGTGGAGTGGGCACTTTCTAAGACAGGTATGGCCAAGAGCGGAATTCTCGCTCTCGGCCGATACCTACCAGGATACCCTGGCAGTGTTTACTTAAGCTCGACTTCAGCGCCAGCTGCTTCCAGCTTGGCTTTGATGTCTTCCGCTTCGGCTTTGTCAACGCCTTCTTTGACGGCTTTGCCGCCTGCATCAACCAGCTCTTTGGCTTCTTTCAGACCTAGGCCTGTGATGCCGCGAACTTCTTTGATCACGTTGATTTTTGAAGCGCCTGCAGCTTTCAGAATTACGTCAAATTCTGTTTGCTCTTCAGCGCCGCCACCTGCAGCATCGCCACCTGCAGGGCCTGCCATCATGACAGCGCCACCCGCAGCAGGCTCAATGCCATACTCGTCTTTCAGGATGGTTTTCAGTTCTTGTGCTTCCAGCAGGGTAAGACCAACGATCTCTTCTGCAAGTTTCTTCAGATCAGCCATTTTCGACTCTTTCCGTTTCTAAGTTGTGTTCCAACGCATGGGGTATTTCCCTACGCAGATCTTAAGTTGCTTAAGCAGCAGCCTTGTCTTCGATGCTCGACAAAATGCCGGCGATATTCGAAGCAGGTGCGCCAATTGCGCCCGCGATGTTTGAAGCAGGAGCACCGATACAGCCCACGATCGAAGCAATAAGTTCTTCGCGTGAAGGCATTTTCGACACGGCTTCAACGCCGGCACGATCCAAAACATTCTCACCCATCGCGCCACCGAGAATTTCAAACTTCTTATTCTCTTTGGCGAAATCCTCGGCCACTTTGGCTGCTGCCACCGGGTCCTCGGAAAAGGTTAGAACAGTCATCCCTGTCAGAATATCTGCTATGCCTGCGCATGGCATTCCATCAAGGGCGATCTTGGCGAGCCTGTTTTTGGCTACACGAACCGCGCTACCGCCCTGACGGGCACGGGCGCGCAGATCTTGCATTTCAGCAACTGTAAGCCCTGCATAGTGAGACACTACCACAACGCCAGAGCTTTCAAAGATTTGGCCGAGTTCCTCGACCACTTTCTCTTTTTGTGCTCTATCCACAGTTTCACTCCAAATTTGGGGATCTCTCCCCGGCTCAAGTTTGCCACCCCGAAAGGGCAGCGTTCGGGTCCTAGGTCAGGGTCCCGAGGCCAAAATCACCCGAGGCTTGCGCCGCAGACTAATCCAATCTCGTTCCCCATCTCAGGAAGGATTTAACGAGCCTGCGCTCCACCCTCCGTCTCGGACAGAACGGATCCTGGCGGATCCGCTATTCGCTGCCCCCTGCACACAACCGCGCAAAAGGCAGCCAACCTCTTAGCGTTGGCTTGCAGCCCCCACATCGATCGTGACGCCAGCGCCCATTGTCGAGCTCAGCGCGATCTTTTTCATATAGGCGCCTTTAGCACCCGATGGTTTTGCTTTGGCCACCGCTTCTACGAATGCTTTGATGTTTTCGACCAATTTTGCTTCATCAAATGAGGCTTTGCCAACGCCGGCATGCACCACACCGCCTTTTTCAGCTTTGAACTGCACTTCGCCGCCCTTCGCCGCTTTCACAGCCGCAGCGACATCCATCGTGACGGTGCCAACTTTGGGGTTGGGCATCAAATTGCGCGGCCCAAGCACTTTGCCCAAACGCCCAACAACCGGCATCATATCAGGTGTTGCAATGCACCGATCAAATTCGATCTTGCCCCCTTGAACAATTTCCATAAGGTCTTCGGCGCCCACAATATCAGCCCCAGCCGCTTTCGCTTCATCTGCTTTGGCATCGCGCGCAAACACTGCAACCCGAACTGATTTTCCAGTGCCATTTGGCAGGCCGATAACGCCGCGCACCATCTGGTCAGCATGGCGGGTATCAACCCCTAAATTCACCGCAATTTCGATCGTTTCATCGAATTTAGCTTTTGCGTTGGCTTTCACCAATGCCACAGCCTCTTCAACCGACAAATCAAATTTGCCGTCCGCTGCTTCGCGCACAGAGCGCATCCGTTTTCCAAACTTCGCCATCTTACTTCACCTCGATGCCCATCGAACGAGCTGATCCCAGAATGATCTGCATCGCACCTTCGATGTCGTTTGCGTTAAGATCGGTCATTTTCGCTTCTGCGATCTCTTTGACCTGCGCCGCGGTCACGGTTCCGGCTGTTTCGCGGCCAGGATTGGTAGCGCCTGACTTCAGCTTGGCCGCTTTACGCAAATAATAAGACGCGGGCGGCGTCTTAATATCCATCGAGAATGATTTATCCTGATAATAGGAAATCACTGTCGGGCATGGTGCTCCAGGCTCCATATCAGCCGTCTTTGCATTGAAAGCTTTACAGAATTCCATAATGTTAATACCGCGCTGACCCAATGCAGGTCCTACGGGTGGCGAGGGGTTTGCTTTCCCCGCCGGCACTTGCAATTTAAGCGTGCCAACCAGTTTCTTGGCCATCTGGCCTCTCCTTTTACCAACACTCCACTGACGCGTCAGCGGAGCTTTTCGTTGTCGTGGTTCGGGTACATCGGCCGCGACCGACTGCCCTTCCACGGGCTAAACTCAGGCTTGTTTGGTCACCTGAGTATATTCCAATTCGACCGGCGTCTCGCGTCCAAAAATCGACACTGTGACTTTCAGGCGCTGGTTCTCATCATCAACGCCTTCTACCAATGCGTCGAAATCTTCAAACGGGCCGTCATTCACTTTCACTTTCTCGCCGATCTCATAATGCAGCAATGTACGCGGCGATTCTTCGCCTTCTTGAACACGGTTTAAAATCGCATTCACCTCTGCATCCCGCATCGGCATTGGGCGGCCCTGCGGCCCCAAAAACCCTGTCACACGATTGATCGAATTAATCAAATGGTAGCCCTGATCGCTCATCTCCATGCGCACCAAAACATATCCAGGCATGAAGCGGCGTTCAGCCGTGACTTTTTTGCCACGCCGCACCTCAATCACCTCTTCGGTGGGCACCAAAACTTCTTCGATCTCACTTTCGAGATTTGCTTCGACCACAGATGTTTTTATTTGCTCGGCGATTTTCTTTTCGAAATTGGAAAGAACGCTTACCGAGTACCACCGCTTTGCCATCGAGTCTTAGGCCCTTCATATGCTGCGAATTTACTCGCCATTTCAAAACGTTAAGTCTTTTTTAAGCTTCTTAACAACCAAAAAAATCGGCGCGCAACACGAATCGCCGCACGCCAAACAGACTTTTGAAAGCTCCAACTACCCTCGAAACATTAGTATTTCAAGTAAGATTGGCGGAGCCTTCGAAAAAAATTATCTCAAAGCATCCAACAAAACCTGCAGCCCAGAGCGGATCCCTAAATCAACCAGAGCAAAGATAACCGCAGCCAAGGCCGCCATTACAAAGACCATGACCGTGGTCAAAAGCACTTCTCGCCGCGTCGGCCAGACAACCTTAGACACTTCGGAACGAACTTGCTGAATAAACTGCAATGGATTGCTGATTGCCATGGAACGACCTTTCAAAGTTACGCCGCACATAATGCGCTTTGCGGTAACTTTCAAGCCATGATCACATCGGATAGCGCGCTCTTATCCTTCTAGCCGCGCTAAACTTCTTAGGCTTGAAGCGGCCATACTGAACACATATCTACAAAAATCTCTGGAACGTCAGATCTTTCGAACAGACTGTTTTGCAAAAAGGCACCAAAAAAAATTGCCAACCCACCCGGTTTAATCTGGCCCTTCCACGCGCAGTTTCAAAGCCTATGAAGCTGTCAGACAACGTCATCTCCAAAGCCAGGTTATACATCGGACCAATTGCTGTGCAGCGCTAATATTTTCCACTCGATGCACGCGCGTTAAACATGCTTTTTCAGGCAGCGCATAAATTCGGCATGAACGCATTTAAATACAATTCAGGCAACGCAGCCTGTCTTTTCTAAGAGCCTTTTGAAAATAACGGCCCTGTCAAAAACTTTAATTTTCTGTTCCAGATAAAGCATACGAGTCACAGTAGAAAAAACAATCGCAGAAGAAGACATGTCGATCGGTAGAATGACCATGATGAAATCGGTGTCGGAAGAGGCCATGCGAAATGCAGGCAATATTTCCCAATGTTGAACTGGTCATAAAGCTTCCAACCAGCCCCATGACACAAATGTCAGTGGCGATATTACCCGCTATAAAGATACCAAGAAAAACATGCTGGGACGGGAACGCTATCAAGAGGTCCTAAACGTCGGGGAAAGCCAATTTTTATTACGAGGGTAATTTAAGGATGTTCGTAGTCACCCCTGGGGCCAAAATATTAAGGCCACTTTTAGCTATGAAGACACGAATGATCCCAGAAAGGCCGTCAGTTAAGCGCCAAGCCAAATAAAAAGACCAACGAAAACGGCTAAAAACAATAGCGCAAATGTTGCGACCATTCCACCAATGGCTGCGTCAGATTTGGGCTTGCGCTTTGGTTTTTCCGATTTTTCGTCTTGCTCCATGAACTCTGACCTCATTTTTGAAAAATAGGCGGTGACCATGCACCGACTTTGGGTTTGTGTTTCAAGGCAAAAGCAAAAGAGGTTTGCTTCCCCGGGCGTGATGTAGTGCATATGTTCCAAAAGCAAAAGACACGCGCGCTACGCACGGTTCTTTTTCGCCCTAGGCTTGCCCGTCTCGGGCCTGTTCATCAGCCCCGACGTTTCAGCCTTTGCCATATCAAACGTTTTTCTTGGCCTTTCAAAGGCGCAATTTGTTCTATTCTCTGCGGAAACAGATCTCAATTTGGCTGTGATGCCCGCTTGAAAAGGGCCTGATCTCGAATTGTTTGACCCGAAATTTAACCCAATATCGTTTATAATTATTCAATGAACACCCGTCGGCGGCCCCGATAGGGGCAAAATGAAAAACGGCTTTGCTAACCCGATGAGGGTGGCGTTCTGAAAAATTAGAGAAATAAGCTTGACCTCTCCAAAGATCATTGATTTCAGAACCTAAAGCCTGTTTGTTTTCGCAACCTAAGCGGGGCCTGTCCCACCTCAGGCAAAAATCTTAAGAAAACTCTGCCCCGGGATAATAAGCGAATGTTAACTGTGCCTATTGCTGATAGGCTGGAAAACAATATCTGGTTAATGTTGCCCAGATTGATAAAAACGATGTCATAAACAAGCAGAGCTCACACGGGAAAAAGAGATGATTGCACTTGAAGTTTACGCCAAGCTTACCGAAACGACGTTGTCGGAATTTAAAGACAAACCCACCTCATTGACCCAGGGACAGAAAGAGGCATCTACATTGCTTTGGTCCTCTGCAGATGGTCATTGCAAAATCGGCGTATGGGAATGTCAGCCTGGCCATTTTACGGCCGATCGCCGCGCGGCTGGTGAATATTGCCATATTCTTTCCGGTCGGGCCTCGGTTACAAATGCAGATGGCAAAGGCACGCGTGACGTGGGACCGGGCGACCTGTTAGTTTTGCCCCAAGGTTGGACAGGCGAGTGGGTGATCCATGAGCATATGCGTAAATTATTCATCATAGACGCGTCACCCGAGTGACGCGCCCAATCGAAATTTCCGGCTCAATCGGCGCGCTCTGACAAACCTGGCCCATGTTTCAAATGCTTTAGCCCTTCACAGAGTCGCTCCTATTGTTAAACCTTCAAGCACTGCTTCTTCGACCGTTCTGGGGCTCAGACAATCGCCAATGATATGATGCAAGATACGATGCGCGCTCAAATCTTCCTCAAGTTTCGTTTCAGCTGAATGCCCCAGGGCGGTGACCAAAGTATCGACTGCATTTAAAATAACCGGTTCACCGCTGAGCGTGTGTTGAAAATACGCATCTTCCGAATCCACCCCGACCACTCTTAGATGTGGAATAATCTCCACACCAAGTTTGTGTAGCGTGCCGATCCAGGTATCCCGCGCATATTGCGGAATATTTTGGCCCGCCACCATTCCATTCACGGCAAGGCGAACATGGCGGCCCTGTTTGACAAGCAATTCTGCAAGCCCCAGACCCACCCAGTCACAGCGCCAATCTGCGATAACGACGCGGCCGCCAATATTTGTTTGACCTTGTAAAACTTGCCAGGCATTCACCACATGAGCGTCATCAGCCCCATCAATTTGCGCCCTGTAGGGCGTTGCACCCGCTGCAGAAATAACAACGTCAGGGGCGATATTTTCAATGACATCAAGGTTTACAAAACAATTCAGCTGCAGCCGAGCCGCGGTTTTGGAAAGCTCTTTTTGTAGGTTCACTGTAATGCCCCCAAATTCAGCCCTGCCCGGCAGGGATTGCGCCAGATTAATCTGACCTCCAAGTGCATTTGATTTTTCACAAAGAATCACCTCATGCCCGCGCCGCGCCGCAATACTGGCCGCTTTGAGACCGGCAGGCCCACCCCCTGCCACTAAAATCCGTTTTCTCGATGGTGCCTTTGACAGATTTGCATATTGCAATTCGCGGCCCGTTTCAGGTCTTTGAATGCAAGAGATTGGGCAAGCCTGCAGCATATGCTCGATACAGGCTTGGTTGCAGGCCACGCAGGCCCGGATATCCTCCAGATCCCCGCACCGGGCTTTGAGAGGCATCTCGGGGTCTGAAATTAACGCCCGCGTCATCCCGCACATATCTGCTTGACCCCTGATCCACGGCAAGCACACTAGGTGTCGTAAGTAGCGGTCAACTGAAGGCGTATGTGCGCGACCTTTGGGCCTTGATGCGGCGGTCGGCTCAGAACGGAATGTATCAAGCGCATGGGGACTACCTCACCTACATGGTGGGGCTAGTCGTCCTATGCCTTAAATTACGTGATCTCTCTAAACGGAATGAATTATCGGAGTGCTAAACATTAATTATCAACATTTCAGACAGAGTAAGATTGTCCGTCTATATCACCTGTCCAGCCCCACATAGCGAGAAGCGGCTCGTCAATCGTTGTCATACTATGAGGTTGGTTAGACTTATGATGTACAAAGGTTTCTGGAGACCTCACCTCAGGGGAACCATCATCTACACTCCAATGGGCTTCTCCAAGCAGAACCAAATATAACTCCTCAGCTGAATGCCAGTGTTTTGGATATGGGACATGATCTAGCTGAAGGAGTAAACCGACCCTCATAGACGGATTATCAATGATGCCTTTGGGGCCAATTATCTCACTGGCAAAAATACGTTTAGAAAACTCTTCGGATAGCTTCCCAAAGCCTGCCTCCCTCCATGACAGTAAATCTGAACATTGTAACAAAAGACTTATGAGATCTGATTGTCCATCTTGTAAAAAACTAGACAACGAAACGTCTACGGGTGCAGCTTCAACCACAGGGCTTTGTCGTAATATTAGATCACTGACTAAAGCTTGATAGATCGCTTAAGCGATGTCGCTGGGATGAGTTTGAAACTTTTTTCCAGCAGCAGCCAGAAAATTACTCAAAGCCCTAATATCCTGCATATCACTCTCTGCCACTTTCTGATTTGATACAAATAATGGTTGGTCTCATCATTAGCGATCTTTTATCTTTGCTGATCAGTTGAAAAGCAAGGCTCTGGCTATTGACGCAGCGTAACGAGATACCTCAAGGCATTTTTAAGAGATATCTACTAAAGCAAACATACGAAGAGGGTTAAAATGCCAAGCATCCTAGTACATATTCACAGCGGCCCAGAGTTAAAAAACAAACTTACACTTGGTCTGCTGGTTGCTGTGACTGGCGTCAAAGAAGGTCACACCGTCAAATTATTTTTAGCGGCTGATGCAGTACATGCTTTGAACTGTAAAGCTGAAGGGGAAATTGTTGGAGAAGGCACTGGCGATGTAAAAGCACATTTAGATGCGCTCGCGGAAGCTAATATTGAGATAATGGTTTCTGGTATGTCAGCAAAAGCTCGCGGCTATGATCAGACATTGCTTGATGGCTTTAATGCTTCGTTTGCAATGCCAGATAAGCTAATTCAACACTCATTAGAGGCCGATAGCGTCCTTTGCTATTAGTAATCCGGCCGGAGATAGTACAAATTATTAGTAGATCAATCATACCGATGACCTTAACCACCTGATCGCCTTTTAAGTGATCAGTGTAGCTTTTTTTGCTGCGTCACAATTTCATAGTGGGCTATGATTTCATCATCGCCGATTTCCGAAATAATCCGTTCTTCAAGGAGCTTTTGGTAAACGTCATAAAGCTGCTTAGATTGCTCTTCGGTGAGGCTCTCTAAGCGCTTTTTGCCCAGCGCCATTCCAATGAACTTTCCAGCATTTTCTCGCTGCGCTCTTATCCACGCAGCATAGGTCTCTGGATCACTGGAGACGCCATTTTCATCAGGCCATGCTCTGATGAGATCGTCTAATTGCTTTGAACTTAACATGAGATTGAACCTCCGCTTTAGTGCTTTAGGCGGGATGCCAAGGCGCACAATTTGAAGTTTAACTGCCTGTTAATCGTGATACGGGAAATTTGGTGTTTTTGCAATCGGGAAGGATTCCAAGAGCTAGACAAGTTTGGTATAGTCCAAAGCATGAAATACGGCAGAAATACGGATGGTTCTTTTACTAGCGGCAATGCTGGAAAACCAAAAGGTTCTAGAAACAAAGCCACGGTGGCTATTGAGAGCCTCCTAGAGGGCCAAGCAGAAGCCTTAACGCAAAAAGCCATATCCGCAGCACTTACGGGAGATACAGTCGCTCTTAAGCTTTGTATGGACAGAATAGCGCCTTCTCCAAAAGATAAGCCAATTAGTTTCTCCTTACCTGACATACACCGCGCCAGAGACGCCTCAGAAGCCGCTGGAGGCGTTTTAAGAGCCGTAGGCAATGGTGATATCACTCCTATTGAAGCAACACGCGTCATGGGCCTAATAGACAGCTACAGGCGCACTCTTGAGCTTACAGAAATAGAACATCGCCTATCGGCCTTGGAGAACGCTGATGCGGGGGTTTAATGCAAGGATTTCAAGGCTAGAGGGGCTGAAGCCAATAACAAAAAGCCGCTATATGATCAAATGGGCGGATGGGACTGAATTGGCTATCCTTTGCGGGACATTAAATAGATTTAACAAGCTAGAGTTTTGACGAAATCTCATTTAAAAACCTCCCATGATTAATATTAGAGTATTCCTGATCGCCATTGTAATCTGGTGCAGCGCAGCCATAAGTTTTGCTGCTCCATACGCAGCTATTGTTATTGATGCGGATACCGGCAAAGTTCTTCACTTTGAAAATGCTAATACCCGCCTTCATCCAGCAGGTTTAACAAAACTAGCAACACTGTATGCTGCATTTGAAGCAGTAGAGACCCGTGAAATAGACTTAGAGGCAAAAGCCAGAATATCCCTCAAGGCAGCAAATGAAGAACTTGCAGCGCTTGGAATGCGAGAAGGTCAGCGTGTTTCAATAAGGGACTTGATTAGAGCTTCAGCAATTAAAGGCGCTAACGATACATCCACGGCGTTGGCAGAAGCAATTTCAGGATCAGAGCAAGACTTCACAAAACGATTAGATGAAACCGCAGAAAAATTAGTGTTATTGCGCAGCACTTTTAAAAACGCTCATGGCTTAACCGAAAAGGGGCATCTCTCCACAGCCAATGACATGGCTTTTCTTATGAAAGCCATAGCAGATGATTTCCCCAACTATTTATTCGTCTTAGGACTGATACGGCATAAAGCAGCAGATAAAAAAATTACTCATTCCGCCCGCCGGTTACTTAAAACGTATGAGGGCGCTGTCGCGGCAAAAACTGGTTACACACGAGCTGCCGGCTTTAATGGAGTTTTGTTGGCTGATAGAAGCAATGAAAGGATAATTACAGTCGTTTTTGGCGGCAAAAGTACCACCACAATGATAGCGCAAATCCCAAAACTTACGGATCTAGGCTTTAGGAAAAAGCCTAGCAATTAGAAGTCAGAAGATAGACCTATAGAATAATCTGAGCCACAGTGCTGAAAACTCCGCACCTTTGACTTATGGCTGGTGTAGCGACCCAATAACTTAAGCCCGTTACTTAAAGGATAATTCAAAAACAACGACCCAACTCTGTTATTATTGAGATTGTCTAATTGTCCATATCCAGAAACGCCAACTGATATCCCGCTGCGGCTTGTCACATTTAATCCAAGCAAAATGGGAAACTGCGATTGACGATAATTTATATTCTTAAAATTTGCCGCTTTGTCAAAAAAGCCGAAACCGATTTCGCTCTGTAATATCCAATTTTTAGACGACAATCTATCATGCACTTTTTGATACATACCAAAGACAAAACCTTCAGAAAAAGTGTACTTATTAACCGCTGTATCCAGATCCCCTCTGCCATTATTGTAGGCCACACCTAGGCTATAACCTTCAGACAATTGCGTTTTCACTTGAACTAAATAACCCGTCACCTGTCCGGTAAACTTGTTATCTCCATTCACTAGTTGAGCATCGCTTACAACGTTAGAAACAGAAACCTGCACTTCAGCCCCCACCTGCGTAGCGAGTGTCATCAGTACAGCTATCAGGAATGTGCGCATGGGGTTAACCGCTTATCACACAGCTAGTTCTTTTCACCACCTTGGTTTCATCCTCACCTAACTCTTTTAGAGCATCCACGTAGTCAGGGTGGTCTTTGAAAGACATGGCCTTTTCAAAGGTTTCAAACTCAGTGACAGCTGCAAACTGCATCTCTTTGGCACCAATTTGTGTTTTGGCTACTGGCCCCATAGCAATTGTTTTGGCCTCGCCTCGCTCTATAAGAGCATTCCATTTCGCGACGTACCGACCAAAAGCTTCCATATCTATTATTTCTTCAACGTGGTTAATCCAGTAACCTTTTGCCATTTTTTCAACCTCCAATGATTTGCCCCAGAATAACGCGGTGCAGAAATATGTGGAGTCTTAAACTTAGTTTCTCATGCGGCTTATCTGCGAGCTCTAAGATATTGGAGCGGGAGAGTTATTGAGCAGAAATTGAGCAGAAACCCTTTCTTATTAAAAAAAAGTATTATGTTCCGAAACGTCACATTTGACAGATCTATCTCAACAAATGCCTAAAAATATTCGCAATCAAATATGAGGATGAAAAATGTTTAGATTTATAATGTTATTAATGTGTCTTTTGGGGTTCACTGCTCAAGCCCATGCAGACGGTCACTTAAACGTACTACTTAGGACTGACAAAACGGCATTAGGGAACGACTTGGTTTACCCTGAGGGAAAAGCTATGGTTTCTGCTTTTGAACTAACTGTTCCGGTTGGTGGACCAATAACTCCACATACCCATTCTTTCCCAGTTTTAATAATGATGCAGGAGGGAGAAGCTACTATAACCTATGAAGATGGAACAGTAAGCGTCTACAAAGCTGGTGATGCATTCATTGAAGATACTGGGATAGTTCATAGCTCCGAAAACACTGGAACGGTCCCTGTGAAGCTTTTGGTGGTTGCAATTGGTGTTGATGGAGAAAGAATTATGACACCAGTTGAGAACTAGTAAAAAGCCCTATTCGTTCTTGGCTCTCTATCTGCTATCGGTCAGAAATTGGATCGGGTGGGGTTATTTGGTCCTGGTTTTTTGATGTTTTTCAAACAATCCGAACATATGAGTTTTGCAATAGATAAGGGATTAAGCAATGTCAGCTAACAAGTTTTTTGCTGCTTGGAGAAACTGCCTTTTGAAAAAAGACAGCGAAGCCTTGCGTGCTCTTTTAAGCGATGACTTCATTTTTTCTCAGCACCACTTCAGACTTCACACAGATCTTTTCAGCACAGTAGACTTTTTTGAAACTGGGCAATTCAAAAGTATTGATGAGTTTCAAATTACGCTAGACACCGACGATTTTATTGCTTCTGTACATACAGTGACCATGAATGACGGACACGTAGAGAAAGTCTATGCTTTCGCAAAGCTTCGTAACGGGAAAGCTTATGAATGGCATATTCTTCCGATGCCAACCGAAATGTAAACTTTTAACAAGTCCTTACAACAAAGCAGTTCATGACTTACAGCTAACTTTTTAGCAAACGTCATAATCAATTAAATGGATATCGTGCGCATGAGTTTAGTCAGGTTACTCATACGGATTATCAAGGACTTCATCTTTTATATTATCATGAGTAACAAAACGGGACATTTCATGCGGCATACTAACCATAACGTCATTAAGACCAAGCTGATCTAACGCCTCAAAGATTGCATCTTCACTTTCAGCCAACCAATGACAATAGAAAAAATCTTCTTTACCCATCCAGTTTGCCAACAATTCAGCACTATCAGTTCGCATACCTTCAAAAAGTTGCCGATCAGTTAATCCAGCACTCTGCTCAAAGAATGCAATTCGGGCCTTATCGCTAGCCCAAGTATGAGTACACATGAAATTTTTCTTCATTTCACCTCTCCACTGATTTGCTACAGTATAACGCTCTATAGCAATATGTGGATTATTTTATTTAATACTGGGCTTCTTTGTTTCACGAACAAGACAAGCATAATGAAAACCCACAATAACGGGAGAAAAAGATGAAAGTCGGTAGGATAACGATTGGAGAGTTTAAGTCTGCGGATGATATGGAAGCCTTAATTTCATCCCATCGCGCTGCTGTATCTACAGTTTTAAGTACTTGCGAGACAACAATTCTCGTAAAAACAAGCCCACAGTCATTTCTTAACCTCAAAGTATTAAACAAAAATCAAAATCTGTGGGGGCAAATGTGGGGGCAAAAAAACCTCAAGATTACTAAGTAATTGATATAAGGCTCTTATTAAGGATGTGGTGGCGGACAGACAGGGATTCGAACCCTGGGTAGGCTTGCACCTACAACGGTTTTCGAGACCGCCCCGTTCGACCACTCCGGCACCTGTCCTCAGTTATGGGTTACTAATGGCTTTTTTCAGGCCCCTCAACTGAATGTTTTGCCGATAGAAAGCATTGAAAGTCACTGTCGCAATACCCATGTCTTAGATGTGGCAATATAAAGAACCTACCACAAACACTTCAACAACATTTAGGAGGGTCAATGAGTGACCTAATCAGCCGCGCTGAGCGGTTTGCGCGTGTGCGCCATGAAGGGCAATTCCGCAAAGGAAAAGCCAAAGAACCATATACCAATCATCTAGTAGAAGTAGCGGCGCTTGTAGAGCGCTGGAACGGCTCTGAGAGCGCCATAGCGGCGGCTTGGCTGCACGATACCGTAGAGGACGGTCCACCCACCTCAGTAGACGAGCTAGAGTCTATGTTCGGCAAAAACGTAGCTGACATCGTAGCTGAGCTTACAAACGACAAGTCATTACCCAAAGCAGACCGTAAAAATCTACAAATCATCAACGCTGCTAAAAAGAGCAAAGAGGCCTGCGTAGTGAAGCTGGCTGATAAAACCTCAAACATTGGCGCGATAGCAAACTCACCGCCCGAAGATTGGAGTTTAGATCGCCGCTTAAAATACATTGCATGGGCAAACAGTGTTGTAGGGCAGCTGCCATACTTACCCAAAGATGGTCTTAGCGAGTTCTTAAAGCGCTGTGACCAGGCAGAGCTAAATGCCTATGATGATCTTGGAACTGTACGTCAGGCACAGAACACAGCAATAAGTATTCTTGAGCGCAAAGCAAAAAGAGCTGGAGCTGACGAGGCTCAGATTCGTAAGTTTATGCTGAGCTTTATGCAGGGTGCGTTGTGAGCTTTTACTAAAAAGTTTCTGATTGCCCCCCCAATCACCCCCGCAACACTGAAAAAACAAAAAGCCCCACATTGGGGGCTTTCATAAACTCATGTAAAACTTATGCTTTTATGGCAGGGGCACCAGGGTTCGAACCCGGGACCTACGGTTTTGGAGACCGTCGCTCTACCAACTGAGCTATACCCCTAACAGGGCCAAAGCGATACGGGATGCTCTGGAAAAGATCAAGCGCAGAATCCATTGGTGGCAGTAAATTTCAAAGGTGGCGGAAATCTCGGCGACGATCTGCGACGGCGCCGAAAGTGGAACAGCCTAGCCAACGTATGAAATTACGGCAAATCCAGGTCGAAGCGGGCAGTAAAAAAGCGCCGCCCCATCTGGACGACGCTTTTCTTACTATCACATCGCGCATCCGCGATATTAACGTAAAACTTACTCGATAATTTTTGACACGACGCCTGAGCCGACGGTGCGGCCGCCTTCGCGGATCGCAAAGCGCAGCTTATCTTCCATCGCGATTGGCGCAATCAGTTCCACTTCGAACTTCAAGTTATCGCCCGGCATCACCATCTCTGTTCCCTCGGGTAGGTTCACCGTTCCGGTCACATCCGTCGTACGGAAATAAAACTGGGGGCGGTAATTGGCAAAAAACGGCGTATGACGGCCACCCTCTTCCTTGGTCAGAATATAGGCTTCAGCCTCAAACTTTGTATGCGGCTTCACAGAACCTGGCTTACACAGAACCTGACCCCGCTCAACGCCTTCACGATCAACACCGCGCAACAAGGCGCCGATATTGTCACCCGCCTCACCGCGATCCAGCAGCTTGCGGAACATTTCAACACCCGTACAGGTGGTTTTGCCCGTGTCACGAATGCCAACGATCTCAATCTCATCGCCCACATTGATCACACCGCGCTCAACCCGCCCGGTCACAACCGTACCACGGCCCGAGATTGAAAACACATCTTCGATCGGCATCAAGAACGGCTGATCAATCGCGCGATCCGGCTGCGGGATATAGCTGTCAACAGCGGCCATCAGCTCAGAAATCTTCTCTTCACCGATATTCGCATCGCGGCCCTCAAGCGCCGCCAAAGCAGAGCCGGCAACGATCGGAATATCATCACCTGGGTAATCATACGTGCTGAGAAGCTCGCGCACTTCCATCTCAACCAGCTCAAGAAGCTCTTCGTCATCCACCTGGTCAACTTTGTTCAGGAACACAACCATCGAAGGAATGCCAACCTGACGGCCAAGCAAAATATGCTCGCGCGTTTGCGGCATAGGGCCATCGGCCGCGTTCACAACCAAAATCGCGCCATCCATCTGCGCCGCACCCGTGATCATGTTTTTCACATAATCAGCATGGCCGGGGCAATCCACATGCGCGTAATGACGGCTTTCGGTTTCATATTCAACATGCGCCGTCGAAATCGTGATCCCGCGGGCTTTCTCTTCCGGCGCAGCGTCAATCTGATCATAATCCTGAAATTCGCCAAATTGCTTCGTAATCGCAGCCGTCAATGTCGTCTTACCATGGTCAACGTGACCAATCGTGCCGATGTTGCAATGCGGCTTACTACGCTCAAACTTTTCCTTTGCCATGGTTCTCCGGCGCCTCGTGTTTTGGGGCAACAGCCCTGTTTCTCTCTGAGGCGGGCGTTTAGGACTTTCCTAAAAAAAAATCAAGTCTGAGTTTTTGTTCCCCGCTTTGGTTTACATGCTTCCAAAAAGACTGATCCTTCGGCTTAAAGAAAAACTGCTTGGCGGTCGGCAAAACCTTGCCGGGTTCACGTTGATGTCAACCCAACAAGGTTTTGCCTTTGCCTGCGAATGCAATAGATTTGTATAATGAACAGCACGCACGCCTTTCCGACCCGCATCGCGCTTGTGACTGAGCCAATGGGCGTTATGCAATCGCTCTTGGCCGCACGGCAAAACGTTTTGTCGATCATTCCCGAAATTGCCACGCGGCAACCTATGGTTTCTGGAAAGACGGGAAAGCGATGGCATATGGTGATGGATCCCACCGCGCTGCGCCGGATGTTACTGGAGAACGTAGAAAACTATCCGAAATCGCAGGTGACCAAAAATTTGCTGAAGCCGGCAATCGGAGAATCATTATTTATCGCAGAAGGCGCGCATTGGCGCTGGCAACGGCGCGCCGCAGCGCCGGTGTTCTCGCAGCGCAACGTGATGAACCTAAGCCCAATAATCTCCTCTGCAGCCGAACGTTGTTGCCAACGCCTTGCCGACAGCTCCCACCAAGCGATTGATTTCTTGGATGAAATGGTCAAAACCACGTTTGATGTTATTTCGGATGTTACGTTTTCGGGAGATCGCGGATTTGACCGTTCGGCCGTACATCACGCCATCGACAGCTATATCGCCGAAGCCGGCCGCGTCTCCCTTTTTGACATTTTGGGCTTTCCAGATTGGATTCCCAGACCGAATCGGTTGCGCGCAGGCCCAGCGCTCAAAACAATGAAATCCCTTGCGGATAATGTGATCAATGAACGCCGCCAACAGGCGCAAAAATCACCCCCCGATTTATTAGATCTGCTGCTTGCAGGGCAAGACCCGAAAACCCAACGCAAAATGAACACTGCAGAATTACGCGATAATTTACTAACCTTTATCGTGGCAGGCCATGAAACCACGGCGTTAACGCTGGCCTGGGCTTTATATTTGATCGCCAATGATCCCCAGAGACAAGACCAAGCCAGAATCGAAATTCAAAACAATGTAAGCGGCAAAATAGCCACAGGCGATGACGTGAAAAACCTGCCTTTTCTGCGCCAAATCATTGAGGAAACGCTGCGCCTTTATCCGCCTGCCGCTTTGGTTTCGCGCACCGCCATGGCCGCAGATATGTTATGCGGGCGGAACATTCAAAAAGGCGATACTGTGATCATTCCAATCTATGCGCTGCACAGACATCACCTGCTTTGGCAGGATCCGAACGCTTTCTCCCCAGAGCGGTTTGCTGATGCCAAAAAACTTGAACGCTACGCGTATCTGCCCTTTGGAGACGGACCGCACATTTGTATCGGATCAAATTTTGCGATAAATGAAGCGATCATCATTTTGGCCAGCCTGCTTAAATCATTCCGTTTCAATCCTGTTTTAGGGCGCAATCCAACGCCGGAAATGATTTTAACCTTGCGCCCGGCGGGGGGCGTTTGGCTCACCACTGAAAAAATCGACGCAGAGCCCAATCCTCGGCTTGATTTCTAACAAATAATAGCGGTCATCAGATCACGCTTTCGCCATTATCCAGCCTTAAAAAGCTTTTGAAACGGTATTGGCGCGCTGAAATATGGCATAGCAACGCTTCGCAATCATCTTGCATGCGTTCGCCCAGATGTTTGAGACCCACCTCAATCTTATTTGTGAGTAATGTGCTGCATACCCTCCCCGCGGCGCAAACAAACGACCGCAATCGGGCCGCCTTGCACAACCATACCCCCAAATTTAAAATTCAAATCAGTGACTTATATCCCTTGCCCCATTGTTTCCACTGAGCCAAGACCCAAGCAAGAGATCACCCATTTCCAAATATTAATGCAAACGCCAGCATAAAAACCACCCGGCAGCGGCCAGGTAACGCCTGTCTTAACAGCGAGACTATCTGAAAATTAACATCCCAATGCGCGCGGAAATAAGTCCAAAAGAATATCAGTTTTCTATACAAAAGAAGATAAATTGCCACATTTTAAACAAATTATAGCTTTAAATATCATATTTGATTAATGTCCGACCGAGCATAAAAAAAATTAAAAACTTATTTTTAAGAATTTTGACCAAGGCGTGTAAACGCGAGCAATGCGCGCTTATTGAGAAAACGGGTGCCTCTATGACCAAGATATTAACCGTTGATGATGACCGGCATCTACTAACCTCCCTTTCCGTCATTCTAAAGGCGGAAGGATTTGAGGTAGAGGCCTTTCCTGATGGCGCCGCGGCCCTCGACGCCTTTTCCAGGGTCAAACCAGACCTTGCCGTAATAGATATTAAAATGCCCAGAATGGACGGTCTGGAATTGCTTCAAAAACTTCGGCAGAAAAGTTGGCTTCCGATCATTTTTCTAACCTCTAAAGATGATGAGATTGATGAAATTTTGGGTCTACGGTTGGGCGCGGACGAATATATCACCAAACCTTTTTCAGAACGGTTACTGATCGAACGCATCCGAACCTTACTGCGCCGCAATGATCTTATCGCGGGAAAAATTGAACCGGATAAAAGCGACACAAACGTCATGAAGCGAGGCAATTTAACAATGGATCCCCAACGCCACACGGTGCAATGGAAAGGCATTCATGTGGCGCTTACGATCACCGAGTTTTTATTGCTGCAAGCCTTGGCAATCCGTCCGGGCTTTGTGAAAAGCCGCGATCAATTGATGGACGTGGCCTATGGGGATCAAGTTTATGTCGATGACCGCACGATTGACAGCCATGTAAAACGCCTGCGTAAAAAAATGCGCGTGGCGGAGCAAAGCTTTGCGGCGATTGAAACGCTTTATGGCATTGGGTATCGCTATGATGACACTTGGTAGGATATGACTACCGGCGATCGTTCTCACAGCGCAACCGAAACCGCAGAGGCGGAGCGCGAAACGCATCAGTCCGAGGGTATTGGGGCGCGCCACTGGCCTAAGCTGGTTCGCGCGCACCAATCCAAAGAACCCCAGAACCAAAATTGGATCGCAAAGGCATCGGGCGCGCTATCACCGCGCTTGCACAACTCAAAAGTTTTAATCATTTCGGTAAATATGGTTCTGGTTATAATCTTGCTGCTACTCAACGCTGCAACGCTGCATAGATGGCCGGCATTGATTGAAGCGCTACATTTGAAACACCCTCACCACACAGCTGACCACATTTTTCAAATGCTTACACCAAAGCTGTTGCAGATGGATACGTGGCGCGATCACAATGCCCAATTAAAGGCTTATACAGATCAGATTGATGCACAGGTAAATGGACAAATAACGCTGTTCGGTACGCGGGGTGAAATCTTGGCGCAAGCGTCTCTTCATCCAGATCCTGGGTCGCATAATGACCCTCAAACCCATTACATCTCTCAGCAAAGTTTTGCAACGATTCAACCTGATGCAGAAGCGACCTCACATTTTGTATCGTTGGAGCAACTGCTTTTTGCAGCAATCCATAAAACATTGCAGAACGCATATCGACACGCCGATTTCAACATTCGATCAAACATCGGCAATTTATATTTTTTAGAAACTGGCATTATTGAACATCACGGCAAAATCCTCGGCGCTTTGGCCATTTTCATTGAAGATTCTGCGCGGCAAAAGATTTATTCTGATTTGCGTGTCCAAACCGTTACAGCGGTTGGCTGGGGTGTTTTAACCTCCGCCCTGATCAGTCTATTGATTTTTTATCGGGTCAGCCACCCAATCACTGTGTTGACAAGGCGACTTCAGCAGAAGAATGCGCAAACAAGCCTACCTTGGCACCAACTCATACTTGAGCAAGCGTCTCTAGCACCAGAGGGCAGCGAAGTGGCGAATCTAACCGCCGTTTTACGTGAAATAAACCGCAAATATTACAAACAAATAGATATGCAAAACCGATTTACAAGCGACGTGATACATGAGGTCAAAAATCCGCTCACCTCGCTGCGCGCAGCTGCAAAAGCGTTAGAATTGGTAAAAGAAGAGACCCAACGCCAGCATCTTCTTGGAATAATCCAAGAAGATGTGCTGCGGATGGAACGCTTGCTAAATGACATTAGAGCTGCCGGAAGGCTCGATGGCCAGCTCGAGCAAGAAACCTTTGCCAGTTTTGACATAGGCCAGTTGCTGCGCAACGTTGCGCAAAGATATGATCCGGTAGCAGCAGAAAAAGATATCACGATCGAATTGGAGCTGCCTCAAAAAACAATCATCATAAATGGCTTAGAAAAGCGGCTTGCGCAGGTGTTTGAAAACTTGGCCACCAATGCGATAAGTTTCTGCGACGCCGGTGGTATTATTCGTATCTGGGTAAAATTACAGACTGATACCTGTTTGGCGGTTATCGAGGATACTGGGCCCGGCTTCCCGAAAGGCTCATTGGATAAAATTTTCAATCGCTTCTATTCTGATCGACCGAACAGCGCTTTTGGGGCGCATTCTGGTTTAGGTTTGAGCATTTCAAAACAAGTGGTCGAGGCGCATGGCGGCGTGATTTGGGCAGAAAATATCACATCCAAGCTCTCAACAGGCGAAGAGAGTGATATTTTAGGGGCAAGGCTTTTGGTTGGCCTGCCGCGAATATGTAGTGAAACAACGAATTACATGGGGATAACATGATACTGCATGCAAGCTGCATCGATATCGACGGGCGCGGCATCCTGATTTTGGGAGCATCCGGAAGTGGGAAATCATCCCTCGCCATTCAGTTGATCGCGCTCGGCGCCTCATTGGTTACAGATGATAAAACGCTGGTAACACGGGTAGAAAACCACGTGGTCGCGCGGTGCCCGGCCACCATCAAAGGCCTGATCGAAGCGCGCGGAATTGGCTTTTTAAGACCAAAGCTGGTGCAAGAAACACGGCTTCAATTGATAATTGACCTGAACCAGCGCGAAACCTCTCGCCTTCCTGAGCAAAAATACCATGATTTATTTGGGGTCAAACTTTCATTAATTTATCCAACACAGATGGACGGATTTGCCTCGGCAGTCTATATCCTAGCGCAAAGCGGTTTAGCGCATGATCAAAATCTGTCCGATGTCAACAGCTGACCAAATTACCTTGGTTCTTGTAACCGGTCCGTCGGGCGCGGGACGATCCTCTGCTATCAACGCTTTGGAAGAACTGGAATTTGAAACCATCGATAACTTGCCAATTTCCTTAATAGACAAGGTGGCCACTTCTTCAAAAACATTCAAACCCTTGGCGATTGGGTTGGATATTCGAAACCGCGACTTTTCCATCCAAGCCATCATCAACTCGATTGCCCAATTAAAAGCGCTGCCCAAAATCAAAGCAACCGTCCTGTTTGTTGATTGTGATCCAAAAGTGCTCAATCTGCGGTTTTCTGAAACCCGGCGCAAACACCCTTTTGCACCCCGAGAAACCATCCAAGACGGGATCGCGCATGAGATCGAACTCTTAATCCCCATCAAAGCCAAAGCGGATCTATTAATCGATACATCTGACTTGACGCCACACGACTTGCGCGCGCAGATCAAACATCATTTTGACGGCGGGGAAAATACCGATTTGGCCGTGATCTTGAAATCATTTTCCTACAAAAAAGGGGTACCTGTCGGCGCTGATATGGTGCTCGATGTGCGGTTTTTAAAAAACCCACATTGGCAACCAGCCTTGCGGGCAGGCGATGGGCGAGATCAGACTGTACAAGACTATGTCGCCAGCGATCCAGCTTTTACAGAATTTTTCCAAAAAACCCATGCATTGATCCTATTCCTACTTCCTGCCTATAAGAGAGAAGGAAAAACCCAATTCACATTGGCTTTTGGCTGCACGGGGGGGCAACACAGATCCGTAACCCTCGTGGAGTTAATGGCACAGGCTTTAGAAGATTGTGGCTGGAATGTGTTGACGCAGCATATGGAATTGGACGAGTAAGAGCTATATTGAGTAGGGATAAAGGCGGCGGAAGGTAAGGGCGGTCAGGTGATTGGAATTGTAATTGTCGCGCATGGTGGTCTTGCAAAAGAGTATTTGGCCGCAGTGGAGCATGTCGTGGGCAAACAAAAAAGCATCGCCACCATTGGCATCAGCGCCGAGTATGACAGGGCCTTCATGGAAGCCGAAATTTGTAACGCCGCCGATCACGTTGATACCGGTGATGGGGTGGTTGTGGTGACCGATATGTTTGGCGGAAGCCCCTGCAATCTGTCGTTGCAAGCTTGCAGGCCCCGGGATCGTAAAATCATTTACGGCGCAAACCTACCCATGTTGATCAAGCTTACAAAATCACGGCGGCTCTCGGTCCAAGACGCAGTGGATATCTCTTTGGACGCCGGGCGCAAATATATTGATTGCCATGATGGCGCGGGACTCTGATGCAAGATACATATTCTGAACGCTTTGAAATTATCAATGAAAAGGGCTTACACGCTCGCGCGGCAGCCAAGCTGGTTGAAACCGTTGAACGATATGACGCTACGGCAGAGATCTTCAAAGATGGTTTACAGGCTTGCGGCAATAGCATTATGGGCCTTTTGATGTTGGCAGCCTCCCGCGGAACCTCTATTGACGTGCACACCAAAGGAAACCAAGCCAAGGATCTGTCAGAAGCGATTGGCGTCTTGATAGCCGCTAGATTCGGCGAAGACTTCTGAAGACAAAAAAGGAAATACTGTGGTGGAGCAGATACAACAAACCCGGGGGTTAAGAGATGATCAGCCCCTCTCCAAACCTGTGGATCCGGATATTCCTTATGACAGGCGCAAACTGTCCTATGCCACAACCTTTAAAAACCCAGCCCAGCGCAGAACCATCCAAACCATTGAATTTTTAACCGGCAAGCTGCGCCTGCTGCGGGTCATACGCAAATTTGAGGCCCGGGGCGTTCCGGTTGGCCAGGCCTTTTGGAAACAAGCTTTGGACATCATGAATGTCGAGCTGCAAACCCCGCAAAGCCAAATCGATAAAATTCCCAGAGAGGGTCCACTGGTTATCACCGCGAATCATCCCCATGGATTGGTCGATGGTATGATTCTTGGAGAACTAATCGGGCGCGTGCGCACAGATTATAAAATCTTAACCCGCACCTTGCTCACTGGTATTGCCGAAATTGAAAACTTTATGATTCCTGTTCCCTTTGCGCATGACAGCCAGGCACTGGAAAAAAACCTTGAAATGCGAAAAAGCGCAATGTCGCATCTGAAAAATGGCGGTGTGGTGGTTCTATTCCCTTCTGGCGCCGTGGCGGCGTCTAAAACGATGTTCGGCCCCGCGATGGAGGCAGAATGGAACCCATTTACCTCGAAAATGATCCAGCGCTCAAACGCGCGCGTCTTACCGATTTTTTTTCCCGGCGCAAACTCGCGCATTTATCAAATTGCCAACCAAATTTCTGCCACGCTGCGCCAAGGGTTACTGCTGCATGAAGTGGTTCATGCGATGAACAAGCCCCAAGCGCCGGTGGTTGGGGATGTGATCGAGCGCGATGCGATTAAAGACTGGGCGTCTAATCCGCGCGGCTTTGTAAATTGGCTGCGCGCCGAGACGCTTGGGCTTGCCGATAAGAAAAGCTGAGCCAGAGCGGCTATGAGGCGGCGACGTTTAGCGCGTCGGCACGGGGGTTGGGCCTCGATAATCATAAAATCCACGCTGCGTTTTACGCCCGAGCCAACCGGCTTCTACATATTTGGTCATTAACGGACAGGGCCGGTATTTGGTATCGGCCAACCCATCATGCAGCACATTCATAATCGCCAAACACGTATCCAACCCGATAAAATCGGCCAGTTCGAGTGGTCCCATCGGATGATTGGCCCCCAGACGCATCGATTGATCAATCGATTCAACCGACCCCACGCCTTCGTAAAGCGTGTAAACGGCTTCATTGATCATCGGCATTAAAATCCGATTCACGATAAATGCAGGAAAATCTTCAGCGCTGGCCGCTGTTTTACCAAGCCTATTAACCACCGCGAGGCAGCTATCATAGGTCGCCTTATCCGTGGCAATTCCACGAATAAGCTCAACAAGATCCATCACCGGCACCGGGTTCATAAAATGAAACCCCATAAACTTTTCTGGCCGATCCGTACGGCTGGCCAAGCGCGTGATTGAGATCGAAGAGGTGTTCGATGTCAAAATGGTATGAGGCTGCAAATGCGGCACAAGCGCCTCAAAGAGGCTATGTTTCAGCGCCTCTTTTTCAGTTGCCGCTTCAATCACCAAATCCGCAGCGCCCAAATCGGACAGGGCCAATGTGGTAGAAATCCGCGCGATGGCGTCAACTTTCTGATCAGCGGTTATTTTCGCGCCTTTAACCTGACGCGCCAAATTGCGATCAATAACAATGCGCGCATTGTCCAAAGCCGCCTGATTAAGATCCGTTATCGTCACCTGATATCCGGCCAGCGCCAGAACATGCGCAATACCATTGCCCATCTGCCCGGCCCCGATCACTCCGACTTTTTGAATATCCACGCCGCGCGCTCCTCTTGATGCTTGGCAGAGCATAGGCATTCAGAGCAAAGAGGTGCAAGGGCTGGCGGTTTTCTTATCAAAATTTTCTAAAGCCTTTTCTAAAAGTTGCAAAAAGAAAGGGCCAAATGCTTTGCCAACCTTTAAAACGCATGCCCAGCCGCGCTGCGCATTTGAAATCAGGCCCAATAATATGCGCCAAAACCAACTTAGAATTTTCGCTTCACCGCGCTAAAAAAAACCTAACCAACTGGCATGTCGACTTGGATATATTCAAAGCGCTTAGATCAATCTACCAGCGGCTCAAGGCTGCGCCAAATCGCCAGAGGCGCATCACGCAATAAAAAAGCCCGCGCATGCGGGCTTCTTGTTGATGTAAATTTATAGGCTTGGTTTATACCAGCTTTTCAGTTAGCTCGGGCACTGCTTCAAACAAATCAGCAACAAGCCCGAAATCAGCAACTTGGAAGATAGGCGCTTCTTCATCTTTGTTGATGGCCACTATAATTTTGCTGTCTTTCATTCCGGCCAAATGCTGGATCGCACCGGAAATTCCAACCGCGACATACAGATCGGGTGCAACCACCTTGCCCGTTTGACCCACTTGCCAATCATTGGGAGCATACCCAGAGTCAACCGCCGCGCGCGAAGCGCCAACAGCCGCATTCAATTTATCGGCTAAGTTTTCGATCATCGCAAAATCATCTTGGCTGCCAACGCCGCGGCCGCCAGACACGACCACGCCCGCAGAAGTCAGTTCGGGCCGATCACTGCTGGCCACCTTATCTTCAATCCATTGTGACAAACCAGGATCGGGCGCAGCTGAAACATTCTCAACCGTTGCGGCACCAGTGCTACCAACTGCGTCAAAATTTGCAGTTCGCACCGATAACACCTTTTTGGCATCGCCGCTTTTAACCCGTTGAATGGCATTGCCGGCATAAATCGGGCGTTCAAACGTATCTGCATCGACCACAGCCGTGATATCGGTGATCACCATCACATCCAATAAGGCCGCAACCCGGGGTAGAATATTTTTTGCTGAATTTGTTGCCGGAGCAACGAAATGAGAATAATCGCCCGCCAATGAAACAATAAGATCTGCAATCGGTTCCGCAAGGCCATTTCCATAGGCCGCATCATCCGCGCATAACACTTTGCCTACCCCGTCCAATTGCGCGGCAGCCGAAGCAGCCGCGCCGCAACCCGCTGACGCGCATAAAATCGTAACATCACCCAAAGCGGTGGCCGCGCGCACCGCTTTTGCAGTGGCATCTACGGCCAGTTCAGTGCCATTCACTTCTGCCAAAAGAAGAACTGCCATTATACTGCTCCTGCTTCTTTAAGTTTTTCCACCAGCTCATCGACCGAGCCCACCTTAATCCCGGCCGAACGCGCTTCGGGTTCGCCCGTATTCACAATGCTCAGGCGCGGCGCGATATCAACGCCCAATTCCGCCGCAGTTTTTTGATCCAAAGGCTTTTTCTTAGCCTTCATTATATTGGGCAGCGAGGCATAACGAGGCTCATTCAACCGCAAGTCAACGGTAACGATCGCCGGCATGGTTACTTTAATCGTTTGCAAACCGCCATCGACCTCGCGGGTGACAACCGCGGCATCGCCCTCAACGCTCAATTCAGATGCAAAGGTGGCCTGTGACCAGCCCAACAGCGCGGCCAGCATTTGACCGGTTGCGTTCATATCATTGTCGATGGCTTGCTTGCCGCAGAGCACCAAACCCGGCTGCTCTTCCTCCACAATCGCTTTGAGTATTTTTGCCACGGCCAAAGGCTCGATATCTTGATGTACGTCTTCGGCGGCAACCACAAGAATTGCGCGATCCGCGCCCATGGCCAAGGCGGTGCGCAAGGTTTCTTGTGCTTTTTCAACGCCAACAGACACCGCGATAATCTCATCTGCCTTGCCCGCCTCTTTCAGCCGGATTGCTTCCTCAACGGCAATTTCATCAAACGGGTTCATCGACATTTTGACATTGGCCAAATCAACGCCAGACCCATCCGCTTTCACGCGCACTTTCACATTATAATCTATTACGCGTTTGACAGGCACCAATACCTTCATGGGGAGATCTCCTTCGCAATTTACGCTTTACAGCGTATCACCCATCCAAAATCCCACCCGTGATAATCCTATGAGGCCGGAAACGACAGCAAAAAATCGTCACAGTAGGGGTCTAGGACGTCGCGTTTTTATAAAAAAATGCAATTTATCTTATCTATTTGCACCGGGAACCCATAATATGTCGTCAGCGCCGGCATTATTGGCGACGCGGCCTGCCACGAAGAACCAATCGCTCAACCGGTTCAAATACCGCACGGCATCCGGGTTGATCGCTTCCATGGTTGCAAGCTCAACACAAAGGCGCTCTGCACGGCGCGCCACGGTGCGGCACACGTGTAGATGCGCTGACAACACGCTGCCGCCGGGCAAAATAAAGCTGCGCAAGGGTGAAAGCTTGGCATTTAGAACATCAATTTCATTTTCCAAACGCGTCACTTGCGATCCCGCCATGCGCAAGGGCGCGTATTCGGCTTCATGATCGCGTTCCATCTCGGGACGGCACAGATCCGCGCCCAAATCAAACAGATCGTTCTGGATCAAGGAAAGCCATTGCCCCATATCACCCTCTGCATGCAACCGGGCAACGCCCACCGTGGCGTTTAACTCATCCACCGTGCCATAGGCGTTCACGCGCATGGAATGTTTGGCCACACGCGTGCCATTGCCCAACGCGGTTTCACCATCATCTCCGGTTTTGGTGTAGATTTTGTTTAAAACAACCATCTCAGTCTCCTTAACCCGCAAAATAAACGAAAAGCAAAATCAACAGCACTGCGATGAATTGCGCAAAAATACGCAAGCGCATCAATTTATTTGCGTATTTACGATTGAATTCACCACCCCGACCAAAACCTCCAATGCCAATCATCAAGATGATTGCCACTGCTGCCATAGCTAAAATAACGATAATAAAAAGGGGATCTTGCGCCATATTCTGTGTTTCCATTCTGCCTCAAGTTTTATGTAGGCGTCTTCTTCCAAAAAGCGAAGGCCAATCTCCATGATTATGCGTCCCAGCCCCTTAACCGCGGGTCAGCAGATAATCCAAAGCGCGCTGTGGCAGCAAGCGGCGCATCCAACTGGCCATATAGGTGGGAGCGGTCACATAATAGTTGGCTCTTGGTTTCTTAACGCTGAGCGCGCGCAGCAGCGTATCGCTGACCGCACTGGCCGGCAATTCAAACTTATCTGGCCCCGCATCTTCATACAGACGTTTTACCAAGTGACGTTCATAAAATGCCGCGCGGGCTGATCCGCGCCAATCAATCCATTTCTCAAAATGTGGAATTGCGTTTTGACGGATATGACTGGTGATCGGCCCGGGTTGAATAAGCACCACGTCAATCGGACTATCGCGCATTTCAAGCCGCAAAGTATGCGTCAACCCTTCCAGCGCAAATTTGCTGGCCACATACGCCCCCCGCCATGGCAAGGCAACGAAGCCCAGCACTGAAGAACAATTGAGAATGCGTCCAGAACCCTGCGCGCGCATGATTGGAATGACTTGGCGGGTTAAATCGTGATATCCAAAGAGATTGGTTTCAAACAAAGCCGCCAAAGCGGCGCGCGGCAGATCCTCGACCGCGCCGGGGCAGGCAAAAGCGCCATTGTTGAACAAGGCATCAAGGCGCCCATCGGTTTTTTCGAGCACTTCGTGTAACCCCGATGCGATGGTGGCTTCAAGGCTGTAATCTATTCGCACGCTCTCCAATCCCTCGGCACGCAGACGTGCCACATCATCCGCTTTCCGGCAGCTGGCAAAAACCCGCCAACCTTCCGCCTGCAGCCGATGCGCCGCATCATAGCCAATGCCGGAGGAACATCCGGTGATGAGAATCGATTTTTGCTGAATCATTTTTTTATCCGATTTTAACGCGATCACCCTTGCGCATAATTTCTAGAAGGAGGCAATGTTTTTACGGTTCTTACGGCTAACCAACCAGAAATGGATGTTTAAAGCAGACCGGTTGAAAAATTATGTCGCTGCCGCTTTACCTGCCAGAACGCAGCGGCTATCACATCATCTATGGATGAAATAACCGACGACCCCAATATAGATGGCATCACCTCTGAACCGCTACGGCGGGCGATTGGCGATCGGTATTTAACCTACGCGCTCTCTACGATCATGCATCGCGCCCTGCCCGATGCCCGCGATGGCTTGAAGCCAGTGCATCGCCGCATCCTTTATGCGATGCGCGAATTGCGCCTCAGCGCAACTGGCGGGTTTCGTAAATCGGCCAAGATCAGCGGCGATGTGATGGGCAATTATCATCCCCATGGCGATGCTGCGATCTATGATGCGATGGCGCGCTTGGCCCAAGATTTCAATGTGCGTTACACGCTTGTCGATGGCCAGGGAAATTTTGGTAATATTGACGGCGATAACCCTGCGGCCAGCCGCTATACAGAAGCGCGCATGACCGCAGTTGCCGAAGCACTTTTGGAAGGTTTGAACGAAAACGCGGTTGATTTTCGCGAAAATTACGATGGCACTTTGAGCGAGCCCGTGGTGCTGCCCGCCAGCTTCCCCAACCTTCTGGCCAATGGCTCAAGCGGCATCGCGGTTGGCATGGCAACCAATATTCCACCGCACAATATTGCCGAACTTTGCGATGCCTGCTTGCATTTGATCAAAACACCAGACGCCCGAGACGATACGCTCTTGACCTATGTAAAAGGCCCCGATTTCCCTACCGGTGGCGTGATCGTAGAAACCCCTGAAGCGATGGCGCAAGCCTATCGTAGCGGCCGCGGTTCCTTTCGGTTGCGGTGCAAATGGCATGTCGAAGACCTTGGGCGCGGGCAATGGCAAATTGTGATAACGGAAATTCCGTTTCAAGTTCAAAAATCCAAGTTAATCGAAAAAATCGCTGAATTAATCCAACTGAAAAAGCTACCGATTTTGGGTGATGTGCGCGATGAAAGCGCAGAAGATATCCGCCTCATCATCGAGCCACGGTCGAAAAACGTCGATCCGGATATGTTGATGGGTATGATGTATCGCAACTCGGATCTGGAAATTCGCTTTGCGATGAACATGAATGTCTTGATCGATGGGCTGACCCCAAAAGTTTGCAGCATGAAAGAGGTGTTGCGGGCCTTTTTGGATCACCGCCAAGAGGTGCTTTTGCGCCGTAGCAAATACCGAATTGATAAAATAGATCATCGGTTGGAAGTTTTAAACGGCTTGATCATCGCATTTTTGAATCTGGATCGGGTGATCGATATTATCCGCTATGATGAGGATCCAAAAGCCGCGCTGATGGCCGAAATCTGGGATCCCTCAAAACCCCGCGCCACCTCTGAGGCCGATTATCGCGGCCCAAATCTTGAACAAATTGGCAGCCTCAGCGAAGTTCAAGCGGAAGCTATCTTAAACATGCGCCTTCGCTCGTTACGGCGCTTGGAAGAGGTGCAATTGGTGAATGAGCGCGAGGCATTGACCCTCGAGCGTGCGGGCTTGCAGGCCCTGCTGGATGATACGGCGCTGCAATGGGCGAAAGTGTCCGAAGAAATCAAAGCCACAAAAAAACAATTCGGCAAAGACTATGCTGGTGGCGCGCGGCGTACGGTTTTTTCAGAAGCACGAGACGTTGAAGATGTGCCGATGGAAGCGATGATCGATCGCGAACCAATCACTGTTGTCTGCAGTAAAATGGGCTGGATCCGCGCAATGACCGGGCATATCGACCTTGCCCGCGAGCTTAAATTCAAGGATGGCGACGAAAGCGCCTTTATATTCCACGCTGAAACCACCGATAGGCTTTTGGTCTTTGCCAGCAACGGCCGCTTCTACACAATCTCGGCCGCCAATCTGCCCGGAGGGCGAGGTATGGGCGAGCCACTACGGTTGATGATAGATTTGCCCAATGACTGCGAAATACTGGATATTTTAATTCATAAACCCGGGCGCCGATTGTTGGTGGCCTCTTCTGCAGGGGATGGGTTTATCGTACCAGAAGACGAAATCATCGCCCAAACGCGCAGCGGCAGACAAGTGCTGAACGTCCGCGGCGATATCAAGGCAAAGACCTGCTTGCCGATTGCAGGGGATCACGTCGCGGTTGTGGGTGAAAATCGAAAAGTCTTGGTATTTTCGATTGAAGAGCTTCCCGAAATGAACCGCGGCAAAGGCGTGCGGCTGCAAAAATATAAAGATGGCGGCCTGTCAGACGTAACCACCTTTGATATGGCCGCGGGTCTCAGCTGGCTAGATCCGGCAGGACGCACGCGCACCGAAACGGATCTGCTGGAATGGACCTCAAAACGGGCCAGCGCGGGCCGCATGGCACCGCGCGGATTCCCGCGCGACAACCGCTTTACAAAACCGCCCGCGTCAAACGATTAAAAGCGCGCGGAAATCATTCACATTGGTGCCTGTCGGCCCTGGCGAAAATAATTCACCCAAGGCCTCAAAAGCGCTGAACGCATCATTATTGGCAAGCGAGGCCCTTGGCTGAAGGCCCAGTTTCTGCAGCCGTACCAACGTATCCGGGCCAATAAAGGCCCCAGCATTGCTTTCAGAACCATCAATACCATCAGTGTCGGCGGCAAAGCCGTAGACGCCTGCCATCCCATCAAGCGCAATGGCCAAAGCCAAAAGAAACTCTGTATTGCGCCCGCCGCGCCCATTGCCCTTTAACGTGACGGTGGTTTCCCCGCCTGACAACAATAATACAGGTTTGCGAAACGGCCGATCTCGCAGCGCAATTTCACGTGCCATGGCCGCATGCATGCGGGCAATATCCGCCGCCTCGCCCTCAATAGCATCAGACAGAATCATTGTGGGTATGCCCAGCGCACTGGCGCGCTGCGCCGCCGCTTCCAGCGATAAGCGCGCAGATCCAATCAACCGCGCATCATGCCCTTTAAATACAGGATCATCTGGCAAAGGGGCCTGCGCTGTGGCAATCGCGTCGCGCATGCGCTTTGGTAAATCAAGGCGATAATTATCAATTGCCGCCAAGGCTTCTGCGGCCCCGCGTTGATCGGGAAGGGTTGGCCCAGAAGCCACTTGCGCCAGATCATCGCCCGGAATATCGGATAATACCAAAGACAGAACCGGCGCTGGATAAGCCGCCGCCGCAAGCCGCCCGCCCTTGATTTTGCTGAATTGTTTGCGCAGCGCGTTCATCGAAGAGATGGGCGCCCCCGAGGCCAATAAAGCTGCGTTTAAACCCTGTTCATCGGCCAGGGTGAACCCCTCGGGTGGGCAAGGCAACAATGAGGATCCTCCGCCGCAGATCAACGCCACCACCAAATCATCCGGCGTCAAACCCGCAACCGCATTCAGCAGCGCGGCGCTGGCCCGCTCGCCCGCGGCATCCGGCACAGGATGTGCAGCCTCCAAAACCGTGATCGACTGACAGGGGGTTGCGTATCCATATCGGGTCACGATAACGCCGGTGACCGGGGCCTCATAAAGCTCTTCAAAGGCAGCGGCCAATTGCGCGGCGCCTTTTCCAGCCCCCACCACAACCGTTCGGCCCTTCGGCGGGCTCGGCAAATGATGTTTCAGCACCGATTTGGCATCCGCAGCATCTACCGCCACCCCAAACAGCGTTTCAAACAGGTTTCTTGGATCTTGTATCATGCTTATTTGCTAGCCTGAAGGCAGCACAGGGTAAAGAAAGAAAGGCAAAATAAATTTCAAGCGCAAATCCCAGCGCCAATCCACCTTAGCCTCGCCATGAAAAGACCGATCAAACGGGGCGATGGTTAAAAACTTTTTTGCATCAAAAATCCGCATATTATGGTTTTGTTGACTCGATTCGGAGCCAGCCTTGCGATCTAAACTTCCAAAATTTCAATTTTGGACCTAAAATCAGTTATCAACTGGCCCTATCGAAAGCCTAAGAATTAGGCTGAATGAACCAAAGAGAAAACAAAGTCTGCCGAGCGATCGGGCGCATATAGAACAAGGAGACGTCAAATGGACGGAGCGCTTTACGATAACGATATTTCCCATGTGGTCGAAGCTGACCGCGCCCATGTCTGGCATCACCTTATCCAGCACAAACCTTTTGAAACCAATGACCCCCGGATTATTGTCGAAGGCAAAGGCATTAAGGTTTGGGATCAAAACGGAAAAGAACATATTGACGGTGTCTCTGGCGGCGTCTGGACGGTTAATGTCGGCTATGGGCGCGAAAGCATCGCCAACGCGGTACGCGACCAATTGATCAAGCTTAACTATTTTGCTGGCTCTGCGGGGTCGATTCCTGGGGCGCTGTTCTCGGAAAAACTGATTAGCAAAATGCCAGGTATGAGCCGGGTTTATTATTGCAACTCTGGATCTGAGGCGAATGAAAAAGCCTTTAAAATGGTGCGCCAGATCGCACATAAGCGCTATGGCGGCAAAAAACATAAAATCTTGTATCGTGACCGCGATTATCACGGCACCACCATCGCAACGCTGTCCGCCGGTGGCCAAGATGAGCGTAACGCCCAATACGGACCCTTTGCGCCTGGATTCATCCGGGTTCCCCATTGCTTGGAATACCGCGCCCAGTGGGATCTGACAGGCGAAGCCTACGGCAAACGCGCCGCTGACGCGATTGAGGAGGTGATTTTGGCAGAAGGACCTGAAACCGTTGGCGCCTTGTGCCTTGAGCCCGTGACGGCTGGCGGCGGTATTATCACCCCCCGGAAGGCTATTGGGAACGCGTGCAAGAAATATGCATAAAATATGATATTTTGCTGCATATTGATGAAGTTGTCTGCGGCATCGGGCGCACCGGCACCTGGTTCGGGTATCAAAATTATGGGATCAAACCCGACATGGTTACGATGGCAAAAGGCGTGGCCTCGGGATATGCCGCAATCGCCTGCATGGTCACCACCGAAGCCGTTTTCGATATGTTCAAAGATGACGCCGGCGATAAGATGAATTATTTCCGCGATATTTCAACCTTTGGCGGCTGTACCGCCGGCCCGGCTGCGGCGATCGAAAATATGCGGATCATCGAAGATGAGGGGCTGCTCGACAATACGCTGGCGATGGGCGCGCATATGATCGAAAACCTAAATGCGTTGGCCGAAAAACATCCTGTGATCGGTGATGTGCGCGGGAAAGGGCTGTTCTGCGGCGCCGAACTGGTGGCCGACCGCGCCAGCAAAGAACCTGCTGATGAGAAGAAAGTACAGGCTGTTGTAGCCGATTGTATGGCCCAAGGCGTGATCATCGGAGCCACCAACCGGTCTTTGCCGGGCTTTAACAACTCGCTGTGTTTCAGCCCTGCGCTCATCGCCACAAAAGACGATATCAACCACATCACCGAGGCGGTTGATCAAGCGCTGGGGCGCGTATTCGCAAGCTAAGCCAGCCCCAAAAGCCATTCTCTTGCCCCAGGTAAGGGGCAAGAGGCGCGCCATTGGGCCCGCATTTAGGCCAACCGAAAGGCCCACCCCACGCCTTTTATGCACCATATGAAAGCGCAGTATTCTGCGTTTACCTTTCTGAAAAAAACAGTCTAAACTGGACTTATGCCCATCCCAATAGAAACTTTCTTTTTAGATCCAGACGCCGAGGGCACGCTGCAGGGCCGCATTCAACAAATGATCGCGGAAGGCATCCTATCGGGGCGATTTCAAAAATTTGAAAAATTGCCATCAACGCGGCGCCTTGCGACGCATTTGGGCATAAGCCGCATTACCGTTACATTGGCCTATACCGAATTACTGGCCAATGAATACCTGACCTCGAAAGGACGCTCAGGATATTATGTGTCCCCCGAGGCGCCCGAACCGCCCCAGTTTAAACCGCTGCCTAAATCGGAAGAAAAGGTGGATTGGACACGCGCCATCGCCAAGCATTACTCGGAAACATCCACTTTTGAAAAACCCGAAGATTGGGCGCGCTATAAATTTCCCTTCATTTATGGCCAAACCGATCCCTCGCTTTTTGATCACGCAAATTGGCGCGCCTGCGCAATGAAAGCGCTTGGAGCGAAAGACTTCCCATCTTTAACCGCCGATTACTTTGATCGCGATGATCCCGAGCTTATTGAATTTATCGCCCGGCAAACCTTGCCCCGACGTGGGATTATTGCAGCTCCAGACGAAATTTTAGTCACCTTGGGCGCGCAAAATGCTTTATGGCTTTCAACCCAAGTGTTGCTCAACCAGCGCCGCAAAGCCGTGATCGAAAACCCTTGTTACCCGGCCTTGCGCGATATTCTGTACCAGTCGCGCTGCCATATTTCCGCGGTGGATGTGGATGATTATGGCCTGCCCCCGCATCGGATCCCAAATGACAGCTCGGTTATATTCACGACTCCAAGCCACCAATGTCCGACAACGGCCACCATGCCATTGCAACGCCGCAAAGCCCTATTGTCCAAAGCGCAAGCCTTAGACGCTTTAATCATCGAGGATGATTACGAATTCGAAATGTCGTTTTTGACGCCGCCATCTCCAGCCTTGAAATCATTGGATGAAGATGGCCGCGTTATTTACGTTGGGTCCTTCTCCAAATCGCTCTTTCCTGGGCTACGGCTTGGATATTTGGTCGGATCTGCGGCTTTTATCCGCGAAGCACGGGCGCTGCGTGCCAGCGTTCTGCGCCACCCCCCGGGCCATATTCAAAGAACCGCGGCCTATTTTCTGCGCCTTGGCCATTATGATGCGCTGATCAAACGCATGGGAAAAACATATTTACAGCGCAGCAAAATGATGGAGCAAGCAATCGCAGACCATGGCCTTGAAATTGCCGGGAAAGGCATGCATGGCGGCTCTTCTTTCTGGATGCGCGCGCCAAATGGATGTGACACCACTGAATTGGCCATTACGCTCAGAAAGCAAAGCGTGTTGATCGAACCAGGGCAAGCTTTTTTTAACGATAGCACACCACCCAAAAACTATTATCGTTTGGCGTTTTCTTCAATTTCCGCAGATAAAATTAACGCGGGTATCGCAGGAATAGCCGCAATCCTGCGCTAATCTGGACCTATTTCGTGCGCCAAACTGGCCCTAACAGTCACGACGACGCCTTTGTAAACAGGCGATGCAAATTATGGCTATGATGCCAGATTCGAAATCGTTCCCTCAGGAGACCCAGCAAGATGAAAATGACAACCGAAGAAGCCTTTGTAAAAACCCTACAAATGCACGGCATAGAGCACGCATTTGGTATTATCGGCTCGGCCTTCATGCCCATTTCGGATATTTTCCCCCAAGCAGGTATCTCTTTCTGGGATTGTGCTCACGAAGGTTCAGGCGGCATGATGGCGGATGGCTACACCCGCGCCTCTGGCAAAATGTCGATGATGATCGCGCAAAATGGCCCCGGTATTACAAATTTCGTAACCGCCGTAAAAACCGCCTATTGGAATCACACGCCTTTGCTTTTGGTAACGCCGCAAGCCGCCAATAAAACCATCGGACAAGGTGGGTTTCAGGAAGTGGAGCAGATGGCCCTGTTTGAAGATATGGTGGCCTATCAAGAAGAAGTACGCGATGCCAGCCGCGTGGCAGAAGTTCTAAACCGGGTGATATTGAACGCCAAGCGCGCCTCTGCACCGGCGCAAATCAACATGCCGCGTGATTTCTGGACGCAAGTGATTGATATTGATCTGCCCGAAATCGTAAGCTTTGAACGGCCCAATGGCGGCAGCGATGCCATCGCACAGGCAGCAGCGCTTCTGGATTCAGCTGCGTTTCCGGTGATTTTAAACGGTGCAGGGGTGATTTTGGCAGATGGGATTGAAGCAAGCAAAAAGCTTGCCGAGCGCCTCGATGCACCCGTTTGCGTGGGCTATCAGCATAATGACGCCTTCCCCGGCTCGCACCCTCTTTTCGCAGGCCCGCTCGGGTATAACGGATCAAAAGCCGCGATGGAGCTGATTTTAAAAGCGGATGTTGTTTTATGCCTTGGCACCCGCTTAAACCCGTTTTCCACACTGCCGGGATATGGCATTGATTACTGGCCAAAAGACGCAAAAATCATTCAGGTCGATATCAATGCTGACCGAATCGGATTGACCAAAAAAGTCAGTGTTGGAATTATTGGCGATGCGAAAAAAGTGGCCGAGGGCATTTTTGAACAACTTTCGCGATCGGCCGGGGATGCCGGGCGCAGCGAACGCAAAGCCACCATTGCACAAACCAAATCTGCTTGGGCGCAACAACTTTCGAGCATGGATCACGAAGAAGATGATCCCGGCACCACATGGAACCAGCGCGCGCGCGCTGCCAAGCCCGATTGGATGAGCCCCCGCATGGCCTGGCGTGCAATCCAAAGCGCTCTGCCCAAAGATGCTGTGATCAGCTCTGATATCGGCAATAATTGCGCAATCGGAAATGCCTATCCCAGCTTTGAAGACGGCCGTAAATATCTTGCGCCGGGCTTGTTTGGCCCCTGTGGATACGGGCTTCCTTCAATCGTAGGTGCTAAAATTGGATGTCCAGACGTTCCCGTTGTTGGGTTCTCGGGCGATGGCGCGTTTGGTATTGCAGTGACCGAGCTAACCGCAATTGGCCGGGGAGAATGGCCCGCCGTCACCATGATCGTTTTCCGGAATTATCAATGGGGCGCGGAAAAGCGTAACTCAACCTTATGGTACGAAGATAACTTCGTGGGAACCGAGCTTGATACGCAAGTGTCTTATGCCGGCATCGCGCAAGCATGCGCTCTGCAAGGCGTTCAAGCCCATACGATGGATGAGTTGCGCGACGCATTGAACAAGGCGATTGAGGATCAAATGAAACATGGCAAAACCACCCTGATTGAAGCCATGATCAACCAAGAGCTGGGCGAACCGTTCCGCCGCGATGCGATGAAGAAACCGGTTGCGGTTGCGGGCATTAGCGCCTCGGATATGCGACCACAAACCGTCTAAATCAAAGGAAACGCCCCCAGCGGGGCGTCTCCGGCCTTTGTGATAAAATTTTCGCCGATGGGCTGATTTGGCATGCACCAAATTCCACCGGCGGAGAGCCGTTTTATTGAGAGGAAGCAGATCATGCCGAAAGCCAAAGACACCGCTTTGATCTTGGTTTTGAACGCGGGTTCTTCTTCGATTAAATTCGCCGTTTTTGATACCGATCTTCGGCAAGAAATTGGTGGCATTGTTGAAGGGATCGGTGGGGCCTCAACGATTAAGATCGCCGATCAATCGCGCGCGATACCCTTCATCGATCACAAATCGGCGCTCAGCGGTATCTTATCGTCCTTGGCGGAACATCATTACGGTTTAGAGCGATTTTCGGCGGCAGCGCACCGGGTGGTTCACGGCGGGCGCAAGCTGACCGCACCGGTGCGCCTTACCCCGGATATCCGCGTTGAAATCGGCAATTGCACACCTCTTGCACCTTTGCACAACCCCCATAATCTGGCCGCCATTAACACCTTGGCCGAACTGGCGCCTGACCTGCCCCAATATGCCAGCTTTGACACCTCGTTCCACGCAAGCAACCCCGAAGTCGCCACGCGCTATGCGATTCCCCGCATGATCGAAACCAAAGGCATCCGGCGCTACGGGTTTCACGGGCTGTCCTTTTCCTCATTGGTGCGTCAGTTGCCGCATATATCAGGGGAAAAGCTTCCCTCGCGTTTACTGGCCTTTCATTTGGGCAATGGTGCCAGCCTCTGCGCGATTAAAAACGGCCAGTCTGTTGCCACCACAATGGGATATTCACCGCTCGATGGCTTGACCATGGGCACCCGCTCAGGCGGGATCGATGCAAATGCGGTTTTGCGCCTGGTGGAAGATAATGGCCTTTTGCGAACCAAAGCGATTCTGAACCATGAAAGCGGCTTACTTGGATTGTCGGGCGGCAAATCAGATATGCGCAATTTGATGCTGGATCCAAGCGCTGACAGTGCCTTTGCCATCGAACATTTCTGCTATTGGTCTTTGCGCCATGCCGGATCCTTAATCGCGGCCATGGAGGGGCTTGATGCGATTGCTTTCACCGGCGGGATTGGTGAAAACGCTCTCGGGGTCCGCGCGCGTATTTTGCGGGGTTTGGAATGGGCTGGCGTTCGGATGAATCCAGATGCCAATCACAGCCACAAGCCACGCTTGCAGGCGGAAAGTTCAAAAGTATCAATATGGGTTGTACCCGCCAGAGAAGAAGAAACCATCGCGGCAGATGCACTGGCGCTGATTCAGGCGCAATAGATGTTTTACCCCAGCGCCACAGTCACCGCCGTTGCGGCTACAATATCCGACACGCTGGCCCCGCGACTAAGATCACAAACCGGCTTTGAAAACCCTTGTAACATTGGCCCAATCGCCTGCGCGCCGGCCAGTTCTTGGGCCAATTTATATGCAATATTGCCAGCATTAAGATCGGGAAAAATCAATACATTGGCCTGCCCTTGGCCCAATGATTTTTTCGCTGCAATCGCAGGGTTTAACGCCGCATCGGCTTGGATTGGGCCCAAGAAACCCGTTTCCTGGGCGGCAGCGGCAACCATATCAACGCTTTCTCCGCTGCCCGATTTACCCGTTGAAAACGAGAGCAACGCCATATCAACGCGATCCAGCAAAGCCTTAGCCGAGTGTTCAGAAGCACGCGCAATATCCGCCAATTGCCCCGCATCAGGCGCTAGGTTCACCGCGCAATCGGCAAAAATCATATCGCGGCCATCAGGGAAAAGCATCAGAAAGAATGAAGAAGGCGTGCGCACGCCAGGGCGCAGCCCGATCACAATGCTGGCCGCTTCAATCACCCGTTTTGTTGGACTGTCAGCGCCAGCCACCATCGCGTCCGCCGCCCCCGAGGCCACCATCGCGGCAGCCCTGAACATCGGCTTGGCCAACATGCGCCTCGCAATCGCCTCTTTAAGCCCGCGGCGTTCAACCAAACCCGCGACCATCGCATCGCTTACTGGGCTTAGTGGAACCGGATCCGCCAGCCCTTTTGCGCGCAGCTGTTGCGCCGCTTCGGCAATCCGCGGATCTTCTATTTCCGGCAACACCACCCGCGCGGCACGCGCTTTCGCGCGGTCAAATATATTTTCAAGAACCGACATGATGACCTCCATCTGTCGAGCAAGGAGCCTAAAATGAGCACAGACGTCAAGATCAACCGTGGTCTAAAAAGTATTTATTTTGAAAGATCTGGCGTGAGCCATATTGACGGCGCGAAGGGCGAGCTCAGTTACCGCGGTTATTCGATCCATGATTTGGCCACCAAATCCACATTTGAAGAGGTCAGCTATCTTTTGATCTATGGGGAATTGCCGACACCGCCCCAACTGGCAGAGTTTGATCATAAATTGAAAGCGGCGCGCCAATTGCCCCCCGCAGTATATGACATCATCAAAGCCGCCAGCGCCGGGCACCCGATGGATGTGTTGCGCACCGCCGTTTCAAGCTTGGCCGCGTTAGAGCCCGACAGCCAAAATGTCAGCGAGGAAGATTTTATCGAAAATGGTATCCGCCTGACCTCACAAGTGCCGATGATCATCGCCGCGCATGAAAATATCCGCAACGGGCGCCAACCCATCGCGGCAGATCCAACGCTGAGCCACGCCGCCAATTGGTTATGGATGTTGAAGGGGGAAGTGCCGTCTGAAGACGCGGCGAGATTGGCGGATGTCGATTTCATCCTCCATGCTGAGCATGGCAGCAATGCCAGCAGCTTCGCCGCCCGCGTCACGATCGGAACCGAAGCCAATTTGCATGGCGCCATCGTCACTGCGCTTTCCACACTGGCGGGGCCGGCGCATGGCGGCGCGGCAGAAGATGTGATGAAAATGGTGCAGGAAATTGGCACGCCTGAGAATGCGGCCGCTTATGTTAAAGAGAAACGCGGCAAACGTGAGCCGGTGACCGGATTTGGCCACCGCGTTTATCGCGCCGAGGATCCGCGCGCGCGTCACATGCGCGAAGGTGTGCGTAAATTGGGCGAAGAAATGGGCGCTCCGGAATGGTATGAAATATTGCAAAGCGTGGTTGGCGCGATGAAACCCTATGCACGCCATGGCCTAAACGTGAATGTCGATTTCTATTCAGGCGTGATTTACCAGTTGCACGGTATTCCGATGGATCTTTACGTTCCAATTTTTGCCATTGGCCGCATGCCAGGATGGATAATCCAATGCGTTGAGCAATTGCGGGGAAATATATTAATTCGCCCACTTACCTTGTATAATGGCCCCGAAATGCGCGACTATGTGAGCCTCGATGATCGATAGAACTTCATCATATCAACGTTTTGAGGGGCTTGCCAGCTTCGTAAGGTCAGACGCTTAAATGTTTGAAACCTTAAGCAGCGCGCTGGCCCTTACAAAGTCAGATATAATCACGCTGGCGTTGATTTGTTTTGCCGCAGGACTGGTGCGCGGCTTCTCTGGTTTTGCGCTTTCGGCTGTGGCCATGGCCTCTGCAGCAAGCTTTATCCCACCGGTCGAATTGATCCCTTTATGTTGGTGGCTGGAGATTGCAGCCAGCGCGCTTTTAATTCGAGGCAATTGGTATAATGCGCGAAAAAAACTGTTTTACTGCTTTCAATTGGTACATTGATTGGGCTGCCTTTGGGTCTGGTTCTCACCACAAATGTGCCGGTAGCGCTGTCGCAGAATATCGCCTTATTGCTGATCATGGTTCTTGCGACGCTGCTGCTGATGGGTCTGCGCCTTGAAGCTTTGCACAGACCCCTTGGAACGGTTTTTGCTGGAATCGGCGCTGGTTTGGGCACAGGTTTGGCCAGCGTGGGGGGCATGGTGGTCGCAATTTTCATGCTGTCTTTCAAAGGCTCGCCCGCAACCATGCGCGCAACGGTTATCTTATTTTTGCTGCTCAGCAGCGGCCTCAGCGTGGCAAATTATTTTTTATTTGATGTCATGACCCAAATCGCCGTGTTTCGCGGTATATTTTTTATTGTTCCGGCAATAATCGGGGTGCATCTTGGAACGAAATTCTTTATCCCGAAGTGGGAACATTTTTACCGACCCTTTTGTTTGACTCTGTTGATCATCTTGTCAGGCGCAGGATTGGTGAGACTCATCGCGTAAAATCAGGAAAGCGTCACATGAAAGACCAACCATATCTGGACACATCGCCAAAAGTCTCAGACGAAATACGGAAAACCACCTGTTATATGTGCGCGTGCCGTTGCGGCATCAATGTTCATATGAAAGAGGGGAAAGTTGCCTATATCGAGGGCAATCGTGACCACCCTGTGAACAAAGGCGTTTTATGCGCCAAAGGCAGTGCCGGCATTATGCAGGTCAATGCCCCGTCTCGCTTAAACGCGCCGCTCAAACGGGTTGGACCCCGCGGTTCTGGCCAGTTTGAGGAAATCAGCTGGGATGAGGCGCTCGATATGGCAGCGGGCTGGCTCAAGCCAATCCGCGACGAAAATCCCGAAAAATTGGCCTTTTTTACGGGCCGTGATCAATCGCAAAGCTTTACCAGTTTCTGGGCTCAAAATTTTGGCACCCCGAATTATGCTGCCCATGGCGGCTTTTGCAGCGTTAATATGGCGGCTGCGGGCATCTATACGATGGGCGGCGCGTTTTGGGAGTTTGGTCAACCAGATTGGGACCATACCAAATTGTTTATGCTCTTTGGCGTGGCTGAAGATCATGACAGCAATCCAATCAAAATGGGCCTTGGCAAGTTGAAAGAACGCGGCGCCAAGGTGATTGGCGTTAATCCCATCCGCACCGGCTATAACGCTGTTGCCGATGAATGGGTGGGCATTACCCCGGGCACGGATGGGTTGTTCATCCTATCGTTAATCCATGAGCTGTTAAAAGCCGGCAGAATCGATCTGCATTATCTGTCACAATATACAAATGCGCCGGTTCTGCTGGATGCGGAAACCGGGCTTTTGATGCGCGATGAAAATGGCAAAGAACTGGTCATTGATCGCAGCACCAAAAAACCCGCCCCCTTCGATCAAAAAGGCGTGAAACCCGATTTGAACAGCAGCCGCCGTATTGGCGGCACCACGCATCGGACGGTTTTTCATGCAATGATCGAACGCTATCTTGACCCGCAATATGCCCCCGAAGCGGTGGCCAAAGACGTCGGTATCCCAGCTGGTAAAATTCGTGCTATCGCGAATGAGCTGGCGCGGGTGGCCTTTGACGAAGCCATTGAGCTGGATCAAGAATGGACCGATTTTCGCGGTGAAACCCATACAAAAATGACCGGGCGGCCCGTCAGTTTCCACGCGATGCGCGGGATTTCGGCGCATTCGAACGGGTTTCAAACATGCCGTGCGCTGCATATTTTGCAGATCATTCTAGGCAGCGTCGAAGCCCCGGGCGGCTTTCGCTTTAAACCTCCCTATCCAAAGCCGGCAACAATCCATCCAAAGCCGCATTGCAAAACCACTCCGGGTGCACCGCTTGACGGTCCGCATCTGGGTTTTGTGCATGGGCCAGAAGATCTTTGTTTGAAAGACGATGGCAGCCCGGCGCGGATTGATAAGGCTTTCACCTGGGAAAACCCAATGTCCGCGCATGGTTTGATGCATATGGTGATTTCCAACGCGCATGCCGGAGATCCCTATAAGATCGACACTTTGTTCATGTATATGGCCAATATGTCCTGGAACAGCTCGATGAACACCCGTGGCGTGATCGATATGCTTACCGATCAGGATGAAAACGGCGATTATGTGATCCCCAGGATCATTTATTCGGATGCGTATTCTTCTGAAATGGTTGCCTATGCCGATCTGATCCTGCCCGATGCCACTTATCTAGAGCGCCATGATTGCATCAGCTTGCTTGACCGCCCGATTTGTGAAGCCGACGGATTGGCAGATGCAATCCGTTGGCCGGTGATCGAGCCGGACCGCGATGTGCGCGGCTTCCAATCCGTGCTTTGCGAGCTTGGCGCAAAACTGGATTTACCAGGCTTTGTGAATGAGGATGGCAGCCAGAAATATGCCGATTATGCAGATTACATCGTATCGCATGAGCGCAAACCGGGCATTGGCCCATTGGCGGGCTTTCGCGGAGATGGCAGCGATGCCGGGCGCGGCGCGCCAAATCCCAAACAGCTTGAGCGCTATATCGAAAATGGCGGCTTTTTCGTCGAACATGTTCCCGAAGGTGCCAATTACTATAAGCCCTGGAACAGCGCCTATCAGGATTGGGCTATGAAAATGGGCCTTATTGACAGCCCACAACCCTATTTATTTCAACTCTATGTCGAGCCAATGCGTAAATTCCAACGCGCGGCAGAAGGCCATGGCGACAGACAACCGCCAGAGCATCTGCGCGATCGGATCAAAGAAACGCTGGATCCCCTGCCAATTTGGTACGCGCCCGCAGAGGATTCACATATCGACCTGACAGAATATCCGATCCATGCCTTAACCCAGCGCCCAATGGCGATGTATCATAGCTGGGGCACGCAAAATGCCTGGTTAAGGCAGATCCATGGGATGAACCCGCTATATGTGCCGAGCAAATTGATGCAAGAACATAACTTGGTTGATGGCGCATGGGCAAAAGTAAGCTCAGTCCATGGCAGTATTACCGTCCCGGTGATGGAAATGGCCGCGTTAAACGAAAATACCGTCTGGACATGGAACGCGATTGGCAAGCGCAAAGGGGCCTGGGCTCTGGATGAAAAAGCCCCCGAAGCCACCAAAGGGTTTTTGCTCAACCATCTGATTCACGAGCTATTGCCCCCCAAGGGCGATGGTTTGCGATGGGCCAATTCAGACCCGATCACGGGGCAAGCCGCATGGTTCGATTTGCGCGTGAAAATTGAAAAAGCACCGCCACCAAGTGAAAGTCAACCGGCTTTACCCACACTGAACTCTCCTGTTCAGCAAGGACCGAAAAATCTAGAATGGAAGGTGGGAGAATGACAACCTTACCCACGCAAACCAACCGCAAGCTGGGGCTTGTGATTGATCTTGATACATGCGTTGGCTGCCATGCCTGCGTGATCAGCTGCAAAGGCTGGAACACTGAAAATTATGGCGCCCCGCTCAGTGATCAAGATGCCTATGGCGGCAATCCAAGCGGTACCTTTTTGAATCGCGTCCATAGCTACGAAATGCAACCCGAACAGGGGGGCGCCGCGCAATTGGTACATTTTCCAAAATCCTGCCTGCATTGCGAAGACGCCCCTTGCGTTACAGTCTGCCCGACAGGTGCCAGCTACAAGCGCGTTGAAGACGGCATTGTCTTGGTGAATGAAAGCGATTGTATCGGCTGCGGCCTTTGCGCTTGGGCCTGCCCCTATGGCGCGCGCGAATTGGATGCGGCCGCTGGCATCATGAAGAAATGTACGCTCTGCGTGGATCGGATTTATAATGAAAACCTACCCGAAGAAGATCGCGAACCCGCTTGCGTGCGCACCTGCCCTGCAGGCGCCCGGCATTTTGGTGATTTCGCCGATCCCAACAGCCATGTAAGCCAGCTGAGCTCGGCGCGCGGCGGTATGGATTTAATGCCCGAACAAGGAACAAAGCCGGTGAATAAATATCTGCCACCGCGGCCAAAAGATACGATGGAAGAAATTGATATTTTGGCCCCGTTCTTAGAGCCCGTGGCAAAAGAGACCACGGGCTTTATGGCTTGGCTCGATAAAACTTTGGAGAAAATCTGATGCATCCAGCGCCTTCCGTAATTATTTTCACGTCGCTGACGGGCCTTGGCTTTGGGCTTTTGGTCTTTTTAGGGCTTGGCCTGCCTGATACTTCTGGAGTGGTGGCCTTTGTCTTCTTTGCAATCGCTTATCTGCTGGCGATTGGCGGTTTGATTTCCTCAACATTCCATTTGGGGCGCCCCGAACGCGCAATAAAAGCCTTTTCGCAATGGCGCAGCAGCTGGTTGAGCCGCGAAGCGTGGCTGGCAGTCGCCTCTTTGTTCGTGATGGCCGTTTACGGCGCAGGTTTGGTGTTTCTTGATACGCGCTGGGGCATATTGGGCGCGATCGGTTCGGCCTTATCCTTGGCCACCGTGTTTTCAACGGCGATGATTTATGCGCAATTAAAAACTGTACCCCGCTGGAACACCGCTCTCACGCCATTGCTGTTTATCACACTGGCTTTAACCGGAGGGGCGATCCTGTCTGGATCTGTGGATACGGCGCTTTTAATGTTAATTTCTGCCGGTATCGTTCAGATCGTGTATTGGATCAACGGCGATCAAGCTTTGGCCCGCTCTGGTACCGACATGGCCAGCGCCACGGGGTTGGGTGCCATGGGAACGGTCAAAGCCTTTGAACCACCCCATACCGGCACCAATTATCTGCTCCGAGAATTTGTCCATATCGTGGGCCGCAAACATGCCGCAAAGCTACGCGTCATCGCGCTTATTTTGATGATTGGTACGCCAACCTTATTTCTATCGCTACCCTTTAACCACTGGCTCGCGCTTGGCGCCGTGGCAACCCATATCGCGGGTGTTTTCACCTCACGTTGGCTGTTCTTTGCTCAGGCGGAACATGTTGTTGGATTATATTACGGAAAACGATAGTTCCGGAACCCAAACTCCAAATGTAGCGCCGGTTTCGCCGCTGTTGGGATGCCCGCATCTGGGTTATTTATTGATCGGGCAGGTTGGGCATAACATCTTGATTAAAGCATAAGATCAGCTCGTGATAGTTGACTATGGGGGCCTGACTGCCACAGCAGTTTAAAACACGCGCTATCCCCAAAGTTGGCCAGCTTGCAAAGGTAGGTTGAACGACAGCCTTAACCCGCGCTGAAGGTTGCAAAAAGCGCTTGCGGAGAATGTCGGAGCGTTAGACCTTACTATAAAGGCGACGTCATCAAGACAAAGCCAGCTTCCTGCACCTTTCATAGCGCAAATGGCTTTTCCCGGGCGCCGGCCTCCTATCGTTGGATCCCACGGGCAGCGCCTTGGCGCTGTACAAGCGCGCGATTGTTCAGCGCATAAACGCTTTTAAAAGCAAAAAAGCCCGAAGAGGCGCTTCGGGCTTTTTCATATTTTGAAGCTTAAAAACGTATCAGTGGAGCTTTTGTCCGACTTCCGCAATTGATCCATCGATCAATTTATTAGCTTGCGCCGCGCTCATCTGCTCAGCAATCAAACCGCGCGCCGCCGCGATTGCCACGCTGACCGCTTGATCGCGCACTTCCCGCTCGGCCGCAGCCTGCGCAGATGTGATCCGATCCTCAGCAGCGGCCAGACGCCGCTCAATTGACGCTTGCAGGTCCGCTTTGCCTTGTTCAGCGGCGCTTGCAGCTTCTGCCCGGGCTGCTTCTACAATACGATCAGCCTGTTCTTGAACCTCTTTTTGCTTCCGCTCATATTCGGCCAAAATTCCTTGGGCTTCTTCGCGCAACAGACGCGCTTGATCCAAGTCAGCTTGAATGCCTTCGGCGCGTTGATCCAGCAATTTCCCGATCATCGCGGGAACTTTGAGATAAATCAAAACCGCAATGAACAGAATAAACGCCAATAAAACGATGAAATTGGTATTTTTCAACGACACAAACGGGCCAGAGGCAGCCCAAGCTGGGCTCGACAGAACCGCAAAGAGAAGAGGTGTAATATAACGCATGTTCTTAACCCTTCATCTCTTGCTTCACAGCAGCAGTAACGGCTTTCGTATCGCACTTGCCGCCCAATGCCACGACCAAATCGGCGGTCGTTGCCGCGGCGACTTCCTTGACACTGGCAAGGGCATTGCTGCGAATTTCGGCGATCGCCTCTTCTCCGGCTTTTGCCTTTTCAGAAATTTGCGCATCGGCCGTTGCAATCGCCGCATCAAGCTCTGCTTTGATTTCGGCTTTGGTTGCCTCAACAATCCGCGCTGCCTCAGACCGCGCATCATTCAAAGCTTTATTATAAGCGGCTTCGGCTGAGACTGCTTTTTCTTTCAGTTCCTCTGCCATCGCAACGTCGTGGCTGACCGTTCCTTGACGTTCGGCCAATACGGCCGCGATCCGTGGCAAAGCAAGCTTCGATAGGATCAGGTAAATGACAATTAAAGTGACCAGAAGCCAAAAAATCTGGTTTCCAAATGTTGAGAAATCCAGTTGGGGCAAACCGCCCTCGGATGCCTCGACAGCTTTGGATGCGGCAGTGGTGGTAGATGATGCCATCTCGTTCTCCGTCCTACGCGAAACCAATAGGATGAACGCGCCTCGCGTTCATCCCGCTCTTAGGTTCTTGCGTCGTGTGCTTAAACAGCAAACATCAACAGCAAAGCAACGAGGAATGAGAAAATACCCAATGCTTCGGCAAACGCGATACCGATAAACATCGTGGCTGTTTGCCCCGCTGCAGCTGATGGGTTTCTCAAGGCACCCGCCAGAAAGTTTCCGACTACATGCCCAACACCGACTGCGGCTCCGCCCATGCCTGTACAGGCAAGCCCGGCTCCAATGTAAGCACCCATTTGTACGATATCGCCTTCCATGGCTCTCTCCTTCGTGTTTATTTTGGTTCGTTGTTAAAAATTAGTGATGGGGGTGAAGTGCGTCTTTCAGATAAACGCATGTCAAAATCGCGAACACATAGGCTTGGATGAATGAGACCAAAACCTCGAGCGCGTAAATGGCCGTAATGGCAAGCACTGATAATGGCGCTATCGCGGCTATACCGGCAAATGCTGCAAAAACCTTTATCACGGCGTGCCCCGCCATCATGTTGCCAGCCAGTCGGATCGAATGGCTCACAGGGCGCACAAAATACGAAATGATTTCGATCAGCGCCAAAACCGGCCGCAACGGCAAAGGCGCCGAAGAAATCCAAAACAGCGACAGGAAAGACGCGCCATTCTTGACAAACCCAATGATGGTTACGGCCAGAAATACCGCCATCGCCATGACCGCTGTCACCGCAATGTGCGATGTGGTCGTAAAGGACATCGGCAGCAACCCCAAAAAGTTGGCGCACACAATAAACATAAAGAGCGTCATAATGTAGGGAAAATAACCAACCGCGTCTTTTCCGGCGACATCCTCAACCATTTTATAGACAAACCCGTAGGCCAATTCACCGATTGACTGGCTACGGCTGGGGACGATTCCGCGATGCGAGGTGCCAAAAACCATAATCGCCAAAACCGCAACCACGGTCAAAGCCATCCATAAGGTTACGTTTGTGATGGTGTACCAATGCACCTCATTGCCCGCAAACAATGGTTGCACAACAAACTGATCCATCGGATGGAACGCCAGACCAGAGCCTTCACTTTGCGCTTCGCTTGCCACGATCAATCCTCTTCTTCATCTTTGGCCAATTCGGCCATCTGCTTTTCCTGGATTTCCTTTGCAGATCGCAACATCGTGCGCACTCCGGCTACGAAACCCAACATCGTAAAACCTACCAAGAACACGGGCATCGTTCCAACTAGAACATCCAGCCCGTACCCAATACCAAAACCAATCCCAAGACCGGCCACCAACTCAATCACCATTCGCCATGCAAGCTGCGCGGCCTTGTGATGATCTTCTGCCTTCTTCTCCGGTTTATTCCCCGATTTTGCCGCCTCTATACGCGCCGTCAGCGCTTCAAGCGGATCTTTCTCATCGGGGCCAGTCACCTTCGCACTCCAGCAGAATTCCCGCTGGGTGTAGTCTGGGTGCAGCGCCGAGTCAACCGCCTGATTCAAGCCCGAAAATAGCCATTAAACTACTGATTATTCATATTTTTATTTTTAGCCCGCATCACCTAGCGAGCCTACTTTGAATGAAAAATGCCTAAAAACATGGATTTTGCATATTCAACCATTTGGTTGACGATCCTAACCAGCAACTTTTAAATAGGCGTATGGACCAACAAATTGATTTGATCTTTGCAGCGATGGCGGATGCCACGCGGCGCAGCATTCTAACGCTTTTGCTCGAAGATGACATGGCAGTGAGCGATGTCGCCGAACCTTTCGCGATATCTTTGGCGGCCGTATCCAAACATTTGGCTATTTTAACGCGCGCTGGGTTGATAAGCCAAGAAAAACGCGGCCGGGTGAAATGGTGCAAACTTGAACCAGATGCGCTGCGCGCTGCCAGTATATGGTTGCAAGGGTTTGGGCAGTTTGACGCGGTAGATCTTGACCAGTTCGAACAGTTTCTCAAATCAGAATTGCCCACAAGCGATTTTTGACGCTTGGAAAAAGGCGCATTGTCGGCCATCCACCAACTGCATCTTGATTTGCCTAAAATTTGTTTGCTCTTCATGCGCAACCTGCAGCTTTGGTTGACACTGCGGCATTTAACGATTAATGCCCTCCCAACTTATAGGAAGCGGTATACTTCCGGTCCAAGGCTTGTTCAGGATCGCCCCCCGTCAGCGAGGTTTCGCCCACGGGGGCAATTTTGGTTTTAGAACACGTAAAAGGACCGGCCTGAGCCGCGCAGCAATGAAGGAGCGCGCAATGTTTGAAAACCTGTCCGAACGCCTCTCTGGTGTTTTCGATCGGCTGACCAAACAGGGTGCGTTGTCAGAAGACGACGTTAAAACTGCATTGCGCGAGGTTAGGGTTGCCCTGCTTGAAGCGGATGTTTCGTTGGGCATCGCGCGTGACTTTGTGAAAGCCGTCCAAGAAAAGGCCACCGGGCAATCGGTCACAAAATCGGTGACGCCGGGCCAGCAAGTCGTAAAAATCGTTCATGATGAACTGGTTCACGTGCTGGCCGGAAGCGAAGATCCCGGTGCGTTGAAAATTGACAGCGCGCCAGCCCCGATTTTAATGGTGGGGTTGCAAGGCTCGGGCAAAACGACCACAACGGCAAAACTCGCAAAGCGTTTGAAAGAGAAAGACGGCAAGCGCATTTTGATGGCGTCGCTCGATGTCAACCGCCCCGCGGCGATGGAACAATTGCAGATTTTAGGCCGGCAAATCGGTGTCGACACATTGCCGATTGTAAAGGGCGAAGATCCTGTAAAAATCGCCAAACGCGCTAAAACACAAGCCAGTTTAGGTGGCTATGACGTTTACATATTGGACACAGCAGGCCGGTTGCATATCGATCAGGAATTGATCGCGCAAGCCGCCGCGGTGCGCGATGTTGCCCAGCCGCGCGAAACATTATTGGTTGTCGATGGCTTAACCGGTCAAGACGCTGTGAACGTGGCCACCGAATTTGATGATAAAATTGGCGTCACGGGCGTTGTATTGACCCGCATGGATGGCGATGGCCGCGGCGGCGCCGCGCTTTCTATGCGCGCCGTTACCGGCAAACCAATCCGGTTTGTGGGCTTAGGTGAGAAAATGGAGGCGCTAGAGCTGTTCGAACCCGAACGGGTTGCGGGCCGCATTCTGGGCATGGGCGATATCGTCGCGCTGGTGGAAAAAGCCCAAGAAACGATCGAGGCTGAACAAGCCGAGCGCATGATGAAACGGTTCCAAAAGGGCCAATTCAACATGAATGATATGAAATCCCAGCTCGAACAAATGATGAAAATGGGCGGCATCGAAAGCATCATGGGCATGATGCCGGGCATGGGCAAAATGGCCAAGCAGGCCAGCGAAGCGGGTATGGATGATAAAGTGTTCAAGCGGCAAATCGCGCTGATCAAATCCATGACCAAAAAAGAACGCGCCAATCCCCAAATTCTCCAAGCCAGCCGCAAAAAACGAATTGCCGCCGGCGCGGGTCTGGAAGTGAGCGAATTGAACAAACTGCTCAAGATGCAGCGCCAAATGGGCGATATGATGAAAAAAATGGGCAAGATGGGCAAAGGTGGCATGCTAAAGCAGGCGATGCGGGGCATGTTTGGAAAAGGCGGAATGCCGCCCGGTATGGATCCCAGCCAAATGGACCCCAAAGCTTTGGAAGCCGCAGCAAAACAAATGGGAGGTGCCGGTCTTGGGAAAATGCCCGGCGGACTGCCCGGTTTGGGGGGCGGCGCCTTGCCCCCCGGCCTCTCGGGCTTCGGGAAAAAGAAATGATTTTTGCGATCCCGTCCCGTTTATTGGCACGTCTTCCGGCTTTTGAAAATCCGCAGTCGGGAAGCTACTCATTTTACAAATATTCAAACCCAGCCCTGCCTGCCCCGCAAGCTCAAACCGCAATTACCGCCCGAGCAGGAGCATCAACATGCCTCTGACCAACGCCCCTCGCCTGCACAGCGAAGAGCTTATCCTGCGCGGACCTGAATTGCAGGATGCCGAGCCGATAATTGCCTTCCTGCAAGATGAACGCCGCTCCAGAGGGTTTGGACATCTGCCCGAACGCGGCGCAGCATGGCGCTGGTTTGCGCTGAATGTGGGGCATTGGCATATTCACGGCTATGGCTATTTTACGATTGAAACCAAAGCCGGCGAGATTGCCGGTATCAGCGGCATCTGGAACCCCGAAACCTGGCCCGAGCCAGAACTTGGCTGGGTGGTTTTTGAGGGCTTTGAGGGGCGTGGTATCGCCTATGAAGCGGCCTGCCGGGCCCGCCTCTGGGCTTATGAAAATCTCGGCTTCACCACTTTGACCAGCAATATTGTGCCCGGCAATGAACGCTCTATCGCATTGGCCAAACGCATGGGCGCTTTTTTTGAGCGCAAATATTACAACTCGAATATGGGGGAAGACATGCTCTACCGCCATCCTAGCCCCGAGGCGCTGATTTGATGCCGAAATATATCGTTCCAATCTGGCCGATATACCGGTTTCGGATTTCTATGCGCAATCTGTGGAGACCCGAATGACCGATAAAGTCACATTAGCCGCCACTGTTCTGAAAGAACATCGCCAAAGTATCGACCGGCTTGATGCTATCTTAATCTATACGCTGGGCGAACGTTTCAAGCACACCCAAGCCGTAGGTACATTAAAGGCCGAGCATGACTTGCCCCCCTCAGATCCAACGCGCGAGGCCGCGCAGATTGCAAGGCTTGAGGATTTGGCTGTGCAGGCCGATCTCGACCCGCAATTTGCCAAGAAATTTCTGAATTTTGTTATTCAGGAAGTCATCCGACATCACCAAGAACACCAATCCTAGGGGCTCTGCCCCAACCGCCATTCTAAAGGAGAATATCAAATGGCTATGAAAATCCGTCTTGCCCGTGGTGGCAGCAAAAAGCGCCCATTTTATCGCATTGTCGCGGCTGATAGCCGTATGCCACGCGATGGCCGCTATGTTGAAAAACTGGGCACATATAACCCGTTGCTGCCAAAAGACAACGAAGACCGCGTGAAAATGAACCTAGAGCGGGTTCAGTATTGGATGAGCGAAGGCGCGCAGGTCACCGATCGCGTATCAAGAATGTTGGAAGCTGCCGGCGTGATTGAAAAGAAAGAGCGCAACAACCCGAAAAAAGCGGTCCCTGGTAAGAAAATGCAGGATCGTGCGGAAGAAAAAGCTGCAAAAGCCGCAGAGGCAAGCGCCGCAGTAGAAGAGGAAGAAGCGCCCGTTGATGAGGCGGAAGCCCCAGCAGAAGACAGCAGTGAGGCCCCTGCAGCTGAGGCTGTAGAAAGCTAAATCGAGCAGCCTTTTTTTAGGCGCCTCTATTTCACGGCCTTGTCCATGAACTTCATTATGGGCAGGGCAACACCCATTTGCGTCACTCTCTTGTCAGATCAGGCTTCACCACCGTCTTTTAACCCAGTTCTGATGCCCACATGAGCGAAAAAATGGCCCAATTTTCGATCGCATAGATATCTGATGCTTTTTCGTCCTTTTCGATTGCTGATTTTACTTGGAATTGCCTTCGTTGCTGGCATTCTATACGAGCGGGGTGAGATCAAAGCCCGTTGCGAACACGTTGGTGGTGATATGGAAAGTGGTTTTTGTGAAAGGTAATCAATGCCCGAACACATGATTTGCGTGGCCGCAATCGCCGGTGCCTTTGGCGTGCATGGCGACGTGCGCCTGAAAAGTTTCACCGCTATCCCCAGCGCTTTGGAAGACTATGCCCCGCTGGCAACGCAAGACAACGCGCAGAGCTTCACCGTCCATCTGACGGGGCGAACCAAAAATGCCCTCACCGGCCGTCTATCCGGCATTACCAGCAAAGAGCAGGCTGATGCGCTGAAGGGGGTGAAACTATTCGTTCCAAGAGACCGCCTGCCCAGCTTGCCCGATGACGAGTTTTATCACGCCGATCTGGAAGGCTTGCACGTCTTTGACAGTGGCGGTCAAGATTGGGGCCGTGTTATTACCGTACAGAACCACGGCGCCAGCGATTTACTTGAAATTCAAGGCCCCAATTTGAAAGCCAGCATCTTGCTGCCCTTCACCCGCGCTGCGGTGCCCACCGTTGATCTGGCAAAAGGCAAGATTATCATCGATCCACCCGATGGACTTTTGCCGGATTTACCATGAGCCAGCAAAGCAAATCCCACGGGCGTAAATCCATCAGTGCAAATTCGCAACCGCGCGCCTTGATGACCCAATCGCCGCAGCTTGCCGGCGTTTGGACAGCGCAAATTCTCACGCTCTTTCCCGAAGCCTTTCCGGGCGTTTTGGGGGAGAGTCTGACCGGCCGCGCGTTAAAAGACGGCAAATGGGCGCTCGATACGATTGATTTGCGCCTGTTTGGGGAAGGCAAGCATAGAAATGTCGATGATACGCCCGCTGGCGGCGGCGCGGGCATGGTGCTGAAACCCAATGTTGCGGGCGCAGCGCTTGATCGGGCACTGGCTCAACAGAAAACGCCATTGCCGATGGTCTGCCTGTCGCCGCGCGGAACGCCGTTTACGCAAGCAAAGGCCCGCGCTTGGGCAAATGCTGGCGGTGTAACGATGCTATGCGGGCGCTTTGAGGGCATTGATCAGCGGGTGATTGATCATTACCAGCTGGAAGAGATTTCACTGGGCGATTTTGTCTTGACCGGTGGTGAAATCGCCGCTCAAGCGATGATCGATGCGACGGTGCGCCTCTTACCCGATATTTTGGGCAATGAGGCCTCCATCGCCGAAGAAAGCCATATGGCGGGCTTGCTAGAGCATCCGCATTATACGAGGCCAGCGCTTTGGAACGGCCGCAGTATTCCCGATGTTTTGCAATCAGGACATCATATCAATATTGCCAAATGGCGGCAGGAGATGTCGCATCAGGTGACCAAAGAAAAGCGCCCAGATCTTTGGGCCGCCTTTCAAAACGCGCTTGGGGAAAAAGATCCAAAAGGTTAAACTGCCACTGATAACGCGGATTTGGGCGCATTCGCTTTTTCTGGCAAATTGCGATGCGAAAGTTCATCGGAAAGGATCATAGCATGGCAGGCTTAAACCCGGCGCATCACTCTTTGCTTAATGTGATTGGAAACACCCCTGCAATTTGGTTGGACCGATGGGTAGCCCATCACAAACTTGACGGGCGCATTCTGGCCAAGCTTGACTATTTGAACCCCGGCTTTTCCAAAAAAGACCGCGCAGCCAAAGCGATTATTGAAGCGGCCGAAAGCAGCGGCGCGTTGCAACCGGGACAATGCGTTATCGAGCTGACAAGCGGCAATATGGGCACCGGCTTGGCCATCGTTTGCGCGCTTAAAAACTATCCCTTTGTCGCGGTTATGTCGCGCGGCAATTCGCCAGAGCGGGCGCGAATGATGCGCGCTTTAGGCGCAGAAGTCATCTTGGTCGATCAAGTGCGCGGCGCGCAGCAGGGGCAGGTTTCGGGGGCAGATCTAGCAAAGGTTGAAGAGAGGGCGGAACAATTGGTGGCAGAGCGCAACGGCTTTCGCGCAGACCAATTTCATCATCCGGCAAATCGCGGCGCGCATCTGACAACAACGGGGCCGGAACTTTGGCAGCAAAGCGGCGGGCAACTTGATGCCTTTGTCGATTTTGTTGGATCCGGGGGCACTTATGCGGGTACAATTCAGGCGCTCAAGGCGTTTAACCCTGCTTGTAAAGGCTACGTGGTCGAACCCGATGGCGCTGCGGTGCTGTCTGGCCAAGGCGCAACGCAGCCCCAGCATCCAATCCAAGGCGGGGGCTATGCCATGAAACAACTCGCCGCGCTTGCCTCTGGCGATATCGATGGCTATCTCACTGTCACCGGCAATGACGCCAAAGAGGCGACACGCGGTTTAGCCCGGCTTGAAGGGGTTTTTGCGGGCTTTTCCGCAGGCGCCAATTTGGCGGCCGCCGCCAAGCTTTTGCAACGCACGCATAAAGGCGAAACCATCGCGATTATAATATGCGATAGCGGTTTGAAATATCTCTCTACGGATCTGTGGGGCTAAGCGGCAGGCCTACCACCTCTTCGCAGCTAACTCTGCGGTGAATTACCCCTTGATCCTAACCGCAAATGGCTGTTATACGCGCCTCGCATCCTGCGCCACGCCCGCTTTGAGCTCTGGCACCTTACCGATGCGCGGCCAAATGGCACAAACAATGATGACCGGACCCTCTGACGGGCTTATCAAATGATAGGGACCCGAGCAAAGATCAAGAGTTCTGCGGCACGCACAAGATAACGGATAAAACCGTATTAAAAAGGAGATAGCGATGGATATTATCGCTCAGATAGAGGCCGAACAGATCGCCTCACTCGGGAAGAGCATTCCCGATTTTAAAGCTGGAGACACGATTCGCGTTGGCTATCGTGTAACAGAAGGCACACGAACCAGAATTCAGAATTACGAAGGCGTCTGCATTGCCCGCAATAACGGAAAAGGTATTGCCGGATCCTTTACCGTGCGTAAGATTTCCTTCGGCGAAGGCGTTGAGCGGGTCTTTCCCCTGTTCTCGACCAATATCGACAGCATTACGGTTGTACGTCGCGGTAAAGTAAGACGCGCCAAACTGTATTACTTGCGCGAGCGCCGTGGTAAATCAGCCCGTATCGCCGAGCAAACCAACTACCGCGCGCCTTCTGCCGCGGCTGAAAGCTAAGGAGCCGGTCTATGAGAAAAGATATTCACCCAGACTACCATTTCATCGATGTCAAAATGACAGATGGATCCGTCGTCCAAATGCGTTCAACTTGGGGCAAAGAGGGCGACACATTGGCGCTTGATATTGATCCCTCAGCGCATCCGGCATGGAATGGCGGAAGCGCACGCTTGCTTGACACAGGCGGGCGGGTCTCGAAATTTAAACAGAAATATGACGGCTTGGGCTTTTAAACACAATATAGTCAGAACCAAAGGAAGCCGCCGCTTTTGCAGCGGCTTTTTTTATGCCTGCAGAATGCGCCAGCCGCCCGCTTTACCCATCTTGCTTTCTATCATAACCTGATATCCTAAGAAGACACGGTGAACCGGGCCATAATTTTTCATTCCTTCGAACCGGCCAAAAAGCAATCGAACCACTGTCTCAAACCAAGTCAAAAAGGCCGGTAACGATGCTTGATGAACAGACAGACAGCCTAATCGATCAAAAGCAAAACTGTATCTGGCTGCACGCCGCCAATCGAGAGATGCTAGGAGCCACCACGCATCTGGCACAACAGATTCTGCAAAAGCATCAAAACGTTACAGTATTGCTGACCTATACTTGGGGCAATAAGCACCAGCTCACTCTGCATCCCCGCCTCTCATCGAAAATGGTCACGAATGATAGCGGCTCTACCGCGCGCAGCCTAGTGCAACGCTTCAACCCGAAAAGCTTAATATGGCTTGGCGGAGATGTGATGCCCAAAATCATAAGCGACTTGCATAAAGAGGGCTGTAAGATGACGCTGGTCGCGGATGCTGCAGAGGCTTTAAAAACCCGACGCTTTACCCTGTTCACACCGGCAATCGCAAAAGCAGTGCGGTTATTCTCAACATATTATGCACTTGATGCCAAAGCCGCTACATTGCTGGCCAGATTAGGGGTTGTGGCGTCAAAAATTAAGATTAATGGCCCTTTGCAGCAGGGTTATGTTTTAGAAGAAACCCACGAAGAGGATCCACCCATTGTAAAAGGGTTGGTCAGCGGGCGCCCTGCCTGGCTGGCCGTAAATGTGATGGATCGCGAGCTGAAAGCGGTCTTGCAAGCCCAGCGCGTGGTCATGCGGCAAGCCCATCGTATGCTGTTGCTGATCGCCCTGCACCCATCCGATGAGGCTGATCAAATCCTCGCCCTTGCGCAGGGATTCGATTTGAACGCCGCGCTCTGGCAGACCGGTCTAGAGATCGGTCAAAATCTTGATGTAATCATGATCCCTGCCCAGATTGACCCGACATCATGTTTTCGTTTGGCCCCCTTATGCTTTTTAGGCCAATCCTTATTTGAAACCGGGCAGGGTCAAAGCCCTTATCAGGCGGCGGCCTTGGGCGCCGCTATTATCGTTGGGCCATTTGTTGGCGCACATATGGCCGATTATGACCGGCTAGACGAAGCAGGCGGTCTGCGACGCGTAAACGATCCAAATGAATTGGCGACGGCCGTGTTGCAGATGAGCGGTCCAGAGCAAGCTGCGCAAACCAGCCTCGCCGCTTGGACCGTGGTATCACAAGGCGCAGAAGTCACAGATGCGCTGACAGCTCTGGCGCTGGATCAATTAGGCAGCTAAAAGTAAAATATGCACGCACCAAATTTCTGGTATAATTCGCCGCAGCGTCCCGGATTTTCGGCGCGCATACTCGCCCCGCTTGGTCAGATTTACGGGCTGGCCACCGCGTGGCGCGTGGCGCGCCCGGCCTCGCTTACACCTTGCTGCCCTGTAATCTGCATTGGCAATTTGAATGCCGGTGGCACGGGCAAAACGCCCACCGTAATCGCCCTGTTGAACATGTTAATAGCGGCGGGGCGAAACCCGCATGTTCTGAGCAAAGGCTATGGCGGCACGCTTACAGGACCCATACGCGTTGATCCGGCGCGACACCGCGCAGAAGAAAGCGGCGACGAGCCATTGCTTTTGGCCGCGTTTGCCCCGACTTGGGTTGCAAAATCGCGCAGCGCGGGCGTGGAAGCGGCCCAACAAGCTGGTGCCGACGTGATTTTGTTGGATGACGGGTTCCAGGACCCTTCGATCAAAAAAACTGTAAGCATCGTAGTGGTGGATGCCGCATTGGGCTTTGGCAATGGCCGCTGCATTCCGGCTGGACCGCTGCGCGAAACGGTGCCCAATGGTTTGCGCCGCGCCGATATCCTCTTGTCAATTGGCGAGCAAGCCGCACAAACAATATTCGCCAGAAGCTGGGGACCTATGGTGCCTTGCAGGCATTTCACAGCCCGGCTTACCCCGCTTCAAACCGGCTTGGACTGGTCTGAAGGACGTTATTTTGCCTTTGCCGGTATCGGCCAGCCCGAAAAGTTTTTTACAACGCTAAAGCGCCTTGGCGCCCCTATCGTTGGCACCCAGCCTTTGGGCGATCATCAAACATTAACCCCCGCGCTTCTCAAGCGCTTGCAAAATCAGGCGCGGGCGCTTGGTGCACAACTCGTCACCACCGAAAAGGACGCGGTGCGCCTGCCGCAGGCTTTCAAACGCGATATTCTAACGGTGCCCGTACGGCTTGAAATCTCTGAGCTCGAAGCCGTGCAGACCTATCTTTTAAACGCCCTCAACCGCGCTTAAGCGTCAATCATATTCGCCCAGACTCGGCGAGGGGCGCGTAAGATTCAGCGATGCCTCAGAAAACTGAAAGGGCGAGCGCACGCTGGGAATACCATCAAGATTAATCTGCATTTTCCGCGCGATCACCTGAGGATCTGCAAAAACTTGTGCCATATCATTAATCGGACCCGCGGGCACACCCGCCGCTTCGCAAGCGCTTAACAGCGCATCTTTCGAAAACGTTTTTGTCTTTTGCATAAGCTGCGAGACCATTTTATCGCGATTAGTAATTCGGTCTGAATTTTTTAGAAACTCTGGCGCCTCAGCCATGTCAGCGAGGCCCAAAAGGTCGCATAGCCGTTGATATTGGCCATCATTACCCGTGGCGATAATGATATGCCCGTCGGCGCAGTCAAATACCTGATAAGGCGTTAGGTTCGGGTGATAATTGCCCGTTCTTTCCGGCGCAGTTCCCGTTGATAAATAATTCAGTGCCTGATTGGCCATTACAGAAACCGCCGTATCCAAAAGCGACATATCGATATGCTGCCCCCGGCCAGTGCTCGCCCGCATATGGATCGCCGAAAGGATCGCCGTGGTGGCGTAAACGCCCGTGAAAATATCGGTGATCGCCACTCCCGCGCGCTGCGGTGCGCCGTCGGGCTCACCCGTGATCGACATAAAGCCCGACATCCCCTGAATGATATAATCATACCCCGCGCGATGCGCATAGGGACCGGTTTGCCCGAAACCGGTGATCGAACAATAGATCAGCTGCGGATTCTCTTTGGCAAGACTGGCATAATCGAGCCCGTATTTTGCCAATCCGCCGACTTTAAAATTTTCAATCAGGATATCGGCATCCCGCACCAGACGACGCATATCTGCTTGCCCCTCTGGCGTTCGAAAATCAATCACAACGCTTCTTTTTCCACGGTTGCAAGAATGGAAATAAGCCGCGGTCTCTTCATCTTCACGCTGAATAAAAGGCGGGCCCCATTGCCGCGTGTCATCCCCGTTTGGGGCTTCCACCTTGATCACTTCCGCGCCAAGATCGGCGAGGGTTTGCCCGGCCCAAGGGCCGGCCAAAATCCGCGCGAGCTCAACCACCTTTAATCCGTCAAGGGGCGCAGCCATTCCAACTAAAGCTTTTCATCAAGGATTTTAGCAAACTCTTCATAATTCATGTTCTTATAAGGCTGTCCATCAATCAGGAAAGACGGCGTCGATTGGATGCCGTCGCGCTGCGCGTTTTCCTTGTACCACCCCACCAAAGCCCGAAGTTTGTCGCCATCTTGCAAACAGCTGTCTAACGCCGCATCCTGCATGCCCGATAAACGTCCAATTTTGCGCAAAGCTTCCACAATGGCCAGATCATCTCCGGCCCGCGCCCATGTGCTTTGGCTGTTCAGGATCAAATCTGTCATACCAAAAAACCGATCTGGGCCGCTGCAACGCGCGATCATTGACGCCCACATGCCGTATTTATCAAAATAAACCTCACGGAAAATAAATTTAACCTTTCCCGTATCGATATAATTTTTGCGCAATAACTTATACACATCAGAATGGAAGCGGGCACAATGCGGGCAGGTGAATGACGCATATTCGATCACAGTGATCGGGGCATCTTCGGCGCCTTGTACCATATCGATAATCTCAGCTGCACCCGCATCGGCATCGCTGCTTTGCGCGTTTGCGGCGAAGGGTAAGGCAAACTCTTGATCCAAAGCAGCCGTTTGGGGGGATTGATTCAGCCAAACCCCCAGTCCGACCGCGAGGCCAAACACCACAAACATATAAGCAAATTTGCGCATTTTTTATCCTTATTTTTCGATTTATTTCTCTTCTTGAGACTGTGTTAGAACATTCTGCCCCAACTGTTCAAGAGCGCGGCGCAGGTTTGCATCACGCACCGGCTCTGCTAGGGTTTGCGCCTGTGCCTCTGCGGCTTTGTGCGCGCGCTTTGGCGCTGGCTTGGATTGCGGGGCAAAGACGGCTTGCGCCTCGGCAAATCCATGCGCGGAGGTTTGCGTAATTCGAATGCGCCGAATTGCGTTATAACCATAGATGGCGTTGACGCGCCGGCGTAAGCTTGCCTTTTGCATTTCGATCATCGGAGCATGCGCGCCCATTGTCAGTATCGTCAACGTGCCCCCGAACCCTTGTTTGGCATAACTGACCTCGGTCGGGTAGGTCACATCGGCCAGATCTTCACCAACGATCTCACGCCAATGGGTCAGCACGCGGGGCTGGGCAAACCCACGGCTTTCGCCCAGTTTTCGAATGTGGGATTGCAACAAGGCAGAGGTCTGCTTAAACCCCTGCATAGCGCGTTTCTTGCCCGATTTCTTTTCGCTTACCGACATGAGCCCTAGCATAAGGCCTTCGAATGATCTTGCCAGCCCCTATACAAAAAAGTGAAGCAGATCATGCCGCCTAACGCCAAAGCAAGCGATCTTCTGTCTTGGTATGACGCTCATGCACGCGAAATGCCCTGGCGCGTAGGCCCGCAAGATCGCAAAAACGGGCAGATACCTGATCCCTATCGCATTTGGCTTTCAGAAATCATGCTGCAACAAACCACCGTTGCCGCCGTCAAAAAATATTTCCTGCGCTTCACCCAGCTTTGGCCAACGGTTGGCGATCTTGCAGCAGCGCAAGACGCAGCCGTCATGGCCGAATGGGCCGGTCTTGGATATTACGCGCGGGCGCGCAATCTATTAAAATGCGCGCGCGTCATCTCTGCAGAATATGCAGGCGCTTTTCCAAGCGATCATGCCACTTTGCGCGCGCTGCCCGGAATCGGTCCCTATACGGCAGCGGCGATTGGAGCGATTGCCTTTGATCGGCGCGAGACCGTGGTGGATGGCAATGTAGAGCGGGTGATGGCGCGCTTGTTTGATATCCATACCCCGCTGCCTACGGCCAAACCCGAACTGACCGAAAAAGCCAACCATCTGACACCGCATGAAAGGCCCGGCGATTACGCCCAAGCCGTGATGGATTTAGGCGCCACGATCTGTACCCCCAAAAATCCAACCTGCGGCCTGTGCCCGTGGCGGGGCCCTTGCCGCGCCTTTCGGGCCGGCACGATGGCGCAATTGCCGAAGAAGCTTCCCAAAAAGCCCAAGCCAACGCGCTTTGGTATTGCCTATGTGGCCCGGCGCGAAGATGGCGCCTATCTGCTTGAGCGGCGCCCCGAGCGCGGCTTGCTAGGAGGGATGCTGGGTTGGCCCAGCAGCGATTGGAACGACGCCCCTGTTCCAGCACCTCCAATCACTGCCACTTGGCAGAAGGTGCCGGGTGAAGTGCGCCACACATTCACCCATTTTCATCTTCATCTCACCGTTCGCAAAGCTGAATTATTGATGCATATGACGCCAGAGCGCGGCGAATTTTTAAGCCCCGCGCAATTTCGCCCCACGGATCTTCCAACGGTGATGCGAAAAGTGTTTGATCTGGCCATTAAATAGCCACAAAGGCGGCTCAGATTGCCACTGAGGTTATCGCTGGAACATCGGGCAAACAGTTAAACATGGCATCTGCGTTTAAATCCGCCCTGCCCTTTTGGATTGGGTTATCCATGGGGCCAATCATCATAGCTGCCGCGCTGCTTGGCGGCATCTGGGTTTTGAGCATTCCATTCGTCATTTGGTATGTTTTTCCAACCCTAGACGCGGTGCTTGGCAAAGAACAAACAAACCCCGCACCATCCGAAAAAGACATGCATTTGAAATGGCATCGGCTTAACCTCCTACTCTGGCCAATTTTGCAATTTTTTATTTTATTCGGGCTAATCGCTTTTCACAAAGGGCTTGACCTAAATGGCTGGGAATTAACCGGGTTGTTTTTTTCCCTTGGCGTGATGACGGGCACGATTGGCATCAATTACGCGCATGAGCTTATGCATCAACCCCGCCGAAGCGACCGTTGGCTTGCCGATATACTGATGGCGATGGTGCTCTATTCGCATTTTCGCAGCGAGCATCTTTTGGTGCATCACCGCTATGTAGGCACCCCCCGTGATGCTGTTACGGCACGTTATAATGAAAACGTGCATCGGTTTTTTTTCCGTGTTTTAAAAGCAAGCTACCTTTCTGCATTTAGCGCAGAAGCGCAGCGCCTCACCCGGCAGGGGCGTGATTGGTATGATCTCAAAAACCCGTTTTGGATCTACTGGATCCTACAGTTGCTGATGCTGGCTTTTGCCTATGGTTTGGCGGGTTTTTGGGGTGTCCTTCTATTTGTTTTTCAGGCTTTTATCGCTGTTTTTCATCTCGAACTTATAAATTACCTGGAACATTATGGCCTGACCCGAAAATATTTGGGAAATGGAAGATATGAAGCGGTTCAACCACACCATTCTTGGAATGCAGAGCACCGTGCAACCAATTGGCTTCTGATCAACCTTCAGCGCCATTCTGACCACCATTACAAACCTGCCCGTGCCTATCCTTTGCTGCACACCTATCCAAAGCAACTTGCCCCACAGCTTCCCTACAGCTATCCGATCATGGGGATAATTGCAGTATATCCCAGACTTTGGCGTAAATTCATGAATCCGAAAGTGAAGGCATGGCGGGCCATGCATTATCCAGAAATAAGCAATTGGCAGCCTTATAACAAAGGCACAAACCCGCCGCCAAATTAAAAAAATCCCCGCTTTAAAAAGCGGGGAGGTGGTGGCTTTTTTCAGGCCACAGGCAAATACGTTTATCTCTCAGGGCTCAATTATATGCGCGATGCGGCGTTAATTAGGCCAATTGCCCATTTCATCTCGAATTTGTTGGCGCAACAAATCGATGGGCACCTTCTTACCCTCGCGCTTGAAACACCAATAGGTCCAACCGTTACAGCTGGGCGCGCCTTCGAGCGCAGCGCCCACTTGATGGATCGAACCTTTAATATCGGCGGTCGCCAACGTGCCATCGGCGCGCACTTTAACTTTATGTCGCCCGTTTAAGCTGTGAAGCTCTTCACCCGGGCGCAGCATACCACGCTCAACAAGCTGGCCAAAGGGCACTCGCGGTTCGGCGCGTTTTGCGGTTGTGACCTGAAGCGCCTCGCTGTCAAATTTACGCACCAGCGCGATCCGCTTTTCCGCCACTTTGCGATAGGCCGCCTCTTGTTCGATGCCAATAAAATTACGACCCAGCATTTTCGCAACTGCACCGGTTGTGCCGGTGCCAAAAAACGGGTCTAAGATAAGATCACCTGGTTGACTGGACCCCACCAAAATGCGGTGCAGCAAGCTTTTCGGCTTTTGGGTCGGGTGGGCTTTATCGCCCTGTTCATTCTTCAACCTCTCATGACCATTACAAATTGGCAGCAACCAATCGCTGCGCATTTGAATACCTTCATTCAGAGCTTTCAGCGCATCATAGTTAAACGTGTATTTCGAGTTTTCCGATTTTGATGCCCAAATCATTGTTTCATGCGCATTGGTAAACCGTTTGCCCCGAAAATTCGGCATGGGGTTGGCTTTGCGCCACACCACATCGTTCAAAATCCAATAGCTATGATTCTGAAGCGCGGCGCCCACCCTAAAAATATTATGATACGAACCAATCACCCATATGGCGCCATCCGGTTTTAACAGGCGGCGGGCCGCCTTCAGCCAAGCATTTGTAAACGCGTCATAGGCCGCGAAAGAAGAAAATTGATCCCAAGCATCATCCACCGCATCAACGCGGCTATTATCGGGGCGATGCAAATCACCTTTTAACTGTAGATTGTAGGGGGGGTCTGCAAAAATCAAATCAACTGACTCTGCCGGCAGGCTGTTCATCACCTCGATGCAATCGCCCGCCAAAATACTGTTCACCGGCAACCCGGCGGCCGCCTTCTTTGTTACTGTCTTCATTTTTCTGCCTCTTGAACCGGCGCATATTTGCGCTCTTTTCTTGGCAGTAAAATGAATCAAAGCTGATTCGCCGTCAATTTCTTTTTTGAATCAAGGGGTTATTTATTTTTAGGATACAAGATGTTGTGTATAGGTTTGAAAGAAACCCTATGATGTGGGGTCACACCAAGGCGCTGAAGGGCCGATTTATGCTCTGCTGAGGGATAGCCTGCATTTTTTTCCCAGCCATAACCGGGAAATGAGGCCGCCAAATCCTTCATCAAACGGTCGCGCACCGTCTTGGCAATGATCGAAGCGGCTGCGATGGATAAGGATTTCGCATCCCCCTTGATGATCGTACGATGCGGCATCTGCAAATCAGAAGGTGCTCTATTGCCATCAATTAAGAGGAAATCGGCAGCCATGGAAAGCCCTGTCACCGCCGTTCTCATCGCCAAGAGGCTGGCATTCAGGATATTGATATCATCAATCACCGACACGGAAATATGCGCATAAGAGACAATTGAGGTTGCTTGGATCTGCTCAAATAAGCTTTCGCGGCGTTTTGCGCTCAGCTTTTTTGAATCATTCAACCCATCGGGAATGGCCTTTGGGTTCAGAATAACCGCAGCCGCGGTAACCGGGCCTGCCAAAGGGCCACGCCCCACCTCATCAACGCCCGCAACTTGCTGAAAGCCAGCCTGCCAAGCTTCAGTTTCATTGAAAAGATCCGGACAATCCATAAACGCGAGAAACCCGATTCCATAATCTTTGGCAAGCCCGTATTGGCGCGAACCCTAACCCTAACGCTCTTGGCACCGCGACATATTGCGTAAAGCAAAGCTCTATCTCAGTTTTTCAAACTTACTCCGCCAGCTTGGCCCAAATTTTGCTGCAGAGGGTGAGAAGGACATATTCACTCTGCAGGGTACAAACCTGCTTATATCGACAGAAGGAACACAGGCGCGCCGCACAAACCTTTACCAATACCCGCCGCTTCAAAATATTTGCCAAATCGCATCGCTGATGTTATCCACAGCTTAATCGAGCAAAAAAGATAACAATGTCAGCGTGTTACAAAGGAGCATTTTAAATGCATCTGCTTTGCCCGAAATGTGGATCAGGTTACAGGATCCCTAAAGACAAAATTCCCAGTAAAAACCGCGTCGTGATGTGCAGCAGCTGCACGCACATGTGGAAGCAAAATTTTGTGCCCGCACGCAGAAATTACGCAATCAAAACCCAAGCGGCGCAACACGCTCCTTTACCATCGCTTGGGCCCGCAACACGGCGCGCCTATACCGCAGATGTACTATCTGTGCTGCGCGAGGAAGCAGAATTAGAAACCAAGCTGCGCCATTGAACCACAAGATATAGTAGGAATTACCCGCTTTCTGGCAAGTTTACTACTAATCGAGCAATTTTAGTATCACGCCTCCAAAATACTAAGAAAAGACGAGGAAGAAAACTTACGGCAACAATTTTTATGCGAAAAATTATAATGTTTTTCATGAGCTTACAGGGCGACATGCATTAGGGATTATAGCCGCATCGTTTGAAATATTGTTTCATGTTCCGCGATCGAAAATCACCCCAAATACCATCCGAAAGTATCAATTTATTCAAAAACATCGCCTAATGGACCAGAAAGTTATCCCAACTGGTTACTGAACTCCATCCGTAAATATCATAACTTTTCAAGTGAGGCGCTAAATTTGCATCTTATCGTTAGAATGAGAGCAAGCGAGCACGTAAAGGTAGGTTTTGTAGAGGTCAACGATGTCATTCGTGGATAATTTGTCCCGCAATATTGTGGGGTCTTCAGACGCTATGATGGCGCTTCGAAAATCGGTGATGGATGTCGCCGAACATAATATCCCAGTATTAATCCTTGGTCCCAGCGGATCTGGCAAAGAAGTCGTTGCTCAATCCTTGGCCGATTTATCAGGTAGATCTGGTAAGTTGATTTCAGTGAATTGCGCCTCTATTCCCAAATCTCTGCTCGAAGCTGAGCTTTTTGGCTATGAAAAAGGGGCGTTTACAGGCGCAATCAAAACCCACAAAGGCAAGTTTGAACAGGCACATAACGGAACCCTCTTTTTAGATGAAATCGGCGATATGCCGCTTGATTTACAATCAAAATTGTTGCGGGCTTTGGAAACCAAATGCTTCTCACCGGTCGGCTCATCGCGCGAAATCGAAGTAGACTTCCGGTTGATCTGCGCAACACATAAAAATCTATACAAGCAAGTTGTCCTTAAAAATTTCCGCTCAGACCTGTTTTTCAGGATCAGCGCCTTTCCGATTCGTGTGCCTGCACTGAAAGATCGCCCAGGCGATATTGAAAACCTCGTCTATCATTTGGCGCAGCAACTGACCCTGTCAGGTCAGTCAAATATTAAATTTGAGCTTGAAGGTGATGCGCTTTGGTTGCTGAAAACCTTCTCTTGGCCCGGAAATGTGCGCCAGCTGCGGAACGTTATCGAATGTTTGATTATTCGCTCGGGTGGTCAGGCGATCAACGCAATCCAAGTGCAGCAGGTTTTGCGTGAACAGAATGAACAAGGCTTAAATGACCAAGGATCTCCGGCGCAGCAAGCCTTGAAAGCCGAAGAGTCAAACAGATCACCGCTGGATTCTGTAACCGATTACAGAAGCTTTTTTGTATCAAATGGCAAGCTGATGATTGCAGAGCATTTAAAAACTGTAGAGCGCAAAGTGGTGGCCGCGGCCTTAGTGGCCGCCGAAAATGATGTGGAACTGGCTGCGAAGATGTTACATATCTCCGTGTCCGAACTGTTTGATAAAAAGCAAACACTCGATCTGTAAAAACTGCCTCAAGGCCCGTCTGCCAGCGCAGCTCGAACGTTGAACCGCGCGGCATATTCAGCATTACACCAGCCTGTAAACTAGCAGCTCAAACTAATGCAAAGAATTTGATGCCAGAGGCCGATGGGTTATTGAACAATGGCCCAAAATGATTACATCCCCCAACGATATGTCATCTGACCAAAGGACCCCCCAATGGCGAGCACCACGCGCAAATTTGAAGCCGATACCGGAAAAATACTAAACATCGTTATCAACTCACTTTATTCCAACAAAGAAATCTTTTTGAGAGAGCTCCTCTCCAACGCGTCAGACGCCCTTCACAAGCGGCAATATCTAGGTCAGACGGATAGCAAATTGCTCAGCTCCGACGCGGCCGAGATTTCGATTGCATTGAATAAAAAGTGCAAAACCATCGCGATCAGCGATAGCGGTATTGGCTTGGATCAGGAAGATTTGATCGAAGCTCTGGGCACAATCGCCCGATCTGGCACCAAAGCCTTTATCGAACAAATTGAACAGGCCGCGGAAAAAGATAAGGATGCAATAAGCCTTATCGGTCAATTTGGCGTTGGCTTTTACGCCTCATTCATGGTGGCCGATAAAGTGGAAGTGCACACATTAAAAGCAGGTCAGGATCAAGGGTATTCTTGGCAAAGCGACGGCCAATCCGGCTATGAAATCAACGCAAGCAGCGCCCGCGACACCGTTGGTACCACGGTTGTTTTGCATCTTAAAAAAGAGGCGAAAGAATTTCTGGAAGACATCCGAATCCAAACCCTCGTAAAGAAATATTCAGATCATATCGCCTATGCAATCCGATTGGTGAAAGACGATCAAACCTCTGAAGTGATAAACTCAGTGGAGGCGCTTTGGACTAAACCTGCAAAAGACATCACGCAAGAGCAGTATAATAATTTTTATCAAAACCATAGCGGCCAATATGACACGCCGTTTTTGACCCTGCATAACAAAGCCGAAGGCGCTGTGGAATTTACCAACCTGCTGTTTTTACCAAGCCAAAAGCCTTTCGATCTTTTTGACCCAGAACGCAAAACAAAAGTTCAGCTTTATGTAAACCGCGTGTTCATCACCGATGAATTGAAGGATCTAATTCCAGAATGGCTGCGCTTTGTGCGCGGCATCATTGATACGGTCAGCCTTGATCTAAATGTCAGTAGGGAAATGCTACAGCATAATGCAACGCTGCTTAAAATTCGCAAAGCCGTGACCAAGCGCGTGCTGTCCGAATTGGCCAAAAAGGTTAAAAAGGATCCGCAATCCTATGAAGCGTTTTGGGCAAATTTCGGCCGCGTTTTGAAGGAAGGCATTTATGAGGATGCGGATAATCGCGACCGCATTTTGAAAATCTGCCGGTTTTATTCTTTACAGCAAGATAAGATGATTTCGCTTGAAGACTATATCGATGCGATGCCTCAGACCCAGAACGATATTTATTACCTAGCCTCCGACTCTGTTAAAGCCGCAAAGCGTAGCCCACATATTGAAGGCTTTGCGGAAAAAGACATTGACGTTTTATTGATGACCGACCCGATTGATGAGTTCTGGATTTCAACAAGTCCGAAATATTCAGAAAAATCTTTGGTCTCTATTGCACGCGAAAACGTCGACCTGTCCAAATTCGCCAAAGAGGGTGACCCGGATGAAGCCGAAGATCCAAATTCCGATATGTCTGATGTTATCGTAAAACTGAAAGCTGCATTGGGTGAAAAAGTGTCGGATATTCGGGTGTCCAGCACCTTGACCTCGAGCCCTGTGCGCTTGGTCGCCGCAGATGGAGGCCTTGATTTCAACCTCGAGCGCATCATGAAAGCGCAAAACCCGGATTATACGGGCAGCGCCAAAGTGTTGGAACTGAACGCAACGCATCCGATAATGCAAAAGCTAAAGGCACAGCCCGAAGAAACCGATCAGGGCCTAGATGCGCTGGCTTCAGTGTTGTTTCAACAAGCGCGCATTTTAGATGGTGAAATGCCCGAAGATCCCACATCGTTCATTCAAAATGTAAACCAGTTAATCGCCTCAGGGATATAAAGCGCAACGGCCTATACTGTTATTTGCCTGCCCGCTCAAGGGCAGGCAAATCTGCTTGTCTGTAGAGAAAAAACCCCAAAGCCCCTACCACCAAAACACCACCAAACAAGGTCAGCGGGCTCGGCGTTTCTTTGATACCAAGCCAAACCCATAAAGGGCCCAAAACCGTTTCTAACAGCATAATCATGCTCACATTGGCTGCCGATGTCAGCCGCGATGCCTTTGACAGCAAGAAAAAAGAAACGGGTAGAATAATCAATCCGGTGACCGAAATATAGATTAGGCTCGCGCCTCTCACCTGCCAAGCCGCGGGCCAAAGATAAAAGGCGGTACACCCCGCGGTCAGCGCGCCTAGACCAATCGCTAATTCAAATGGCACAGTTTTATTTTTCCGAATAATCACAAAATTAAAGGCCAGACTGACGGCAACCGCAAGCCCGCAACACGCCCCCAAAAGCGTTTCAAAATCAGTATTCATACCCCGTTCGATATCGCCAACAACCGACATAAGAATTCCAGAAAACACCAAGGCTATGGTTGCCCAAACGCGGCGATCCGCCAGCTCCCCCAACAGAAAATAACCCAGCAAAGCCGCAATAACCGGCACGGTAGCAACGGCCAACAAAACCACAGCCACGGGCGCAAGCGCGATTCCAAAGGCAAAGAATGAGGCATTTCCAATCTGGCAAATCACCAAAGACCAAAACCCAAAAGACGCAACGCGCGCGCGGTTCTCTTTTTCTTCCTTGAAGCGCGCGATCAACCCGATCGATAGAAACACCAATCCAGCCAAACATGCGCGCCACGCCAACATGGCTCCACCATCCAATCCGGACAGGCGCATTAAAAGCGTATCGGGTGTTAATAACAAAGCCCCTGCCAGCGCCAGCATCAGCCCATTGCTTAAATTATTCATTCACCTGCCCTAATCTCAATGATCAACCAACCCTGAAACGGTTTATTGCTATCGTTTTGACTTGTTAGAAATCTCTGGTTTAATTTGCAGAAAGAAGCCCAGCCCATGCGCTGCGTTGTGCAGGCGCCCTTGTGGTTTTGGCATTGCAAAACATGCGCCCGCAACGGCAACGGCAAACCACCGGCTAAGGTTAAACCTTCACAAAAACGCCCCGGTTAACCTTCACTTTCGAGAAAGGCATTATAATCAATGCCAGGGCCTGAAAAGCTTTGGAACTCATCTCCACTTGGATAAGAGGTTACAAAAGGCTTGATCACATCTGAAAAGCGATTGTCAATGCGGTTGGATAAAACATCGGCAAGATCTTCAAGATCATCCCAAAACCCGATCAATGCATGTTCACCATCTCCAATATCATGCGCTGACAGGCGCACCGTATCGGGCAAAGGGTAATCTCGAAGATATATCGCAATGGCCGTATATAGCGCATCATGTGAGCCCGCTTTTGGCTTGAATTTGATGCAGTTCATCATTTGCGCCATTCGAAATTCTCCCGAAATTTTTGATCAATATCGATAAGTCGACACTCTGTTTCCCGTCAGAGGGAAAACCATAGTAAAAAATATAAAAATTTCAAAGTAAAAGTTTCTAACAGCAGTGCCAGCAAAAGCTCTGTAATACACTGCCTAAAATTCCACGCGTTTCGTGACTCTAAGAAACGATATAAGCGCTTCACATAAACGCGCGTTATATTTTGATATAGTTTCTCACCCTGCTGGTTCGAAATGGATGGGATGCTTGCAGCAAGGTCAACCCCCAGATGCGTGGCAAGCACGCGCCCTGCCGGTTAAATTTTTCAGACATCCAAAACCGCTATCACGCGCGATTTAAGCTTTAGCAGCATATATAGAGCTGATCACCAAGGCAGTTTGGTATCCCATTTTAACGCCAAATCCGTAAAGCTTTTGACTGAGAGAGGATCCAGTGGAATGCCCTGCTCAATGCGCCCGGCCGCCCGCGCCCATTCGCGATCACCCGGCGCCATAACGCTGGCCCCCTTTCGCGCCTTTGACCCGCGCAAAAGCTTTAAATACCGAAGCATTCCAGCGCGGACCACCTCTCCTATTGCAAAGGCACTGGGATCTATCACGATCACAAAAGCGCCCATGCCCCGCGGCGTTGTGAAATCAGGGCCCGCCATAGGGGCGATATCGGGGCTCAACTTCATACCCGTCAACACCGCTGAAAAGATTTCGGCCAAACCACCCAGCGCAGCCCCTTTAAAGCCAAAATCAGCCCCCCCTATCGGAGTCAGCATTTCGGCAATATTCGGATCCACAGTATCTATGCCTTGCGGATCAGATGCCACGCCCTGCGGTAAATCCTGTTGCAACGATTGGTGTAATTGAACCCGATTATAAGGAACAGAGCTGGTCGCCATATCCAACAGCCACGGGTTTGGCTCGGCCGTCGGCACCGCGACTGAAATCGGGTTGGTGCCATGAAAGCGCTGAGCGCCATCAAATAATCGTACGAAACTATCAGAATTCCCAAACACAATCCCGATCATATTTTTATCCGCTGCCGCTTTAGAAAAAGCACCAGCTGGTCCGAAATGCGAGGTGTTTTGAATACCGATCGCTGCAATCCCAGATGTCTGCGCAAGATCCACAGCATGATCAATCGCGGCAAATGTGGCCACCGCCCCATGCCCATTATCAGCATTCAGCAGCGCCGTGCCACTGCGCGTTTGATCCAGCACAATCTTGGGCGCAACGTTCAATCGTCCCCCCTGAAACGCCTGCGCATAATGCCCCAGCAAACGCACGCCATGGCTGTCGATACCGTGCACAGAGCCATGCATCATTGCGCGCGTCGCCGCCAGCGCGCTGGGCTGATCTGCCCCAGCTTTTTCTAAAATAAAACGGCAAAAATCGCTAAGGCGGGCGCAGTCAGCAAGACGCGTTTCATTGGTCAGCATAATAAGTTCCCTATTCAAAACGATGGGCGGTTTGAACCAGCTCCATCCGAGGCTTTGCCCAGCCTAATCTATTGACCAGATTAAATCCAACAAGCCCTAACTTTAAACCACTTGATTAAAACCGCGCGTTCTAAAAGCTTGCTTAAAAGGATGATCGATATGTTTTGTGGCGGCCAAAGAGCAAAATAATCGTCAGCTTTTACACTATATCGCATAGGGCAGGATCCGCTAAGCTTTGTTTTTATCACTCTAACCCAAGATAAGCGGCCAAGGCTTTCGGTGGGCTTGCCATCACTTGCTGCGTCGGTTGGGGTGAGCTGAGCACTTGATCGCTTAGCAGCAATGTCTCATCAGCGATCCGCAGCGCGTCGTTGGGATCATGCGTCACCATAAGCACCGTAGCCTGCCGCTCTTGCGCCAACGTTTGCAGCAAATCCAGCATCTCATTTTTCAAAGCAGGCCCCAATGCGGTGAAGGGCTCATCCAATAAAAGGATTGGTTTATCTTGCAAAAGCACCCGCGCCAGCGCCACGCGGCTTTGCTGCCCCCCTGATAATTCACCGGGCTTAGAGGTTTCAAAACCAGCCAATCCCACGCGTGACAACGCCGCCTTCACCTGCTCTTGTTGGATCGATGACAGATATCGGCGCTGGGTCAGCGCCAAAGCCACGTTCCGTTTTGCGCTAAGATGCGGAAATAAATTATTGTCTTGAAACAGCATCGCCATAGGCCGCTCTGCCGGGCGCAGCCCGGTGATATTCTGCCCGTTCCAGAGCACGGCGCCAGAAGACACCGGCAAAAACCCCGCAAGCGCGGCCAAAAAAGTAGATTTTCCAGCGCCTGATGGGCCCATAATGGCATAAATTTTTGCATCCAAACCACGCAATGAAGCGGTCAGTTGGAAACTGCCTTGACGAATTTTTAAGTTTTGCAAATCAAGCATTACGACGCCCTAAAAAATCAAATACCCAGAAAAATCCAAAACTTAATATCAAAAGAAGGCTGGCGCAGCCCGCGGCTTGCTCCATACGGTACGACCCCATCAATTGATACAGCTTTAGCGGCAAGGTCGCGCGCTCGGCATCGCCAAACAGCGCGATAACGCCCAGATCGCCCATCGAAAGCGCCGCGGTCAATCCCGCGGCGAATCCGAATGGGCGCCGTAATCTAGGCCAAACCACCCAGCGCCACCACCCCAACCTAGACAGCCCCAAAGAAGCCGATAACCAGCAGAAATTGGCGTCTACCTGGCTCATTTCCGGGCGTAAAATACGCACTGCAAAGGGCAATGACATCAGAGCATTCACACATAGCGTTACCCAAAGACTTATCTCAAACGGGTTCACATAAGGACTGGCAATCAAAAACAAACCGGTCCCCAAGACAAGCGGCGATACCGTAATGCTCAACGTTGCGATGGCTTCTCCACCGCGGCTCAGCAAACTGAGCGACAGTAACATGCACAGCGCTGTGGCCCCCAAAGCAATCAAAACCGAGCGCAGCGCCGCCATCCACACTGCAGCCGGCAGGCTGGTTATACTGCCAAGCCCATTGCCCAAGACCAATAGTAAAGGCAGGCCTAAAAATAGCAGGGCCACGCCAATCACCACCCCATCTAGATATTTTTGCAAGGTAGAATGGCGGCCCAGCGCAATTGGACGATCAAGCCCAATGCCCAGCTGATGCCCCCAGGCAAAGCCCAGCGCGAAAACGGCAGCCGATGCAGACAGCCCCAATTGCACCAGCCCCAAAAGAGCGGCTTTTGCAAAATCAAAGTCAAATCGAAAAGCTTGATAAATTGCCAATTCCAACGTTGTTGATTTGGGCCCCCCTCCCAAAGCCAGCGCCACGGTAAAACTTGATAAACAAATCACAAAGATGACCGCCGCGGCCGAAGGCAAAATCGTCATCAGCATCGGAAACTCAATCAAACGAAACCGCGCAAAACCGCGAAGATCCAAGCTCTGCCCCAGCCGCAAGCGCTCTTGGGGGATTGTTGCCCAGCCCAATAAAATCATCCGTGTGGCAAGGGGCAAATTAAAAAACACATGCGCCAACAGCACGCCCTGCAGCCCATAGATCGAAAAGCTGCCAAAGCCCAAGCTGCGCAACCCCGTATTGAGCCAACCATTTTGACCGAAAACCGCAATCAAACCAAGAATGGCGACAATAACGGGCAAAATAAAAGGCGCGCCCATCAGCCTAATCACCGCAGCACGGCCCCAAAACTGCGCGCGCGCAAGCGCTCGTGCCAGCGGAACCGCTGATAAAGTGGACAAGAGCGCCGAAAGCGCAGCCTGTAAAATGGTAAAGCGCAAAGCTGACCAATCTGCAGGCCCCAAGCTGGTAGGCCCATCCGCCTGACGCCAAACCGCCCAAAGCGGTAGAAGTACAAAGCTACAAATCAGCGCCCCAGTGCTTATTTGGACAATGCGCGGCGCCATTCCTCAATCGTCTCTTTGCGCAGGTTTGCGGCTTCTTCTTCAGAATAGAACAACACTTTTTCAGGCAAAGGCAAGTCTTGGAACGCTTGCGGCCATTGCGATTTTGGCAGGGCTGCAGGCAAAGACCAATTGCCCTCTGGAATTATGTTTTGGAATTGATCCGTCATGATGAAAGCCAAAAACGCATCCGCCAAATCGGGCACATCTGTGGATGCTATTTTCGCCGCTAACTCGACCATGAAATAATGCCCTTCGGGAAATATCGCTGCCTTTTTGGTAAGATCGTTTTCTGCCACAATATGATAGGCCGGTGAGGTCGTGTAAGAGAGCACCATATCGGCTTCGCCATCTGAAAACAGCCCATAGGATTCTGACCAGCCTTTGGTGACGGTTAGAATTTTCGGCGCAAGCTTTTGCCAAACTGCTTCTGCTTGCTCACCATAGACCGCCTTCACCCAGAGCACCAAGGCCAAGCCCGAGATTGAGCTGCGCGGATCTTGGATCACCAAGCTCAAGTCTGTGCCAGAATTCACCAAAGCATCAAAAGACGCGGGCGGGTTGGCCACTTTTTCAGTATTGTAGATAAACGCAGTATGGCCATAGTTGAAGGGCAGGAATATTTCATCGCTCCACTCTATCGGCAATGTGAGCTGCGCATTGTCTTGGCCATGGGCCGCGAACAAACCCGTTTCGCGCGCTTTTTTTGTAATGTCTGTGTTCAGACCGATCACGGCATCTGCCTCGGTGCGTTCACCCTCCAGAATGATCCGTGACATGACATCACCCGTTTTAAACTGCAAGTCACAGCTGCAGCTTTCCTCAAAAGCGGCCTCAATCGCGGGTCCTGGCCCCCATTCTGACGCAAAATAATCTGGGGCATAAATTGTAAATATCGGAGTCTGCGCCAACGTCATGCTGGCAGTGAACAGACCCGCTGCGAATGTGAAGTACTTCATGTTCTCTCCATATTTGCGACGGGCGGAGAGCGTGTAGCGTGAAGCTGACCTTTCCTCCGCCGGTCTTAACCGGTTCAGGTTCGACGGGTTCGCAAAATGCGTCTCAGCCAACAAGGCGCCCCGAGGTGAGGTCGTGAATAAAGTTTTCACAACACGGTGGCAACCCCTAAAGATGTCAAACCGTCGCAACAACCTGCCCACCCGCCTACAGGCTTGAACCGCTTGCGCTGCTATCAAATCCTCAAACGCCAAAAAGAATAACATAGGCATTTTACGGTCAGCTGAGGATCCGATCGCGCGCATATTCATGTCGGGTGACGCTATGGTGTCATTTATAAAACGTAGCGGTAATCTTCAAAATATTGCGCTTTTTACTGCGCTGTGCATTGCAGTTGTGATCGCGGTCACGACCCTAACACCTTGGGCCGGCAAACTTGCCCCTCAGGGTGCCGATAAGCTGCTTCATACCGCAGGCTTTGCCTTGCTGGTAATGCATATGCTGATGGTGCGTCTGAAAAGCGGCCTGGTGATGGCACCGCTGGCGCTGGTTTTTAGCAGCGCTATCGAACGCATCCAACGCTATGTAAACCGGTTTGGCGATTTCTCAGAATTTTGGCCGGATTTTGTGGGTGTTCTAATAGGTGTGACTTTGGCGATACTTCTAAACCCGTTCATCAAACAATATGCGGCGCGTAACAAAAGTGCGCCAGAGTCAAAGAAATAACTCTAGGAAACCTCTTCATATTTACCCATGATGTGGAAAATTATAAAACGTTCTTGTAAAGAATGGTGACCCCGACAGGATTCGAACCTGTAACCTGCCCCTTAGGAGGGGGCTGCTCTATCCAGTTGAGCCACGGGGCCGTTCAGCCTATTCGTGATAGGAGTTAGCACAATCAATGCCAACCTAAAAGCTTGCATCTAGGTTATCAGGCTGCTGCATCTGCTTTATCCCATGCACCCATCTTGAGGATCGTAAACTTTAACAAGCCAATTCTACCTCTGATATAAAACAGGCCAATATCAATCTAGGAGCCTACCCATCAGAGCGTTTTGGATTTTTAACGGGTATAGTGGCTGATGTGGCGGCTGATTCAACCGAAGCAACAAAAGGTGTCTGGTCTTTTGAAGTGCGTATCACCCCCCAGGAAAACAAGTTGATGAGTGGATGAGATCAATTTGCCCTTCGTCCAAGCATGACCACTTCTGTAGATATCGCAACAGATAAACGACGTCTTATCAGTTATTTCTTCGCACCTATTGTGGATGCCGTTTTTAGCGCATTAGGCGAAAGATGATATCCACTTAGTCATTATCTAAGAAGTATTTGTCGTATTTATTTGTTCGCCTGTTTTATCAAATATGAAATCCCAACCCAGTTAAGAATTAAAAGTAATGAAACTATGATTAGAGACATTGACGATTGGTTTAGCATGATCCAGATAGGCTTCACTGTTGCTAGGCCCACTAGGCCAAGAATTTGAATGTTTTGGATCATCGTTTTCTCTTGAAGTTCGTACCACCACACCATTGCAGCGACACGCTTTATATTTAGAAATTTTTGCGGCCTGCCAAAGGGAAGGCCTTAAAATTTGTGATGCGCTTTATGACGTGTCTTCGCTTAGCACGGGCAAGATACCAAAGCCGTTGCGCCAAAACACCAGCGCCAACACCCCAGCTTCACGTGTTTGCAAAGCATGCGGTTGCTGCGCGGCGTGAAAAATAACATCTCCGGGATGTAAAAAACGCGGCGCCTGCCCAGCCCGCATAAACTCGGCCTCACCAGCAATCACCAAATAGCATTCTTCGGCTGGGTGCTCATGCCATGGGTAATATAGACGGGGTGGCATATATACGACCCATGCCCAAAGTTGACCACTTTGAAACCCTCCTTCTGGACCAATGATTGTAAAACACCCAAATCGATCTAAAAAATCTTGCCCAACCTTGGTATGTTTATAGGTTTCGCGCCAATGCGCTTGAGCTCCTGCTGCCACAACAGCCTTACAAAGTGTCTGATATTGCGTTTCAAAAAATTCATTCTTTTCGCGTGCCAATCCCTGCCCGCATAGCAATGGATTTGGCTCGATCTCTTGAGTTGTGACATCTTGGCAGAACGGCGCAAAAGCCATCAGCTCTTGGTGGTTTTCATAAACAGTCCGAAGTTCGGACAATAATAAATCAAACGGGCGTGCCATTACAAAAACCAATAAGATTATTCTTCCCCCAAAACCCTACATTTTGGGATTGCCATGTCAAACTCAATTAACTCTGCGGGCCTATTTTGCGGCTCGAATATAAGCCTTGACTGATCCTTATAACGGCCATTTGGATCCGAGTTATCTAAACAGCGGCCCTTTCAGTCTTTTGACACCCGAAAAGATACACTCTGGCTTTGCGCCCCACCCAAGTCTTGATCCCACCGGCGAATATCACGCCGCCCCAACGGTGCTTTGAGGCCCTGTATTTCATGAAATGCCGCGTGGCGGGAGTTTTTATCGCGACAGGCACCGATCACTATTATGATCTGGCACAGAGGCCTGTTCAGGGTCTTTTATATGTCTCAGCGCAGGCTTGAATGTCTTTCAACAACATTTGCGCTCATCGTTTTTTACGCAGCTTGAATATTGGAAAATGCCAGATAAAAGTTACGGGGGTTGACCGGCTTTACATCGCGCCAAGACCCTCGATATGCTGTCTTTCTTCGGCAGGGCATCCGCCAAAAGCCCAAAGCATTTTGAAAAGGGCTAGCAGATATGGGCCAGCCAACCGGGGCTGGTCATCGACAATCGTGCCAAGTAGACACATCACATCAGACCCTCAACATTAAGATTTGGAGACCCAGATGAGCCTATTTGACGAAGACCTTTTTCTGAAGGGCTTAGAACAGCGAAAAGCCACTTTAGGAGCTGAGTATGTAGAGACCAACTTGACTGCAGCCGATGAGCTCACGCGTCCATTCCAAGAAGCCATGACCGCCTGGTGTTGGGGTTTTGGCTGGGGCGATGATGTGATTGATGCCAAAACCCGCAGCATGATGAACCTGTCCATGATTGCGGCATTGGGCAAAATGCATGAATGGGAACTGCATTGTAAAGGCGCTTTAAATAACGGCGTGACCCCAGAGGAAATTCGCGCAATCATTCATGTTGTGGGTATCTATTGTGGCGTGCCACAGGCTTTAGAATGTTTTCGTGCAGCCCGCAAAGTGCTCAATGAGACGCCCCGCTAGGCCGCGTTCAGCGCCGGCAAGCAAATGAACCGCCATAGCGCAAAAAAGACCAGGGCAAAAAAACCATCCGCACCGAAAAGCCTATTGATGGACCGGCTTGGTTAAGCCCACTCAAAACATTTGCAGCGGCGGCGCCTTGCGTCTTACAAAAACAGGCATATAGCTTGATCCAGAAGGAAATTCTCGGCTACCCTTACCTGAACGCCCAAAAAGGAAATCGCGACGTGTCAAAAACTCCACCACGCTCATTGACGTTACGAGATGTCTCAGAAGCCTGCGGCGTTTCTGAAATGACCGTCAGCCGCGTTCTGCGCGACAGCGGCGATGTCTCGCAAACCACCCGCGAAAAGGTGCTCAAAGCCGCCCATGATTTGGGCTATGTACCAAATAAAATAGCCGGCGCTTTGGCAAGCCAAAGGGTGAATCTGATCGCCGTTATCATTCCGTCCATGTCCAACATGGTCTTTCCCGAAGTCATTATGGGGATAAATGAAGTTCTGGAAAATACCGAGCTGCAAGCGGTTATTGGGATCACAAACTACCTGCCAGAAACCGAAGAAAGCGTATTATACAAAATGCTCTCATGGCGCCCGTCTGGCGTTATTATCGCGGGCTTAGAACATTCTGAACGGTCGCAAAAAATGCTGCAATCTTCTGGAATACCAATCGTTGAAATTATGGATATTGACGGCACCGCCACCGATTGCGCCGTGGGTATTTCGCACTGGCGCGCCGGGCGCGAAATGGCGCAGGTTATTCTGGATGCAGGATATCGCAAAATAGGATTTATGGGCACAAAAATGCCTCTCGACCATCGCGCCCGCAAACGCTTTGAAGGCTTTTCAGAAAGACTTTTGCAATCCGGTGTAGAAATCGCTGATAAAGAATTTTATTCGGGGGGCTCTGCCTTGGCGAAAGGGCGCGATATGACCAATGATATGCTCATGCGCTCACCGGATTTAGATTTTTTATATTTCTCAAACGATATGATTGGTGCGGGCGGTCTGTTGCATCTTTTGAAACAAAAGGCCGATATTCCGCAAAAAATTGGTTTAGCAGGCTTTAATGGTGTCGAGTTGCTGCAAGGCCTACCACTGCAATTGGCCACGATGGATGCCTGTCGCTTGCAGATCGGCCGGCAGGCCGCACAAATCATTTGCCATCGGATTTCGGGCGCCTTGACATTGGGTGAAAAAATCGTTGAACTGACGCCAACGCTTTCACCGGGTGACACGCTGCGATCGGCCTAATCGTGAAGAAATCGCGTGGTTTTTTGCCCAACGCTTTAACTTCAAAGAAAGCGAAATGACCGACCAAACTATGTTCAAAAGATATGCGATTTATTTTGTTCCCAAGGGGGAATTGGCCAAGTTTGGACGGGCATGGCTGGGCTGGGATTGCAGCAAAGGTCAATATATAAGCTCTGAAAAAGCATTTGCAGAGCCGCTGGCTGACCGAGAATATTATACAAAAAAACCGCGGAAATATGGGCTTCACGCAACCTTAAAAGCCCCTTTTCGACTGCAAGCAACGCAGAGTGAAACCGCCCTGCGCAGCGCATTCCGCGGCTTTTGCAATCATCAAAAACCAACAGCTTCGGGCAATTTAATGCTCTCTGAACGGGGCGGGTTCCTCTCGTTAAGGCCCCAAATGCAATCCGCTGCCCTCTTTGAGCTTGGCAAACACTGCCTTGAAGCGTTTGACCCGTTTCGCGCGCCTTTAGAGCAGAGCGATCTAGACCGTCGCCGCAACGCTCGCCTGAGCCCGCGCCAAAACCAGTTTTTACACCAATGGGGCTATCCCTATGTGCTGCAAGAGTTCCAGTTTCACATTACGTTAACGTCGTTCTTGAGCATTTTACAGCGCGAAACGATCATACCAGCATTAAAGAATTTGTTGGCTCATGAGTTGGACCGCCCCTTTATTATCGCGCATCTTGCCTTAATGGGAGAGGATAGAAACGGCCAATTTCATATTTTGGAAGAAGCCAATCTATCCGGCTAAAGGAACGGAATACCGACAATAAAAAGGGCTAAAGCTCAACTCGATAATTTGTGAATTTCTTCTTTGATCCGTAATTTTTGTTTTTTCATGGTTGCGACCTGCAAGTCATCAATCGCCAGGGATTTTTGTGCCTCTTCAACTGCCTCTGACAAAGCTTGGTGCTTTTTTCTTAGTTCCCGCACATGCGAAACAACTGTCATATTGCTCAACCTCCTATGTAGACATGCTTCGATGGCAGCATAAATTTATCACCCTGTCACTTAGAAAAATTTTATTCTCGCAAAATAGGAGAAGTTTCGCCGAGCCGCTTCAGTCTATTCCCAAATCGACACCAAATCTGCGCTGTTGCGCAACACTGAACTGACCAAACCAGTATAGGTGTCACCATCATGGCGGTGGCGATCGCCCTCATGCAGTATCAAAGGCGCCATCAGACGAAAATTGGCTCGGCCGGCTTTGCGCGCGCGCAAAAGCATCAATCCGCTTTCGCGTCCTTTGCGCGGTGCGATGGGCACAACTTGTAAGCTGCCCAGATCATCGGGTAAGACAGCCATAAAATCCTGCAGCCTTTCGCTGCGAAAAATAAAATGGGCATAGCCCTTTGGGCGCAACCGTTTGGCGGCAAGCTTAACCCAAATCTTCAATGGCGTTTGCTCTCCCAGGGCGCGTTCGCGCGCCTGATGCGGGGCGGGGCTGCTCTGCGCGCGATCAAAATAAGGGGGATTGGCAATCACGAAATCAAAGTTTTCACCCCGTAGCGCGGCTGGAGGGGAGGCGATATCTGCCGTGATAACTGTTAATTTGCAACCATTTTGCTGCGCATTTTGAGAGGCAAGGATCGCGGCATCAGGCTGAATTTCAACTCCGGTTATTGCCAAGCCGGGGACGCGGGCCGCCAGACACAGACTGGCCACGCCAACACCGCAACCAAGTTCTAAAACGCTTTCCCCCCTGACCGCGGGAACCGAGGCGGCAAGCAAAACAGGATCAACCCCCGCGCGATACCCTGTCTTGGGCTGAGCAACCATCAAACGGCCACCTAGAAACTGGTCATGGCTATGCAAATCCGAATCAAAGGTCATCGCAGCTCAATCTTATGCGCGATCATCAAGCGCAGCGCCGATGCGTGATCGTCTTCGCGCACCATCAAACGACGCGGCAAAATCCCCAGAGATCCTTCAAGCACCGAGGTATTTGTATCCAATTCAAAAAAAGCAATTTCCGCATCTTTCAGAATCGCCTGCGCATAGGCAATTAAAGTGATGTCGGTGCTTCTGAGCAGTTCTTGCATGGCCTTACATTTAGTAATATCACTGCGCCTTGTCGAGCTTAGGAAACTGAAAAATGGGCGATCAAGGGAACATCGTGACCAAACCCCAAGATGCATTGGCAAACTTGCTGTCGAAAGAGATGGCACAGGTCAATGAGCTGATTTCACAGCGCATGGCCTCACAATACGCGCCGCGCATTCCCGAAGTGACCGCGCATTTGATTAATGCAGGTGGCAAGCGTCTGCGCCCCTTACTGACCCTAGCAAGCGCTTCTATCTGCGGCTATACGGGCGGCTTTCATATTCATTTGGCGGCAACGGTCGAATTTATCCATACCGCCACCCTGCTGCATGATGACGTTGTCGATGAAAGCGCGCAGCGGCGCGGGCGACCCACAGCCAATCTACTCTGGGATAACAAATCATCCATATTGGTGGGCGATTATCTGTTTTCGCGGGCCTTTCAATTGATGGTAGATACTGGGTCTCTTGACGTATTGGCCATTTTATCCAACGCCTCTGCCACAATCGCAGAGGGCGAAGTTTTGCAACTCAGCGCCTCGCGCGATCTGAACACCAACGAAGAGATTTATCTGCAAGTGGTCAGAGGTAAAACCGCCGCCCTGTTTTCAGCCGCCACGGAAGTCGGCGGGGTGATTGCAAATGCACCTAGAGCGGTTCAAACCGCTTTGTTTGATTACGGCGATGCTCTGGGAATCGCGTTTCAAATTGTCGATGATCTATTAGATGTTAGCGGCGATCCTGACGTGATGGGCAAGAATATTGGGGATGATTTTCGCGAACGCAAGCTGACCTTACCATTCATCAAAGCCGTTGCGAAATCCACTGCCGATGAACAGGCATTTTGGAAACGCACGATCGAAAAGGGCGACCAGCAAGAGGGTGACCTGGCACGGGCTCTGGAACTCTTAAAAACCCATCATGCGATCGAAGATACCCGCCAAGATGCTTTGCAATGGTCGCGCCGGGCCCAAGACGCCTTGGCCCCGCTGCCCGACCACCCGATGAAGGCGCTTTTGGCGACGCTTGCGACCTATGTGGTCGAACGGATTACTTAAACCTGTCCAAACATATCTGGGTTGATGCGATCCACCAATCTGGATGGGTTTGCGCCAGCTTTACAGCAAGCGCATCGCGCGCCGCATCATTTTGCATCAAGGCAAAACACGTGGCACCAGAGCCGGACATACGCGCCAAAGCCACGCCGGGTGCAGCGCGCAACGCGGCCAGCACATCCCCGATAACTGGAACCAAGTTCTGCGCCGGCACCTCTAGATCATTGCGTTGCTTGGACAACCAAAGCAACCAGGCCTCACGGTTTCGCGGATCAGGCATCGCCTCTAAGACCGGAGGATTTTCTTTTGAAGCAAGCGCGTTGAACACCGCCGGCGTCGATACCCCCTGCCGCGGATTGACCAAAATTATGGGAAATTGCGGCGGTGGCCCTAACATCTCTAATTGATCGCCAATCCCCCGCATCCGGGTTAACTGCGGCGACATGCAAACCGGTATATCAGCGCCAAGCTGCAGCAGTTTGGCAAGGGCGGGCACAGGCTGGGACCACAGCTGTGATAAGGCCCGTATCGTCGCTGCGGCATCGCTTGAGCCGCCGCCAATTCCAGACGACGCGGGAAGGTTTTTTTCCAACTGAATATGCGCGCCCTTGGAGATATCAAACAAATGAGCAGCCCGCATCACTAAGTTGTCCGGCCCCGAAGAAATATCAGGTGCAAAAGGGCCAGTGCAGTTTAAAGACAGCTCATCCGCCGGTGAAACAGTAATCCGATCGCCAATATCAGCCATAGCAACGTATGAATCCAAAAGATGATAGCCATCGCTACGCTGACCTGTAACGTGTAAAATCAAGTTGAGTTTGGCCGCTGCGAAGGCCTTAGCCATCTTGATTGGCCGTCGAGAGCAACGCCTCTGCCTCTTCTTCCAAAACGCGCTCCAATCCGACCTCTAACTTGCGCAGAATCCGTTTTCGATCTGTTTCTTCAGGATCGAATGACAAAGCCCGCCGCCATTGAAACACCGCCTCACGCTTGCGCCCCACCTCCCAAAATACATCCCCAAGATGGTCGTTCACGATCGGATCGATCGGCATCAATTCTGCCGCTCTTTCCAAATGCGGCAAGGCCTCCTCAAAGCGGCCAAGGCGATAAAAAACCCAGCCCAAACTATCGACAATATAACCACTTTCTGGCTGCTTATCGACCGCAGTTTGGATCATCTCCAGAGCTTCATCAAGCTTTTGACGCTTTTCCACCAACGAATAGCCAAGATAATTCAAAACCTGAGGATGATCGGGCTGTAACGCCAGCGCTTGCCGGAAATCCTGTTCGGCCGCGGGCCAATCGCCCATCCGCTCATTGGCCATGCCGCGCGCGTAAAACAGCCGCCACGCGCTTTTCATGGTGGGGTTCAAAAGATCTAAGGCAGCCGTATAGGCCATAACCGCCTCATCATAGCGTTCTTGACTGCGCAGCAAATTGCCCAACGCCTGATGGGCCGGCACTAATCTTTCATGGCTACGGGATAATCCGCGCAATACCTCGATTGCCGCCTCGGTCATTCCACTGTCGCGCAATGCATCCGCGCGCCCCAGCTCAGCCAAGGGAAACAGCGCGGAAACGGGGGCAATTGTCCGATAGGCCTCTATCGCCAGATCATATTGCCGCATTGCCACTAAAATTTCGGCGCTCAGCAGCGCGGCCGGGGTGTATTTAGCAGAGAGAAACTGCGCCAATTGCGCGTGAAACAAGCTGTATTCATCTTTTTGCTCTTGGTTGAGGATTTGCGCAACCGCAAAGAAGACCTCAGCCAGCCCATCCTCAGCCGTTTTCATCAGCAAAGGTTTTGGCGATCGTTTCCCCCCAATATCAGCTTTCAGCCGATCAAGCTCAGGGTCAGATTGCTCGGTGAAAAATCTGTCAAAGATTGTACCAGCCTTATCAAACTGACCATCCTGCATCAAAGCCTCGAGCCTGATTAAAATCGCTCTGCGCGTCACTTGCGCGCCATCTTTTGACAATGCTTCAAAGCGGTCATCGGCAGCCTGATAATCGCCTGACACTTTATAAATCAACGCCAGATGATAATTAGCGAGCCCGCGTTCCTGATCCTGCTTAGACAATACTTTCAACTTCGCGATCGCTGCTTCATAATCCTCGCTACCGGCCAATGACCAAGCTTCAATCAAATCATCAATAAGGGGATGACCAATCCCGCGCTCTTCTTGCAACAGCCTCGACAGGGCTGAATAATTTTGAGACTTGGCAGTATTTGCAATCACCACCAAATTGGCCCATTGGCCATTGGCGCCTTGATTTATGAAGGCTTGAGCAGCGGGTAAGGCCTGCTCAAACCGCCCCAATGCACCCTGCGCCAAAATCAGCTGTTCAAGCGCCATTATATTAGCGCTATCCTGCGCAACAACTTTTGAGAAATACTGAACAGACGCGTCCAGCCGACCATCCAAACTGGCTTGACGGCCCGCAAGATACGGCCCGGCCAACCCCTCCGCAAAAGACGGGGCGCCAAACATGCTTACTATGCATGCAAACCCTAAAATAAACCGCAAAATAAAAACCTACCCGTTTTCCGTTAACTTAGGCTGCGTGCCCAGCCAAAGCAATGCCTTGGTGAAAACGCAAGATTTGATAAATCAAATGTAAGGCGTTGGTTGATATTCTCAAGAAGGGTGCGCGCAGAACTTACATATTGGGATAGTTAGGACCATCGCCCCCCTGAGGCGTGACCCAAGTGATATTCTGGCTTGGATCTTTTATATCGCAGGTTTTGCAATGCACACAGTTTTGAAAATTAATCACAAACCGGGGATCTTTCGCCTCTTCCTGAACCACTTCATAAACGCCCGCGGGACAATACCGTTGCGCAGGTTCCGCAAATTTCGGCAAATTCACCGAAATCGGCAGATCAGGATTCGAAAGTTGCAAATGCGCCGGTTGGCTTTCTTCATGGTTGGTCATCGAAAATGCCACATTGGTCAGCCGATCAAAACTGAGTTTGCCATCGGGCTTTGGATAAGTGATTTCGGCATGCTGCGCGGCGGGCTCAGTGGCTTGTGCATCCGTTTTGCCATGCGACAATGTGCCGAATAAAGAAAACCCAAAAACGGTTTGCCACCACATATCAAAACCGCCAAGAGACAGGCCGCCCAAAGGACCAAAACGCGCATTAAGAGGCGCAACATTGCGCACTTTCTTCAGATCTTTGCCAACCACGCCCGTCCGCAAGCTATGATCATAGGCGTCAAGTTGATCCCCGAGCGCCCTGCTTTTATGGCCGCTGCGGCCGCTTCAGCAGCCTCAATCCCCGAATGCATCGCGTTATGGTTGCCCTTGATACGTGGTAAATTCACCAGCCCTGCAGAACATCCCAACAACGCCCCGCCTGGAAACGCGACTTTGGGAAGAGATTGCGCACCGCCTTTGGTAACGGCTCGAGCTCCGTAAGCAATGCGTTTGCCGCCTTCTAACAATTTTGCAATTTTGGGATGATGCTTAAAGCGCTGGAATTCCATATAGGGTGAAAGATAAGGATTCTTATAATTCAAATCGACAATATAGCCCACATAAACCTGATTGTTATCCAGATGATAAATGAAGGAGCCGCCCGAATTTTTAAAGCCCAAAGGCCACCCCAAACTATGCGTGACTTCGCCTTCATTATGGCGCTCGGGATCCACTTCCCAAATTTCTTTCATGCCAAGGCCAAATTTTGGCACATCGCAGCCTGCAGCCAAATCGTATTTTTCAATCACCTGCTTTGAAAGCGATCCGCGCACCCCTTCGGATAAGAAAACATATTTGCCCAACAGCTCCATACCCGGCTCGTAAGCCTCAGAGATCGACCCATCGCCCGATTTACCAAATTCACCGGCAACCACGCCGCGCAACTCACCCTGCGCGCCGTAGACCAACTCGGAACAGGCCATGCCCGGAAATATCTCTACGCCAAGCGCCTCGGCTTGCTCGGCCAACCAACGACAGACATTTCCCATAGAAACAATATAATTCCCATGATTGTTCATCAGCGGCGGCATCAGCGCATTGGGCAAACGAATTTGACCCGCTTCACCCAAAACATAAAAATTATCTTCTTTTACCGGCACTGTCAGAGGCGCATTTCTGGCCTTCCAATCTGGAAATAAGCGGACTAGCCCGCTGGGATCTAAAACGGCCCCCGATAAAATATGTGCGCCAACCTCAGAGCCTTTTTCAAGCACAACAATATCAAGTTCACTGTCCAGCTGTTTCAAGCGAATTGCCGCCGATAAACCTGCCGGGCCGGCACCGACAATCACAACATCATAATCCATTGTTTCGCGTTCGATTTCGCTCATCTGCTTCTCCAGCTGCATGCCTTGAAATATTGTTACCCAAACGCTTAACCCGCGCAAAAGCCCGCCGTCAATGCGCTTTGAGTGATTATTCATTATGCGCCGGTGCTTTGTGTTAAAACCTTAGAAAGAACTGCCTAATAAGAAAGATTTCTCCGGCAAAAACACGCCGTATCGCATAGTTTTGCTTGCATTTCTTGGGCGGCTTTGGTCACATGCCGACGGACAAAAGCCGATGCGATCCGGCACCTTAAAAAGCGATGAACAAGATTATGGAAAAGATACCTATGACCCGGGCGGGCTATGATGCGCTTGAGGCGGAATTGAAGCAGTTAAAATCTGTTGAGCGACATGCCATCGTGAAAGCCATCGCAGAGGCGCGCGAACACGGAGATCTATCTGAAAACGCTGAATACCATTCTGCGCGGGAAAAACAGAGCTTTATCGAAGGCCGGATCAAAGAGCTCGAGGGCATTTTATCTTTGACGGAGGTTTTGGACCCGAGCAAAATGTCTGGTACGATTAAGTTTGGGGCCACCGTCACTTTGATCGATGAAGACACAGATGAAGAACATACTTGGCAAATTGTAGGCGAACATGAGGCGAGCATCGAAAATGGTCTGTTAAATATCAAATCTCCAATCGCACGGGCCTTGATCGGCAAAGAAGAAGGCGACAGCGTCGATGTAAAAACTCCCGGCGGTGGAAAATCCTACGAAGTGATCGACGTTAAATTCATTTAAACGACGCCACCACAGTTACCTTTTCTCAAGAGATCATAACGCATGTCACGTGATCCAAAAGATCTGAACAGGCTTCAATCGAAGCTGATCCAAGGGCGGCGCTTGCTCCTTCTACTTGGCCTCGCCCTGCCCGTTTTATGCGCTGGTGCGCTTTGGTGGGGAAACAAGAATGAAGCTGATGTCAGTTTCGGCATCGCGCTCAGCCTAACTGCGCTAATCGGGTTATGCGTTTTGGGCTTTGTTTACGTATTGGATCTTTTAGGAGATCTGCAGAACCATATTTCGCGCCCGATCGCGGTTGACGCTGTGAGACCAACGCGGGAGGGCGAAAGAGACATCGCCGCTATAAGTCAGCAGATTTCTGCGCTCTCAGAGCAGGTTCAGCAATCCAACTTGGCGCATGAACTCTTGCATACGCGCATCCAAGCTTTGCTTGAAACGGTTGAGCAGCTCAGCCGCCACGCAGCCGCGACAGCCGATATCGCGCAAGATCCGCGCCCAGTGCCGGTGACGGCATGGCAGCCGTCCAAATCCGATCAAGATCAAGCCATGCTGCCCCTCACCAAAGCTGAGCAAAATGATCCTTCTCCTTTGCCGCAAGCTGATTACATACGCGCGTTGAACTTTCCACAAAATGAAACCGATAAGCTCGGCTTCACCGCGTTAAGAAAAGCTATGCGCGATCACACAACGCGCCAGCTTATTCGTGCCGCCGAGGATGTTTTAACCTTGCTCAGCCAAGATGGTATTTACATGGATGATTTAACGCCCAAGCCCAGTTCTACAAAAGATTGGCGGCTGTTTTCCCAAGGTGCCCGCGGCGCAGCGCTCTCGGGCTTGGCAACCATCCAAGAAGAATCGGTATTAGAGCTGACGCAAAAGCGCATGCGCGAAGATCTGATTTTTCGTGATGCCGCCCATCATTTTTTACGTATCTTTGACAAGTCATTCATGGAGTTTGAGCGGCAAGCCCGCGAAGACGAACTGGCTGCATTCGCCCAAACGCGCACCGCGCGGGCGTTTATGGTGCTGGGCAGCGTCACGGGAACCTTTGAATAACCCGGCCGCTTGCTCTGCCCTTTTGAAACATATCGGAAGCCGCGTTAGGCGCGAAAGCTCGAAAAAGGAAGATATCGCACGGGGTCTCCCGCGTTAATCTCTTGTGCGCCCGCGCCAAGTTCGACCAAACCCTGCGCCCAACTCAAACCGCTTACACGCCCCGAACCTTCGGATGGGAATATAACAACCCGCCCCGCTTCTATCCGGGCCCGAAGATATTCAACCCGGCCCGGTTTTTTGGTTTTACGAAAACCGGCCGGCACGAGAAAAGGCTGCGGTGACACCCAGCCCCCCCCTGCAAGCACCCGCAGCGCGGGTGAAGCAAAAATCAAGGCACAGACCAAAGCCGCAACCGGATTGCCCGGCAGACCGAACACCGGCATCGCGTTCCAAACCCCCATTGCTATGGGCCGGCCTGGCTTTACCGCGACCCGCCAAATAGCCAGACTATCTGCCTCATTTAACAGGCCCGACATATGATCTTCATCCCCATCTGACGCGCCGCCCGTGCTGAGCATAACATCGCAGCTTTGGGCGGCCGCGTCCAAAATAGCGCGCAAGTGATCGCGCTCATCTGAGGCGCGCCCCAGATCAATCGCTTGATAGCCAAGCCGGTCGATCAACGCCAATAACATCGGCCGATTGGCGTCAAAGATTTGACCCTGCGCAAGCGGTTGCCCGATCTCTTGAAGCTCATCCCCGGTGGACAGAATACCGATTTTCAAACGTTGAAACACCAGCACCTGCCCCACCCCAACCGAGGCCAGAAGCGCCAAATCACCTACTTCGAGGCGGTGTCCAGCGCTGAAAAGTTTCGTGCCTTGCGTCACATCCTCTCCTGCATTGCGGGTATTGGCGCCACGTTTCAAAGGGCCGTTAAAGGCAATTCTTTCGCCATCGCTGCTCACATCTTCTTGCAGGATAACAGTATCGACGCCGGCGGGCAGTGGCGCCCCAGTCAACACCCGCAAGGCCTCGCCATAGGGCAGCGCGCCGTCAAATGGGTGCCCTGCAGCGGCGCGGCCTTGGGCCAAAGGCATGTGCAGCGCGCCGGCCTCTTGGCTCAGCCGACCATCAAAGCCATACCCGTCTACCGCCGCATTAGCATGCGGTGGATGGGCATTTGGAGCGCTGACCTCCTGCACTAGAAACGCCCCGAGCGCTTGATCGAGGGGTAAGGTTTGAACCTTAACGCAGCATTGCATCCGTTCTTTCAACCGCTCCAAGGCAAGCGATACAGGCATCCAATCAACACCCTCTGGCAGGGCAAAACAATCATTGCGCAAGGGCGGAGGGCTTAACATCCTATCGCCCCCTGTGCCGAAAGGCCAAAAATCCAGCCCTCTTCTTTTAGAACCGGCTTTGGCACAGCCGCCACCATTTCGGACAGGGCGGAGGCCGCATTTTGGGACCTATCGGTTAGGCTGCTCATAAAATTGCAAGCGGCCCAAACTTGTCGGGCATCTAGCACATGATAGGGTTCATCGGGATACGCGGCAGTGAGGCTTTCAGCCGAGGGGATAGAGAGCAATGATGGATAAATTTCCGTCAATATAACGGAAGCTGAGCTTTGCTTTGCCTGCGTTTCAAAAGGCCAAACGCCCCCGCGTTTGCCAAGCCAATGCCGCAAGCCTGCCAAATGGCTTATCCCCAGCAATGTTTGCGATCCGACCGCGCCGGTGGTGAACAACTTCCACGCGCTTTGCGCACTGCCCGAGGCTTGCTCTGTAAGGCGCAAATCAGGCAAGCCATGCCCAACCCGCAGGCTGCCGCGATGCGGAAGGCCGGCGTAAGTTTGCCCCGCAGGCGCACCCCAAAACGGCCCTATTCCTGGGAACCGATTATTGATTTCCGCAGCCACCTGAAATCGATTATTTGAATTATCAGGGCGATCCTCAATCCGTTCGGCCAACCAGTTCCAAACGGCCAATGCGCTGTCTGAGCCGGTCAGGGCTTTTGCAAAGCCACGCGGATATCCAAAGCCAAAATCAAACCCGATCAAAACGCGCGCAGCCCGGTTTAACGCGCGCTCCAACAGATCATAAAGATAGGCCAGAGCAGAGGCGCGCCCCCGAAAATACAGGGGATGCTCGGGCTGCTCTGCGCGATGTTTGCAACATATGAAGATTGCATCTGCAACAGGGCGCCGCGGCGATAAGGAAGAGCGCGCCGACCAATCCACGGCAATCACCGTATCAAAGCTCACAATCCAACCTCTTCCACAATAAAATCCGCAATCCCCGCAGTGTCGTTCAGATCAAAAACCGGCTGCTGCACCGATAAAGGCGCATCGCTGGCAACGGCTTTGATCGTTGGGTTTTGCGGCGCCAGCAGCGGCTGGTTTGTTGCTGCGCGCACCGCCTCTATTTTGGGATGCGCTGCGCCCTTGAAACCTTCAATCAGAACCAGATCAACCGGCGCCAACTTGCTCAGCAGCTCGTCTAAGCTGGGCTCATCCGCCCCGCGCAACTCATGCATCAAAACGTAGCGATTGCGGGATGTCAAAAGGACTTGCTGCGCGCCGGCCGCGCGATGGCGATAGCTGTCGCGCCCCGGTTGATCCACGTCAAAACTGTGATGGGCATGTTTGATGGTTGAGACGGTCAAACCACGGTAGCAATATTCCTCGACCAAGCGCTCCATCAGCCCTGTTTTGCCCGAATTTTTCCACCCGGTGATTCCATAAACCCGCATTAGCTATACTGCATAAAATCAGCCGCTTTTTGCAAATCTTGCGGCGTATTGATGTTGAAAAACGGATCAAATGGCATGGCAGAAAAAAGCGCTATGCGACCTTCATGCTGATCGCTCCAGCGCACAACTTTTCGCAATCCCCCGCTTAATTCTTTGCGCAAATCCTCCGCTAAAGCTACGGGCCATAGCCCAAAAGTGGGATGGCGCTTGGGTTCGTCTTGGCCATGTTGCGAGGCGGCCAAAACCAGCTTATGCTTTTGCCCTTGGCTGGCATGAAACAAGGCTTCAACCAACCCCTTTGGGAAAAATGGCGTGTCGGCAGCCACCGTAACGATATGATGCGCGCCATGCTGTTGGGCCCAATCCAGCCCGGCCAAAACTCCGGCCAAAGGCCCCGCATGATCGCCAAAATTATCCGCAATAACCGGCAACGACAGATCCTTAAACCGGTCTGGATTCCCATTCGCATTCAAAACGATACGGTCCACCTGCGGAGCAAGCCGGTTGATCACATGTTGAAACAGACTTTTCTTCTCGAGCAGCAAACGGCCTTTATCGCCCCCTCCCATACGACGGGCTTGCCCGCCGGCCAAAATCACTCCAACCGCTTGGATCATGATCGCCCGCCTTTGCGCTTGGCCGCATGAGGCTCTTCTGGAACCTGTTCTGGATCTGCGTCCCAAATCAAACGCTCGGCGCCAGACAAACATATAAACCGTTTGCCGCGCAAACGCCCGATCAGCGTCAAACCAACTTGCTGCGCAAGCTCAACGCCCCAGGCCGTAAAGCCAGATCGCGATGCTAAAACGGGAATGCCCATTGCAGCTGTTTTGATCACCATCTCAGATGTCAATCGCCCTGTTGTGTATAAGATTTTATCATCCGGTTTCACCGCCTCGCTTAGCATCCAGCCGGCGATTTTATCCACCGCATTATGACGCCCCACATCTTCCATATACACCAGCGGTCTATCTTGATGGCATAAAACAGTGCCATGGATCGCGCCCGCCGATAGATAAAGTGAGGGCGTACGGTTTATTTTTGCGCTTAACGTATAAAGCCACGACGTGTGCAAGGTTGAGCTTGCCAGCTCAATCCCCTGCAGCGTTTCCATCATATCGCCAAAAACAGTGCCCACCGCGCAGCCGCTGGTACGCGTTTTCTTGCGCAACTTTTCTTCATAATTCGTGGTCCTTGCAGTGCGTATTACAACAGTTTCCAAATCCTCATCATAGGCGATGTCAGTGACCGTATCATCGGCCAAAAGCATGCCTTGATTGCGCAGAAAACCCAACGCCAAATAATGCGGATAATCGCCGATGGTCATCGCCGTCACGATTTCCTGAGCATTCAAAAAGATGGTTAAGGGCCGCTCTTCCACAACCTCAAGCGATTGCTCTGCTCCCAAATGATCAATGCCCCGTACCACGCGGGTGAGCCCGCTACCGCCCTGCTGCGGGGCGATTAAATACTCTGATTGTGATTTCGTGACGCTCAATTGCAACCCTGCCTGTTAAGCGGTAAGTCCAATATCTACGTTGACCTTACATCCGGCGCAAGTCCATGGCCCATGCAAAAAATTATTTCCAATTGGGTCTTAAGCAAGCCCTGCCATTCATTTTCATCGTCGGACCTTTTGGCCTGGTATTTGGAACGATCGCCAGCAATGCCGGACTCAGCGTTATCGAGGCGTTAAGTTTTAGTATTTTCGTTATGGCAGGCTCTGCACAATTGACCGCGCTTCAATTGATGCTGGATGGCAGCCCAACGCTTATCGTTGTGCTTTCGGCCTTGGCGGTGAACCTGCGAATGATGATGTATTCTGCCTCGCTCACCCCCTATCTTGGCGAAGCACCTTTAAAACAGCGCATCCTAGCGGCCTATAGCACGTTAGATCAAAGCTATGCGCTGAGCCTTCAGCAATTTGAGACCGAACCCCAAATGACCTTGCAGGCGCGCATGCGCTTTTTCTTGGGCGCCGCTGCACCCGTTATCCCAACTTGGTATATTTCAACCTTTGCCGGAGCGTTTTTGGGGAAATCTTTTCCTGCTGATTTGCCGCTAGATTTTGCGATTCCCTTAACCTTCATTGCGCTTTTTGCCCCGTTATTGCGCAGCGCGGCGCATATTTCTGCTGCGCTCTCTGCCACGATCGCCGCTGTGGTTTTTAACGACGTGCCCTTCAATTTAGGGCTTATTATGGCAGGTTTTGTTGGAATGAGCCTGGGGGCTGCAACCGAGCGCCATCTGCTTGCGAGACCGAATCGGCCATGATTTTAAGCAGCTCTCAGATCTGGACGGTCATTATCTTGCTGGGCTTTGGCAGCTTTGCGCTGCGATTTCTATTTCTTGGTTTGATTGGGGATCGCAGATTGCCCGATTGGTTGAAGCGGCATCTGCGTTACACCGCGGTTTCCATCATGCCCGCCTTGGTGGCACCGATGCTTTTCATATCCCCTGCCTCAAGCGAAGCGATTGACCCAGTGCGGCTTGTGGCTGCCGGGGCAACTTTTGCTGTGGCGTATTTTACCAAGAAAGTTTTGGCATCGATGTTGGCAGGCCTTTTCGTGCTCTATATTCTATCTTTTTGGGGGTAGAGCACCGGCTGTTCACAACGCGCCTGCCGCTTTACGGGTTTGTCTGGCCCCGTGACGGCGTTCAGCGTTTAACTGGTTTAGCCGTTTACCAAAGCCACAACAACAAGGGCCAGAATGCAATAAATTGCTGTTTTGGTTGAAAAGCTTAAAAAGCCTTCAAAGGTTTTCTCTTGCTCGCTGGTATCCATGCTACCGTGTTCATGATCAGACATTGCGTTTCCCTTTCGCGATTTATTCTTCATTTAAACGATTCACGGGCCAGTGTCATCCCTTCTTCGCACGCAGCAGAAGCGTAGCAATGTCGCAGCCAAGTTTCAGCCCTGCTCCTCAAGCGTTTGAAATCTATAGGCTCCATCCGGCCCAAGGTGGCGGGTGACTTTTCCCAGCTGATAAAGATGGTTTAGATGCCCAACCGCTTCTCCTAGGGCCAACCCATATTCAGATGTTTTTATCGCGCGCTTGAACAAGGGCTTTAACACCTCATGGGCGCTGGCTGGCGCAATGAGATAGGCCCGCAAACGGTTTAAGGCCGAATGATGATTGTCGATCAATTGCTGCAATCGCGTCGGCAAGCCAATGAAAGGCAGTTTATGCCCCGACAATACCATATGATCCGCGCGGGCGATTTCTTTAAAACGCTGGCAGCTCTCGAGCCAATCGCCCACCGTATCTGCCTCTGGCTCTGTGGCATACACCCCCAAATTCGAGCTGATCGACGAAATAATTTGATCTCCTGCCAAAATCAAACCGTCATCTTGGCTCCAGAGGGTGGCATGCTCGGGTGCATGACCATGGCCGATATGAATGCGCCAGCGGCGGCCCCCGGCCTGTATCTCTGCCCCATCTTGAAGCCGCCGAAACCCCAAAGGCATCGGATACACCATATCGCAAAAGTTAAACGGGCGTTCAGCTGCCCGTCTGTTAAACATATCCTGCGGCATCCCTGCCCGTTGCCAGAAGCGCAGTGTTTCGCGCGAGGGCCGTTCCTGAGGATCAAGCCGCAGCATCCGCGCCATCAACCATGCCGTTCGCGTCATCCATAAATCGGCTCCAAATTCCGTTTGAAACCATCCGGCAAGGCCCACATGATCTGGGTGATGATGCGTGACGATCACCCGCTTTATCGGTTTTGAGCCCATCGGCCCTGCCAATAAACTTTTCCATATATCGCGCGATTTTGATGAGCTGATGCCCGTGTCGATGATCGTCCAACCCTTAGCATCATCTATCGCGTAAACATTCACGTGATCCAATGTCATTGGCAGCGGCATCCGCGCCCAAAACACCCGCGGTGCCACTTCCAACATGTCTCCCAAACCGGGCGGCTCCGCCCAAGGCGTGACAAGCGCGCGCAAAGAGTTGGCCATCACGCCGTCAGTTCTTCAAAACTGAACGCATAAAGATCTGCAGCGCCTTGCTGCGCTTGCTGCAAAAGGCCAATATATTCACCCAATAACGCGTTCATGTAAAACCGCGCCAATTTACAATTGGGCCCGTGATCTGGCGTAACCAAGGCAGCTTTCAGATGATAATGCCCCCCCAAAACGCGGGCAAACGCTTTCAAGAAGGAAACCGAGCCCGCAAAACGATCCTTTAAATCGGGTTGCTCGACGAGCCAATCAACGCTGCTGCGCAGCGCTTCGCAGGCAGTGGCCAGCGGCGCCGCCAAATCCGGCAACCGCGCGTTTGCCAAGGCAGCATGCGCCGCGATTTCATCCAAAAGCGCATAAGCGGCTCTGCCGCCATCCATCATTTTGCGCGCCACAAGATCCATAGACTGAATGCCATTGGTGCCCTCGTATATCGCGGTCACCCGCACATCACGGCTGAATTGAGCGGCCCCGGTTTCTTCAATAAATCCCATTCCTCCATGCACTTGAACACCAAGATCCGCTACATTGATGCCGGTTTCCGTACCAAAGGCCTTAGAGATCGGCGTTAACAAAGCCGCGCGCGCCGCCCAAGCGGGATCATCGCTCGCGCAGGCCATATCAAGGGCAACCGCATTGGCCAGTGCAATCGCTCTGGCTGCAAAAATATCACTGCGCATGGTCAAGAGCATTCTGCGCACATCGGCATGATCTAAGATCGTACCGCTGCCGTTTTCCAGCATGCTGCGCCCCTGACGGCGCTCTTTGGCGTAGGATAGCGCTTTTTGGTAGGCCCCCTCAGCAGCGCCAATGCCTTGCCCGCCAACGCCCAAACGGGCGTTGTTCATCATCGTGAACATGGCGCGCATGCCATCATGCGGTTTCCCAATCAACCACCCCCGTGCCCCCTCATATTGCATCACCGCCGTAGGGCTGCCATGCAAACCCATTTTATGTTCCAAACTGATCACTTTAAGGCTATTGGCCACTCCGGGCTGCCCAGCAGCATCCGGAATGAACTTGGGCACTAAAAATAATGAAATCCCTTTCGTGCCGCTGGGCCCATCCGGCAGCCGCGCCAAAACCAAATGGCACACGTTTTTAGAAAAATCATTATCCCCCCAAGAAATATAAATTTTCTGCCCGGTGACTGCATAGGTCCCATCGCCATTATCTTTGGCTTGACAGCGTAAAGCCCCCACATCCGACCCGGCTTGCGGCTCGGTTAGATTCATGGTTCCACACCATTCGCCTGAAATCAATTTGGGCAGATAAAGCGCTTTAATCTGCGCGCTGGCATGATGTTCAAGCGCCTCGATCTGACCCTGCGTCATCAGCGGATTGAGCTGCAAAGCCAAACAAGCGCCGGCCATCATTTCATTCACCGCTGTGGTCACCGTGAGGGGCAGCCCCATTCCGCCATATTCAGGGCTCGCAGATATCGATACCCAGCCACCATTTGCGATCGCCTGATAGCCTTCTGCAAAGCCTTTAGAAGTGCGCACGATGCCATTTTCCAGCCGCGCTGGATCTGTGTCACCGTTGCGCTGCAACGGATCAAGCACCTCTTCGCATAAGCGGCCGGCCTCGCTCAACACCGCCTCAACCACATCGCTTGAGGCCTCGCAAAAGCGATCCGCGTCAGCGATCTGCGCATAATCCACCACGTGATCAAGTAAAAACCGGTATTCTTCGAGCGGGGCACGATAGGGCATGATCTCTCCTTTATTGCAGGCTTGGCATAGAGTGCATTTCGCTTTATGGGCATTTTAAAACCTAAATGCCAGAGCGGAGGAAGCCACCGTTTGGGAAAACGCGGCGTCATAATATGAAATCCACGCAAACCGAATTACTGCCGATCACACCCTCGGCCATCGCGCGCGCCAGCCAAAGGCTACGCGAGGGCGCGCTGGTGGCCTTTCCCACCGAAACGGTTTATGGCTTGGGCGCTGATGCCAGCAACAAGCATGCAGTTGCTAATATTTTCGAAGCCAAGGGCCGCCCCAGCTTTAACCCTTTAATCGTGCATGTCAGCGATATCACCACTGCTAAACGCTATGCCGAGTGGAATGCGCAAGCTGAAAATCTTGCACAGGCTTTTTGGCCGGGGCCGCTGACTTTGGTTTTGCCGCGCCTTGCAGCCGCCTCTCTTTCATCTTTGGTCACGGCGGGCGCAGCAACGGTTGCCATTCGTGTGCCGGCCCATCCTGTGGCGCAACGTTTGCTAAAACAGTTTGACGGGGCCATTGCGGCCCCCTCTGCCAACCCCTCAGGACAGATCAGCCCCACCCGCGCCGCGCATGTGATTGAAGGGTTGGGGAACACAGTTTCTGCAGTTTTGGATGGGGGGCCCTGCGACGTTGGTTTGGAAAGCACGATTGTTGGGATTGAAAATGCAGGATCAACGCTGCGGTTGCTGCGCCCCGGCGGGCTGACGCGCGAAGACATTGAGCAGCATCTGGGCGTAGCTTTGGAAACCTATCAAACGCCTGGGCTAATTTCAGCGCCCGGGCAATTGGCCTCTCATTATGCGCCAAAAGCGCGCCTGCGCCTGAACGCAACGGATTGGACTGGCGATGAAAATCGGCTGGGGTTCGGCGATGTTGCCTGCGACTTGAATTTATCCACCAGCGGAAACTTGACCGAGGCGGCCTGCAATCTGTTTCATTGCTTACATCTCCTAGATTCAGGCCCTGAAACAATTATCGCTGTCTCGCCGATTCCCGAAATTGGCTTGGGGCAAGCGATTAATGATCGTTTGCGAAGAGCCGCCGCACCGCGATAATGCGCCTGGCTATGCGCGCCCGCCTTGCGTGGATAAAAGCCGCGCATCAATGCCAATCGACTCAAGCGCCGCATGCCACATATTTCCATACTCTTCATGCAGGATTTTATCTTCCTCCGCATCGGCCAAAAGCCAAGAATTGCGGGCTATTTCCGCATCAAGCTGGCCGGCACCCCATCCTGCATATCCCATGAACAAACTGGCCTGATTAGGAGCTATTTCCTGGGCCAAAGCCTCAATCACATCCCGCGTAGAAGTTAAGGCCAGTTGCGCGCCCAGATGCTGGGTCGATTCAGCCGAGTGATAATCACGCGAATGCAACACGAATCCACGATTGGCCTCCACCGGCCCACCGCACAGCACCGGAATATCTCGCTGCGCGCTATTTTCAATTGAGAGCTGCTTGCATAGGCCACCAAAAGAGGCTTGCGCCATCGGCTGGTTCAATATCAAGCCCATCGTGCCCTGCGCAGAATATGAACATAGGTAGATCACGGAATTGTCAAACCGCTTATCACCCATCCCTGGCATGGCGATGAGCAATTTGCCCGTTAAGTCAAAAGTTTGTGTAACACTCACCATTTAACCCAGTTTTCCCGTTTTTGCCGCACCGCCTAAAACAACTCTATTAGATCGTTGTACCACAATAGCTCGCCGTAACGTGACTTGGCAAATTCGATTTTTTCCTTCATGCACAGCGTATGAAATACCTAAAACGATATGTGCACTTGGCAATAGCGTCTACGGTTTTGACCGCTATATTATGTTTTGCCTCGATTGCCCCCGCACAGGCAGAGGGGCTGCGCAATGCGATGTTGCGCCCAGGCTGGCTGGCCAGTGACGGCAACTATTACATAGCTTTAGATTTAACGCTCAGCAAAGGCTGGAAAACCTATTGGCGGGCCCCCGGCGAATATGGATATCCGCCCAAAATTGAATACAACGGGTCAACAAACCTGCAAAAAGCCGAACCGATTTGGCCCGCGCCAATTGTCTTTGGCTCAGAGAACATGGAGACCATTGGCTATGCAGAACATCTTGTTTTGCCAATCAAATTAACACCTGTTGACGCCGCACACCCGATCAAGCTTGAACTTTCGGCGCAGCTGGGCATTTGCCTAGATATTTGCGTGCCAATCTTCTTGTCCCTCAGCCAACAGCTTGACCCTGTACAGCGAAGCGCTGATCCGGCAACCCTGCTTGCATTGGAAAATCAGCCCGTCCCGCGGGCTCAGTCAAATCTGCAACATTTAGACTGCGCCTTCACACCCCATGAAGATGCAATTTTGATCACCATCGGCGCTGCGATCCCCTCATTGGGCGCGCGTGAAACGCTGATAATAGAATATAAGCAGCAAAATCATTGGGTAATGATGGAACCAACGCGGCGAGAAGGCCCGCTACTGCAGGCGCTGGGCTATCTGACGGATGAAACCGGCGCCGCGCCCCTCAGCATTAGCCGACAAAAAATCCAGATCACCGTGATTGGCAGCCTGGGCGCGGCAGATCTTGGCGATTGCACCGCGCAACCCAAATAATCGGCTAAACCGAACTTCCCCGCCGGTTACCGCGCAAATAGCTGGCGAAAAATGCGACCGCAATCAAGGAAATGGTTCCCAATAAAAACAGCAGCAAGGCCCCCAACACCGGTGGCAAATTATACAAGAATTGCGGGGTGTCGGGTATAAATGCGGGTAATTTTTTTCCCTGAAAAGTAGCCCCCATCGTGAGCCCGAACCAAACCACAATCAGCGCCGTTAGGCCTTGCAAGGCCCGCCTCAAACCCAAAGCGCGCCCTGAAATACCGCGCCAAAGCGATCCAAAATGACGTTTGATATCATGCTGAACGGCAATCAAAGCCGGCACAACCAGCAAAACCAACACCATGCCAAAGCCAAGCCCATACACCAATGTGATCACCGTGGGCTTCAAAAACTGCGCTTGTGAGGATCGCTCATAAAGCAGCGGCGAGAGGCCCAATACCGTTGTCAATGTGGTCAACATAACCGGTCGCAGCCGGTCTGCAGCCCCATCAATCACAGAAGGAATAAGCCCACGGTCTTTTGCATATTCATCGATTGAGGTTATTAAAACGATCGAGTCATTGATAATAATACCCGTCATACCAAGCAGCCCAACAACGCTGAACATTGAGAGCGGCACATCCCAAACATAGTGCCCGTAAATCGTGCCAACCAACCCGAACGGAATGATCGACATCACCACGATTGGCCGCGTCCAGCTGGAAAAGATCCAGGTTAAGACAAGGTAGATCCCCGTAAGGCAAAGGATCAACCCCGTACGCGCATCATTTAAAAACTGTTCTTCTTGCTCGGCCAAGCCCGACAGACGCCATTCCACTTGGCGCAAGCTGGCAATCTCTGGCAAAATCTCTGCTTCCAAGCGGCTCATAACCTCTTGTGCATCGGCAGGATTATCTTCTGAAACATCCCCTGTCACCGACACCAAGCGAATGCCGTTTTCACGGCGAACCGTTGAAAAGCCCGATCGACGTACCACGCTGACAATATCCGCCAAAGGCACATAAGCGCCGCTGCTTGCACGCAATTGCATACGTTCGATAAAATCTGCAGTAAGCTCATTTTCGGGCAGCTCGACGCGTATCGTGGCGCTGCGGGGGCCCATTGGATAACTTGCCGCCTCAATCCCATTGAGCCGCCCGCGCATCACTTGTCCAAGGCCATCGATGGTAAAGCCCAACGCTTGCCCCTGCGGCGTCAGTTCCAGAATCAACTCTTCTTTATCGTAGGACAAATCATCCTCGACAGCGGAGACGGCCGGAAACCGCAACAGCGCGGTTTTTAAATCTTCTGCGGCTGATTTTAATGTGTCCGCATCAGCTCCGTAAAACTGAACATCCAGCGCATCCCCCCCAGGACCAGAGCGCCACCCGCGAAACGACACCTCTTCCACCAAAGGATGCCGGCGCACCTTATCCTGAAGCTCGCCCACGAAGGCAAAGCTTGAATAAGAGCGCAAGTCAGGATCGATCAACTCGATTGAAATGCCCCCAAGCTGATCCGGCGTTTTGGTATCCGCGCTAGCGAGCGGATAGCCCGAATTGGCGCCGATTTGCGACACAACATAGGCCAGAGGGTTAAGCCCGTGGCGCTCCTCATATTCGCGCCCCAGTTCTTCCGTGGCACGCTGCATCTCGCGCATCATGGCCAATGAATCTTCGCGCGATGCCGAGGATACCATTGAAAAATTGCCACTGACCGAAGAGCGCTCGGGCGCATTGAAAAACCGCCATTTTACCTCGCCTGAGAGAAACAGGGTAATTTGCGAGGCCAGCAACACAACCGCGCCCGCCAAAATAGCATAGCGCGCCTTTAAAACCAAAGCCATGAGCCGGCGAAACAGGTGTTCACGCACCCATTCAAACCCCCTATTCACAACCCGGCTGGGCAGATCATACCAATGCTGTTTATCGCCATGCTTTAAGGAATGCGCCATATGGTTGGGCAAGATTAAAAAACACTCTACAAAAGAGGCCGCAAGCACCACCGCAACCGTAAAGGGTATATCGGCGATTAAGTCTCCAAACCGGCCTCCCACCACCACCAGCCCAAAAAAAGCAATAATCGTTGTGGTGGTTGCGGCAAAAACCGGCAAGGCCATACGGCGGGCGGCGGTTTCTGCGGCGGCCACGGCGCCCAAGCCTTTACGGGCCTGTTGATCCGCATGTTCGCCAACCACGATCGCATCATCCACAACGATGCCAAGCGTGATGATCAGCGCAAATAGGGAAATCATATTAATCGTGATCCCCGCAGCATACATCATCGCCAAAGCGGCCAGCATCGCGGTAGGAATGCCGGCCGCCACCCAAAAGGCGGTGCGCGCATTCAAAAACAAAAATAACAGAATTAAAACCAAACCAAGACCGCTTAACCCGTTTTCCAGAAGAATTTTCAAACGCCCAGATATGTAATCTGCCCGCGCCCTAATAAGCTCGATCTGCGCCCCCTCTGGCAGGGTTAGCGCCAGACTGTCCGATATTCTTTGAACCGTTTCTTGAATTTCGATTGCATCGCCTTTTTCAGACCGGTCAACGCGGATTGAAATTGCCTGATTGTTGCCAACAAAATATCCAAGCTCGCGATCGGTGCCTTCCACCCGCACCTCTGCCACATCACCGATCATAAGCTTTGACCCGTCCGGATTAACCCGTAAAATAACATTGCCAATATCGGCGGCTGTGCGCTTTTCAACGCCGGTGCGCACGCGCGCATTGGCGCCGGCTACATCGCCAGCCGGATCCGCATTGACCTCTCCTGCAACCGCCGCGGCGATCTGCGCCATGGTGACATCAAAGGCGATCAAATTGATCGAGGGCACTTCAATCATCGTTTGCGGTGCCGCAATTCCACGAATGGTCGTGCGGGTGACGCCTTCGGCAAATAAACGCAACACCAGCTCATCGGCGAACAACGCCAATTGATCGATCTCTAACGGGCCAGAAATGATTAAATCGGTAACGCGATCGCGCCAGGAGCCGCGGCGAACCTTCGGATCATCCGCGTCTTCGGGCAATGTATTGACCTGGTCCAAAACGGTTTCAACATCGCTCGAGGCGCGCGCCATATCCCAACCGGGTTCAAATTCCAAACTGATGCTGGCGCGCCCTTCGCGTGACAGGCTGCTGACCTCGGTCACGCCTTCGATCGACAAAAGCGCCGGCTCTAAAATTTGCACAATCCCATCGTCAACATCTTCGGCACCAGCGCCTTGCCATTTGACATCCACAGCAATGTTGTCGACGACAACATCAGGAAAAAACTGCGATCGCATTCGCGGCATGCTCACCAAGCCAGCCACAATCAAAATCACCAATAAAAGATTTGCAGCCGTTTTATGCCGCGTAAAATAGACCAGAATGCCACCAGCCGCTTTGGGAAGATCGCGCACCATCCTTTAACCTCCCATCCTGCTTTCAATCCGCTCAACCACCTGCGCGGGTACTTTTTCTTGCTGCAATTGGGTTAGAATGCGCTTCTTGGCATCGGCCGGGATATAACCATTGCCCTCAATATAAGCCATAAGCTTGGCCCGCCGGTCAGAGGTTAACTCAACCAAAGCTGGCTCTTCTATTTGCCTACCATCGGCGGCGCGCAGGGGCTTTACTTTGATACCTGCGCCCAGAACCGGGCTGCGCTGCGCAACAACCTCGCGCCCCGATAAAGCCCGCGAACGGACAAGAACATCATCGCCCTGACGGCGCAGCACCCGCACTTCAAGCGAGTCAAGACGGTCATCCTCTTCCAAAACAAGAACGCGCCCTGCCGCATCCACGGCAGAGGCAGGTAACCTGATCACATAGGGCAATTCTGGCTCTTCCACTTCAATGGTCACAAAATCGCCGGGTTTTAAACCGCGCGGATCCGCGAGCGTGGCAAACACCACACGCCCGGTGAGCCCATCACCCACCGACCCGCTATCGCGGCTCAACACGGCTTTTGACGTAAGATCCCCCCAGAGCTGCTTAACGAAACCAGAACCGGCGCGGCCAACAAGCGCCCATCATCATCAATCAAACGCGCATATTGCGCGGTCGAGATGCGGAACGCCACTTCGAGCCGGCCGGGATCAATCAAACTACCCAATTTTTCATTCGGGCTGACCAACCCACCTTGCACAAGGCGAATCCCGCTCAATGTGCCGGGAAACTCGGCGAATAAACTGGTATCTTGCAAACGCCTTTGGGCATCTTCCAACATCAATTGTGCCCGGGCAAGCCGTGTGGTGGCTTGGTCGCGGCGCAATTCTGCTTGATCCAGCGCGCTGCGGCGACTTAATACAGATTGACTCGCTGATGAACTGGCAATTTCGGCCGATTCAACGGCGGATGCAGTGCCCACGCCGCGCTGTTTCAGATCTGCTTGACGCTCAAAGGCGCGTCGACGTAGATCAGCCTGATCAACTGCCGCGGTCAGTTCATCTTGCACCAAGCCCAATGCCCTAAGCGCCTGATCTGCTTCAATCCGCGCATCCTGCAAATCGGCCTCAGCCCGCGCCAATTCAGAGCGGGCATTCGCTTCATCCAACCGCAGCAACAGCTCGCCCGCCTGCACCTGACCGCCCTCTACGAAATTATCCGATACATAAGCAACTTGCCCCGCCGTACCCATCCGCAGATCCAAGGTACGACGGCTTTGAATTTCACCAAACGCGCTCAACATAGGCGTTTCTGTTTTCGCCTCGGCCGCGACCACGTTCACAGTAAAGATGCGCTCGCGCTGCTTGGCCTTGCGCGCCGGTTTTGCCATGCGCTCATCCAACGCCGTTGACACCATGTGCCCCGCATAGGCGATCAACCCAAGGCTAATGGATAACAACAAAAGGCCAATCAAACTTTTTCGAAAAAATCGCATCGCGGCTCCACAGCTTTTAAGAGGTTACTCTATAAATAGCGTGACATTCCGCCGCGCCAAGGCCCAAAAACGTCACCACTCATAGTGGGTCTTGTTTTTCGTCTTATGCAAATCTGTTGTGGCGTTTGTTTTATAGCTAGTTTCCCGCCTCGCAGAGCATGTACTAGCTCAACAAAGCACGCATACCTAATTCGGCAGCATAAACCGCTGCCTATTTACGGCGCAAATGTTCATCAAGCCTTGGCATGATTTCAACGAAATTGCAGGGCCGATGTCGAAAATCGAGCTGCTTTGCCAAAATTTCATCCCACGCATCGCGGCAAGCGCCGGGGCTTCCCGGCAGAGCAAATAGATAGGTTCCCCCCGACACGCCTGCTGTCGCGCGGCTTTGCACCGCCGATGTACCAATCTTTTGCATGCTGATCATCGTGAACACGATGCCAAAAGCCTGAATTTCTTTTTCATACACATCTTTATGCGCCTCAACCGTCACGTCGCGGCCGGTTAACCCAGTTCCACCGGTTGAAATCACCACATCCACATCCTGGCGCGCGATCCAGGCGCGTAGCTGCGCTACGATTTGATCGCGCTCATCGGGTAAGATCATGCGATCTGCCAAATGATGGCCGGCCTCACACAGCCGATCCACCAAGGTTTGGCCCGATTTATCCGTTTCAAGGCTGCGGCTATCTGAAACTGTCAACACTGCGATGCGCACAGGAATAAACGGTGCGGTGTTATCAATTCGGCTCATTCCAATTCCAACCTTTTTTTAAGCGCCAAAAGATCTTTCCACGCTAATTTTTTCGCCGATGGCATGCGCAGTAAATAATCAGGAGACAGCATGGGAAGCAGCGGAATGCCCTCGAACTCAAACCATTGCCCGCGCAGATCGGTGAGGTTGGATTTGCCCAAAAGCCCATCACAAGCAATTCCCCCCATCAAAACCAGAGTTTTCGGAGCCGCCAAAGCGATGTGCCGGCGCATAAACGGTGCCATCATCGCTATCTCGGAAGGGCTGGGGCGCCGGCTTTGCGGCGGCCGCCAAGGCAAAAATGGCGCAAGGTAAACGTGAGAGGGCTTTCCCGCCGATGGCCGCGATAGGCCTATCGCCCCAAGCATTTTATCTAATAGCTGCCCGGATGGCCCCAAAAAGGGCTTTCCTTGCAGATCGTCTTCGCGCCCGGGAACATCCCCTATAATCATCACATCACATCCGGTTTGTCCCTCACCAAACACCAGATTGCGCGCGCCTTTTCGCAAATCACAAAGCTCAAACCCACCAAGCGCGGCGGCCAAATCCTCCAAAGTTTGCGAGTGCTCTGCCAGCCCATGCGCAACAGCAACCGCGTCAATGGCTGGCAGGTGCGGCGCAGCGGGCGGTTTTGCAACATTTGGCATGATTTTTGGCGCATTGACGGGCGCCGAATCCAATGCGAAACGATCAACGGGCCGCTCTTGAATGGCCTCAGTGGCGCCAAGGGCAACCTGCCACTCCAGCAGGGCGCGTGCATTATGCCAGTCTAACTGCGATTCCATAAACCCTACGCTAGCCGGTTCCCCGTGCGAGGAAAAGCCAGTTCGGATCGCGCGGCCCATCCAGGCGGTCGAAATGAAAAATTTTTACACCAAGCCTTGTGCGATGGCGCTGCTCTGAGTATGAGGCCTGAAGTAAGCGAGGTTGTGCAATGGCGTTTAAGCATAGGCATCTGCTGGGCATTGAGCCCCTTGCACCAGAGGCTATTCGCGAGATTCTGGATCTTTCAGACAGTTATGTGGATCTCAACAGGCAGCCAAACAAACATTCAGACGTGTTGGCCGGCCGCACGCAAGTGAATATGTTTTTTGAAAACTCCACCCGCACGCAAGCCTCTTTTGAACTGGCCGGGAAAAGATTGGGCGCCGATGTGATGAACATGTCCATGCAGGCCAGCTCAATCAAAAAAGGGGAAACCCTGATTGATACAGCGATGACGTTGAACGCGATGCATCCCGACCTTTTGGTTGTGCGCCACCCCCATTCAGGGGCGGTTGATCTGCTGGCCCAAAAGGTGAATTGCAGCGTGTTAAACGCAGGTGATGGACGCCATGAACACCCGACCCAAGCGCTGCTAGATGCTTTAACAATCCAGCGGGCGAAGAGCCGCTTGCACCGGCTAAGCATTGCAATTTGCGGCGATATTGCGCATTCGCGCGTCGCCCGCTCAAACATAATTCTATTGGGGAAAATGGAAAACCGCATTCGATTGATCGCGCCGCCAACGCTGATGCCCTCGGGCATCGAGTCCTTTGGCTGCGAGGTCTTTGACGATATGCAAGAAGGTTTGAAAGACGTAGATGTAGTGATGATGCTGCGCTTGCAACGCGAACGCATGGATGGCGGATTTATCCCCTCGGAACGCGAATATTATCACCGCTATGGTTTGGATGAGGCAAAGCTGCGCGCTGCCAAACCTGATGCGATTGTAATGCATCCCGGACCGATGAATCGCGGCGTGGAAATTGACGGCGAAATTGCCGATGATATCAATCGCTCGGTGATCCAAGAACAGGTAGAAATGGGAGTGGCCGTGCGCATGGCCACAATGGATCTTTTGGCGCGCAATCAGCGCGTTATGAAAGAGCGCCATGACTGATGTTTTTAAAAGCCGCGTCCTGACACCAAGGCGCGCATTGAACGGCAACGCGGCGCCAAATTCAAAGCGAGGGCTTGCATGCGCCTTTTGTTAAAAAACGCCCATTTGGTTGATCCCGAGCGCGGTGAAACCCGCATCGGCCAAATTTTCATTGAAAATGGCATAATTAACAGCTTTGAAAACCAAGCAGCTGAGCGGGTTATTGATTGTAACGGCAAATATCTTGCCCCCGGCTTAGTGGATATTGGGGTAAAAATTTGCGAGCCGGGCGAACGCCATAAAGAAAGCTTCAAATCAGCCGGTCAGGCAGCTGCCGCGGGCGGCGTGACAACCATCATCACCCGCCCTGATACATTGCCCGCAATCGACACCCCCGAAACGCTCGAGTTCACGCGCAGGCGCGCCAATTTGGACGCCCCCATCAATGTTTTGCCAATGGCCGCCCTGACCAAAGGCCGGCAAGGCCGGGAAATGACTGAAATAGGCTTTTTGTTGGATGCAGGCGCGGTGGCCTTTACAGATTGCGATCATGTGGTCAGCGATAACAAGGTGTTTTCACGCGCGCTCAGCTATGCCCGTTCGCTTGGCGCCCTGATCATCGCGCATCCGCAAGATCCAGGCTTGTCAAAAGGCGCGGCAGCAACCTCGGGCAAATTTGCTTCGCTGCGCGGGCTTCCAGCCGTATCCGCAATTGCAGAGCGCATGGGTCTTGATCGCGATATTGCCCTTCTGGAAATGACGGGGGCGAAATATCATGCCGATCAAATCACCACAGCGCGCGCTTTGCCGGCCTTGCAACGTGCCAAAACTAACGGCCTTGATATAACCGCAGGTACGTCGATCCATCACCTGACGCTTAACGAACTAGACGTGGCGGATTACAGAACCTTTTTCAAAGTGAAACCACCCTTGCGATCCGAAGAAGATCGACAGGCTATTATTGAAGCGCTGCAAAGCGGCCTGATCGATACGATCAGCTCAATGCATACCCCGCAAGATGAAGAAAGCAAACGTTTGCCGTTTGAAGAAGCCGCCTCGGGCGCGGTGGGGCTTGAAACCCTGCTGCCCGCGGCGTTGCGCATGTTTCATTCTGGCGAAATGGATCTGCCTGGCTTGTTTCGCGCGCTGGCGCTGAACCCCGCCAAAAGGCTAGGCCTGCCCTGCGGGCGTTTGGCGATCGGGGCGCCGGCTGATCTGGTTTTATTTGATGCCAATCAGCCCTTTGTTTTGGACCGGGCAACATTAAAGTCAAAATCCAAAAACACCCCCTTTGACGGTGCACGTTTACAAGGCCGCGTACTCGCCAGCTTTGTGGCGGGAAAACAGGTGTTTGGACAATGATGATGCCAGACCTCTCTGCCAATTTAAACGAAATCATCTTCTGGATCGGGCTTTCGTATTTTATTGGCAGTATCCCCTTTGGCTTGCTGCTGGCAAAAGCCATGGGCCTGGGCAATCTGCGCAATATTGGCTCGGGCAATATAGGTGCTACCAATGTGCTGCGCACTGGCAATAAAAAAGCCGCGGCCTTAACGCTGGCTTTAGATGCTGCAAAAGGGGCTTTCGCGGTCGCGTTGGCGCTGTCCTATTCCGGGGAAGCCAGCGCGCAGATTGCGGCAATAAGTGCCGTTTTGGGGCATTGCTATCCGGTTTTGATGCGATTTCAGGGCGGCAAAGGCGTAGCAACGCTTTTGGGCGTGTATTATGCGCTGTTCTGGCCATTAGGGCTTGCCGCTTGCGCCACATGGCTGGCCGCCGCAGCACTGTTTCGCTTTTCTTCTTTGGCGGCTTTAATGGCAACGGCCAGCGCGCCTATTTGGGCGCTTTTACTGGGCTATCCAACCATGCTGGTTCTGTGCTTGGCCTTGGCAATCTTGGTGTTTTGGCGCCACAGATCGAATATTCTGCGGCTCTCGAAAGGCCAAGAAACAAAAATTGGCGCCAAAAATTAAACCGGATGGTTCTTCAAAAAGCTTTGTATATGCGCTGCGGTTGCTTTCGCATGCGTGATCGGAGCCATATGGCCAGCCCCTTTTAGCATTTTCACAAGGCAACGGGGCAAGCGGGATTGCAAAGATAATATAACCGCTGGCATGGGAGCAGAAGAGGCACTGCCCTGCAAAAGTAAAACCGGTGCCTCAATCTTTTCGAGCAGCCCAGCCGTGCAAAACCCATAAGCATCTTCTACCACATGCGATGCCGCGGCTGGAATCAAATGGATTTTATCCACCATCCCGCGTTGCACTTTATCCGGCAATCTATCCCAAGATTGGCCGCTTCCCCAAATCTGGTGAAACGCGCGCGCAGCGCCTAGAAATTCATCACACGCTATGGCACGATCAAACTCAGAATGATCCTGCAAAAAAGCCTTTTTAGAGGCCGGTTCATAAGCAAAGCCCAATGAAAAAATAACCGGCTCAATCAAAATGAGCGACCGCACCAAATCTGGATGCTCGACCGCAAGCCGCAGCGCAACACTGGCCCCGAAAGAATGCCCGATTAAATCCATCTTCTGATCCAGAAAACTTGCGGCAACGGCGGTGCTGACATCGTGAAACGAACCACGAAAATCCCATTTCAAGCTTTCTCCATGGCCGGGCAAATCAAACATAGTAAACTGATGCTCGCTTTGCGCCATTTCGTCCAATAGGCCGCGCCATGCCGAAGACATCGCCAATGAACAATGCAGCAAGAGCACAGCCCGCGACCCTGATCCAGTCATCTGCCAAGCCGTTGGATAGCCAGCCCTTATGTCACGTTTCAAATGATACCCCTTAATATCTTTCGCCAGCCCTTTATATCCCTGGCCGACAAGCAATATCTTGCAGACACAGCGCAAAACCGTCAAACAGGTTTCACTTTTTTGCCAGATTGCCGCTGCCATCTCTTTAAGAATATTCTTTTGTGACATTTTTTGGGTTGGAATGAGATCCCGATCTAGGCCCGAGAGATCTACCATGTTAAGCGATAGCAACATCACGATTCTGTTACAAAGCAATCAAGGAATACTTTCTGGATGCCAAATCTCAACGAACCCAAAATCATCGCAGGCAATGCCAACCTTACTTTGGCAAAAGCCATCTCTCGACGGATGTCGCTGCACCGTGGATTAAATGTTGGATTGGTCGATGCCCGGGTCGAACGCTTCAATGATCAAGAAATTTTTGTGGAAGTGTATGAAAACGTGCGCGGCGAAGATATGTTTATTCTTCAATCCACGTCGAACCCTGCAAATGACAACTTGATGGAACTGTTGATCATGTCCGACGCGCTGCGCCGCTCTTCGGCCAGCCGTATCACCGCCGTGATCCCTTATTTTGGCTATGCAAGGCAAGACCGCCGCGCCAAAGCCCGAACGCCGATCAGCGCCAAATTGGTGGCCAATATGTTGGTTGAGGCTGGCATTGAGCGCGTGCTCACCATGGATTTGCACGCCGCGCAAATACAAGGTTTTTTCGATATCCCGGTTGATAACCTATACGCGTCACCAATTTTTGCGCTTGATATTTTGCATCAATTCAAAGAAACGACCGATGATATAATGGTTGTCTCGCCCGATGTGGGCGGGGTTGCGCGGGCGCGCGAGCTTGCAAAGCGGATCGAAGCGCCCTTGGCCATTGTTGATAAGCGTCGTGAAAAAGCCGGTGAAATCGCCGAGATGACGGTAATTGGTAACGTCTCGGGAAAAAAATGCATCATTGTGGATGACATTTGCGACACCGCCGGCACCTTATGCAAAGCCGCCGAGCTGTTGATTGAAAACGATGCCTCCGAAGTGCACTCATATATAACCCATGGTGTTTTATCTGGCCCCGCCGTTGAACGGATCACAAAATCGGTGATGAAATCGCTGGTGATCACCGATTCGATTGAGGCCAGCCCCGCCGTTTTGGCAGCGCCAAATATTCGCATTGTCCCAACGGCACCGATGTTTGCGCAAGCAATCTTGAACATCTGGAATGGCACTTCTGTCTCGTCATTATTCGAAACAGATACACTAGGACCGATCTATGATGGCCTGTACTAACGCGCTCAAAGCGCTCAAAGCGCTCAAAGCGCTCAAAGCGCTTTTGCATCCCATTTTTGAAAAATAAAACAGATAAAAAAAAGGGCCCAGACGGGCCCTTTTTATTTTCCAGTTTGATAAGCGATTAGCTTTTCGAAAACTCAGGATAGGCATCCATCCCCAGCTCTGACATATCCAGACCGTTAATCTCATCTTCTTCCGAAACGCGGATGCCCATTGTTGCTTTGAGAATGAACCAAACGACCGCCGAAGCAACGGTTACGAAAATACCCACAACAATGATCGAGTACAGCTGGGTGCCCAGAGAGGCGTCGCCATTGGTGAACACAACTGCGATCGTGCCCCAAATCCCTGCAAACAAATGCACTGGAATCGCGCCAACAACGTCATCGATTTTCAATTTATCTAGGAATGGCACTGAGAACACAACAATCACTCCACCAATCGCACCAATAATGGTTGCCGCACCCAAAGACGGTGTCAGAGGCTCAGCTGTGATCGACACAAGGCCCGCCAAGGCTCCGTTCAAAATCATCGTAAGGTCTGGCTTTGAATAAAGCAGTTGCGTCAGGATCAAAGCGGTAACAGCCCCGCCCGCAGCGGCGGCGTTTGTGTTGGCGAAAATGCGCGACACATCTGCCACATCTCCAACCGAGCCCATCGCAAGCTGTGAGCCACCGTTAAAGCCGAACCAACCCAGCCATAGGATGAATGTACCCAAAGTCGCCAAAGCTAAATTTGAGCCTTGGATCGGCACCACTTTGCCATCGGCTGAGTATTTGCCAAGCCTTGGGCCCAGGATGATCGCTCCTGCAAGCGCAGCCCATCCGCCAACCGAATGCACCACTGTTGAGCCGGCAAAGTCTAAGAAACCCATGCCATCCAAGAAGCCACCGCCCCATTTCCAGCTGGCTTGCAGCGGGTAAATGATACTTGTCAAAATCACCGTAAAAATCAAAAACGGCCAAAGTTTGATCCGCTCGGCCAATGCGCCCGAGACGATAGAGGCCGTTGCAGCGCAGAACATCAATTGGAAGAAGAAATCTGAACCGGTGGACGCATAGCTATAATCATCCGCCGCATCCGCTGTAACGCCGACTGCTTCTAAAACCGCCGTGCCCCAGACACCAGACAGAACGCCTTCAACCGCCCATGTTCCCAGCGGATACATAAGATTATACCCAATGAGGTAATAGAAAATAGCTGCCAACGAAAATAAGGCCACGTTTTTCGTTAATTGCATGGTCACGTTTTTCGAGCGCACAAGGCCAGCTTCCAACATGGCAAACCCGGCCGCCATCCAGAACACCAAGAAACCACCAATTAAAAACAGCAGGGAATTAAGGATAAAGACGCTATCCGTCGGCACCAATGCCGGTGCTTCTTGCGCCAAAACTGCGCCTGGCAGGATCACCGCTGCGGCGGCGCCTGAAAGGATTTTGTGTTTTGTATTTAACATTCTAAGTGGTCCTTCTTTATATCGCGTCAGCGCCGGTTTCACCGGTGCGCACTCTGACAGTTTGATCGACATCGAGAACAAAGATTTTGCCATCGCCAATTTTGCCGGTTTTGGCTGCCTTGGTGATAGTTTCAACGACTTGATCCGCCATTGACGCATCCGTCACGATTTCCAATTTTACTTTCGGTACAAAATTTACAGCATATTCTGCCCCACGATATATCTCAGTGTGACCCGACTGGGCTCCAAAGCCCTTAATCTCGGTCACCATCATTCCCCGCACGCCAATCTCGGTAAGCGCCTCTCGCACTTCTTCGAGCTTAAACGGTTTGATGGTTGCTATGATCAATTTCACCGTTGGTTCCTTTCATAATTTTCTTGCTTTGGCGGGTGGCCAAAATCACGCCTCTATCAACGCCGCCCCTTATCGAAGGGCCACCAAAAGCCTGATATTTAAGGTGTAAAATCTATCAAAAGCGCATATTTTTTGCGCAAACTCTTCTTGATGATTAATTTTTAACCACAACGCGGATGGGTTTGGAGGAGCAGTTAGCCCTAAACAAGCCCACCAAGATACGATAGACTCGCCGCAAAGAGCTCGAAAAAAGCAGGGCAATCCATGGCAGGCAAACAGAAATCAAACAAGCCGCTAATCGCGCAAAACCGCTATGGATCAGCGCCGAAAGACGTCCGAAACCCGCCAAAGCCCCCGCGCAGCGCCGCCCCCAAGCAAAGAAACATCTTGGCCAGGGCTTTACGATGGCTGTTTAACCGTTGCGTGGGCTTGGTTTGGGCTGTTATCTGGCGCTCAGCCCTAATGCTTGCCTTATTCACTGCTGCAGGCGTGGGTTATTATCGTAGCACCCTGCCCGATTTATCGGCCCTGCTGGATGTACGAGCCCGCGGCTCGGTCACTTTGCTTGACCGCAACAATGAGGTTTTTGCCTGGCGCGGCGAACAATTTGGGGAAGCTATCGACGCGCAAAGTATTTCACCGCATTTGCGTCATGCGGTTCTGGCAACCGAAGATAAACGGTTTTACCGCCATTTTGGGTTGAGCCCGCGCGGCGTTTTGGGCGCGATACGGATTAATAAGCGCGAGGGCCGCAGCGCTTTATCCGGACATGGTGGCTCGACCATAACCCAGCAAACCGCGAAACTCTTATGTTTAGGCCTGCCTTTCGATCGTGCGCGATGGAAGAGCGAGCGCGCTTATGAGGCCGAGTGCCGAGAAAGCAGCTTATGGCGCAAAGTCAAAGAAGCCGTCTATGCGCTCGCGCTGGAGAGCCGGTTTTCAAAAGATGAAATCTTAACAATTTATATAAATCGTAGCTTTCTGGGCGCGGGAGCGCGCGGGTTTGAGGCTGCGGCGCAACGTTATTTTGGAAAATCAGCACGCAATGTAAACCCTGCCGAGGCGGCAATGCTGGCTGGGCTTTTGGTGGCGCCGACCCGCTATGCGCCCACCAATGACCTGCAGAGATCGCAAAACCGCGCGGGCGTCATTATCAATTTGATGCAAGCGCAAGCGTTACTCAGCACCGAAGAGGCCGATTTCGCGCGCAAAAACCCCGCGCAATTGTCGCAAGCGGCCAAAGCCAATGCCGGTAATTACTTCGCCGATTGGGTGATGCAATCGGGTCCACGCTTTCTAACGCAGACAACAACCGAAGATGTGATTATCAAAACCACGTTTGACCGCCGCCTTCAAAACGCGGCGGAACAGGCAATGCATCAGGTATTCGATTCAAAGGTTCGCCCGGGTTCCAAGGCGCAAGCTGCGATTGTTGTGATGTCCCCCAACGGCGCGGTGCGGGCAATGCTGGGCGGGCGCAATACATCGGTTGCCGGAGGCTTTAACCGCGCCACGCAAGCGCTTCGACAAACCGGCTCGGCCTTTAAACCTTTTGTATATGCAGCGGCTCTAGAGGCAGGATACAGCCCTTATGACATTGTACAAGACAGCCCATTAACGCTGGATCTGCCTGGCTCTGGCCCATGGAGCCCGCAAAATTATTCAAAAGAATTTTTAGGCCCTGTCAGTTTAAACACCGCCCTCAGCCAATCTTTAAATATCCCAACCATCCGATTAAGCGAAGAGGTTGGACGTGATGTTGTAAGAAATGTCGCTTCCGGCTTTGGGGTAGGAGAAAAGCTTGCCTCTGGTCCGGCGCTTGCCTTGGGCGTGTCCGAGGCCACCTTGATCGATATGGTCGGGGCCTATGCTGGAATTTTAAATCGCGGCATATCTATCACCCCTTTCGGGCTGAACGAATTGCGATTATTCGGAGAAGACACGGCCCTGATGGGCGCCACAAATAGCGCTGGCCAGCGGGTCATTTCTCCAACAGCGGCGCATAATCTGATCTTTATGATGCAAAATGTGATGGTTGAAGGAACCGGACAAAAAGCGGCGATTGAAGGCTGGCAAACCGCGGGTAAAACCGGAACAACGCAGAGCGCACGCGATGCATGGTTTATCGGCTTTTCCAGCGATTACGTGATCGGTGTTTGGATGGGATATGATGATAATACGCCTTTAACCGGGGTCACCGGCGGCGGGTTACCTGCCGAGATTTGGAAAGCCACCATGCTGCGCGCTCAAGGCGACCTGCCTCCGAGTGCACTGGTACAAACGCCTCAGATACATTCCGAAGCTCGAAAACCCAATAAAAGCACGGACCAAGACCAAAGCACCAACGCGATCAATCGCTTTTTGCGCAAGCTGTTCGGGCAGAACTAGTTTAAAGTGTTGCCTCTAATGCCGTAATGAGGCGATCAATCTTGCCTCCATTCTTATCAAGCAAGGCCCCAATTTCAGCGCGCTCGCTTAACAACATGTTTATCCCTTCGATAAAAATATTGAAGAATAACGGCTTGCCTGACTTGTCCGACACCAAAAACTCAACCTCAAACGGATTAGAGTTTTGTAGCTTTGCTTCTGCAGTCACTTTGTAAAAGCTTTTTACTTTTTTAGTGTCTTTTACGACAATATCGCTGCCCATAAACTCTCTGAACCGGCTGCCATATTTGCGCGCCATATATATTTGAAAAACCCGTGTGAATTTATTCATCTGCTTGGGCGTGGCCCGCCGCGCTTCAGTTCCAAGCGCATAGCGCGCTATTAGATTCACGTCAGCGTAACGTTCAAATATTTTTTCAAACTCTGCCAGAATGATTTCTTCATCATCAGTCGATGCGATCATTGCGTTGATATCGTCTACGGCCTGATTAATCAAAGTTTTTGCGGCGCTTTTCGTCAAGGCATAAGCAGGCAACCCGCTCCATAGCAGCGCAGCAACAATTCCAGATAAAACCGCACGGCGCGGTAACTTATTCTGTGCCATAAAGATCCTCATAGGGGTCATCATAAACATCTTCATCACGCCCACCTAACGAAAAACGCCGGGTTTGCAGATAAATCAACTTGCTTTGGGAATAACTGTCAATGCTGTCATAAAGAACGGAATCGATCGCGCCTGAATAGGCAACACGCATATCCATCGCTTTCGCGATCGTACTCGATGTTGTGTAATAATTTACAGGAGGCTCGATCAATGGCGCTAGCGGGTTTAAAATCCAATCAACGATCTTGCCCGTCGCATCCCGGCTGGTAGATGGCCCAAATAGCGGCAACTCAACATAAAACCCTTCACCAACGCCCCATCTGTGCAAAGTGGTGCCAAAATCGCTTTCATCCCCACCGATACCCAAATCTTCAGCCGGTGTTCCCAGACCGGCAAATCCCAAAGTTGAATTGATCAAAAACTTACCTGTGTTTTGCAGCCCAGATTGAAATTCACCTTGCAAAACATTATTCAAAATATCCCCCGGCACAGAAAGGTTTTCAGCGAAATTATTGATCATCTGGCGCAGGCCATCATTCACGTTTTCCACATAGGCAAACGAGACTGGCCGCACGATAGATTTATCTAAAGCGATATTCACCCCATGCACGCGCCGATTCATGGTTTCAAACGGATCATTCGCATCCTGACTATAAAGCGGCGTCGAGATGCCCAGCAAAACCAGCACAAACGCCAAAGCCATAGCTAAAGAAGTTCCTGTTTGTTTCATCACATTTTACATCCAGTTTCGAAAATCTGCCTTTTTTGTGGTATTAACGGCAAACGCTTTGTTTAACAATGACACATCAATCAAAAGCAACAAGTAAACCAATCGTGATCATCATCAAGCGTCTTTAAGGGCTGCATAAATTTTCCAACAAACGCCAAACGCCAAAAGGTAGCCCTTTTCCCTCGCTCCGAGACAGGGTATCATTTGTTAAGAATATGTTGAAAAAGGAAAGAAGAATGGCCCCTGAATTTGAAGAAAAACTGAGCGAGCTGGGCGTAAATCTGCCAGAGGCGCCCGCCCCAGCGGCCAATTACGTTCCTTTTGTTCAAGTCGGCGATATGCTTTATGTATCAGGGCAAATTTCAATCGGGCCAGAGGGCCTGATTAAGGGCAAGCTGGGCTTAGACATGACCACCGAGCAAGGTGCAGAGGCTGCCAAAATTTGTGCGATCAACTTGCTGTCGCAAGTGAAAGCGGCGTGCGGCGGCGATTTGGATCGATTGATCCGGGTTGTCAAATTGACCGGATTTGTGAATTCAACAGCAGATTACACAGACCAGCCCGCCGTTATTAATGGCGCGTCCAACCTGCTGGGCGAGGCTTTGGGAGAGGCTGGAAAACACGCGCGCGCAGCGGTATCCGCCGCCGCGCTGCCCCTGGGCGTGGCCGTGGAAATTGAAGGTATTTTCCAAATTCGATGATATCTGATTTAGACCCGCAGTTTTTAGCGAGGCCGCTGGCGCATCGCGGCTTGCACACCGACAAGGCGGGCATCTTGGAAAATAGTCGGAGCGCCTTCGCAGCGGCTATAGAAAAAGGCTACGGGATCGAGCTTGATCTGCAGCTTTCTGCAGATGGGCAGGCGATGGTTTTTCATGATGATACATTGGATAGGATGACATCGCATCAAGGACCGGTGCGCAACCACACTGCTAAAAATTTAGAACGCATGGCTTTGAAACAGAGCAGTGATTGCATTTTACCGCTCGCTGCGCTGTTGCATCAAGTTTCTGGATCTGTGCCTTTATTGATCGAGTTAAAAGATCAAACTGGGGATCTATCTTCAAGCAATGGGGATCTGGAACGCGCCACAGCCAAAGCCTTGCAACATTATCAAGGCGCTGTGGCCGTGATGTCCTTTAACCCGTTTTCGGTGCTCGAAATGCGGCGGCAGGCACCCCAGATAGCCCGCGGGCTGACAACCGAGGTTTTTACAAAGGAAGAATGGCCCGAGATCTCGAGAGATAAGCGTTCAACTCTAACCAATATTTCCGACTTTGAAAAATGCGGAGCCAGTTTTATCAGCCATCATCACGAAGATCTCGAAAGCGCACCGGTGCGCGCCTTAAAGGCCAAAGGGGTGCCTATATTATGTTGGACAATTGAAACAAAAGCCCAGCAGCACGCGGCGCGCCAACTGGCCGATAATTTTACATTTGAAGGCTTTCAACCGGCAACAAGCTCTTGATTATCCGCGCTTTTGAAACACATAGGCGCTAAAGGGAAAGGCCAGGATGCAGCACGACGCGATAGAAATTCAGGTGGTGACATCGCTTTCGATGGTGGCCCAATCTGATTGGGATAGCTGCGCCTGCCCCGAAACCGGCTCTGGCAAAGATCTGCGTGCGCTTGACCCTTTTACAACATACCGCTTTCTTTGGGCGCTTGAATCGAGTGGATCGGTGGGCGAGGCCACTGGCTGGCAGACGTATTTTTTACTGGCTTTTCAAAATAAAATATTGATCGGATGCACTCCGATGTATTTAAAATCGCACTCGCAAGGCGAATATATTTTCGATCATAGCTTTGCAGAAGCCTATCATCGCGCGGGCGGGCAATATTATCCCAAATTGCAAATTGCTGTGCCCTTCACACCGGTCACAGGGCGGCGGTTTCTCCTCAAACCAGGCTATGAGGTTGAAGCGCGCCAAGCTTTGATACAAGGTGCATTGCAATTTGCCGTAAACAACAAGCTTTCTTCGCTACATGCCACGTTTTGTAGCCAGCAAGAAGCCAAAGCCGGCGAAGGCCTAGGCCTCCTCAGCCGAACAACGCAGCAATTCCATTGGGAAAACCCCGGATATGAAAGCTTTGATGGCTTTTTATCCGCGCTCTCTTCACGCAAACGCAAGAATATTAGAAAAGAGCGCGCGCAGGCCAATCAATTTGGCGGCGAAATTGAAATGCTCACGGGCGCGCAGATAGAGCCGCATCATTGGGATGCGTTTTGGAGGTTTTATCAAGATACCGGCGCGCGCAAATGGGGAACCCCGTATTTAACCCGCGCTTTTTTTGATGCAGCGCAAGACAGTTTACGCGATGATATTCTTCTGGTGATGGCAAAGCGCGACGGCCAATATGTTGCCGGCGCGATGAATTTTATCGGCCGCGATTGCCTTTATGGCCGGTACTGGGGCTGTATAGTAGACTATCCCTGCCTGCATTTTGAACTCTGCTATTATCGCGCGATTGACTTCGCGGTTAAACATAATCTTGCCCGCGTGGAAGCAGGCGCCCAAGGCTCGCATAAATTAGCCCGCGGCTATATCCCTGCAGAAACGCATTCACTGCATTGGGCTGCAGATAAAGGGTTTCACGAGGCGATTGCGCAATATTTGATTGCGGAAAAAAAAGCCGTCACCGAAGATATAGAGATAATGACCAAATTTGGCCCGTTTCGAAAAACCACAGCAGATATTGCAGAGTAGAGGAACCTATAATGACCAAAAAATTGTCAGAGACCGAGCGTCATCAAGACCTGGCGCCATTACTCGCCAAGGGTTGGGCCGTGGTAGAGGGGCGCGATGCAATTGCAAAAGAGTTTAAATTTGCAAACTTCATCGCAGCTTTCGGCTGGATGAGCCAGGCCGCGATTATCGCCGAAAAGATGAACCACCACCCAGAATGGTTCAATGTTTATAATCGCGTTTCGGTCACGCTCAGCACGCATGATGTGGGCGGGCTCAGCGCGCTGGATATTGCCTTGGCGCAAAAACTGGACGGGTTGAATTAACCTTTTAACTAAGCGCTTTCAAAAGCGCATCGGCGCTGGATGTGGTGATTTCAGAGCGGGTTTCTTCCAGTAGAAAATGCTCAACAACACCGTCATTTACCACCAAGGCATAACGTTGCGAACGATCATAAAATCCCGTCGCCGGCGCGGTGAAATTTAAGCCCACAGCTTTGGTAAACGCAGACCCTGCATCCCCCAGCATGGTCAGCCCTGCCTCATAGGCACCAGAGGCGCGCCCCCAAGCGCGCAGCACGAAGCTGTCATTAACGGTAAGGATCGCAATCTCGTCAAGACCGGCATCCATCAGCTGCTCTTTTTGACTGATGATATTTGGCAGATGCGCGCGCGAACAGGTGCCGGTAAACGCGCCCGGCATGCCAAATATGGCCACGCGGCGGCCGGCAAATACATCGTTCAGATCAACGGTTTCAATCTCTGAATTTGTTACCCGCAATATCGGCGCATTTGGCAATCTATTGCCCACGACTATGGTCATTTCCTATTCCCTTATTTGTATTCGCATAGAGGATGTTATAATGCGTTTATTCGACAGGGCCAGATCAGGTGAGGACGCATATGTCAAGAATAGTTGTGATAGGCGCAGGGCAAGCTGGCGCGGCACTGGTTGCAAAATTGCGCAATCTCGATGATCAATGCAGCATAGATTTGGTCGGCAAAGAAGACGTCCTGCCCTATCAACGACCACCCTTATCAAAAAAATATCTTTTGGGTGAGATGCCTTTGGAGCGCCTTTATTTGCGCCCAGAAAGTTTTTACGCCGATAACCACATCACTCTTCACCTTGGCGACACCGTCACGGGTATCAATCGTCGCGAAAAATCCATCGTTACAACCCGTCAAAGCCTGACATATGATCACCTGGTTTTGGCAACCGGATCATGGCCGCGCAAATTGCCCGCCGCGATCGGGGGCGAGCTGGCGGGGGTTTACACGATGCGCGATCTCCAAGATGCGGATGCGATGGCTCCTGAAATGGTGGCAGGGCGAAAGGTTTTGATCGTTGGCGGGGGCTATATCGGTTTAGAAGCCGCAGCAGTTGCCGCGACTAAGGGGTTGAGGGTCACGCTGGTTGAAATGTCGGACCGTATTTTAAACCGCGTCGCCGCACCGCAAACATCCGATTACTTCCGGCAGTTGCACCAATCCCATGGGGTGACCTTGAAAGAAAATACGGGTCTGAAACAGCTGATCGGTAAGGATGGCAAAGTGACCAGCGCACAATTAAGCGATGGCAGCGTTGAGCGCGTCGATTTCGTGATTGTCGGGGTGGGGATTATACCGGCGCAAGACTTGGCGGAGGCGGCTGGGCTAGAGATTGAAAATGGCATCGCTGTGGATATGTATGGGCGCAGTTCCGACCCGTCGATATGGGCGATCGGCGATTGCGCGTCATTTGACCATCAGGGCCAGAAAATGCGGCTGGAAAGCGTACAAAATGCGATTGATCAAGCCGAAGTAACTGCGCAAAATATTTTGGGCGCTAAAAACCCGTATCAACCAGAACCTTGGTTTTGGTCTGATCAATATAACGTAAAGCTTCAAATCGCCGGGCTAAACACGGGCTATAGCGATGTGGTCGAACGGGCGGAGCAGACTGCGGATAGTTGCTCTTTTTGGTATTACAAAGGCGATACGCTTCTGGCGGTCGATGCGATGAACGCGCCCAAAGCCTATATGGTGGGCAAACGCTCGCTTGGGCTAGGTATATCGCCCCCCAAAGCGGCCATAAGCGATCCCCAGACCGATCTTAAATCCCTGCTGAAATCTTGAGAATAATCGCAGGCACACATCGCGGAAGAGCTTTGGCTTCGGTTGGCAAAGGCGATCCCTCGGCACATTTGCGCCCAACCACCGACCGCGTGCGCGAGAATTTATTCAACGTGCTTGCCTCGGGGCGGTTTGGAAATCCCTTGGAGAACGCGCAGGTTCTTGACCTTTTCGCCGGAACCGGTGCTTTGGGGTTTGAGGCCCTTTCGCGCGGCGCAGAGCGTCTTTGGCTGATCGATAACGCGCGCAAATCTGCAGAACTGATCCGCAAAAATAAAGCTCTGTTTGATCCAAACGTCGATATCACCTTTCGGCCATGGAACCTGCTGCAATTGCCGCCCTGCCCCGGCGCGCCTTTTGATCTGGTCTTTCTTGACCCCCCCTATGGCAAAGATTTGGGCCAAAACGTGGTGCCAAAGGCCCGCGCAAAGGGGTGGATTGCCGATGACGCCTTGATTATATGGGAAGAGCAGCGTGAGATACCGGCCCCAGAGGGGTTTTGCAGCCTCGAGTGCCTGCGCTATGGCGACACAAGCGTTACCTTGATGCGCCCACAATAACACTTGTTCTGTATTGCTGCGCCTTTTAACACAGTAAAGTTCTCTTTCTATCTCTTTCGCAGGGCAGGTGACTTCCCTTGTGCCATCAAAAAGAAATACACAAGCATTGCATTCGCATGTTGCAAAAAGCTCAAACGGTCACACCCCGATGGGTCAAACCCGGCAAGAATTTTCTCGATATCGGTAAGACATTTAGCAAAAGCTGCTTGATCCAATAATTGATATAAAGCTGCGTGTTTGCATATTCGCTTAAAGTCTCAGCACGCGGCGGCGAATTGGCGGCATAACCCCAAAAAACGCGCTTTCAACCAATCTGTTTGGACAGAGCTGACATTGAATATCGCGCGGCCCTCTCAAGAAAGGAAAAACATTTTCATAGCGGCGTTTCGATAACATCCTTGATCATAATCGGAAGGTCTTCCATGGACAGTTTGCGGCTGGTACGCCGTGCGGCGTTCAAAATACAATTAGAGGTTTGCGGCAAAAGCTCTAACACGCAGCGCGAGAACCGGCGCCGCTGGAAATATTCTTTACGGGCAAGAACCATAAACCCGCTGAGCAAATTTTCGCTAAAATAAACATTTCCAAAATACGTTAAACTGATAAATCGAGAGGGATGCGGATTGATCGCAAAAAGCGCATAACCATCAGGGCATCGCATCACGACGCCTCTCGAAGAAGGGGTAGATCGACCTGAAATTTCTGCTCGATTGCGTTGCGATTTCAAAAGCTCAAGGCTTTTAAACACCCGCACACCTTCTACGGTTTTAATCGAAATTAAATTACAGCTCGCAGTTTCCAATTCGGTAAACGATCTACGCCAAAAGCAATGGATACCATCTGGAAGCTCACTTTGTGAAACAGTAAGGGCTATACCGCGTTCAAAATAATCAACGGCTTGATGTAAATAGCTGGGTTGCGCTTGCAGCGCGCTTTGCGATTGGCCGCGCCTAACCCGTTCCAAATCATCAGGGGTCAAGGGCTCAAGATAGATCCGCGAATCGACCAGAAAGTAATCACATATTTGTTGCAAAACATTTGGCTTGGGAAAGGAATGGCCGCTCATATAGCGATTAAATTGTACACGATTGATATCCAAATCGCGGCAAACCGAGGCAATTGACGGGCGCGTTTTGCAGAGCAATCGTAAATTTTCACCAAAAACGCGCAGCACACTCACGAGTTCTTCCTTTGCTTTAAAAAATTTTCCCCACCTCCCAACATCCTCGATTAGGCTGCCACTGATTACGCAGGGTTCCACGATCTAAATATTATTAGATCACACATCTTTAGGTTGATCTATATCAGATTTGTGAAGGACCTTGGAGCACTCGTTTGCCTTAATCAGATGGTTTAAAAATCAAACAGACTTTACAAATACTTCGATCAATAGAATCATATCCTAGCCGATACTTATAGACGCGAAGACGCGAATTAAGGCCTCACCATAAACGAGATTTTCAATTTAAAGTTGTTGCAACTTAATAAAGTTGCAGCGTTCAAACCAATCTTCCAAGGGGATTTGCTTTGAGTAAAGATAAAATCGCAAGAACAAAACGTTCTTTTTTAACCCCAACCCCCATAGGTCGGATGAAACCGATCCGCTGGCGACAAGGTGAAAATTTCAACGCCGTTTGCAGTTACACCCACGGAATGCTCAAATTGCGCCGAAAGCGATTTATCCCGCGTGACAGCAGTCCAATCATCCGCCAAAACTTTTGTCTCCGCCCGTCCTAAATTCACCATCGGCTCAATTGTAAAAAACATACCCTCTTCCAAAATAGATCCAGTATTTGGTCTGCCATAATGCAACACGTTAGGGGGGGCATGAAAAACTTGGCCTAGGCCATGGCCGCAAAAATCTCGCACAACTGACATACGCTGCGCCTCAACATAAGATTGTATCGCATATCCTATATCGCCAAAAGTATTGCCCGGTTTTACCGCCTCAATACCCTTCATCAAAGAATCATGCGTCACTTGAATTAAACGCTCGGCTTTGCGCGATAAGTCACCCGCCACATACATCCGCGAGGTATCGCCGTACCATCCATCAACGATCACCGTCACATCTACGTTTAGGATATCGCCCTCTTTAAGCTTTTTATCGCTCGGAATACCGTGGCAAACCACATGGTTTACGCTGATACAACTGCCATGCTGATAGCCCTTATAGCCGATTGTCGCCGAGACAGCGCCAGCGGCGCGCACTTGATCTTCGATAAAGGCATTGATGATTGCGGTCGTTTGCCCGGGAAAAACAAGCGGTGCGATTTCGTCAAGAATGCGGGCTGCAACTGCGCCAGCCCGATGCATTCCTTCGAAGGCCGCTTGGTCAAATAGCGTAATACCCGCGCGGGTTTTACGATAATTGTCAGATTCCAACAAAGCTCTCTCCTTTAAAGCGCCGCGTCAATTTTTATAGCCCTAGCGATGATTATCCATATTCACCAGACCCAGCCGATAGAAGTTATACTGTTTCTTCACAATTAAAGAGCAAAAACCGAATATATTTAAAGTTACAAGAAAAAAATAACTTTTATTGGCGCACCGCGATACCACGCGCACAATTGCGAACACATCACGCTTTAAGAAAGCAAGATCTTGACGATTTGCTCTGCGGCATCATCGATTGACATTGCGGTTGTGTCGATGTGGATTTTTGGAGTTTCGGGGGCCTCATATGGGCTGTCGATCCCTGTGAAGTTCTTAAGCTGACCAGAGCGCGCCTTGGCATAAAGGCCTTTGACATCCCGTTCTTCTGCGACAGACAGGGGTGTGTCGATGAATATTTCGACGAATTCACCCGGTGCCATCATATCCCGCACCATTTGCCGTTCGGACCTGAAGGGCGATATAAACGCCGTGATGACGATCAAACCCGCATCCGCCATCAGTTTTGCAACCTCACCCACACGGCGGATATTTTCAATCCGATCCGCATCGGTAAAGCCCAGATCCTTGTTCAAGCCATGGCGCACATTATCCCCATCCAGCAGGAAGGTGTGACGGTTCATGCGCGCAAGCTTTTTTTCAACCGCATTCGCAATCGTGGATTTCCCTGATCCCGACAGGCCCGTCATCCATAGAACCGCAGGTTTTTGGTTTTTCAGGTCCGCGTGGTGATCCCGCGTGATGTCCGTTGCCTGCCAATGAATGTTTTGTGCGCGGCGCAGGGCAAAATTGATCAGGCCAGCACCCACAGTGGCGTTTGTCATTTTATCAATCAGGATAAAACCACCCAGCGTCCGGTTTTCCGCATAGGGCGCAAATGGAATATTACGATCCGTCGTCACATTGGCCACACCAATTGCGTTCAGCTCAAGCCTTTTGGCCGCCGCATGTTCCATCGTATTGACGTTGATCTGATATTTGGGTTCCGCCACCGTTGCAGAGACGGTTTGCGGCCCGATTTTCAGATAATAGGAACGACCTGGAATCAGCGCCTCTTCATCCATCCAAATCAGGGTGGTTTCAAACTGATCGGCCACCTCAAGCGGAGCAGTCGAGGCTGTGATCACCTGACCGCGGGAACAATCCACCTCATCCTTTAGCGTCAGTGTGATTGACTGACCTGCAATCGCGCTGTCCAAATCACCATCGAATGTAACGATGCGATCCACATGGCTGGTTTTGCCAGAGGGGAGAATGCGCACCTCATCGCCCGGTTTGATGGTGCCCGCGGCGATCTTGCCGCTAAACCCGCGGAAGTCCAAATTGGGTCGGTTTACCCACTGAACGGGCATGCGGAATTCTTGGGCAGCCCCTGTGTTTTGATCCAGATCAACACTTTCTAAATGCGCCATCAGTGTTGGTCCACTGTACCAGTGGGTGGCATCAGAATGGGCCGCGATATTATCCCCTTTGAACCCAGAGATTGGGATTGCGGTAAATGCCGTAATGCCGATGCTGTTTGCAAATTCAGTATAATCCGCGACAATTGCATCAAAAATGGCCTGATCATAATCAACCAAGTCCATTTTATTGACGGCCAAAACGATGTTTTTAATACCAAGCAGATGGCACAAATAACTATGGCGACGCGTTTGTGTTAAAACACCTTTACGCGCATCAATCAGGATCACGGCCAATTCCGCCGTGGAGGCACCTGTTACCATGTTGCGCGTGTATTGTTCATGCCCCGGTGTGTCCGCCACGATGAACTTACGCTTTTCCGTGGCAAAAAAACGGTAGGCCACGTCAATTGTGATGCCCTGTTCTCGCTCTGCGGCCAATCCATCGACCAGCAGCGCAAAATCAATTTCTTGGCCCTGTGTACCGAGTTTTTTGCTATCCGCTTCAAGCTCAGCAAGTTGATCTTCAAAAATCATTTTGCTGTCATAAAGCAGGCGGCCAATCAGCGTTGATTTCCCGTCATCCACGGACCCACACGTGATAAAGCGCAACAGCGATTTGTTTTGATGGCTTTCTAGGTAGGCATCAATATCCTGCGCAATCAGCGCGTCAGTTTTATAAACTTGATCTGTCATATCCCGCACCCCCTAAAAATACCCTTGCTGTTTCTTAACTTCCATTGAGGCACCTTGATCCTTGTCAATCGCGCGGCCTTGTCGTTCGGATGTCGTTGTCAAAAGTATTTCTTGGATGACTTCGGTTAGGGTCGCCGCCTCAGATTGCACAGCGCCCGTTAGGGGGTAACAGCCCAAAGTCCTAAATCGGATCGATCGCATCACAGGTTCTTCGCCAGGTTCCAATGGAAAGCGATCATCATCCACCATCAGGATCAAACCATCCCGCTGCACAGTCGGACGTGGCGCCGCAAAATACAGCGGTACGATTTCAATGCCTTCTAGTTGAATATACTGCCAGATGTCCAATTCCGTCCAATTTGACATTGGAAAGACGCGCATGCTTTCGCCCTTGGCTTTGCGCGCATTATAGAGCGACCAAAGCTCTGGGCGTTGCGCCTTGGGTTCCCATCTGTGTCGGGCAGTGCGGAAGGAAAACACACGTTCCTTGGCGCGTGATTTTTCCTCATCCCGACGCGCACCACCAAAGGCCGCATCAAACCCGTGTTTATCCAGCGCCTGTTTCAAACCCTCAGTCTTCCACAAATCCGTATGCAATGCGCCATGTTCAAAGGGGTTTATCCCCTTTTCTTTGGCCTCAGGGTTTTGATGGACGATCAATTCCATCCCCGCCTCTTTCGCGGCCTTATCGCGCAATTTATACATCTCTTGGAATTTCCAAGTCGTATCCACATGCATCAGTGGAAACGGAGGAGGAGAGGGATAAAACGCCTTTTTCGCCAGATGAAGCATCACCGCGCTGTCCTTGCCAACTGAATACAGCATAACTGGATTCTCAGCCTCTGACACAACCTCGCGCATGATCTCAATCGCCTCGGATTCAAGGTTTGAGAGATGGGTTGACCGCATACGATATCCACTCTTTCGAAAAAGTTATCAGGAGATGAACGACTAGCCTATCTCGTAAGCGTCGTAAATCAGTTCCGATGCTGGCATCTAAGCGCGCTTGGTCAGCAAAAACGAAACAACCGGTCAGCTTCGGGCGCGGGTTCCATGGCGCGCAAACCGCTTTGCCAAAACCATACCCACGTTATAGGTGATAACAAATAAAAGTGCCGCCGCAATAAACCCAAGCGCCGCCATGTGATCGTTGCTTTGGAGCATCACCGCCGCGGCGATCGGCACTGAGGCCAATGGCACAATAATCAATGTAGCCAATGGATTGGTCAGGCCTCTCAGCTTTCGAGATAGCAATGTTAATTCCAGCGCACGCATCACCAATTGATGAAAATGAAGCCGATCCGGTTGGTCGATTGGCTTGCCAGAGCGATAACGGCGAAAGATTGAAAATATCATATCCGCAATAGGCCAGAAGAAGATCAAAAGCATTGAGAAAGGGGCAATCTCTGGATGTCTGTTGAGCAACAGAATCGCAACCCATGCCAAGATATGCCCCGTGCAATACGCGCCTGCATCTCCCAAAAAGAGCTTTCCAAAGGGATAGTTGAATACCAGCAAACCCAATAATGCACCAATAATCAACAGCAATATATACGAGATTTGGTAATCACCCACCGAAACAGCAATAGACATGAGGCCAAGTGCAATCACGATAGACACGCCGATCGCCAATCCATTTAAACCATCGATCAGGTTTAAGGAATGGCTGATACCACCGGAAACCAAAAGCGTCAGAATAATGGCAGGGAAAGTGTAAAGCGTTAATATTTCCAGAACCGGAACGCCCATGCGGGGTATCCACGCCCCCAAAAGAATTCCAGCCATTAAAGCAGAGACAAAGGACAAAACCAACCGCATTTTCGCGCTGACATTAAACCCAACATCCTCGCCCAGACCACCCAAAAACACCGGCAGTGCAGATATGGCAAGAATAGACACCAAGTTGAACGTCGTTGCATCTAACGTGAACGCCCCCAAACATCCGCCTAGTATAACCGCCAGACCACCGATTCTTGGGGTCGGCAAACGATGAGAGGATTGAACGGCAGCATTGCCATGGCCCTTGGCCGTGAATTGAATATGGAGCGGACGGGTTAAGAAAATAACCAACGCGAGACACATCGCTGACACAAAGGAATACAACAATATCATTTGATTTTTATCACGCCCACCGCCTACCGGCACCACGTATATACAGCACCGCCGGATTAATCAAGGCTTGCCGGAAAAAATAAGTCTCCCAAAGAGACACGGAGGCGGAAATGCAGACGGATGTGTTTATTCCAGCAAAAACCTTAAATTTAACGCCTCTGCCCTTCAAGGCAAATGAAACAAAAGATGAATTGCGAATTATCAAAGACCTAAAACCCCATGCTTATTTGTGTCTAACCTGAAATTGAAACTTGGTTGATCACGGCTCAATTCAAATGATGAAAAACCATGGCAGTTTTCACCAAAGATAAAGAAGGGGGTACCGTAAATCAAAAAACATTTCTGATGCTTGAATAAAACAAATTTGAGTCGATTTAAGTATCCTTTCGAGATAAATAAACTTATCTAAGCCAGGATAAACCACCCTCTTTGGCAAAAGCAAAGGGTTTAATTTAAGTTGAAAACTGCGGCAATACGGCACCATTGGGCGCGCTATATCCTAGGCCTAGTGCTCTCAACCTAAGCATGAACGGCTTTGAGCATTTTGCGCGGCAACGCCCAGATGCTCCTTATCTCAAGGGGCGGTTTCATTCAAACTTTCCTCGCGGTCAAACCGCTCTTATTTATACCATTTTGAAACTTTAAAAGTTAAAGCGCGCAACGCATAGGTTGTACCTGCTCAAATACCCTAGATTGCTGTCCTGGCTTTAGTGACATCACTTAACTTTGCATCAAATTTAACCCATTTGACGCCGCGACAAAATGCGGGTTGTCCATAACCTCTTTGCCATATTCGAGTTCCTCAAACGTATCGATCCTATACACATTGCCGCCTGCCCCTTTAAGAACTGCATGCGCGGCGCCCGTATCCCATTCCATGGTACGACCAAGACGGGGGTACAGATCTGCTGCGCCACGCGCGATAAGACAAAACTTCAAAGATGACCCTGCGCTTTTGGATTGAACAGGGTTATATTTTCTCAGAAAAGCCTCAGTTTCCTCATTTGAATGCGAGGCCGATTTTACCGCGATAATCTTCTGCCCATCTACAGCGCGACAGTTGATCTGCGCAATCTGGCCACGCTTATCAATGCGGCTTGCATCGCTTTCTACATAAGACAAACCGTCAAAATCACGATAAAATAAATCACCACTCACGGGCACATATACCACGCCCAACGCCGCTTTACCCTGCACGATCAGCGCAATATTAACCGTAAATTCTCCAGTTTTTTTAATAAATTCTTTTGTGCCGTCCAGCGGATCTACCAAGAAGAATATCGCATCTCTCTGTCGATCAACGTCGGTATAGGTTTCCTCAGAGACAATGGGAATATCTGGTACAAGCTCAGCGAGCGTGGTCGCGATTGCCTTATCTGCCCGCAAATCAGCCAGCGTCAAAGGGCTTTCATCGCTTTTAATCTGAACACCGAAATCGCTTCGAGCGTAGATATCTAAGATTTCAAGCCCCGCCAAAACCGCGGCTTTGCGCATCGAAGCTACTAAATCTGGATATTTTTCTTTTAGGCTATTCGTCAACATCGCCGGGCTTTCTGCTTTTGCTCATCTTGACTAAGCGTTAATGTCGTTTTCTTTCAGTTTTGCAAGAGGTTGAGCTTGCATTTCCAAGATCAAATCAACCCTGGCTAATAAAATTTATCGAGCAGGACGCGCTTCATGCGCATCAGACCAACCAAATATCTTATTTTTGGGGATCGTCAGCTCTGATCTGTAAAAACCCGTCACGAGCACGCCTATGATTGGGCAGAGCGCAGGCTATCCAGGCCTATGCCCTGCAAAAACCGAATTCCCCAGATAGGCCAAAGCCCCAAAACCTTCGAAATCCATAAGGTAAATCGATTTTTCGTTTGCAACTATCCCCATTCTAACGCTCTTCAGGCATAGGCCGAAGCGGACCATAAACTATAACGTAACGGCTTGCCCAAGGCGCGCCGAGTCTTGCGCAGCTTGCCCCATGCGTACCGCCCAAATGCCATCGTTCAAACTTACTTCCACCGCACGTCCTTGTCGCACAACCGCTAAAAACCGCTGATGCTGATAAAAGGTCGATCCATTGTGATCTCCTGCCTCTAGCAAAGCCGGATCGACCGGAATTGCAAGCTCTTCGCGCAGGCCAGAATGGCGCGGCGAAATCACCAGCTTTGGATCTGGGGCGCGCTGCGATTGGTTCATCCAAAACCGCGTTGGTCCGGGCACGAATGCCTCGATCTTGCCGCGCGGACCCACAACGGATATTTCTTCCTGAAAATGCGCCCCTTCAGCAAACATACATAATTCTAGCATTGCCTTCGTACCATTTTCGAAATCTACGATCACATAACCATGATCCCAAATATCAGGAACGGCGCCCGCATAAGTTTCGTCTAAATGGTTCACAGCCTGACCACCGCTGGCCATGATCCGCGTTGGATTAGATCCGGTCAACAGGCGCATCAGGTCAAAAAAATGACAACATTTTTCGACAAAGGTGCCGCCACTATTGACATTAAAGCGGTTCCAATCGCCAACTTTTTCCAAGAACGGAAATCGGTGCTCGCGGATGCTTAACATCTTCAAACCGCCTGTCACGCTTTCAAAGCGATCTTTCAAGGCTGCAATGGGCGGCATGTAGCGATATTCCATGGCCACCCAGACAGGCGCGTTATATTGGGTTTTAAAAGCCTCAACGCGGGCCAAATCCTGAGCATTGGTGAATAAGGGTTTTTCAACCAAAACGGGGCGTGCCGGATAGTGGGCGATGCGCTCTAATTGCTCCAAATGAACATGATTGGGCGATACGATCACCAAACAATCAAGATCTTCACGCGCCAGAAGCTGATCCAAACTCTCAACAAAAACTGCGTCCGGGGCGAGGCCTTGCGCAGCCTGGCGCATCTTTGAATCTGGTTCAAAAATTGCCACCACAGCTGTTGCGGGCAAAAGAGCTATATTGCGCAGATGTTCTTGCCCCATCATACCACAGCCTATAATCCCATAGCGGGTTATTTCTTGCATTCTGTTACCTTATTTAATGCGCGCCACATAGCGCGCTACGTTTGTGTCAATCCAGTTTTGAGAATATTCAACCGTCTCACCGGTTTGCGACCGGCTTAACCGCGCCGCAAAAAGGCAGGGCGTACCTGGCCTTGGGTCAAACCCATCTGGTGCCCATTGCGGCACCGGCTCTAGCCCCAATTGATCTTCGGCTTCGGTAATCCAAAGATTGAGAACATTGCGGTAATAAAGATAAAGCGAATGAGACAATTCGCTTGTGCTAAGCTGCGCTGCTTGATCCCCGTCCAACCAAATTTCTTCAAGCACCGCCGGCTGCGCGTTAAGCGATCTTAACCTGCGAATGCGATAGGCCTTTGACGCCGGCCCAAAGGCCGGAAATGCAGCGGGCTTTGGCAATAAATCAACATTCAAAACCTGCGCGGTTGGCAAACCCCCGCCATCGATCAGCTCAACACGGAAGAAAGAATAAACCGAATTGGGCGTGGCGCCCGTTTTCACATAATTTCCTGAGCCTTGACGCTTCTCCAAAAGCCCTTTCGAATTCATATCATCCAATGCTTTACGCAACGTGCCCACTGAAATGCCCAATTCGGCAGCCATTTGCCTTTCCGGCGGCAAACGTGCGCCATCCAAATACCGCCCCGCCGCGATATCGCGGATAAGCATTTCGCTTATCTGAACATAGGTCGGCAGTACGGTTTTCATCGGTGTTTATCATCCGCCTTACGAAAATTGATATACTATTGATTTACATAAACTCAGGTGCTACGCAAGGCGCAAAAGACAAAAAGGATCCCTGAAATATGACCATCGTCCCCATCACGTCAACAGAGTTAGACGCGGTCGAAGTCTCCTGGTTTTCCGCGCTGTGTTCAGATGATTTTCAATATCTTGGCGTGCCTGATGGCACGCTGCGATCCTCATGGGCCCATTGCAGTAACATCGTTAAAAAAGCCGAAGCGCAGGGTTTTCGGAACATTCTATGCCCCTCCTCATATCAGGTTGGCCAAGATACGCTGAGCTTTGTCGCCGGCTGCGCTCCGATAACCGAAAAGATCAACCTGCTGGCCGCTGTGCGGTGTGGAGAAATGCAACCCATCATGCTGGCGCGCACGATTGCCACGTTGGACCATATGCTGGAAGGGCGCCTTACGGTGAATATCATCAGCAGCGATTTCCCCGGCGAAAAAGCAGATAGTGCGTTTCGCTATCAACGCTCGCGTGAAGTTGTTGAAATTCTCAAACAAGCCTGGACGCAAGATGAAATCAACTATCAGGGCCAAGTGTATAATTTTTCCGGCCTCACCACAGATCCAGCAAAACCCTATCAGACCGGTGGGCCTTTATTGTATTTTGGCGGTTATTCTCCCGCCGCGCTGGAATTATGTGGGCAACATTGCGATGTCTATTTGATGTGGCCCGAGCCAAAAGAGCAAATCGCGGAGCGTATGCGCGCCGTCAACGCGGTTGCCGAACGCTATGAGCGCAGTTTGGATTACGGATTGCGCGTGCATGTGATCGTGCGCGATACTGAACAAGAAGCGCGCGAATATGCGCAACACCTGGTATCAAAACTTGAGGATGATGCTGGCCGTGCCATTCGCGAACGGGCGCTGGACAGCACATCGCTAGGCGTGGCGCATCAAGCCAAAAATCGCGATCTTGCGGATATGGAAGGCTTTGTTGAACCGCATCTTTGGACAGGTGTGGGCCGCGCCCGCTCGGGCTGCGGTGCGGCGATTGTTGGTTCAACTGATCAAGTCTTATCTGAACTTGAATCCTATCAAAAAATGGGAATCCGCGCCTTTATTCTTTCCGGATATCCGCATATGGAAGAATGCGAACATTTTGGAACCCGCGTTATGCCGCAATTGAACACCTGTTCCTTACCACAAGCTTACGGTCGGCAACCAAACACAAACCCATTAACACCCCTCGGGGCAGGAGAGCGCCGCTAATGCAACGCATTGAACTTACATCTTCTTTAAGCCTGTCGCGGGTTATCTATGGCATGTGGCGCTTGGGCGATGATTCTGACACCAGCATAAGTCACATCCGCAACAAGGTCGCAGCCTGCTTAGAGCAGGGCATCACCACCATGGATCAGGCCGATATTTATGGCGGCTATATGGCTGAAGAATTGCTCGGGCAGGCTTTGCAAGGAACCGATCTGCGCAATAAAATCGAAATCGTTACCAAATGCGATATTGTGGCGCCCGTAGGCCGGTATGAAACTGCGTCGGTGAAACATTACGATACCAGCCGCGCACATATTCTAGCCTCGGTCGATCATTCGCTCCGCCTGATGGGAGTTGATCACATCGATTTGCTTTTATTGCATCGCCCAGACCCTTTGATGGACCATCTGGAAACCGGCACGGCGCTTGATGAGCTGGTGACCAGCGGCAAAATCCGCAGCGTGGGTGTGTCCAATTTCAAACCCTATGATTGGGACTTGCTTCAATCCGCGATGAAGCAAAAACTGGCCACCAATCAAATTGAACTTAGCGTTCTTGAACACAACGCGCTGACCAATGGCGATGTAGCGTTTCATCAGCGTCATGGCACGCCGCTGATGGCGTGGTCGCCTTTGGCCGGCGGGCGCCTTTTCCAAGATGCCCATGCTGACGTGTTGTCGGTGCTTGCTGAAATTGGCGCAAAGCAAGGCAAAGCCGCCGACGCCGTGGCAATCGCGTGGCTTTTGGCGCATCCTGCCAATATTCTTCCTGTTTTGGGCACCAACAATATGCGGCGCATTCAATCACTGTCAGATTGCACCGATATCGCTTTGTCGCGCGAAGAGTGGTTTGAAATCTACACAGCCGCTTTAGGGCATGAGGTGGCTTAATGGTCAACGCGGTTCAGCCTCTAGGGGCATCCGACACGCCGTTTGACAGCGGCGCGTTTCGCTCGGCTTTGGGGCGCTTTGCAACGGGTATCACGATCATTACATGCTCGCATGACGGGCAGCCTATGGGCATCACGGCCAACAGCTTTGCCAGCGTGTCGCTGGATCCGCCCCTGGTCCTTTGGTCGCCGGCAAAAGCCTCGCGCCGTCACCTCGCCTTCAGCCAAGCAACCCATTTTGCAATTCATATCTTGGAAGCGGGTCAGGAAGCACTTTGCCATAGCTTTGCCCGACCGGGGGACGGCTTTAAAAACCTTGAGTGGCAAACAGGCGCACAAAATGTGCCTTTGTTTCCCGGCTGTTTGGCCCGTTTTGAATGCAGTTTATACGCACAACACGACGCAGGCGACCATACGATCATTATCGGACATGTGGACCGTTTTGAAAAAAACGAGGGCACGCCGCTCGTGTTCAGCCAAGGCGCGTATCTGAAAACCCACGCATGAAGGCGGTTTATGCGTTGCGCCCATGGCCCAATCGCAAACTGCTTTAGAGCCTTTAATATCAACATCATCACCGAAAGAAATTGCGTCTGTGGCATTGCTGTTTTACGGCCCGCGCCGATATCCGCGATCACACCTGAAAAATAAGCCAATGGCTCGCGTGATGTTTTCCATTGATACAGGTTTTGCCATTCACACAATACACAGGATCGGCTTCGGATCTGGCGGTCGTTTATCCCCAGGGCGGTGGAGTTTTGCTCAAGAATGCGTCTATTCCCTGCGCCGCTTCTACGCCTTCCCAAACATCCGCCAGCGCCGAGATCGTATATTCAATAATCGCATCATCGATTGCTGGGCCCAGTTTCCGCGCCAAACGTTTGGATGCAGCCACCGCGCCGGGCGCCACCTGTAAATACGGGTTGATTTCATCTTCAAGGCGCGCTTCGACCGCCTCTGCGGGAAGATAATCGGCGATTAAATCCAGATCTTTGGCTTCAGCAGCGCCAAAAATTTTGGCGGACATGAAGACGCGGCGCGCCTTACCCTCGCCCATCCGCGCAATCACATAAGGGCTTATGGTGGCCGGAATAAGCCCTAAACGCGTTTCCGTCAGGCCAAATTTTGTGGTGTCTTCAGCGATCGCAACATCGCAAATAGCCGCCAACCCAACCCCTCCGCCATAGGCGCCGCCCTGCAAAACACCAATGAGCGGTTTCGGCAAAGTGTTGAGCCGTTTTAGCATCTGCGCCAATTTACGCGCCTCAGCCATCCGCCCTGCGCGATCCGCGGCGATCTGCGCCTTCATCCATTCCAAATCACCACCGGCGCAAAACACGCGCCCACGACCGCGCAACACCACCACGCGCACGGCATCCATAGCGCTAACTGTTTGTGCAAATTCATGCAGATCGGCAATCATCTGGCCGGAAAATGCGTTGCGCTTTTCAGGCCGGTTCAACGCGACGGTCAAGACGCCACGCGCATCGCAGGAAAGATCGAGCGTTTCAAATTTAGGCAGCTCCATGCACCAACCCCTTTGCCATCCGAGCCGCTTTTTCCAATTTTATCAGATCAAGGCCGGTTTCAAACCCCTGCGCTTGCATCAAAGCGGCAACCGCCTCAGTGGCAACATTGCCTTTGGCGCCCGGCGCATAGGGGCACCCGCCTAGGCCGCCAATCGCGGCGTCAAACACCCGGATCCCATACCCCAGCGACAGCAAGATATTTTCAAGCGCCCGTTGATTGGTATCGTGGTAATGCCCGGCTAAAGCACTTGCCGGTACACTGTCAAGAACCGCCTGAAGGGTTTTATCCAAGCGCTCCGGCGTGGCCTGACCAATCGTATCGCCCAGGCTAATTTCATAACATCCCATGTCAAACAAAGCCTGTGCCACCCAAGCCGTGCGCTGCGGTGACACCGCCCCCTCATAGGGGCAATCAGTGATACATGACACATATCCCCGCACCGGAATGCCCGCGGTTTTCGCCGCCGCCATCATCGGGATAAACCGGGCAAGGCTGTCCTCGATCGAGCAATTGATATTGGCTTTGCTAAAGGCCTCGGAGGCAGCGCCAAAAATAGCAATCTCATCTGCCGAGGCATTTTTTGCCGCCTCAAACCCCTTCATATTCGGGGTCAATGCCGTATAGCTTATGCCCGGCACGCGGATCAGTCCAGCCATCACCTGCGCAGCATCAGAAAGCTGCGGCACCCATTTTGCCGAGACAAAGCTGGTGACTTCGATTTTGGACAGCCCGCATTCTGACAGCGCATTCACCAAGGCAATTTTATCCGCTGTGGCAATCGGCGCGGCCTCATTTTGCAGCCCATCCCGTGGACCCATTTCAAACACAGTGACCCGCTCGCCCATTTATCCCTACACCGCTTATTGCCCATCTCAAATGCGGGCACGCCAATCTTGCCCGCTTACGCCCAAGAGCGCAAACCTATTTCAGCAATTATCCATGACAAACTAAAAATTGAGATTGTGCTTAAAGCAGCAACCCGTCACAAAGCGAGAAGAGAAAAAAATAGGGTGATATGATGATTGAGGAAAAGCCCGGACTATTAGCGCAGGTTCGCGATAAATTTGCCCATGTCGATAGCTGCCCGTTTACCGGCCCACGCGTGTTTTTCGAAAATGCAGGCGGCGCCTTAACGCTGAAATCAACCGTTGAAACATCTGCAAAATTTGCGGCTATTCCCGACAATCAAGGGCGGGATAATCCGGCCAGCCATGCGCTTATGGCGATTATCAAGAAAGCAAAAGATCAATCTCATGTGTTGTTCAACGCGCCAGATGGTCAATTTTTTGTGGGGGAAAGCGGCACTGAATTATTGTTTCGCATGGTGCGCACGGCCGTGATGGCGGCGCCTGAGGGCGGCGTTGTTCTGGGGTCCAGCGTAGAGCACCCTGCCTCGCGCAGCGCCGCGCAGCATTGGGCAAAGGCGACAAACCGTCCCTATATCAGCGTGCCCCATAATCAAGAAACCGGCGCCGTTGAGGCGGCGAATTACGCGGCTCATGTAACGCCCGATACACGAGTTGCCACCATTTTGCATACCTCCCCCGTGACCGGAATGGGAATGGATGTTGCGGCTATTTCAGCCGCAATACGCGCCGTGGCGCCTGATTGCTTTATCATCGTTGACGGGATTCAACATGCGGCGCATGGCGCGCTAAACCTTGCCAGCTATCATGTCGATGGCTATGCAATCTCGCCCTATAAAATGTTTTCGCGCCATGGGTTTGGCTATGGGTGGATTTCTGATCGTTTAAGCAAGCTTGATCATGAAACCTTGTTAAACGGCCCTGCAGAAAATTGGGAACTTGGCACGCGCGATACCGGCGCCTATGCCACAATTTCAGATATCGTTGACTATTTGGATTGGTTGGGCTGTCAGTTTAGCGATAGCGGCGATTTGCGCAAACGGCTTGAAGCCGCGTCATGGGCCATTCAGCACCACGAAAAAGCGCTAACAGATGCCATTTTATATGGGTCTGATAATTTGCCGGGTATACGAGACATGGATGGGATTGAAGTTATTGGCGGCTATGAAAACCCACGCCGCGAGGGCTTGGTTGCGCTGCGCGTGACCGCGCAGGCCTCAAGCGATGTGGTCGCTGCGCTGAACAGCGCCGGTATTCGCACCCATACCCGCAAAGCTGATCACTATTCGGGCAATATCTTATCCCCGATGGGATGGTCCGATTGCATCCGCATATCGCTGTGCCACTATAATTCCAAAAGCGAAGTCCGCCAATTGCTATCGGCGCTGAAAGAGATCACAGAGACCACGAACTGATTTCTGGCCGCCGGGCGCAACCCGCGCCAGAGGGCCAGAAATCAGCTCTGTATTATTCGCGCCAGCGCTTATTCAGATGATCGACGATCTGATCGCGCGCCTGGCGATAAGAGGCCATTTTTACCTCGCGGCTCTCGCCCAATTCCGTCGGATCCATTATCGGCCAATATTCTACCTCTAGATGAAAAAAGCGGGTTAATTCCAAAGCGCGTTGCTGGCTTGCAGGCGATAGAGCCACCACCAAATCAAACGCAGAGAGGTGATCGCCCCCCTGCGCCATTTCATCAAAACTACGGGTGCGGTGACGCGACAGCTCAACGCCAATTTCTTCGCAGACGCTGATCGCAAATCCGTCAATTTCAAGATCATTCATCACGCCCGCCGATTGCACATAAATTTCAGTGCCATAGAGCTTTTTCATAATGCCTTCCGCCATAGGAGAGCGCACGGCATTATGGTCACAACAAAATAAAATAGATTGGGGCAAAGTATCCGACATATTATTCACCCCCAAAATGCAAAACGCAAATAAGTGTAAACAAGCGGCGCGCCGTATCATTATCAATTTCGGCCTTATCAACCAACCGTTCGCTCAGAATCCGCGCGCCTTCATTATGAATGCCGCGACGGGCCATATCGACGGTTTCAATCTGGCTGGGTGGCATATGTTTCACAGCATCGTAATAGCTTTCACAAATCGCCCAGTAATCCTTGACCACCTGCCGAAACGGGGAAAGCGACAGATGAAATTCAGCCACTTTCACCTGCGTTTCAGTGCCCACATCAAAAACCAAGCGTTTTTCTTTAATTGAAAGACGCACGCGATACGGCCCAGGCGCAATGTCGCGCTGGCCGCGCGCCGGCAAAACAAAATTATTTTGTTCTAACAGATCAAACATCGCCACGCGGCGCTCTTGTTCAATCTCCGGTGTGGGAACCGGCAGATTTTGATCATCGATCTCTATATGCACAATATGGGTCATCAGACATCCATCAAACGTTGGTAGTTGCAATTGCAAAAAAGGGCAGAGCGCGCGCAGTCAAAGACAAGCCTACCCTTTATTCGTTATTGAATTTTAATCGGATCAGATCCGAAAGACCAGAGCAGAGACAGCCACTTAATCAGCCCCATCATTCAATTTACGCAGCCGCGCCGTGACCGACAGCGCATGCGCCTGCAGGCTTTCCGAGCTCGCCAAAATTTCAGCCGCCGGCCCAATGGCGCGTAACGCCTCTGGGCGCATCATCGCAAGGGTGGTGCGTTTGAGAAAATCCATCACAGACAGCCCACTGCTGAAACGGGCAGAGCGGGCGGTGGGCAAGACGTGATTTGGACCTCCAATATAATCGCCAATGGCTTCGGGCGTCCAACCGCCCAAAAAGATCGCCCCTGCATGGGTAATCTGCGCGCTCAAGGCTTTGGGATCTGCCACACATAGTTCCAAATGTTCGGGGGCGATACGATCGCTTAATGCAACCGCCTCACGCAGGCTGGACACGGTGATGATCGCGCCAAAATCGCGCCAGCTGGCCGCGGCGATCTCGCGACGTTCAAGCGTTTTAAGCTGATTTTCGACCGCATCGGCAACCGCAACGGCAAATTCTGGATCATCCGTGATCAATATAGATTGCGCGTTTGCATCATGTTCGGCTTGGCTTAACAAATCCAAGGCAATCCAATTGGGATCATTTTCAGCATCCGCAATCACCAATATTTCGGAGGGGCCAGCGATCATATCAATGCCCACCTTTCCAAATACGCGGCGTTTTGCGGCGGCGACATAGGCATTGCCTGGGCCAGTAATCTTATCAACAGGCGCGATCGTCTGGGTCCCATAGGCAAGAGCAGCGATCGCTTGCGCACCGCCAATACGATACACCTCATCTACACCCGCGATTTTACAAGCCAGCAAAACCAGCGGATTTAAAATACCACCCGGGCAAGGCACCACAACGCTTAGACGGCTTACTCCGGCCACTTTCGCCGGGATCGCATTCATCAAAACCGAAGAGGGATAGCTGGCAAGCCCGCCTGGAACGTACAGACCTGCCGCTGATATGGGCGTCCAGCGCCAGCCTAATTCAGCGCCCGTGCTATCGGTCCAATAGGCATCTTCAGGTTTTTGCTTTTCGTGATAGGCGGTGATGCGCGCCGCGGCCAGTTCCAAGGCAGAGCGCTCTTTCGCTCCAACCTGCGCGCAAGCAGCTTCAATTTCTGCGGTGGAAATTTGCAACTCCTCAGCGCGCAGCGTAACCCCGTCATATTTTTCTGTTAAGTCCAGAACCGCAGCATCACCGCGCCGTTGCACATCCGCGATGATCCGAGCGACACTGCTATCAACATCCGGGCTGTCTTCGCGTTTTGCAGATAAAAGCGCCGTAAAATTCTTTTCAAAATCTGCGTCTTGAGTGTTTAGTAAAACTGGCATTTTGCGCTCCTACTTTCGCATAGCAATTAGCGCCTCTTCGGCCAAGCCTCAAGCCCAAGAGGGGGTTTAAACGCTATGAGTAGGTATGCGGCCTGAGGGCGCGATATAAGGTTTCGTGACATCCCGAAGCGATATCTCGAGCGCCGAAATTTGTATTTTGATCGCTGCAGAGCCAGAAAATGTAAGTTGGACATCTTCACAGGCGCCTTCACCCTCTTGATACGACAGGGACAAAAGCGCCAAAACGGCTTTGGGGGTGCTGCGATCAATCCCGATCGAGGCGACATGGCGAACGTGATCAATCACGAGCAATGATTGCACGCGTTCGACGGGGCGTTTTTGCTGTTTTGCATGATCTTTATCTTCCCAGCGAAATCGGTTGAGCAGAACCACCAATTGCCGATATTTCTGGCGCCATTTGATTTCAGAAACCGGCACCACGGCATCCTGCAGAAAGGCTGACATCACCTCAATATCTGCCGGATCAATTGCTCCGATATATAAAGGCTTTTCAACGCCGTCTTGAAAGCGGGCATCCTGCGTCATCAGGATGAAACCCTTTCCACTTTGGCCCCAACAGCCTGCAATTTTGCCTCTAATTTTTCATAGCCGCGATCCAAATGATAGACACGGCTGACCACGGTTTCACCCTCCGCCGCCAAACCTGCCAAAATTAAAGATACTGAAGCGCGCAAATCAGTGGCCATGACCGGCGCACCCTTTAAGTGATCCACGCCAGACACAGTTGCCACCCCGCCTTGCACATCAATCCGCGCGCCCATGCGCATCAATTCAGGCGCGTGCATAAACCGGTTTTCGAAAATGGTTTCCTCTAACACGCTGGTGCCTTTTGCCGTGCATAAAAGCGCCATCATCTGCGCCTGAAGGTCGGTTGGAAACCCCGGAAACACTTCCGTTTTAATGTTCACGCTTTTTAAAACATCGCTGCGCCGAGACACCTGCAGCCCGCCTGCGGTTTCGACAACATCCACCCCAATTGCGTCTAATTTCTCGCAAAACGCAGAGAGCAAATTGATCCGCCCCCCAATAATTCAACTTGCCCCCCCGCAATCACCGGCGCCAGCATATAAGTGCCCAGCTCGATACGATCGCTCACAACGGGATGCGTTGCGCCATGCAACCGTTCAACGCCTTGGATGGTGATGGTGTCACTACCGCCGCCATCAATTTGCGCCCCCATTTTGCCAAGACAGTCGATCAAATCGACGATCTCAGGCTCGCGCGCGGCATTCTCTAACACCGAAACGCCCTTGGCAAGGCTGGCCGCCATGATAAAATTCTCGGTCGCGCCAACCGAGGCAAATCGCAAGCGATGCTGTGCCCCGCGCAGGCCCCCAATTGGCGCTTTGGCATGCAAATAGCCCTCTTTTAAATCGATCTCGGCGCCCAGCGCTTCCAATGCGCTGATATGTAAATCCATCGGACGCGCGCCGATCGCGCAGCCCCCGGGCAGCGATACAACCGCCTGTCCAAACCGCGCCAAAAGCGGCCCCAGCACCAGATTTGACGCACGCATTTTGCGCACAAGATCATAATCTGCCGTTAAATTTTCAATCTTATGCGAAGATAATGCCACCACCAGCCCGTCATTCATGCTGGAGACTTCTGCCCCGAACGAGCGCAGCAAAGATGACATCGTTGCGATATCGGATAAGCGCGGTGCATTGGTCAGGGTCAGCGGCTCTTCGCTTAGCAAGGTGGCTGGCATCAAGGTTAAGCAGGCATTTTTTGCCCCTGCAATTGGAATTTCCCCATGCAAAGCGCCATTTCCGGTGACCAAAATTGAATCCATATTTTATTCCTTTTTGGCGGGCTGAGCCGCGGTTTCACCCGGCTCCCCCGCTTTGGCTTTCGCCTGCGCTTTGCGTTTCGCCAGATTTGATTTCAGCGCCTGTTTTAAGCGCTGGTCGCGCTGCTCGGCGCCAGATCCGGATCCGGAAGCTTTGGGTTTCTGCGTCATGGCGCTTGCTTACAACATCAAAGAAAACGCGTCTAGTTTTGACTTGCGTGGCAGATGATTCCCGTCTACTCACGCGCTGGAAGTTGCTGTAGTAGCTCAGTGGTAGAGCACTCCCTTGGTAAGGGAGAGGTCGGGAGTTCAATCCTCCCCTACAGCACCATAAATTTCACGCAAAAAAAATAATACCAGTGATTTAGCCAGCTGACCAACGCCTGTGTGATTTGGACATCAGGGCAAGAAACTGCACGAAATTGCAGAGCAATCGATGTCGGTTTGGGCACAGTGCTAAAAAAGCCCGGGCTTGATGTTTTGGCGACTGATGCATAATTTGGCTGCCATTTTTAATGATATGTTTGACAGGGTTTGTGAAAAACCCTTAAAAACGTAAAAAAGCCCGCTTGCGCGGGCTTTTCTTTATTGCTTTGAGTTGCGCTTAACCTTGCAGAAGGCTCAGCACGTTTTGCTTCGAGGCGTTAGCCTGCGCCAGCATCGCTGTTGACGCTTGCTGTAAAATCTGAGATTTGGCCAGCGAAGTGGTTTCAGCTGCAAAATCTGCATCTTCAATGCGACCACGACCTGCAGCCAAATTTGAACTGATGCTCGTCAGATTATTAACAGTGCTATCTAAGCGGTTAGATACTGCACCCAAATTTGCACGTTGAGCGTTAACTTTTTCTATTGCAGTGTCAATAGTTGCGATAGCCGCGCTTGCATTTGCTTGAGTATTGATTTGCAATGCCGCTGTAGTAGTTCCTGGAGTGGCTGAGACATTTGACACTAAATTTGCTGTATCATGAACGGCTGTTACTTTAATTGCAGTAGCCCCAGCAGTTCCTTGTGCAACGGTAAAAGTCATTCCAGCTAATTCACCAGCGTCTGTTTTGGCGTCAATTGCTGCTTGTAGAGCCGCTATCATACCGGCTGCGCTATTCGCATATGCTCCACTGGAAACGTCTGCTGATATTGCTACATTGTTTATCAAGAAATCAACATCCTGAGGGAACTGATTAGCCGCAGCCTTAATTTCATATACAACCGTGCCTGTCCCATTATCCGTGATAGTGTTTGTAGTAAGGGTCGCGCCAGCAGAGTCGTCATGGGTTGTTTGCCCACCTGCGGGTTCACCAAAGTTTACTTGCTTCCCAATTGTCAACGTACCATCGGCATTTACAGTAGCCGTAACATCACCATTAATATTGCCTCCTGTCACAGATGAGTGATCGATGATGGCTTTAAAAGCTTCAGCAATATCTTTTGATGTGATGCCAGTTGTTGCGACTGTTGCAACTGTTTTGCTAGCAGTAGCTGTAAAGTCACCAGCGACCAAGGGGTTACCCTGCCCCGTCCCATCTGGATCCACGCCGTCGATAGCATACGTATAGGTAAAGTTTGCACCAGCGTCAGCTGTGCCTTCAACCTTCAATTGAATTGTTTGGCCTTGGATGTCTATCTTGTAAAGATCTCCAACCGCTGGTGTTCCGCCAAATTGAACGGTACTCACGCCAGAAACGCTTTCACCTACTTCGACAGCAGTGGCGCCGTTGACTCCAACCGAAGCATTACCCGCAGCTACACCAAGCGCAGCACCAGTCATAGCTGTCGTCGTCGCTACAATTTCATTGTGTCCGCCACCGTGAGATCCAACATTGAACTTAAAACTTCTACCTTGGTCGATAAGACCTTTTCCCGCCCAAGTAGACACGTTAGCGATACGATCAATTTCGGCAACTAAAGCGGTGACTTCTGATTGAAGGGCAGTGCGATCTGCATCGCTGTTACTATCGTTTGATGCTTGAACGGCAAGCTCACGCATGCGCTGAAGAATGCTTTCAACTTCTTGATGCGCACCTTCTGCTGTATCAATCATGGCCTGACCGTCCATCGCGTTGCGGATCGCCTGGTTTGTACCATTGATTTCAGATGTAAGACGCGAAGCAATCGCTACGCCAGCTGCGTCGTCGGCAGCTGAGTTGATTCGTTTTCCGGTGGAAAGCCGCTCCATTGACATTTCCATCTCTTTATTCACGCTCGATGCCGCTGCTTGGGCCATCAAAGCGCCTGTCTTGGAGTGAGTAGCTCCAACCTTTCGCTAAGATATTGTAAAGACTCAACCTTATTACGAGCTGGATAATAGGCAAAAAAATGAAAGAATCATTGCCGTCATTTTAGCAGATTATTTGTTAAGTTTTACGCCAACAGCATCTTTTTCAAACAAGAATTGAATACCTCTGCTTTCTAAAAAACTGATCAGTTTTAGCATAGTAGAGACGCGATAACTCACTTCAGCTTTAGCCTGACTGCCAGAAGCCTCAAACCTGCGAATGGTTGCAATGGCTACACCAGAACCTTCAGCCATTTTCTCTTGGTTAATCCCCAAGAGTGCTCTTGCAGCAATAATTTGCCGGGCTGAGGGAATATCCATTAAAGCTCTCCAATTTATAACGCTCATGTAACAAAAGCATTCAAAAATGCTACTAATGATATTGAATTTGATATTAAATATATTATTTATTGTATAATAAATCTAATCTAGGGCAAACGATGCATAAGTTTACCAATCAGTACCTCGAGAAAGTTAAATTGGAGCAAGGTAAATCCTTTCTTTATATTAAGGACCCCAAAACTCCCGGTCTATGGGCCGTAATTTATGCAACATCAAAGCGCTTTCACTATCGTTACCGATTTCAAAATCGTCAAAGAAATATGTCACTTGGATCTTTCCCGGCTTTAAAAACTTCTGATGCACGAGATTTAGCCCTCAAGAATGCGCGCTTAATTTCTCAAGGAATAGATCCACTAGAGCAGAAAAAGAAAATTCTAGATATTCCTACACTGAGTGACTTCTTCTATTCTTATTATCTGCCGCATGCGAAATTGCATAAAAGAAGCTCCCACATAGATGAAAGTCTTTTTAGGATCCACCTGCAGCCAATTCTTGGAACTCGAACTCTTCTGCAAATATCACCCTATCATATACAAGCTTTTGTAAGACAAAAGTCTCAGAGCAACCTGTCCAATACAATGATAAATAGTGCCCTTACTCTGCTGGGTACAATTTTCAACAAAGCTAACCAGTGGGATTTTGCAAATGTCCCAACAAGCCGAGATCTGAAAATCGATAAATTGCCCTCGCCACCTCCTTTAACAAGATATTTAAGTGACCAAGAACATAAAAGATTGTTCGCAGAATTAGAAAAAATTGAAAATGTTATGATGAAGTTCCTTATTTCATTTTTGTTGTTAACTGGCTGCCGTAAATCTGAGGCCTTACAAGCGAAGTGGACTGATTTCGACTTTAATCATCAAATATGGGTCATTCCGAAAACAAAAAGTGGTAGCTTTCGGAAAGTGCCGATATCAAACGCTGCCGTTGATTTGTTAAATAAAGTAAAACAACATCATTTAGCGAAACTGCATGGAAACTTTTTAGAAGTTACCTTTGTTAACTTTAAAACAGGGAAAGCTTATGTAAATTGCGACAAGACTTGGCGGCGGGTACGCGAGAAGGCCAAATTAGAGGATTTCAGACTGCATGACCTCAGACACTCTTTCGCCTCAATTTTGGTAAATAACGGCGTATCTATATATGAAGTACAGCATTTGCTTGGCCATTCCTCAATTCGGACAACTAATCGCTACGCCCATCTAGCGCCAGAGCGGCTACGCCAAAGTGCGGAGTTAGCAGCGCAATCTTACAATTTGGCTACAACAGTTTAACTTTAAGATATGCCTGACCAGGCTTAAGTATCGTCCAAAAGAAGCTAAGAAGCTCAATAGTTTTGATGGCTCTCTAAAGTAGCATGCATATAGCTTCTCAGCTCATCAACGAGTGCCTTTGGTTCAAGAATTTGAAAATTTCCAAGCCAATCTGGATGTAATAACTCGTGAATAAGCTCCCGATGCCCTTTACAAGTTAGGGTTACAAGCAAAGAACCATCTTTTTGTCTTTTGGATGTCTGACTTGAATGGAACTGGATGCTTTCAGCTCTTTTAGCAACAGTCGGTGCAAACAAGATTTTCACCTGCAGTTTTTCGTCGCCATGAAACACTCCAAAGCTTTCTTGTACCCATTGCTTGAAACTCCAAGTTTTAGGTTCTTCAAAGTAAGTCCCTAAAGCCTCAGCGTCTTCAATAAGGTCAAGTCTATAGATCCTGAGCTCTCCTTTGGTGGTAGACGCCACTAAATAGGAAAAGCGGCCAAATAAAAAACCGTGCGGATTTATAATTCGAGCGGATGCCCTTCTCTTTAGTTCTGATTTATAGCGCAAGCGAACTTGTTCGCTCCCAACCACTGCGGGCTCTAGAACCTGCATAATAGCATTGCGAACATGACTTTTAGGCCCAACACGTCCAATATGCGCATCCCGTTCAATAAATTCATCAAGATCATTAACTAGATGGCGCGATAACGGCTTTTGTACGGAAAGCATCTTGGTTAATCCTCTTTGCGCTGGGCCCCCATCCAAAGAGTTTAAAAGCCTTTCAAGCGCAACTTTTTCTAACGGTTCGATGTTCATAAATAAATGAATAGGTGCATCCGCTGAACCTTCTAGACGCCAGCGTTTGGTTAGATGATGATCACTGTCACGTATATGGTTGGCTTCAACTAAACCCAAGCCAATCAAAGTGCCCAACATTCTCTCAACTGTTTTACGACTACGCTCTGTTAGTTGCATCAATTCAGTTATCGTTAAGCCCATAGATCGAGCTTGTAGGTGGCCGCATAATTCAACCATATCTCTAAATTTTGCGTAACTCATTCAAACCTCTATGAATTTTATTACCCCAATAATTGACGTAATAAATTGTTATCTTTTTAGTATGAGAAGAACAACAAACTTAACTTCTAAACCTTAATAAAAAGCAACTGAAAGGACTTACAAAATGACTTCTATCACTCGCCATAATATCAAATTTGGTTCCAAAAATCCTATCCCGGTAGAGCGTATTCAGGCACACCGTCGCACTCTTACACAAGCAGTCGATGCTATTCGCGCACGGATAGATGAAACAATAGCTATTCTGAATGAGCAGCCAAGTTTACGTCAAATGCGTGCTAAAAGCTTCCGGTCACCAATGGCTAAGAAATATCGGCGGAATTTGCTCATTACAATCGGCTATGGACGTAACAACGAGGCTATATGCCCAGAATTCAAGTACAACTATTTTGATAGTTTGCCTCAAGCAATTGAATTTTTGCAGGAAACAAAAATTTTAATTTCTAAAGGCAAGTTAGATGTCCAAATAAACGCTCACTTGCAAAAGCTGTCAAAACGGGCTGAACATGCTCGGGAAAAACGAGCTGCCGTTGATACAGATCCTAAAACCAAGCACACAGAGTATCAAGATGTTGCCAAGGCTTTAGTTAATCTTTCTAAAATCCAAAACTATGAAAGAAAGACTGCTGCTTAAAAGGCAAATTTATACAACTGTAGAAACCGCCCCAGAGAAAAGAATGGGGCGGTTTTTACACATGACATTAATGCCTGGCGCGCCTCGGAACTTATGCGAAAACTTTAAGGTAAATGAGCAAAAGCTAATTCTTATTTTTGGTCAAAACTCATCCAGTTTTATATACTTAAATCATGGTATATTTTTTAACTTTACGACCTGTTAACTCCAAAACAAACAAAGACATCAAAAAACTTGTACGTCCTATAAAGCGCGCAGCGCATGCGCATAATTATGCCGTAGAGCTACACCCAACAAACAAATACGGACAGCGCGATTTACATCTGCATATTTTGATTGAAACAACCAATATCCAACAGTTCAAACAACGTCTTCAATACTTCTTAAGTGGTTGGGAACTTGCCTACATTCAAACTGCCCGTCAGCCATTGAACGCTCTTTCTTATATGTCGCGACAAAATAATGCGGAGCCAGTTCATTATAAAGGTAATTTAGCTGCGCTATGCGAGCTTTAAGCCCTTTAGCCCATAATCCAATAAACGCTCATGCTGTTTACTCAAACTTGCCAATTAAAGTTTTGAGTTCTTTGCATGCCAGAAGTGAGCCTCAAAATGAATACAAAATTAACCCAACGTGATCGCATTGCATCTCTAATCTCAGGCACAGATCCAGAGCATATATCTCCCCGATATCTATATCTTTGGAGTTCTCTTGTGCGTCTATTTTATGAAGGATTTCCTTTAACACCCGCTCAGATCAGCGTTTTAGAAAAAACAAATCGCTACAGCGCTCAAACGCGAAGCGCGCGAAGGCGCGCTAGTCAGTACAGCTTTGAAGCAAGCGCTAATAAGTTTTTCAATGAGGCAAAACCAAGATGAAACAATTGGTCGAATGCCTTCAAAAAGGCTAATATTGAATGACAAGATCAGTCCAAAACAAAACGCAGATCTCCGTTCAATTAAGCATCTCTACAACTGGTGCTATAAACAAAAAGTTTGATGCTTTAACGGATAATCTGCGGTTTCTTCATTCGCTGCACAATAAAACTATTAGCTTTAATCTTGTAAATGAGAATACCAACTCTGTATTTGTGCGCGCTGTTCCTCTTGATGCAGTCGTTTCTCAGATCTTGGAGGAGAGCGATGCAGCGATTACACCGCAATATAGCGCTGCTCCTCGTGGACGCCCTTGGGAGCCACGCATTGCAGCTGGTATTACAGCCTTGCAGCAACACAGACATTCACTAGCCGTTTCAGCGCTTCAAAGTTCAGGCCCTCGTATTATAACTACGCGAAAAGAAGCGCTTGTTCGCTATCTAAGCAAGCATCGTATATTTAAACAGCTTCCATCAGATGCAGAACTCAGCACCCTGTTTAACCTTTAATTCTCAAAGACACGCCTGTGTCACACTTTATAAAAAACTTATGCAGCTTAAGCAAAATGCTGCAGCTCTTAGTGTTTTTAGTACAGTTCATAAAACAATACACCAAACGCAAAAAAGCCCGCTTGCGCGGGCTTTTCTGTAGGCATTTGAATTGCGCTTAACCTTGCAGCAGGCTCAGCACGTTTTGCTTCGAGGCATTGGCCTGCGCCAGCATCGCTGTTGAAGCTTGCTGTAAAATCTGTGACTTGGCCAGCGACGTGGTTTCAGCGGCAAAATCTGCATCTTCAATACGACCCTTACCAGCTTGAAGGTTAGAGCTGATATTGGTTAGGTTGCTCACTGTGCTATCTAGACGATTTGATACAGAACCTAGGCTTGCACGCTGATTATTTAGCGATTTGATAGCAGTGTCCAATGCATCAATAGAAGTTTTGGCAGCAGAGGATGTACTAATGTCAAGGGCACTGGTTGTGGTTCCTGCTGTTGCAGAAACACTTGTCAGTGCAACTGCTGGCGTCCAAGAAACACTAACTGTAGTGCCATCATCTGTTGCAGTAAGGTTTGTTATACCTTTTAAGCTTCCTGCGTGAGCATCTAACTCAGCTTGGATGGCAGCCGTTAATCCTTCATCCGTGGCTGTGTTATATAGGTCTTCTTGCGCAGTTACATCAAATTCAATACCGTTAATCTTAAAAGATATTTTGTCGGTGCTGGCTGCGAAGTCGGTATCAGCACCTGGTGCAAACGTAATCTTATTGGCCGATGCGCTATATGATGTGTTTGCATCCGCCGTACCACCATCGTCAAATACCGCATCAGTTACTACCACCTCTTGGATCAGTGTAACTGTCCCATCAGAGGCAGCAGTCGCCTTCAAGCCAGCTTGTGTAGCTTTGTGAGTAGCCGATATATCTGCCATACTGTTAACAATCTCTGCTAATGCTTTTGCTACAGCATGATTGTCATTCCCAAGACTGGTCAGCGTCATGTCTGTTGTTTCAAGCTTACCATTAGATGTGGTAGTAGGAAGATCTGCGCCAGCTATCTTTATGTTGCCAAAAGTAAAGTCAGTTCCATCGTCACCAGTAACTTCGACAGAGACGGATTCTCCGTTAATTGTGAAATTATATACATCGCCCTTAGTTGCAGTGCCATTAATTTGCATGACGTTTCCACCAACGGTCGACATTGTCGCTCCGTTAACACCGACGCTTGCATTTCCTGCGCCAACACCAAGAGCCGAGGCGGTCATGGCTTTGATAGAAGTACTAATTGTATTTTCATTAGCTGTACCACTACCAACTTGTAGATCGAATTTTCCGGTGCCGTGGTTTCCGCCACTGCCAGTCAATAGCTTTTGACCCGCCCAAGTAGTGGAATTTGCAATGCGATCAATTTCAGTGGTTAGAGCGTTCATTTCCAACTGCAAATTAGCGCGGTCATCGGCATCGTTTGTGTCGTTGCGGGCTTGAACCGAGATTTCACGCATGCGCTGCAAAATGCTTTCGATCTCTTGATGTGCGCCTTCGGCAGTATCGATCAGCGCTTGTCCGTCCATCGCATTGCGGATCGCTTGGTTTGTCCCGCGAATTTCAGATGTAAGGCGCGAAGCAATCGCCACGCCGGCCGCATCGTCAGACGCGCCATTAATGCGTTTTCCGGTCGCAAGACGCTCCATTGAGATTTCCATCTCTTTATTCACGCTTGATGCCGCTGCTTGGGCCATCAAAGCGCCTGTATTAGTCGCAACAGTAAGTGCCATTTTCGTTTCTCCTAATCATAACCGATTTTATCGGTGGTTCGACGCGCAGCGCCAAGGTAACGCAAGGGTCTATAATTAATACTTTCCTCGCTCAGGAGTTAGAACGGCTGGGCTTTCTTATTGTTTAGGCGGCAAAGATCAGAAAGCTGCAGTTTTTTGCAAAAAAGGAAAAGTTTTTTAACGATCTTGCACGCTCGGGCTTAAATCGGCATGGTTTTTGAAAGAAGAACAGCAGAGGCAGAGCCCCTGTCAGGAGCAAAGACGCGTAAATGACTTATTTTAAACTTAATATTCTGGCCGTAATCGCCTGCCTGGCTTTCTTTTCGCAGGATGTCATGGCGGCAGACACCGATCTGCCAGATCCATTTAGCCAAGCCGTGACCGCTGTGCGCCATAAAGATTATAGCACCGCTTATCAATTGTTTTTACATTTGGCCGAAGAAGGTGATTATGACGCTCAATATAATCTGGCAGTCTTGTTTAAAAAAGGCCTTGGGCATCCCACGCATTATCAAAACGCATTGAAATGGGCGTTTCTGGCTGAGCTGGGTGGCATAGGAAAAGCCACCGATATGCGCGAAGAGCTGGTGGGCATTCTGCCCGAAGACACTTTGGAGCTTGTACGCGCTGAGGTGAAAGAGGTTTTAACCCAGCGGTTTGAGGCGTCAGATCGCTCGGTGATTTTGCAGCTGGCGCAATATAATCTGACCATCGTGAAAGAGCCCGATTTCAAAACATCCTATGCGCTCCGTGCATTGGCGGCTGCAATCGGCATACGTTCGGCGATGGAGTTGCGTGATGAGGTTGAAGCAGAGCTTGAGCCAAAAGATTTGATGGATGCGCAACAGATGGCGGCAAAGCTCTATGAGGAAACACGCTGGCCATTGCCCGAATAAGGGGTCAGCTGGTCGCAGCGTTATGCAGGTTTGTGCTGCTGGATCAAAATTGACAATAATTCGGGCTCGATACCCAGCTTAAGTTGAATTTGATCTGCTGCATCACCGGCCTTAATCATCGATATTGCGGTTTCAATCATACTATCTGCAGAAAATTCAGGGATAACGGCCTCCGCGGCGCCGGGCTGCAACGGGTCATGCGCAAAATTTGTTTTTGGAAGTGGAGCCCTTTTTTGCGATAAAGGCGCCGCGTGGCCGGGCTGGCTTTCCAAAGTCGCAAGGCGCAGAGCCAGCGCTTTTAGGTTTCGATTCACCCGCGCAACGCGCAACAGCAATGCCACAAGTCCAAACAGCAGGACAGCCAAGGCCAGCAGCACGGCCTGCCAAAAAATTGGAATGGCCCAATACGCGCTCAAGGCGGCTACATCACTCATTTTAAAAGATGTTCTATAGAAGAAATATTGCGCAACTCAGAGGCTGCAGCAGAAAAGTTTTGTTCGCTTACCAGGAAGTCGCGGATAACCCGCAGCCGCTCTTTATCGGTTTTTGTAAGGTCTTTCAGAAACGGCTGAATGTCAGCAAGTTCATTTTTGGCTTTTTTTAAAAAAGAAAGACACGCCTCATGATATGAGGCGCTTGATGGTCGTTCCAGCTTGAGCAATTGGGCCTCAGCTTCAAGCGCGATAAGGACGTCTGAGACTGAATGCACCATAGGAAATAAGGTTAAGACAATTCCGAAACCGATGCCAAAAGCGCATCAGAAATTTTATTGTAATCCACCGGATACTCATTATTTGCGATTTCGGCCCGCAATCTTTGCACCGATTCAATATCGATTGGGGGCGGCATGTCTTGCATCGCTTGCATCACGTCGCCCATCGCAGATTTCACATCTACCGAGACGCTGCCGGCATCGGCTTCCGTTACAGGCGTTGCAGGTGCGGTATTGCCCAACTCAACAGCGCTCGTTTCTAAGCCGGTTCCGACAGAAACTTTTGGCGCGCTAGAGGCTTCGGGCACAACCACGCTGGCTGTTGTTCCGGTTAAATTTTGAACTGTATCTACCATCTTTTTTACTCCAAGGTGACCTGCACCCAAAGAACAATTTATCTCTTCCAAGTCCTACAACGGCAGTTTAATGCAATTGTTTAGAAATTATTTTGCCTTCACTTGAGTTTTTTATCAGCGCCTTCAGTTTAACGCCAGTTTCAAGGTTTGCGACGGTAATCACTTCACCAATTTGCCCATCAGAAAGAGCTACTGCCTTACCAATAATTTCAATTCCTGATCGAGTCAATGTTACATCTATGATCGCATCTTTGAGAATTGCGTAATTTATTTCAAGATGACGCGCCAAGCTTGGGGCGCCGGCAGAGACAGATTTTGTGAGCCGGCGCCCGATCACGTCAGACACTTGCCTATACCCACCATATACTTTTGAAGAAAACCCTGTTTGAACCGTCAGGTCCTTGGCGTCTATAACGGTGCCGCGTTTTAAGGGTGCGCTATAGACCACATAGCTATGTTGCGGCCGGGCCACCTCGTTGATTGGCGTCTTTGATTTTGCTTTTTTGGGCTCAATTATGGGCGTCATAACATCAGCGCGCACCGCAATAGCCCATTTATAAGGCTGCGCGCAGGACACGTTGATGGTTTGCCAATCCTCAAATTTAGGGGCGATGCTCAATTTCGTTTTGCACGGATAAAACAGTTTATGACCCGCCAAGTGCGGGATCACATCCTGCCCCTGCTCTTTGGCCTGAGCAATTATTTGCGCAATGATCTCGTTGCCGGTGATCCGCTCAGCCGCTTGGGCAGCCCCCGTGATGAGGCCGCATATGAGCATAGCGCAAAACCTACTTTTAGAAAAAATAGATGTCATCGCCGCGCCCCCCGCCGCCCGTATCGCTGCCTGGAAGGTGCAAGACGACCCCAGATAGCAATCTATTTGGGTTTGCACCCACAAAAGCTTTGGGATTGGATTGCACAATTTGTTCAAACATCTGCCGCCCAACGGCGCTGCGCCCATAATATTTTGCCACGATCATCGCCAGAGTTTCGCCGCGCCGTACGCGGTGCGTGCTTGCGTCGACAGTAGCGCTATTTCCCGACCTATATTCCAATACGACAAAAGGTTCCTGCGCGATTGCGGGTGCTGCGGATACCAGGAGAAATGCCAAAAGAAGCTTTATTGATCGCATTAAAATGTTCCTTCGATAAGTTGAACGGTTTGGCCGGCCAAACTTTCCGAGTTTTGAAAATTATTGATAGGCCGCATCATCGCTTGACCCGTCATCACTTCTGAGACTTCCAGCAGCACCCAAGCGTGCTCGCCCGTTGTGATGTAAGCTAGCGCGCCTGTTTTGATGCCGGCATTTTGGCCGTGAGGGAAGATTAAATTTTCTCCCGCCAAAGCCAAAGGTGCTTGCAATGGCGCGCAAGAGGCCGAATTAAACTGCCCGATCATCTGATCGACTGCTCCGAAAACGGCCGTTAAATCAAATACCGGAGATCTGGCATCCAAAAGATTTAAGGTTCGGAAGGGCGTTTTCGGGGAGAGGGGCGCCAAAATCTGCAAGTTTGATGAAAAAACCTCGGTCAAATTTCGCGCCGAAATGGCGGAGAGCGAAATCATTGCATGCACCCCACCGCTTCCCGAACGCAGCGTCACATCCGTGGAAATCAAAAGCGCCGCGTCAACCGCTTCCAATTGATTGGATTGCAAACTTGCGTAACTCAGCATTTTTTTTGGGCTTTGGCGTTTCTTGAAATCTGCAAAGCTCATCATCCCGCCACTGCTCAGAGGGCCCGGATAGTTTTGCGAAATATAATGCGTGATTGCTTTGCCAAGTTCGGGGCCCAAGGCCGCATGATGGGCATGAACTTTTTGGCCGATGGAAACGCTTGGGCGCAATATAAGGGCTTTTTCAAAACGCGGATTGGCGCAGGTTTGCGCGGCGCTCTCTGCAAAGAACGCTCTTATACTGACTTGATAATGCGTGGGTGATTTATTTTCTTTCAGAATTTTAAAATCTACCAGCTTTGCGTCTGAGTTTTGGGTGATGATATCGCGCAGCAGCACGCCATTGTGAGACACCAATGTACCGCTGATACGCACACCATTTTGCAGCGCCGCGAGATACAGCGCATCTTCAAGCGCAAACCGCCGTGCTTTTTGCTCGCTATGGCCCGAAAGCGCGGCGCGACCGGTTGCATCGACGGTGGCGATATTGGCGGCAAAGCCATTATTGGCCATCCCTATGAAACAGAAGGCTAGTGCAACAAACAGCTGCAAAAAGGGCCGCCCAATCCGCATTTTAACCTCGTACGGTGCGCATAATATTGGAAAGGAGCGCTTGATCTAGCTCTAACACCACCTCATATGTGTCGCGCCCAACAGGGTTAATGCGCACCGTTTTAGCGCCCAAAATCACCCCATCAACCGAGGCTCTCAGCGAGTCATTTTGCACGATGGCATCAATAATTGTGGTTTGCGAGTCGATCTGTACGCCGTGAACCTGCTCGGTTAGATTGCGCATTGCTTGCAGCCGCGCTGAGCGAATGGCCATCAAACGGCGCTGATTTGCCGATTTTGCGGGCTGGGCAGAAATACTCGCATAGCCCATTCCGGTTAACGTGGGGATCACTTCAACGCGGGGCTGGGTAACGGCGGCTGTTGCATCCACCGCATTTACGATGGCCATTTGATCGTTTGTTTGCGACGCCGGCGCGGCGGCAGAGGGCTCTAAAAGCTGCGCCAAGCTGGGCAGCCCCCCAGTCGTGTCACAGCCCGTAAGCAGCCCGAAAGACAATGCACAGACTGCGAGGGGGAAACGATAAAGTCTTGGCGGCCTATTCCTGTTTTTCTCGAACACGGTCTTTACTCCTCAGCTATCACTGTCAAATACAAGCATGTTTCGTGCCAAAACTGCGGCAAGCGGCAAGTTTTGAACTTTGGCACAGTTTTTGCCTGTTCAGGTGTAAAGTAGAAAAGGTTCCTTCACCGTGGCGCTAATTGAGACATTTAAAATAAATTCGCTCCGCCGCTATTTAAGCGATTCTGTGATTCCGCTGGGCATTTTGGTTATCGTCGCAATGATGGTGCTGCCGCTACCAACTTTCCTGCTAGATGTGTTTTTCAGCTTTAACATTCTTTTGGCACTTTTGGTTTTAATGATCGCCATTCATTCGTTTCGACCTTTGGATTTTTCAAGTTTTCCAACGCTTTTATTGGTTGCAACGGTCTTGAGACTTGCTTTGAACGTGGCGTCCACACGGATTGTTCTGGCAAATGGGCATACGGGGACAGATGCCGCAGGGCAGGTTATTGAAGCCTTTGGCAGCTTTGTGATTGCCGGCAATTTTGTCGTGGGTATTTTTGTCTTTGCAATTCTTGTGATCATTAATCTTGTTGTGATTACCAAAGGTGCCGGCCGTGTATCAGAAGTAACCGCGCGTTTCACATTGGATTCGATGCCTGGCAAACAAATGGCGATTGATGCCGATCTGAATGCTGGAATTCTAACGCCCGAAGAAGCCACAGAACGGCGCAACGAGGTTGCCCGCGAAGCAGATTTTTATGGCTCGATGGATGGTGCCTCGAAATTTGTGAAAGGCGATGCTGTCGCCGGTATTTTGATCTTGGCGATCAATGTTCTGGGCGGCATCACGATAGGCGTTGCGCAATATTCCTTGAGCCTAGCAGAGGCCGCATCGCTCTATACAATTTTGTCAATTGGCGATGGCTTGGTGGCGCAGATACCTTCGCTGCTTTTGTCAATTGGTACTGCGATTATCGTCACGCGTGTCTCGTCAAGCGGATCCATGTCAGAGCATATCGGCGGACAGATCAGCATTCCGCAGGCCTGGTATCCGGTTGCAGTTGTGATCGGCATTATGGGGCTGGTCCCCGGGATGCCATCGGTTTTATTTTTATCACTGGCTGCAATCACCGGCATAATTGGCTTTATGCTCAGTCGCTATGCAGGCAGGGCCGAAACACCCGATATGATCGATAGTTTTGCAGATGAGGAATATGAAGAAGACAATAGCACGGTCAGCGCCGAGCAAATCACGGATAATTCTCGTATTTCGGTAGTGCTAAGCTATCCGCTGATTGCGTTGGTGGAAGATGAAGTGAATGGTCCTTTGGTGACCCGCATTGCTGGCGTGCGCAAGGATATTTCAAAATCGCTCGGCTTTGTCATACCTAGCGTTCGGGTCAAAGATGATCTGAATTTAGAACCGAATTTTTATCAGATTAAAATTGGCCAGCGCATCGTTGCGGAAGATAAAGTATATCCGGGCCGGTTGCTCACCATTCCAACTGGCGACAGCGCAATCGCACTTGAGGGCGAGAAGGTGATTGAACCAACATTTGGCCTTGAAGCCTATTGGATCACCGAGCAACAACGCACACTGGCTGAGGCGCGCGGCTATGTGGTGGTAGAGCCGGAAGCGGTTATCACAACCCAGCTGTCCAAGGTCATCGAACAAAATGCGCATGAGTTGATAGGTCAGGATGAATTAAAGCAAGTGATTGACCGGCTGGCCGAAGCAAGCCCCTCTTTGGTGGAATCTGTGGTTCCCAAATTGGTGCCGTTGCACAATCTGACGGCCATCATGAAAAAGCTTTTGGAAGAACAAATTCCAATCAATGATATGCGCAAAATCTTAGAGGTTTTGGCCGAGCTGTCTGGCCGCAATATGAGCATTGATGACACAGCCGAGGCTTTGCGCCCCTACTTAATTCCGCTGCTTTTACAACGTATGGTGCCGCATAAAGACGCCATTCCAGTTATAACGCTAGATCCCGAATTCGAAAACCTATTGATCAATGCCGATCGACAAAATCAGCAAAGTGATTTGATTATCGACGGAAAATTATCACAGAATATGATCCAGAAACTATCAACTGTAGTGGATGATCAAATGGCTGAAAGCAAGGTTCCATTCCTGATTGTGGCCCCCGTTATTCGCAAAAAACTGTCAAAGCTTGTGCGCGCGCATCTGAGCGATTTAAACATTTTATCGTTTACAGAACTGCCTGAAAGCAAAAAGGTAGAAGTAATCGCGACCGTTTCAGGCGCCGAGCAAACCTGATGAGTCAAGGGATATTGGAAATACGCCATGGTCAATGAACTTATATTTCGCGCCGCCGATACGGCAACTGCGCTTGAAAAGGTGCAGACCAAACTTGGCGAAGATGCTTTCATTATCGGTATTAAAAATGTGGGAAGCTTTGTTGAGATTACGGCCTCAATCGAGCCGCCCAAAAAGCGGCCGGTCAAAAATAGCCGCGATGCTGAACGCTGGCTGAAATCTGCAAAAACCAGCTTGGATGATTTCCGCCAACAGCGGCAAAGCTCTGATTTAGATGCCGATACAACGCTCGATCTCTCCGCGTTGAGCAAAGCTATAGAGGCAAACAGCTTAACGCAAACAGACGAGCTTGCGCCAGCCAAGCCGGTTGCGGCGCGCGGCGAAAGCGCTGCCGATGGCGCACCAGATGTTCAGCCGAAGGCGCAAATTGGGGATCCAAACCCTGCATCCTTGTTCGATGATTTGGAAAATGAAACCGCTTCCATTTCTGCGCCTGAGGATATCCGTGCAGATGGCGCAACATCGTTGGGGTTTGAAGAGGCCGCACCGGCTAACGTATCGAGTGAAAAAAAATCCGCTCATGCAGCCAGTCTTGAGAGCAATGCGCCGGGGCTGGGTTTCGGAGATTTATTGGCTATCGGCCTTAGCTCAGAATTCATCAAATCAGAAATCAAAATAAGCGAATTTGAAGGAGCGATCGAAAAAGACGCGCTTCTGGACCGATTGGTAGAGATATTTATCGACCCTAAAGCCGTAGAACTTTTTCAGCCAAGGCAGAATGTGGTGTTCATTGGCCCCCCCGGCAGTGGAAAATCGACGCTGATCGCGGGCTTAATGCAAAATATAACGCAGCAGTCTAGCGAGAAACCGCAGGTGCTCCACGTGAGTGAAGAGGTTTTGTTTGAAACCGACCGGCTGAGCTTTTACGCGCGGGTGTTGAACTTTCCGCAAATTCGCCAAAAAACATGCAACTCATCCAACATTCTCGCCCCTCAAGAGCAAATTTCGGAGATAGCATGGGAAAAACATCCCGAATTTTGCGCAGTGTTTAAACGTGACGGGCAATTGTTTTCCCATGTACATGTTGTGATGGTCTTACCCGCAGAAATGAATACCGGCTCTATGGATGAGATTTTGCGCGTCTCACCATCAAATTTATCCGTTATTTTCAATAAATGTGACTATGGCCGCGCATCGCCCAAGCAATTGATGAGCCTGTACAACCGGGGTGGTAAAATTGCGGCTTTGACAGGTGATCCCAGCTTGCGAAGCGATCTAAAAGCCGTTGATGCGCAGACGCTCAGAGTGTTCTTCGAGTATATCTTACCCGTTTAAGTTTTCAGACTGTTATTTTGATCTTTGGCTCGGGCTTAGGGCTGCTTCATATATGCGCTCACAGCTGTGCGACGCGCTACGAACGCCGTTTTGTCAGCTGAGCGCTGCGTTTGCAGGAGAGACCGTTCAAATGACAGGTCCTGCATAGATTTGGCCGCAATCTCTGATATTTCTGGGGTTTTATTTTCCAAATCGTCAAACAAAGCCACGATCATATTATGGCGTTTCTCGGCCAATTTCAGCGCTTCATCGATATTTTGGCTGCGCAAGCAAGATTGCAAATCTTGCGTGAGCAGATCCAAATCCGACGCGCCTATGGCTTCAACCGCGTCTAACATCAGGAAATAGACCGCCATGTTGTGGTGATTTCAGTCACCACTTCGATGGCTTGCTCCAAATTGGCAGCTTCTTTCTTCGACGTCGCCAGCACTTGATATTTCACATATTCGTACAGTTTGAACAAATTGTCAGATATTACCCCACCTTTTTCAAAATCGAGGCTGGTTTGTAAAATATAAATCGCCGTTAAACACTTGCTGGTAATCTTACCATAAAGTTCGCTGGTTTGGTCTGGACCCTCTGCAAGGATTTTCAAATTATGCAGCAATGTGTCCAAACACACTGTGATCGCGCCATGGGCGTCTTCAATGCGAGGTGTTGATACAGCAGAATTTGTGTAAGCTTGTTTTCCGACGTATTTGTTCATGACCACCTCCACTTGTGTCACAGAGAAATACGGCTGTGGAAAACTTTTGTTTAGAAAAAAATATTTAAAAAGAAAAATCTATAAAATTTTTTCTAAATCATAGGAATAAGTCAAAATCACCTTGATCAATAGAGGTGATGATACGCTGAAAAGTTGGCACAAGATCATTCCAATCCGCAACCTCAATCGCCTCTTTTCCAGCTTCCAGTTCGAGTATCTTACCGCGATATTTGATTACGATCTGGTATCTTCCGTCGGGAAGTTGTTGCCACCAGCGTTTGGTCTTTGTTGGTACCGTGACCCTTTTCACATCGCCGTCAGGTTGAGGCACCCATTTATACTTCATAGGCACATACGAGCGATCTGATGCCATTAAAATTTGTTCGGAAATTGCAGCTTTAAGCTTTTCACGGCGCGCGATAATCGCCTTGATTTTATGCAAAGGATATTGCTCAACAATTTTAAACTCATGCCAAACTGCTGATTTTTTGCTCTTTTCATCCGCAAGGCGATTGAACTGCTTCGTCATGAGACCGACTTTCTTTAAAAGAATCTAAGGTGGGGACTTAAACGCCCTATTAAACGTATACTCTAAAGTTACGGTCGATTGAACCAATTGTTTACATACCGTCGGCCAGACAGCGTTTTGCTACTTATCGCTTTGCAATATGCTGGCGATCTGACCCTCGGAAAAAGATAGGTTAAAATCTGAGAAAACAAAACTCAGAACCATGCTCGCGGTGATTTGCGCGTTTGGCGGCCCGACAAAACCGGCAGGCAGCTGAAATAGTTCAGTCAGAACGATACCTATCCGATCAATCACGGGTGCATATTTGCGCAGTTTTAAATCCTCAATCTCCGTGAGTCTTTCGATAGACCAACGCGGGACCCAGCCCGCAACAAGGCACGCTGAAAATTGATACCCTGGCTTTGATAAACCCGCGCCAGATAGCAGTTTTGTGGCAATGTATTTTTTTGCTAAGTCGAAGGCGGCCCTATCAAATCCGGCTAAGTGAAAGAGCGCGGATTCAAATGTTTCTGGGATTTGATCCATTGCTATGGGCTGTTCAGCAGGAAATGCTTCGATAAATTGGATTAATTGATCCATATTTTGAGGCTGAGGGGAAAGAAAAGACCCAGAAATATACCCCGCGTCCCACAGCAACTGAACCGTCAAGTTTTTTAAGCTATCTTTCGTGGCCATAAACCCAATTATTTCATTTACGAAGCTTGTGCAAAGCTTTATTCTCGAAATGAAAGATATGTGCAAAATATTATCAAACAGCGCAGACATGAATGAGGTGCGAGCATGAAAGTCATGGCAAAGGTAACAATCTCAGGATGCGTCTACGAGGAATGGAAAGCGTTTTATGACAGTTATCAAGCGGATCGTGCGCGTTTCATAAAGGACGAAACGGTTCTGCAGCAAGGTGATCATGCTGCCGAAGTTGTTTTCGAAATTATCGATCTTGAGGGGTTAAAAGACTTGTCGCAACGTGGTGATATTTTAGACTTTGAAACAAAAAACAGCATCGTTGTGGATATAGAACCACTCTGATTTGAAGCGCGTGACGCGTTGTAAGACACATAGAACTGGTGTTGGTTTTGTCATTGTGGCGCGATAATTGCTTGAAGAAAAATGGAACTCTTTTAAATTAAGAGTGTTATAACTAGGATTTGTAAATGAGCTTTTGTCCTTTATGGGTTATGGGTGTCGTGTCCGTTCAGGCCACCAAGCAATATATACTGAAAGATGTCCCTTTGCCGGGCTATGCCTCTAAATATGGTGAAGTGCTTGAGCAATATTACGATGATGCTGCAGCGCGCAAAATTATGTCGGTCAGCGAAGAAATCATGAAATTGCTGGTCGAGATTGAAGCGGAAGATATTGGCGATATCTTGGATGGCTACATTTATTACACGACAAGCTTTGACGAAAAAGGAAGCCCAAGGAAAATCAAATCCCTCTTCAAAAATGCCTTTGCACCTGAAGATACCGAGTCGCGTGTGCAAGAGGTTTTCACAAGCTTTAAAGTCTACACGTTTAAATATCGATCAGACCCCACCTTGGGCAAACCGAGTGACTGGGATATTTTAGATGTTGATAAAATTGGATGGTTGGGCGATTTAATGGAGATGAATGTATCATATAATGATGCTTTCGACGCCTCTTTTTAGGCAGTAGGAGCCGCGATGTTACTTTCGTTAGAAGAAGCCGCAAAACGGGCTGACCTCACGCTTGAGGAGCTGCAACAGAATATTAAAGAAGGCCGTCTGGCGACGGTGGCCAATACGGGGGATGAAGATACGGCGCAGGTTGACGAAAAAAACTTAGAACATTTCATCAATAAACGCTCCTTTAATGCCCTGTGGTCGGATGCCGAAACGTCATCGGACACCAATCAAGCAGACGCACCTGCAAAACCAAATGGCAGCTTGCGGCGTGTGCTTACGATCGAAGCAGTTGCTGATCTAAAAATTCAAAATCGTATTCTAACCGCGCGTGTTGATACGCTCGAGCGGCTTTTCTCAGAATTTATTGAGCGCGAGAAAGACGCTGAAAGCACTTTATTGCTGAATGATGATTGGAAAATAGATGGGCTTGCCGGGCTTACCCCACAGGAGGCCGACGCTGAAAAAGAATTGCCTGCAGAGGAGGCCAAAGCCGTCGTAACCGCGCAGGTAGAGGGCAAAACCGAATTGGTAGAAAACGGCCCCGAAGCTGCTATGGAGGCAGAAGTACCCGATGCCAAACAAACAAAAGTTGCCGGCGAAGCGAAGGAAATTGTTGAATCGCCCGTTCAACCGGTGAAGAAAACTACAAAATCCAAAACGTCAGAACCTTCTGGGGGCGGCGGTCTTGCAAACTTGAAAAACAAGTTGAAGGGTGTTTCCACAAATACAGATGATTTGGCAGAAGAAATCCCTGAAGAGAAAAGCGATATATCTGCCAAGCTTCGTATGTATGAACAACGTTTGGCTGAAGCCAAAGAAACAGCAACGCGGATCTGGAATTAAACATCCACTAAATGCCATGATCTGCGAAGTTGATACTTTGCAAAGATGGTTTTTCCCCTCTATAAAATTACAATGACGCTTTAATCAGCGGTTGGTGTATGTCTCGGTTTGTCTATGCTGCTTAAATCGGCCCCGTAGAAATGGATGTCGACATGAACGAGAATTCGAACCTCACCGCAGCTTTATCAAGATTGATACAATTGATCCTTGTTGGGGTTGTTTTTGGCCTTGTTGTTGCCTTTGTTGCCCATTTCTTTGTCCTTGGCGTTCAATTTTTCACAAACTTTCGCGCTGTGGTCGCACCGATACAAATATCAGGCTTTGAGCTTCATTATGCACAGTTCTTGACATTAGGATTTGTGGCGCTTTGTATAATAGCGATTAAGAAAAACCTTGGGATCGCGCGCTGGCATGGGCCTGCTGACAGCATTCATGCAGCGCATCGCACCGATAATGAGTTGGATATAAAAGCTGGCTTGTCTTCGACGCTGGTGGCTTTTTTAAGCGCTTCGGGTGGCGCCTCGGTTGGCCAATATGGTCCGCTGGTGCATTTTGGCGCGGTGATCGGTAGCGCGCTGAAGCGATTCTCAAGAAGTGGAATTTCGACCGATATTTTCATCGGATGCGGTGTTGCCGCTGCGATTTCTGCGGGCTTTAATGCCCCAATCGCCGGTGTCATATTTGCCCATGAAGCGATTATTCGGCATTTCTCTTTAAAAGCCATCGCCCCAATTGCCATCGCCTCTTGCGTTGCAGCTGGGGTCACTGAATTGTTTTGGGGTGGCACAACCCTTTTTGAAGTCGGCGGATTTGATGGCGATTTATCCACTCTTTTGCCCATCGCGCTTCTGCTCGGACCCTTCTTTGGCGTGCTCGCCGTGGGCTTTATGTTAAGCGTTCGCAGAGTTGCTGCCTTTACAGCCTCCGGGCGTTTCACACCAGCACAAGCAGTTCTTATCGCCGCGGCGATCACCGCGACCGGTGGCGCCTTTGTGCCCGAAACACTGGGTTTGGGCGGCGAAACTGTGCGTGGCGCGATCGGAATGCAATATACGTTAGCTTTTTTGTTTGTCGTTCTGTTTTTGAAAATTATTCTGACCTCGGTATGCTTGGGGATGGGGCTTTTTGGCGGGATATTTTCGCCCTCTTTGGTTATAGGGGCCGCTGGCGGCGCAATCGCCCTGCATATCCTTGCATCACTTGGCTTGGATTTGCCGGGGGCAGTGGGCATTGTGATCTGTGGTATTGCGGCTGTTTCTTCTTCAGTGATCGGCGCGCCTATCGCTGGAACGATCATTATTTTAGAGCTGACCGGATCATATGAATTTGCCTTACTGGCTATGATCAGCATTGTAACCTCTGTGCTGACGTCTCACCTTTTATTTGGCAATTCCTTCTTTGATCGCCAATTGCTGGATCGGGGCATCGATATATCGTCGGGCCGCACGGGCCTTGAAATGATGGAACGCAATATTGAAACCATCGTGCACCAAGATTATTGCCGCCTAAACCCGGAGGATAGCAGCCAAACCGCGATAAATCTTTTGATCGAAAGCGGCTCAACCGAAGCCTATATCATTGGCCCAGATAATGGCTTTCTGGGGAAAGTTGCGCTTCAAACCCTGTTAAAAGGTGCCCCAGACGGGCTGGCCATAGCTGAGCAAGAGGTGGATCCAATTTCAATCAAATCAGACGCATCTCTTCAACAGGCCATGGAAATTGCCGTAGATTTTGTTGGCGAAAGCATTCCTGTGATCGATCGTATATCGGGCCGTTTGATCGGAATCGTAACTGAGGCGGATTTGTTCAGAGATTACTTGGCACTGCAAAATCGCGTTGTGGATCTTGAACGGCGGTAAGCGCGGCGCACTGGCCCTTGGTTGAATGCTGTTTTACCCATGAGCGGTACAGCAGAGCTGTTCTAGGCGCGCGTGTCTCACAAGCTGGTTTAGCAACAAAACAGTTATATATATCCTTTGCGCCAAGCCAAAAACGCGGCTTGTTTTATTCTCAAAAGGAAAAGGGCGGCAGTGGAAGCTCTTCCAGATTAAACGCCGCCAATCCCCGAAAATCACATGGTTTCAGCGCCAGAGAACACCCCGCCGACATGCGCGCTATTCGGACGCATCAGAAAGCTTTATGCGGCTTGCCCGCATGGCATTTATTTTTTCTTGCGCTGACATGGCGCTCAGCTCATCAGTAGATTGCTTGATACCGCAGATGTTCAGATCCTTGATACGCATCATGTCGAGCCCCTCAGCGCCAACGCTCATGATCATAAGAGCAAATTTCACGCTGGTTTCCGCTTCCCTGTCGGCCCGCCATCCCCCAACCGTTCAATATGAGGGTGTTCCCTAGGACATGGCCTAGTATTTTGTTACGGATCCATGCTTCGTTCGGGGCGGTACGGCGTTTCGCGCAAGCCTCAAAAAAGCTTTCAAGTTTACGGGTCGGTGCTTGGCAACACTGCCAGAATGTGAAACGATACTCGGGCCGTGAACGTGTAAAACATGCTGAGAAAGATATCTAAATGAAAAAATTATTTTTGCTTGCCGGCCTGCTTCTTCTAACCGCTTGCGATATTCCGCTTATTCCGGGCCTTTAAAGCCTTTGCACGGGGCGATCGCTGGGGGTGTTCACCACGCCCCCCCGTTTGGCCAGCGAATAGACATCTGCGGCAACTTGGGCGCTTTTGCGAAGCGTTTCGGGGGCCAAATGCGCGTAGCGTTTGGTGGTGTTGATTGAGGCATGACCAAGCAAATTTTGAACCTCATAAATTGAAACGCCGTTATTCACCAAAATGCTGGCAAAGCTATGGCGCAAATCATGCAGCCTGAAATCCCGCAAGCCCGCAGCGCGCCTTGTTCCAAGACCGATATAGATTTTGATAGGGGCGGCCCGTTTTCAGATTTCCAAACACATAGACGCATGGGTTTTCCAGCGAATGCTGATCATGAAACTGTTTGACCACGCGCAACAGATCCAGAACCGCCTCTGCGATCGCCAGTTTGCGAAACTGGCCGGATTTTGTTTTTGGAATCGTCCAAACGGCATTTTCTAAATCAAAATCTTGCCATCGCGCCTGCGCCGCCTCGTTGCGGCGGGCGCCGGTCAGCAGCAAAAACCCGATAAAGAATTTTAACATGTGATTTTTGCTTCGATTTAATTCGAAAAACAATTTGATATGCTCTTCTTCTGAGAGGTAGCGGTTCAATTTAGGCGGATCTTTCAGGTATTGAATGTCCAAATGGCGCGCGGGCGGTACGTTTTTAAGCCGCCATTTATGCGCCCGGTTAAACAGCGCCCCCAACAATACCAAGCTTTGATTGATCATGCCGGCTGAAAATCCGGATGCTTTTTTACCAGATGTATATCGGATCACCATGTCAGGGGTGATTTCAACAAAGGTTTTGCGGCCAAATACGGGCGCCAGATGCAACCGAAACAGGCTTTCATCCACATGCCAGCTGGGTTTGTGCAGTTTGATAAACGGCAAATATTGAGCCTGGAAAAACGTTTCAAGCTGCGGCGTCGCTTTGAGTTGATTTTTTTCGTCTAGCGGATCAATTCCATAGGCGACTTGCCGGTGGTGTTGCAGCGCTAAGCGCCGCGCATCGGCCACTTTCAACGCCGGAAAGGCTCCAAGGCTCATATTGCGCTGCCGACCACCAATGCGATATCGAAATAAAAACCTTTTTGAGCCCTTGGTCACCACGGCGGATAGGCCCAGCGTTTTTGGATCCTTTACATAGAGATAGGCCTTACTCTGCGGACAAATTGCAGATTCCAACGCTTTATTGGTAAATTGAGATGGTTGCATGTTAGCTCATCCAAATAAAAGATACTTATTAACTTTATAAGGTGCCAAAAAGATCAAAAATAGCGAAACCCAGAGAAAATACTTTTGGTATCGAATTTGAGGAAATCTTATGTTTCTATCGATATTCTTGGCCTCATTATCAAATTTTCCTAATAGATCTAGGTTTTTGGAATTTTTCTCAAAAAAACTCTGTTTCAAAACCACCGCACCTAAGGAGAATGGCCGACACAAAAAATCTAATTTTTATATTATTAAATAGTTTCAATAAGATACAATTTTTGAGAGGGCGGAATTTGAGCCTCAGAAAATACTGGACAAGTCTCTATTGAGCGGTAAGCATTAGTCCGAATGACTTTTTTAACCGGTATTTTTTCTCATGGAAGTGCCCTCTGCACGTCAAATTATTGCGGCCCGTGGGCTACTTGGAATTTCGCAACAGAGATTAGCGGAAGGCTCTGGTGTGTCGATTGCTGCGCTAAAAAGGTTTGAGGCAAAAGCAGATCAATCTGACGATAAAGCAAATACCCGCGTGGGAACGATTTCAAAGCTGATGCTCTATCTTAAGGGCCGCGGCATCGCTTTTTTAAGCCATGATGATTTCCAAGGCGTGGTTCTCAAAGAAAAGTGATATTTTTTGATTATTTAAATCAATTGTTTAATGGAATTTCCCGCTGGATAGCTTCTACCAAAAAAAGCAAGCTTAAAAAATGTAAAACCGAGCAAGATAAAAATTTGTGACACAGGCGGGTCAAGCCTGACATTGCAAGATTTCAAAAACATGTATCAATTTGTAAAGAAACGGGTTTCTTGGCCCGCGCCGCTGCGCGACTAATACAGGCGCTTTGATGGCCCAAGCAGCGGCATCTAGCGTGAATAAAGAGATGGAAATCTCAATGGAGCGTCTTGCGACCGGCAAACGTATTAACTCTGCTGCTGATGACGCGGCTGGCGTAGCGATTGCTTCGCGTTTGACATCTGAGATCAAAGGCACCAACATGGCGATCCGTAATGCGATGGACGGGCAAGCGATGATCGACACCGCAGAGGGCGCGCATGCAGAAGTTGAGAATATTTTACAGCGCATGCGTGAACTGGCCGTTCAGTCGTCAAACGGCACTAATGACGCCAACGATCGGGCAAATCTTCAATCTGAAATGACACAGCTGTCTACTGAGATCGATCGCATTGCCGGTACAACGTCTTGGGCTGGCATCAACTTGTTGGATGGTGCAACTCCAAATACCAATAGTTTGGCAACTTCACACTCAGATGTGAAAAATATTTCGCTGGCCGTTGGTTCAGGAACCACAAACCTTGACTCTATCAGCGTCAACATTGGTGCTCTTTCTGCGTCAGCGCTTGGAATAGGTGGAGGTACTTCAACTCCAACAATTGCAAGTACTGTGAATGCCGGTGGTGCAGCTGGAAATGTATCAGTGGCCCAAGCAAATGATAAGCACGCAGCATTCACATTTTCTGGAACGTGGGCTGCGGGTGACACATTTTCTGCAAATCTAAATGGGGTAGCGATCTCAATCACGGCTGTCGACGCAGATGGATATTCTAACGATACTGAGGGACTGGCCCGCCAGTTTGCAGACGCTATCGTAACTGCTCGAGATACCGCAGCAAATGCAGGAGAACTTACTGGGCTTGAAGTATCGCGCAGTGGTTTGGTTGTAAGTGCAGGTTTTGGTAGTGCGACAGCCGGTAGTTCCGCTGTTGACATTTCATTGATAAATGCTGGTGTCACTAGTGGAGACGCAACTGCGGCAATTGATGCAACCTCTACTGCGAATACGATTGCTCTCACAGCCGGAGCAGCAAACGACGTCGGAGTTTTTTCAGTAGATATCAATGGAGAAACTGTGACGCTCACGCAAGGGACAGGTTTCGGTGGCACGTCAGCTTTCACAGATGATACCGCTGGCGGAAATGCTGCCTTGGCTGCTGCAATCAATGCGAAAGTCGCTACCAGTGGCGATGCTCTTTACGGTTCGAACATCGTTGCAACCGCGAGCGCAACTGCAGTAACGTTGACACAGACATTAGTTGTCGACAGCACAACCGCATCATCAACTGCTGGTACTGCGACTTTCTCAGAGAGTGGCGGAACCTTTACCATGGGCGGAACATATGCTGCTGGTGACGTTTTCAATACTGTGATTGACGGAGTTGAAGTATCTATAACCACCTCCGCAACTGACTCTTATGCAGAGACAACTGCTGGTGCCGTTTCTCAAATGGCTCAAGCGATTACCGATGCTGGTATTTCTAATGTTACAGTGTCCAACATTACTGCAACTGGGTTCACTGTGGAAAGATCAAATGCGATTGACATCACATCGATCTCTGCTGCTCAAAGCACAATCACAAGCTTAGACACTGCGTTGCAAACCATTGCTTCACAGCGTGCTAATCTTGGTGCCGTAAGCAACCGCTTAGACAGCACTGTAAGCAACCTGACTAACATCAGCTCTAATCTACAAGCTGGTCGTGGCCGCATTGAAGACGCAGATTTTGCAGCTGAAACGACTTCACTGGCGAAGTCTCAAATCCTGCAGCAAGCGTCAACAGCGATGCTGGCGCAGGCCAATGCCTCAAAGCAAAACGTGCTGAGCCTGCTGCAAGGTTAAGCGCAATTCAAATGCCTACAGAAAAGCCCGCGCAAGCGGGCTTTTTTGACTCTGCACCCTTACTTCAAAAATCGCGCGGAAGATGAAGAAACCGCGCGCAGCGCTGCCTTAATTTAAACTATAATCCCGCACCAGGCGCACGGCGTTTTCTTGAAAATAGAAAAACCGATTATACAATTGCCCCGTATAAAAATTCACCGTCCAGAAATATTGATCGGTATAAAAGCTCTGATCACTGGTCCAATAGGAACCCTGATGCGTGTTGGGAAAGGTCTGCTGATTAATTTTCGGCGCATCAACGTTTTTTTGGATCAAACCTTTCAGCTCTTTTACCGTGGGCAGACGCCAACCCCCGCCCCAGTTTTCGCGCATCACGGCGCTGATCTGTTCGGCCTGCGCGACGGTCAGCATTTTTATCTCACCCTGGCAGGTCTCATCCTGCCAAACCTGCCCGATACTGCAGCGCATCCATTCCAATTTATTGAAATAATCGCGCGCAAGCGGCCCATCCCGTTGCAATCGCAGCGTTTCTGCACAAGCCGGTGCGCTTTGAATAAGACAGCCGATTAGCAAAGCATAAAGAAAAGGGCGCGCCATCTGAACTTTCGTTTTTTTCATCACTCTGCGCTGATTTTCACAAGATGGCATCACTTTTGCAACCTAATTCGAAAAACATACAGAGCGGACATTATGGATTTAGCTTCACTTATCGGCATGCTTGGCGCGCTTGGCTTCATCGGCGGCAGTATGATTTCCTCAGCGGGCTCGCTTGGGCCCTTTCTTGACGTTCCCTCAGCGCTTGTGGTTTTGGGCGGCACATTCTTTGCGGTGATGTGGACAACCCCCCTGCCCGCCTTTCTGGGCCATTTTGGGGCGATGGCGAAATGCTTCTTACCCCCCGTCAAGAAATTGGATGCCACGATCATTCGCATGGTTGAGTTGGCAGCGATCGCCCGTAAAGACGGGATGATGGCGCTTGAGGGCCAAGATGTGCCCGATAAATTCTTTGAAAAAGGCATGCAGCTGCTGGTTGATGGCGCTGATGAGCCGAAAATGGTTAAAATCATGAATGCGGAAATTGCCGCGATGAAAAGCAGGCATGAGGTCAATCATGGAATCTTAACGGCGTGGATTGATATCGCCCCGGCGATGGGAATGATCGGAACCTTGATCGGCCTCGTTGTGATGTTGGGAAATATGAGCGATCCAAAAGCGATCGGCCCCGCGATGGCGGTGGCCTTGTTGACCACGCTTTATGGAGCGTTTTTTGCCAACGTGTTTTTTGGCCCGATCCGCACCAAATTAGAAGGCTACACAGCCTATGAAATCTTCTATCGCGGGGTGGTTTTAGAAGGCCTGCGCAATATTGCCCGCGGCGAATCTCCACGCAATATTCAAGATGTTTTGGCGTCAAACCTGCCGTCCAAACAGCAAGAAAAATTGGCGGCGGCATAACCGATGGCAGAGGATCTCGAAGAAGACGACGCCCCCGAAGAAGAATGTCCGAAATGTCCGCCGGCCGGTGCGCCGGCCTGGATGGCAACATTCGCCGATATGGCGACCTTGTTGATGGCATTTTTCGTGATGATTTTGTCTTTCGCCGAGATGAATGTTCCAAAGTTCAAACAGATTTCTGGGTCTTTAAAGGATTCATTTGGTGTTCAACGGTTGATCCCGGTGGTGGAACAGCCCGAAGGCACAACCGTGCTTGAAATGCGCTTTAGCCCCTCTCCCTCACCATCAGTGACCGAGGACATGACGCAGCAAACAACCGAAATTACTAAACCCGATGTCGAAGTTCCGACAGATAATGACGATAGCGATGGGTCTGACGAAATGCAGGAAGGCCAAGAACTCGTCGAAGGTCTGGGCGGTAAAGAGCAAGATGGCAGCGGAGAAAACGATCAGAAAAACCAAGCCGAGAAACTGGCAGATGCCATCGAACAAATCGCGCAGGCTGTTGATATAGCGGTTTCGACCCTAGACAATAAGGTTGTGGTGGATCTGAAGGCAAAAGGATCCTCGCCCGAAGAAATGAAAGAGAAATTCAAAAAAGTGGGTCAAGCCGTGTCATTGGCCGAGCTGGCCACTGGGCAATCAGAGCAAGAGGTTTTATTTGGCGGGTTGGAAGAACAGCTAAGCGAATTGATTGATTTTGTCTCTGAGCTTGAGAACCAGTTGAAAAAATTGGGCGGTCAAGACAGCGAAGAGGCCTTTGCCGAAGCTGGAAAAGCCGAAAAGAAAGCCCAAGACGCCGCAGAAGATTTGAAAGTGAAATTGCAGGACCAGATTGAATTTGGCGCTGTCACTGTAGAGACACGCGATAATAAAGTGTTTGTCACCGTCGGTACGGGTGGCGCCTTCCCCTCTGGCTCGGCCAATCTAACCGCTCAAGCGCAAGAAATTATTGACCAAATTGCAAATGTCAGCGATGGCAGCGATAACAGCATCACTGTTGCGGGCCATACAGATGATGTGCCGATTGCCTTTGGTGCGCTTTACCGCGACAATTGGGATTTAGCAGCAGCGCGCGCATCAAGCGTGGTGCAAGCCATCGAAAGCAGCGGTCAAGTTGGTCCTGGCCGGTTGGAAGCAAAAAGTTATGGTGAAACCAGACCGATCGCGGATAATGCCACGGCCGCAGGACGCGAGGAAAATCGCCGCATTGAAATTGAGCTTGAATATTAAAGCAGCAAGGATCGCGGTGACCGATGCGTCCCCGCGCACCTATCCAACCACCAGATCGGGCTGAACAGTCACGCAAACGCAAATTGACCCGGCCGGTTCGATTAATCGCGCTTCTTCCATTGGCGATATTCAAACGCGGATTTCAAAAGTGCAAAAAAGGCCAACACACCGACCAAAATCAAAGCGATGGTCAAAGGCTTTAAACTGGCCACAGCAGATAAAATCGACCGGTCAATAAAGGTGAGTAACGCGATGGTCAGCACGGATAACAAGAAAATCCGAATGGCCATGCAAATACGGCAGGGAGTGTCTTTTTCCTTTGGAACCATGTAGATAACTCCTTCCAGATTTATCTTACCAGAAACTTAATAAAGACTGAATCAATATTTTTTCAGTATTTTGCAGTTTTGGCATATTCTTTGCTTTCTTTGTTGTGTAACAGTGTTTGGTAATTGATATGTCGATGCTTGGCCTCAATATTGGAACCCAACAGGTTCAAAAGCAAAGCTTGGTTATTACGCCACAGCTGCAACATGCTATCAGCATCTTGCAGATGAACAATCTGGAATTAGAAAAGCACTTAGAAGATCTGGCCGAAAGCAATCCGTTCATTGAGGTCAAAGGCGTTAACTCGGAAAACAAACGTAAAGCCGAGATTGATTTTCAACCTGCAAAGGCCGGCGCAGGTATTTCTAACTCTTTTATGGAAACACTTCTGGGCGAACGTCCGGAAACCTTGCTGGAACATATTTGCAAACAAATTCGCCTGCAAAATTTTTCAGAGCAGTATAATTCGATCGCATATCGATTGCTGGCCGATATCACCCCGGCGGGATATTTGCCAATCGATCTCGAAGAGGTTGCGGATCAATTATCTGCCGATCTGGCGGATGTGACCGCGGTGTTAGAACAGCTGCAAGGGTTTGAGCCGGTCGGGTTATTTGCACGTAACTTGGCCGAATGCCTCACATTACAAGCCAAAGAGCGCAAAGAATTCGACGCACCGATGAAAGTCGTGCTGGCAAACCTTGAAATGTTAGCGCAAGGCAAAATCAAAGAATTATGCAACTTAGCGGGCTGCGCGGCAGAAGATGTAAAGCAACGCGTGTTGCAAATCCGGCAATATAATCCAAAGCCAGGTGCGTTATTTGATTGTGAGGCATTGGGCAGCAACAGAGAGCCCGATTTAATCGTACAACGCCACGGGGATCAGATTGAAATCGCATTAAACCGTTCATCTTTGCCCAGCGTCAAAGTCAATATGGACTACGCAAATACGTTAAACCAATCCACCCAAAGCGAAGAAAAATCGGTTGAGTTCATAAAAAACTCGATTGCAACGGGCCATTGGCTAAAGCGCGCCATCGCGCAACGAAACCAAACGCTACAAATGGTTGCACAGCATATTTTAAAACATCAAATCAAATTTTTTGATGAAGGAATCGCGGGTATTCGTCCCTTGCAATTGCGCATTGTTGCAGAAGCCTTGGGAATCCATGAAAGCACGGTCAGCCGTTCAACGGCGTCGGTGCTAATACAAACGCCGCGGGGGACATTCCCGTTGAAAATGTTCTTTAGCAGTGGTCTTCAGGCAAATACCAGCGAAGAGGGCGTATCTGCTCGGGCGATCCGCAATAAGATCACGGCAATCATTGCAGAAGAAAGTCCGTTAAAGCCGATTAGCGATGCAAAAATATCCAGTCTTCTCGCCGAAGAGGGATTCACGGTGGCCAGGCGCACCGTTGCAAAATATCGCGAATTGGAAAATATCAAATCTACAGCGCAGCGCAAACGCGAATATAAACTTAATACATTGATTGCGAAATAAAGCGTCCCTTCACAGAAGACTGCAAAATCCGCGCGCTGGCCTGAAAGGATGATCGCTTCGGCCGCGCAAGGCGCGCTTGCCTCACATCGAAAAATTAAGGGTGAGCGCGCCGCGCGCGCCTACTCTCCTGAACCAAGCGGATTTAGGATTGGCGCAGAAGAAGGCAGCGCTGCCTTGCGCCCAAAAGCGCTCCGCACTCACGCGCCAGAGAACCCATGATCAAATTTTTAAACACCAATAGGCGGCCGTTTCTTTTTACGCCGCCGCGGCTGCTCTAAACCCGCCACCGGAACTTTAAAGAACATCTCGCTGTCTAAGGATAAAACGGTTCTTTGCGCGCTTAACTCATTTTCAGCCACAATTGTCTGCAGGTAGATAAATTTGCGAAAACTCATGAAGGCTATCAACATATTTCCCTGCTCGCGCCCCGAGTAAATACAAAGCATGAGGTAAAAAACCACGCCCAGAATCCAATGAACGGTCAAGGCCACGAAAAACGCCAAAATACTCGCAAGCGCCGCTTCGGGCATCCGCCGGTTCAAAAACCAAAAGGGCGGGCAAACCATTGCCAATAGTGACTTGGAACGATCGACCAGTTCTGCGTTTTTTTGCATATCATGGAAAACCATATATTCGATCAAACCCGAGCGCGTGGCCGCCCTTAGCATCACAAGATCGTTTTCCGACAGAGGATGTGCGTCAGCATCAACCTCATCGAATTTCGCCCCAAGCGATTGCGTTACCGAAATATTAAAAGCCGTCTGATCCCGCTTGACCGTCAAGATCCAAGTTTCATCGACATGTGCAGCCGCGTCTTCTTCATCCTCATAGGCAAAAAGCGCGTTAAACTGTTTTGCTGTCCCCAAAAACGGCGTGCCATCAACGCCTAAGATATAGTCAAATTGTTGCAATCCAATCGTTGGCCCATAGCCATTGACAAAACCGCTAATCTGCAAAACCGCGCGTGTCTCTTGTTCCTCAACACTTTCCGCCATCTATACTTACCCGCCTACCCGCTTTTTTTCACTTATTAAGGAAATTTAATAATATCACCTTCAGGTTTTGGCTTCGCCACAGCCTGCGCCCGTGCCTTGCGCGCCTGGGCCGCTTCTTTTTTGGCCGAACTTAGCTTTTGATCAAGTGTTGCCACGCGGGCCGATAATTCAGCATTCACCTCTTGCAGCGCCTGCAGCGCATCGCGTTGCTCTTTCATGCCTGCAGAGGCGTCAGAAATAGTCTGCAATGCATCGATCACTGAACGCGTGAAATTGCCCATTATCATATTTTGAGCTTTGAATTCTTCATTGGTCATTTCGGCAAATGACAGCGTCAGCTCTGAGTTTAAGACGGCGTTTTTTTCTTGCTGCTCGGTCAATTGTGCCATCACCGACGGCTCGATCGTATTCATCTTTTCAATCGCAACGCGCACTTCTTCAGACATCATATCCGATTTCTCGCCAATTTTCACCAAACCCGCGCTGGCCGTTTCAACGACATTGGTTAAATTATTAATCTGATCCAAAGCTGGCGTAAGCTTTGCAACATCCTCATTCAAGGAATCAACATTTTCGATAAACACGGTCAACAATTCTGTGTTGGTTTGCGACAATAATTTCAATTGTGATGAGGATTGCAGAAAGATCACGATACACAAAGCCGCCGCGCCAATGCCGGAAACGAATCCTAAAATAACCGCTATGCGGCCCAGCTTTTCAATATTCGCCAGTTTTGCGGTGGATCGTTTAATCTGCTGTGCAACCTTTGCATATTCCGATGTAACATCCATTGCGGCATCCGCCGCATCCAGAGCAATCTGGATACTTTTTTCTACATCGGCGGTGTTTGCTGAACGAGTTCCTGCCATCAGCCCAAGTCCTTTTTTTGTTGTCTCGGCATAGCCTTTACCTGTTTATAAGCACAATTCGTGCCACTTGCTTGAAATACGGCTTGCGCCGGGATATTGGCAGATTTAAATCCAAAATGCCGGCATCCCCAAGGCTTTTGCGCCTCATGGGTAACAAAGAAGAACACGCAATTATGGCAGGTTCTCACGGTGTTTTTAACTGCGCTCATTCAGACTTTCTTTCAACTTGAACAAGGCGTTTTGAATTACATACCGGATACAGGCTGCAAAACTAAAAAACGCGCAGATAAACATACCCGCAGCCGACCAAAACTGAGCCGCCGCGAAATATTCAAACCCATATGACAACCACACAAAGCCAACGCCGAAAAAGCAAACAGAACTGATTGCTTCACCCATGCTAAGCGATTTTTTATACGCTAATCTAACCATTTAAAGGAGCTCCCGTTTCATTAAATTGAAGATCGTCTGGTATTGAAATATCTGGCGCATCCAGCTCTTCGCCCTTGGCCACTCGGAAAATAAAGGCCAAAACAGCCGCCACAGCGCTGAACAATTCTTCGTGAATTTCTTGTCCGATATTGCCCGTAAAATAAAGCGCCCGCGCCAATAAAGGGCTTTGAAAGACGGTGATCGATTCTTTTGTTGCAATCTCGATTATATCTGCCGCCATTTTACCCCGCCCCATCGCCAGGATCGTTGGCGCGCCGGATGTGCCCACTTCATATTTCAACGCAACGGCAAAATGCGTTGGGTTGGTGATCACTGCGGTTGCCTCGGCAACATTAGCCAACGCCGCGCGTTGCTCGGCGCCGCGCGCAGCCGTTTGCATTTGCATCCGGCGAATTTTGGCTTTGACCTCAGGTGAGCCTTCGGTTTGCTTATTTTCATCTTTCACGTCTTGCAGGCTCATCTTCAGTTTTTCGATATGCTGATAGCGCTGCCACAAAACATCTAAAAACGCGATCACCACCAAGCCAATCAGTAATGTTACCATCAACGCAATAAAAACATCCCCGGCGCGCGACAATCCGTTGAGCAAATTGGCATTCGATGACGTGGTGAGCTGTGGCATATAAAGACTAATCACCAGCGCGGCAGTGCCCAATAAAAGGCTCACTTTCAAAACTGCTTTGCCCAATTCCACCAAAGCTTTGGTTGAAAACATCCGCTTCAACCCTTCAAGCGGATTGATCCGCGACCCCTTAAAAGACATCGCCTTGACCGACACGTTTATACCGCCGGACAAAACGCCCTGCGTGAACAGCACAACAAAGAAAATAGGAAGGGCAAACAACACCCCATACACCAGAATGAATGACACAGCGCCAGAACTCATCCGCAACAACTCACCCGGAAAATCGCTCAGATCGAAACTGAAAAAACCTTTAAATTCCCCCAAAATCCGATCCGAAAACGTTAAGATGAGAAAATACATCAAAAAACCGGTGAACAAGGTGGAAAAAACAAACAGCTCTTTAGAGGTTAAGACCTGACCATCTTCCAATGCCTTCTCTAGTCGTTTCGGCGTTGGGTCTTCGGTCTTTTCCTGCGCACTCTCTTCAGCCATTTTTCAACTTTCCAAAGAATGATGCGATAAAATCGATTGCAAAGCGCACCAAGTATTCCATCGAATAGCCCAGCGGTTTAGTCGCTAAATATAATGCCAGAAAACACACCAAAAGCGTGATTGGAAAGCCGAAAGAAAAAAGGTTTAACGTCGGCGCCGAGCGTGTGACCACACCAACTGTCACATTTGTCAGCAGCAAAACAATCACCACCGGCAACATCATGATACTGGCAAGTTCGAACATATAACCTGCGGACTCAGCAACAAATTGGCTGGCGGCATAAAGATCAAGCCGCCCACCGACTGCCACAACTGAAAAGCTGGCATCCATCGCGCGGATAAGCGCCAAATGACCATCCAAAGATAAAAAGGTTACGATCGAAAAAAGCGTTAAAGCGTTACTGATCACAGGGGTTTGACCGCCCGTTGTTGGGTCGATCTGGGCCGCGAAACCAAGGCCGCCCGAAGTTGCTATTTTTTCCCCTGCCAAGGCCACAGAGGCGAATAGAATGCTCAGCAGGATACCCACTGTCAAGCCGATCAATAGTTCCACAAAAATAATGCGCACGATCACCAGATTGTCGAGTTCCAGCAGAGGCACAGATTGAAACTGTTCAAAAAATACCATACCCAAGATGATACTTGAGACAATCCGTACCTGGAGCGGTATCGATTGCGCGCCAAAAAACGGGGCTGAAATTAAAAAAGCGCCGATGCGCAAAGTCGCCAGAAAAAACATCGATAGAAACTCAAAAAGCCCTGGCAGCTCTAACCCGGGAATACCACTATCAGAACTGACCAGCAGGTTCTCCATCTTAGCCAAGACCACTTATCGTATCAAAAATATATGCAAAGAAATCAGAAAGTTGCAGCAGCATGAAACCCGAAAGCAAAGCAAAGCCTCCAAGTACAAAAAATAATTTCGGTACGAAGCTGAGCGTCATTTCGTTGATCGATGTTGCCGCTTGCACAATCCCGATCGCCAAACCCACCCCCAAGGCAATGCCCAGAATGGGACCTGATGTGATAATCACCTGCCAAAACGCCATTCTCAAATGTTCGATATTTGCATCAAATTCCATAATCGCTCAATTCATATAAGTTGAAGAAATTGATCCGATGGTCATGGCCCATCCATCCACCAAAACAAAAAGAAGCAGTTTAAACGGCAAGGAAATCAAGATCGGGCTCAACATCATCATGCCCAAAGACATCAAGACGGAGGCAATCACCATATCGATCACCAAGAAGGGCAAAAACAGCAAGAAGCCGATTTGAAACGCCGTTTTTAATTCAGAGGTTAAAAAAGCCGGCATCAAAACGTTGAAAGGCACATCAGAATTCGATTGGTAAGGCGCATCTCCTGCCAATTCGGCAAACATAGCCAATTCGGCCTCACGGGTATTAAGAACCAGAAACTCTTTTAAGATGACAGATGCAGATTCAAGCGCGGGCAGAAATTCTATCTGCCCCTCTAAATAAGGCGAAACCGCCGCCTCATAAATGCCCTCAAGCGTCGGGTACATAATAAAAATGGTCAGAAACAAGGCAATAGAGACAAGCACCTGATTGGGTGGCGTTTGCTGGGTGCCCATTGCCTGTCGCAAAATAGACAACACAATGATGATGCGCGTGAACGCTGTGGCCCCCAATAAAAGGCTGGGCAAAAGCGTGATCGCCGACATCAAGGCCAAGATTTGCAAAGAAAGCGAGTATTCCTGCCCCCCATCTTGCCCCGGCACCACCGATAATGCAGGCAGGCCAACGCTGGGCATTTGTTGGGCAAAGGCGGTTATGGGAAGCAAGCAGCAGCCCAAAAAGACCAAAGCGCCCCAATATTTAGGCGCAAAGGCGGGCATGTGGGACGGGCGGTTACTGCTCATCGCCAGCCGCAATCTTTGACGCGATCTCGGGCGTGATATCCAGGGCCGTTGCACCCTGTTTACCCTGTAAAATCAAAACCGTCCGCTGGTTAATTTCAAACACAGACAAGACATTGGCATGCGCCAAACGACGGCTTTCAACATGGGTAATATGACCTTGAACAGCTGTGCTTTGGCCCAAAGACCCACGTTGTTTGGCGATAAGCCAGATCACAACAAAAACTGAGGTAAATAAAACAACAACAATGATTTTTTGACTTAAATCGTCAAGCGCAGCCATGATATTCGCCTCCTTCCAAGAAGGCAGGCAAGTATCATGCCATTATTGAACGGATTCGGCTCTTTCTTCCGGATCAACAACATCCGTGAACCGAATACCATAGCGCTCGCCAACCATCACAACTTCGCCGCGCGCAATAATCGCGCCATTCACATAAATATCAAGTGGCTCTCCGGCAAGGCGATCCAGCTCGACCACAGAGCCTTCGTTTAACCGCAGCAAGTCGCGGATGGTCATATCGGTTCGGCCCACTTCGATCGACAATGTCACTTCAATATTTTCAAGAATTTTCAGCTTTTCGCTGCTGATTTTACCAGAACCGGAGCTTGCCGCCGGCGCCTCTTGTGTAGGAGTATCATTCATGGTTTTTTCCTATTTCTTATCTGCAGTCTTACTTGGCTTTAGAAGGCTTAATGCAACCGTGCCTCCAACATCCCCCAGCTCAGCTTCAAAAAACTCTCGTTCCTCAACAACAAAATTCAACGGTCCATTGATCTGTATTGGCACGATATCATCATTTTTAAACTTAAGAACGGTTGCCATTTTACTTTCCACCGTGGTCAAGCGCGCGGTGCAATTTAAGGGCACGCTGAACACCGCCTTTTGCAAACGATCCGTCCAAGACAGGCTATCAACGCTATCAGATTGCATCCGCGAGCGCAGCTGCGCGGCAATTGGCTTAAGCGTTTGCAACGGGTAAATCACGTCAAATGATGCAGGCGCAGATCCTGGCAATTGAATTTCAAAGGCACAGCAAATCACTTGCTCCAGATCATCAACGAAAGACACGAACTGCATGTTCTCTTCTCGGGACACTTCCGAGAATTCCAATTTAATCAAGTCAGCCCAAGCCAATTCTAAGGCTTCGATCAAGCCATCGGTTATGATTTCAATAATCCGATCCTCTGTCGAGGTGAAATCGGATCGTTGTGCCGTTTTCGAGATCAGAGTATTCCCGCCGTAATAGGCATTGGTCAGTTTTGAAATCAAATCCGGTGAAATCACCATCATCAAGCTGCCGCGTAAAAACTCGATCCGTGCCAGCGTTAAGCTCATGAAGCTTTCGGAGGCAAAAGTGTAATCTTCAAACGTTTTCACCGTTGGATTGATCGCCGTCACCCGTGGCTGGTATCGAAGCATCGGTTGAAACACAGTGCGCGAAAAACGGGCGAAGCGCTCATTGATCACGCGCAATGCATAGTAATCGCCCAAAAGCGATAGATCATCAGACCCAAACTTAAAGTCGCGTATCTGTTTATCCGAAGCACCGTAGAGGGTGCTTGCATCTGAAACATCACCCTCGTCGAGCCCTGAAATCAGGGCTTCGACTTCGTTTTTTGAAAGTTTAGAAGAGGAAGACATTCAAGATCACTGCATTACATAGGACGTAAACATGACTTCTTCTATACCGCCGAACCCCTCAAGCTCTTCCAGCTTTTCATTCATCACCGACTGGATATCGGCCGCCAGCAATTTACGCGCCTCGCGCCCAACGACCATTTCTTCGGTGTAATCGCTGAGCGCAGCGAGAACCACCGATTTCAAGGCCGGCAAATGGTTTTCAACATTGGTTAAAATTGTTTCATCATACTTTGTTGAAAGCCCAACCGAAATTTGTAAGAATCTGCGAGAGCCTTTGAGATTGGTCGTCAAAGAACCAGGGATCTCATAATACAAGGTTTGGAATACCTTGTCCTTAGGTGTTTCCTTCGAGATTTTTTCAGGATCGCCCGGGCAATTGCCCTCTTCATCCTTCTCCTCGTCATCGCACTCCGCTTCGCCTTCGCCGTCGCCCTCGCCCTCGCCAGCAGCATCACCTTTGGCTTCATTTTGCTTGGTGACAATTTCATTGGCGATATCTTGCGGATTGCCTTGCGCTCCACCAAATACCAAAAAGCCAACGCCTAGGCCAATTGCCACAAGAATAAACCCTGCAACAACGAAAATTACGATGGTTACAATACCAGATTTTTTCTTTGGTTCTTCTTCTTCAGCCATAACTCGATCCTCGATTATATGGTTATATCCACCAGGCCATCTTGATCACCTTTGCCCTTAAGACTGCCATCATCTGCTGCTTTTCCAGCGTGTTGCTCATTCTTTTGCGCGGTTTGTGATCGCTCATCACCCGACGGATTTTCTTGCTCATTAAACCCCTGCCCGAGGTTCATATTGAAATTTTCATCGCTTGTCTGCATAACCGAACATGACAGCGAGGTCACGCGGTAACCTGCGGTTTCTAGACTAGAAATGATTTTTCCTTCAGACTCGCCAAAAAGTGAGACGGTTGCCTTGCGTTCCGCCTGAATTTTCACATCCAAGCCGCTTTCATTGCGCCCAAAAGCAATATGCATTTTTCCCAAGGAGGCCGGCGATAAGGTAAGCGCAATTTGTTGCTGCCCGGTTCTCAGAGCTGAAATAACATTTCTCGCCAAAGTTTGGGTCCAGCCTCGCGCATTCAAATCAAGATGCGAATCTACCCATTTATCCAGCAATTGCCCAGAGGTTTGAGGCGCGGTTTGCGTTTGTGCCAGTTGCAGGTTGGCGCTGCTGAATGGAGAAATAGAATGCGGCAATGCTCCTAAATCTTGGGCTGCATCTGCCCCCCCCTCACTCGCATTAGCCGCAACGGCTGCTTGGCGCAGCGCGGCGGCGGCGGCACCTGTCACGGGCGCGGCTTTGCCTTGTTCAAAGCTTTTTTGACTTTTCACAGCGGGGCCTTTTACTTCAGGCTTCGGCTTAAACTCGGCCTCAACTGTTTTTTGAATAGGAGTGGCCCCCGCCAAAGCACTTGCTTCCAGCGCTACCTTGATGTTTGACGACGCAGCGGGATCATTGCCGCTGGCTGCTGATGCTGGCGCGGATGCTGCGCGCAACGCGATCTGCTCTGGCTTCAAAGCGGTTTCAGGTTTCAACAAATTTGTGGGTTTTACCGCCTCTTTTTGTTGGCCCTCTGGCACCTGAACCTTACCACTATCCGGCTTAGGCGCTGTTTCTAGATCCGCGGCAGGATCGACCGGCAGCGATGATGATATGGACGGCAGACGTGGTGTATTATTTTTTGAAAGATCCGCGGAGGATGAACCATCAGTTGCGCTTTGGCGAAGCGCAAAGGCTTTTTCTGGCTCTACATGCGTGATTTGGTGCATCGCGCGCGCGTGAGGTTTCGCGTCCGTCTGAGCATCTACAGTCTGCGCAGCAATCGATTTCGATGCAACTTCATCCGCTTCAAGCCCTTTCACGGGAGTGCCAGGAGCCGGAGTGGCGATCCCTTGCTCGCCATTTTCTTTTAACCCCGCAACCGCAAGCGCGCCGCTGCCCAGCTCTGGCTTGGCGCTCTTGCCAGAAATCGATTCGAACAATTGCGCATCGTCGCTGACCAACGCAGCTTTACCAGACTGCTCCAAAATTGGTTCTAACGGCGCGCTTTCACGCTTTGAAGAGTCGACCTTTTCAAGCGGACCCAGGAGACGCTTATGCGGCATCGCCTCACTTTTTAACAGCTCTAACGGCACCGAAAATTGCGGCATCGGCTGGTGGGCAACCGCCTCACTTGGATAGGCAATATGCTGCGTTCTTACCATGATTTCTGCATAATCAAGGCGCAAAGCGCCTTCTGCCAGAGGCAAAGCGTTAGCGGTTTGCGGCTCTTTATTCACTCCAATAGAAGAGTGCCGGTGGAAGGCCTCAAGATAGGGCCGTAATCCGTTGAGACTGGGAAACGCAACCGCCGGAGGGTCATCAGCCAAGGCCGAGATCGCCTGCGCAAGTTTATCCCGCGTTAATACAAAATCTGGATCTGCGATGAATGGCGGCGCCAAGTCCTCCAATCCGATCTTTTCTCCTGACCGTTCTGGCACGCTTGCGCGCAAGCCCCCCTCGCCTGGGGTTTTAGACATTTGATCTTCAAGCGCAGCGACAAAGCCTAAAAAGGCAACAATATCGATTTCATCGCCAGACTTTAGGGCGCTTGGCGCTTTACCTCCCGTCAGCTTTTCTTGCTCTGGGTTGCCACCGTGGTCGGCGCCTGCCCCCGTTGTCAAAAGCTCTGAGAACTTCGCAAATAGCGCAGCACCTTTGGAGCCCACAGGCGGCTCTTCAGACGTGGTTGACAGCAATTTATCAATTGCGCTTGAAGATATATTGGCAATGCTCATATGATGGCGACCCTGAGTTTCCTATCACAAACCTAGCAATTTATGTGCCAATTAACGGCGCAAAGGCATAAACGGGCCATCGGAACTTGTGCCTTTATGGCTTAAACCCACGGCGATCAGCTGCGGCTTACAGCCGAAGGATAAGCGGTTTTTTTATCAGCCTCACGCTCTGAATGCTGATGAATAAGCTGTTTTGCTTCCGCAATCAGACGGTCAATTTTTTGGCGTTTCAACGAATCTTGCCGCGTAACCGCTACCAAATTATCGATTTCCGTTTGAATAAGTTCAATTCTATTCGCCACCATCTCAAGCTGCTCCGCCAATTTAGACGAATAAAATCGTGCGGCGCGAAACTGGCTGGGCGTGTCATAAAATGGCTCTTCAGAACTCGCTTGTAATTCGCGAATACGGGCCAAAAGCCCTTCTAAATCTGACATTTGGGATCGCTGATCCGCCAGAGCCTTTTTGATTTTTAAGGACGCGGCGAGGTTCTTTCTCGACATCTTTTCCAAAATGCTTTTTTTGCGGTCAGGGCGCATTTACGTCCCCCCCAACAAAGCCTTCAACGCTGCCACTGTATCCGCAACGGAAACATTATCCTGTGGGTTTTGCTTCAGAAAATTCACAATATCTGGCCAGATTTTATACGCGATATCCAGATCAACATCCTGCCCAGCGGCATAACCACCCATCAGGATTAAATCGCGGTTCTCATTATAAATGCTGATCAGTTTCTTCAGTTTATTCGACAAAGCAAGATGCTCAGCATTCACAACATCCGTCATCACACGGCTGATCGATTGAGAGACATCAATCGCGGGGTAAATTCCTAAATTGGCATAATCCCGATTCAAAACAATGTGACCATCCAAAATCGCACGCGCGGTATCCACCACCGGATCATTCGTATCATCCCCATCAGCCAAAACAGTATAAATACCTGTTATTGAACCTTTTTCTGCAACGCTACCCATACCCGCACGTTCGATCAAGCCCGATATAAGCGCGATAACCGATGCCGGATACCCTTTGGATGTAGGTAATTCGCCCAGCGCCAGGCCTATTTCGCGCCGCGCATGCGCCACCCGAGTCAAGGAATCCATAATCAACAAAACGTTTTTACCCTTGCTGCGAAAATACTCGGCAATCGCAGTTGCCCGATTGGCGCCGCGAATACGCAAAAGCGGCGAGCGATCTGCAGGGACGGCAATCGCGCATAGCTTTTTTCGGGTTTTTTCATCAAAGACCCGGTCTACAAATTCCAAAACCTCGCGCGAGCGTTCCCCGATCAACCCCACCACGATCACATCCGCATCGCTATGCTTGGCCATCATGCTAAGCAAGACCGATTTCCCGACACCAGAGCCTGCGATGATGCCGGCCCTTTGACCTTTCGCCAGCGTCAACAAACCATTGATCGACTTCACACCCACGTTCAACACGGTTGATATATGGCGTCGATCCAATGGATTCATCGCTTTTCCATGCAGTGGCCAGCTGTCTGTCCCAATCGGTGCGGCGCGATTATCGAGCGGCGCGCCCATCGCATCAAACACTCGCCCAAGATAATCATCACCCACAGATATTGATTGGCCTTCTTCCACCAAGGTTACTTTATCACCCGCCTTAACGCCCGCTCCAAGGTCAAACACCACAAGCTGGTTCAGGCCTTCTTTAAAGCTGATAACCTCTGCAAACACTTCATTGCCAGCACCAATCTCGATTTTGCAAATCGATCCCACCCGGGCTGGAAATCCATCACAATGCGCTGTCAAGCCGTCAAATTTAACAACTTTTCCCGACATTCGGGCGTTTTTGCTCGGTTGCAGCCGACGATCCAGATCGCGCAAAAGCTCATTGGTGAAATCACTCATTGGCGCTCTGCTTTTCAAAATCTGAGAATGGTGTGTCGCGAATTTCAACACCGCCCACTTTTACGATCACATCCCCGCGCTTCAACTCACCGTCTTGATGCACTTCGACACCGTGGAAAATCCCCTCAAATTCATCGAATTTTTCAAGACTTTCTAGATCCTCGGCATTGAAGAACACCTTTTTATGGTCGGCCAAAAGCTGAACTTGATCCAATTTTTTTTGAACATAGGCTAGAAACCCTTCGGGATTGGCATCCAAACCCAGCCCGCAACGCTCGCTTGACAGATTATAGACGGTTTCAAGCACTTTTTGCGAAACGTTCTCAAAATCAAACGCGGCTTCATTTTGCAAGCGGTCCGAGATTGATTTCAGCACGCCCAATTGTTCCAGCCGCTGTTCCTCAAGTTCGCTTAAAGCAGCGGCGCGGCCTGCGGCAAAACCCTCCTCATAAGCAGCATTTTTTTCCTGCTCGAGCTCAGGAGCAGACATCTGGGTTTGATTTTCAGGCTCGGCGCTCGCGACAGAGGCTTGCGGACCCACTTCAGCCTCCGCAGCCCCTTCGGTTTGCGGGTCCTCTTCCAGCAAAGATGTCAGCGCATCCATATCCTCTGCAGCGTCAACGCCAGATGCTGCTTGACCCGCATCAACAGCCATTTGCGCATCACCTTGTGGCTCACTTAATGCATCTGCAGGTTCCGGCATCGGCGTATCAGAAGCGGCGGCTCCACCTTGGCGTAGCTCTTCCAAGCTGAGTTTGGCTTTTACAAAATGCGCAATAGATTTTCGCTTAAACGTCCGTTCTGCATCGTTCAGAGATTTTTCTTCAACCTTGAAATCTGCATCCATGGCAGCCTTCACAGCCGCTGCCATTTTTTTATGGTTCGTCTTGTCTAAAACCGCAAAATCTTCGCTCACATTGCTCATGGTTATACCATTTCATCTCCGCCACGACCGGCCAGAACAATCGTGCCCTCATCAGACATTTTGCGCGCCACAGCAATAATGCGTTTTTGCGCATTTTGCACTTCAGTCAGTCGAATAGGACCAAGGGCTTCCATTTCATCTTGAATATTGGCGGCAGCCCGAGATGACATACAGCCAAAGAGTTTGTCTTTCAGGAACTCATCAGCGCCCTTAAGCGATAGGATAAGATCCTCCATCTCAACGCTTCTAAGCAAGGTCTGCAACGAGCGATCATCAGACATACCCAAATTGTCAAAGGTAAACATATTATCTTGGATCGCCTGCATTAGATCCTTATCGGCTTTCTTGACATCATTCAGAATGCGTTTTTCCATCGCTTCTTTGGTGAAGTTCATAATTTTAGCGGCCGCTTTTACGCCACCAACTTGTGATGACCGCAAGCTGGTATTCGCTTTGAATTTGCTTTGCATCACCTTTTCAAGTTCTTTAAGCGCCGCCGGATCCACCATTTCTAACGTGGCAATACGAATGATCACCTCCGATTGCATTTGCGTATCTAAAAGCCCCAATACATCCGAAGCCAAACCAAAATCCAGATAGGATACGATCAACGCAACAATCTGCGGATGCTCATCTTGCACCAATTCGGCAATCGAGCGGGCATCCATCCAATCTAGAATTTCAATCGGGCGTTCACTGCTGGCGGGGGTAATTCGGCTAAGAACCGATTGTGCTTTATCATCGCCCAGCGCTTTTTGAAGCACATTGCGAATATAATTGCCGGCGCCCAACCCCAAGCTGGTTTGCTTTTTAATAATTTCTAGGAATTCATCGAGAACCGAATTCACCGTTTCCTGATCGGCCGTGGCCACCGAATACATTGCGGTTCCAAGATGTTGAACTTCGCGGGGCGATAAATTTTTCAACACCTCTGCCGCTTCATCTTCGCCCAGCAACATCATCAGGATCGCAGATTTCTGCGTTCCTGTCAGCTCGATCACTTCTTCTTCTGCGCCTACTGCCTCAGCCATCTTCCGCCACCTTCATCAAATCACGTTCATGTCTTTTTCCATCATCGCCTTAAACACATTAGACACGCGACCGGCTTCATCCCCCACCATCATTCTGATCAATGCGACCTTATCATCATAAGAGTTCGCCGTATCTAACATTTCAGCTGAAATTGCCGTTTTCTTAGGCTTCAACTTGGCTTTCAGATCTTCAAGCGATTGTCCTTCTTGCAAATCCATAGCCTCGAGTTCTGCCATATTTTGATCTGCGAAAGATGCTTTCAAGGCGTCTTGAGATGGCGTTAGCAGGCGCGTCATCAAAGGACGAAGAATTCCTAAAGAAACCACAGCAATAATTAACAACATCACAGACTTATTCATCAAGTCACGCACCCAGGGTTCTTGGTACCATTCAATGACCACTCCATCAACAATTTTGGTCATGAATGGACGGCTGGAAATAATCACCATATCCCCCCGCTCTGGCGTCAGACCCAATGCATTGGTGACCAACGCTTGAATTTCTTGTTTTTCTTCAGCGCTGATCGTTTGAACTTGCGATTGACCATCGGGGCCCACAATCATTTGCTCGCGCAATAAAACGGCGACAGTAATTTTTTGAATTTTCGCCGACGGCATCTTACGCGTAGAAATCTGGCGGCTAACCTCATAGTTCTGAACTTCGCTGCTAGACCGCATCATCGGATCTGCTTCTTGCACCGTCCTGGCTTTTTTGGGCGCATTAGGAGGCGCATAATTCGCAACAGTATTGCCAGTATTTGCATCTCCTGGCACAACGTTTGGATCATCTGTCTGCCGCTCGGCATCGGCTTCCCCTGCTGCATCTACATCATTTCCTATGGCGTCAGCTTCATCCCCAATCGCGTCAAAATTGCTTTGCGCGGGCGGTGTATTGCCAACTGATCCCGGAATACCTCGGGCCCTGTTCGCCACTTGTTCATCAACACTTTTTTGTTGGCTCAACAGAACGTTGTCAGGCAAGACTCGATCCTCGGTCACCTCCAATGTGGTGAAATCTATATCAATATTAACTTGACTTGATACATTTCCGGGGCCGACAATCGGCGTCAACAGGCGTTCCACCCGAGCGCGGTAAATATCTTCTATTCGCATCCGGTATTGAAATTGTAACTCAGACGCGGTTGAAGCCGCATCCTCAATAGAATTGGAGAGCAAACGCCCAGCCTGATCTATAATCGACACTTTGCTCTTAGCCAAATTCGGTACGGATGAAGACACTAAATTCACGATCGCTTCCACTTGTGTCGAACTCAGCGTTCTTCCAGATGCAAGCTCTATAAAAACTGATGCGCTTGGCTCTTGGGTATTGCGCGCAAATGCAGACCGCTCTGGAATAGCCAGATGAACGCGTGCATTTGTGACCGATTCTATTTCAGTGATGGAACGGGCTAATTCATATTCTAATGATTGCTTGATCTTTAAGGCTTCAACAGACCGGCTGGTCCCCATTGGCATATCATTCAAAGCCGATGACCCCGTCGGCGCTTGCATCGGGATACCCTGGGCCGCCAAATTTAATTTGGCATTGTGATAATCATCTACCGGAACGGTCAATTCACCGGTGGCCGGGTCAATTTGTACATCCATACCGTTATTTTTCAGCGCATCAAAAACGCGCGCTTTTTCGCCTTCGCTCAATGAGGCAAACAGCGTTGTGCGATCTGGTGTTTGAATGGCAATGTAGACAATAAGGCCCACAATCGCCACTAAGGCCGCCGCAATACTGGGCAGCGCCCGTTGAAAAGCAGGTTGGCGATAAAAGTTATCGGCCTGTTTGAAAGATGATCTAATAGCCGGCAACATGCCGCCCTGTTGCGCCGGTGGATAATCCGTATTGGTTGTTAATTCAGTCATTATTCACACGTTTCTTCCATTAAACTGGCATATTCATGATTTCTTTATACGCGCTGAGGGCCTTGTTTCGGACATTCAACGTTAATTGAAAGCCAAGCGATGAAATTTGCTGCTCAACCATCACTTTTGAAAGGTCTTGTTCGCGGCCCAATTCATAGTCTTTCACAGATTGGGCGGCTTTATTCTGCGCCTCAGCCACAGAGTTCAAAGACTCCCCCAACCGCTCGGCAAAAGACACGCCAGCAGGTTTGAAGCCCGTGGCCTCAGCCAGTTTAAGCTTCATAGAATCGGTTTTGGCCAATGCATTCGCTTGTGACGATTGGATCGACTGCAAACTGCTGACACCTGAAATAGCGGACATGACCTACCTCCCCTCAAACATGCGATACGAGAGGTTCATCAAGATGATATTCCGGGCTCGGCGTATCGATCATAATATCCTCAAATTCGATAATATTGCTGTTGCGCAGCACAGTTGCGCGTTGAATAACATTTTCCAGCTCGCGCACATTCCCAGGCCATGAATACTCCAGCAAACGCTGCAAGGCCGGGCCAGAAATTGTTGGAAAGTTCTCCAAGTCGCTTTGATGACGCACCAGCAATTCAGCAGCAATTGGAATGATATCCTGCGAGCGTTCGTTCAAGGACTTGGTGGCCAAAGGAAACACATTCAAGCGAAAATAAAGATCTTCGCGGAACCGCCCGCGTCGGATTTCCATCGGTATATTTCGGTTGGACGTCGCCAGCGTACGCACATCGACAGGGATTGGCGCCGAAGCCCCCAAAGGAACAACGGATCGTTCCTGTAACACCCGCAGCAATTTGGCTTGCAGCGGCATCGACATCTCTGAAACTTCATCTAACAGCAATGTACCACCATCCGCCGCTTGGAAAATTCCATCGCTGGATGTTGAAGCTCCGGTAAAGGCGCCTTTCTTATGGCCGAATAAAAGCGCTTCCAGCATGTTTTCTGGGATTGCTGCGCAATTGATCGCCACAAAAGGTTTTTCAGCGCGCGAAGACTTTTTATGAATATATTGCGCCAAAACCTCTTTGCCGCTGCCCGTTGGACCATTCACGAAAACATTCACCTGTGCCTTGGCAACGCGATCACCCAATTTCAGCAGATCAACCGAAACCGGATCTGCGGCAATAGTGCTATCCCCATCGGTGATGAAACTCGCCACAAGTGCGAAGATAAAGGATTGTGCCATATCATCTGCGACGACAGGCATAGATACACGCAGCAAAGCGCCATTCATCGAGCGTTCGACGCGAAACGCCTCCGCCGCTTCCTCCACGATCACGATCGATTTCGCGCCGCGCTTTTTTACCATCTCAACAACCGCCTTCAGACCGCCTATTTTTTGCTCGAACGCGGCGCTCAAAATAGCTTTTACTTTTTGTCCTTGGGCATCCCATGTTTCTTTCACTTCAGAATGCTCAACAATGCTGCATTGATAATTCTGAAGAATCTGCGACAATCTTCCAGCAAATTTAAATTCAGAAACGTGCAGCGAATACAGCATTTTTTTCTCCTTCGGAATAAAAGAGGCAATTAACGTGCCAAAAAATATCTGTGATCAAAGAAGCGCATTTTTTAGGTAAATTTTATTTGCCGACGCGGTGGAAATGATGCTTAAAAGCCCAAAGTTTTCTAAGAAGCGCACGAATTGACGTATTGTTCTGGCCAACATATCAAAATGATGCGAAAACCAGTTTAAACGCAATTCACGCCCAAGGATCGACAGACTTCATGGCCGGATCAAAATTCCTTGAGAATTTAATCGCAGGATCTTCCGAAAAAATTCAGGATGTGCGCAAACATATTGAGCTTGCCGCCCCATTTCCAGTCAGCGTTATGGCCGTTGGTCCAACCGGATCCGGCAAAGAGCTTATCGCAAAAGGCATTCACAAACTGTCTGGACGCAGCGGAAAATTCATCGCCGTCAACTCTGCTGCGATCCCCGCCGAGCTTTTAGAAGCGGAATTGTTTGGATATGAAAAAGGTGCGTTCACGGGCGCAGACAAGGGTCGCAAAGGCAAAGTAGAAGAAGCCGGAGGTGGCACGCTTTTCCTTGATGAAATCGGGGATATGCCGCTATCACTTCAAGCCAAACTGCTGCGGGTTCTAGAAACCAAGACCGTTCAGAAAATTGGCTCGGAAAAATCCATTCCCGTAGATTTCAGATTGGTTTGTGCAACCCATACGGATATCGGTGAAATGGCCCGACGCGGAGAATTTCGTGCTGATCTTCTTTATAGAATTGCAGTTTACACGATTGCGAACCCTCCCCTGGCGGAGCGCGTTGAAGATATTGAAGAGCTCATCACCGTGCTTTCAATGCGACTAAAGAAAACCGAAAAGAAAATACTACCCGTCAGCTTTGAGCCCGATGCAATTGCTTTTTTACAGCAATATGATTGGCCGGGGAATATTCGCGAACTCGCAAATTTTTTGCAAAAATGTTCGGTTCTTTACAGCGGTGAGCGGCTTGGAATTCAAAAAATTGAGCCGCTCATGCCAAATTTCCATGAAGGCGTTTCGACGCTCAGAGATCAGGCAACCTTTTGGGATGGCGCGCTGCAAGATCAAACACCAAGCACGCCGTTTCTTAATACAAAGCAGACACTGCTTGAACAATCACGGTTTTTTGCGGCAGATCAACCTTTGAACCTGCATGAATTCCTTGCCGATGTTGAAGAGAATTTGATCGTCGCCGCCTTGAACGAAACCGAAGGCAATGTTGAAAAAGCCGCGGGCAAATTGGGCATCGAACCCGATATGCTGATGCAAAAAATTAAACAATTCTCTTTGGCTGAAAAAGAGTTGCTCGCACCATCAGATCGGCTTCTTTAAAATCCGAAATCATACGATAATATGGTGCCACGCAAATGGGCCTTGCCCTGCCAAGACACTCTGCAAGCCACTGATATGTTCTGCTTCTAAGGATGAAATATGCAAAACCCAACAGCCGCAATGCTTGTCATCGGAGATGAGATTCTTTCCGGAAGAACCCAAGATACGAATACGCAATATTTGGCCACCGCGCTCACAGATGCCGGCGTTGATCTGAAAGAAGCGCGCGTGGTCAGCGATGATGCTGATGCCATCAAACAGGCCGCAAGCAGCCTTTCAGCAACTTATGATATGGTGTTTACGTCAGGCGGTATCGGGCCAACACATGACGATATTACCGCCGATTGCATCGCTGCGGCCTTCAACGCGCCGATCGATATTCGCGCGGATGCGCGTGCCCTGCTAGAGGCCCATTATGAACGCCAAGGCAGCGAACTCAACGCTGCCCGTCTGAGAATGGCGCGGATACCAGAAGGGGCAAGCCTGATTGAAAACCCGGTATCAACCGCCCCCGGCTTCACGCTTGGCAATGTGCATGTGATGGCCGGAGTGCCATCTGTTTTTAAAGCCATGGTGGCCAGCGTTCTACCACAGATCACAGGGGGTGCACCGCTGCAAAGTAAAACCCTGCGCATTGAGCGGGGTGAGGGTGATATTGCGGCGCCGCTGGGCGCGCTTGCAGCGCGCTTTCCCGATCTATCCTTTGGATCCTATCCTTTTCAAAAAAATGGTCTTTACGGCTCTAACATCGTGATAAGAGGCAGTGATCCTGAACAGTTAGAAAACGCTTTCAAAGCTTTATCTGCTGATTTAGGCGCGTGATACGCCCATATCATAACGTCATGCAGGCGCTGGAACAAACCTGGCCATGCGCACGGCAATACGAGCTTGGCCCGTGGCGGATATTCCAATCGGATGGTGGCGGAAAACGCGTTTGTGCCACGCGTTTGGCCTTCGATCAGATTTCAGCCAGCGCACGACAAATTGATGGGGCTGAGCAGGCACTGCGCGATTTGAACCAACCGCTTTTGTTTCATATTGATGAGGGGCAAAGCGAGCTAGATAAAGCACTTGAAAAACGTGGCTATCACCTTGTTGATCCCACCGATCTATTGGCACAACCGTTGGCCGATTTATGCGATCAAGCGCTCCCAAAAACCACCTTATTCGAGATTTGGCCCCCTTTGATCATCCAAAAAGATATTTGGGCGGCCGGCGGGGTTGGCCCGCAACGTATGAATGTTATGAACCGTGCAACAGAGGCTAAAACCAGCCTTCTGATCCGCTGGAAGGGGCGTGCGGCGGGCACTGCATATTTAGCCAGTCATGGGGCTGTGATCATGGTGCATGCGCTCATCATTTCATCCGAGCAGCGCGGACAGGGCCTAGCGAAATGGGCGATGCGCAAAGCCGCATTATGGGGTCAAAGTCAGGGCTGCTCCGTTTTGGCTGTGGCCTGCACAAAAGAAAATTCCGTAGCACAAAACCTTTATTCTTCACTCGGGATGAAACATGTGGGACACTACCATTATCGTTTGAAAGGGGATCTTCGATGACGTCAAACCCGCAGGTTACAGCGCTGAACCTTCCACCCATGGACCCTTTGCCAGAGGCCACGCAAAAATATTTTGATGTATGCGAAGAAAAATTGGGCATGGTGCCAAATGTCTTACAAGCCCATGCGTTTGACGTTGAAAAATTAGATGCTTTTAGCGGCCTTTATAACAGTCTAATGCTTGCCCCCAGCGGCTTAAGCAAATTAGAGCGCGAAATGATCGCTGTCGTCGTTTCTTCGGTGAACCGGTGTTTTTATTGCCTAACCGCTCATGGTGCGGCAATCCGCACTTTGTCCAAAGATCCGATCCTGGGGGAGATGATCGCCATGAATTACCGCAGCGCACCGCTTGATCCACGACAGCGGGCAATGCTCGACTTTGCTGAAAAAATTACAAAGAACAGCTCTGAAATTGAAGAGGTTGATCGCCAAGCCCTGCGCGATGTTGGGTTTAGTGATCGCGATATCTGGGATATTGCCAATGTCGCCGGCTTTTTCAATATGACCAATCGGGTCGCCAGCGCTGTCGATATGCGGCCAAATGATGACTATCACGCCCAAAGCCGTTAGCCGCTTCCTGTCCGCCCTTTGGGTTCAGCTTTGCCTGATTGCTCCAGCAATGGCGCAGACGCCGTTGGTTTTGCCAGATCCGATCATGGAACAGTTTTCCGAAACGCAAGCATTTGGCCAATATAATATGCCGCTTGATATTTGGAAAAACGCTGCGCTTAAAACCCGCACCATCACAGGCGAATTACATAAATCCGCGTGGAAACTGCCGCAAAGCCTGCTGGAAATAAACCAATTTGCCGCACCTATTTTAAGCCAGTTGCAAAATATGGGTTTTAACGCGTTACTCGATTGCCAATCCGCTGAGTGTGGGGGGTTTGATTTCCGATTTGCAACAGAGGTGATCGATCCGCCATTTATGTATGTCGATACAACCCGCTACCGGTTTATCGCGCTGCAAAAGGATGAACAAATCAAAACATTGCTTTTCAGCAAATCGGGAAATGAGCTGTTTTTGCAAATCATTGAAGCTGGCGGGCGCATTTTGATAGATACGACAAACTTGCCCAGCGCCCAAACAAACACTGAGATGCCACCCAAAGATGTCGACACCGCGCTGCGCCAAAACGGCTTTGCAATTTTAAGTGGGCTTGCGTTTGACACAGGCTCCGAAGCCTTGGGGCGTGGGCCATTTGAAAGCTTAATCAGCCTGGCTGAATTTCTACAGACTGAAAAAGAAGTAAATATAATCTTGGTTGGCCATACGGATAACAAAGGCTCATTCGAGATGAATTTGGCGCTCTCTAAACGGCGGGCGCAGGCTGTTGCTGGCTATTTGGCAGATGAATTTGGTATTGATCCAACGCGGATTATCGTACATGGCGTTGCGTACTTATCCCCCGTTGCAAGCAATAATAGTGAAGCTGGGCAACGCCAAAACAAACGCGTTGAAGTCGTGCTACAGCGCTAAATCAGATTGCAGAAGCGCGCGCTAAAGCGAGATGCGCGCCTTCCCCTAAAGCGATAAGGCAAGGCGAACACCTTGATCGATGGCCCTTTTGGCGTCTAATTCGGCGGCAACATCCGCGCCGCCAATTACATGTGCAGCGCGGCCTTGCTGGAGCAAGATATCGGCTAAGCTGCGCTCGGGCTCTTGGCCCGCACATAAAATTATATCATCCGCTTCAATCATCCGCGGGGTTTCGCGCGCAGCTCCAAAAGACACCCGCAACCCCTGTTCGGTGATTTCCTCGTAATTCACCCCGCCAATCATTTCCACGCCTTTCATATGCAGCGCCGATCGATGGATCCAGCCGGTTGTTTTGCCAAGCCGTTTGCCATGTTTTTCAGCCTTGCGCTGCACCAAAGTCACCGCACGCGCCGGCGCGCCGGGTTGCGGGCCATCCGCTGCCAAGCCGCCCTGCGTTTCCTCAGGATCTCCAACCCCCCATTCGCGCATCCAATCTGGCAAGCTCTCCGTCAGGCTGTCGCCAGGGGCGTGCAATAAATACTCTGACACATCAAAACCAATGCCGCCTGCCCCTATCACAATCGCTTTGTCACCAATCTTGGCCTTACCGCTCAGCACATCAATATAGGAATGCACATTGCGCCCGGTTTGCCCCGGGATCGCAGGATCACGCGGGCTAACCCCGGTGGCGATAATCACTTCATCAAACCCGTCAAAATCGCCCACGCGTGCCTCATGTTCCAATCGCATATCCACCTTCAGCAAGGTCATCATCGTTTGAAACCAATCCACAAGGCCCCAGAATTCTTCTTTTCCTGGAACTTGTTTGGCCAAGTTCAACTGGCCGCCAATGCGGTCTGATTTGTCAAATACAGTCACGTGATGCCCACATTGCGCAGCCGTCATCGCGCAGGATAGACCCGCCGGCCCAGCGCCCACAATCGCCAGTTTTTTTGGTTGGAGCGCAGGCTTAATGGCCAATTCTTTTTCAAAGCAGGCCCTTGGATTTACCAAACAAGAGCTGATTTTTCCGCTGAACGTGTGATCCAAACAAGCTTGGTTGCACGCGATGCAAGGGGCAATCTCGGCGGCTTTGCCAGCCGCAGCTTTAGCGACAAAATTCGGATCCGCTAAAAACGGTCGCGCCAAGCTGACCATATCGGCGCACCCGCTGGAGATCAAATCTTCGGCCACTTCTGGGGTGTTTATCCGATTGCTGGTGATGATCGGGATCGATGTTTTTCCCATCAGCTTTTTAGTCACCCAAGCGAAAGCAGCCCGCGGCACCGAAGTAGCAATGGTTGGGATCCGCGCTTCATGCCAACCGATCCCCGTGTTCAAGATATTAGCGCCTGCTTTTTCAACCGCCTGCGCCAATTGCACCACTTCATCATGCGTCGATCCGTTGGGAATAAGATCAATCATCGACAGGCGGTAAATCAAGATAAACGCGCTGCCAACTGCGGCACGCACACGTTTGACGACTTCAACTGGCAAGCGCATGCGGTTCTCATAACTGCCACCCCATCGATCGCTGCGTTTATTGGTATGGGTGACCAAAAACTGATTTAGGAAATACCCCTCAGAGCCCATAATTTCCACGCCATCATAGCCTGCCTGCTTGGCGCGGAGCGCCGTGGCGGCAATATCAGAAATTTGTTTTTCAATCCCCGCCTCATCAAGCTCTTGGGGAATAAAAGGCGAAATTGGGGATTTCACCGCCGAAGGCGCCACGCAATCAGCGCTGTAAGCATAGCGTCCAGCATGTAAAATTTGCATGGCGATTTTGCCACCTGCCGCATGGACACGCTGCGTAACGATCTTATGATTCGCTATATCTTCCTCTGAACAAAGGCCGGCCGCGTTTGGAAACACACCACCCTCTTTATTTGGCGCAATCCCACCCGTAACCATCAAAGACACGCCGCCCCTTGCGCGTTCAGCGTAAAATTCAGCCACACGATCCCAGTCATGCGTTTCTTCAAGATTGGTATGCATCGACCCCATCAAAATGCGGTTTTTCAACGTTGTGAAACCAAGATCTAACGGGGTAAAAATGGATGGATATTCAGCAGACATTTGGCCTCTCGCGATTGTAATAGGCCATGGTGCCAAATCATGGTTTGATTGTCACGCAATACGCAACGTAAAAGGTTTAAAAGTCACTTTTGCGTGATGCGCGAAAAAGCCGCTTCAGAAGATCTATTTCAGCGCGCAATTCCGCCATCTCAGCGCGAAGATCTTCGCCGTTCAGATCACCGCCCGACAGCACGATCCGCGACAACACTTTAGAGCTGCCCTGCTCAACAATCAAAAGCATATAAGTGCCAAACCCAACAGCCTCGGGCGGGATTGGCACGGATAATTCATAACAATTTTTCATATCCAGAGCGTCAACCCGCACGCCGCGGATCGGGCGCCCTTGCAAAAGCACGTCAATCTTGGGCGGGGGCGCTTTCAAATCAGAAGATTGGCTTAGCAAAGCCCGCCAAATGCCTTCCGCGAAGCGCGTTGGCTCAATGCAAAGCGACATCGGCACTCCTTTCGAAATAACCATCTTCGGTAGAGAGATTGAAATCAATGATTTGAATTTGCGTGTACCGCGGAGCCTCAAAAATCAGATCGATCCAAAGCGGCGCGTCGGAATCTGCGCTTAATTTTAGCGGCCATAGTCTGAATTCCCACGAAAACTCACCATCTTCACGGTGATGCGTATCCGCCTTTAAAGACAGGTTATCCAGCTCAGGAATATTGAGGCGGAGATGCGTATGCAATTCGGTTTCAAAATTTATACGAGCTCTACAAATCAACACCCCCGTATCCATAAGGCGCCGGCGGCTGCCCGTCGGCAGTTGGATCGCGAAAGATAAATAACTGCTTTTTAAATCGAAAATATCCAAACACATGCAATACTCGGCCCCGGTGTGAGCGGTTAACTCTTTTCGTTGGGCAAGCCAATATTCATCAATTGGCAAATGCTCTGGGCTAAACAATTGGATGTCTGAGCCCAAAGCAATGCTTCTACCTCCCAGATTCGCAGCGCTCATATCCATTTTTATGCACCAAAAATCGGGACGCCACCCCCAAATATGAAAGCGGCCAGCTTTTCCCCTGCGCGCGGCTTGAAGCCGCAACTCTAAACCTGAGACAAACCGCTCAAGCTGATGGCGCAAAATTTTAGACTGCTTATATACCCCCAATATGCGCGGCGGTTTTTGCGCGCGCGCCCATGAATTCGGCCGCGATAATACATGAAGAAGATACCTGCGGATCAGAAACGCCCGCATCGGCTTTAAAATCACTGTCAGTCTCTAAATCAATTAACTATCAGGCAAGTATAGCAATAAATCACATTCAAGCAATTTATCTTTGGCAGGCTTGCGCCCCTAAATAAGCCTATCCAACAGGGCGGGCTTTTGGACGCGGCACGCCAGAGGTATTTGGTTTTACACTGGGCCGCCTTTTTGAGCCGGCAGGGTGCACAGAAACGCCTTGCAAGCTGCGTGACAGAAGCATACGCGCCATATTTTTTGTAAACATCGTATCTGCTGGCATGTGAAGCGTGGCAATCAGCATGTGGTTATCGCGCAATTCAACGCCTTGCCACAAACTGTTTTGCAGCCCGGAAACAGAATGGGCTGCATGCGATGTGTTTTGAACAAAAATCTGCCGCTTATCGGCATAGATTGTTGACACATGTGCATTCGGGTTTGTCGCCTTGAACTGCTGGGTTGCATCGGTGAGGCTGATATCCTGATCCGCCACCAATGACACTGTAATCACACCATAGGCCAGCAGACCGTCGCGTTCTGAGCAAGCCTGCAGCGTCACAAATTCTGCTGTTTCTGTGCTCTGGCCGAGATCTGGATTGACACAATAGCCCTTTGGCGGCCGAATAATCGCGCCCGAGGGAAGATTTTGCTGCGATATCAACCCTTCATATTGCGTGTTAAGAAGCGATGGAGGCCCAGCGCAGCCATACAGCGCCGTCATAAAACAGAAAATGGCCCGCTGACCAAAACGCCAGGGGGCCATATTCATCTTCACAGATCCATATACGCGTGTTTTTCGGCTTTGCCACCGGGATGGGTCACCGCGCCTTTGTAAATTTCTCCGACCAATTGCGAATATTTCCAAAGCGCACCTGCGGCATAAATCGTATCGCGCGGGCCCGTCCATTGGGCCTTGCGTTCGGCCAGCTCTGCCTCGTCAAGCGCAACGCTGATTTCACCCTTCAACGCGTTCAGCGTGATCATATCGCCATCTTTCAGCAAAGCGATCGGACCTCCATGCGCGGCTTCTGGGCCGACATGCCCAACGCAAAAACCCCGCGTTGCGCCAGAAAAGCGCCCGTCAGTGATCAGCGCCACTTTCTTGCCCATCCCTTGCCCCGAAAGCGCCGCCGTTGTGGCCAGCATTTCGCGCATGCCTGGGCCGCCAGCAGGCCCTTCATTGCGGATCACAAACACGTCGCCTTCCTGATAGGTTCGGTTTTGAACAGCCTCAAACGCATCCTGCTCGCATTCAAATACGCGCGCAGGCCCGGTGAAAACCTGAGCCTCTTCGGACATGCCCGCAACTTTCACAATCGCGCCTTCGGGCGCCAAATTGCCCTTCAAACCAACAACACCACCGGTTTTTGTCAGCGGAGTGGCGATTGGATAAATCACCCGCCCATCAGCTTCGCGGGTGATTTTATCCAAATCTTCCCCCATGCTATTGCCAGATGCGGTGAGACAATCTTCGTGCAACAAACCGGCTTTGCGCAATTCTTTCATCACAACCGGCACGCCGCCCACCTCGTAAAGATCTTTTGCAACATATTTTCCGCCCGGCTTAAGATCCACAAAATAGGGTGTGTCGCGGAAAATCTCGCACACATCTTCAAGATAAAAATCAATGCCGGCCTCATGTGCAATCGCTGGCAAATGCAGCCCAGCATTGGTCGAGCCTCCAGTGCATGCGACAACCCGCGCGGCGTTTTCAAGCGATTTCAACGTTACCACATCGCGCGCCCGAATATTCTTTTCAAGCAAGTTCATCACGGCGCGGCCCGAGGCTTCTGCGTATTGATCGCGGCTTTCATACGGGGCGGGAGCACCGGATGAGTTCATCAGCGCAAGACCAATAGCCTCAGACACACAGGCCATCGTATTGGCCGTAAATTGCCCACCACAGGCCCCTGCCGAGGGGCAGGCTACAGCTTCCAGCTTTTCAAGATCGCAGGTGCTTAGATTGCCCGCCTGATGTTGACCCACGGCTTCGAAAACATCCTGCACTGTGACATCTTTGCCATCCAAACGTCCCGGCAGAATAGAGCCACCGTATAAAAACACAGAAGGAACGTTCAAGCGCACCATCGCCATCATCATTCCAGGCAGAGATTTATCGCAACCGGCCAAACCAACCAGCGCATCATAGCAATGCCCGCGCATCGTCAATTCAACCGTATCGGCGATGGCTTCACGGCTGGCCAGCGAGCTGCGCATCCCCTCATGGCCCATCGCAATCCCATCGGTAACCGTGATGGTGGTGAATTCACGCGGTGTACCCAGCGCTTGTTTGACGCCCATTTTAGCAGATTGTGCCTGACGGTTTAGCGCGATATTGCAGGGTGCCGCTTCGTTCCAGCAGGTGGCAACACCGATCAGCGGTTGATGAATTTCTTCTTCCGTCATGCCCATCGCATAATAATAAGACCGATGCGGTGCCCGAGAGGGACCTTCAGTAACATGACGGCTTGGTAGCTTAGATTTATCGAATTTACTCACGGTCTCTCTCCCTTATGCGTTGATTGGTCATACAAAAGCCCAAAAGGCGAAACAAGTCGCTTTCTTCTGTCAGATAAGAAAACAACATTTCAAAGTGCTGAAATGGCTCAGCGCTTTCAAAACGAAAACCGGCAACAGCCTTTAAATTATGCGGCCGTTAAGGCGTTTTTTTGCAGGGTGGAAAGGCATAAGATCACCCAAAGCGCGCAAAGCCTATTGAAACCAGCTGGTAGATACCCCACCTCTCGAGCAATGTAGCGCTGCTGTTATCAATACCGCATGGTTGAACCTACCACATTTTGGGAAAGTGGTTTTCAGATTTAATTAAATAAGAGCTGTGACCAAGCGTGAGCTAATTGTACGACCGATAAAAAATAGTTAACTCCCGTCCTGGGAGACACGCAGAGCTTGTGCGTAACCTAATAGTTGACGGCGGTGGTCAGGTGATAGCTGAGATAGTAACAACAGAATATCTTGATCTTCTCTTTCAATAGTATCGCGTATAATTGCCATTTAAGAAGTCTCAAGAACGTCACAATTTTTCAATTATGTTTATGCGAGATGATCTGTTTTTGACAATCATTTGACGTATATCTGTTTTGTTGAGCCCTGCTTTTATAGACAGCCCCGTTTAAGTTTAATTTGGATCAGCCTCTCTTCTAGTCTTGATTCGTTACGGAAAAATCTATAAATTCAGGGAAAATTTCCCCCTTTGTTATAGCCCACAGATTTAAATAGTTAACGGATTATTAACCATAAATTTTTTACTGTTAATTCCTGTTATTTTTTTGGAAAGCAATTAGAATGAACAAGTGTTAGTTAATTATACGACTGACAGAAATACTTAAGTCTCCTCCTGAGCGTCAAGAATTGCTTTTACACCGTTTATTACATGGGAGAACTTGAATGTCAGACAGGCTGTTCCACCCCTCTGTTTTTGGCAATAGATCGCAGATCTGGCGTATATGTTTGGGCCTTTTTTTGATCGTAATCATCTATTTCTCTTCTAGCTTTGGTTGGTTTATAGCGCTTGATCGCCTGGCACAGATACGGCTCGAAGGGCTGGGCAGCACACCTGCAGATTTAGCCGCTCTCTTATTTTCTTTTTTCTTCATTTGGCTGGGCATCGCGCTGGTGTGCCGCTGGCTGCATCGCCACCCTCTGCATGCGCTTTATGGGCCCACCTATAAGATCAATTGGCAGCATTTTCTTATTGGTGCTGGCCTCGCCTTTGCCACGGCCATCATCAGTGAAACCAGCATCTCTATTGTTTCTTGGTATTTCTTTGACCCCTCGAGCCAAGCAAACCCCAATATTACCGCAACGCTTTGGCTCCGATGGGTTATCCCCATATCTGCTCTGATTTTTGTGCAGATCGGGGCAGAAGAAATGCTGTTTCGTGGCTATTTACTACAGCATATCCGCGCCAGAGGCGGGCGCTTCTGGTGGTCAATTTTTCTGCCCTCATTCCTCTTTGGCATGTTGCATTTTGATTTTCCTATTTTTGGCGTGAATGCTTTTTTTTACATGTTACACACAAGCGTGGCAGGTATAATTTTATGCCTTGTCACGCTAAAAACGGGTAATTTAGGGGCGGCCCTTGGCCTTCATTTTGGAGTAAACGCGTTAATGCTGATCTTTGGGCTTGAAGGGCATTTAGATGGCATGTCGCTCTTCGTGATACAGCTCGATCCAAAAGGGGCGCAAGCCGCTTTAAGCTTTTTGATCTTCACGCTATTCGAAGGTCTGGCATTTCTGATCTGGTTGCGTTGGATCAATCAAAAGCGCGGGCAGGCCTTTGTTGTAGAAAACCTCCCGCCTTAGGATGGCATTCCCCCAATTCAATGGCAGGGCAGATTTGTCTTTATCCAGGATCAACGTTTTTGCCGGCATAACACATGCTGCCTGCCCATGAAAAACAATGTGCTTTTAGAACCGCTTTTGCGCTTCGCTGATTGCAATTTACCGCAAGCCAGCTTATTTCAAGAAAAACAAAAAACAGCAGGACGTCAGGCATGAATTGGATCACAAACTATGTCCGCCCACGCATAAACTCAATTTTCTCGCGGCGCGAAGTGCCCGAGAACCTCTGGACCAAATGCACCGACTGCGGCAGCATGCTGTTTCACCGCGAGTTGAGCGAAAACCTGAACGTTTGCACCCAATGCGGGCATCATATGGGGATCAGCCCGCGGGCCCGATTTGAAAGTCTGTTTGATGGCGGCATTTTCGTGGATGTACCCGTGCCAGAACCCATCGCCGATCCGCTGAATTTTAGGGATCAGAAAAAATACCCTGACCGTATGAAAGCGGCCCAAAAAAATACCGGCGAAGAAGAAGCAATGCTGGTGGCCGAGGGCGAAATCGGGCGCACGCCCATCATTGCCGCGGCGCAAGATTTTTCTTTTATGGGCGGCTCGATGGGCATGTATGTTGGCAATGCGATCATTGCAGCCGCCGAGCGCGCGGTGAAATTGAACCGTCCGCTTATCCTATTTTCTTCTGCGGGCGGTGCGCGCATGCAAGAAGGTATTCTTAGCTTGATGCAAATGCCGCGCAGCACCGTGGCCATTCAGATGCTCAAGGAAGCAGGGTTGCCATATATTGTGGTACTCACGCATCCCACAACGGGTGGGGTGACCGCATCTTATGCGATGTTGGGGGATGTTCAAATTGCTGAACCAAACGCCTTGATTTGTTTTGCTGGCCCGCGCGTGATCGAACAAACCATTCGTGAAAAGCTACCGGAAGGATTTCAACGGGCTGAATATCTGCTCGATCACGGCATGTTGGATCGCGTGACGGCGCGCACTGAAATGCGCGATGAGTTGATCACAATTGTACGCCTGTTGCTGGGGTTGAGCCCGGCCATTAAAGGCGATTTGCCCAAACCAACGGACCCGCAGCTTGAGGATAAAAGCACTGCGGCAAAGCCTAAGAAAAAATGACGATTGACCATTCTGACGCCATTTTAACCCGAATGATGGCGCTACACCCTAAAGTGATTGATCTGACGCTCGATCGGGTTTGGCGGTTACTCGATCGCTTGGGGAATCCGCAAGAGCAGCTGCCATCGGTGGTTCATATCGCCGGCACCAACGGCAAGGGCAGCACGCTGGCGATGATCCGTGCCGGATTGGAAGCTGCAGAAAAGCGCGTGCATGCCTATACCTCGCCGCATCTTGCCCGTTTTCACGAACGGATCCGTTTGGCCGGCGCACTGATCAGCGAACCCGAACTCAGCCAGCGTCTTGAAGACTGTTATCAAACCAATGGCGCTGATCCGATCACCTATTTTGAAATCACTACCTGCGCCGCACTGAAGGCGATGGCCGAATGCCCCGCTGATTTCACGCTGTTAGAGGTCGGCTTGGGGGGGCGGCTGGATGCAACCAATGTGATCGCCAAACCCAAGCTCAGCATCATCACGCCAATTTCGATCGATCACCAGCAATTTTTGGGCGACACGCTGCCCGAAATCGCAGCCGAAAAAGCCGGTATCATAAAATCAGGCGTACCCGTCATTGTCGGGCCGCAGCAAGAGGCGGCGCTTGAAGTCATCGAAGCCCACGCCCAGCGGTTGCGCGCGCCGGTGCAGGTTTATGGTCAGCATTGGCATGTCAGCGAAGAGCGCGGGCGGTTGATTTTTCAAGATGAATGCGGCTTGCTTGATTTGCCGCTGCCCAATCTTCCTGGCGCGCATCAAATTCAAAACGCAGGCACCGCCCTGGCCGCCTTGCGGCATTTAGGACTGAAAGAAAGCGCCTGCGAGGCCGCTATCACGCAAGCGCAATGGCCGGCGCGCCTACAACGGCTGCGCGAAGGGCCCTTACCCGCGCTGGCCCCGGGGGCCGAGCTTTGGCTGGATGGGGGGCATAATCCGGCCGCTGGGGACGCGCTTGCCCAATTTTTAGCAAGCTTGCCCAAGCGGCCCACTTATTTGATCTGCGGAATGCTGAACACGAAAGATATCAGCGGGTATCTGGCGCCTTTACGCGCGGTCAGCGAAACGCTGTTTTCGGTTTCAATTCCAAATGAAGTAAATACGCTCAGCGCAGATGACACGGCCCGCAATGCCGCCGCTGTCGGATTTGATGCGCACTCTGCGCAAACCGTCGACGCCGCTTTACACGCGATCAGCGTGCAAACGCCCCAAGCCCGCATCGTCATCTGCGGGTCGCTCTATTTGGCTGGGATGATCCTCAGGCAAAACGGCTAGGCTGGCGCGTTTAGCGCCCAAGATCATGCTCTATCTTGCGCCCAGTTCGCGGCTTGCATTTCGCGTAAACGGCTGGCGGTGCGTTCGAATTCAAAGCTGCCCTCCCCCTCAAGATAAAGCATTTCGGGCCGCGCCGCCGCAGAACAGACCAGCCGCACCTTTGCTTCATAAAGCGCATCGATCAAGGTCACGAAACGCTTTGCCTCATTGAAATTGTTGCGCCCCAATTGGGGAATATCGTCTAGGAACAAAACCCGAAGATTATCGGCAAGCACCAAGTAATCTGCAGGGCCTAACATAGCGCCGCATAGATCATAAAAATCAAACCGCCCAACACCATTGATATAGGCAGGCACCACCAAATCGCGGCCCTTAACCACCAAGGTCAGGGTTTGGCTATCCTCACCGGAAAATTCACGCCAAAGCATATCTAACCCGGCGCGGGCTTCCCGCCCCAAAGGCGTAAAATAAACCGATCGCCCTGCGATCCGATTTTGCCGAAAATCGATTTCACTGGCCATGTCGTGAATCGCGAACCGCTCTCGGATCAATGCGATGAAAGGTAAGAAAAGTTGTCGATTTAACCCGTTTTTATAAAGATCCTCGGGCACGCGGTTTGACGTGGTTATGACCGTCACGCCCTGGTCTAACAACAATTCAAACAACCGGCCCACGATCATCGCATCGGCAATGTCTTTGATCTGCATCTCATCCAATGCCAACACGCGAATATCTTTCGCAATCACCTGACAAACCGGTAGCAATGCGTCTTTCGCATTCGTTTGGCGCGCGAGATGCAAGGCAGCCTGAACCTCTTGCATAAAGGCATGGAAATGTACCCGCCGCACCGCCACGGCCAAGCTGTTTGCGAATAAATCCATCAAATAGGATTTGCCGCCCCCCACGCCGCCCCAAATATACAGCCCTTTAACCGCGCTCGCTTTGGTTCGACCAAAAAACCCACGCCTCACAGGCCGCTCAAGCGCCTCAAGCAAAGCATCAAGCTTTGGCAAGAGTGCCTGCTGCGCTGGATCAGCGCTGATTGCTCCGGATATGACGTTTTCGCGATAGCGCTGTGATACTCTGCCCATAAGGCGGGCTTACTATGAACCGATGTTGATTTAAAGACATTGGCACCAACCGCCGCGCGGAAAATCACGAACGGCTTGTAAATCTACGCCCTGAGGCTAGCTTAGATGCACCAAGGGATCTGACGCGCGTTCAAAGGGTTAACCAAATGTCTCAGACACATCGCCTGATCACGCCTATTTTGATCATGGGCAGCATTATTCTTCTGATAAATTTTGCGATCAGAGCGTCCTTTGGGGTGTTTCAAATTCCAATCGCAAACGAATTTGGCTGGGCGCGCGAGGAATTTTCACTGGCACTGGCGATCCAGAACCTCGCTTGGGGCATTGGGCAGCCGATCTTTGGGGCAATCGCCGATAAACTTGGCGATCGAAAAGCCATTATTTTAGGCGCTTTGGTCTATGCAGCTGGGCTGGTGCTTTCGGCTTTTGCCACCTTGCCCGAGGCGCATCAAGTTTATGAGGTTCTGGTTGGCTTTGGGGTTGCGGGCACCGGATTTGGCGTGATCCTTGCCATTATCGGGCGCGCCAGCAGCGATGAGCACCGCTCGATGTCATTGGCCATCGCAACGGCTGCGGGCAGCGCAGGGCAGGTGGTTGGCCCGCTCTTGGCGCAATTGCTTCTATCGGCAATGCCATGGCAAACTATATTTCTTCTTTTTGCAGGCATCATTTTAGCCACGCTTCTCTTACTGCCAATGATGCGGGTTCCCCCGCGCGCGCGAAAAGCAGAAGAAGAAGCCTCGCTCAGCGCGATCGTAGGGCGCGCCATGCAAGATTCGAATTATATCTTGATCTTTTTGGGCTTTTTTAGCTGCGGCTATCAATTGGGGTTTATGACGGCCCATTTCCCCGCCTTTATCACCGAAGCATGCGGCGCAATTACCCCAGGTGGTTTCCTCTATTCGCTGGGGATTACCTCAACCTCGACGCTTGGCGCAGCTGCCCTATCCGTGATTGGACTGACAAATATAGCCGGCACTTTAGCAGCCGGATATTTGGGCAATCGCTATTCCAAGAAAAACCTATTGGCAGCTGTTTATCTGGCTCGCGCATTGGTAACGTTTGGCTTTATAAGCTTTCCCATTACGCCTCTCAGCGTGCTCATCTTTTCCGCGCTTATGGGCATGCTTTGGCTGGCCACCGTGCCGCTTACAAGCGGGCTTGTCGCCTATGTTTTTGGACTGCGCTATATGGGCACGCTATACGGTATTGTTTTCTTCTCGCACCAGCTTGGCAGCTTTATCGGAATCTGGTTGGGCGGGCGAATGTTTGACGTCTATGGCAGCTACACATTAGTGTGGTGGATTGGCGTTGGTGTCGGGCTGTTCAGCGCGCTGGTGCATCTGCCGATCCGCGAAAAACCAACTGTGATGCTTGGGGCAAATTAACCGGGCGTGCCAAGCGATGGCCTTTACGGTGAAACGCGGGGGATCACGTGCAATTCGGCCTCCAAAAGCGCGGTAACCTGCTCGGTATGCGAATAAGGCAGGGCATGACCCGCATCCAAGATTACAAATTGGCGGGCCTGCGGATTCCAGCCTTGCAAACATCCTTTCAACGCAACGGGGATCACATGATCCTGCCCCCCCCAAATCGCCAAAACGCGGATCCCATGGCGTTGGATCGCGCTGTGCTCTACCGCCATTTTTTGGGACAAAATACCACGTGTGGAAGATAGAATCGCAGGGATGAACCCGCGGTATTGCAATTCTTTTTGTTGGCGCTCGATCAAAAAAGATACGCTTGAGCTGATCGCGCGCTCGGCTTCGGTTCCCGCCAAATGCAGCCGGGGATAGCGCGCATAAACCAGCCAATCGCCCAGCCCCCAAAACCGGCTGGCCCACCCGAAAAGATTGCCAAGCTTATGCCCCATACCCGCCGGAGCCAGCAGGATAAGCTGCTTTACGGATGACGGGTTTTGCGCCGCATACGCCGCTGCGATTGAGCCCCCCATAGAGTAACCATAAAGGTCGAAACTCTCTTTAAGATCCAAATGATCCAAAAGCTCGGTTAAATGCGACGCGAAAAACCGCGCATCCTGACGGCCTTTTGGACGATCCGAATAGCCGCGCCCGTAATGATCATAAAGCAACACACGATAACCGCGTCCAATCAGAAAAGCCGCCAGCGCCTCAAACACGAAACTCGGTGTGCTAAGCCCGTGAACACAAATGGCTAAGGGCCCGCCTGACGGCCCCAAAAGCTGGTAATGGGTTGCCCCGCGCGATAAGGGCGCAAACCGCCCCGGCGCATCTGCGCGCGCACGCGCATCCATCGGCAAACGCCGCCATTCTTTTAGAAACGGCGCCAAGAGCAGTAAAACGAGCAGAAAAATACCGCAGATCACGCGGCGGCGCTCCATTGCTGCAGGATATACCGCGCTGTCATCAAATCCAAATGCGCGCCACCACCATTTTTAAACAGCGTTATGTCGCGCTCGGACCCGCGCTGAAATCCGCGTTCTGAATAATAATCGGCTTGCACATCAGCCCGGCTCAGCGCCCCGGAAGCCAATGGAATTTTCAACTCTCCTATATGATCAAGCGTGGTGTCAAAACTATCCACGAAAACCCGCGCGCGCTGAAGCGCTTGATCATCCGCCTCGCGCATATCTGGGCGATAAGCCCCAATCAGATCGACATGCTGCCCCTCTTGCAGCCAAGCCCCCAGCAGCACAGGGCTCGTGCTCATGGTCGATGTACAAATAATATCCGCGCTGCCAATCGCAGCTTTTAAATCTGTCACCGCCCGCGCATCGGGGCGCGTTTTGGCCAAGGATTGGGCCCGCTCTGGGCTGCGGTTCCAAATGCTAAATTGCGCGTTTGGAAACCCCGCCCGATAGGCGTCTAACAAATTTGAGGCAACCGTGCCGGCACCGATAATCAAAATATGTTTGCTCTCCGGGCGTGCCAAGCGCTTGGCCGCCCAAAGACTGTCCGCCGCGGTTTTCCATTTGGTCACAAGATGGAAATCAATAATCGCTTCCAACGCACCGGTTTCATCTGAAAACAGATTTACCCCGCCATTAACCATCGGACGGCCAAAGCTTGGGTTATCAGGAAAGATCGTTGCGGCTTTTACGGCAATCCCCAACCCATCGATCCAGGCAGCCCGCGATAACAAAGTGTCTTTTCTGCGATATAAAAACGTATCGGCAATTTCGGCTTTTGGACGTTTATGACCGGCCTCAAACGCCGCCGTCAGGCCTAGCCAATCCAGCAGCGGATCGCCCTGATCAAAAGAAATATTGATTGCGCTCATCAGAAATTCTCTCCGAATACATGGTTATAACATGCGCCATTATGCGTTATAAGGCTGCGGCGAAACCTTAAGAACTCATAAAAGAAACAACAAGAAAATTTAGGTATATAACTGCTGTGACCGCGCTAAAAACCCGCTTTAACTTAGCGTTTTTGCGCTGCGCAATGTGGTTTCCAACCGGTCTAAAAACCGCGCCCGATCCGTTTTGGAAAAAGCTTTTCCGCCACCTTGGCGAAAAGGGTCTGCGGCGCGCAGATCGGCCATTAAATCGCGCGTGGCCAGAACATTGCCAATATTGGCCTCGGTCAAAGCTTCTCCATTATGCTTTAAAACCAAAGCCCCGTTCGCCACGCATTTCGACGCGAGCGGAATATCGGCGGTCACCACCACATCGCCGCGTTTCGCGCGTTCGGCGATCCACATATCCGCAATATCTGGACCATCTGCAACAATCACCGTCTCGATCAATGGATTGGCAGAGGGGCGCAATCCGCCATTGCTCACCACAAACATGCGCAGGTTGTGGCGCGTTGCAACCCGCTCTGCTTCATTTTTTACCGGGCACGCATCGGCATCAATATAAAGGGCAGTCATCCAGGTTTCCTTTTGGGGTGATAATATCGCTGCTTGGGCGCAAGGTGCAAGCATACACTGCGACAGCGCCAATCATGAATTGAACCAAGCGATCACAGCTGGCACCGTTAAAATGCTGAAAAATGTCGAAATCAAGATCGAAGCGGAAACGCGCACCGGCGCAACCGCGTAATGCTGCGCCAAAATATAGACATTGCCCGCCACAGGCAGGGCTGCGGCCGCCACCATCACCGAAGCGGCATAAGACTCGACTTGGAAAATAAAAAGCGCCGATATGGCTACCGCTGCAGGATGCATGACCAATTTCAAAAATGAAATCCAAGCGGCCACTTGCAGACGCTCGGCCGATTTAAAGGCCAAAGACGCGCCAATCGCAAATAACGCACCCGGTGTTGCCGCAGATCCCAGCATCGACAGAAACTCATCCAACGGCGCCACGATGGGGATACCAAGACCCGACCAAATAAACCCCGCAGAAATCGACATGATCATCGGATTTTTCAGCAATCCTAAAACAAGCGCCCAAAGCGTAGCAAACCGCACTTGGCCTTCGCGCGAGCCAACGATCAACAACACGATTAAAGATCCAAATAATATCAAATCAACCGCGAGAACCATGACCACAAAGCCAATCGCTTCCGGGCCCATCAGCAAGGTCAGCATCGGCACCCCCAAAAATCCGACATTGCCAATCACCGCGCAATGCGCCTCGATCGCAGCTTCGTCTAGAGGAACCTTGCGGCCCAAAGCCACCAGCAAGGCAAACCCATAGACCAAAGCCGATGCGCTTAAATAGGCAAAGATAAAATCTGGACGCAAGAGCGCGCTGAAAGGCAGCGTTGCCGAAAAGCGGAATAAAAACGCCGAAAGCGCAAAGTAAAAGACAAACTTTGTCAGATAACCTGTAGCTTCGGGAGTGAAAAAACCCCGACGCCCGGTTAAATAACCCAGGCCAATTACGGCGAAAAACGGCAACGTTTTGAGCAAGATATCAATCATAACGCAAGGCTGTATCAGGCAGGTGCGGCGCGTCAATTACTATCTTATGCAGCCGGTCGCCGCCCCGTCAGGCCGCGCAGCCTTTTCATCCGCTGCCAATCACAATTCCGATCGCAAACACCAAGGATCCGCCAAGCACAACTTGAAACGCCGCACGAAAAAACGGCGTTTGCATATACCGGTTTTGGATCCAGGCAATCGCCCATAATTCGATAAACACCACGATAAAGGCGATCAAATTCGCAGTCCAAATATCCGCGATCAAATAGGGCAGCGCATGCCCCAACCCGCCGATCGTTGTCATCACGCCCGCGGCAAAACCACGTTTCAAAGGTGAGCCGCGCCCCGATAATGCCCCATCATCCGAAGCGGCTTCGGTAAAAGCCATTGAAACCCCCGCGCCCAGCGCAGCCGCCAACCCTACCAAAAACGTGGTATGCGAGTTCTGGGTGGCAAAGGCCGTGGCAAAGATTGGCGCAAGCGTCGAGACAGATCCGTCCATTAAACCCGCCAAGCCTGGCTGTACCCAAGTTAGGATGAACTGGCGCTTGGCTTGAAACCCTTCTTCTTGAGCTGCCCCTGAGGAGGTTAAATTTTGCGACAGACCTTCTGCGCGCACTTTGTGGCGGGCTTCGCTGGCCGCCAAATCACCCAGCAATTTTCGGCTGGCAGCATCAGAGCTGCGCGCCGCTGCCTTTCGATAAAAATCCTCGGCCTTGCGCTCCATCGCTTCTGCTTCCGCGCGAATTTTTTCGATCCCCAAATTGGCCATAAGCCAAATCGGTTGACGGGCATAGAACCCAGCAACATGCTCGCGCCGGATCAGCGGAATAAACGCCCCAAACCGCGTTTCATGAAGCGCAATCAATTGCTGGCGATGGGCATCTTCTTCTTCGGCCATATCAGCAAACAAAGCCGCGCTATCCGGATACTCAGCCCGCAATTGCTGCGCAAAACCACTGTAAATTCGCGCATCATCCTCTTCAGAGGAAATTGCAAGCGCCAATATTTCCTGCTCTGATAAATCCGCGAACCGGCGCCTATGAACGAAAAACCGCATATAATTTTTACCCTTACATTTATCTTGTGCCCGTAAACAGCGCTCTGTCAACGGCTGTTATACATCCAGATAGGTGCCAGCACGTACAAGAAACGTAAAAGGTACTGCATCGCAGCTGCGGTTTTCTTATAAAGATCTATACAGGATCAGCGCATCAACATAGCCCTGTTTTGGATGCAAAAACGCTTGCGGAATCCGACCGATCGTTGCAAACCCATAGCGCTGCCAAATGGCCAGCGCGCGCTGATTGCTGGCCAAAACAAAATTGAACTGCATCGCCCGATACCCCTGCTGCTTGGCCTCAATCAACGCATGGTCGAGCATGCGCCGCGCAACCCCTTTTCCGCGCGCCGAAGGCGCAGTAATAAAGCCGCAATTGCAGATATGCGCACCGCCCCCCGGCTGGTTTGGGCGTATATAATAGGTTCCAACGGCTTGCCCTTCAACGCGAAGTATAAAGGCGGTTTTATTCGCTTCCATCCAATAGGCGATCGCGGCATCGCGATCGATCAATGGGTCAACCGCATAGGTGTCACCCGCGCTGAACACCGGCTGTAACAGCGCCCAAATGCGTTCTTCATCCGCCGATGTCGCAGGGGTAATCTTTATCTTTTCCGTCATTCTAATGCATCATAGCTAGAGACTATCTGTCCAACTAACCCATAGCTGATTGCGGCCTCAGCTGTCAGCCAGAAATTGCGTTTGGTATCTTGTGCAATTTTCTGCGGCGTTTGGCCTGTTGCGGCCGCGAACAAGAATTCAAATCGGGACCGCATTTGACGTATTTGTTCCGTTTGAATTTTCATGTCGCTGGCTTGCCCACCAATGCCGCCGCTGGGTTGATGCAGCAAGAAACGCGTATTGGGCAGGCAATAGCAGTTTTTTAAAGCCGCACCAATGAAGATTAGGGCGCCGGCGCTGGCACCGCAGCCGCTGCCAATACAGCGCACTTTTGGTTTAATGAATTTAACCATATTATGCAGCATATCCCCCGATTCAACATGCCCTCCGGGCGAGCTAATGATCAAGTTTATAGGATCATCGCTTTTCTCAGAAAGTGCCAGCATATGTTCCACTGCCCTTTTTGCACTCATATGGTTTATCTCACCGGCAATGATCACGTTTCGGCTTTTGAAAAATGGCGGTCAAACATTTTGGCAGATAGGCTATCTTGCTTGATATCGGTTTGACCAACTTAATCCACAGGTAACATCGCACTCTGCAACAGAAATCACATACACTATGTGAATAGCCGAGTTTGTGGCATTAGTTAAGCAGTGGAACTCGCCTTAAGGCAATAATCACCTCCCTCAGCGATAGCTTAAAACACCACGACCGATCTTATACTTTCGCCTGAATGCATCAAATCAAAGGCTTTGTTGATATCCTCAAGATCCAAAACATGCGTGATCATCGGATCAATTTCCACTTTGCCATCCATATACCAATCAACAATCTTAGGTACATCGGTACGCCCGCGTGCACCGCCAAAGGCAGTGCCACGCCACACACGCCCCGTGACCAATTGGAACGGCCGCGTTGAAATTTCAGCCCCCGCTGGTGCAACGCCAATGATGATACTTTCTCCCCAACCCTTATGCGCGGCCTCTAAGGCTGTGCGCATCACTTGCACATTGCCAGTGGCATCAAACGTGTAATCTGCGCCGCCTTTGGTCAGGCCCACAAGATGCGCGACCAAATCACCCTCAACCTCTGCAGGATTGACGAAATCGGTCATGCCAAACCGCGCTGCCATATCGCGCTTATCCGGGTTCAGATCAACGCCAACAATCTGATCTGCACCGGCCATGCGCAAGCCTTGGATCACGTTCAGGCCAATGCCCCCCAAACCAAACACAATCGCCCTGCTACCAATTTCAACCTTGGCAGTGTTCATCACCGCGCCAAGGCCCGTGGTGACCCCGCAGCCAATGTAACAAACTTTATCAAATGGCGCGTCCGGATTAATTTTGGCCAGCGCAATTTCCGGCAAGACCGTGTGGTTGGCAAAAGTAGAGCACCCCATATAATGCAGTATCGGGGTACCATCGAGCATAGAGAACCGGCTGGTGCCATCGGGCATCACTCCACGGCCTTGGGTTTCGCGAATGGCCTGACACAGATTGGTTTTCGGGTTCAGACAATATTCACAGGTTCGACATTCCGGCGTGTAAAGCGGGATCACATGATCCCCCGGCTTCAAACTGGTCACACCCGAGCCACATTCTAAAACCACGCCGGCCCCTTCATGGCCTAAAATCGCAGGAAACATCCCCTCTGGATCTGCGCCTGACAGCGTAAACTCATCCGTATGGCAAATGCCGGTTGCTTTTATCTCAACCAAAACCTCGCCCGCCTTCGGACCGTCAAGGTTTACCTCCATCACTTCCAGTGGTTGTCCCGCCGCAACTGCAACTGCCGCCCGTGTACGCATGATCATCCTCCCAGTTTTGTGAAAACGATGCCGTATTTTCGAGCAAACTGCAACGCATTATTCAGGCGCCTTAATGCCGTTTTCAAACCTCTGAAAGGCTTGCCTTTAATCAGTTTTATAGGCTTTGTGGCACGCCATACATCCACCGCCTATAGCCCGCATACCGCCCCTTAAGGTGGCCAAGTCCGACACGTCAAGCACCTCAATAGCGGCCTCAAAAGCGGTGGATTTGGCAACAAAATCATCCCAATTCTTCCAAATAGCTGGCGCGGCTTGTGACAATGGATCTGTTTCATTCGCCTGAAACTTATCTACAACAGCTTGAGAAGCATTTAACAAACGCGCCTTTGCCGCTTGCGCATCCTTCGCATCAAACGCCACCGCGCCTTTCGCCATCTGCCCAATTTGGCCAAAAGATGTTTTGACCTCTTGCATCAAAATCATCCTAGCTTTCACCGCAGGGTTTTTAACCCCCTCATGCGCAAATGCAGGGGTGAGGCCCAAGCCGATGACCGCTAGGAAAGAAAACAAATGGATACGTGATTTCATGGTGAATTCCTTATAACCAGAACATCTTGTGTGTTTTCGATAGAACCAAACTGGAAAAAATAAACCCTCAGTATGATTTTATAAAAATGCCATAAAGACAGACTCGACTCATCCCACAGATCTCCGATATAGAACAAAAGGTGAACTAAATTAATGTACCCGTCCTATGACACAGCGCCGTTTCTTATCCCTTTGGTTTCCCAGATTGGGGGCCGAGCGTTTCTTACGCTTAGAAAATGATCTGGCTGATTTACCCTTTGCGATCCTGCAAGAGAGCGGGCAGGCACAGCGGCTCTCTTCGCTTTCACACAGCGCCAGCCTTGCTGGATTACACCCTGGTCAATCTTTGCGCGATGCCCAAGCACTCTGCCCCAAACTGATCACCCGCATGCGCAACCTACCCGGCGAACGCCAATTTTTATTGGCTTTATGCCGCTGGGCGGAAAAATTTAGCCCTTGGGTCACCACCGCTGCCGATGATGGCCTCTGCATGGATATCACAGGCTGCGCGCATCTTTTTGGCGGCGAGGATGGCTTTGTAAAACAGATTGCAAGCGAATGCGAAGATTTTCAGCTGAGTACCCGCCTTGGTTTGGCCGATACGATAGGCGCGGCTTGGGCTTTGGCGCATTATCACCCAAGCCATGACCAATCGGATCGTAATGTGGATGCCCTCACTCAAGAGGCCAGAGCCACGCGCGTAAAATTACCCAAGCAGCGCTTTTCACAGCCGCGAAGGCAGGCGCAAGCGCTGGTACCAACAGGCAATCCACAACCAAAAGCGCAAATCGCCCCTCTTGGGGGCAGCCATAGCGCCTTAGCGGCCTTACCTGTGGCCGCGCTGCGCCTAGAAAGCTCTACAATCCATAATCTGCACCGCGTGGGTTTGCGCCAAATCGGTGATCTAAGCGGGCAACCCCGCGCCGCTTTGGCGCGCCGCTTTGGCAAAGAACTTATGCTGCGATTGGATCAAGCTTTAGGGCGCGTTCCTGAACCCCTATCCGCCCAGCGCAAACCACCCCATTTTGGCGTGCGCATGAGCTTGCCAGAGCCGATTGGTCTGGCTGAAGATTTACGCGCCGCCTTAGATCGCCTTTTACCGCGGCTTTGCGACAAACTACGCGCCGCTGGACAAGGCGCACGGCAAATTGACTTACAAGTATTTCAAACCGATCAAACTCTTTCTTATATTCGGGTTCAATTGGCACAAGCGGGCCATACAATCGAGCGTATCCGCCCGCTTCTTCTGCTTAAACTTGAGACGATTGATATGGGGTTTGGCATTGATATGTTACGGCTTGAGGCCAGCCAAACCGAACCCATCACGCTCCGCACCACCCCAGCGCCCCTACAACAGACGCATCACAGCGCCACGCCCACAGGGGCTGACACCGATCTCAGCGATCTGATTGGGCGGCTGGGAACGCGGATCGGCTTAGATCACGTAACCCGCCTGCATCCTGCAGAAAGCCATATTGCCGAGAAAACAGCTGTGGTCTTTGCCGCAGCTTGGTCAAAACCAGCGCCGGATTGGCCGAGGCCGGATCGCCCAAGGCCAAAACTGTTATGGCCACCAGAACCGGTAAGCGCCAAACAAATACCCGATGTGCCACCAAGCTTCCGCTGGCGAAACCGGGTTTTAACCACAGCGATGCAACAGGGACCAGAGCGGATTGCGCCAGAATGGTGGCTGGATGATCCAAATTGGCGCAGTGGCGTGCGAGATTACTGGCGTATCAACTGCGCAGAGGGTGATCAGCTCTGGGTGTTTTTTGCCCATGGTGGCGCCCGCAATGCAGGGTGGTATTGCCAAGGCAGCTTTACGTAAATCGCTTTAAATATCGGGGATAAAAATAAGAACATAGTGGCACCGGATAGGTGGCTATGCCTTAAAATTTGCGTGTTTTACAAAGAAAAAAGCGCAAAACACAACAGCTTACATCCGGCACACCCTTCTTATGATAACGGCATTTGCCGATTCACATCCTTATAGAGCAAATACCGAAACGGACCCGGCCCCCCAGCATAACAGGCCTGTGGGCAAAACGCGCGCAGCCACAGAAAATCACCTGCCTCTACTTCCACCCAATCCTGATTCAGGCGGTATACGCCTTTGCCTTCTAAAACGTATAGCCCATGTTCCATAACATGGGTTTCGGCAAACGGGATCACCGCGCCCGCCTGCAGCGTGACAATATTAACATGCATATCATGGCGCATATCTGCCGGGTCAACAAACCGCGTGGTGGCCCAAGCGCCATTCGTGCCGGGCATTTCTATCGGCGCAAAATCTGCCTCATTACAGACAAACGCCTCTGGCGCCTCTAACCCCTCGACAGCTTGATAGGTTTTTCTGATCCAATGGAAAACCGCAGCCTCTGCTTCCGCATTCACCAACGACCATTCAGAGCCTGCCGGAATATAAGCGTAACCGCCTGGAGACAAAACATGCGTATCGCCAGATAGGCTCAAGGTGATGCTGCCCGATACAACGAAAAGCACCGCCTGAGCACTGGCATCCGTTTCCGGCCGCTCGCTGCCGCCCCCGGGGGTTAACTCAACAATCGATTGGCTGAATGTTTCCGCAAACCCAGAAAGAGGCCGCGCCAAAACCCACATCCGCATACCCGTCCAAAAGGGTAGAAAACTGGTGACAATATCGCTGTTGGTTCCGCCAGGGATCACGGCATAAGACGTGTTAAAAACAGCGCGCCCAGTGATCAACTGGCTTTGCGGCGCAAGCCCACCCGAAGGTTTATAATATGAGGGAGATACCATTTTTATTCCTTATACGCGCTGCAATCAGGCCTGAAAACCATTGTAAACCATGACCTGTCTAACCCAGAGCCTATCTCAAGATCCAGCCTGTTTCACGCAGCAATCTGCGACCTTTTATGATGATACGCTTCAAAATCACAACGTATTCTGACGCAAGGCGACAAATTTCAATTGCACAAAGACGCATGGCAATCGCAGATCACCGTTTATATAGCCTGCCTTTGAACCCTTTACCGGCTAAAGGTCTTCCGGTTCACCGACAATGAACATGCGCAATAATTCCGGGCGAAACAATTCTTTGGCAACGCGGTTTGCCTGCTGCAACGTCACTGCCATCACCTTTTTATTGCGGTTTTGCAAATAGCTCGGTTGCAACCCCTGTTGTTGCATGCCAACCAAAATTTGAGCGATCTGCGCATTGCCATCAAAACGCAACGGATAGGCGCCTGTAAGATAGGTCTGCGCCAATTGCAGCTCTGTTTCAGAAATACCATTACGGGCGATTTCATCCCATTCCTCGCGCAAGATATCCACTGCTTCGGCCATGCGGTCATTGGCAGATGCAAACTGGCCGAGTAATAAATCTGCATATTTCCGAGACGCCAAATACGTGGACACCCCATAGGTTAATCCGCGCTCTTCGCGCAACGCCTGCATCAAACGGCTTTCAAACCCGCTGCCACCAAAGATGTGATTGAGAATGTAAGCCGCAAAAAAATCAGGGTGATCGCGATCTAGGCCCAGATGCCCGAACAGCGCAACCGATTGTGGGGTTGGGAAGGGAACAATTTCAACACCCGTTGCCAGCGAAAACTCGGCATCTTTTGGCAAAGGCCAAGCGCTTTGGGCCGGTATATCTTTAAGCAGCGCATCCAGCAGCCGCCCCAAATCCTCTGCTCCAATATCGCCAACAGCAGAAATGCGGATCCGATCCAGCACAAGCGCATTTTGATGCGCCTGCACAATGTGATCGCGAGTCAGCGCCTCTACGGTGCTGATGCGCCCGCTTAAATCGCTTCCATAAGGGTGCGAAAGTCCAAAGGCCTCTTGATTAAACGCTGCCCGTGCGATTTCAGCCGGGTCTTTGGCATCAGATTTTAACCCCGCAATAATCTGCGCCCGCACCCGCTCTATCGCATCTATATCAAACCGTGGCTCCAGCAATGTTTGACGCAAAAGACCCACAGATTGATCTTGGCTTTCGGTTAGAAACCGCGCCGAAACCGAAACTGAATCTGGATAGGTTTGATAAGAGAAAGAGGCGGCAAGGTTTTCCTTCGCTTTGGTGAAAGCCTGCGCATCCATATTGGCGGCACCTTCCTCAAGCAACGCCATCATAAGATTGACGCCCCCGCGCTGTTCAGCAGGCTCAATAGACGCCCCACCATCAAACAGCAGTTCAAGCGCGACAAAAGGAATACCGCGCTCTTCCACCAACCATGCTTTATGGCCATTAGGCGATGTGACCACCTGAATATCCGTGGCCGCTTGGCACAGCGTTGCGAAACCGGCCATTAAAAAAAACAGAACGCATCTCATTGCGTGGTCTCCTCGGCTTTTAACAACCAACCTGTGACAGATTTGCGCTTGTCAAAGACTTCACGCGCAGCCGCTAAAATTTCATCTGGCTGGATCGATTGGACGATGTCAGGCCAAGCGTGGATATCTTCAAGCGTTAAACCGGATGTTAAGGCCCGGCCATAGGCATTTGCCAAGCCTTGCACGCTGTCTTGCGCGTAAATTTCTGCGGCGCGAAATTGTTTTTTCAAGCGTTCTAATTGTTCTATATCGATACCCTGATCGATAAAATCGGCAATCGCTTTGTCCAAAGCAGCTTCAGCCTCTTGCAAACCAACCCCCTCAGAGGGCACAATCACCAACCCAAAAGTGGTTTGATCCAAAGAGGTGCCACCAAAAAAGGCGCTGGTGTAGACGGCCGTTTGAGTTTCAAATTGCAGCCTTTGACTAAACCATGACGTTTGGCCACCCCCCAGAAGATCGCTTAACAGTTTAAGTGCCGCCGCAGAGCGTTGGGCACCACTGTTGCGTTCTGGCGCAAGATAGGTCCGAATGACATAAGGCTGCGCCACCCTCTGATCGTAAAAAACCAGCCGCCGCGCGGCCGTTTGAGGGGGTTCTGTCACCCTCTGGCGGTTTTTCAAATCGCGGTTCGGCGCAATTTTTCCATAAGTGTCTTGCGCAAGTTGTTTCACGCGGGTGGGATCAACATCGCCGGCCACAATCAAAACGGCATTGTTGGGCGCATAAAACTGCCGATAATAAGTCAGCGCGTCTTGTAGGCCCAAACCTTCCATTTCATGCCTCCAGCCAATGATCGGCCTGCCATAGGGATGCTGCATATATTGTGCTGCCATGCGCTGCTCGGAAAACAAAGCGCCGGGGCTGCTTTCAGTGCGCTGGTTCCGCTCTTCAATAATCACATCACGCTCGGTAATAATATCGGCTTCATCAAGCTGCAAATTCACCATGCGATCTGCTTCTAGCTGCATCATAAGCGGCAAACGGTCACTGGCCACGCGTTGAAAATAAGCGGTATAATCGGCGCTGGTGAAGGCATTATCACTACCGCCATTTTCCGCAACGATCCGCGAAAACTCTCCTGAGGCCAAAAGGTTGGTTTTTTTAAACAAGAGATGTTCGAGAAAATGCGCCACGCCGGATGAGCCTAATATCTCATCAGCAGAGCCCGCGCGATACCACAGCATATGCACCACCACCGGCGCGCGATGATCCTCGATCACCACCACATCTAAACCGTTTTCTAGCCTGAAATTGCTGACTTTTTCGGCTTGAGCGCCCACCGCAAACGGCACCAAAACGCATAACAGAGCTAGCCAGCCACGCCTGAAATGAGACATCACTTTCTCCTAATCTTTGTGAAACAGATAAGCGTCAGGTTGCAATAGGCAAGGCAGAACACAATGTTTTGAAATCAAAACGGAGCCTATCTCTGAGCCGCTTTAATTCGAACTCAACCTGTCATTTATCCGCTGCTCCATATCTTTAAGACCTGCGTTCAAAGCATCCATCAATTCAGATATTGGGCGCGGCTCGCCGGGTTTATACGTCTTGGCTTCTACTTCCTGCTCCTGCGCTGCAGCCTCGATAACAGGGCGCGGCTCTGGATCACCGAGATTGCTTCCCCCTGGCGTGGGCTCCGGCAGCGCATCCAAATTGCTGGGCTGCTCGAGGGGTTTGTTTGGTGCCAAACCTGCCTCTATCGGTTCAATACTGACCGCCCCGTATTGATCGGATATCGAACCGCTCGAACTACAGCCCATCAGCACAAAACCGATCACACCCGCAACACCCGCCACCCGAAACATTTCTATCACCCTCATCTAATCCACTCCTCTTGTCTTTTATCCGTTTTTATTACGATCGGCTATAGTCGGATCTTGCGGTTGCGGCGCAAACATCAGCCCGATGGCACCCAGAAAAATCGCCACATCTGCGAGGTTGAAAACAAAAGGGTTTTCGATACCGCAACACGACATGTTTAAAAAATCGACTACTGCACCATAGATCATCCGGTCTAGGGCATTGCCAAGCGCGCCGCCAATTAAAAGCCCCGCCGCCACTGGCGTTAACCGCCCGCTGCCATGCCGGATAGCCCAGAACGCTACGACGGCAGAAATCCCCAGCGCAATCAAAATCAGCACAATTCTTTGAATCTCAGATTGGCCCGAAAACAGACCAAAATTAACCCCATAATTCCAGGCCATTCGTAAATTCAAAAAGGGCGCGAAAACATCAATCTCTTGCAGGTTTATGAGGTCAAGCAAAAACACCACATAGAGCTTGCTGATCTGATCAACCGCAAAACCTATAACGGCTGTGAGAGCCATGAGCTTAGTCATGTTCAATGCCTAAAATGCCGCATGCCGGTAAACACCATCGCCAATCCGGCCGCATCAGCCGCTGCAATCACATCCTCATCGCGCATGGATCCGCCAGGTTGTATAACCGCCGTTGCACCCGCCTCTGCAGCGGTTAGCAACCCATCTGCAAAAGGAAAAAAGGCATCAGAGGCCACAACCGAGCCTTGCGTTAAAGGCGCTTCTAACCCGAGCAGCTCGGCCATATCCTGCGCTTTGCGCGCGGCAATACGGCAGCTGTCAACCCGGCTCATCTGCCCTGCACCCACGCCAACCGTTGCGCCCTCTTTCACATAGACGATCGCGTTTGACTTCACATGTTTGGCAACTTTCCACGCGAACAGAAGATCCACCATTTCCTGTTCACTCGGCGCACGTTTGGTGACCACCGATAGATCCTGTTGCAGACGCAACCCATTGTCTTTGTCTTGCAATAAGAACCCCCCTGACACTTGCCGAATAAGCTGCGCGGCGGTTGCCGGATCTGCCAAGGCGCCCGTTGTCAAAAGCCTAAGATTTTTCTTGGCGGCAAAGATCTCCTTCGCTTCCGCCGTCGCATCTGGCGCGATCACCACTTCAGTGAAAATACCGGTTATTTCTTGCGCAGTGCGCGCATCCAAAGCTTGGTTAAACGCCACGATACCACCAAATGCACTGGTCCGATCACAATCAAAAGCAGCCCGATAAGCGGCGCTTAAATCAGCACCACGCGCCACACCGCAGGGGTTGGCATGTTTGATAATGGCGCAAGCGGCCCCGTCTTCAGGCGCAAACTCGCTCACCAATTCGAAAGCCGCATCCGTGTCATTAATATTATTATAGGATAATTCTTTCCCTTGATGCTGGATTGCGCTTGCAACGCCCGGCCTGCCGCTGCCATCCACGTAAAAGCTGGCCGATTGATGCGGGTTTTCACCATACCGCAACCTTTGCGCCAAACGGCCCGATAGGCTGTGGCGGCTTGGCGCCGGTTCTCCCAAAGCCCGTGCCATCCAAGTGGAGACTGCGGCGTCATATCCGGCCGTATGTGCATAGGCCCGTTGCGCCATTTTTTGGCGAAACGTATGGGATGTTTGTCCATCTTGCGCGTCCAACTCAGCCAAAAGCGCCTCATAATCCTGCACATCCACCACGGTTGTCACAAAGCCATGGTTCTTAGCGGCAGCCCGGATCATGGCTGGACCCCCAATATCGATATTCTCAACGCAGGTCGCGTAATCACCGCCCCCAGCAACGGTTTCTTCAAACGGGTATAAATTGACAATCAATAAATCAATCCCGCCGATCCCATGCGCTTGCATCGCCGCAACATGATCCGCATTATCGCGCAATGCCAGCAACCCGCCATGCACATTTGGATGCAAAGTTTTCACCCGGCCATCCATCATCTCGGGAAACCCTGTCACCTCTGCGACATCCCGCACCTCAAGCCCCGCATCCCGCAACGCTTTTGCGCTGCCGCCGGTTGAAAGGAGTTCGATACCGCTAGCCGCCAAAACATGCGCAAGCTCAACCAAGCCGGTTTTATCAGAAACGGAAATCAAAGCGCGGCGAACGGGAAACAAATCGGTCATATATATTTTTCCACTTTATGTCTGGATGGCGTAACGCATCTCACGTTCGCGCTCACGCCTTAATTGTTCAGGGGGGCGGGTTCTGGTAAGAACCCATTTGATGCGTGTCGCATAGCTTATTGCGCTCTGAGATAAAACCACCTGTTTTGTGGCCCGCGGCTGTAAAGCCTGGCGCTCAAGATACACGCTGCTTTCCAAAGCCAGCTTAACCGTCGCGTCAGTGCTTAAAGACCAGGTTTCAGAATTTGGCAATATCAGCACCGCCTGCCCTCCCGTGGGATGGATTCTGACAACAATATCGGGATGCAAATGAAACCGAAGCTTGCAGGAAAACCCTTGCAAGCCTTGGCGCCGCATAGATTGCTCAAACAGCAACTTATCGCGCGCAGTAACCGCGATCAAAACCTCTTCACCACTGAGCAAATCCCCATCTGGCGATAAAGTGAGCGTTCGGGCATGGGTTAGGCCTGTTTTTGCGAGAAACCCATTATGGCCACCTTCAAATTTTTGCCCTGCTGTCGATATTGATAACGCGCTTGGAAATTCAGACGGCCCATTTACCAAAGCATCGCGGCGCTGGCCGGAAAACCATAAACGCGGGCCCAGTTCAGCGCTGACAAAATCTTCGATAACAAGGGTAGAATGCGATGCGGTGCCGCGCCCAATTCTACGCCAATCTTCGCCAAAGCGCCGCCCCGACCCGCAATTCACGATCACCGGATGGCGCCCAGAAGTGAGCTCGAAGGCCAAACTTGAGGCATGCGCGTTGATCGAAGCCCGCCCCTGCGGCAAGGCCCCGGCATCGATCAACACGCTGCTGCCGCCCGCGCTTAACCGGGCAAAGCCCATTGCCAAACCGCTCTGGGGAAACCCCCGGCTGCCCGAGGCTGCCAAGGCTTGATCAAGCCGCCCCGAAAATCCGCGGCCACCGCCATGGAAGCGAGCCAATCCGCCGTCTTTATGGCGCAGCATACGCAATGTCGGAGCGATCCGTTGAATCGCATCCAAGTGCAAATCGGCGGGGGTCCAACCGGCGGCGCGCAACGCCGCTGCCGTCCAGCTTAAAAGTGAAAAAATATCCAAAAGCTCTTCGGGATTGCGCGAAAAAATACTGCCGGTGGCGTCAATTTGAACGCGGCATTCATGCGCCAAAGCCCGCGTTGCCGGCGCCACCAAAGGGTGCAAAAACTTGATCGCAAGCGCTGCGGAAATCAAACCCGCCAAGGCTTCAAAGCGCGGCAAACCCGGCGATACAGAGGGCCATCTTTTCGAGATGAACACAGCTTGCTTGGCAAGAGCCTCTAAAAAATCCGCCCGTCGGCTTGGATCCGCGCCATCAAGCAGCATCACGCTGTGATGTAACCAACGCAAAACCCGCCGACCGGCGATATCGGCCCGCCATCCAGGGCCACCGCCGCGCCCAAAGCGATCGATCCACAGATCCACCCACGCCTGCGCCGTCGCCCCGCTTTTACGGCCTCCCAATGCTGCCAAATGATCCAGCCAAACCGATCCATGAAGATCCAAGATCGCCGCCTGGTCAGACAGGCTCAGATCCCACAAAGCATTTTGCTGCAAATCCACCTGATGACCCTGCAAAACAAATTGACCCGACAGAATTTGCCGGCCCAATTCGGGGCTGCCAATCGAACGTGGTTCGACCTCAATTAAGTCGGTCACTGGAAATGATCTTAGGCCAATCCAGCGTGCGGTTAGCCTGTCGACCAAACGCCTATAGCGTGAAGAAAAATTGTCAGACGCCGCCATATTCTATGCCCCTTGGCGCTTGCATTGGCCCATGTGCAGCATAGAAAACGCGCTCTGACAAGTCACGCGGCAAATCCGCATGTTACGCCCAGCGCAACACTGTGATGAAAAAGCCATCCATACCGCCATGCTCTACCCAAAAATCGGGTCGCAACCGCAGCCCTAATTCTGCAACCCGCCATTCTTGTGCGATAAAATCCTTGTCCAATGCGCTGTGATCCACGCGCAGGCCCGAATGCTTTTGTAACGCGTTCTCGATCTGCGCTTCACCCTCATCCGGCAGCAGCGAACACGTGCAATAAACCAACCGCCCATGTGCCGCCATGCGCTCCAAAGCGTGGTCCAATAATTGCGCCTGAAGATCAAAAAGCGCTGAAAACTGTGCCCCATCTTTGGCGAAGGGCAGATCAGGATGGCGCCGGATGGTTCCGGTGGCAGAACATGGCGCGTCCAACACAACCACATCATAACCGGTAGTCCCATGCGCCCGTGCATCCGCCACAATGACATCAGCCATTAGACCCGTTCTGTCTAAATTTTCATGCAAGCGCTGCAATCGGGATTGCGAAATATCAAGCGCCGTGGTGCTGGCGCCAGCAGCGCTAAGCTGCATGGTTTTACCCCCCGGAGCGGCGCAAAGATCCAAAGCCTTTTGACCCGATAAATCGCCAAGCAACCGCACTGGCAGAGCCGCAGCTGCATCTTGCACCCACCAATCTCCACTGGCAAATCCGGGGCGGGCGGTCAGCGCCCCCTCTGCGCTAAGGCGGATGCTGCCACCTGGCAACACAGTGCCATTCAACTGCGCGGCCCAATCGGCAGCGCGCGCGGGATCTTTCAGCGTTATATCGATCGGAACCGGCTTGAAATGCGCCTGTTCAATTGCCCCCATCGCCGAGGCCCCATAGGCCTCAACCAAAGGCTGACGCAGCCAAGAGGGCAGCCGCGGCACGCGCAACTTCTGCCAATCTTCCTGGCCAGTTTGCGCCAATTTGCGCAACACCGCATTTATCAAACCTTTAAACGAGGCTGTGCGTTTGCTGTAGCCCGCAAGCGCAACGGCTTCATTCACGATCCCATGCGCATCGCCCCCTCGGCAGAGCTCGACAACCGCCAGACGCAGGATATTACGCACGCCAAGCGGCGGGTTTTTGCGGATATGTTTGGCCAGCAAACGGTCGGCGCGCTCTAGCCCGCGCAGCGTCTCCAGCGCCAAGCGCTGCGCGCGCGCGCGCGCCTCAGGCGCCAGCGGCGCTAATATATTTTCGGCAAGTAATTCTGCAATCAATTTGCCCTCAAGCAAGACCCCATTCAGCAGCTGCACGGCGGCCGCCCTTGGCGAAAGGTGAGGTTTTACCATCGTCACATCCTTGCTTTTGTCAGAGCCGAGCGTATATCTATCTCACCACAAAGAGGAAAGCCCCGAGTGACTCAAGACCGCGAAGATCTGCCCGCCGCCGCGATCCGTGCCTTGGCCGAAGCCGAAGCGCGCCGCCAAGCCGCCAAAAGCACCCCTCTTCCAAAAGAGCTGGGTGGACGCGATGGGCCGGAACCCGTACGCTATGGAGATTGGGAGAAAAAAGGCTTGGCGGTCGATTTTTAGGCTCTAGACCAGCTGCTCACCGGCAATAACTGGCGTTCCGCGCAAAAAATCAGCGGATGATTGCGCAGATTTCCCAGCCCTCTGCAGCCGCGTAATCCGCAGCGCACCAGACCCACATGCAATGCCAAGATCATCATCAAGAACAGTGCCCGCAGCGGCCAATGGCGGCTCAGCTGACATCAGCGCAGATCCTAAAAACTTCACACGCTCACCGCGCAGCATTGCCCAAGCACCCGGAAAGGGCGATAAGCCGCGGATTTGGCGATCCAAAATTTCTGCCGGCAAAGACCAATCAATCTGCGCTTCGCTTTTGTCAATTTTATGCGCGTAGCAAACGCCAATTGAAGATTGTGGCCGTGCTTGCAACTGAGACAAATCCTGCAAACTCTGCACAATTGCCCGTGCGCCAAGATCAGATAAACGTTCCTGCAGCGCGGCGGTTGTCTCATCTGACGCGATTGAAATCGTTTCTCGATATAAAACCGGCCCGGTATCGAGGCCAGCTTCCATTTGCATAATGCAGATGCCGGTCTCGCGATCACCCGCCATAATTGCCCGATGGATCGGCGCGGCTCCGCGCCAACGCGGCAATAAAGAGGCGTGAATATTCAAACATCCATGCGTTGGCGCATCCAGCAGCGCTTGCGGCAGCAACAGCCCATAAGCCACCACCACCGCCGCATCCGCCCGCAACGCAGAAAAAGCAGCTTGCTCCTCAGCCTGTTTCAACGAGGCCGGATGACGCACGTCAAGCGTTAACGCAAGCGCGCGCGCATGCACAGCACAAGGGCGTTGTTTTTTGCCCCGCCCTGCCGGCCTGGGCGGCTGTGTATACACCGCAACGATCTCATGCCCTGCGGCAACCAACGCCTCTAAGACCGGTACGGAAAACGCCGGGCTGCCCATAAAAATCAACCTCATGACAGTTTCCTTGCTTTGCGAAGCAACATATCGCGCCGCGTTTTCGACAGATGGTCAAAATACATTTTTCCATTCAAATGATCTATTTGATGCTGCAAAGAGGTGGCCCATAAGCCAACGAAATCTTTAGTCTGCAGGGCACCTTGTGAATCTAAAAAGCGCGCGGTGATTGCACGTGGTCGTTTAATCTGCGCGCTAACCCCTGGTAAATTCGGGCTGGCCTCTTCATGGCTGCGCAGCTCGACCGACGCATGAAGCACTTGCGGATTTGCCATACAAATGGCTTGCCCGCGCGCCTCTGAGGCGTCAATCACAGCCAGGCGCAGCATTTTGCCAATTTGCGGCGCCGCCAAACCGACCCCAGGCATGGCCTCCATTGTATCGATCATATCTATCCAAAGGGCATGAATATCTTCTGTGATCTCTGAAATAGCCTCGGCAGGTCGCCGCAGGCGCGGATCGGGCCAAGCCAAACAGCGCCGCACACCCATGCTTATTCGGCCTTGCCGCGCGCGATCTCACGCTTATATTTCTGCATTTTACGCGTGATCATCTGACGTTTGATCGCGCCTAAATAATCGATAAAAAGCTTGCCATTCAAATGATCAATTTCATGCTGAATGCAGGTGGCCCAAAGACCGTCAAACCCCGCTTTATGCTCCGCCCCATTTTGGTCAAACCAGAGCACTTCAACTTCCCTGGGCCGCGTCACTTCGGCAAAATGTTCGGGGATCGATAAACACCCTTCTTCATATATATTTGTCTCGTCCGATTGGGCAATAATCTGCGGGTTTATCATAATTTTTGGATCTGGCGCCGCGCCGTCTTCTTTGACGCAATCCAAAACCACAATCCGCTCTAACACGCCGATTTGCGGCGCGGCCAAGCCAATGCCAGGCGCATCATACATCGTTTCCAACATATCCTCTGCCAAGCCTCGCACCGCATCCGTAATATCCACAACATCGGAGCAGGCTTTTTTCAAGCGTGGATCGGGGTGAAAAAGAATAGGTCTGATCATGCGCGTGCTGTAAGACAAACCCAAAGCGGTTGCAACGGCTCTTGCGCAAAAGCCGCAATACGATAGGGTTGATACCGCACTTTTGGGAGAGTTGGATGCATTTTGACGAGCAGATAGACCGGCGCGGTTCAAACTGTGACAAATGGGATAATATGGAGGCCAAATACGGCGTTTCGCCAACAGATGGGTTGGCCATGTGGGTTGCCGATGGCGATTTCCGTCCCCCCGCTTGCGTGCAGCAGGCCGTGCAAGACATGGCCGCTCACGGTATTTACGGCTATTATGGCGCGCTTGATCACTATCACAAGGCAATCTGTTGGTGGATGGAGACCCGCCATAACTGGCAGGTTAACCCCGATTGGATTTTCACCACCCATGGCTTGGGCAATGGCATCGCAATGTGCGTTGAAAGCTTTACCGAGGCCAGCGATAGCGTGGTTCTTTTCTCCCCTGTCTATCACAGCTTTTACCGGATTATAAAAGCCAGTGGCCGAGCGATTACAGAATGCCCAATGGTAAATAACCAAGGCCGCTATGAATTTGATTTCGAACGGTATGACAGCCTGCTTACTGGAACAGAGAAAATGCTGGTTCTATGCTCGCCGCAAAACCCCGGAGGCCGGGTTTGGAGCAAAGCCGAATTACAAGGCATTGCCGATTTTGCAAAACGCCATGACCTTATTATTGTATCGGATGAAATCCACCATGATCTGATCTATCCGGGTAACAAGCATATCGCGATGCCCTTGGTCGATGCCAGTATCCGCGACCGGCTGGTGATGATGACCGCGACCACGAAATCGTTTAATATTGCAGGATGCCACACCGGCAATGTGATTATCGAGGATCGCAATTTGCGGGCAAGATTTGGGGCGAGAATGCGCGCGCTCGCGCTCAGCCCAAATAGTTTTGGCATCGTGATGGCCACAGCAGCCTATAGCCCTGACGGGGCTTTATGGATTGATGGTTTAATGCGCTATTTAAATGAAAACCGGGCCATATTTGAAACGGGGCTAAACGCGATTCCTGGCGCCAAGGCGATGCAGCTTGAAGCCACCTATCTATCTTGGATAGATTTCACAGATACCGGCATGACACCGCAAGAAATTTCTACCCGCGTCGAGAAAGGCGCTAAAATTGCGGCCAATCACGGGGCCACGTTCGGCACTGGCGGCGATTATTTTTTAAGATTCAACTTAGCCCTTCCCAAACAACAAATCGAAGAGGCCGTCAGGCGATTACAAACCGCCTTTAGCGACTTGCAGTAAAGCTCAGTTCAGCAAAGCCACGGGGGCATCGTGACGTTGCTCAAAATCCAAAGGCGGGCGATCTAACGCCACCGTGTTCCGTTTAAATTCGAAATGGACTTCGCCGTGCTCTTCTTGCGAGGCAACAATCAAACATTGATAGACATGTGTCGCGCCGTTAAACACATCAACCAAGCCACGCATAGGCGGCGCTCCCTCGGCAGAGATGACAAAGCCTGTCTCCCAAAGCTTCAAGATGGGATAAATCTCACCGTCAAACTGAACCCGAAAACGGCTTTTACGCTTCAATTCATCCGCCCGTGCCCGATCAAGGCCCTGCTGTACGTCTCGCGATAAAAATGTGCTCATCGGCTCTTCCCATATTGTTTCGGAAATTCTGGCGCAGAGCCGCAAATTTTCAAGATCCCGGCGTATCAATAGTTTCCAAATGCCAAACGCTTCTGCCGATTAGAAAAATCGCTTAGGCTTTACGACGCCGCGCAAGAGACCCCCAGCTCCATTGTGGAAGCCTACAAGATCTTGTGGATGCCTGCAGGTGCCACGCCAACTCTCGTTTTATTGCGCCAAATTCCCGCCACGGTTAAAAAATTTGCTTTTAAAGGTAAGTGTGAAACGTGCCGGGTAACTATGGCGCAAATACAACAAAATATCATTTTAAAAAAATGTATGCGGCTAACTCTTGATGAAATTGCACAGGCTCTGCGCCTGTAAAATACCACAGCGAATCGCAGCTTATCTAGAAAAACAGCCCGCCAATACCGGCCGAGCGAGGGCTTTGACAAACAGCCGGGGGATACCCGCCAAACCCCGCCAAGCCGCGCCACTTTTCTATGCGCGCTCTGCATAATGCTCGACCATCGCCACTAGATCATCTGGCGGCGTTTCGCTTTGCAAATAGGCGCAAGCGTTCGAACAATGCTGAAAAATCGAGCCATCCGAAAAGAAACTTGTATTGGTCACAAAAACCACACGCGCTTTAGGTCGGCGATAATTGGCAAAATCTGAAATGGCGAAAGCGCTGCCGTTTTTCAGCACCAGATCTAAAACTATAATGTCAAAATCATCTTGCATTAGCGCTTTGACCGCCTCAGGTTGTGATCGTGCAAAACATACATCCGCACCGCTGCGCTGCAGGGCGCGCTCCCAAAGACACCCCAATTCAAAATGACTTTCAACAATAAGCACCCTCATAAGACCCCCGCACCGACACCAGAAAAAGAAAGGAATTGATCGATTATCAACGCAAAAAGTGATAACAAAAGGTTAATGATCGCATAAAATGTTAATCATTTTGAAAGAACTTGAAACCAATCGCCGAATAGACTTCTCGTGCTGCGCATAAAGACGGATGAAATATGTTTGACTCAACAGGAAAAACACAGCCAAGGGATCATGGCGGACAGCTTGAAACCGCTTGCGCGCTTTATGGGGGGCTGCCAGAAGATTGGATCGATTTGTCAACCGGGATTAACCCCGTGCCTTATCCTGTTATACCTTTTTCAGCAGATGATTTTCAAAGATTACCCAGTACATCCGCCCATAATAACCTGATCGCGGCCGCACGCGAATTTTGGTCGATTCCAAACACCGCGCATGTGGTTGCCACCGCGGGCGCATCCGCGGCGATCGCGGCCTTGCCCAGTTTGCTGCCACCCAGCCAAGTGGCGATCGCGCACCCAACCTATAATGAGCATCAAGCCGCCTTTACCGCCGCCGGATGGCGCGTTTCCGATAGCGCCCAGGCGGCGCAGGTCGTGGTGCATCCAAATAACCCCGATGGCCGATTGTGGCGCGCGAAAGAGTTAACGCGGCCTATTTGCATCATTGATGAAAGCTTTTGCGACGTAACCCCGCAAGACAGTTTGATCGCTGAAGCGGGAAACCCCGGGCGCATAATCTTAAAAAGCTTTGGCAAGTTTTGGGGCCTTGCTGGGCTGCGCTTGGGCTTTGCAATAGGATCCGATCCCGTTTTAGAACAGCTCGAAAACCGGCTCGGACCCTGGGCCGTGTCTGGGCCAGCCTTACGCATGGGAGCTGCAGCGCTGTCTGATCCAACCTGGGCTCAGAACACCCGCAGGCGCCTGCAGGCAGACGCCGCCCGGCTAGACAAATTGATGCTCGCCAAAGGCGCGAAATTGCGCGGAGGCTGTAGCCTGTTTCGCCTCTATGAGCTGCGCGATGCCAAGGCCTGGCAAGCCAAGCTTGGGCAGCACCATATTTGGAGCCGCATCTTTCCCTATTCTAAAAGCTTTCTGCGGCTGGGCCTACCGGCCCAATCCCACTGGGCGCGGATCGAAAAGGCACTGTCATAATGGCTTGGCTTTTGTTTTTTGCGCTGATCCTTGATGCAGTTCTTGGCGAGCCGGAGTGGCTGTGGTCGCGGGTGCGTCATCCGGCCATTTTGATGGGCAATTTTATTTCTGCCGGCACAAAACGCCTTAACTCCGGTGCCAATCGCAAACAAAAAGGCATTGCTCTTCTTTTGCTTGGGCTCAGTATCGCAATTGGCCTTGGCTTTCTACTCAGCCTCCTGGGCCCAATCTTTGAGACGTTGATTGCCGCCAGCTTGCTTGCGCATAAATCCTTGGTTCAACATGTGATCGCGGTGGCCAAAGGCCTGCGTCTTTCCCTGACCCAAGGCCGCAATGCGATCAGCAGGATCGTGGGGCGCGATACCTCGCAGATGAACATTGCCCAAATTTCCAGGGCCGGAATTGAATCCGGAGCTGAGAATTTCTCAGATGGGGTGGTGGCACCGGCGTTTTACTTTTTAATCGGCGGGCTTCCCGGAATGTTACTGTATAAATTCACCAACACGGCCGATAGTATGATCGGATATAAAACCAAAGAGCTGCAAGAATTTGGATGGGCCGCAGCGCGCTTTGATGACGTGCTGAATTTTATTCCCGCACGGCTCAGCGCCGCGATTATATTGCTGGTCTCTGGGCATTGGAGCGGCCTGAGAAAACTATCAGAGAATGCCAAAACCCATGCCTCTCCAAACGCCGGTTGGCCCGAAGCTGCAATGGCATTGGCGCTCAACGTGGCCTTGGCCGGCCCCCGCAGCTATCACGGGCGCCTAACAGATTTTGCCTGGATCCATCCAAACGGCAGCCGCCATCCGGATGCTTATGAAATTGAACGCTCGGTTGATATTCTTTGGAAAAGCTGGGCCGCGCTCTTGGCGTTGGTGGTGATAAGTGCAATCTTGTAAGCAACTTTCCGTTAATCAGGGATCAATCCGCGAGGGAAAAGGAGGCCGTAATGCGCTTTATCAATTGGACATTTACCCGCCTTGCAAGCGCTGCGATACTCAGCCTGCCTCTGCTCTTTAGCAGCCCAATATATGCACAATCCTGTGGTGGTGATTTTGCCGATTTTGTTGCGCAATTAAAGCGCGAAGCGCAAACCAAAGGGGCGCCAGTCGCGCAGGTCAATGAATTTTTTCAAACGGTTGAACACAGTCCAAAGGTGCTAAAAGCCGATCGGGCACAGGCCATTTTCCAGCTGCCCTTTATCGAATTCTCTGGAAAATTAATCAGCGATCACAGGATGGCACATGGACAAAAAAATGCGACGACACATAAGTATATTTTTGATCAGATTGAAGATCTCTACGGCATTCCCCCAGGAGTTTTATTGGCATTTTGGGCCTTTGAAACCGATTTCGGCGCGTTTCAGGGCAATTATAATACGCGCAATGCTTTGGTCACCTTGGCTCATGATTGCCGGCGACCAGAGCTATTTCGGCCGCAAATCTTTGCCGCATTAGAGCTGTTTTTAAGGGATGAGTTTAACCCAGAAACAACGCAAGGGGCTTGGGCGGGCGAAATCGGCATGGTGCAAATGCTGCCCCAAGATATTTTGGACAATGGCGTTGATGGGGATGGGGATGGGCTTGTTGATCTGAGATCCTCGCCTGCCGATGCTTTGATGTCTGGCGCCAAAATGTTGTCAAATATGGGCTGGAGAGCTGCGCAGCCTTGGCTGCAAGAGGTGATTTTACCCTTTGATATGGATTGGAGCCTGACCGGGCTGGATTCCCAAAAACCAGTGTCCAACTGGGCGGCTTTGGGGGTCCAAGGGGCCAACCAGCCGCTCTATCCAGCTGATCTGGAAAGCTCCATTATTTTGCCCCAAGGCCGGTTTGGACCCGCCTTTATCGCTTATCCGAATTTTCATGTGTATTTCGAATGGAACCAAAGCTTTGTGTACGTGACCACGGCTGCTTATTTTGCCACCTTGCTCGAAGGAAGCCCGCGCTATGGGTTCGAACTTGAAGATCCCGGGTTGAACAGAGCGGAAATGAAAAGCTTGCAAAGCGCTCTGCGCGATCTGGGCTATGATGTCGGCAAACTTGATGGCATTCTGGGCGCTCAAACGCGCCGCGCCGTGCAAGAGGTTCAAAGCGGGTTGGGGCTGCCTGCAGATGCTTGGCCAACATGGGCGCTGTTAAACGCGCTTTAAGTCATGGCAAACTCAAGCCCCTCAAGCCCGTTGCAAAAACCGGTAAAATAACCGTTGGGACGCTTACGCCACCAAGCTTTCGGCTTTTTTCAAATCCACCGACACCAACTGGCTGACCCCTTGTTCCTGCATTGTGACGCCAAATAAACGATCCATCCGCGCCATGGTGACCGCGTGATGCGTGATGATTAAAAACCGCGTATCTGTGCGGCGGCACATTTCATCTAACAGATCACAGAAGCGCGTGACATTGGCATCATCAAGCGGGGCATCCACCTCATCAAGCACGCAGATCGGCGCAGGATTGGCCAAGAAAACGGCAAAAATGAGCGCCATCGCAGTGAGCGTTTGCTCTCCGCCCGACAATAAAGACAAGGTGCTCAGTTTTTTCCCGGGGGTTGGCACATAATCTCCAGCCCTGCCTCAAGCGGGTCATCGCTTTCCACCAAAACCAAATTGGCCTCGCCGCCGCCAAATAAGTGCTTAAACAAAAGCCCAAAATTGCTGTTCACCTGCTCAAACGCGGTCAAAAGCCGCTCGCGCCCCTCGCGATTCAAGCCCGCGATGCCATTGCGCAGCGTGTGAATCGCTGCTTCCAAATCGGCTTTTTCTTCGCTTAAGCTTTTATGCTCGCTCTCAACCTCTTTGGCATCTTCTTCTGCGCGCAGGTTCACGGCCCCCAACGCTTCGCGTTGGCGTTTCAACCGATTCACTTCCGCTTCTATTTCATCCGCATGCGGCATGCGATCCGCATCCGTTGATAAAGAGTTCAGCAATTCTTGAGGGGTGGTTTGCAACTCATCCTCGATGCGCTGCGCGGCGGCCGCTTTGGTTTCTTGCGCGGCCTCTGCACGCGCCTCGGCGCCGGCACGCGCCTCCCGCGCCTCGGACGCGGCCCGTTCGGAATCCCGCTCTTGCGCAATTGCGTTGCGCAAAGCCGCTTCGCCCGTTGCCAAATTATCGCCCGCAGCTTTGCGCCGCGTTTCAGCCTGCGCAATGGCGCTGCTCAGCTCTTCCCGTTTGCGTGCCAAAGCATCGGGCACCAGCGCCGCCTCTGCCAAATCTGCCTCTGTCTGCGATTTGCGTTCCAGCAACTCAACCCGTCTTTGATCGGCGGTTTCAAGCCGCAATCGCCACCCGCTAAGCTCTTTGGTGACCTGTTGTTTACGGCGAATCCGCGCTTCGCCAGCGCGGCGCAACTCATCTTGTTCTGAGCGCTTCGACAACATGGTAATGCGCGCCGCTTCCACGGTGAGCTTGATATCTTCAACGCGGTCTTTCAACGATTGGATATCTTCTAATGCGTCAACCGCCATCTGCGCCTCGGCGCGTTGCGCCTCAGCGCCTAAGCTTTCCTCTGCATGGCGCGCAACGGCCAATGTCAGATTTTCCACCCGGCCTTTTGCCAAATTTAGCTTGGCTTCGGAATTGCTGAGCGCGCGATTTTTTTCAATCACCTCGCGATCTGCTTGCCGGCGCGCTTCGCGCGCGCGCTGGTCTTTACCTGCCCACTCGGTAAGCTCCCCCGATAACAGATCATGGGCCGCGCGCGCGGCGTGCAATTCGGCCTCTGTCTGAGCCATTTTCTGCTTGAGCTCTTCCAACCTGTTCACTTGCTCAAGATGCAGCGCCGCAGTCGATGACGCATCTTCTGCCCAGATACAATAGCCATCCCAGCGCCATAGGTCCCCTTCCAAACTGACCAAACGTTGGCCGGGCTGCAAAGCCGCTTGCAAGCGCGCGCCCTCATCCCCATCCACCAAACCGATCTGCGTCATCCGCCGCCCCAACGCATCGGGCGTAGAGACATGATTACTTAAGGGGGTTATGCCGTTGGGCAGCGGTTGTGCAACGGGGTAATCGGGCAAGAACCGCCATCCTGACAGGGCATCTTCACCCTCAACCTCGGCCGCCCTTAAATCATCTGCCAAAGCCGCTCCAAGGGCTTTTTCAAACCCTTGTTCCACCTGCAAGCGATCAAGCAACTGCCCGCCCTCTTGAGAACCGCGCGCCAAAAGCTTGGCCAGAGCGGTCACTTCAGCTTCTAATGCCGTGTATTCACCCTCTGCACGCGATCGTTGGGCACGCGCCTCGGCCTCGCGCGCCTGCGTGTCAGAGCGCGCCGTTTCGACCCGTTCAAGCGCCTGCTCACATTGCTCTGCTTGCGCCTGCGCCTGCGCGGCCAGGCTTTGATCAACGTCAAACGCCTCGGCCGCCTCAACCGCCTGTTGCTCAGAATGCTGCAAAGCCTGTTTGGCTTTTTCAGCCTCATCACGACTGCGCTGAAGGGTTTTCTCGCTGTCTTGCAACAAACGATGCGCAGATTGGTGGCGCGCCGACAAACGGGCCACATCTTCGGTTAATTGCGAAAGATCTGTTTCCCGCTCTTGCAACACAGCAGAGGCATCCTGCGCCTCTTGCGTCGCAGTCGACAATTTATCGTCTTGGCCCAAGGCCGCTTTCGACAATTCTTCCGTTTCCCACTCTAAACGATCAATCATCTCCGATGCATCACGATTAAGAGCCTCTTCGCGGGTGATGTCTTGAGCCAGCTGTAGCGAACGGCCACCCAGCGTCTCGATCTTTTGCTGCGCGTCACTTTCTTGCGCGCTCAATGTCTCGCGCTGAACTTGCAACCTCTGCAGCAAAGCCGCCGCAATCGCTTCTTCCTCGCGCACTGGCGGCAAGGCTTCTTCAGCTTCCGATCTCAACTGACCATTGCTGCGCGCCATACCTTCCGCTTTCGAGGCCGCCAATATTTGCGCCTGCAAAGCTTGGGCTGTGCTCTGGCACAGCTCATCGGCTTCTTTCCAGCGCCGAAACAACAACAAACCTTCTGCGCTGCGCAAATCTTTCGCAATCGCGCGATAGCGCGCCGCATGTTTGGCCTGCCGGGCCAGCTGCGCCAATTGACTGGCAAGCTGCTCAAGCACATCATCCACCCGCCCCAAATTGCTTTCCGCAGCATTCAGCTTCAGCTCGGCTTCATGGCGGCGCTGATATAATCCGGAAATGCCCGCCGCCTCTTCTAACACACGGCGGCGGTTTTTGGGCTTAGCGTTGATCAATTCGGCAATTTGCCCTTGTCGCACCAGCGCTGGAGAATGGGCCCCTGTTGAGGCATCGGCAAACAGCATTTGCACGTCGCGGGCCCGTACGTCTTTTCCCGACACCTTATAGGCGCTGCCCGCATCGCGCGTGATGCGGCGCACAACATCCAACACATCCACCTCGTTGAACGCGGCGGGAGCTAAGCGTTCAGCATTGTCCAACTGTAACGTAACTTCGGCAAAATTGCGCGCCGGGCGCGTGGCAGCTCCCGCGAAAATCACATCATTCATACCGCCGCCGCGCATCGCCGTGGGGCGGTTTTCACCCATCACCCAGCGCAACGCTTCAAGCAAATTTGATTTACCGCACCCGTTTGGGCCCACAACACCAGTCAACCCATCTGAAATCAACAATTCAGTTGGATCAACAAAACTTTTGAAACCTGTCAGTCGCAGTTTGGAAAAACGCACCCGCACCCGCCTTTGATTCTCTGGTCTAAAGCGTGCCTTTGACGCAGAGCAGAGTCAACAGATCACCACTGTATCTCGTATGCTTACTTTGGTTAATGTCTAGATATCGTAGAATTGACATCCACACCATAGGGGCTGGCGCTCTGGCCAAGACAGGGTTTATAGTCAAGCAATGACGCCAATCTCCATCGCCATCGCGGATCCCCGGCACCCTGAAATCACCCAATTGCTACAGCAAAGCCATGCCTTAATGCAGGAGCTTTTCGCAAGCGATGAAAATCACTTTTTATCAATTGAAGAGTTGCGCTCACCTTATATTCGGTTCTTTGCCGCCCGCCAGAAAGGGCGCTATATCGGCTGCGGCGCGCTGGCTATCAGGCCAGATTATGGTGAGATAAAATCGATGTTTACCGATCCCAAAGCCCGCAGGGCTGGCGTCGCCAAAGCGATACTTGACCGGCTTGAAGCCCAAGCGCGACAACTTAAGCTGCCAAAATTGATGCTGGAAACCGGCGATTTGCTTTCGCATGCCCAGCGCCTCTACACGCAAGCAGGATTCACGCTTTGCGGGCCATTTGGGGATTACGAAAGGCAAAGCAGCTCGGTTTTTATGCAAAAAATACTGCCTTAAACATCACAGGCATGAAACCCCAAAGCAACCGAAGGATCGGCCCAGATGATGGCCACATCCTCGCAGCCCACCACCTGGCGCATCGCCTGCAAAGCAATCGGCCTGACCTGCCTTGTAGAGGGAAAACCCATTGAGTTAAGACGCAGCGCCTCGATCATTTGCCCGCGCACTCGAATATCAAATTCCATATTCTTATGGCGCACGGTCTGCGTAGGCATACCCTGAAACGCATAGGTTCCATCATCACAAGACATTAAAAAAATAAGAAAAACGCACCAATATTTAAACAAAACAACACTTATAACTAAATTAAATCTGACATTTGCTTGCAGAAAAAAATGGCATATATAAGGCGCTACACTAGACAAACACCCGGATAGAGGATGCATTTTGCCATTTCAAAAGGTAACTTCTGAAAAGCTGTCCCATGCTGTGACCCGCCAAATTGAGCAGTTGATCCTGCGCGGCATTTTGCGTCCAGGCGAACGATTGCCCTCCGAGCGCGAATTATCCGAGCGTTTTGCAGTTTCACGGCCATCGCTGCGTGAAGCCATTGCGCACTTGCAAGAGCGCGGCTTGCTCACGTCAAAAGCTGGCGCAGGCATTTATATCGCAAATGTGCTGGGCAACTCGTTTTCACCAGCCCTTGTCAGCCTGTTCAGCAGCCATGAAGAAGCCGTGTTTGATTATATTGGTTTTCGCCGTGATCTTGAGGGGTTGGCCGCAGAGCGCGCCGCCAAATTCGCCTCTGATACGGATTTGCGCGTGATCCAAACCATTTTTGATAAAATGCAGGCGGCGCATCACAAACGGAACCCAACCGATGAAGCTCGACTCGATGCCGAATTTCACCTATCGATCATCGAGGCCAGCCATAATGTTATTATGCTGCATATGATGCGGTCCATGTATGACCTGTTGCAAGAAGGCGTGTTTTACAACCGCCAAATGATGTTCAAGCGACGCGTCACGCGCGGCGAAATCTTAGAGCAACATCGCGCGATCAATACCGCGTTGCAGGCTCGTGACCCCAAGGCCTCGCGCGCCGCGGTTGAGGTTCATATGGAATATATCGAAACTGCCCTGCAAGATTTAAAAATATCAGAGCGCAATGAAACGATTGCGCAACAGCGCTATGAGCATGAACAAGAGCGTGGATAAGCATAAAGCCCGCCGGTTTGATTATGTTTTTCGAAAGCTGCACACCCAAGCCCAAAAATTCGAAAGCCGCTCGTCTACCGCGTAAAAAATGGAAGATAAGCGGCGGGCATAAAACCGAAGCCACCGCACCCGAAGAGCCCAAAAAGCCAATCCCAGAAGCGTCAAAAAAACGGTATTGAACCATGGAAATGATGTTTCACCCGGGCCAGATACCGGTTTAAGGGACACCGCATTTGGATAGATAGACAAAAACGTATTGCGCCAGCCATAATGCCGGATTTTCACCCATTGCACCTGCGCGCTTGATTTTGCACTGCGCAGATTTGACGCCTCAGCCTGCAAATTTGACGTGTCAAATTTGAAATAAAACGGCCAACCCCATCCAGTATCCTCATTGCGAAACACGATCGGTCGATCCTGCGCATCAAAACTCTCTATAAAAAACACATCCCGGTTCGATTGCGGGCGGCCATCCTCGCCACTATGGCGCGCCCAAAATAGCCCCGTACGGCCAAAATCAATCCGCTTTTCATAGGTGTCATTTATACGAACAACATCATTTTGGGGCAGCGTATAATGCAAGACCCCGATGCCGATCATTACCAAAATTGCCTGAAAACTTCTTACCAAAAACCGCATATGCACCGCCTAAAAAATACTGAAGGGTTTAATCTAAGCCCAAACCTTTAAAAATGCACCCCTATAGCAACCATAAGATGGTTAAAATTACAACGCAAACGCTCAAAAAAGCGTTGGAGCGCTGGTAAACAGGCCCCAACGCAGGATTATTACGCAATCACATTAAATTCGGGCCCATAGGGATATTCGGTGATGTTCTTGGCGCCCTCTCCTGTAATCACCAAAATATCATGTTCCCGGTAGCCACCGGCCCCGGCTTGCCCGTCCGGGATTGTCAACATCGGCTCCATCGAAATCACCATGCCCGGCGCCAGAACAGTGTCGATATCTTCGCGTAATTCCAACCCTGCCTCGCGGCCATAATAATGCGACAGCACGCCAAAAGAATGGCCATATCCAAAACTGCGATATTGTAATAGGCCCTGTTCTTCAAAGAATTTGTTTATGCGCCCCGTTATCTGCGAACAACGCATGCCTGGCTTTAACAAACCCATACCCAATTCATGCGCCTCTATATTGGCTTGCCAAATCTTTAAGCTCGCGGGATCAACCTCACCCAAAAACAAGGTCCGCTCAAGCGCCGTGTAATAGGCCGAAATCATAGGAAATGTATTAAGCGACAAAATATCGCCCGGTTGAACTTTCCGCGCCGTGACTGGGTTATGCGCGCCATCGGTGTTTAAACCCGATTGAAACCAGACCCAAGTATCGCGATATTCAGCCTCGGGAAACCGTTCTGCGATTGCGAGCTCCATGGCATCTCGACCCGCCATGGCAATATCCAATTCGCGCGCCTGATCTTTAATCGCGGCGCGAATAGCATAGCCTCCAATATCCGCAATTTCTGCTCCGGCGCGAATTAAAGCAATTTCAGCCTCTGATTTGAGCATGCGCTGCCTCATGCTGGCCGGGGCAAGATCTACCAAATTTGAGGGCTCTAAACAGGTATGTAACCTATCATGCTGCGCCAAAGTCAAATGATCTGCTTCATAGCCGATCACCGCCTGTTTCCCGGTAACGGACACCACCGCCGCCCAAAAATTATTGCGCTGCCAATCCGTATAGGTGATATTTTCTCCATAGCAGCGGCGCCAAGGCTGACCGCCATCGATTCCCGCCGAAACCGTGAAACTGCTATCTGCAGTCACAACCAATCCATAGGGGCGGCCAAAGGCACAATATAAAAACCCTGAGTAATACGCGATGGCTTGCATCGATGTAAGCAGAGCGGCCGAAACCCCATGCTGGTGCATGGCGGCGCGCAAGCCGCGCAATCGCGCCTCATATTCGGCGTCCGAGAAAGGCAAAGCCGCTTTCTCACCATTGTAAAAGTGATAATATTCGGAACGTTCAGTCATTTTTTTGACCCTCCATTGACGTTTCAAAAGAAGGTCCCGGCGTTCAGGACTGTAAGATAGGTTCGCCCGCGCAGAATTGCCCAAACGGGGCGACGCCATCGCCCGCACCTTGTCCTGCTTTCCCCGAAAACTGCCTGGGAATCAAGTCAAAATTTCAAAACTCATCTTACTCGGGAAGGTTTGGTAAAAACCGCCCCTGTTCGGCGGTTATAAAATCAGAAATCATCCGCACTGCCCCCGTTTGCACGACGTCTTTGGGCAATAACAAATACCATTTGCGCATGATCGGAAAATCATTGCCGCGTAGCGTCACCAACCGGCCGCTGCGTAATTCTTCGATCACCGTATGCGCCGAAATTAAGGAGATCCCCAAACCCGCAATCACCGCTTGCTTGATCGTTTCATTCGAATCCATTTCGATGGTCTGATAGACTTGCCCCGGCGCAATACGATCAAGATAACGATTGGCTAAGATCCGTGTTCCTGATCCTTGCTCACGCGTTAAAATAGGATGCGACAGAATTTCCTCGGGGGCCACGTGATTTCGGTTTGCCAAAGCATGATCGGGCGGCAGAATGATAACATGCGGATGATCCCCCAGCACCACCTCAGCGGTTGAAGGCGCTTTGGGTGGCCGCCCCATAATCGCCATATCAACCGCATTTTCTTGCAAAGCCGCGATAATTTGATCGCGATTTCCAACTTTAAGCATCACGTCAATATCGGGATGAGCGCGTTTGATTTCAGCCACCAATTGCGGCGCAAAATATTTCCCAGTGCTGACCACACCCAGTACAACAGCCCCCGCCAAGCCTTTGCGCAGCGCGTCAATTTCGCGTACCGCCATCACCAAAGCCTGATAGGATTGGCGTTGCGCGCGCAGCAAAGCATCGCCCTCTGAGGTCAGCTGGAACCCTTCAGAATTTCTTCGATCAAACATCAAGCAGTTAAAATTCTCTTCTAAAGTCTTCAACTGCGTGTGCACCGCCGGAGGGGTAAGGTTCAAAATATCGGCGGCACGCGTGATCGACCCGGTTTCGGCAACGGCCTCCAGCGCTCGTAATTGACGAAAAGTAAGGCCATTCAGACGTTGCATTTAAGCTATTCTACAAAATTTTATCTCGATGAACGGTAGATAAATATTTTGCGTCTGACAAGATTCTTGGAACCCCGTCTATAAAAAGCATATTCTACCGCCATATATTTCCAACAAAATTTCAAATCACCGAATAAAGACTGAAAAATTATATGTGACTGTTTTTACAATACCCGCTAGCGTATGCTGCTTTTGAAATAGTGCAAAGCCAGTATCGGCAGCAGCCGTTAAGTTGGGCTTTACTTAAACTGAAAGCAATCCTTAATTTTTTAAATTTTATAAAAAGAACAAAGGATATCCGATATAATACTGGGGTTGGAAACAATCGCACCCTGCACAGCCACAGGCTAAGCCGGCCCATCCTTCTGGCTGTGCCTGCCAGTCCAAAAACCACAAGCTTGGCACTTTACTGCCCTCTGCGGTTGCAAAAATGCCAAAGGCTGTCGCGCGAAACCCACCGCATAAGCGTCCGGCTTGCGTCAGCCCACGCGGATGTTTACAGACGGAGTAAACCCATCGGACCGCGGCGCTGCCCCAGCGCATGCCAACGCGGATCGACAGACCGCAAACTTAAAAAGCGCGCATGCACGAACCCCAGCATTCGCCATAGCCTGAAAGAACCACAATGAGCTTTGATCGTTCGATTAAAATCGCCCCCTCAATACTCTCAGCGGATTTTGCCGATTTTGGCCACGAAATTCAGGCGATCGAGGCACAAGGGTGCGATTGGGTACATGTAGACGTGATGGATGGGCATTTTGTACCAAACCTCACATTTGGGCCACCGCTCTGCGCCGCCATCCGCAAGCATATCAAAACCGTTATGGATGTGCATTTGATGATTTCGCCGGTAGACGCTTTTATTCAAGCCTATGCCGATGCAGGCGCCGATATTATCACCGCGCATGTAGAAGCGGGCCCGCATAGCCACCGCACCATGCAAGCCATTCGCGCCGCGGGATGCAAAGCGGGCATCGCCTTAAACCCGGGCACACCCGCAAGCGCCATCACGCATCTGCTCGATATGGTGGATTTGATCTGCGTTATGACCGTGAACCCTGGATTTGGCGGGCAGAAATTTATCCATTCGCAAGTTGAAAAAACCAAAGAATTGCGCGCTATGATCGCGGATCGCCCAATACATATCCAGATCGATGGCGGGGTCACACCCGAAACCGCACCGCTCGTTTCGGCCGCTGGCGCAGATGTCTTGGTGGCGGGATCTGCCGTGTTTAAAGGCGGATCGGTTGCAAACCCTGACCCCTATGGTCACAATATCCGCGCCATACGCGCGGCTGCAAAAGGATAAACCGTGCCAAGTCTTCCACCCGTTTGCGACTTTAACTGGCCCGCGCCCGATTTTCAGCTTCCTGCAACGGATGGGCGGATGCTGTCACGAAACGATATCAGCGGTCCAAAAGGCTGCTTGATCATTTTTATGTGCAATCACTGCCCTTATGTGTTGAGTGTCTTGGACAGAATACAAAGAGACGCGCGCGATCTACAATCTATCGGCATTGGAGTGGCGGCGATCAACGCCAATGATGCCGCAGTCTATCCTGCTGATAGTTTTGAAAATATGGTCAAATTGGCCAAGGAGCACGGGTTTTCATTTCCGTATCTTTATGATGAAACGCAAAGCGTTGCTAAAGCTTACGGCGCGGCCTGTACACCGGATTTCTTCGGCTTTAACGCCGCCGGCGGGCTTCAATATCGGGGCCGGCTAGATGCATCGGGAAGAACCGCCGGAGCCACCGATCTACGCCGAGACCTTTTTGAAGCCATGCAACAAATGGTAAAAACTGGCCATGGGCCCGACGTCCAAATCGCCTCCATTGGCTGCTCAATCAAATGGAAACCAGAATGAACGCGCTGATTTTCGATCTTGACGGTACGCTGATTGATAGCGCGCCGGATATACAGGCCGCCGTGAATAAAATGCTGGCAGAGGAAGGCATCGGCCCGCTGGATTTGGCAACCGTAATTTCTTTTATCGGCAATGGAATGCCCAAATTGGTGGAACGCGTTCTGCGCGCGGTGCAGCTGCCGCAGGGCCGGCACAGCGCGCTCTATGAAAAAACCCTCTTGCTTTACAATCAGGCCCCCAGCGCGCTGAGCCAACCCTATGAAGGGGTGATCGAAATGCTTGAAATTTTGGCCGCGCAGGGGCATCGCCTCGCAATTTGCACCAATAAGCCTGCCGAACCCGCCCAACAAATTTTACAGGATTTCAACTTAGAAAGGTTTTTTGAGGTGGTCGTGGGTGGCGACAGCTTGCCCGTTAAAAAGCCAAACCCGGCGCCGCTGCAGCATTGCGTTGCACGATTGGGCGCTAGCGCCGCACTTTATATTGGTGACAGCGAAGTGGATTATGAAACCGCGCAACAGGCGCAAATTCCATTTGTCTTTTTCACCGGTGGATACCGAAACGCCTCGGCAGCGTTTTTCCAGAACGCCCATCATATTGACCAGTTTAGCGCGTTACCAGCCTTGGCGGACAGCCTGTTAAAAAGGCCCTAACCCTGCGGTAAATGCTTTGTAAGCTGCGCCCTTCAGCGCCTGAGACCAGCCCACACCAGCAGCATAGTGATCGCCCGTTCAACGCTGTAACGGGCCTAGGCAAGCACGTCGAGCAACCGGTCATTCTCAGGATCTTTTAACGCATCAATAACATCAAAATGGTGGCATTCAGGCGGTATCACAGGCACCACTTGCCAAGCGCTGCCCAGCCATGCGGCTTGCTGCAAAAAAACCGGGCGTTCTGCTCCGCCCACCCAAATCCGCACATCGAGATCTGGCTTCGGGGCAAAAACCGGGCTTTCATCCCGCGCAGACGCGCTGTCCAGCTTAAACTCGGCGTTCATCGAGGTTTCTATCAATGGCCGTAAATCCGCCAAGGGCGAAATTGCCAAAACCCGTTTTATCCGTTCATGAAGCGCCTGAGGCAGCCCATCGGCGCATGCCATCCGTGCAACAAGATGCCCACCCGCCGAGTGGCCCGCCAAAATCAGTGGCCCCGCAATGCGCGCGGCGCTTTGCATGATCGCCTGCGATATCTGGCGGGTAATCTGCGCGATCGAAACGCGCGGGCATAGATCATAGGAGGGCATCGCCACCGCCCATCCATGCGCCAAAGGTCCCTGCGCGAAATGCGACCAGTCGCTTTTGTCAAACCTCAGCCAATAACCGCCATGAACGAAGACGAATAGACCTTTGGGCGGAGTCTCTGGTAAGAACAGATCAAAGCGTTGGCGCTCGCTTTGACCATAAGCAATGTCAAGCTGGGCCGCATCGCGGGCCAACATGTCCACGCGAAACGCCGCAGCCTGCGATTTCCATCTTTCTATAAAACCCTCTGCCCCGGGAATAAATGGCGCATTGGCATAATCATTGTCTAAACGCATTGAGCTTTTTCATTTTGTCCACTGGACAAAGTTTGACAGAGTTGCTTTGGCTTATGAAGCGTTATTTGGAGAAAAAGCTATGTTAGACGCCCACACCAACTTGTCCAGCCTGTTAAAAGATCCCAGCCTCTTGGTAACGCAAGCCTATCTGGCCGGAGAATGGGTGGACGGAGATAATGAAGCCCGCTTTGAGGTTGTGAACCCTGCCCGCGGCGATGTGATTGCGAAGGTGGCTGATATCAGCCGGGCCCAAACGGCCCAGGCCATCGATGCCGCAGACAAGGCGCAAAAGCTTTGGGCTGCCCGCACCGCCAAAGAGCGCAGCGTTATTTTACGGCGCTGGTTTGATTTAATGGTGGAACATACGGATGATTTGGCGCTGATCCTGACGGCCGAACAAGGCAAGCCATTGGCAGAAGCCAAAGGCGAAATCGCCTATGGCGCTTCCTTCATCGAATTTTTTGCCGAAGAGGCCAAACGCATTTATGGCGAAACCATCCCGGGGCACCAACCTGATAAACGCATCATGGTGCTGAAGCAGCCGATTGGCGTTGCCGCCTCAATCACGCCTTGGAACTTTCCCAACGCGATGATCACCCGCAAAGCGGCTCCCGCCTTGGCAGCAGGATGCGCATTTGTAGCGCGGCCCGCCTCTGAAACGCCTCTCTCGGCGCTGGTAATGGGGGTTTTGGCCGAGCGCGCAGGCCTGCCCAAAGGTGTGTTGTCAATCCTCCCCGCCACGCAGGCCGCCGAGATTGGCAAAGAATTTTGTGAAAATCCGATTGTGCGCAAACTCACCTTTACCGGATCCACCCCAGTGGGTCGAAGCTTGCTGCGTCAAGCCGCAGACAGCGTGATGAAATGTTCTATGGAACTGGGTGGCAACGCGCCATTTATTGTATTTGATGATGCCGATCTCGACGCCGCAGTGGCCGGCGCGATCATGTGCAAATTCCGCAATAATGGCCAAACCTGCGTTTGTGCGAATAGGCTCTATGTGCAAGCGGGCGTTTATGACGCCTTTGTCGAGAAGCTGACGACAGCCGTGGCCGCGCTCCAGGTGGGTGACGGGCTGGAAGAGGGCACCGCTTTGGGCCCGTTGATCAACCAGAAAGCCATTATGAAAGTACAAGAGCATATTGCCGATGCCACCGCCAAAGGTGGCACCGTGCAACTGGGCGGGCAAACGCTGCAAGGCTCCGGGTATTTTCTAACCCCAACCATCATTACCGGCGCCACAAAAGACATGAAAGTCGCCCAAGAAGAAACCTTTGGCCCGTTTGCGCCTCTGTTCAAATTTGAAGATGAAGATGAAGTAATAGCTCTGGCCAATGATACAATTTTTGGCCTAGCCTCGTATTTTTATGCCAAAGATCTGAGCCGTGTTTACAAAGTGGCCGAGGCCTTAGAATACGGGATTGTAGGCGTTAACACGGGTATAATTTCCACCGAGGTGGCACCGTTTGGGGGCGTCAAGCAATCAGGGCTTGGGCGCGAGGGCAGCCATCATGGCATCGAAGATTATCTGGAAATGAAATATATCTGCCTCTCCGTCTGATACCGCTATGACGTCGCGCCATCGCCTTGCCCGTCAGTCTGCGCTGTAGGCTGCAGCTCAAAAATGCCGTAAGACGAGCAGAGGCTCGATTTAAAACTGAGCCGGCTTGAGGATGAGCAAGCAAGTTCCCCTCTGTTGTAAAAACGGATTGCGCAGGATCTGGGTTGCCCTCCTCCGAACGTGAAGACAAACCGGGGCAATAATAAAAAAAGGATCAGCCTCATGCGATTAGGGCCAATGGATTCGGGACTACTGGTACTTTTATCTCTGCTTTGGGGAGGATCCTTTTTATGCGTTGGCATCGCGGTACAGGAATTGCCCGTCTTGACTATAATCGCCCTCAGGGTCAGTCTGGCTGCGCTTGTGCTCTGGGGCATCGTGCTCATGCGTCACAATCAGTTGCCGCGCGACTGGGCAGTTTGGCGGGCTTTTCTAGGCATGGGTCTGCTGAATAATGTCATCCCCTTTGGATTGATCGTTTTCGGACAACAAACCATTGGCGCCGGCCTTGCTGCCATTTTAAACGCCACAACCCCCTTATGGACCGTTCTTATCGCGGCTGTGTTTCTGGACGATGAGCGATTTTCGAGGCAAAAGCTCTTTGGCGTTCTGTTGGGCTTGCTTGGGGTGATTGTTATGGTTGGACCAGATGCTTTTAAAGGCTTATCACAAAGCCTAGGCGCGCAACTGGCGGTGCTGGGCGCAACACTTTCCTACGCATTAGCTAACGTGTTTGGACGGCGCTTTGCCGCGGCGAAAATCAGCCCCCTGCAGACCGCTTTGGGGCAGGTCACCGCCTCATCGTTTGTTTTGATGCCCTTGGCGCTGATGATTGATACGCCTTGGAGATTTGCACTGCCGAGCAACGCCGCGATCCTGGCCATTATTAGTTTGGCCGTGCTGTCAACCGCATTTGCATATTTGCTGTTTTTCAAAATTTTGGAACGCGCAGGGGCTACAAGTGTGTCTCTGGTCACCCTTTTAATTCCACCCTCAGCAATCGGGATGGGAATGGTATTTTTGCAGGAAAGCTTGCAAAGCGCGCATTTTATTGGTTTGGCCTTGATCATTTTGGGTTTGCTCAGCTTGCAAGGAAGGCTGTTCCGTCTCAGCAGGCTAAAACAAGCGGATTGACCCGCATTCAAGGCCTCGTTACTGAGCAGCACCTGAAAGAAAATGGATCACAAGATGGCAAGGCAGCGCAAAGGCCGCAACGTATCAGGATGGTTGATTATAGACAAACCTGTAGGGATAACATCTGCCGCTGTCGTCAATAAAGCCAAATGGGCGCTCGGGGCCAAGAAAGCCGGCCATGCGGGCACTTTGGACCCAGAAGCAACGGGGCTTTTGGCGCTGGCCTTTGGCGAGGCAACAAAAACCATTCCTTATATCACAGATGCTTTGAAAGCCTATGAATTCACGGTCAGATTGGGCCAGGCAACCAATACGGATGATGGCGAGGGGGAACTAACGCGCCAAAGCGATGCGCGGCCCAGCGACGCCGATATCAAAAACGCCTTGCTGTCTTTTATTGGCGATATTGAACAAGTGCCACCAAAATTCTCAGCGGTGAAAATCGATGGCCAGCGCGCCTATAAACTGGCGCGTTCGGGGGCGGATATCGCGCTTGCGGCACGCCCGCTTTTCGTTGACTCGCTTTTGTTGATTGATCGCCCCGATGCAGACCATGTGGTGCTAGAGCTCACCTGTGGCAAAGGTGGCTATGTGCGCGCGATCGCGCGCGATCTGGGCCAAAAACTGGGATGCTTTGGGCATGTGGTTCAATTGCGACGGATCTGGTCTGGGCCCTTCGATCTGGATCAGGCCGTGAGCATCGAGCAGCTCGAAGCGCTTGCAAAAACCCCCGAGCTAGATCACAAATTACTGCCGCTAAAAGCGGGGCTCAGCGACGTAAGCGAAGTCCGCTGCACCGCAGAATCAGCGGCCAAATTGCGCAATGGCAACCCCGGACTGGTGATCGCGCAAAATCTTCAATATGGCGATTTATGTTGGGCCGGCTTTGAGGATGAGCCTGTCGCCATCGGGCATTATCAAGCCGGTATGCTTTACCCCAACCGCGTTTTTCTGCCAGATCGGTAAAATGGTGAAAGGCTGCGCTGTGACGAGAGCACAAATTGCAAAGCGGGCGCAAAACAGCCTGCAAAACCTTGCAAAAGCCAAAAACAACGGCCAAACATACCTATGATCAAACGACAGCACCAAAAAGGTGACGCATTTTCACAGGCCATTTATTCACCCTGCGAGCGTTATCGCTACAGCCTGACCAGAACCTGGCAAGACAGCGCGCCAAAAGTAAATTTTATTATGCTCAACCCATCTACAGCAACGGAACTTCAAAACGATCCCACCGTTGAGCGCTGTGAGCAACGCGCCCGAACACTGGGGTTTGGTGGGTTTTGTGTGACGAATATTTTTGCCTGGCGCGATACAGATCCCAAAAAGATGCGCACCGCCGCCAACCCGATTGGGCCAGAAAATGATGCGGCAATCCTGAATGGCTGCGCTTGGGCCGATCACATCATCGCAGCTTGGGGTACGCATGGGGCACATTTGCAACGCGGACCCGCTGTCAAAACTTTATTGTGGACATTAAAAATGCCAATCTATCATTTGGGATTGACCAAAGCCGGCCACCCAAAACACCCGCTCTATTTAAGCTACGCGCAACAACCGGAACTTTGGAGCACGTAAAAGCCGCATAAAGATCCTGAAATAAAACGTCTCACACAGGCCATAGACGCCCTTCGAAACCATCCATTTTTACGCCTGAACAGCACCATTGCTGAACAAATTTGGCTTACCTTTTTGCGCAGCATGGCCTTCGGATTAGACTCGGCGCTAGGCGTAAGCTTTTTGGTTTACGTCCTTGTACAAACCCTCTCGCAATTTGCGTTTATTCCGATAGTGGGCGATTGGACGGCGCAATCGATCCAGAAGATAGAAAGCAATCGTTAACCAAGGTTTCACTCTCAGATTGCATCCGTCATCCCCAATCCGCACAATATACCCGCGGGGCAGCTTGGGGGGCCACAGGGGCAGTATGTTTTTCTTGGCAGGAATTTTCAGCGCGTTGATTCTAAGCGGTCTGGTGGTCATGATCGACAGCGATGAAGATGGCCAATTTGACGACACCGAAAATCTTGAGGATAATGGCGTTGACGCGCGCGAAACGCAGGAAGACCGCTTTGTAGCAGGTTCAGACGCAGCGGGCAGCATAGAATCCGGCAACGCCGCCGACAATCACCTTACCGGCACAATTGGCCCGGATCAGATCAACGGCTATGCGGGCCATGATCACCTTTCTGGCGGAGCTGGTGTTGATATTTTGATCGGCGGCGCAGGCAATGATCACCTTTGGGGAGGTGATCACAACGACCAGCTGCGCGGAGATGCTGAGGATGACATATTGAACGGCGGCGCGGGCGCGGATAGGCTTTTTGGCGGTTTGGGGGATGATCAGCTTTTTGGCGCAGCTGGACAAGATACGCTTTCAGGCGGCGAAGGCGATGATAATCTGCAGGGCGATGCGGGAAATGATGCGCTTCTGGGCGGCTATGGGGATGACAGATTAGAGGGTGGCGCGGGCAGCGATAGCCTGTTTGGAGGCCCGGGAGATGATGTTTTAATCGGGCAAGAAGCCCGAGCCACTGCCGATTTTCTGAATGGTGGCGCCGGAAATGATGTTTTACAAAGCGGCGGAGCTGACAGCTTGCATGGCGGATCCGGTCAGGATCTGTTTCAAATCATCACAGCTGCAAGTGGGCCCGAAGATCTCACCGAAATCAGCGATTTCAACCCAAGCCAAGACCATATCGAAATATGGATAAACGACCAGCAGCAAACCGATCCAATTATAGAAATCAGCCAAAATAATGCTGGCCACGCCTTGGTTTGGCTCAATCAAAACCCAATTCTATCGGTTTTATCGGAAGAAAAACTGACTGCGGCTCATATTATTTTACGCCATGGTCCTGCAAACGCCTAATTTTCGCTTTTCATTTGCAGCAAAACCTATTAGAGCGCCGGTTCAGTCAAGCGCTGCTTGGCTGAACTCCACGGGCCCTGCTGGACGACATCCCGGCCTGCGCCATCAACCCTTAACCAAAGGAGACCCCGATGTCGATTACTGCAGAAGAAAAAGCAAAAGTGATGAAAGACTTCGCCACCAAAGAGGGCGATACTGGATCACCCGAAGTGCAAGTTGCCATTTTAACATCTCGGATCACGACATTGACCGAGCATTTTAAAAGCCACAAAAAAGATAACCATTCACGCCGCGGGTTGCTCAAGATGGTCGCCTTGCGCCGCAAATTGCTGGATTACGTGAAAGCAAAAGACGAAAGCCGGTATCAAGACCTTATCAAGCGTTTGGGTATCCGTCGCTAAACCTAAGCTCACGATACGATATTTTCAAATGGCGTCTCAATTCTGAGGCGCCATTTTTCTATAATAAGGGCAAAGATAAGCGCCTCCTAATCGCGTAATCTTGGTGCCAAGCAAACCGCTTTGCCAGCTCTTTCCATCACTGCATAATTAGGCTAAACGCCCTTTATCTGAAATCCGGCGCCCGGACTCCAGCGCCCGACATATAAGATATTGGGGTCAGGGGGAATTCGCCCTCTACGCAAATGGCCAATCGGCCTAATTAGGAAACATAGATGTTTAATGTAACGACGAAATCAATCGAATGGGGCGAGGAACGCCTGACACTCGAAACGGGCAAAGTGGCCCGTCAAGCCGATGGCACTGTGATTGCCACGCTCGGCGAAACCTCAGTGATGGCCAATGTGACCTTCGCAAAAGCGCAAAAACCGGGGCAAGATTTCTTCCCGCTGACCGTGCATTACCAAGAAAAATATTACGCAGCGGGTAAAATCCCAGGCGGCTTTTTCAAGCGCGAAGCGCGCCCTTCTGAAAAAGAAACTTTGACCGCGCGCTTGATTGATCGGCCAATTCGCCCCCTCTTTGTAGATGGCTTCAAAAATGAAGTCTTGGTGATGTGTACCGTTCTTAGCCATGATTTAGTGAACGATCCCGATATTGTTGCAATGATCGCGGCCTCTGCTGCGCTGACACTCTCTGGTGCGCCATTCATGGGGCCGATCGCCGGATGCCGTGTGGGATATAGCGATGGTGAGTATGTTTTAAACCCGACCGTGGATGATATGGATCATCTGCGTAACAACCCAGATCAGCGTTTGGATCTGGTTGTCGCCGGCACCAAAGACGCCGTGATGATGGTGGAATCAGAGGCTTATGAGCTGACCGAAGAAGAGATGCTCAACGCGGTGACATTTGCCCATGCGCAAATCCAACCCGTGATCGATTTGATCATCGATTTAGCAGAAGATGCGGCGAAAGAGCCGTTCCATTTTGAAGCTCCCGATTACGCTGATCTTTATGAAGCGATCAAAGCGGCAGGTGACGCAGACATGCGCGCCGCCTTTGCCTTAAGCGATAAGCAAGAGCGCACCGCCGCAGTCTCGGCCGCGCGTGCAACTATCATGGCGGCGCTTAGCGACGAGCAATTGGCCGATGCCAATCTCGGATCAGCGATGAAAAAGCTGGAAGCCGGCATTTTACGCGGCGACGTGGTAAAAACAGGCAAACGTATCGACGGGCGCGGCACCAGCGATGTGCGCGAAATTATCTGCGAAACCGGCATGCTGCCACGCACCCACGGGTCTGCTTTGTTTACGCGCGGCGAAACCCAAGGCTTGGTGGTTACCACGCTTGGCACGGGCGATGATGAGCAGATCATCGATGCCTTGCATGGAAATTCTCGCAGCAACTTCCTTTTGCATTATAACTTCCCCCCCTATTCGGTTGGTGAAGCGGGCCGCGTGGGCCCTCCTGGTCGCCGCGAAATTGGCCACGGAAAATTAGCATGGCGCGCGCTACAGGCGGTTTTGCCTGCGGCAACCGACTTTCCTTATACCGTGCGCGTTGTCTCTGAAATCACTGAATCAAACGGATCCTCTTCCATGGCTTCCGTCTGTGGCGGCTCTTTGTCAATGATGGATGCCGGGGTTCCCTTGAAAGCCCCGGTTGCCGGCGTTGCGATGGGTCTGATCTTGGAAGACAGCGGAGATTTTGCAATCTTAACCGATATCTTGGGCGATGAAGATCATCTTGGCGATATGGATTTCAAAGTTGCGGGAACCGCCAAGGGGATCACCTCATTGCAAATGGACATCAAAGTCGCCGGTATCACGCCTGAAATCATGAAACAGGCTTTGGCGCAGGCCAAAGAGGGCCGGCTGCATATCCTTGATGAAATGTCCAAATCTCTGACCGAAGCCGCTGAGTTCAGCGTTCACGCGCCGCGGATTGAAACGATGACCGTTCCAACGGATAAAATCCGTGAAGTCATCGGATCGGGTGGTAAAGTAATCCGCGAAATCGTAGAAGTCTCGGGGGCAAAAGTCGATATCAATGATGAAGGGGTGATCAAAATCGCCTCTCCAGACGGGGAGTCGATCAAGAAAGCCTATGATATGATCTACTCAATCGTTGCCGAGCCCGAAGTGGGTAAGATTTACGATGGCAAAGTGGTAAAAATCGTTGATTTCGGAGCTTTTGTAAACTTCTTTGGCAAGCGCGATGGTCTGGTACATGTAAGCCAGATCGAAAACCGCCGCTTGAACCATCCGTCAGATGTTCTCAAAGAAGGCCAAGATGTCAAAGTCAAACTGCTCGGCTTTGATGATCGCGGCAAAGTTCGCTTAGCGATGAAAATGGTCGATCAAGAAACCGGCGCAGAAATCGTTGAAGAAAAGAAAGACGAGTCTGCAGGATAATGTTTGTCTTTGGGCCTGGCTATACGCCGGGCCCAAAACAGCTTTCCCACCTGGCTGGTGTTTAGGCCTGAACCCACAGCATTAAAGCTTGATGAGAGCGGTATATAAGCAATTCACGCCTGCCAGATTAAACTGGCTTAACGCCCAAAAATTTATATACATATTCACGGAAAAATCTACCGCCCGATCAGGTCTTGAGTCAAAATCAGCTGCCTGCGGTAAACGGAATCGCGCAGGCCCAGCGGTTCAAAATAGCTGCGCTAAGAGATGGTCTGTCACATGCTATAAAGCTGGGCAATCCGAGCAATATGACTTCCCTCACACGACAGCTCTTGCTAATCTCAATCGGGCCTGAAACAGTTGTGCAAAGCCAAAGCTTTGGCATGTATTTATTCGAATAGGAGATCTGCAATGATCGAAAAGCGTCAATTCTATATCAATGGAGCTTGGACAAACCCGCTTGATGGCCAAGACCATGACGTGATCAACCCGACCACCGAAGCGCCATGCGCCGTTATCTCGCTTGGTGGGCAGGCCGATACCGACGCCGCGGTCAGTGCCGCCAAAGCCGCCTTGCCCGCATGGATGGACACCCCCGTTGCAACGCGGATTGCCTTGGTTGAAAAGCTATTAGATATCTATCTCACCCGCGTTGAAGATCTTGCACAAGCCATCAGCATGGAAATGGGTGCGCCGATTGATATGGCCCGCGGCAGCCAAGTTGGTGCCGGTTCAGGCCATTTGAAAAACTTTATCCGCGCCGCCAAAAGCTTTCAATTTGATCACGCGCTTGGCGATCACGCCCCAAATGATCGGATCATTCACGAAGCGGTTGGAGTCTGCGCCTTGATCACGCCTTGGAATTGGCCGCTCAACCAAATCGCACTTAAAGTGGGCGCGGCGGCGATTGCAGGCTGTACGATGGTTTTAAAACCCTCAGAAGAAAGCCCGCTGAACGCGCTGATTTTTGCAGAATGTATGGATGCCGCAGGCTTCCCAGCCGGCGTTTTTAATTTGATAAATGGAGATGGCGCAGGCGTGGGCACCCAATTATCTGTGCATAAAGACGTTGATATGGTCAGCTTCACCGGCTCAGCCCGTGCCGGAACAATCATTTCGAAAAATGCGGCCAATACGCTCAAACGCGTGCATCTGGAATTGGGGGGCAAGGGCGCCAATATCGTGTTTTCCGATGCGGATGAAAAAGCCGTTAAGCGCGGTGTGTTGCATTGCATGAACAATACAGGCCAATCCTGTAATGCCCCAACCCGGATGATGGTGCAGCGCGATATCTATGAGCAAGCCGTTGAAACCGCAATCAATACCGCCGATAACATTTCAATTGGCCCCGCCAATGAAGAGGGCCGTCATATCGGCCCTGTGGTCAATGAGGTGCAATTTAACAAAATTCAAATGCTGATCCAAAAGGGGATTGACGAAGGCGCGCGCCTCGTGGCCGGTGGGCCCGGCCGCCCCGATGGTTTAAATCGGGGGTTTTTCATCCGCCCGACCGTTTTTGCCGATGTGCGCAATGATATGGAAATTGCCCGCGAAGAGATTTTTGGACCGGTCTTATCAATCATCCCCTTTGACACAGAAGAAGAGGCGATCGAAATGGCCAATGATACCACCTATGGGCTGACCAATTACGTACAAACGCAAGATCCGCAAAAAGCCAATCGGATGGCGCGAAAATTGCGCTCGGGCATGGTGGAAATGAATGGCAAGCCGCGCGGCGCGGGTGCGCCATTCGGGGGAATGAAGCAATCCGGAAATGGCCGCGAAGCCGGCGCTTGGGGGATTGAAGATTTTCTTGAGATTAAGGCCGTCTCTGACTGGACCGTCTAAACCAGAAAAGGGGCCGCGCGGCCCTTTTTTTATATATAGCTTATAGCTTTTAGCCGCGCATCTTATCGCCATTTGGATCGTAAATTGGCGCTCCTAACACTTCAGCTTGATAAATTTTCCCAAGAATTTCGATGTCTAGCTGGCTACCAAAGGCTGAATGGGCAATTTCCACATAGCCCATTGCCATCGATTTTTGCGCGTGATGGGCATATCCGCCAGAGCTGACATAGCCGATCGCCCTGCCATTTTTCAAAATTGCTTCATCATTGCTGACATCAATGCCGTCAACATCCACCACCAAACTGACCAATTTGCGCCGCGCACCCGCGGCTTTTTGTTCCGCAGCCGCTGACTTGCCCACAAATTCTTTCTTCCAATTCACAAATTCATCAAGGCCGCTTTCAACCACATTAAAATCGGGGCGATAATCCAGCCCCCAGGCGCCCCAGCCCTTTTCCAACCGCAACGACATAAGCGCCCGCGCGCCATACCACTGATACCCAAGATCAGCCCCAGCCTCTTCAATCGCCTGCGCGAGGCGCAGCAGATAATGCGGACGGCAATAGATTTCAAACCCCAGCTCACCGCTAAAGCTGATGCGGTTTAAGATCACCGGCACTCCGCCCACGAAACAGTGCCGCGTATCACGAAATTTCAAGGCCAAGCCCGACACGTCATCGCGGCAAATCTTAGCCAATAAATCACGAGATTTAGGACCGCTCAGCGCAATGCCATGCCATAAATCGCTCACGTTGGAATATGCAACGTTGCCTGGCAAAGAGGCCTCAAACCAACGCCGATGGGCCTCTTGCATGCTGCCCGAGCCAACCAGCATAAAGTGATCTTCCGCAAGGCAGGCGATCGTCAAATCCCCGTATAATCTGCCCTTCGGGGTGAGCATTGGAGTTAATGATAATCGCCCTGGTTGCGGGATATGCCCCGCCAAAATCCGGTTCAGATAGGCCCGTGCACCGGCGCCTTTAAACGCATGCTTAGCAAAATTAGCTATCTCTATTCCCCCTACAGCATTGCGCACCGCCGCCACTTCGCGCGCCACATAAGCATGGCTGCGATTGCGCTCAAAGGTGGGATCTTCATGCGCATCCTCGGGGCTATTGGCGAACCACAAGGCATGTTCCAGCCCAAAGCTTTGATCCATCCGTGCGCCTTTGGCCACGAGCCGGTCATGCAGCGCTGTGGTTTTTTGAACGCGCCCCTTTGGCAAGGTCTCATTGGGAAAGGTCATCACAAACCGGCGTTCATAATTTTCGGTTGATTTTACAGTACCCCAATCGGGCGTCGCAAATTCGCCAAACCGCGCCACATCCATCGCCCAGACATCGATCGAAGGCTCGCCATCAATCATCCATTCAGCCAAGCTTAACCCAACGCCGCCGCCTTGGCAGAAACCCGCCATCACTCCAACCGCAACCCAATAATTGCGCATCCCGGGCACGGGGCCAATCATCGGGTTGCCATCCGGACCAAAGGTAAAGGGGCCATTGATCGCATCCTTAATGCCCACTTGCCCCAAAGCAGGAATACGCTCAAAACCCAATTCAAGCCGATCCGCGATCCGCTCTAAATCCGGTTGCAACAGCTCATGGCCAAACTCCCAAGGCGTGCCAGCCACTTTCCAAGGGGTCCCTTTTGGCTCATAGGTGCCCAGCAGCATGCCTTGGCGTTCCTGACGAAAATAAATATTCGCTTCATAATCTATACCACAGGGCAAACGCGTCGGATGATTGGCCACCGCATCAATTTTTTCGGTGAGCAAATAATGATGTTCCATCGGTTGCACCGGCAAATGCACGCCTTGCATATGCCCCACTTCGCGCGCCCAGAGCCCCCCGCAATTGACGATATGCTCGGCATTGATCACCCCTTTGGGCGTGCGTACATCCCAGCTGCCATCAGCGCGCTGCGCGGTGGCAGTGGCCGGCGTATGCGTGAAATATTGCGCGCCATAAACGCGGGCGGCTTTTGCAAAGGCATAAGTCGCGCCAGAGGGATCCAGATCCCCATCCTGATCATCCCAAAGCGCGGCAAGATAATGGCTAGGATCGATCAATGGATGCCGTTCAGCCACCTCTTTGGGGCTGATAAATTCTTGATTAAGCCCCATATAACGCGCTTTCGAGCGCTCGCGTTTCAGATAATCATACCAGGTTTTATTCGATGCCAGATAAAACCCGCCCGTGATATGAAGCCCAACAGAATGCCCGGAGAGTTCTTCAATTTCTTTATAAAGGTCAATTGTATAACTTTGCAGGCGGCTGATATTGGGATCGCTGGAAATCGTATGAATCTGCCCCGCAGCATGCCAGCTTGACCCCGATGTCAGCTCGTTGCGTTCAAGCAATACCACATCTTTCCAACCGAATTTTGCCAGATGAAACAAAATCGAGCAGCCGACAACCCCGCCGCCAATCACCACCACCTTGGCGTGACTGGGCAGTTTTTTGTCGCGAGGCTTGTCTGGTGTTTGGATATCGGGCATTGATGAAAACTCCTTTATTGGAACTCTGGCGGCTTAATACCAAGCGTCTGGCAATTCTGATTTACGCCGGGCAACAAACTCTTGCAGCGCCTCATCAATCGCTGGATCAAGCGGTGGCGCCTCATACTGGTCTAGCAAATTCGTCCAACGTTCATGGGCGCGTTGTCGCATATCAAGCGATCCACCATCTTCCCAGCTTTCCACATTTTCACTATTGCTTAAAGCTGGTTCGTAAAACGCGGTCTGATAATTGCGCATCGTATGCGCCGAGCCCAAGAAATGCCCACCAGGCTTTACTTCAGAGTAAGCATCGCGTGCAAAAGCTTCTGTAGAGATATCCAGACCTTTTAAAAATTTCTGGTAAGCGCCCAAACGATCCGCATCCATCACCAGCTTTTCAAACCCAGTGCACAGCCCGCCTTCCATCCATCCGGCCGCATGCAGCACAAAATGCGCGCCAGCAAGCATTGTAGAATGCATACTGTCAGCGCTTTCATAGGCGGCTTGCGCATCTTCTATCTTGCTTGCTGTCAGCGATCCCCCGCAGCGCAACGGCAAACCAAGCCGCCGCGCCATTTGCCCAATCACATAATTTGAAAGCACGGGCTCTGGCATGCCAAAAGTAGGGGCACCCGATTTTAGCGACATCGAGGATAAAAAATTACCCAGAACAAACGGCGCCCCTTCGCGCACCAATTGGCTGAAGGCACAACAGATCATCGCCTCCGCCATTGCCTGCGCGATCGAAGCCGCCGTAGAGACGGGCCCCATAGCACCCGATAAGATAAACGGCACAACGATAATGCCCTGCCCGCGTCCGCAATAGGTACGAATGGCTTCGCTGACCACCTTATCCACCAAAAGCGGCGAATTGGTGTTTACATTACCTAGGATCACACATTGCGTGTCCATCGCGTCTTTTCCGTGCAGAATTTCTGCCATATCCACGCTGTCTTGGGCCCGGCTTTGTTCGGTAATCGCGCCCAAATGCGGTTTATCGGTGTATCGCATATGCGCATAGACCATGTCCAAATGCCGCTTGCTGACAGGCACATCGCAAGGCTCAACGATTACCAATCCAGAATGATGCAAGCTTGGAAGCATCTGCACCAATTTGACCAGCTTTGTAAAGCTGTCCAAATCACCATAGCGGCGGCCCTGTTTCAGGTCACGCACGAATGGCGCGCCATAAATCGGGGCAAACACCTGATGCGCGCCGCCAATACGCACCGAGCGTTCCGGGTTGCGCGCCCGCTGGGTAAACTCGCTTGGCGCTTTGCGGCATAGCGCGCGGATCCAATCTGCAGGCGCCTTGATCAGATCCCCCTCCGGCGTAACCCCTGCTTTGCGCCAAATCTCAAGCGCCTTGGGATCATCGCGAAACGCAATCCCCACCTCTTGCAATATCCAATCCACCTGGGTTTCTAAGCCGGCCACCACATCCGGATTTAAGGGATCAAAAAACGGCAAATCCCGTTTCACATAGGCGGCCGTAACCGACGCGGTAGCGGCGTCATCACGCCGGTTCTTAAGACGGGTGCGGCGGGCCATTCTGCGATCCTTCATATAGCTTCAAGAAATATAGAATTAAAAAGAGGCGCTGTGATGGTTGAAAAATGTAATGATTTGGATAATTTGAAATTATGCAAGAGCTCTGGAAACTTACCGCCTCACCCCGCCATTTACTGGTGTTTGAATCCGCTGCGCGTTGTCGATCATTTACCAAGGCCGGATCTGAGCTGAACGTTTCGCAACCTGCGATTAGCACCGCGATCCGGCAACTTGAGGCGGCCTTAGGCGTCACCTTATTTCACCGACAGCATCGGCAGGTCACATTGACCCCCGCGGGCGAACATTTGTTTCGTGATGTCGCTGCCGGGTTTGAGCGTATTTTGGAGAGCGCGCGCAATCTAAGCGCCCAAAGTCAACGAGATTACGTGACGCTGAGCGCCTCAACCGCTTTTGCAAATTATTGGATGGTACCCCAGCTTAGCGCATTTCATCAGGCCCATCCGTTGATCGATCTGCGCCTGCAAACCTCGGATCGCGAGCCCGATATCGATGGGGAAGGGATCAGTCTGGCGATACGCCGTGGCAATGGAAACTGGGCTGGTTGCAGCAGCTATTTGCTGGCGCAGGAAGTTATTTTCCCAATTGCAGCCCCCAGCGTGATGCAGGCGGCTCAGCCCCTGAAACGCCTTTCAGAGCTGGCCATGCAACCGCTTATTCACCTAGAAGAGCCGATCCGTGAACGGCCCGGTTGGGCGCAATATTTTGCCGCCTTCAATATCCAAATTCCAACATTAACCGGCGGGTTACGTTTGAATGATTATGCTTTGGTGCTGCAAGCAGCGATGGCCGGCGAAGGCTTTGCCTTTGGCTGGCGTCACGTTACGCGGGCATTGATCAATGCCGACCTTCTGGAAGCACAATCAGAATGGGCCTGGCATACAGGCATGGGGTTCTATCTGGTCTGGTCCAACCTGCGCCCGCTTTCAGAAAAGGCAGCGCTGACCCGCGACTGGCTGATCGAAGCCGCCGAATGATGCACCATGCTGGCAGGCGCAAAGGGATGCGATGGCGGGTGCTGCTCAAAGCCTAATAAGAAACCCAAGCGCCGGTTTGAGCCGAGCGCACGGCGGCCTCGACGAATTCCATACCGCGTTTGCCATCCGATAAACTTGGTGTCGCAATCAGGTTTTCCGGCAAGGCCAGCCCGCGGCGACGCGCATCAATTGCGATCGCAAATTCCAAATATAAATTGGCCCAAGCATCGGTCAGTGCTTCGGGGTGGCCACGGGGCATGCGCAGCAGATTTTCAACAGGCGGATAAATGCCCGCCCCATGGCCGCGGGTTAACATTTTTTCTGGCTGGCCAACCGCCCGGTAGGACAAGCTTTCAGGGGTTTCCTGACACCAGTCAAGGCTGGCCTTAGAACCGCAAAGACGCAAGCGCAACCCGCATTGGCTGCCCGCCATCGCTTGGCTGACCATCAAAGTTCCTGGCACCCCGCCTTCAAAACGCAATTGCATAAAGGCGGTATCTTCCAGCGACTTTACCGCGCCGGTCACATGAAAATCAGCGCGCAACGCCTCGATCTGCAGACCGCTGGCAAAGCAGGCCAAATGCTCGGCATGGGTGCCAATATCGGCAACCGTAAAGCTGCTGCCCGTTTGCGCCGGATCCAAGCGCCAGGGGATCTCTTCCGCCTGATCGGTTAAATCTATCGCCCAATCCTGAAAATATTCTACGTGAATTTGCCGCAAATCGCCCAGCTCACCCGCCCGCACCATCTCGCGCGCTTGGCGCAGCATAGGATGGCTGGCATAGGCATAAGTCACCCCGAAAAACACTTTTGACTTTTCTTGCGCGGCGACCAAGGGCCCCAACTCATCGAGCCGCGCGGTTACGGGCTTATCGCTGATCACATCGATGTCCCGCGCCATGAATTCCAAAGCCACGGGTGCGTGCAAGTGATTGGGCGTTACGATCGCTACCGCATCAATGCCATCTGCGCGTTGCGCTTCTACACAAGCCATCTCTTGATAGCTTTCATAACAGCGATCTGCTGCCAAAAACCACGCCTTGCCAGCGGCTTTTGCGCGCTCTGCGTTGGACGAAAGCGCCCCGGCAACCAGCTCCCATCGGTTTGACAGCCGCGCTCCGTTGGCATGCACCTCTCCGATAAGACCCGCGCCGCCGCCCACCATGCCCAAACGCAAACGGCGGGGCATAGATCCGAATTTCTGAGGTATTTGAGCAGACATATAAGCTTCCTATTTCGCCGAATCGCGCTGATAAATCCAATCATGATCCGGATCATTTTGAAAACGCCACTTGCGCAGCGGGCCCGCCATCACATTCAGGTAATACATCTCATAGCCATAGGGCGCACCGCAAGGATGGTGGCCTTTGGGCACCAAAACCACATCCCCGTCTTTTACCGCCATGGTTTCGTCTAAACTGCCATCTTCGGTATAAACGCGCTGCACACCAAACCCCTGAGACGGGTTTAACCGATGATAATAGGTTTCCTCAAGATAGGTGATTTCAGGAAAATTATCGACATCATGGCGATGCGAGGGGTAAGATGACCAATTGCCCTGCGGCGTGAAGACTTCGGTCACCAAAAGGCTGCTGGCCACATCGCGCCCTTCCATGGCAATATTGTTCACATAGCGGGTATTGGCCCCAGCCCCGCGAGGCATGGTATCAATCCCCTCGGGGCCCAAGCGGGCGGCAGGATAGGTGCCGGTGCCCGGCGCGGTGCATATAGCCAGCACGCAATCTGTGCTTGCAACTGCACTCCACTCCTCGTTTTGGGGCACATAAAGCGCGTGCGGCGGCGTGCGTTCAAACACCGACATCCGATCCCCCATTTCGCCAAAATCCTGCCCACAAGCTTTCAGAGAAACCTTGCCTTCAACCACCACGAGGATCGCTTCATTGCCCGCGGTTTGTTCGGCCACCTTATCCCCGGCTGTTAAGTGATAAAGCCCAAAGCCCACATAGGACCATCCCGCAGATTCGGGCGTGACATCAAACACCTTCCCAAGGTGCCCCGTGGGTTTGATATGCAATTTGCTCATGGCTTTCCTGCCTTTCATTTTGCCTTAATCCGGCGCTTAGGGCGCTGTATCAATCCATTGTTGCTGCGCTGCGGCCTGCTGAATCGCCTCCACGAGGCGTTGCACCCGCCAACCGGCGCGAAAGTTGAACGGCTCGGCGGCTTGACCGGCAAGCGCCTCGGCATATCCGGCAATTTCAATCGCCTTCAAATCATTAAACCCGATCTGATGCCCGGGTGCGACACAAAACTGCCCATAAGGGGGATGCGCCGGCCCTGCTTCGATGCGCCGAAACCCACGTTGTCCAGGTTTGTCATTGGCATTGTAAAAATGTAGCTCGTTGAACCGCTCCTGGCTGAAATGCAGCGCACCTTTTGATCCATAAACTTCAAAGTCATGCTGCATGCTGCGCCCTGTCGCGCACCAATTTGCCTCAACACTGCCAGTGATACCGCTGTCAAAGCGCAAAAATGCATGCGTGACATCATCCACTTCGATTTTGCGCCTTTGCCCCGCGGCATCGCGGCGTTCAGGGATCAAAATATGGCTATTGCCCATCACTTGCGCGATCGGGCCCAAAAGAAACTCAGCCGTTGCCAAGGCGTGACTGCCAATATCCGCCAAGGCGCCGCCCCCGGCAGGATCATGACGAAACGTATAGGGGCCAGCGGGATCCGACATATAATCTTCGGCATGGACGCCGCGGTACGAATAAATTTCACCCAATTCGCCAGCTAGAATCAGCTCACGGGCCAAGCGAAGCATCGGATTCATTAGGTAATTAAACCCCACTTGCGTTTTAACGCCTGCAGCCTCTGCAGCTTCCGCCATTTCCAACGCGTCGCAGGCCAGAGGTGCCAACGGTTTTTCGCAATAGACGTGTTTTCCCGCAGCGATCGCGGCCAATGCCATTTCTTTATGAAGCGCGTTGGGAGCCGTAATATCCACGATATCAATCGATGGATCGCTGATCAAATCGCGCCAATTATCAGTGGCCCGCTGAAACCCAAAGGCCGCGCGCGCGGCTTCTGCCAATTCAAGCGTGGCATCTGCCAGGATATCCATTTCAAAGCTGACGGGCAGATCGAAAACCCGCTCTGCGGTGGCAAAGCCAAACGCATGCGCTTTGCCCATAAACCCTGATCCAATCAAACCAACCTTCATTGCATTCTCCTAAAAGGGACCATTGACCACAAGATCCGGATTTAACGTTTCAGCGAAATAATCCAAAACATTCTGCACCGAAACCATGCCCATCCGCTCGGCACATTCTTCGGTAAGACCAGCCGCATGCGGCGTGATAATCGCATTGTCGAGGCCAAATAAAGGATGATCATAAGAGGGGGGCTCAACCTCGAGCACATCCAAACCGGCAGCCCCCAAGCGACCTTCTTTCAAAGCTTGCGCCAAGGCCGGCTCATCAATCAAACCACCGCGCGCCGTGTTAACCACCACGCCATGCGCCGGCAACAATGCCAATTCAGCTGCGCCCAATATTGGGCCATCCGCTTTTGGAATATGCAGCGACACCAAATCGGCGCGTTTCAAACCCGTCGAAATATCGGCCACATGTTCGGCACCGGCAAAGTGATCTGCGCCTAGATAAGGGTCATAGGCCAGAACATGTACGCCAAAAGCCTTGGCCATTTGCGCCAAATGCCGCCCAATGCGCCCATAGCCAACGATTAAAAGCGTTTTGCCGTAAAGCTCCCGCGGTTCAAACATATTACGCTGCGCCCAATCGCCAGCGCGAAACCCCGTGACCGATTTTACCAAACAGCGCGAGGCGGCCAAAAGCAGCAGCATCGCATGTTCGGCAACGGTGCGCGAATTTACATCTCCCACAATCGCCAAAGGAATACCGCGCTGGGTTAACGCCGGCACATCAACCGCATCATAGCCAACACCATGGCGGGAAACGATCTGCAAATCAGGCGCGGTTGCGATATGAGCCGCATTTAAAGTTTGCGTGCGCAGCACCAATCCCTGCGCCTTTGGCAGCAAAGGCAAGTAAGCGGTGGGATCCGCATCAGGAACATAATCGAACGAAACGCCTTTGGCGCTGTTCAGCACGCGCAGCGCAGACGGATGTAATTTTCCCGCAACCAAAATATGTTTCGTCATCGCCGTCTTTCTTTGTTGTTTCAATCACTGCATATGCAGGCCGAAATGAATGGCGCGCGTCTCTTAAAAAGGCGGGGAAGGCCCACTTTGAAATAAGCTTTGCAACCGGTTGCAAAATTAGTATCTATGGGAACGAAAGAGCGCAAGTTACAATTCAGAACCGCGCTATTTTCTGCAGGCATCTTGTTTTGGGCCCGCTGTAAAATAGCGTTACTTAGACCATTTTGGGAGAGAAAACATGGCCGCAAACACAATCAGATTGACGATGGCGCAGGCTGTTATTCGCTATCTGTGCAATCAATTCACCGAGATTGAGGGCGAGCGCGTGCCACTCTTTGCCGGCGTGTTCGGAATTTTCGGGCATGGCAATGTGACCTGTTTGGCCGAAGCTTTAGAGGCGGTGCAGGATCAATTGCCAACGTGGCGCGGACAAAACGAGCAATCGATGGCGCTTGCTGCGATTGGCTATGCCAAGGCTAAACGGCGGCGGCAATTGATGATCGCCACCTCCTCTGTGGGGCCCGGAGCCACCAATATGGTCACTGCGGCCGGCGTGGCCCATTCCAACCGCCTACCGGTGCTGCTGCTTTCGGGTGATACATTCTCAAACCGCCGCCCAGATCCGGTGCTGCAACAAGTTGAGCATTTCAACAATCCAACCCTGACCGTGAATGAAAGCTTCAAAGCCGTCACCCGCTATTGGGATCGCATCACGCATCCCGAGCAGATCATCTCATCCTTCCCACAAGCGATTGCCGCAATGCTCGATCCAGCCGATTGCGGGCCGGCCTTTATCGGCCTGTGCCAAGACACGCAGGAAATCGCTTTTGACTATCCAGCCGCGTTTTTTGAACCCACGCTGCATCACATTCCGCGCGCGCGCCCCGATTTACAGCAATTGGATAAGGCGATCGCAGCCCTCAAAGCCGCCAAAAAGCCTTTGATTATTTCGGGCGGCGGGGTGCGCTATTCATTGGCTGAAGAGATGTTGGGTGATTTTGCGCAAGCCCGCAGCATTCCGCTTTGCGAAACCATTGCCGGCAAAGGTGCCGTGCTGCACGCGCACCCCGCCTATGTCGGGGGCATCGGCGTAACCGGATCAGCATCCGCCAATGCCATGGCCGCCGAGGCAGATGTGATTGTGGCGATAGGCACCCGTTTGCAAGATTTCACCACTGGGTCTTGGACCAGCTTTAAAGCCGATGCCCAATTCATTTCGATCAATGCAGCGCGCTTTGATGCCACCAAACACCGCGCCATCTCGGTGGTCGGGGATGCCCGCGAAAGCCTGCGCGAAATGGATGCGGCTTTGGGCGACTGGTCAGCCCCTGGCACTTGGATGGAGAAAGGCCGCGATGAAATGGCCAAATGGGACAGCTTGATTGATGAACTGCAAAAACCCAGCAATGCGCATATACCCTCCTACGCGCAGGTGATTAAAGTGGTGCAAGACAATGCCAAAACAGAAGATCTGGTGATCACCGCGGCTGGCGGCCCTCCGGGTGAAGTGAATAAATGCTGGCGTGTCAAAGCCCCCAATACGGTAGACACCGAATTTGGGTTTTCGTGCATGGGCTATGAAATCCCCGCGGGTTGGGGCGCCGCAATGGCCGATGAAAACCGCACCCCTATCGTGATTATCGGTGATGGCACCTATATGATGATGAATTCGGATATTTATTCCACCGTGCTGAGCGGGCATAAAATTATCGTGATTGTACCCGATAATGGCGGGTATGCGATCATCAACCGCCTGCAAAATTACAAAGGCGGAGCCTCCTTTAATAATCTGATCAAAGACAGCCGCGTGAAAGCGCCATTTTCGGTTGATTTTGCCAAACATGCCGAAGCCATGGGCGCTTATGGGCGCCGCGTGGAAACGCTGGGTGAATTGGATGAAGCGATGAAATGGGCCCAAGCCAATGACAAAACCACCGTTTTGACCATTCCCTCTGATGCTTATGAATGGACCCCGGGGGATGCGTCTTGGGATGTCGGCGTGCCCGAAATCTCCACCCGTGACAGCGTTAATGAAGCGCGCAAAGATCATGATGCGATCCGCGCCAAACAACGTATCGGAGTATAAGTAAATGAAAGCAAAGCTTGGCATCGCCCCTATTGCTTGGTGGAATGATGATCTGGAAGAGCTCAGCGATGATGTTTCGCTGGAAGAATGCCTGCGCCAAGCCAGCGAAGCCGGCTATAGCGGCATGGAAACCGGGCGGCGTTTTCCAATGGACCCTGCGGTTTTGGGCCCCATTCTTGAGCGCTACGGGATCTCGGTCTGCGGGGGCTGGTTCTCGGGGCTATTGCTGAGCGGCGAGATCGAAGCCGAGAAAGACCGGATTGCCCCGCAACTTGAGCTGTTCAAAGCCATGGGGGCACCCTGTATTGTTTATGGCGAAACCGCGGGTACAATCCAAGGCGATCAATCTGCACCGCTTGCCAGCAAACTGAAGCTGGATGAGACGCAGATCAAAGAATATGGGCGCAAAATGACCGCGTTCGCCGAATGGTGCGCCGCGCAGGGCATGCCATTGAGCTATCACCATCATATGGCGGCTCCGATCGAAACCGAGGCCGAATTGGATCTTCTGATGGCCCATTCCGGCGCCGCCTTGCCCCTGCTTTTTGACGCCGGGCATATGGCCTTTGCCGGCGGAGATGTTTTGCGGGTGATCGACACGCACCATGCGCGCATCAACCATGTGCATACCAAAGATGTGCGCGGGGATGTGATCGCCGGGCTGGATCGCAGCCGGCACAGCTTTTTGGACGCGGTGATCAAAGGCGCCTTTACCGTGCCTGGCGATGGCAGCTTGGATTTTGACGCCATCGTTCAACGCCTTGCCGCCCATGGCTATGAGGGCTGGTTTGTCGTGGAAGCCGAGCAAGACCCGATCAAAAATCCGCCCCTTAAAATGGCCCAAACGGGCCATCAAGAACTGCTGCGCGTGATGAAAAACGCAGACTATTCGATAGAGGCTTAGCCAAAGCCATAGAGGGCCGCCGCGCTGGCGGCCCTTATATCCGGCTTAAAACCCTATCCAAAAATCTCTTTGAACAGCCCGATGCATTGGCGAAACCCATCCTCAAAATCGCCATTGCCGGGATGAAAAACGCTTTCGAATGAGATCACCCCATCATAATGATCTGCGCGCATCGCATCCGCCATTGGCTGAAACATCGGGCCCAGTTGCCCCGTGCCCATCTTGCGCACTTCAAGCGTTGCACGCGGCGTGTCAACCAGAACATCTTTGATATGCACATGACCGAGATAGCCGCCCTTTACCGCTTCATAGCCATCGGGGAAGGCCTGCTCATGGCACCAACAATTATTGCCAGGATCCCACAAAACTTTCAGCGTATCTTTTGCATCCAGCTCGTCGATCAGCTTTCGGGCTGTATAATTTGAATTCACCATTGTGCCATTGCCCGTTTCAACCACCAGCGTCACACCTTCCGCTTTGGCCAAGTCAACCGCCGGCGCGATCATCGGGGCCATCGTGTCCCAGGCGCCATGCGCCACGTTCCATTTTTCAGCGCCATTGCGCCCCCAGAGAATTTGTTCTTTCTTCTGGGTCATAATCCGCACCAAGGGCGCCCCAAGAATATGCGCCATGTCAATCACCCGCTTTAGCGCATCCATATGCTTTTGATGCAGCGCATCGCCAGGCCGATTGGCCGATGTGGTGCCGGCAAAAATATGCCGCGATAAACAAGAAACCGGTTTGCCACGCCCCCGCAACAGCTGGTCTATTTCGGCAATTTCGGCCGCGCTATGATCGCCAACTTCTTTATCGCCGACAAATTGCAATTCCGCATATGTGAGATCAAACTCATCCATCACATCTATCGCATGGGTCAAATCTCGGCTGATACCATCGCAAATAACGCCCAATTTCATGATTTACCTCCTAAATTGCGGTGCAACTCGGCCCCAATGATCTCTTCAATCACCTGCGTGCAGGCCCAATTATCTCCATTCGGATATTTCGATTTACCCGCATGAAAAATTTGCATCGCGGTTGAGGCTGTATGGAGCGGCACCTCAAGTTCTTCGGCCATATTTAAAGAGATCGTTAAATCCTTATGCATGGTGTTTATATGGCTGCCAGTGCCTTCAAATTTCCGATCGATGATGTTTTCAAGCGCCGTGTTTGTGATGCCGCAACCTGCGCCAGAAGAGGATACAACATTAAACAAAACATCTCCGCTGACACCCGCTTTTGCCGCCAATGCAGCGGCTTCAAACGTACCCGAAAAGATCGAACCAATTAGCGATTGCAAACAGGCTTTTACGGTTTGCCCCATGCCAACGTCACTTCCCACGTGATGAATGGTTTTGGAAACAGCCTCCATCACGCGTCGGTTTTTTGCCAGAATATTGGCGGGTGCGGCTGCCATTAACGTCAGGCTTCCCCCTTGCGCGCCTGGAAACCCTCCCGAGACGGGGCTGTCGATCAAATCAATACCCGACCCGGCCATTGCAGCGCCAATTTCGCGGGCCTCAGTTGGCTTGATCGTCGCCGTAAGCAGGATCGTGCCACCTTTTTCCATCGAGGCCACCAAACCATTTTCACCCAGAATAATCTCTTTGGCTTGGGTGCCATTCATCACCATGACAAACACCGCATCACTGGCCCGACCAATTTCTGCAAAATCCTTTGCCAATTGCCCGCCCATAGCTTCAAAGGCAACTTTGCGATGCTCTAACAAGTCCAGACCAATCACTGAAAATCCGTTTTTAATGAGGTTTTTGGCCAAGCCACTGCCCATATCCCCAATGCCAACAATTCCAACTTTTTTCATTTTCATTCTCCCTTAACACCGGCATAGCCGGATCGATAATTATCTTATGCGGCCAATCACGGCGCAGCCTATTCAGGAGTTTCTAGTGTTCAACGAACACCGGGCGGGTCCAGTAGACACCCCACGCCCATAAGAGATGGCAGCGGCATTTTGCGCGGCAACCTGCCAAGATTAAAATCGCTTCCAAAATTATTGCAAGATTTTTTTTGGGCACGGTGAGATAGCTAAAATACTTAACAGGTTGCGCTTGCACACTGCCCCAACCGAACAGTGGTCGCGAAAAGCCTCTCTCAAAACGATCCCGACGCTGTTGAAAAAACAATAAATCCAAACATATTATAGTCACGAATGCTGCCGAAAAGGGCAGCCGCCGGGCGCGCGCAACGCCGCCCCTGAAGGGCAAATTTGAAACAGAATGAAGATAAGAGCACCGAAGGAAAATCAGCATGAGTACATGGCTGCGCGCCTGCGCCACCGATGATATAGAAACCGAAGATCTGATCCGCTTTGACAATGGCGATCGCAGCTACGCGATTTACCGCAGCCATAGGGATGAGTTTTTCTGTACAGACGGGCTGTGCACGCATGAAGCCGTGCATTTAGAAAACGGTCTGGTAATGGACTATATCATTGAATGTCCAATGCATAATGGCCAGTTTGATTATCGCACCGGCGAGGCAAAGCGTAGCCCCGCCTGCCAGAATTTGAAAACATATGCGGTAAAAGTAGAAAATGGCGATGTTTTTATTGATATAGGCTAGCGTCACAAAAACCGGTCCAAAAGACCCGGCGTAAGTCAGCGCAACAAACGCATAATGTAAAGCAATCCGACACGCGCAACCCAATATTCCAGCATTGCTTCAGCTTCCACGAATCACAGGTGCCATCCCTCGACTTCAGGGCGGCACAAGGCGCGCTCACAGAAGAACAAAACCAGACAGCCAAGTTCGATATAAACGTAATTGTCATACCGCCGGGACCAAGCCGACAGGAGCAGCACGCAAGAGTGCTTTGGGAGTTCTCCTCTCGGATGTTTACCAAAGATCAGGCCTCTAGTTTTACCTATGACTACGCCTTGTTGTTGGATGCAGCTTTGCAAGCCCCAGGCAAACCTGTGTCATTGAGCCAAAACCTAACCAGAGATGCGCAAACACAAGAAGCGAATCCGGGCACCACCCCATCCTTGGCAAGTGCAACCCGGAGCATAAACAGGATCGAGGATGCGCAAATCCTACAAGATATATTTTCGCCAGTGTTAGGTTGCAAAAATTTGCAGCTTGACGATAATCTGTTCGACAAGGGTTGTCACTCGATTTCCGTTGTGAGAGCTGTGGCCATGTTCGAAAAACAAACCGGCAAATTCTTGACCCTACGAACAATTTTTGAGAACCCAACAATTCGCGCGATGTCGCAATATGTGAAAGGACTACTGGAAGAATGAGATTGGGAAACGGAATGACTAGTAGGATTTACAAACTAACATCACGGCAACAGAGTTGCTTAGTACGAGGATGAGATGAAATGAATGAAGAGAAAAAAAGCCAGAAGAAGAATTGTCAAAAGACATCGGCTCTCTACTGTTTAAAAGCAGGAATGTTCTGATAACCGGCCAAATAGACGACAAACTTGCCAAGAATGCCGTGTCGCAACTATTAGCTTTGGCGGAAGATGGTGACGAACCAATCAACGTATTTATTAGTTCTCCCGGAGGCCACGTCGAATCCGGGGATATGGTGCACGACGTCATAAAATACATAAAACCAAGAGTGCGAACTATCGGTAGTGGTTGGGTTGCAAGCGCAGGTGCTTTGATTTTCGTGGGGGCTGACCGGTCTGATCGATACTGTTTGCCAAATACAAGATTTTTGCTTCATCAACCCAGTGGCGGAGTTGGTGGTGTTGCAACGGATATTGCTATCCAAGCTCGGCAGATTGAAATCATGCGGGAGAGGTTTGAGCTACTTTTCGCGGAAGCAACGGGGCAAACGCCAGAACGCATCAGAGAGGATACGAAGCGAGATTTCTGGCTAACTACACAAGAAGCACTCGATTACGGTCTCTTGGGACAAGTGATTAAGACGACAGATGAGCTGCAGTAGCAAAATACCCTAACACGGAAGTTTTGATAGTCGCTGATAACTACAAGGAGCGGAACAAATCCGTGATAGCTCCACAACGAGGAGCATAAAACATTGCGTACACAAGATACACGTAATTTCAGATAACGGCTAAGATGCGCCCTGCGAATAACATGTTCAAGCAGCGCTTAAGCCACGGCTCATGATCCCCAGCCTGCGCCAGCATGAGCCATCACAAAAAAATCGATTTGATCCTGCGTAATCCATAAACCACTTGATTGTTATGCGCCCAAGCTCGACCTTATTTTTCACCCTCTCTTGGGCCCCGGGCGATTATCCAACACAGAGGGCGCCGCTGCGGTATAAAAGGCGCGGCGCCTACAGAATGGGAAGGGTTTTCAGCTTTTAAGGACTGGCGGGTTTGAACCCGCGCAACACCTGCCGCGCCGCCGCGACAAGCGGATCATGCGTATCTTTTAAAATCGCCACTCGGTCAAAACGCGCTGGATCTGCCGCAACGGCGGCGCGCAGCGCAGATCCAAACGCCATCCTCAATTCGGTGCCGATATTAAATTTGCAAATCTGAGAGCCCTGCGCCAATGCCATGCGCTGCGCCATTGGCACCCCCGAGCCGCCATGAATCACCAAAGGGCAATCCGTCAGAGCCTCAATCGCTCGGATGCGTCGCTCATCCAAACCGCCTTCTTTGTCTTGCTGAAGATGAACATTTCCAACCGAAATCGCCATGGCATCCACCCCCGTTTCACGGGCGAATTTCGCCGCTTCATCCGGATCGGTACCGGCAGAATTCTCTCCGCCCGAATAGCCCACAAATCCGATCTCGCCTTCACAAGAAATCCCTGCCGCATGCGCCAACGCCGCAATGGAAGCAGTTTCATCGATATTCTGCGCCAAAGGCTTGCGCGAGCCGTCAAACATCAGCGAGGTAAAACCGCTGTCCAGCGCCTCTTGGCATTCCTCAAACGTATAGCCATGATCAAGATGCGCCACCACGGGCACCGCAGCCGTTTCGGCCAAATGACGGAACATTTTCCCCAAAATCGGCAGCGGCGTATGCGCCCGGCAAGAGGGGCCAGCCTGCAAAATCACCGGCAGGTTTTCGGCTTCGGCGGCCGCCACATAGGCGCGCATATCCTCCCATCCCAAGGTCACCAAACCTGCAACTGCATAGCCACCTGACAGCGCAGGTTGTAATACCTCTTTCAGCGTTGCCAAGGTCATTTGAACTTAGCAACCATGTCTTTGATGCCAGGGATTGTTTCCACTTGATAGGCGTGCGTGGGTTGGAAATATTGCACCAAGGGGCGCTGCGTCAGTCCACCCAGAATGGTAAAGTAATACATTTCATAACCCGGCAAAACAGCGCAAGGGTGATAGCCATTATCAATACAAATCGTCGATCCATCTACAATATGATAGGCATCGCCCGGTTTGTTATCTTCGCGCTGCAACATTTGCAGCCCCGAGCCGTGATTGGGCCGAAAGCGGAAGTTATAAGTTTCGTCATGACGGGTTTCTTCTGGCAAGCGGTTGGTGTCATGCTTGTGCGAGGGAAATCCAGACCAGCCGCCCTGCCCCACTGTAAACAATTCGCTGACCAGCAAACGCCCCACTTTATCATGCTGTTTCTGGCCCAAAATATGTTTGATTTTGCGATGCGTTTTCGTATCATCCGACCCGTATTGAACCAGATCAATATCCGCGGCACGCACCTCAAACGGGTCAAGCACCTGATCATATTTTGCGCCCGCGATGAACACTTCGCTCTGATCTGAGACGCAGACAAACGTGGCCTTCGCGCCCGACGGCACGTAAAGCCCCTCGGGTTCTCCATCCCAAACATCGACGCCGCGATTACCCAAAGCGGCATAGGCTTGCCCTTCAACATCCACATCAACGCTGCCCGTAGCCGGCGCGATACAAGTTTCATAGCCGGGCACTTGATAGCTGAACGCCTCGCCTTTTTTAAGCTTCACAATGTTAAAATAATTCAGCGGAACGCGGCTGTCTTCAACATCCACAATCGGCTGGTTTTTATTGTCATAAGGGGGGAAATGCATTGAGAAATCCTTTATATTTCAACGGGGCCCGGATGGGTCTGCAAAAACTCTTCCAATTGTTCGGTGCTGGGCATCGCCGGGGCGCAGCCGACTTTTGACACCACGATCGAGGCGCAGGCCGAGCCGCGCAACACCGCGTCTTTCAAACTATAGCCAGCGGCAAGCGACGCGATAAAACCTCCCATAAAGGAATCGCCCGCACCAGTGGGTTTTAGCGCATCAACCGGATAAATCCCGGTTCGAAATTCAAGCTCAGGCGTGATCGTAATTGCGCCTTTTTCACCCATTTTATAAATCACGATCTGCGCCCCTTCGCGGGCCAGACTGCGGGCTTTATCCAAACCCTTTTCATAATCACCCGCCATAAAGCCAAATTCGACATCATTGCCGATCACCACATCGCACAGCGCTGCGGCGCGCGAATAGGTTTCAGAGGCCACCGCAGCGGATGGCCAGCTGTAGGGGCGGTAATCAACATCAAAAATCAGCGGCAAGCCAGCCGCCTGCGCCAGCTCAAAGCCCCGAAAGGCGGCGCTGCGCGAAGGCTCTGCGGCGAATACTGTGCCGGTGGTAATCAACGCGCTATAAGCCGCATAGTCCACCGCTTCAACATCGGCGATGTTCATTTCAAAATCTGCAGCTCCATTGCGATAAATCACCGATTGATGGTCTTCAATGCGGGTTTCGATCACCGCCAGCGAATTGCGCGCCTCGCCGCCAACCGTTTTTACGTGACGCCGATCAATCCCATAATGGTCAAGCTGATTCAAGCAATAGCGCCCGATCGCATCATCAGACACGCTGGTGACCAAGGCAGAGCGTCCACCATGTTTGTTAATCGCCACCCCGATATTGGCAGATGATCCGCCCAGCGCAGAAACAAACTGTACCGCTTCTTCTGTTTTGGCCCCAGGAGGATCGGCGTAAAAATCCATACCTGCGCGGCCGATGATCACAAAATTATTTGTTTTTATCCGATTTAAATCTGCCATTCATGGCCCTTTCAACTTTTCTCAAACGGCATTTTTCGCCCACGCGCTTCGCCGATAGCAACGCCGCGCAAAGCAACGCCTATAACGCGCATCTTCAGGCGTGGCCTAATACCAATATTTATGAGATCAAACTCTGTTTACGCTGGGGGTATATTTCTCACTTGCTCCGTTTCGTAACAATAGATACTGAATCTGCAACCGGTTGCAAAACGATTTTCTGCGCCGCCGACAAAACCTGCAATTCCAGAAAGGCCAACGACCATGAGCATTCAAATTGGCAATGCACCCTGTTCCTGGGGTGTCGAATTCGCAAATGATCCAAGAAATCCCGATTGGCGCAGCGTATTGAAAGATTGCGCAGATGCGGGATATGGCGGGATCGAGTTGGGCCCGGTGGGCTTTATGCCAGAAAACCCAGATATTTTGGGGCCAGCCCTGCAAGCGCATGATCTGATCTTGATTGGCGGCGTGGTCTTTCGCCCTTTTCACGATGCCAATGCCTGGGAGGAAACGCTCGACGGGACGCTGCGCACCTGCAAGGCCCTAAGCGCCCATGGCGCCAAACATTTGGTGTTGATCGATTCGATTTCACCGCGCCGGGCGCCAACCGCTGGGCGCGCCGATGAAGCAGAGCAGATGGAAAAGCAAGAATGGAGCCTGTATCGCGACCGCATTGAGACCTGCGCGAAAATAGGCGCGGAAGAGTATGGATTAACCGTGGGCATGCATGCGCATGCGGGCGGGTTTATCGATTTTGAGCCTGAATTGGAAAGGCTTCTCAGCGAGATCGATGAGAGCATTCTAAAAATTTGTTTTGACACGGGCCATCACTCTTATGCGGGTTTCGATCCAATCGCGTTTATGCGCCGGCATATTGATCGGATCTCATACATGCATTTCAAAGATATTGACCCCGCGGTCAAAGCAGATGTGATTGCAAAACGCACCGGCTTTTATGAAGCCTGCGGCCAAGGTATTTTTTGTAATCTCGGGCAGGGCGACGTGCAGTTCTCAGAGGTTAAGCGCATTTTAGACGACGCCAAGTTTGAGGGGTGGTGTACAGTCGAACAGGATTGCGACCCCACCTTGGATGTCAGCCCTATTGCAGATGCGATCGCCAATCGTAACTTTTTAAAATCAATCGGATTTTAACCCCCGCGAAGCGCTGCGCTTAAAGCCTGCAGAAAAGCAGTTTTTAGTAAGGTCAGCGGCCCACACCCAATCTGCGAAACGCCCCTTAGGGCAGCGCCCGCAGCGTGCCTCGCTCCACCAGGCGACAGGGCAAACGCCGCGCTTGCGGCGGCTGCTTGGGTGCTTGCAGCATGTCGACGATAACATCGATGGATGTTTGAATGATCTCGGCAAAGGGCTGCGCAATAGTGGTGAGGTTGATATTTTGCCAACCTGACATCTGCATATCGTTCACGCCGATCAATCCAATATCTTCGGGCACTCTTAACCCGTGATCGCGGATGGCGCTTAACGCGCCAATAGACAGCACGTCATCACCACAAAAATAAACCTCGGCGGGAGTGGTTTCTCGCAATAACCGCTGCATCTCTGCCCGCCCTGCTTCAAAAGAATACGCCTCTGCAAAGGTAATATCGGGCGCTGGACCTCCCGCGCGCTGCAGCTCCGCTAAAAAACCGCGCAACCGCGATTGCGTCGATGTGGCCGCTTGTGGCCCCCAAGAAAAGCCAGCCGCTTGTAACCGCGCGCCAGCAAGGTTTCTGCGGCAATTTGTCCGCAAGCCTCATCATCAATGCCAACCACGTCGACTTTGGGCGTCAGTGAAAACCGTCCAAAGCTGTTCACCACTGGGATCCCTGCGCTACGGAAGGCTTCCGAGACTTCTGGTGGCAAGGTTGACGAGGCGACAATAACGCCATCCACCGAATATTGCTGCAGCATACGAAGCGAAGACGAGGCCTGATAGGTTTCTGACAAATTAACCAATAAAGGGCGCAAACCGCGATCTTGCAGGCCGCGGGTAAATTGATCAAATACCTCTAAAAATATGGGGTTATGAAAATTATCAGAAACGAGGCCGATCAATTTGGTGGATCGGGTGGTTAAACTTCTGGCCAGAAAATTCGGCGTATAGCCAAGCTCGATCGCTGCATCCTCAACCTTTTGCCGCATCACCTTGGATACAGAGGCACCATCGGTGAACGTGCGTGACACGGCCGAGCGTGAGACACCTGCGCGTTGTGCTACATCGTTAAGCGTAATGGCCATATTGCTTTAGCTTTCATCGATAATCCTGCCAAAAGCGGCAAAGATGATAGTTGGAATATGAAAGCACAATTAACTTTTTGCAACCGGTTGCAAAGCTATAAATTTTGTGTTTCCTTGACTCGTGGAAGTCTTTGGGTTCTACCAAAGGCGCCAAACCACCAAGGTGGTGCGACAGCTAAAAGCCTCATAAGAGGCAAAACTTGGGAGAAGACTATGAAATTTACTAGCAAATTTGTGGTAGCGCTATCTGCAGCCGCTCTTATGGCCGGTATGGCAAGCGCCGAGCGCTATGTCATGGTGACACATGGCGAAGGAAAAGACCCCTTCTGGCCTGTTGTTCAAAAAGGTGGTGAAGACGCGGCACGTCACATCGGGGCCGATTTTGAATATGTATACACACCCTCAGCCGATATGGGTGATATGGCCAAATCAATCGCTGCGGCCGCGGCCACTCAGCCAGATGGCTTGGTTGTGTCATTGCCGGATCCAGAAGCGCTCGGTCAGGCGATCAAAGACGCCGTTGCTTCAGGCGTTCCTGTGATCACAATGAACTCAGGCTTGGAATCATCAGCAGCTGTAGGTGCATTGATGCATGTGGGTCAGCCTGAATATCTGGCCGGTCAATCAGCGGGTGCACGCGCGAAAGCGGAAGGCGCAACAAACGCGCTTTGCATGATGCATGAGCAGTATAACACAGCCCTGAACGACAGATGTAACGGCTATGGCGAGAACGTGCCAATTGCGTCAACTGTTGACACAACAAGCGACCCTGCGACCATCACAACACGTGCAGCTGCTGCGCTTCAGGCCAATCCAGACGTGGATTCAGTTCTGTCTGTTGGTCCACATACTTGCGTTGGCGTACAGCAAGCGATCGACGAGCTGGGCATGTCAGTGCACCACTCATGCTTCGATCTTAGCCCCCCTGTTATGGACATGATCAATGCGGGCAAAGTTGCCTTCACAATCGATCAGCAGCAGCGTCTGCAAGGCTATATGCCAATCATCGTACTGCACCTTTACAACAACGGTGCTGGCCTTCTGCCAGGTGCGAATATTCCATCAGGCCCTGGCTTTGTTGACAAATCAAACGCCTCATCTGTTGCTGCGCTTGCAGGCGTAGACAGATAAAACCAAGACATCGAAGGGGGTGGCTTTTGTCACCCCCTTTTTTTGACAGCCATGGGTAGCGATTTGCTATCCTCTTTTTTTTGGGAACAGTCATGAATTCACCAGTATCGCAGCGCCAGGAATCTGACCGCCACGCGCCTAAGAAACGTTTTTTATCCCTCTTCGCACGACCAGAAATCGGGCCGATTGGCGTGATGATCTTGCTTATGGGGATGCTTGGATATTTCTCTATTCCGGTCGCGGAAGCCACATGGAACCCCTTTAACGGAGAAGGCTTCAACGCGTTAGGAATACGCAACAACTTGCGGGTAATTTCGCAACTTGGGATAATTGCGCTGGGTGCGGGATTGCTGATTATTGCCGGTGAATTTGATCTTTCGATTGGCTCAATGATTGGGTTTGCAGGGGCCTGTATGGCGATGATCCTGCGCTGGGGTTTCGCGATTCTGATTCCATATCTGTCCTTTGATGGCGGTGTTCATATTGAATATTATACGCTGTTTTCGGTTGATCACGTCACGCCGATCTGGGCGATATTTATAACGCTCTGTTTCACATTAAGCTTTGGATGGATCCAAGGTTTCATCGTTGTGCGCTCAGGCTTACCGTCATTTATCGTGACATTGGGCGGGTTGTTCTTTTTGCGCGGCCTCACAGAGGTGTCGCTACGGGCCTTTAACCATCGCCCAGACCAAAGTGCGGGTTCAACAACCGTGACCGAAATTCCAGATTTGAAAAACATTATCGATTTACCCGGCCATGGCCAGCTCAGCCGTTTGGACGCAAAATCTTTACCAGAAACAGATTTGGTTAATCTGGCGCAAACGCTCTCTGGCGATGTGGTGGCCAGTATTACCGAGCGTCTCACCTATACCTATAATCGAGTGGCTGAAGCCAAGACCGCCTTGATGGAAGCCAAAGGTGTAAAACCTTTGGAAAAAGCATTGGAAAACGCCGTTCAATCGGGCAATGATTATATGGCAAATACCATCCGCGAGAAAATTGCCAATTTCAAAGTTGATCCGGTGGCGCCCAAATCGGTCACGGAGGTGGATATTGCCCGCGCCTATATTGACACCGTACCTACGTTGAACAAAGTCGCTGATTTCTTCGGTGGTAATATTCTGGAAGGCTTGTTTGATTGGCTATATTTTCCGATTGATTGGAACACCAACAATTTTGGGAACCAATTCGCACCGGGATTATATTCCTGCGTGATGATCTGGATCATGCTGTCGATCGCCTGTTACATCGTGCTCAGCCGCACGCAAGCAGGCAACTGGATCTATTCAACAGGTGGTAACTTGAACGCGGCGCAAGCCAATGGTGTTCCAACCAATAAAGTGAAAATATCGCTCTTTGTATTCTCGGCCTTCTGCGCCACGGTATTTGCCGCTTGTCAAGTGTTTGAGGTGAATACTAGTGATGCGGCCAAAGGCAATTTAAAAGAATTGGAAGCCATCGCCGCTGCGGTGATTGGGGGCTTGGTGATGACCGGGGGCTTTGGCACCGTGATGGGCATTATCGTCGGAGCCTTTATCTTTGGGTTGGCCCGAGAAGCCTTTTTCTACATCCCGGGGATAGATGGATCCTTCTATCGGGTCTTCTTGGGCTTGGTGATCATCGCCTCCGCCTTGTTGAACGAAAACATTCGCAAACGTATCATGGGGAACATATAAAATGGCACAAACAAGCAGCACACCCCTGATCAAAACAAGCGGTCTGGTGAAAAAATTTGGATCCTTCACCGCGCTGAACGGTGTTGATCTGGAAATATACCCCGGCGAAGTACATGCTTTGCTCGGGGATAACGGCGCCGGCAAATCAACGCTCATTAAAATCTTATCGGGCGTCCATGCTCCCACAGATGGCAGCATTGAAATCGAAGGCAAATCGGTGCAGTTTAACTCGCCCCGCGACGCAAGCGATGCCGGCATCGGCACCGTGTATCAGGATCTGGCCTTAAACGCGCTGACCTCAGTAACGCGGAATTTCTTTTTAGGCCGTGAAATTACCAGTTTCAACAGCCCCTTTGGACTGATGAAAATGAAAGAAATGGATCGGATCACCGCCGAAGAGATGGCAAAGATCGGAATTAATATTGCGGATCCGGATCAAGCAGTTGGCACAATGTCAGGGGGGCAGCGACAGACATTGGCGATTGCGCGCGCCATTTATTTTGGCGCAAAAGTGCTGATCTTGGATGAACCCACCTCAGCCTTGGGCCAAAAGCAACAAATGGAAGTTCTAAAAACCATCAAACGGGTTCAAAAACTGGGTGATATCGCGATTATTTTGATCACGCATAACGAGATACACGCGCGTTTGATCGCAGATCGCTTTACCTTTTTATCATTGGGCGAGGTGATCGGCAGTGGCTCAGCAGAAGATCTGGCTGGCGATGATATTAAGCGCTTGATGGCAGGGGGCGCCGAAATTGGCGATTTGGCCAAAGAACTTGAAGGCGTTTAAACCGCATCACGGTTTTAAATAGAAATGAAACACAGCCGCTCGTTTCTTAAATTGAGCGGCTGTGTTTATATGCGCTATTTCCACCAAAGCGTCTCAATCCATTCTGCCTACCGCTCAGAGTGCAACCGCGTTGCGAAAACCCGACGCAAGTTTATATGTTGCAGCTTTGCATCCGCGCGCAGAGAGATCATCGTGCGATTTAAATTTTCTCAACCGTCCGCGGCTTTGCGTTTTGGCCAAAACGCTTCTTAATTTCGCGCTGTAAACGCGCACCCTCTGCTATACATATCTTATCAGCCGTTTCTTTGTTCATAGATTTGGGCCGCGTGATCGAGGTATCCCACATGATCAAATCCAACGCGTAAAGCTGGCACACCACCAGCCCTTCTGGCGTGTTCAACCGAATTGGGGTTGTCTCATGTTCTTTTTTGTTCGCGCAACCAGTGATTATAAAAAGCACGCAGAATAAGCATAAAAATAATAAACGCATTAGAGCCTCGTAAAATGAAGTAGTAAAAAGTTATAAAATATACATGTAACTAACGCTTCAAAAGGCCTGGAGGCAAGGCTTATATTTCCCAGCCGTTTAAATCGTTTAACAAATAACTCTGATAAGTTTGCTCTATCGGGCGCGCAGCTTTTTGGACTGGGGATCTAAAAGACCCAGCTGACAGAATAAAAATCATATAGGTTTACGTGGCTGGCGCCCTACCCATCTATACGGATAACTTTATTTGAGGGATCATAAGGGCTGTCTTCTGTCACTTCAGCAGGCCATAATTGATCAAGGATTTTTACTTGTAATTTTGTGCCCGGCACGGCCAATTCAGGACGCACATATCCCAGCCCGATTGCGCGCTCGAACGCCACGGAATAGCCCCCTGAAGTCAAACGGCCAACGCGTTCTCCTTCAGGCGTATAAACCGCCTCGCGCCCCCACGGATCTGCATCATCGGGGCCGTCAATCAACATGGTGACGCATTTTGAACGAATGCCCAGCGCTTGCATGGCCTCTTTTCCATTAAACGCTTTTGTCAGGTCAACAAAGCGCGGCAGATCTGCTTCAAGCGGGGTTGCATCGCGGCCAAGCTCATTGCCAAAAGCCCGATATGATTTTTCAAGCCGCAGCCAATTCTGTGCCCGCGCGCCCACCAATTTCATCCCATGCGCCGCGCCGGCAGCTTCCAGCAGATCAAACAAATAATTCTGCATTTCAATCGGATGGTGCAACTCCCAGCCCAATTCACCCGTATAGGCGACCCGAATCGCATTGACGGGGCACATACCCAATTCGATTTGGCGCGCGCTCAACCATGGAAAACGCTTATTTGACAAAGCGGTTTCTGGATCAGAATCTTTAATAACAGCCTTCAAAACATCGCGCGATTTTGGCCCCGCAATGGCAAAAACACCCCATTGCGTGGTCACATCCTGCACTTCGATATAGCCAAATTCTGAGGCTTTATCCGCTGCGCTTTTACGCAGAAAATCGCCATCATAATCTGTCCAAGCCCCGGCGGACACAAGGTAGAAAGCATCATCGGCTAAACGGACAATCGTATATTCGGTGCGCGTGGTGCCAGCAGAGGTAAGCGCATAGGTTAGGTTTATACGGCCGATTTTGGGCAGTTTATTGCAGGTAAACCAATCTAAAAACGGCGCTGCGCCCGGGCCTTTCACCATATGTTTGGTAAAGGCCGTGGCGTCGATCAGCCCAACCCCCTCACGGATGGCTTTGGCTTCGGTGATGGCGGCCTGCCACCATCCACCGCGGCGAAAGCTGCGCGCGTCATGATCAAAATTATCATCCGCATCCAGGGGGCCAAAATAATTGGGGCGTTCAAACCCGTTTACGCAGCCAAACTGAGCTCCGCGCGCCTTTTGCCGATCATAAGCGGGCCCAGTGCGCAAGGGCCGGCAGGCGGGGCGCTCTTCATCAGGATGGTGCAGAATATACACATGCTCATAGGCTTCTTCATTCTTGCGTGCGGTATAATCGGTGGTAATCCAATTGCCATAGCGCTTAGGGTCAAGCGAGGCCATATCAATCTCAGCCTCTCCTTCAACCATCATTTGCGCCAAATAATATCCCGTGCCGCCGGCTGCGGTGATGCCAAAGGAAAACCCTTCCGCCAGCCACATATTTCGCAGCCCGGGCGCGGGGCCCACCAACGGGTTTCCGTCAGGCGTATAACAAATAGGTCCGTTGAAATCATCTTTCAATCCAACGGTTTCTGTTGAGGGAATGCGGTGGATCATCGACATATATTCTTCTTCGATCCGCTCCAAATCCAAGGGGAACAGATCAGCTCTAAAACTGTCAGGCACGCCATATTCGAACCGCGCCGGCGCGTTGCGCTCATATGGGCCCAAAATCCAACCGCCGCGCTCTTCACGCACATACCATTTGGCATCCGCATCGCGCAAAACAGGATGTTCGCCATTTTCTTTGCGCCATTCAACAAGCGCCGGGTCCGGTTCGGTGACGATAAATTGATGTTCAACGGGTATCGCTGTGTTTTTGATACCCAACAATTGCGCCGTACGCTGGGCATGGTTGCCGGTTGCGGTCACGACATGCTCGGCATATACAACAATCTGCTCATCGGACGCCAATAAATTGCCACCCTTTTCAACCATTTTGCTGAGCGTGACTTTCCACTCACTTCCCGTCCATTCATAGGCATCGGCCTGCCATTTGCGTTCAATCAGCACGCCGCGCTGGCGCGCACCCTTGGCCATCGCCATGGTCACATCAGCGGGGTTAATATACCCATCCGTGGGGTGATAAATGGCGCCTTGCAAATCATCACAATGCACAAGGGGATAGCGCGATTTGATCTGTTTGGCCGACAGCCATTCATAAGGCACACCACAACTTTCTGCCGTGCTCGCATAGACCATATATTCATCCATACGCTCTTTGGTCTGCGCCATACGCAGGTTCCCCACGATCGAAAACCCCGCATTCAAGCCGGTTTCCGCTTCCAGCGTTTTGTAAAATTCTACCGAATATTGGTGAATATGGGTGGTGGCATAAGACATGTTAAACAATGGCAAAAGCCCGGCTGCGTGCCAGGTAGAGCCCGATGTCAGCTCATCGCGCTCTAAAAGCATCACATCATCCCAACCGGCCCGCGCCAAATGATAGGCGATCGAGGTTCCAACCGCACCACCGCCAACGATAAGGGCTTTGACATGTGTCTTCATAATCTCACATCCATTACTTGCTTCTGCGCCTGATATGCGCCTGCTGAAAAGAAAGGCCTTTGCCTCTCCGACAAGACAGCGCACAAAACCGACCTTTGCAATTTATGCAGCCAGAAACCTGAGATTCAAGCTGCATTTTTGGCCGCCTACCTTTGGCCAACGCCGCGCGCAGACTGACTACGAGGATTCTTGCCCAATTTTGCAATAGCCACTTTCGCGGAGCGTCAAGCGTCTCTATAACGACAGCGTAGGCGCTCTGTCGCCAGCCCACACGAACGTTGAGGAAAGCCAAAATATGCTTGGACTTGGAAATCTAATGGGAGTGCTCTCTCAGGATATGGCCATCGATCTGGGCACGGCAAATACGTTGGTTTACGTCAAAGGGCGCGGTATTATCCTATCAGAGCCATCTGTGGTTGCCTATCACGTTAAGGATGGGCTGAAAAAGGTTTTGGCGGTCGGCGAGGATGCAAAACTGATGCTAGGGCGCACCCCCGGCAGTATTGAAGCCATCCGCCCTATGCGCGAAGGGGTGATTGCCGATTTTGATGTTGCTGAAGAAATGATCAAACATTTCATTCGCAAAGTGCATCGCAGATCTACATTTTCCAAACCCAAAATAATCGTCTGCGTTCCGCATGGGGCAACACCCGTTGAAAAGCGCGCTATCCGGCAATCGGTGCTTTCGGCGGGGGCGCGCAAAGCCGGCTTAATCGCAGAGCCCATCGCAGCCGCCATTGGCGCCGGAATGCCGATCACCGATCCTACCGGCAATATGGTGGTAGATATCGGAGGGGGAACCACAGAAGTTGCGGTTCTGTCCTTGGGCGATATTGTTTACGCGCGCTCTGTGCGCGTGGGCGGCGATAGAATGGATGAGGCGATCATCTCTTATTTACGCCGCCAGCATAACCTATTGATCGGGGAAAGCACCTCGGAACGCATTAAAACATCTATCGGCACCTCGCGCATGCCCGATGACGGGCGCGGTGCCTCGATGATGATCCGCGGCCGCGACTTACTCAATGGCGTGCCGAAAGAAACTGAAATCACGCAGGCGCAGGTGGCCGAGGCCCTCTCTGAGCCCGTACAACAAATTTGCGAAGCGGTGATGACAGCGCTTGAAGCAACCCCGCCCGATCTCGCCGCAGATATTGTGGATCGGGGCGTTATGTTGACCGGTGGCGGAGCATTATTGGGCGATCTTGATTTGGCCCTGCGGGAACAAACCGGCTTGGCGGTTTCTATTGCCGATGAAAGCCTGAACTGTGTTGCGATGGGCACTGGCAAAGCGCTAGAATATGAACATCAACTGCGCCACGCCATTGACTATGATAGCTAATAAACGCTCCAACTGACCGAGAGGTTCACTTGGCCAATGATCGAAGAAATAACCAAGATTACGCAGGATCCATTCTACGGATCAGCCTTGTCGTGCTTGTCAGCATCTTGCTGCTATTTTTTGCCATTTGGCGCATTGATAATCCAAGAATCGAGCGTTTAAGAGCTGATGTTATCGATACAATAATTCCGCATTTCGAATGGATCTTGCGACCCGCAACTTGGGCCGGGCAGGTTCTTGAAAACTTTCAAAGCTACCAAGCCTTATATCAGCAGAATCAAGAGCTGAACCGCGAATTGCAAAAAATGAAAAGCTGGAAGGAAGCCGCGCTGCAGCTTGAGCAGGAAAATGCGCGCCTGCTCGATCTTAATAATTTGCGGCAAGACCCTACGCTCACCCATGTCAGCGGGATTGTCATCGCCGATAGCGGCTCACCCTTTCGACAATCTGTATTGCTAAATGTCGGCGCACAAGACGGCATCCGTGATGGCTGGCCCGCGATGGATGGGCTTGGTTTGGTGGGGCGTATTTCGGGTGTTGGCCAAGAAACCAGCCGGGTGATCCTGCTGACCGATAATGCCAGCCGTATCCCGGTGATTATCCAACCTTCGGGGCAACGCGCTTTTGTGTCCGGCGATAACTCAAATGCTCCGATTATAGATTTTCTGGAAGATGCCGATGCGGTGCGGCCCGGCGATAGAATATCTACCTCCGGCGATAGCGGTGTTTTACCAGCCGGATTGTTGATCGGGCAGCTCGCGCTGGATCCGAACAACCGCTTGCGGGTGCGGCTATCCGCGGATTACGAACGCCTTGAGTTCTTGCGCGTTTTGCGCACCAGCGCGCCGCCCAATATTTCGGGCACGGGCGACTTGCTGGTGCCCGATGCATCCGCATCGGATCAAAATGTTAAGGCACTCCAAGATGGCTGAAACACCCGCTGCTCAAATCTGGATCTATCGCGGCCTTTTAACCATGCTTGCTTTTGCAATTATGCTTTTTAAGCTTTTGCCCTTCATGACCGCCGATGATCGCTGGTTGATGCCGAATATAACCCTTGCCTTGCTCTGTGCTTGGGCGGTTCGGCGCCCCGAATTCACGCCCCCTTTGCTGATCGCGGGGGTGATCCTGTTGGAAGATCTGTTATTACAGCGCCCCCCGGGGCTTTTGGCAGCGCTGAGCCTGCTGGCACTTGAATGGCTAAAACAGCGCAGCGCACGCCCGGAAAGCTTTTCACTGGCGCTTGAATATCTCAGCGTGACAGGCCTGGTTATTTCGATCGCGCTGGCAAACCGCCTTATCTTGGCGTTGGTCTTAACCCCGCAACCCACCGTTGCGCTTGCGCTTTCAGAAATCTTGACGACGCTTTTATTTTATCCAGTTGCTGTGGCGTTCAGTCATTTTCTGCTGGGTGTGCGTAAACCACATCCAAGAGATGGGAAACAGGCCCAAGGAGCCCGTCTATGAAACGCCCCGTCTTGACACCCAAGCATAGCCTGAACCGGCGCAGCCTTGTGGTTGGCGCCCTGCAGCTGGGATTTGCAGGAGCGCTGGCCGCGCGTCTGCGCCATTTGCAAATCACCCAAGCCGATCAATATCGCCTATTGGCCGACGAAAACAGAATTAACATCCGCCTGATTGCCCCTGAGCGTGGCGAAATTTACGACCGCAACGGCGTGTTCCTTGCGCGCAACGAACAAAGTTATCGTATCACATTGGTCAAAGAGGACGCCGGCGATGTGCGCGAATTACTGCTGCAATTGGCGCAGCTTGTCACGTTAAGCGCAGAAGATATAGAACGCAGCGTGTTAGAAACACAGCGCAGTGCGCCCTTTCTACCCGTCACGATCATTGATCGCGTCAGCTGGGAAGACATTGCCAAAGTGGCCATAAATGCCCCATCTTTGCCCGGCATCACACCAGAGGTTGGGCTGTCTCGGCATTATCCTTTAGGTCCGAATTTTGCCCATATCGTGGGGTATGTTGGGCCGGTAAGTGACCGCGACCTTAATCGCGCTGAAGATCCAGATCCGCTGTTACGCATCCCACGCTTTCAAATCGGAAAAGTGGGCGTTGAAGCCAAATATGAAGAAGATTTACGCGGACGCGCGGGCGCCAAACATGTCGAGGTAAACGCGCAAGGGCGCGTGATGCGCGAGCTAGAACGCCGCGAGGGTAATTCTGGGCGTAATATACAGATCACCGTTGATGCAGGATTGCAGAATTATGTCCAGGCGCGGCTGGGTGATGAAAGCGCCTCAGCTGTCGTTATGGATTGCAACTCGGGCGATATTTTGGCGATTGCCTCTTCGCCAAGCTACGATCCGAACAAATTTGTCCGTGGTATTTCCTTTGATGATTATGGCCTGTTGCGCGATAATGACCATCGCCCTCTGGCCTCTAAAACCGTGCAAGATGCGTATCCGCCCGGCTCAACCTTCAAAATGGTCACCGCGCTTGCCGGCTTGGAAGATGGTATTTTAGATCCCAATGCGCGCGTGTTTTGTCCCGGCCATCTGGATGTTTCAAACCGGAAATTTCACTGCTGGAAAACAGGAGGGCATGGGCAAGTCAATTTAGAGCAATCCTTACGCGAAAGCTGTGATGTCTTTTATTATGATCTCGCGCTGAAACTGGGGATCGAAAAAATTTCTGCGATGGCAACAAAGCTGGGTATTGGCGTGAAACACAATATTCCGATGTCGGCCGAAACCACGGGCCTCAGCCCAAATAAAGATTGGAAATTGATAAACCGCGGCTCAGAATGGGTGATCGGAGATACGGTCAACGCGTCAATTGGCCAAGGCTTTGTGCTCAGTTCTCCACTACAATTGGCGGTGATGACCGCGCGTATTGCAAGCGGAAAGAATATTCAGGCGCGGCTGATAAAAGCCCAGGCCGGTGCAAAAATCACCGATCCAAAACCTGAATCTTTGGGTCTGAATGAAAACAATCTGCGCTTTCTACGCCGCGCCATGTATGAAGTGAGCAATAATCGGCGTGGAACGGCATATGGATCGCGGATTATCGAGCAATCAATGCGCATGGCGGGCAAAACCGGCACCAGCCAAGTGCGAAATATAACCGAAAGCGAGCGGCGCCGCGGCGTGTCCAAAAATGATGAGCTTGAATGGAACAAGCGCGACCATGCATTATTTGTGAATTTTGCGCCGTTTGATGCGCCAAAAATCGCTGTGGCCGTGGTGGTGGAACATGGTGGAAGCGGATCTGCAACAGCAGCGCCACTGGCGCGCGATATCACGCTGCAAGCCCTTTATGGTGATTATCCGCCGCTTTCTGCCTATCCGACCAAAGATCGAGAGAAGATCAAACAGCAACAAGCTGATCTGCGCAAAACCATACCGCGTTTAGAGCGGTTTCAGAAGGGCCGCGTATGAGTTATCTTGAATACCGCGTTCGCTCGGTGCCCACTGGGCTGCGCAAAATCCTTTATTTAAACTGGCCTCTGACAATTTTAATCATCAGCACTGCTGGCTTTGGCTTTTTGATGCTTTATTCGGTGGCCGGCGGGTCGCTACAGCCTTGGGCAGAGCCCCAAATGAAACGCTTTGCGCTTGGCTTTTTGATCATGCTTGTGATCGCGATGACCCCGATCTGGGTCTGGCGCAACCTATCTTTCGTGGGATATACGCTCTCCCTTATCTTGTTGCTTTTGGTAGAATTATTTGGCGTAAAGGGCATGGGCGCCCAACGCTGGATTGATCTAGGCTTTATGCGCTTGCAACCCTCAGAACTTGCAAAAATCACATTGGTCATGGCCTTGGCCGCCTATTATGACATGCTTCCCCGGGCGCGTATATCACGCCCGATTTGGGTGATTTTACCGCTGGGTCTTATCCTGCTGCCCACGTTGATCGTCTTGAGCCAACCGGATCTGGGGACCGCCTTGCTTTTGCTAATATCGGGCGGCGCTGTCATGTATCTGGCCGGGGTGCATTGGGGATATTTTTTATCGGTTATTGCCGCCGGGGTTGGGTTAGTGACGGCCGTTTTTCAAAGCCGTGGGAAAGCTTGGCAAATTTTGGAAAACTATCAATATAGGCGTATCGACACGTTTTTAGACCCCGCCAGCGATCCTTTGGGCGCCGGCTATCACATCACCCAATCCAAAATCGCGCTGGGATCTGGCGCATGGACTGGCCGCGGTTTTATGCAGGGCACCCAATCTCAATTAAACTTCCTGCCTGAAAAACACACAGATTTCATTTTCACAACGCTCGCCGAAGAATTTGGCTTTATCGGCGGCCTGTCGCTGCTGGCCATGTATGTGGCTATATTAATGATCTGTTTGATCGCCGCGTTGCGCAGCATTGATCGGTTTTCTGGCTTGCTGATCCAAGGCATCTCTGTCACATTTTTCCTGTTTTTTGCCGTCAATATGTCAATGGTGATGGGGATGGCACCGGTGGTGGGCGTGCCCCTACCTTTGGTAAGCTATGGTGGCTCTGCAATGCTGGTTTTATTGGTAGGTTTTGGGCTAATTCAATCTGCACATGTGCATCGACCAAGGGAAAAATTATGACCACACACATCCTTTTTAAAGGTGGCCCAAACAGTTGGGAAGACTATGAAATCCCCCTCAGCAACGCCCTTAAGAAAACAGGGCTGGAGTATCATCTGGCTGAGGATATTTCCCCCGAGCAGGTAGATTATATCGTTTACGCGCCAAGCAGCAGATTGCACGATTTTAAGCCCTACACTCGCTGTAAAGCCGTGCTGTGTTTATGGGCAGGGGTGGAAACCATCATTGGCAATAAAAGCCTGACGATGCCGCTGACCAGAATGGTTGATAGTGGCATGACCCAAGGCATGGTCGAATGGGTGACAGGGCATGTGCTTCGCCATCATTTGGGAACGGATGCGCATGTGCTTGGTCAAGATGGTCTCTGGCGCAGCGCCATACCACCTTTGGCCAAGGATCGCATAGTTACTGTTTTAGGCCTTGGAGCTTTGGGCGCGGCCTGCGCAACCACGCTGGCGGGTTTGGGGTTTTCGGTTCGCGGATGGAGTCGGAGGCCAAAAACCATTGAGAATATCACAACGTTTCATGGCGAAGACGGGTTTAACCAAGCGCTCCAAGACACCGAAATAACCGTATTGCTTTTGCCCTCCACGCCAGAAACGGCAAACACGCTAGATGCTGACGCCTTTTCAAAAATGGCCCCAGGTGCGGTTGTCATCAACCCCGGGCGCGGCCCCTTGATCGACGATGAGGCGCTTTTACAGGCGCTTGACTCAGGCCACTTGAGCCATGCCACTTTGGACGTATTTCGCGAAGAGCCTTTGCCGGTAACGCATCAGTTTTGGGCCCATCCCAAGATCACGGTGACGCCCCATATTGCCTCAGCCACGCGCATTGGAACCGCATGCACCGTTATCGTTGAAAACATCCAGCGCGGCGCGGCCGGCCTGCCCTTCTTGCATCTGGCCGATGCAGCAGCTGGCTATTAGCCAACCCGCGCAGCAATGGGTTCAAAAAACACTCAATCGGCATGCTTCATTCGGCAGCAACCGAGCTGTCTTCTGCTTTTTCAACGCGCACGGCGCTAAATTTAAATTCCGGAATTTTTCCAAAAGGATCCACCGCGGGATTGGTCAGTATATTGGCTGCCGCTTCCACAAAGGCAAAGGGTAAAAACACCATATCCTCGGCCACAGCGCGATCTGCGCGCGCCATGATCACCAAACTTCCACGTTTGGTGCTCAGCCGCACCATCCCCCCCGGTGCAACCTGCATTTTTCGCAGGGTTTTTGGGTGCATGGAACAATTGGCCTCGGGCTCAACCGCATCCAGAACTTTTGCCCGCCGGGTCATCGAACCGGTATGCCAATGCTCCAATTGCCGCCCTGTGGTCAAAATCATCGGATATTCAGCATCGGGCACATCATCCGGGGCGATAACATGCGCAGGAGTGAAGCGGGCACGCCCATCCGCGCGCGGAAACCCATCGCCAAACACGATGCTTTGGCCCGGATCCTCTGGGCTTAACGAGGGGTATGTCACGGCATTTTCTGACTCCAGCCGATCCCATGTAATATTATTCAGCGAGCCCATATTCAGCTTCATTTCAGCAAAAACCTCTTTGGGGCTGGTATAGCTCCAATCTAGCCCAAGACGTTTTGCCAATTCGGTTTCAATCCACCAATCTTCCTTTGCCTCGCCCGGGGGCGGCACTGCAGGGCGCCCCATTTGCACTTGCCGGTTGGTATTGGTCACGGTCCCCGCTTTTTCCGCAAAAGCGCTGGCCGGCAAAATCACATCGGCATAATTCGCGGTTTCAGTCAGAAAAATATCCTGCACAACCAAATGCGACAGTTTGGCCAATGCCTTACGGGCATGTTCCACATCCGGGTCAGACATGGCGGGGTTTTCCCCCAAAATATACATGCCATGAATATCCCCATCGTGAACCGCATCCATGATTTCTGTCACGGTAAGCCCTTTTTCTGCCGAAAAATCACCCGATTTCCAAACAGAGGTAAATGCGCTGCGCACGCCATCATTCGTGACGGTTTGATAATCGGGCAAAAACATCGGGATCAAGCCCGCATCCGAAGCGCCTTGCACATTGTTCTGGCCGCGTAAAGGATGCAAACCCGAGCCGGGCCGCCCAACTTGGCCCGTCATCAGCGCCAAGGAAATCAAGCAGCGGCTGTTATCCGTACCATGGATATGCTGCGACACGCCCATACCCCAGAAAATCATGCCCGCCTTTGCACCCGCAAAGCAACGCGCCACAGCGCGCAAAATCTCCGCGTCAATGCCACAAATACCCGCCATTTTTTCGGGGCTGAAATCTTTCAAATGGGCTTTTTCCGCCTCCCAATTCTCGGTATAGGCTTCGATATATTGCTGGTCGTACAGCTCTTCTTCAACGATCACATGCATGATCGCATTCAGCATCGAGACATCCGCGCCGGGACGGAATTGCAGCATATGCGTTGCAAACCGCTTCAAAGCCTGCCCGCGAGGATCCATCACAATCAGCTTGCCGCCGCGTTTGGTAAATTGTTTGAAATATGTGGCGGCAACGGGATGGTTTTCAATCGGGTTGGCGCCAATCACAATCGCCACATCGGCATTTTCAATTTCGTTAAACGTCGCCGTAACCGCGCCCGATCCAACATTTTCCAAAAGCGCCGACACCGAAGAGGCATGGCATAGCCGAGTGCAGTGATCAACATTGTTATGCCCAAAGCCCTGACGGATCATTTTCTGAAACAAATACGCCTCTTCATTGGTGCATTTGGCGCTGCCAAACCCGGCCACGGCCCGCCCACCATGCTCAGATCGTAGGTTAAGCAAACCAGAAGCCGCCGCGTCTAGCGCCTCATCCCAACTGGCTTCGCGGAATACCTCCTGCCAATCATCAGGGCTCACATTCAAACCTTTTGCAGGGGCATCATCACGGCGAATGAGCGGTTTGGTCAGACGGTGGCTGTGATGGATATAATCAAACCCAAAGCGGCCCTTGACGCAAAGACGCCCCTCATTGGCTGGCCCATTTATTCCTTCAACAAATTTCACTTTATCGTTTTTAACCTTCAAGCTGATCTGACAGCCGACACCGCAGAAGGGGCATATACTGTCCACCTCCCGGTCATAATCTTGGCTATCGCCGGTTTGATCCTCATCAAGCACAGTGGCCGGCATTAAGGCGCCAGTGGGGCAGGCTTGCACGCATTCGCCGCACGCAACGCAAGTGCTGTCACCCATCGGATCGGCAAAATCAAACGTGGGATAACTGTCATGGCCGCGCCCAGCCATACCAATCACATCGTTCACTTGCACTTCGCGGCAGGCGCGCACGCATAACCCGCATTGAATGCACGCATCCAGGTTCACCCGCATCGCCAGATGACTGTCATCCAATAAAGGAACCCGCTCTGGCTCCAACGCGGGCAACCGGCTGTCTTGCACCGAATGCAGATCGGCCATATCCCATAAATGGCTCGATTTATCGTGGGCCTTTTCGCGCGCGGGTTGATCGGCAAGCAGCATTTCAACAACCATTTTCTGCGCAGAACTGGCGCGCTGAGAATTCGTTGTCACCACCATTCCTTCTTGCGGCTCGCGGATACAAGAGGCGGCCAGCGTGCGCTCTCCTTCGATTTCCACCATACAGGCGCGACAATTGCCATCCGGCCGATAGCCAGGCGCAGGTTTGTGGCACAAATGCGGGATCACCAATCCTTGACCATTGGCCACTTCCCAAATGGTCATACCCGGCGCAGCGGAAGCCGGCTGCCCGTCAAGCGTAAAATGAATGGTGTCAGACATGAGATGCCTCCTTAATCTGTTATCTTTCTACACCATAGCCACCGCAAAAAGAGAGCGCCAATCCCGACACTGGGGCATGTTTTTGCGCCAAGCCTGTTTCCGATAGGCGTCATTTTTTACGATTTGTCCCCGTTTAACGCACCCAGTAATGATGTTTTTTTGCATGGGCAGAAGGCGCAAATCAAACACAACACGCATCAGAAAACCGCTAACCCCCCTCTCACAGATTGCTTAGATAAGGGTTTCCTTCCTGTCGCTTTCATGATTTCATCGCAGGCTTCGAATAAGGAAGTCACAATGCAAACGGTCACAATCATACGCCATGGCCAGGCCAATACCGGCGCCCGCGACGAGGCCAGCTATGACAAGTTGAGCGCGCTTGGGCATCAGCAAGCGCGCTGGCTTGGTGCCCATCTCAAAGATACATCTATGCCGTTTCAAAAGATCATTTCGGGAACTTTAAAGCGCCAAATCGAAACCGCCAAAGGCGTGAATCAATTTGATCTGCCCCATCTGCAGGATGCCCGTTTAAACGAGCTAAATTATTTCGGCATGGCAGACTGTCTAAAGCGCGCGCATAACATTCCATATCCTGAAACCCAAACCGCTTTTGCACAGCATCTGCAAACCATGCTTGAATATTGGAAAGCCGACAAATTGGATCCAGCTTTGGAAAGCTATACCTCTTTCCATCAGCGCATTAGATCGGTGATTTTAGAAGGTTTGGCCTCACAAACGCCTAGCTTATTGGTATCCTCAACAGGCGTTATCGCATCATTAGCGGGCGACACGCTGAACACTGACGCAGCGCATCGCGTCAAATTATTTATGGCGGTTGGTCATACCAGCCTGAGCCAATTTCAACTTATCAATGCAGATCTTACGCTCACCCAATTTGGGGCAAAGCCGCATCTGGAACCTGCCGATCGAACCAATGCCCAAACCTATATTTAGGTAAAAAAATGACCCATTTATGGCTACGCGCCGAACAACGCGCCAATGAACAACGGGTGCCGCTGACTCCAAAAGGAGCGCAGCATTTAAGAAATATGGGGATGAACATCACGGTTGAGGCAAGCGATAAACGCTGCTTTAGCATGGATGACTATGCCAAAGCCGGATGCCAAATCGCGGATCACGCCAGCTGGCCGGGCGCCCCGCGCGACGCGTTCATATTGGGATTAAAAGAATTACCTCAAACCAAAGACGCCCTGCTTCATCGCCATATTATGTTCGGCCATGCCTACAAAGGCCAACATGCTGGGCAGGCTCTTTTAAACAGGTTCAAAGCCGGAGGCGGGCTTTTGCTGGATCTTGAATATTTGGTTGATACCAAAAACCGGCGCGTTGCAGCTTTTGGCTATTGGGCTGGTTATGCAGGGGCCGCTGTGGCGCTGAAATGTTGGGCGGCGCAAGAACGCGGCAAGATTTGCCAAAAGTTAGACGCATATCAAAATAATCAGGCGCTGCTGAATGATCTTCGTAAGACGCTTTCTGGGGTGAAGATGGCCCCCCCCACGGGCTTGGTGATCGGGGCTTTGGGACGCGTGGGGGCCGGGGTAAGCGATTTATGCGATGCGCTGGGCCTGAAAATCACCAAATGGGATTTAGACGACACGGCAGGACGCGCTGAATTTCCACAGATCTTGCAACATTCCATTCTGTTCAATTGTATCTTAGCGCAGTCCGGCGCACCCGTGTTTTTGGATAAGGCCAGCGTGGCGCAACCCCGTTTGCTGCGCGTGGTGGCAGATATCGCTTGCGACCCAGATAGCGATTACAACCCGCTACCTATTTACACACAGGCCACCGATTGGGACAAACCAGCGCAGCGGATCGCAAAGACCCCGGTATTAGACGTGATGGCCATCGACAATCTGCCATCGCTTTTACCCCGCGAAAGCTCTGAAGATTTTGCCCAGCAATTGCGGCCCTATTTAGAGCAGCTCTTGGCAGAAAACTCAGATGAAAATAGCGTTTGGAGCCGTGCCAAAACGACATATCGCCATCATATTGCACAGCTTTAGCACGCGACACTAGAAGGCTTCCCCAGATTGAGCCTACAAAGTCTGCAAGATTGCTTGAATGGCCCCGGCGATCAAGAAAGACATCGCGCACAACGCAGCCCAGATTCGTCTATTGGTGCGGCTTAAGCACAAAGTCTCTGGCTAAAAAAGCCGGTAATACAGCCAGTCTGGCAGAAAATTTGCTGCGCGGAACAGTAGGCTAAAGAAGGTTGGAAAACTCTTTTTAAACCGGTGGCTCTGCATATGGGCCAACATGATCTTAGCAGCCTGCTCCGGCGACATAATATAAGGCATGTTAAACTTATTTTTATCGGTCAGGCGGGTTTTGATATATCCAGGGTTTGCCAATTGGACGCACACACCGCTCTGCCTGAGATCGCAATAAAGCGATTCAGCCAAGGTCATCAAGCCCGCCTTTGACGCATTATATCCAATCGCGCTTGGCAATCCGCGAAACCCGCCAATACTGCCGGTAATCACAATATGCCCGCTATCCTTGGCAACAAATTGCGGCACAACTTGCCCCAAAACCCGAGCCGCGCCAGTGAAGTTAACATCACACATGGCAATGGTCTGCTCAACATGCCAAGCTTGCGCCGCAAAGGGCCAATACACCCCCGCCAAATAAACCAAACCATCCAGTGACCCGGCGGCCTGGGCGGCGCGCTCAACGCTGTCCATATCACACACATCAATCGGAACCACCTCGGCCTGCCCGGGCAAGCTTTCCGCCAGTGCATGCAAAGCCTCTTCGTTGCGCGCCGATAAGATCAAATCTGCGCCGGCGGCGCTGAGTTCATGCGCTAAAGCTGCGCCCAGTCCTTCGCTGGCGCCAATCAGCCAATACCGTTTAGACTTAAAATCTCTCATTTTCTATGCCCTTGCATCGGCAATCGCACCAATGCGACTATTGCCAAAATCTTCAGGAGACAGGGCAAAAGCGCATACCCCGCTGATAAAGCAGTTAGTCCCTTTTGTGCATTTGTCAGCCCCGGTTGATACCCAAACCATTCAAGCAGGGGCAAAACCAACACCGCGGCAAAGGCCAACGTCATTTTGGACACAAAATTCCAAAGCCCAAACCCAATCTCTGCACCGTTAGAACGCTGTGCCAAATGGCTTGCAAAAAGCGCCGGCAGCAGCGTCATATCAGCCCCCAGCGTCGCACCGCTTACCAACGAGATAAGCGCAAAGGCATAAATTTGACCTTCCTGCAAAAAATAGGCGTAAAAAAAACCTATAATCGCCGCGCTCATTGCCAGAAGCAAAACTTGCTTTGGTCCAAAATGCGCTGCCAAATAAGTCCAAATGGGGGCTGAGACAGCCGCAGCCAAAAAGAATAGGATCAATAACGCTCCGGCCCAATCTGCCGCGCCCAACCGGCTTTCCACATAGAATAAAAATAAAGTCGAGCTCACCGCCACGGGTGCAGAGTTCAACATCGCAAGCAGCAGAAAATGGCGTAATTGGCGATCTGAGAGAACCGCAGCTATGCCAACCGACGCCGGTGCCTGCGCGATAGGATGCCAATAGCCCCGCATTAAAATGCCTGCGATAAGGCAAAGGCCGCAAAAGCCCAAAGCAAAGACAGCAAAGGGCTGAGCTGAGAAATTGAGCAAGAGCGTTGGAGCAATAGCAGCAACGCATATGCCCAATAAACTGCCCGTTTCGCGCCAGCTTGCAAGGCGCAGCTGGCCCTTTGCCCCAAACGCGTGCACACCATTCGCGTAAAAGCGAATGGTCAGAAAGCTGAACGCCGAAAAAACCATTGCCAAACAGAGGCTAAACCAAATGATTGCGGAAAACGGCGGCGCAAGCGCAAATAGGCCCAGCATCCCCAATCCCAAAAGTAAAATTGAGGCATAAATTGGCCATTGGCCCCGCTCTCGGCTGCGCTGCGCCAAGGCTGCCAGAATGGGATCTTGAACAAAATCCAAGGATCGCAGCGCAAATAAGGCCAACCCCAGCATGCTTAGGCTTACGCCATATTGATCAACAAAATATTTAGGAGCATGAATGTAGATCGGCAATCCTGCCGCGCCCAACATCATGGCGAACACGCCATATGATGAAAAGACACCAAACTGGCGCCCCGGCACTATGAAATCTCGGCTTTTGGTGGCGTCGGACGCGGGCGGTATTTCGCGCCTTTCCACCACAGCCGCAACGCCTGAAGGTGGATCAGCCCCAGCACCCGCCGCGATCCAAATGGCCGGCGCAGCAAAGCGCCTAAAATGGAAAAATTGCTTAATGCGCGGCGCGGGCCGGTTAAAGTGGCCATCACACCGCCCTGCGGCATTTGTAAATCAATCCATATCCCAATTTTTTCCGGACGAATATCAAAGCGAAATTCATAAGCCCCTTGTATGGGTTGAAAGGGTGAGACATGAAAAATTTTATCCGCTTTCAAACGATCACTGGGATTTATAGGCCTTAGATCCGTATGTTTACAAAGATAAGAATGACGATCTCCAAACGTGTTGGTTACCTCGGCAATCACTAAAAACAATCGATCTTGCGCGTCATAACACAGCCAGAAGCTGACCGGATTAAAGACATGCCCAAATATCCTAGGTTGCGCGAGAAGCAAAATTTTACCTGGCAGCTCAATATTATATCCAGCCGCGACATCACGCACCCACGCCGCCCCTCGGCCACGCCCTACAGGGCCGCCGTGATCGCGGCCATAAAGCCCAAAAAGCCACCCGCTGTCACGCTTAAAAATCCCTTTTTTTGCGGCGGAATTTTCTATATCAAGGCAAAGATAATCAATGCTGTAGCGAAAGTCATTTTTCAGATCGCCTTTACGCCCATGCCACGTACTGCCTCTGATATGCTCAATCGCGCTCATTCTGCCGCAACGGCAAGCGCTGATTTCAAAATTATAGATTGGGCCACGTCCAAACCGCTTGACAGACCATCTTCATGAAACCCGTTTTTCATCCAAGCCCCGCAAAACCACGTGCGGTTGGTTCCGTTGCGCGTGGCAATTTTTTCCTGCGCAGCGAGCGCGTGCAAATCGTAAACCGGATGGCGCAGGGTCACTTGATCGTAAATCTTATCTTCGCGAATAGGCCGTGTTGAATTCAAGGTCACAAAATGTGGATCATCCAACGGAATAGGCTGCAACGAATTCATCCAGTAGGTCAGGTCAATCTGGTCTGATGTTTTATCATCGGTTTCTGTGTAAACCCAACTCGACCAACAGGCCCTGCGTTTTGGCATTATGCGCTCATCACAGTGCAATATGATATTATTCGGCTGGTATTTCACCGCGCCCAAGGCCTGAGCCTCAAAAGCGCTTGGATCTGCCAAAAGGCGCAGGCTGTCATCGCTATGCGTGGCAAAGACCACCTCGTCAAAATACTCAGGAGGGTGTCCGGCGCTGCGAATTTCGACCTGCCGGTCATGGCGGATCACCGATGATACGGGTGTTTTGACGCGCACCCCCACGCCGCGATCCACCAAAGCGCACTCAAGACGCCGGACATATTCCTGAGAGCCCCCTTGAACAGTGTACCATTGATGCTGACCTGTATGGCTTAACAAAGCATGGTTTTCAAAAAATTGCAGCATCGCGCGAGCTGGAAAATCCAGTATTTTCTCAGTTGGCGTTGACCAAATCGCGCCCGAGAGTGGTAAGAGATAATAATCTCGAAACCAGGGGCCCGACCCCAACCGTTGCAAAAACTCTGAAATTGTCATCGTAGGATCCTGCGCAAGATCCAATCCACGCGCATTGAATTTTAAAATGTCGCGCAACATGCGCAAGAAGTTGGGATTGGCTATGTTGCGCTTTTGCGCAAAGATCGCGTTGAAATTTGCCAGGCCATATTCGATGCGCCCGCCACGCAATGATGCTCCAAAACTCATATTGCTTTTGACCACCGGCACGTTCAGCGCATCAAAAAGCTCAACCATATTGGGATAATTGGCATAATTGAAAACGATAAACCCCGTATCCACAGGCTGAGTGCCTGCTTTGCCGGCAATCACCGTGCGCGCATGCCCCCCGAGCCGCGGCGCCGCCTCGTAAAGCGTTACGTTTTGCGTGTCAGCCAAAGCATATGCTGCGCCCATGCCTGAAATTCCGCCGCCGATCACTGCTATTCGCGGCCCGTTTAGGCCCTGCGGCGCAATATTCATTCGTTTCTCCGATATCTTTAGAATATCTACGTGCAGGTTTTTGACTTGGATGAAAAGTAAATTCGATAAATATATGATCCGGCTTGTTCAGTGCTGCGTAATACATTTCGTGGATATGCGGCAAAATAGCTTTGCGGGTTGTGTAGGCTCGCCAGATCTTTTCTCTTATGATAGCGAGAGAGAAAGCAACGGAGCTATATCAGCGCCTCGAAAGGCATCAAATTTGTCGGATCATCCGCAGAACAATGTATCAAATAAGTGGTCGCACGATTTGGTAGCGGTTGGCAAAAGCCAAAATACTGCTGCTTTCGAGCGCCTTTTCAACGAATTTGCTCCGCGCATCAAAGCGTTTTTAATAAAATCTGGCAGCGATCATGCTTCTGCGGAAGAGCATGCGCAAGAGGCGATGGCAACGGTATGGCGTAAGGCGCATATGTTTGATCCCAGCAGGGCCAGCGCGGCGACATGGATGTTCACGATCGCGCGCAACAAAAAAATCGATGCAATTAGGAAGCAGCGCCGCCCCGAACCGGAAGATATTGGCTGGGGGCCAGAACATGAGCCAGACCAGGAAGACGTGATTGGTCTTCAGCAGGAAAGTGAAAAATTGGGCAATGCGATCGCGCAGTTGCCCGAGAAGCAGCGTTTGCTTCTGGAACGCGCATACTTTGCAGATATGTCGCATAGCGAAATAGCAGATGTAACAGGTCTACCCCTTGGCACAATCAAATCGCGAATTAGGTTAGCACTTGAGCGGTTGCGCCATTCTATGACATGAGAAATGAACACAAAATGACGAAGATTAAACACCACCTCACCGAAGAACTGATGATCGCTTATGCGTCGGGCAATTTGGCGGAAAGCTTTTCGGTGGCTGTGGCCACACATATTTCGCTCTGCGACCAGTGCAGGGCCGCCCTAGAAAGCTACAATGCCGTAGGCGGTGCGCTGCTAGAAGATACCGAAGGTGCGGCCCTTTCCTCGGATGCTCTGGCAAAGACGATGGCGTTGATCGAACAGCATCCGCTCGAGGATCAGGTGCAAGCTCCTAAGGTCTCAAACGTGCCGGCGCCTTTGGCAGATTACATCGGAACTGATCTTGAAGCGATCAAATGGCAACCGATCGGCATGGGCGTCAAGCAATCAGTTTTGAAGACCACTGGTGCGGGCAGCGCGCGGTTGCTTTACATTCCGCCGGGCACGGCCGTCCCCAATCATAGCCATAGCGGCTTAGAGCTGACATTGGTGCTTCAAGGCGCGTTTGCGGATGAGACTGATTATTTCAGTAGGGGTGATATAGAAGTGGCCACCAGCGATGTCAGCCATACGCCGGTTGCAGCAGATGGAACCAGTTGCATCTGTCTGGCCGTGACCGAAGCACCTTTAAAATTCACCGGCTTGCTGCATAAATTGATGCAACCGCTTCTAAAGATCTAAAGCGTCTTTAAATTGCTGATGAAGCGGCGGATTTGCGGCCAAAACGCCGGATGATGTGACTTCTGAGCGATTAAAAAGCAGCGGTTTTCCCGCTTTGTCACTCACGCGCGCGCCCGCTTCTGCTGCTATCAGAGCACCGGCGCAAATATCCCAATCCCAAGTGTCGCGCAGCGTGATCATTGCATCAAATTCTCCCTGTGCGACCAACGCCATGCGATATGCCAAAGATGGTTTATGCCGCCGCTGCAGACCTGCCGGCATTGGTAGACGCCAATGGCGCGCTTCCAAAGCAGGCTTTGCGGCCAGCACGGTGGCATCGTCAATCTGCCTGCAATCAGAGACGTGGACCGCTTGCTGATTGAGAAACGCGCCTGATCCTTGTTCTGCATAATAGGTCAAACCTAACATCGGCAGGGCAATCACCGCAGCGGTGACATCAGATCCAGTGGTAATGGCCAATGAATGCGCCCATGTCTTTTCACCCGCGATAAAGCTGCGCGTCCCATCGATTGGATCAATCACGAAACAATGCTCCGCACCGAGACGTTTTTGATCATCTTCCGTTTCTTCAGACAGCCAACCATAATTTGGCCGCGCCGATCCAAGCATATCAAATAGCAGAGCATTAACCGCCAAATCCGCTTCGGTAACAGGCCCAGAGTGATCAGGTTTTTCCCAAGCTTGAGCGCCGTTTCGGGCATAGCGCTGCGCAACTTCACCCGCTTTTTGCGCCGCCGCCAGCAAAAGCTGAAGATCAGCCCCCGGCAATAGTCATTCCATCAATCAACAGGGAAGGAACGCGTCGAGACAGATGCGCGCGCGCATCATTAGCCGCAATAAAGCCGCGCAGCATGTCGCGTAAATTGCCAGCGATCGTGCATTCGCTCACCGGATGACTGATCACACCATTTTCCACCCAAACGCCAGCGGCGCCGCGCGAATAATCACCAGTATTAGGGTTGATGGTGGACCCAATCATTGACGTGACCAGCAAGCCTCTGCCCATATCGCGGATCAAATCAGCCTGAGTATGCAGCCCTGGCATCAAGGTGATATTCCAATTGCTCGGGCTGGGGGGCGCGCTGACCCCACGCGAGGCATTGCCTGTGGGCGGCATCGATAAATGCCGCGCAGAAGCCAGATCTAAGGTCCACCCGGTTAGCACTCCATTTTCAACAAGAGCGCGCTGCTGCGTCGGCAAGCCTTCCCCGTCAAAGGGGCGCGATCCCGCCACGCGCGGGCGATGCGGATCTTCGATCAGCTGCGCCTTATCTGGAAACACTTGTTGACCCAAGCCCTCCAGCAACCAAGACGAGCCACGCGCCACAGAGGCGCCATTGATAGCACTTAAAAAATGCCCGATCAGGCTAGAGGCAACGCGTTCATCAAACAAAACGGGGAACTGCCCTGTGGGCGGCTTTGATGGCTTAAGCCGGGCCACGGCCCGCGCGCCTGCCTTTGCCCCAATTTCAGCTGGATCGGCAAGATCTTCTTGAAAAATACGGTTGTCAAAATCATAGTCACGTTCCATCTGCAGACCGCTGCCCGCAATCGCCACACAGGAAATTGACCGGCTGCTGCGCTGATACCCCCCCGCAAAGCCAGCGCTGGTTTGAAAATGAACCTGCCCAGAGCCATAGGAAGCTGAGGCCGCATCTACCTGTTCAATCCCCGCCACACCCAGCGCTGCAGCTTCAGCCGCAAGCGCATCTGCCTCTAATGCGACAGCAGAGGGTTCCGGCTGCGTGTCATAAAGCTCAAGCGCCTCAACATTCCAATCTACGGCCAGCTGTTCGGGCGCCGCCAGCCCCGCATAAGGATCATCGGGGGCCTCTTTGGCCATGGCCACGGCGCGCTCGGCCATGGTAGTCAATGTGCCATCGCGCAGATCAGATCCAGAAACCACTGCCTGCCGTTGCCCCACGAAGACCCGCAGCCCCAAATCCATTGTCTCGGATCGCTCAGCCTGCTCTAAAACGCCCGAGCGCACATTGATTTCGATCGCGCTGCCCATGCTGGCCAAAGCATCCGCGGCATCAGCCCCAGCAACCCGCGCCGCGCTAAGCAGCTTTTCAGTGAATTCTGGCAAAGAGGTAGATAGGCCCGACATGACACCCCGCAAAATTAGTTTCTACACAGGTAGTGAACCCACCCAAACAAGGCAAGCTTCCATTGCAGATGCTGCTGGTTTTTGTGTAGCCTTGGCAGCAGAGTGTAGCGTAATAGGATAACCAAAATGGTGAAAACGGCACTGATCACAGGGGGCGCCCGCGGCATCGGTTTGGCAACAGCGCATATTTTTGTGGAAAACGGCTATCAAGTGGCTTTGCTTGACCGCGATGCGCAGGCGCTAGACGCTGCTGCACTGGACCTTCCGGCCGCAGAAATTTTATTATTCGACGTGTCTAACCCGCAAGCCTCGGGGCAAATCGCCCAAGAGATACGAACCCGGCTGGGGCGACTTGATTGCCTTGTCAACAATGCCGGTGTGGCTGATTTTGGTCCGATTGAAAAGTGCGATCCAGCCATTTGGCGCAAGGTTATGGATACAAATTTGGATGGCATGTTTTACCTCAGCCAAGCCCTAACACCATTGCTGCGTGACACCCGGGGCAGCATTGTCAATATTGCCTCTATTTCAGGCCTGCGCGCTTCGACCTTGCGCGTTGCTTATGGCACATCAAAAGCGGCGGTGATGCAGCTTACAAAACAACAAGCCGTTGAATTGGGCGAATATGGCATTCGCGCCAATTGCGTGGCCCCCGGCCCAGTGCGCACAAAATTGGCGATGGCCGTTCACACGCCAGAGATTATTGACGCCTATCATGACGCCATTCCTTTAAACCGCTATGGCAACGAGCGCGAAATTGGCGAAGTCATCTTTTTTCTATGCTCCGAGAAAGCCTCTTTTGTGACAGGCCAAGTGGTTGCCGCGGATGGAGGCTTTGAGGCTACGGGTGTGGGCCTGCCAGCGCTGCGCGTCTAAACCATGTGCCTGAAAAAGACACGCGAACCAAAGCAGATGTCAAAGATCATGTTTGACAACCGATCCCGCTACCCATAGCCCTTTCATCCCTATACATAGGCGTGGCTGACTCTAGATCTGAAAGCGAGCATATTTATGAAAGACCTCACCGGCAAAACAGCTGTTATCACCGGTGCCAGCCGTGGCATTGGGGCGGCAACTGCCACCACATTTGCCGCGGCGGGCGCCAATATTTGCCTTTTGGCGCGCAGCGAAACCCAGATTATCGAACTGGCGAAAGATATCGGGCCTCGCGCCATGGCGCGGACCTGCGATGTCGCCGATTATGCGGCCGTAGACGCTGCAATCCGCGCCGCACAAGCCGCGTTTGGCAGCGTTGATATTCTGATCAATAACGCGGGTGTGATTGCTCCAATCAGCGCTTTGGCCAGCGTCGACCCGCAAGAGTGGTCGCAAATGATCGATATCAATCTCAAAGGCGTGTTTCATGGCATCCGCGCGGCCCTGCCGATCATGCAGGCCCAAGGCGCAGGGACGATCCTGACCGTGAGCTCGGGCGCGGCGCATCATGCGGTAGAGGGCTGGAGCGGCTATTGTGCGTCAAAAGCTGGGGCCGCCATGCTGACCGAATCTTTGCATTTAGAGCATCACAAAGACGGCATTCGAAGCATGGGGTTATCACCGGGAACCGTTGCAACCCAAATGCAGAAAGACATCAAAGCCAGCGGTATTAACCCTGTCAGCCAGCTTGACTGGTCGGCGCATATTGCCGCAGATTGGCCCGCCAAAGCGCTTGTTTGGATGTGCACCAGCGCCGCCGACCCTTATTTGGGTACGGAATTATCGCTGCGCGATACCGCGCTTCGCCAAAAATTGGGCCTGCTATGATCCAGCTTCACAAAGACGGCGCTATTTGGCGTTTAACCTTGGATCGGCCCGATAAAGCCAACTCGTTGACACAAGACATGCTGGAGGAAATTTTACAAATCGTGCAGACGGCACAAGCAGCGCAGGCTCTGATCCTAACCGGCGCGGGTAAAACATTCAGCGCCGGCGCTGATCTAGACCAAGCCGCGCTGGGATTGGCGACCTCGGATATTTGGGAGCGCGTTTCAAGCGCGATTGCCGATTTGCCGGCCCTGACAATTGCAGCCTTAAACGGCACTTTGGCTGGCGGCGCGTTTGGTATGGCCTTGGCCTGCGATTTACGCCTAGCGGTTCCAGAAGCGAAATTCTTCTACCCCGTTATGGAGCGCGGGTTTCTGCCACAACCTAGCGATCCGGGCAGATTGCGCGCACTGATTGGGCCCGCACGAAGCAAATTAATTTTAATGGCCGGTCATAAAATGACCGCCACAGACGCATTGAATGCCGGGTTGATCGACCAAATATGCGCCAAAGACACGCTTATCGCAGCAGCCTATGGGATGGCAGAAAAGGTCAGCAAAGCACAAGCCAGCCATGTGGCCGCGATAAAAGCGATGTGCAACGCCAGCTGAGGCAACGTTTTAGCGGCGGCGTTTGGGTGTACGGGATAAAAACTCCGGCGGCCGTTTCGCCACCCAAGCAATAAATTTTGCCAGCCGGGGATGCGTTTTCAATTTTTCAATGGTGGCATAATTGCGGGCAAGCTCGGCCTCGCTAAGGCAGGCATGTATTTCTTTATGACATTGATGATGCAACAAAACCGTAGGGCCACCTTTGCCGCCTTTCAGCTTGGGCACCAAATGATGAAGGCTTTGCGGCGCGTGTGATGGGATAGGCCGCGCGCATAAGGGGCATATTGGATCCTCTGTCATCGCTGAACCTTTATTCTCTAACGCGCCGCTATGAAGGAGCTAGGTTGAAATGCTGTTCAGAAAAGCAGGCGCCGCAAAACAGGCTAAACGAAGATAAATACCGGTGGATCAAGAGCTCGGATAGGCTTAGACCCTAAGCGCAAAGCGTTAAACACCGCCGACATAAACCAAGGAGACTACCCAGAATGCTAAAAGAGACGCGTTGCATTAATCTGATAATCCAATCGGTTATCTGAAAGGAAGGGTGCATGAGCAATTCCGCGCTGATTATCGGGGCCGGACCGGCAGGGCTTATGGCAGCAGAGCGCTTGCTGGCGCAAGGCGCGCAGGTGCAAATTTTCGACGCGAAACCCTCTATCGGGCGAAAATTTCTTATGGCGGGAAAATCAGGATTGAACCTGACCAAAAACGAGCCGCTCGCAATCTTTCAAAACCAATATTATGGCGCCAGCGCGCAATTGGCCCCCATGCTCAATGATTTTGGACCAGCCGACGTTATGCGCTGGGCGAATGCGCTGGGCGCCGACGTGTTTAGCGGATCTTCTGGCCGCGTCTTTCCAAAAGCGATGAAAGCCTCGCCTCTCTTGCGCGCCTGGCTGCTGCGCCTTCAAGATGCAGGGGCTGAACTGCGCGTGAAATCGCGGTGGAAGACGCTTAGCAAAGATGGCTGCTTTGGATTTGAAACCCCCAGCGGACCCGCGCAGATCACCCCTGATGTTGCGGTTTTGGCGCTTGGCGGGGGCAGTTGGAAAAAACTGGGCTCTGACGGGCAGTGGGTTGATATTCTGGCGCAGCACGGCGTATTAAGCGCACCCTTTAAGCCCTCAAACGCAGCACTTCATGTGGCCTGGTCACCCTATATGCAGAAACTCTATGGCCAGCCGATTAAGTCCGTGGCGCTGACAGCGGGGGGGTATAAAAGCCGCGGCGAGGTGATATTAAGCAACCGAGGCTTAGAAGGCAGCGGTATTTATACGCTCAGCCCAGCGCTTCGCGAGCGCCAAGAGCTGTTTATCGACCTTGCGCCTGATCTTACGATTGCGCATATTTCGGCGGCATTGCAGCGGCCAAAAGGCAAAAACAGCCTCTCAAATTTTTTACGTAAAACCCTGCGACTGCCCCCGGTTAAGATTGCGTTGCTGCAAGAACTGGCCCGCCCATTGCCCGCCGACCCCGCAGCGCTGGCCCGCGCGATCAAAACCCTGCCGCTTGCTTATACGGGGCTTGCTCCCTTGGATGAAGCAATTTCCACAGCGGGCGGCGTGCGATGGCAGGATCTCAATGCGGACCTGATGCTCAATAGATTGCCTGGTGTTTTTTGCGCTGGCGAAATGTTGGATTGGGAAGCTCCAACGGGGGGTTATCTGATAAATGCCTGCCTAGCCACCGGGGCTTGGGCCGGCGATCATGCGGCAAACTATGCAGCTCAAAACTTAAACAAACCTGTCTAACGCTTAAAAAGCTGTGCATATAAGCGGTTAAAATGGCCCTATTTTGCAATTTAGCAAAGTTTTGGAATTTGCGATTACCGATAGAAGAATCGCCGCTACTCATGCTAAACCTTGTGGTATGCAAGCTCAGACACCCCATATCTTCAAAGAACGCCCCCTGATCCGGCAGTTAGACGACGCCGCGGTGAACCGCATCGCAGCCGGCGAAGTGGTCGAGCGTCCGGCCTCTGCAGTCAAAGAGCTGGCAGAAAATGCTATTGACGCCGGAGCCCAGCGCATTTCCATTGATATTGCCGATGGAGGTAAAACGCTGATCCGCATCACTGATGACGGTCACGGCATGGCTCCGGATGATCTGCCTCTAGCCCTATCCCGCCATGCCACGTCGAAAATTGACGGAAGTGACCTGCTGAATATTGAAAGTTTCGGCTTCAGAGGCGAAGCCCTGCCATCATTGGGCGCCGTTGGGAGGCTTTCCATTATCAGCCGCGCTGCGGGCCATGAGGGCGCCGAAATCACCGTTGCAGGAAGCGCGCAATCAGCGGTAAAACCGGCAGCGCTCAGCGCGGGCACAGTGGTCGAGCTGCGTGATCTATTCTTTGCCACGCCGGCGCGCTTAAAGTTTATGCGCAGCGAGCGCGCTGAAACCCAAGCAATCAGCGATGTTATTCGCCGCTTGGCCATGGCGGAGCCTGCGATCGGATTCGTGTTGCGGGATGTCTCAGGAGGCGCGCAGCGGATGATCTTGCAGCTTGCCCCGGAAGACGGCCCGTATTTCGAGGCATTGGCAAACCGGTTGTCAAAGCTTTTGGGCCAAGAGTTTGTCGAGAATGCGCTGCGCATCGAAACCGAACGCGAGCAACTTCGTTTAACCGGCTATGCTGCATTGCCCACCTATTCGCGCGGAGCCGCCGTTAATCAATATATTTTCGTCAATGGCCGCCCGGTGCGCGATAAAATGCTGACTGGTGCGTTAAGAGCGGCCTATTCTGACGTGTTGTCGCGCGATCGGCATCCGGCCGCAGCGCTCAACATCACCTGCGATCCGCATTTGGTCGATGTCAACGTGCATCCTGCAAAATCAGAAGTCCGTTTTCGAGATCCATCCGCAGCGCGCAGTTTGATCGTTTCGGGCCTGCGCACCGCCCTTTCTGAGGAAGGACACCGGGCATCAAGCACGCTTGCAGCAGCAGCGCTTGACGCGCTGCAACCAGGCCAGCCCCGCGCGCCCGCGTATCAGATGCCACGCCTGTCTACCAAAAGCAAAATTGAAAACTATCGGTTTCAATCCCCAGAATTTGCCGAACCAAGCGCCTCATATGTCGCGCAAGAGCCGCAGCAGGCAAAGCCAGAGATACCCGCAACCGCGGGTGACCCACAGCCAAGTGCTGAACAGGATCATTTTCCCTTGGGCGCGGCAAGAGGCCAAATTCACGAGAACTACATCATTGCGCAAACCCAAAACGGTCTTGTGATTGTGGATCAACACGCGGCCCATGAACGCCTTGTTTACGAAAAGCTGAAAGCTCAAATGGCGGAAAACGGCGTCGCCACGCAAGCACTTTTGATTCCAGATATTGTTGAGCTTCCCGCTGAAACATGCGCTGATCTTCTGCAACGCTCCCAAGAGCTGGCCGAACTGGGGCTGATCATTGAGGCCTTTGGGGGAAGCGCCATAGCAGTGCGCGAAACGCCGGCTATTTTGGGCCCCGTGAGCGCAAAACCCCTAATCATGGATCTTGTGGACGAGCTGCAAGATCTGGGCAATAGCGAAAAAATCAAAACCAAGATCGAAGAAATTCTGAGCCGGATTTCCTGCCATGGATCTATCCGCTCTGGGCGCAGAATGCGGCCCGAAGAAATGAATGCATTACTGCGCGATATGGAAAAAACGCCGCTTTCGGGCCAATGCAATCATGGTCGGCCAACCTATATAGAATTAAAACTGGCTGATATCGAACGCTTATTCGGGCGCAGCTAATGGAAAACACGCCTCTCCTTGCAAACAATCCGGTGGTTTTTCTTCTGCTTGGGCTGGCACTGGCAGCCTTGATTTGGTGGGTGACTGCCGCGCGTAAATCCGGCCAATCAAACGGGCTTGCAGAACAAGAAATGGGCCTTTTGGTCAAACAATTGCAGGCCCTAAGTGACGGCCAAGAGCGGTTATCAGGCGGGCTACACCATGTGTCAGAAGCCAATGCCAAGGCGCAAACCAACATGCTGGCCTTGATGGAGCAACGCCTTGCACAAGTTCAGCAACAGCTCTCTGAAAATATGCATGGCTCGGCCCGCCGTACCGCCCAATCTTTGGGGGATCTGCAGCAACGTTTAGTCACCATTGATAAAGCACAAGAAAACATCACAAAGCTCTCGGGGGATGTTTTGAGTTTACAGGATATTTTGTCAAACAAACAAACGCGCGGGGCATTTGGTGAAATTCAATTGCATGACATCGTGATCAAAGCCTTGCCACAAGATAGTTTTACGATGCAAGCCACCCTCTCAAACGGACGACGCGCAGATTGTATCATTCACCTCCCCAACCCGCCCGGGCCAATCGCTATCGACAGCAAATTTCCCTTAGAAGCCTATGAAGCGATGCGGCGGGCCAGTACAGAGGCCGATTTGGCAGAAGCGGCGCGGCAATTTCGAACAGCGCTGCGCAAACATATCAAGGATATCAGCGAGAAATATATTATCGAGGGGGAAACCGCGGATGGCGCGCTGATGTTTTTGCCCTCAGAAGCGGTTTACGCTGAGATCCACGCAAATTTCCCAGATTTGGTGCGTGAAAGCTTTGCAGCGCGCGTTTGGATCGTATCCCCCACCACCTGCATGGCCACGTTAAATACAATGCGCGCCATTCTCAAAGATGCCCGCATGCGCGCGCAAGCAGGATCTATCCGCCGCGAATTGGGTTTGCTGTATCAGGATGTTGACCGATTAGGCACGCGGGTTGAAAACCTTGACCGTCATTTCGGCCAAGCGGCAAAAGATCTCTCTGAAATCAAAATCAGCTCGGAAAAAGCTGGAAGACGGGCGCGCCGCTTGGATAATTTTGACTTTGAAGAGTTGGCTCCGAGCGAGGCAGAGCCTCCGCTGGTGCCCCCGACACCCGCAAAAGACCCGTAAGCCAAATTAGCAGGAACGCATCGAGAAGCTTGCCAATAAACTTTGTTTGTATGAAAATGTGCGATGTAGCGATCAGGCTTGGATCAAAGCGTTGCCAGCTTGCATTGTTTTGCGGCTAAATTGAATTCTTTGCATGATAATCTTTTGATAAGGCTTCACCTTGAGCTAGACAGCGCTTATAGGCTAACACTTATAAGAAACGTGGCGAGATACACTAAGTGGCACATATCATTGTTGTCGGAAATGAAAAAGGCGGCGCTGGCAAGTCAACAGTCACGATGCATTTGGCGACCGCTCTATCGCGCATGGGCCATCGGGTTGCAGGGCTTGATCTGGATCTTCGTCAACAAACATTTGCCCGCTACTGCTTGAACCGCAAAAAATATCAGGATGAGGCAGGGCTAAGTTTCCCAAGCCCGCAACATTTTAGCCTGCCTGAAATTGAAAAATCCGCCGTACCCGAAGATGAAAACATCTATGATCACAGATTGTCAGCTGCGATCGTTGAGATGGAGCCCGGCAGCGATTTTATCATGATAGATTGCCCAGGTTCGCATACTCGCTTAAGTCAGGTCGCCCATTCACTTGCCGATACACTGATCACCCCGCTGAATGACAGTTTTGTCGATTTTGATCTTTTGGCGCATATCAGCAGTGATGGGCAAACCATCGCCGGCCCATCTGTTTATTCGGAAATGGTCTGGCATGCCCGGCAATTGCGCGCGCAAGCCGGCTTAAAGCCGATTGACTGGATTGTGTTGCGCAATCGCGTTGGTGCTCAGCAAATGGTCAATAAACAAAAAATGAGCAGGGCCCTAGAAGAATTGGCCGACCGGATCGGGTTCCGGATTGCACCCGGTTTCAATGAACGGGTGATTTTCAGAGAGCTATTTCCGCGCGGGCTTACTTTGCTTGATCTTAAAGATACCGGGGTGCGGCAGTTGAACATGTCAAATATTGCCGCCCGCCAAGAATTGCGCGATCTGCTCAAAACGCTAGAACTTCCCAACGTTGAGCTTAATTTTTAGCGGCTTTAATCGCCTCAGATAGCGGCCTAAATAAAAATATCCGCGAAATCCAGCGATCGCGCGCTATCTATCGAGTGAAACCGTTCGATACGCCCGAAAGGAAAATATCGCATGACGAAATTCGCGCCGCCGCGCCAAGAGTTGATCTTTAGATTGATCCTATCCATCCTTGCGCTTGCGCTACTTGTCTTTGCGCTCAGCCAACGCAGCGTCAGTTCAGCTGCCGGAGTAGAAATGGTCGCCTCCGCGGTGCTTTTCTTTGGAGGCACAATTGGCTGGACCCTATGGCGATTGTTTAAAAGCAAAGCTGCGTTAAACAATCGCTCTGAAAGCCGCAGTTCTGCGTCAGACCCCTCATCGCGGCAATAACGTTAGGAAGCGGTTGAGCTGCGCGTGGTGACGGCGCGCGGATCCGTCTGCACATCCAATATCGCGGGGGCTTTCGCCGCAAGGGCCGCTGCAAACGCATCGGCAAATTGTTCCGTCTTGCTAATCGTTGCGCCAAACCCTCCATATGAGCGGGCCAGAGCCGCAAAATCTGGATTGCGAATATCCGTTCCCGAGGGGCGGTCGGGATATGTCTTCTGCTGGTGCATTCGAATGGTTCCATAAACACCGTTATTCACCAAAATCACGATGATATTCGCGCCGTATTGAACCGCCGTTCCAAACTCTTGCATGCTCATTTGAAAACACCCATCGCCGGCAAGGCATACAACCGTGCGCTCGGGATGCGCCAATTTTGCCGAAACCGCCGCAGGCAGCCCATATCCCATGCTTCCAGAGGTGGGAGCAAGTTGCGTGCGATAGGCTTTGTAGCGGAAATAACGGTGCAGCCAGCCTGCGTAATTACCCGCCCCATTCGTTAAAATAGCATCGTCTGAAAGCGTCGCAGAAAGATGCAAAATCACCTGCTCTAATTGCACAGCCCCCGGGGTTGCGGATGGGGCCTGCCAGGCCAGATAGGCCTTATGCTCGGGGCTCGCCTGCGGCGCAGCAGGCACCGCAGACAAAGTTTTAAGCGCCTGCGCCAAGAATTGAGATGGCGCGCAAGCAAGGCCCAAATGCGGGCGATACACGCGCCCAATCTCATTGGCATCGCCGTGAATATGTATCATGGTTTGGCTTGGATTTGGGATTTCTAACAATTCATATCCGCCCGTTGTCATCTCACCCATACGCGCCCCCAGAACCAGGAGGCAATCCGCGCTTTGCACCCGGCTTAGCAAAGCGGGATTGGGGGCAATTCCCAAATCACCGGCATAATTGGGGTGGCGGTTGTCAATGTAATCTTGGCAGCGAAAAGATGTGGCCACGGGCAGATGAAGCGCTGCGGCAAAGCGGGCCAGATCCTTGGCAGCTTTTGCGCTCCACCCGCCGCCCCCGGCGATAAGGATTGGGTTCTCTGCCCGCTGCAGCTGTGTCAGCACCTTGTGCACAGAGGCCTCTGACACATCCTGGCAGGCAGGTTGCGCTGGCTTTGCATCCAACACCTCACATTGCTGCGCCAGCATATCCTCGGGCAAGGCCAACACGACCGGACCGGGCCGCCCCGAGACGGCCATGTGAAATGCCCGGCTGATATATTCTGGAATACGATCGATACGATCAATTTCGGCAACCCATTTGGCAAGCGGCGCGAACATTTGCCGATAATCCACTTCTTGAAAGGCTTCACGATCACGCTGATCGCTGGCCACCTGACCCACGAATAAAATCATCGGCGTACTATCTTGCAACGCGATATGCACCCCAGCGGATGCATTTGTTGCGCCCGGGCCCCGCGTCACAAAGGCCACGCCCGGCTTGCCGGTTAACTTGCCATGCGCTTCTGCCATCATCGCCACGCCGCCCTCTTGTCGCCCAATGATCGTTTCAATACAGCTTTCAAACAATCCATCCAGCGCCGCCAGATAGCTTTCCCCGGGCAAACAAAACACTCGGTCTACGCCTTGAATTTTTAACTGGTCGATCAGGATTTGGCCGCCGTGACGCATTTTTCTATTCTCCAAGCGATGGCTCAAACCAGATGTGACACCGGTTCAAACTCATCAAGTATCAGGCCGCCCGCAACCCAAGCAATGCGCGCGCTTCGTGCACAGCGGCGGGCTTACGATCGTAGCGCGTGCAAAGATCAACCGCGCGCGCAACAAGCGCCGCATTTGAGGGCGCTAAGGTTGAACAATCAATTTTGATATTATCTTCCAACCCAGTACGCACATGCCCGCCCGCGGCAATCGACCATTCATTGACAATGATTTGCTGCGCCCCGATACCGGCCGCGCACCATTCAACATCTGGCATCAAACGCTCTACCGTTTTTATATAATAGTCAAAAACGTCTTTCTCCGCAGGCATTGCATTCTTTACCCCCATCACGAATTGCACATAGGGCTTCGCCGCGAGGCGGCCATCGGCCAACATCTTCGCGGTTTGATACAAATGAGACAAATCGAAGGCTTCTATCTCTGGTTTAATATCATATGCGAGCATCTCACTGGAGAGCCAATCGACCAAATCCGGAGGGTTTTCATAAACCCGCGTCGGGAAGTTATTCGAGCCCACAGTGAGTGACGCCATATCCGGGCGCAGCGGCAACATCCCACCGCGCTCCTGCCCCGCACCAGAGCGCCCCCCGGTTGACAATTGAACGATCATGCCGGGGCAATGGGTTTTTATACCCTCCATCAACAGCGCAAACCGGCCTGGATCCGAGCTTGGCGTTCCATCAGGCAAACGCACATGGCAATGCGCGATACTTGCGCCCAATTCAAAAGCCGCTTGCGTGCTTTCCACTTGCTCTTCGATGGAAATAGGCACAGCCGGATTGTCAGATTTCTGTGGCACCGAACCCGTAATCGCAACGCAAATTATGCAGGGCTTACTCATCAATTTTTCTTTCTTTTCTGACCAAAACTCAATATCAAACCCTCCGTTTTTAGCAAGCAATCATCTAAGTATATCCATATTTAGCATGCCGCGTTGCGCAATTCGATTGTCAATATGATTGATCTTTCAAAGCATGAGACCAGCGCGCAGCCTTTCGTTCTTTATCGAAAATAAGGTTCGCGTCTCAGCGCTTTACAAACCATGACCGTAGCCGCGGCTGGCAATCAGACGTTAAAAAAAGAACGTAATCAGGATGCGATGAGCGCCTTTTTGAGTGCTCTGCGCTTAGTGCGTCCAAGCGCCGCGCCGCGTTGTGGCAAAATTCTCGCCATATCCACCCGCGCGGATATTGGCCTTGCGCGTCTTGGGTTCAATCACTTCATAGGCCAAAGCTTTTTGCTTGGCATATTGGATAGCAGCCTCTTTATTCTCAAACCGCAAAGTGACCTGCGATTGCGTATCCGCGCTAGATGTCCAGCCCATCAAAGGGTCAACTTCCCGCGCCGAGGTTTGCGTATATTCAAGAACCCAGTCATGCGTGCGGGCAAGCCCAGAGGACATCGCTGTTTTGGCCGGTTTGAAAATACGTGCAGACATTCTTGTTCTCCTAAAACCCCTGTCTTATGCGTGATTTTCAGTGGGTAAACAAGCAAAAGATGGGTCCAAATTCACTCCGCGCGGCGCGCGTTTTGAAAAACGCAAAAATCGTTTAATTTTATAGATATCGTGGCCCAAACCGCTTTGACCTTTGGGCCCGCGGGCCTATTGTTAGAGGGCAAGCGAAGGAACCTTTTTTATGACCCAAGAGCAGATTGGACAGATCAGCGGCGAGGTAAAAGCCCGCGCCAAGCTTGAAGGGGGTAAGCGGTTCAAAATGATATCAGAATTTTCGGAGGCAGGGGATCAACCTACCGCAATCCGCGAACTGACGGCGGGCATTCAAGGACAAGAGCGCGATCAGGTTCTACTGGGCGCAACAGGCACCGGTAAAACCTTTACTATGGCCCGTTTAATCGAAGAAACCCAACGGCCTGCGATTATTCTGGCGCCCAATAAAACGCTTGCAGCGCAGCTTTATGGAGAGTTTAAAAGCTTTTTTCCCGACAATTCAGTCGAATATTTCGTCAGCTTTTATGATTATTATCAACCCGAAGCCTATGTCGCGCGCTCGGATACCTATATCGAAAAAGAAAGCCAAATAAACGAGCAGATTGACAGAATGCGCCATTCTGCAACCCGCGCTTTACTAGAAAGGGATGACGTTATCATCGTGGCTTCGGTATCGTGTATCTATGGGATTGGGTCGGTCGAAACCTATGGCGCGATGACGCAAGATCTCAAAGCCGGTGAAAATTACAATCAACGCCAAGTGATGGCGGACCTTGTTGCGCAGCAATATAAGCGCAATGATCAAGCCTTCCAACGCGGATCCTTTCGCGTCAGAGGGGACAGTTTGGAAATATTTCCAGCGCATCTCGAAGACCGGGCCTGGCGGTTATCTTTTTTTGGTGATGAGCTTGAAAATATCACCGAGTTTGATCCGCTGACCGGTGAAAAAACCAATTCTTTTGAGCAGATCCGGATCTACGCCAATTCGCATTACGTAACCCCGAAACCCACCATGCAACAGGCTTTGATCAGCATCAAAACCGAGCTGCGCCAGCGCCTTGATCAATTGGTCAATGAAGGCAAATTGCTCGAAGCACAGCGTTTGGAACAAAGAACCAATTTTGACCTCGAAATGCTGGAAGCCACTGGTGTGTGCAACGGCATCGAAAATTACTCACGCTATTTGACGGGGCGTGCGCCGGGCGAGCCTCCCCCCACTTTGTTTGAGTTTATACCCGATAATGCAATCGTCTTTGCCGATGAAAGCCATGTCAGCGTACCTCAGATTGGCGCGATGTATAAGGGCGATTATCGGCGCAAATTTACGCTGGCAGAGCATGGGTTTCGACTGCCCTCTTGCATGGATAACAGGCCGCTTAAATTTGAAGAATGGAATGCGATGCGGCCGCAAACCATCTATGTTTCAGCCACCCCCGCCTCTTGGGAGCTTGAGCAAACAGGGGGCGTGTTTGTCGAGCAAATTATTCGCCCCACCGGGTTGGTTGATCCCAATATTGAAATCCGCCCCGTTGAGATGCAAGTGGATGATTTACTGGATGAAGTGCGCAAGGTCACGGTTGATGGATTTCGCACATTGGTCACAACGCTGACCAAGCGCATGGCCGAAGATCTGACCGAATACATGCATGAACAAGGCATAAAAGTGCGCTACATGCACTCGGATATCGACACGATTGAGCGTATTGAAATTCTGCGCGATTTGCGGCTGGGTGCCTTTGATGTTTTGATCGGAATTAATCTGCTGCGCGAAGGGCTCGATATTCCCGAATGCGGGCTGGTGGCAATCTTAGATGCAGACAAAGAAGGGTTCTTACGCTCGGAAACCTCACTGGTTCAAACCATTGGCCGCGCCGCGCGCAACGCGCAAGGTCGCGTGATTATGTATGCAGATAGAATTACTGGCAGCATGGAGCGCGCCTTGGCTGAAACCGATCGCCGCCGAGAAAAGCAAGTGGCGTATAACACCACCCATGGCATCACGCCTCAAACCATAAAAAAGAATGTCGAAGATATTCTGTCAGGGCTTTATAAAGGCGATACGGATCAATCACGCGTCACCGCGCAAATTGACTCGCCCTTGGCCGGGGGTAATCTGCAAACTGTTTTGGAGGGTTTGCGCAACGATATGCGAAAGGCCGCCGAGAATCTTGAATTTGAAGAGGCAGCCCGGTTGCGGGATGAGGTGAAACGTTTAGAGGCGGTTGATCTGGCAATTGCCGATGATCCGCTGGCCCGCCAATCGGCGATTGAGGCCGCCGGCGAAGCCGCTGTTAAATCGCGGGGCCGGTCAAAAGCTGGGCGCGGGGGTACCCGCACATATCGCGGAAAGGCGCAACGCAAAGCATAAGCCAGCGCTGCCAGCGGCATTTCTTCAAGGCGTTGGAATTAATGGCAAGGCTTTTAGATACTGGGCAATCGCCAATCGGTCCTCGGGGCTCAATTTGGCAAGATTATCCACCACTTTGGCCATAGATCCCCCCACAACATCGAAATCAGGCGTCAAACCGGTTTCAAGGTAATCAGCAATCTCTTCAAGGCTCCACTGCAAAGCCGCAGGCGTAATATTGGGGATACGCCCTTTTCCAGAGGGATTTTCAGCACCTGCCAACCAGTGCGTGGATCTCAGCCCTCCCAATGCATTGCGCGGCGTATGACATTCAGCACAATGACCCAAGGCCTCAACCAGATATCGGCCGCGTTCTTGCCCAGCATCCAATGGGGATTTCATATGCCAATCTGGCGCTGCAACAAATAATTTCCAAAGCCCCACAAGCCGCCTGAAACCAAAGGGAAGTTGCAACTCATGGGGGAGTGATACCGTTTCTACAGCGGGTAGGCCTTGCCAGAACATCCAAAGATCGGAAACATCTTGGAGCGTCATATGCTGGTAGGCGGTATAAGGAAAAGCCGGGAAATAATGCTCCCCCATAGGGGATATTCCGCGGCGCATTGCAGTTTCGAAATCCGTAAAGTTCCAACGGCCGATCCCGAAATTTTGTGACATTGAAATATTTGGCGCCCGAAACACGCCATAGGGCGTGACAAAGCTTTGCCCGCCCCCCAATTGCAATGAAGCCTCGCCGGCCGCGGTTGGTGTGCTATGGCAACTTCCACAGCCAGAGGCATAAAAAACCTTTGCGCCGCGCTCCGCATCGCTTGGCAGCCGCTTTATCTCCGAGCTTTGCACCGCGGGCGGCATCAACAGCACAAGTGCGCCGAAACCTACGATAAAGCCCAAGAGCGCTGATATAAAAACCAGCCGCGTCAGCACAGAAGATGTGACCTTAGGACCATTTTGCCGCTTCCTTTCAACCCGCACCGCGCCCCGATTCTATCAAATCTTAGGCTTTATTCTTGACAAAACCGCGCTTGCATCGCGACAGTCCTGCTACAGCAAATCGACATCTCCAAGACAGGTGAGTGATATGTCACAATTATATGAAATCAAAGAACTGCCGGATATGGAAATTTTCATGCCAGATAGCTGCCGGCTTTCGGCGCGGGTTTGGATGCCCGAAAATGCGCAACAGCATCCGGTGCCCGCTATCTTGGAATTTCTTCCCTATCGAAAACGCGATGGCACAACCGCGCGCGACTGCCTGACTCATCCCTATTTTGCAAAGCATGGCTATGCCTGTATCCGCGTGGATATGCGCGGCAATGGCGATAGCGAAGGCGTGATGGAAGATGAATATACCCAACAAGAACTAGAGGATGCCGTTGCCACTATCAACTGGTTGTCCGCCCAAAACTGGTGCAGCGGCGAGGTGGGAATGATGGGTATCAGCTGGGGCGGCTTCAATGCATTGCAAGTCGCTGCCCTTCAGCCTGAGGCGCTGAAAGCGATCATCACCTTATGCTCGACCGTCGATCGATATGCGGATGATATTCATTACAAAGGGGGCTGTTTGCTGAATGAAAACCTAGGATGGGGCGCCACAATGTGGGCTTATTCTTCGCGTCCGCCCGATCCTGCTTTGATGGGCGATGCCTGGCGTCAACTGTGGCTCGAACGGCTTGAGGCTGAACCGTTTCTGCCCATCACTTGGTTGCGCCATCAAAACCGCGATGACTATTGGAAACATGGCTCAATCTGTGAAAACTATTCTGCGATTAAAGCGGCGACCCTAGCGATAGGGGGTTGGGGCGATGCCTATAAGAATACCGTGTCGCATCTGGTGGAAAATCTGCACGCTCCGGTGAAAGGCATCGTGGGCCCCTGGGTACATAAATATCCGCATTTCGCTGTGCCCGAACCACGGATTGGCTTTTTGCAAGAGGCACTGCGCTGGTGGGATCATTGGTTGAAAAATCGGGATCAAAATATCGAACAAGATCCAGATTACACCGCCTATCTTATGGAGGGCGTGCGCCCAAAAACCTGGTATGAAAGCCGCGCCGGCCATTGGATCGCGGAAACAAATTGGCCCGATAGCTTGCAGCATCACATCTTACATCTGCAATCTGACCATCGCTTGGGTATGAACGCTGCCGACCTGTCAGAAGTGGTAAAATCCCCCCAAACCTGCGGCGCCGCATCCGGGGAATATTGCGCCATCTGGTTGGGCCCAGAAATGCCGGGGGATCAACGCGGCGATGATGCTTTTTCAGCCTGTTTTACGTCAGAGCCCCTGCAAGAGCGGATGGATATTGTCGGGGCCCCTAGGCTTCAGCTGCGCCTGAGCTCTGACAAACCCGCTGCGCAGATCGCGGTACGTTTGAACCATATTCACCCGGATGGCGCGGCAACCCGAATCACCTATGGTGTCTTGAATCTGGCCCACCGAAACGGCCATGAGAAATCCGAGGCCTTAATTCCTGGCGCGGATATAGACATTGAACTGGCTTTGGATCAAATTGCCTATCGCGTGCCCAAGGGCCACGCCATCCGCGTGGCCATTTCAACCAGCTACTGGCCGCTATTATGGCCCGTAGCAGAGGCCGCTGAAATCACCTTGAAAGGCGGAGCTATAGACCTGCCGCTGCGCAAAAGCGGCGATGCAGATGAACGTCAGTTTTTACCACCCGAAACCGCAGACCCTTGGAAGATCGCGCAGTTGCGTACACCAAAAAATAGCCGCCGGCACATCACAAATATGGAAACGGGCGAGGTCACTTTGGAAATCATTGATGATTTTGGCAGCGCCCGCGATCTTGAACATGGCTTAATCCATGGCAGCATCGCGCGTGAATGGTGGATGATCCACCCCGATGATCCACTTTGCGCCAGCGCCCGCACGCATTGGACCTGTGAAAACAGCCGTGAGGGCTGGGTAACGCGCACGGAAACCTTTGCACATATGACATCGGATCTGACGCATTTTCACCTAACCGCACGGTTGGAGGCCTATGAAAATGAAGAATTGATCTTTGAAAAAGACCTATCGGAAAGCCTGCCCCGCGATCTGCGTTAAAACGGCCCTGACCTTGGCATTTTTCAACTTGCAGCCTCGGCCCGTTGCTTTGAGAGATTGGTCAGCCAATCTGGGTCCATTTCAGGCACGGATGACAAAAGTAAATTTGTATAGTCGGGATGCGGCGGCTGGAACACATCGGTTTTTAGGCCTTGTTCGACCACTTCGCCCTGATTCATCACCACCACTTGATCCGCGATGGCTTTCACCGTTGAAATATCATGCGTGATGAACAAATAGGTCAGGCCAAGCTCATCTTGAAGCCGCAGCAACAGCTTTAAAATACCTTCTTGCACGATCTGATCTAAAGCCGAGGTAACTTCATCGCAAATCACAAATTCGGGTTCTGCGGCCAGCGCCCGCGCGATACAAATCCGCTGCTTCTGCCCCCCGATAACTCACCCGGCAGACGCGCTAGAAAGCTTGCATCCAGCTCGATCATCTCAAGCAATTCAACGATACGCGCCTCTTTTTTATCACCGCGCATGCCCAGATAAAACTCCAACGGCCGGCCAATAATATCGCGCACCGTTTGCCGCGGGTTCATCGCCGTATCGGCCATTTGATAAATCATCTGAATACGGCGCTTTTGATCTTTGCTGCGTTCAGACAGTTTTTTGGGAAGAGCCTCGCCATTAAACTCTATGCTGCCTGCAAGCTGAGGCAGCAATCCTGTGATCACCCGCGCCGTTGTTGATTTGCCTGAACCGGATTCGCCCACCACCGCAACGGTTGAACCGCGGGGCACCTCGATATCCACCTGGTGCAAAACCTTTATCGTTCCATAACTGGCGTCGATTCCTTTCAAAGACATCAACGTATCACTGGGTTTCTGGGCTGGTTTCTCCAGCGCCCGCACGGACCAAAGCGATTTTGTATACGCCTCTTTGGGATCGCTTAACATCACCCGCGTGCTCGCCTCTTCCACCTCTTCGCCATAGCGCAGCACTTTGATCACATCCGCCATTTGCGCCACCACGGCCAAATCATGCGTGATGTAAATAGCGGCGGTGTTAAACTCTTCAACAATCGCCCGCATCGAAGACAAAACTTCCACTTGCGTGGTGACGTCCAGCGCCGTTGTCGGTTCGTCAAACACGATCAAATCAGGGCGCGGCGACATCGCCATAGCCGTCATAACGCGCTGCAATTGACCGCCGGAAACCTGATGCGGATATCGATCTCCAATATGATCAGGATCGGGTAAATTTAACGCCGCATATAAGGTTTTCGCGTCTGAATGTGCTTCCTCGCGCGGCTTAATCTTCGCGCGAATGGTCGAGGCGGTTGTTTGCTCAAGTAAGCGATGCGCAGGGTTGAAGGAGGCGGCGGCAGATTGCGCAACATAGGTCATTCGGTTGCCCCAAAGCCCGCGCTTTTCGCTTTCAGCCAGCTGCACAAGATCAGATCCGTCAAAAAGAATTTCACCCCCCGTGATGCGGCATCCCGGCTGGGTATAGCCCATCGCGGCCAGGCCCAAGGTTGACTTGCCCGCCCCGGATTCCCCGATCAGGCCCAGCACCTCACCCCGATGCAGCTTCAGATCAACGCCTTTTACGATGTCATGCCATTTTTCATCTGAAAATCCTTGGATTTCCAAACCCTTTATCTCAAGCAGCACATCGCCTTTTTTGGTTTTATTGCTCATCACGCAGCCCGCTTGTTTTATGCAAGAACCAATCAACCACAAAATTAATCGCCACGGTAAGCAACGCTATCGCTGCGGCTGGCAGCAATGGAGTTAAACCCGCTTTGATATCATATTGGGCGAACATAATTAGTGAGGCGTTTTCGCGCACCATGGATCCCCAATCTGCGGTTGGAGGTTGAATTCCCACCCCTAGAAAAGACAACGCCGCGATGGTGAGAAACACGAAGCAGAACCGCAATCCAAATTCAGCGATCAGAGGCGGCATAATATTGGGCAAGATCTCTCGGCGCATAATCCACCACAGACCCTCACCGCGCAGGCGAGCAGCCTCAACATAATCCATCACCACAACGTTTAAGGACACTGCTCTGGTCAAACGAAACACCCGCGTGCTGTCTAAAACCGCGATAATAAGGATCAAATTGGTAACCGTTGATCCAAAAATGGATAATAAAACCAATGCGAAAATCAGGCTAGGAATGGCCATCAACACATCTACCGCGCGGCTGAGAAATTGATCCAACCAGCTTTGATTGATTGCAGCTGCAAGGCCCAGAGAGCCACCGATTATAAACGCCAGAAGCGTGGTGGCGACAGCAATACCAACTGTATTGCGTGCCCCAAAAATCATCCGTGAGAAGATATCGCGACCAATCTGATCCGTGCCAAAAACATGCTCAGCGCTCCAAGCGGCATAGGGTTCGGGAAAAACCTCGGCCTCTCCATAAGGCGATAAAATCGGCGCGAACATCGCCAATATAATATAACCCAGAATGACGATCATTCCAAAACGGGCTGTCATCGGTGCTTTGCGCAGATCAAGCATCAGGCGTTGCCAAAGCGATCGTTTCTCGCTGACAGCGCTGACCTCACCCAAAGCCGAATATGTATTAGGTTCTTGGCTCATTTTGGATGCAACAATCTTGGGTTGGTTACAATACCGATGATATCGGCAAGCAGGTTTAACAAAATATAAGTTAATGCGAAGATCAACGCACAGCCCTGAACAACCGGGATGTCCCGACTGGCCACGGCATCAACCATCAATTGGCCAATGCCAGGATATACAAACACAACTTCTACCACGACCACCCCAACCACCAAATACGCCAGGTTGAACGCAATCACTGTCGCAATGGGCGCCCAAGCATTTGGCAAAGCATGCTTCAAAATCACTTCGCTTGGAGAGGCCCCCGATAGGCGGGCCATTTGAATATAGGGGCTGGCCAACAGGTTGATGATTGCCGCCCGCGTCATCCGCATCATATGCGCAACGATCACCAAAGTCAGCGTTAATGCAGGCAAAGCCGCCCTGAACAAGCGCTCTCCAAATTGCGTATCGGCATCCACATTCGCGAGCGATGGGAAGATAGGATAGAGCGAAGACAGAAACAAAATCAAAATATACGCCACAAAAAACTCGGGAAACGAGATGGTCGTCAGCGTGACCATATTGACCGAACGATCAAAAAACGAATTGCGATAAAGCGCGGTCGTAATGCCCAAGATTAAGGCCAGTGGCACAGCAATCAACGCCGCCACCGACGCCAAGAATAACGTATTTTGAAGCCGCGGAGCCACCAGATCGATAACTTCGCGCGAGCGGTCAACGCCAGAGGCGTTGCGGCCCGAAAAAGAGGTGCCCAAATCGCCCTGAAGCGCGGCTGCGATCCATTGCCCATAACGTACGATAGCAGGTTGGTCCAACCCCAACTCGCGCCGAAAAGCGGCCACCGTCTCTTCCGTGGCTGCTTGGCCCAGAACCGCTTGTCCGAAATCGCCCGGTAAAAGCTCCATTGAAGAAAAGATGATAATGGAGACAACAAACAACGTGATGAAGCCCATGGCCAGACGCCCGAGGACCGTTTTCAATATAGGATGCAAGATTTCCGTCCTAAAAAGGAATACTCAGGCCAGAAAAATCTGGCCTGAGATTTTGATTATACTTACGCGAACCACCAGCGCTCAACGCATTTTGCGCCATCGCTATCCCAGTTGGCAGCAACATTATCTTCAGTTGCAATCGCTTTGCTATTCGCGCTGACATAGCTGTTGAACAGCGGTACGATCGCGCCGCCATCATCGCTGATAAGGTTCTGACATTCGTAATACAGCTCTCTGCGCTTGTTATCATCAAGCTCGGCGCGGGCCGCTTTAACCAATGCGTTGAACTTCTTGGATCCGTCCGTGCCTTTCCAAGCCGTATCGTTCCATTCCGTGTCATTGGTATAGGCGGCAGAAAACATCCAATCTTCGGTCGGACGACCACCCCAATAGCAGGCACACCAGCCTTTGGCATCGTTGTTCCAAACGTTTGACCAGTAACCGTCTTTAGGCTCGCGCACGACTTCGATTTCGATCCCGGCCTCTGCGGCAGAGTTCGCAATCAATTGTGCTGCATCAACAGCACCTGCGAAGGCAGCATCTGAAGCTGACAAAGGAATTTTGCCCGAATGGCCTGATTTCTTATAATGGAACGCCGCCTTATCTGCATCAAATTCACGCTGTGGCATGTCTGAATTGTGATAACGGTTCGCAGTTGAAATCGGGTGGTCATTGCCCACCGCGCCGTACCCAAGCAACACTTTATCAACCAGCTCTTGACGCTTGATCGAATGTTTCAGCGCCATTCTCAGATCATAATTGTCAAACGGATCTACGCTTAAACGCATTGGGAAAGTGTAATGCGCAGTGCCTGTTTTCTCCATGATGTTGATATTTGGATTGCGCTTGAAAAGATTGATCGTTTTCAGATCAACGCGATCCATCGCATCAATATCGCCATTCATCAAGGCTGTCTGGCGCGCGGTTGGATCGATGATGGAAATCAATTCCACTTCATCAAAATGCGCGCGGCCCTCTTTCCAATAATTCGGGTTGCGCTTCAAAACAGATTTCACACCGGGCTCAAAAGATTGAACGATGTAGCCACCAGTGCCGATACCTGAGGTCATGTCACCGGCGGGGCGAATTGAAATGTGATAATCACTTACGATGAAGGGGAAGTCAGCATTTGGACTTTCCAATTCAAAAATCACCCGATTCTTACCATCGGCTTTCAATGATTTAACCGCAGTCAGCAAGCCTTTTGCTGCAGAGGTCGAATCCTCGCCCATATGGTGGTTGAAAGAAGCAAGCACATCTTCGGATGTCATGGTTTTGCCATTGTGGAATTCAACACCCTGACGCAGGTTGAACACCCAGGTTTGACCATCGGCAGATTCGTAGCTCTCGGCCAACTCTCCAATCAATTGACCATCATTACCAACTTCGGTCAAATGGTTGCCGAATGTATAGCCATTCACAAGCGTGAAGTGATTTTCAGAGGTTCCTGAATCCAACGTGTCCGTGGTTGAGCCATGCGCGATTCCCATTCTGAACAAGCCGCCGCTTTTTGGAGTGGCCGCTTCTGCACGATTGGCCAAGCTCAGAGCAGCTGGGACCGTCAGACCGGTTGCCAACACTGACATCATAAATTTGCGACGATCAATGCTACCGGTCATCAATTTACGCGTTTGTAGATCAATGAACTTATCTTTCATACCTATCTCCCTATCGGTTTTTTTATTGGCTGGTATAGTAAATGTTGCTTGAGCGATAATATCAACCCTTATATTTCAAGTTTGCCTGGAAGCGGCCTAAGCCGACAGGATTTCTGCCCCAGAACTTGAAATTGCCCACACAAAGGCACAAAAACACTCCTCTGATTTATTACATGCGATTCTGTTACCCAGTTGAACGGATCGGCCATCCTGCAACCCACCGGCCTGAGCGCCAGCAGCGCCAGCAGCGGATAAGTCAACAAACAGCGGGTGAAAACCGGCAAAATCAGCAAAGTCGCTTTTCAAAACCTTCTTTCAAGAAAAACGGGGCGTGGGGCCAGCCCACCCCGGATCACCAAGAAAGCGATTCTCCACCGCTTTTTTGCCTTGATCACCGCGCCAGAGCATCGTAAACACCCTCGCAGTTGGGGTGTAGCCAAGCGGTAAGGCAACGCTTTTTGGTAGCGTGTACCGTAGGTTCGAATCCTACCACCCCAGCCACTTTTCCCAAATTTAAAATTGCATCGACTGGCTCGGTAGCACGCTACAGGTTGCCCACTGCTGGCTGTTCTGCTTTATATCGGCGCCATCCGTGCAATTTAAATGAAGGCCTTGAAATGAAAATAGCGACTATGGCAACTGGCGGAATCGGGGGGTATTTGGCGGTAAAGCTTTCGCAGGCGGGCCATCAGATTGCATGCGTTGCGCGCGGGGCGCATTTATCCGCCATACAAACGCAGGGGTTAAAATTGAACAGCCCCCTAGGGCAAGAAGTCATCCGGCCTTGGAAGGTCAGCGAAGATCCCGCCGAGATTGGGCCCGTTGATGCGATTATTTTTGGTGTAAAAGCTGCCGCGCTTGACCAGGCTGCCCAGAAATGCCGACCAATGCTGGGAGAGCACACCGTGGTAATCCCATTTCAAAACGGGGTCACGGCCACCTCCGATTTAATGGGGATCTTGCCCAACCACCATATTGCCAGCGGCGTCGCGCTGATTTCAACCACCATCTCTGAGCCTGGTATCATTACGCAAACTGGCAATGCTGCACGGTTTCTTTTCGCCGAGCGTGACAGTCTTAGATCTGCCCGTATCACGGCCCTTCAAGCCGCCTTCCAGCAGGCGGGCATTGCGGCGCCAGAGACCAAGGATATCACCCACGACCTTTGGATGAAGTTCGTACTGTTCTCGGCCATGTCCGGCATCACCGCAACAGCGCGCTGCACCGTTGGCGATATTTTAGCCTCGCAAGCGTTAGGCAGGCTTTTTTGTCAAGTTATGGAAGAAACCGCCATGATAGGCCGAGCGCATGGCGTGCCTCTCAAGGCTGATTGTGCAGATACGCTTTGGTTACGGGTGCAAGACCTGCCATCGCAAATGCGCGCATCAACGGCAATTGATCTTGAACATGGACGGCCGCTGGAAAGCCCGTGGATCTCTGGCTCGGTGCCAAAGCTGGCCAATCAAGTTGGCTTGCAAGCCCCTTTGAATGCCGCGCTTTATGCATTGTTGAAGCCTTATGAAAACGGCGTTTCAACGTAATCAAAGCGTTTAAAGATAAACGATCTCGGCCGCTCGGCCACGGATCAGAACAGAGCCAGCGTGCTCAAAGCGACGCTTTTGCGCCGCTTTGAAGCGAAATCAAACAGGCTTGCACCGCGTGGTAGAGATCAGGCTTGCCCTCAAAAATAGTTTCGTCGGGCTGTAAGTTCTGATCCAATTCGGCAAACCAACCGCCGCGCGTGTGATCAATCAAATGGGTGGCCGAAAACTGCCAAATCCTGCGATACCAATGCGCAAATTCTACCCGATCACTGACCTGCTGCAACGTGGCGGCAGCTGCGATCCCTTCGGCGCATGGCCACCATAAACATTTGCGCTGCAAGGGCATATTCTGCCAATCCAACGTGTAATAAAACCCACCCTTATCGCGGCACCATCCCGTTTGACAGGCGTTTAGAAACAGCTGCTCAGCCGCCTCAACCAGCCAAGAATGGCGTTTTTCTCCCGCCTGATAAAGTTCGATGAGCAATCGCGACCACTCTAATGCGTGCCCCGGCGTGGTGCCCGCGGGACGAAACATAGGATCACCGGAATATTCCAGATCAACCTCCCAATTTGCATCAAAATGCTCGGGCACCCGCCACTGAGCGCTGCGGGCATGACGATCAATAATCAAATGCGCAATTTCTTCGGCTTTTTGTAAAAACATCGTATCCGTGGTGACGGCGAAGGCGGCGATCAGCGCCTCAGTCAGATGCATATTCGAATTTTGTCCGCGATAGGTGCTTAAAACCTGCCAATCTGCGCTAAACTCTTCGCGGCTGGCGCCCCGCTCTGGCTCCCAAAACCTTTGCTCGATCACCTCGACAATATCGTCAAGCAACCGGTCCGCCAATGGGTGCATCACCGCTTTGGCGGCCGCCGCGGCCAGTAATACGAACGCATGCCCGTAAGCTTGCTTTGCCGGATCTATAACGCCGTCATTGCTCACGGCCCAATAATAGCCCCCATGCTGCGCATCGCGATGTTGTTGCCAGATAAATTCAAGACTCTGATCAATCATCCGCTGGGCGCCAGCAAAGCCAAACCGATGCGCCCAAGAGTAACAATGGACAAAGCGCGTTGCATTATGCAACGGTTGCACCTCTTGCCCTGCACAAGCCGGCCTTAGCGGTTCTCCTGTCCGCCCAAGGGCCCAGAACCCCCCTTTTGGATTTAGCGCTGCAGGGCCGAAAAAGTTAAACAAACGCAGCGCCTGTTCATTTAGCCACGCGTTTGAGGGCTGACCCGTTTCATCTGCAAGAAAGCTCTGTGTTTCATCATTGTGCATGGCGCATCCCCCAACTTTGCCAAATGCATCCGAATTCAGCGGGGCATTTCCTGCATAGTGTCGTATAAACGCTTCCTCCAAAACAAAAAAGTACCAATAAAAACGCGTTCAACCCCAAAACCCACAGCCTCGAAGCGGCGGCAAATCAGGCTAAACCCTTGCAATCGGTGCATCACTTGCACGATCTTTGTCACTGAGCCAATCCACAAAGATTTGCAGTGTTGCGTGATGCTTTTTTACAAGAAATCTGGCATGCCTGCCAATGCAGAACATTGCATTGGCCCTTATTTCTGACAAAGATACGCAACGCGTCGATCCTGCAGAGTAAGGACCCCTTCTATGAACGACTTCCATCAAAAGCTGACCGCCTTTCGGCGCGATCTCCATCGCCATCCAGAGCTGGGTTTTGAAGAAACCCGCACCAAAGCCAAAATAGCAACGGCTTTGCGCGCCTTGGGCCTAATCGTGTCCGAAGGCGTTGGCGTGGTTGGGGTTTTGAACTGTGGAAACGGTACCCGCACGATTGCATTGCGCGCGGATATGGACGCGCTGCCCATTTCCGAAACCAGCGCGCATGAGTACAGCTCTTTAACGCCGGGCGTTATGCATGCCTGCGGCCATGACGGGCATACCACAATGCTGTTGGGCGCGGCTGAACTGTTAAGCCAAAGCCAAGATTTTGACGGCACCGTCATTTTTGTTTTTCAACCAAATGAAGAGCACGGGTTGGGCGCGCGCGCCATGCTGGACGAGGGCTTTAAAGAAATATTTGCGCCCGATGAGATTTATGCAATCCACAACCTTCCCGGGGACCCATTGGCCGAAATTTCAACCCGTATTGGCCAAATTTGTGCAAGCGAAAGCCTGTTTGAAATTCGTGTTACAGGCCAAGGTGGGCATGCCTCAATGCCCCATCTGGGCGTTGATGCAATCACCGTTGCCGCCGAGCTTGTTATGGCGCTGCAAACCATCGTTGCCCGCAAATTACCCCCCGGCGCCGGGGCGGTGGTATCCGTTACCGAAATCTCAAGCGATGGGCAGCGCAATGTTTTACCGGGCACTGCGCTGCTGAAAGGCGATGTCCGCGCGCGCTTGCCACAAGACCGAGACGCGATCAGAAAATTCATGAAGCAAATCACATCTGGACTTGCCGCGACGCATAACGTGCAGATTGATATGGAATTTAACACGGAATTCATCGAAACGATCAACGCCAAGGAACCAACCGACAGCGTGATACGCGTTGCCAATGCGCAGGGGCTCACAAATATTGGGAATCGTCCTGCCATGAGCTTTTCAGAGGATTTTGCGCAATTCAGCGCCGTGATACCGGGTTGCTTTTTTCTTCTTGGCAATGGTACTGATGGGCCACATGGTCAGGCACTACATCGATCGAATTATGATTTCAACGATGCTTTATTGCCCGTTGGGGCCAATTTATGGGCGGCTTTGGTGCGCGATCGGTTGCCCAAAAGATAATATAATTCTCGGCCCCTTCCCTTGAGACATCGCATATTGAAAAACCGCCATGAGGCGCTAGTTTTAGGATAAGGAGAAAAGAATGAAAGCAAGACTGGTCACCTTAACGTTGAGCATTATGCTATTTGCGCCAATCGCCTCGGCAGAACCGGGCGCCTGCCCGGATCATGGAGCAGATCCGACAAAATTCTGCCCCGTTGGATCTGTTTGGGATGAGCGTTCAAAAACCTGCGCGGTCATGGCTTAACCCCTTATCAGATCGAAGCCTTTGCGCTGACAACATGCCAAGCGGCTTTTACATATCACAGAAAACGCTGGCGCTTGGTTATTGGTCGGGTTTGAATTTCTCAAACCATTACATTCACCATTCAAACCGGGTTTGCACCCGCGTAGTCCCAAGATAATTGGCGCTCAATTTCCTGTAGCGCCCGGCCATCTAAATGGCTGTCATCGCAATGAAACCGGCGGTTTGAAAACCCTTCAGACCCACAGGTAAACTTATGCAGATCCACCAAGCCCATATCACTTTGATGCATCTGATAGGCAAGGTTTTGATTAAACAAGTGAACTATATTCGCCACGCTTGCGTTTTCTGCTGCGCTGCTTTTAGACGAATGCAGAGGTGCCGGAACATTCAGAATAAAGATCTGATGTTGCATTTCCAGAGCAAGCCCACACACAAACCGCAGATAGCCTGAAATGGTCTCAGCAATTAAATCTTTCAAATCAATATTACGCGCTTCAGCCACGGCTAAAAACCCTTCATGTAGCCGGCAGTCAATTTCGCCAAAGGACAGCATAACCTTTGAATGCTTTGGCAGATGACGCAATTGAGCGCGGAGAATTTCGGAAAATGCACGTTGCGCCGCGTCAGACAGGTGAAAAACTTTCGTGCCAAAAGAAATCACCGGCTGTACTTTATACGTCTGGCCTTCAAGACGCAGCTTTAAATGGGCGAAACTTAAACAATGGCTTTCTCCCAAATGATAGATCAGACGCGTTTCAGACCCATCCGATTTATTCGACATAAAGCCTTTATTCTGCGCTTCTAGCGCTTGAATCAAATTGTAATAAGCCAAACAAAATATCTGGTCTGCGGCACTTAAAGCGTTAAACGCATTACCTCTTTCAGCCAATTTTAAAGCGCTAAGCTCGGCCTCCACAGATATGCTGTCCTGTCCTATATAAGCGTCAATCAATGCAAGGACACGGGTTTTCACGCCGGAAAAAGGCTGCATGCGTTTTTTGAGTTTCGAAAACTCTCGTCTCTGCCAAGGGCATTGAATTGATAAATTATAAAGATTTGCAAACGCCTCTTCATACTGCGGGTTTAACCGCAAAGCCCGTGCAAAACTCTGAAACGCCTCAGATATCTGACCTGCCTTTAAATAGGCAGCGCCCAGATTGTTAGCCGCTGGTGCAAATTCAGGCTTGAGCGCGATTGATTTTTTATAAATATCAATCGCGGCAGCGGTATCCCCGAGCGCAAAAAACGTATTGGCCATATTATAGAAGGCTTTTGAAAACTGCGGATCCAAATCGGTTGCGGTTCGAAAACTAGTTAACGCTGCCTGATAATTTCCAAGCCGCCCATAGCTTTCACCCAAATTATTATACAGGTTTACATTTTGGGGATCACGCTCCAAAGCATATAAAAAGGTGGTAACGGCGTCGTCAAATGCGCCAAGCCGTGCAAAAGCACTTCCAATAATATTAAATAATGGCGCTGACTCTGGATACCGGCTCGCGATCTGCGCTCTAAGCTCAATAATATTTTGATATTTTTCTTGGCCGTCTAAAAAAGTCAAATGTTTGAGAACAGCGCGGTCACTATCGGGTAGCGAAAGAGGGTGATTGGCGGCGTGACGGAACTTTTTCAGCGCTGTCATCGCCCGCTTATTCTTTGGATAAACGTCTAAAATGTTGCGATAGAGCGCTTCGGCTTCAGAGGGCTTATTCAGCGCTTCTAACTTTTTTGCCGCCTTTAGCGTTCTGTCAACATTCAAACCCATCACCAAGAAATCTGTGCACGCTCTTGGGATTTATTTATATCTACATGAAATAAAAATGAAAGATAATCGCTTAAATAAATCTCTAAAAGAGATTAAAAAATAAAAACGTGATACAAATAAGCAATTTTAATCAATATTTAAAATTTAATTTTTGGGCTGATTGTATTTTTTAGGGCCTATTTAGATACAAAATATAAAACCAAGAAAGTCAAAAGCTTTCAACGTAAACATCATCACGTTTCAGCGTCTTGTTTTTTAATTCTACCACCAACGCGATTTCAAAACGTTCTTTATGGCCAAAATAGGCCTGCAAAAATACTGACGCGCCACGCCAAGACACGCTTTAATAAAAAAACGCCGTTGAGATTGTAAAAGCAGATCATTTGATCAGCGGTGATGAAAGCGCGTCTCTGCGACAATCCCGGCGCTGCTTCTCGTTTTTCAAAGCGATTGTCCAATCTTGCAGCAAATATGGCGGGTTTTAAATATGGCCTCAGCGCTCGAATGAAGAGAGAAAAGCCGTTAATTTCTATTGCAACTGGAGCCGTATTGCGGTCTCAATTCTGAAGCACCGAAACGCAATAAAGACCCGCCACATCCTGTGAGGCCAAAGTGAAACAGTTTGACTTTATAATTATTGGAGCTGGATCTGCGGGCTGTGTTCTGGCAAATAAGCTGAGCAAAAGTGGCAAGCATAAAGTGCTTTTATTAGAGGCTGGGCCGAGCGATAATCGCTTTTGGATCAAAGTGCCAATTGGCTATGGCAAAGTCTTTTATGATCAAAGGGTCAATTGGAAATACACAACCGCGCCCGAACCCCATCTCAATAACCGCAGCATCTATTGGCCAAGGGGCAAAGTGTTGGGCGGATCCAGTTCGATCAATGCGATGGTATATGTGCGCGGCCATCCCAATGATTTCAATGAATGGGGTCAGGTTGCACCAGGTTGGAGTTGGAGCGATGTTGCGCCCGTATTCAAGCGAATGGAGCGCTATGAAGCCGCGCAAGACCCTTTGCGCGGCACAAACGGCCCCTTAAGTATAACAGATGTGTCAACGAAGGTGCATCCTTTAACAAAAGCCTATCTAAAGGCAGCGGATCAGGCCGGTATTGGCCTAAATCCAGATTATAACGCTCAAACCATGGAGGGGGCGACTTTATATCAAATAACCACCAACCAGGGTCGGCGGGCGTCAAGCGCGCAAGCCTATTTGCGACCAGCGCTGAAGCGTAAAAACCTTGTCGTGGAAACCGGTGCTTATGTCCAAAAATTATGTTTTGAAGGCACGCGGGCGTCGGGGGTGCATTATCATCACCGCGGCGAAACAAAAGCAGCGCATTGTGCCGCCGAAGTGATCCTGGCCGCGGGCGCTATCAACACACCGCATCTTTTGCAGCTTTCGGGGATTGGGCCAGCTGCACTTTTGCGTGCCCAAAACATCGAGGTTCGCTCGGATTCGCCGCAGGTTGGTCAAAATTTGAGTGACCATTTGGGAATGGATCTCACTTTCAAAGCCTCACGTCCAAGCTTAAACCAAACGCTGGGCCCTTGGCCTAAAAAATTGATGGTTGGACTGCAATATCTCTTGTTCCGCGAAGGACCTTTATCACTTAGCCTCAACCAAGGCGGGGGTTTTACGCATAGTGAGGGCGCGTCAGCACCGCCGGATTTGCAACTGTATTTTTCTCCTTTAAGCTACACGCGGGCCCCCGCAGGCACACGCCCCCTGATGCGCCCCGATCCCTTTGCCGGTTTTAATTTGGGCTTCAATCCTTGCAAACCAACAAGCCTTGGTTCTGTGACGCTGGCCTCACCCGATCCTTATTCGGCGCCATTATTGCGGGGAAATTACCTTGACACCGCCTATGATCGCGATTTGATGATCAAAGGGGTCCGCTTAATGCGTAAAATTGCAGGCACGCCAGCGATGAAAGAGATGATCGAGCGTGAAATATCTCCCGGATTGCCCTGCGAGAGCGATGAGGAAATTTTAGAATTCGCCAGAGCCGACAGTTGGACGGTGTTTCATCAATGTGGCACTTGCAAGATGGGCCAAGACCCCAAGCAAAGCGTGGTCGATCCGCGCCTGCGCGTACATGGTATTCAAGGGCTTAGAGTGGCCGATGCATCAATTTTTCCGACCATTCCCAGCGGCAATACAAACGCGCCAGCGATTATGGTGGGTGAAAAAGCCTCGGATTTGATTTTACAAGACACGGGCAATTGAAAGGGCTCTTATGAAGATTACCGCTATAGAAAGCTTTTGCAACGAATTCGTCGGCTTCGTGCGAGTCACGGTTGAAGACGGATCACAAGGCTGGGGCCAGCTTTCAACCTATCACTCGGATATCTCAGCGCAGGTGCTTCACCGCCAAGTTGCGCCTTGGGCTTTGGGCCATGATGAGACCGATTTAGACAATCTGCTCGACCTGATCACCGAGCGCGAGCATAAATTTCCCGGATCTTATTTACGCCGTGCCATGGGCGGGCTTGATACAGCAATTTGGGATTTACGCGGCAAACAGCAAGGCAAACCAGTTTGCGAAATTTTAGGCGGAACGGCCGGACCTTTGCGCGCATATGCCTCATCAATGAAGCGCGATATTACACCTCAGCAAGAAGCAGACCGGTTCAAAAAACTGCACGATGAAAAGGGCTTTGATGCTTTTAAAATGCGTGCCGGCTCAGAAGTTGGGCGCAATCAAGATGAATGGGCCGGGCGCACGGAAGAAATCATCCCAACCATGCGCCGCGCTTTGGGGCCTGATGTTGATTTGTTGATAGATGCCAATAGCTGCTATACGCCTGCGCGGGCGATTGAAATTGGCCATCTACTGCAAGAGAACGGGTTTTGCCATTTCGAAGAACCATGTCCCTATTGGGAACTTGAGCAAACCCAAGAAGTGACCCGCGCCTTGGAACTTGACGTAACGGGCGGCGAACAAGATTGCGATTTGCCAACATGGCAGCGCATGATTGATATGAAAGCGGTCGATATCCTACAGCCAGATATTCTTTATCTGGGAGGTATGTGCCGCAGTTTACGGGTGGTTGAAATGGCCAAAAAGGCTGCATTGCCGATCACCCCGCATTGCGCCAACCTTTCTTTGGTCACCTTATTCACAATGCATTTGCTGCGCGCTATCCCAAATGCCGGAAAATATCTCGAATTCTCGATCGAAGGGGCGGATTATTATCCTTGGCAAGAAAACCTGTTTTTGGAAAACCTGTTCGAAATCGAGGATGGACAGGCCCGTGTCAGCGAAGCACCCGGTTGGGGCTGTACGGTCAACCCCGAATGGCTGGCGCGCTCAATTTATCAGAAATCGGAACTATAGTCTCTCTTCCCGCGTCGCGATTAGGGATAAAGCACCATGCACTATTATGATCTAGGAACTTATGAATGCGCGATAAGCACTCAGTCAGATCAAGCGCAGCTTTGGTTCAACCGGGGCTTAAACTGGCTGTTCGGCTATAATCATCAAGAAGCCATCGCCTGTTTTCAACGGGTAATTGATGCAGATGCGAATTGCGCCATGGCCTATTGGGGTATCGCTTACGCCGCGGGGCCAAACTACAATATGCCCTGGGCGCTTTACGACGCCGCGAGCAAGTCTAAAGCCTTGCAGATGGCTTTTGACGCGACACAAACCGCGCTAGAGCTCAGCGCTCAGACAACACCGCTTGAGCAAGCCTTAATCGCTGCGCTCAAGGCGCGTTACCCCAAGCGCATTATCGACGCCAATATGGCAGAATGGGACCGCAACTTTGCGCAGGTGATGCGTTTGGCCTTTAACGCGCATAGCCATTCGCTGGATATGCTAAGCATTTATGTAGAAGCTCTTTTAAATTGCACGCCGTGGAAAATGTGGAAGATTAGCACAGGAACGCCCGCCGCGGGCGCTTATACACTTGACGCTATGGAGCAGCTCGAACGCGCTTTTGCAACCAAGCCCGGCGCCATGCAACATCCCGGATTGCTGCATTTGTATATTCACCTGATGGAAATGTCGCCCTTTCCTGAACGCGCGCTCAAAGCGGCAGAAGCCCTGCGCAATCTAGTGCCCGATGCCGGTCACCTGATCCATATGCCAACGCATATTGATTTGCTTTGCGGGGATTATCAAAATGTTGTTCGATGGAACAGCGCCGCTGTTGCCGCCGATCTGAAATACTATGAACGCGAAGGCGCGTATAATATTTACACGGGATATCGCCAGCATAACTACCATTTCATAATCTATGGCGCGATGTTTTTAGGGCAATATGCCCCGGCTGTGAAAGCTGCGCGCGAGATGTGGGACACAACTCCTGAGGCAATGCTGCGCGTGCAAACGCCGCCAATGGCGGATTATTTCGAAAGCTATCTTTCGATGGAGCCTCATATTTTAATTCGATTTGGAAAATGGAAAGACGCCATCGACCTTCCATTACCCGAAGATCAAAGCCTGTATTGCAGCCTCACCGCATTGGTGCATTACGCCCGCGCGCTTGGGCATGCTGCGTTGAAAGATGTGGCATCGGCGAAACAGGAAGAACAGCTTTTCCTGAAGGCCGCGCAGCGGGTTCCAGAAAGCCGGCGTTTGCATAACAATAAGGTTATCGATTTGTTGGCCATCGCCAAATCTATGCTAGCAGGGGAAATAAGCTATCGCGAGGGGCAGTTTGAAAATGCATTCTCCTGCCTGCGCAACGCCATCACCCTAGAAGATAACCTGCCCTATGATGAGCCATGGGGATGGATGCAGCCCACCCGGCACGCGCTTGGGGCCTTGCTGGTTGAGCAGGGCCAGTTGCGCGCGGCAGAACAGATTTATCGCGAAGATCTTGGATTGTCGACGGGGCTAAGCCGCGCCAGTATTCACCCGAACAATATTTGGAGCCTGAAAGGGCTTTATGACTGCCTGAACGCGCGTGATGAAACTGTTGAAATTAAACATGTGAAAGCCAATTTGGACTTAGCGCAGGCCCGCGCTGATCATATCGTGAAAGCATCTTGCGCCTGCGCGCTGTCAAAACAGGCTTGATTTATGCGCCATACGCATAAGGCACGAGGCCGCAAAAACTTCTTACAGCACAATCTTGAAGCAAACAGGCTTTGCCCGCGTTTTAAAATCGGTTTGAGCGGCTTTGTTTGCCAATTCTACAGCGAGGATAGGCGCTGGCGTTGCCATCTGCGCAATGAGTGAGTAGCCTTACGGTCATTCTGTTAATCCAAAACCTACGAAATGTTTGAAAAGCCCGTGCTTTTTCAAAAACTTCACCCCACCATCAGATACTGAAATGGCCGTAATCGTGTTGTCGCTTACATATTGCCCAAATTAGAGACCTATTTAACGCCGCTATTTTAAAAAAATCCTGTAAAAATATGAAAATTCTCAAAGGTTTCTGATCCAAATCCAACCTTGCAGCGTATTTGTTTTAAATCTTTGTTCTCCCTAACAAGATTTGTAGACTGGCTGAGCCTTTGGGCTCAGCTTTTTTTTATTCTGCCCTTTAAAATGTCGGCCGTTTACGGTTGCACCTGCGTTGTCGCTGCCTGCCTGCAGATTTTTACTAAACACTGAAGGGTGCTGGCCGTATTTCACTTTGAATCAAGTGGAGCAAAGCAAATGTCGGATAGCGATAAGACACTGATCAATATACTTTGGGACGGTGCGCGCCTTGAAAAGCAGTTTGACGAGAATCCCTATAGTTTAAGCGCATCGCAATTGAATATTCTGCAGATGCGCAAGAAATTTTGGCAGACATTTGATCCACAAAGAGAGGTGAGCCTGCAATAAAGCTCAGAGATCGCCGCAAAGCAAAGCGACGTCTTTCTGCTTCAAAATTTGGCTCTTTTTGCCTAAATAAGAACCCCAAGTGGTCACACAGAACGGCACGCAATAGGTTAGGAAAACCTTAAGGAGTGGTGGAAATTGACCCGCTACTATGACATCGCCATGATTGATCGCGGTTAAGATCGTACCCACAACGCAGGCCGTCAAAAAGGCTTTCTTTGGCGTTCCATTGCTAAACGCAATATCGCGAAACCGTGTGCTATGTTCTTTGGCCACTCTACCACCTCATTGTTCGGATAAGTTTAGCATAAATGCATGCGCAATGAAAGGCAGCTTAGCTTGACCGCGGATAAATGATCCTCAGCGCTCAATCAGAGCCCTGCGCTGGCCTGCAAAAACGATCGCATCCCAGTCTTGTAATGAAGACTGTTCTTATAGAATTTTGAGGCTAAACTAGTCCAAGCAATTTAAGTAAGGAACCCCGGCTATGATGCGGATATTTCTGACTGGTCTGATTTTAATGATGGCACCTGTGCTGCATGCCGGTGAACAGCGCCCCTGTAGCATTATGTTGAAATTCGGCCATGATAAATTTGGCCCCGTTGCACTGTACAATTTAACCCTGCAAACAACCAACCGCACTGGGCGGGATGTCTCCGCAGTTTCCGCATTGTTTTTCAATAGCGACGGGCAATTGCTGGGCAATACCGAATTGTCTTGCATAGGTTCAAATGGGCCGCTAGGGGCAGGCAGTACCGGTGAATGCTCAAAGTTGATGCAAACAATTGACGGAAAAATGATGGAAAAATTTGGCACCGAAACATGGACGGCGGTGGTCAATACCCAACTTGATCAGCTTAACAGTATTCGCCAATGTGAAGTGATTGGGTTTCGCTATTCTGAAAAGCGTAAAGGCGATAAAATAACAAATTCGGGAAATTAACTTAGGTATTTAAAGCACATCACGCTGCGCTTTTACCGCTTCAAATTTTTTTTCGCGCTGCACTTCATGCGGCAAATCCGCCAGTTCGCGAAGTGATTTAAACATCGCTTGGCCAGTTTTTTGGCCGCTGTCCATCCGCAACCCGCCAATATCCAGAATAACCAAATCCGCTGATTTTCGATCAATCTCTAAAAACGCTGCGCTCAACTCTCCCAGAGTGGAGCCAAGCGCAGAGAGTTTGCACAGCACCAACTTATCCCCCTTGCGCAAAGCATTCAGTGCAAGGCGCAATTGCCCGCGCAGATCCTGAGCTGCGGTTTGTTCTTGATAGATGTGCTCTTCTAAACACCCGTAATTTAAGAGCATCGCAACCTGTTCTTCCGCCTCCAATTGCGATTGAAATAAAGCAATTCTAGAATATCCAATGATCATGAGTGCACCTTTTGTAGCCTCGCAACTTATACGGCGTTTGATCCGCGCTGTTTAGGCATTTCTCAATGAGAGACGGACAGAGGCGATCCTGCTGGCTTAACTGCGGTGGGCGCGAATTTGCCCGCAACATGCGCCACTGGCGCGCAAGCTTAAAGGGGCATCATCCATTGAAAGGGCTAAAGCGGTGACCGCTCTGGCTTCCGCTCGACAACGGCGTCTTGCAGGTCGGCGTCTTGCTGAGAATCGCCTTGACGCGCATCGGCAAGTTTTTGTTGTGCCAATACGCGCGCGGCGCGGCTTATTTCAACCAGCACGCTGGATTCTTGTTTTAAACTCTCAGACTTTTCAACAATCGTGTTTGCAACGCGAGCGTCTTGGATGCGCGCTTGGCTTTCTTGAGAAGCTTGTTGTTGCGCATATGCGCCCGCCGCTATTGCATTGATCGTGCTCATTTCCACCCCTCGTGATGTACCAGTGGGCTATCTCACCCCTTAAATCCAGTATGATCTTGCTACGTTTTGAGAGGAAATAGGTCGACAACACAAAAAGTCTACGTAGCTATACGCATTGCGCAGCCAATAAAGGCGACCTGCTGCCCATTTTTTGGCCAAACTGCAACGATTTCAACCGCTCACATACCCGCGAAGATAACGCTGTAATGAAACCGATTAGGGTGCAACACTGAAAACTAATGCGATTTAAAACGGCAAGGCGGCTTATTTCTTTGCGGTCTGCGCCATCCGCAATCGTTCCGCAAGGATACGTAATATGCCCTTCACCACGATATGCGAGTCATCCACCATTTTATCAAATTCATCCCGTGATACGAAAAGCAAATCGCATTCTGTTACGGTCAGGGCCGTTGCCATACGTGATTGATCGCTGACAACACCCATTTCACCGAATAATTCATTATCTCTTACCAGAAAATCAGGATCCTTGGTGCCATTGCTGGGCAAGAAAATTCCAACCGATCCCGACAAAACCAAATACACACCATTGGCAGCATCACCTTTACGAAAGACATGCTTTCCAATTTCCATTTTCAAACGCTTCATTCAGATCGTGACCTCGGTATTTTGAATTGCAAAAGATACTTTATCCGATGTCAGAGTTTCGGAGAGCATGTCAAGCTCTTGGTCCGTTCGAGCGGGACTGTGATGGCTAATGGCCAATTTTTTAATCTCCGCCAACTCTGCAAAACTGCAGGCCTGCTCGATCGAGGAATGCCCCCATCCTTTGCGCCCATTTTCCAATTCGTGATCCGTGAACATGCCATCCCAGAGTACAAAATCAGAACCCTCAACAAATTTTAATAAAAAAGGCAATTGTTCTTCGAGATATTCATTATCCAGCAAATAAGTAAATTTCCCTCGACTGGTTTGCAGCGAATATCCCATACTGCCGCCGGGATGGTTCAATTCAAACACCTCCAAGCCTAAGTTTGGCGCAAGCATTTTTTGTATGGTGCTTATGTTCGAAAATTTCAGTTGTTTGAGGATGGTCACGATATCAACAGGAAAATATCCGCCCGAAAAATATGTTTGAATGAGGTTTCTAAGAACGCTTCTATTGACCAGAGCACTGGACAGAAAAATATCTTCCTGATGCGCAAACACGCTTCCATTAAATGGCAGACCTTGAATATGATCGTGGTGAAAGTGGCTATACAGGATAATCGATGTTCGTTTTGTATCTAATTGAACGTTTTGAAAACCAGTTCCCGTATCAAGAATAATTTGCATATCATCGGTCAACACTTCGCAACATGACGTGTTACCGCCGTATTTGGACGTATCAGCTGGTTGCGGGATAGATCCCCGCGTGCCGTGAAGTTTTATTAACACAATGCAGCTCCAATTCTCTGTTTTATATTAATATTTATTTATCTACGCCAAGTCCAACTTTTTTCCGCATGGGCTTTATAACGGCAGGTTTTCACAAAATGAGGGTTTTTACTATTCTTTTTAACAAATAATAATCTCAAACATGAGATTTTCGTTTGCCTCCTGTCAAGTTTATGCCAGTTTCAACGGCAGAAAAGATCGTTTTTTACTGTTTAGGGACGCAGGAATGTCAGCCACGCTTGAAGAGATGTTCAAGAAAGACTCTATCTTAAATGTCAGCTTTTTTAATTTCGAAAATGCAATAACCGCCGCTTATTTCGCCGATGCGGAACTGAATATTATAAAGGCAAATAAGAATTTCAAAGCATTATTTCCCAACATTAAAAATATCGAAGGGTTCAATATCCTTGCCCTTCTTGGCCGGCTTGGGGTTTCCGATGATCAAATTGAAGAATTTTCGAACAGTTTGCAGCGCGACAAAAAAGTTCTCATCCCGCAATTGAAGATTAAAACTGCTGATGCCTTTAAAACATTCTCTTTTCTTGCCACCTACACCAAAAATGGCACATTCAGTTATTTAAATGGCGTGCAAGGCCAACTGATTGATCGAACGGAAGAGTACCGGCTTCACGAACAAAATCAAACGCTCTTAGCCGAAAACGAAACGGCCAATCAGCGACTTGAAGAAAAAAGCGAGAAGTTGGAATCAATTGCCAATCGTTTGGCAAAATATTTATCGCCACAGGTTTATGAAACGATTTTTTCCGATCGGATGCGAGAGGGTGAAAGCTATAAGCGAAAAAATCTGACGGTTTTCTTTTCAGATATCGTCAGTTTTACTGATATTTCTGACACATTAGAGCCCGAAAAGCTTGCAAATATTATTAACAATTATCTGTCGGATATGACCGAGATCGCGATTGCCAATGGGGGAACGATCGATAAATTCATCGGCGATGCTGTTATGGTTTTCTTTGGAGACCCGGACAGCGCCGGAGAAGAAATGGACGCGTTTCGCTGCGTGAAGATGGCGTTAGAGATGCAACAAAAAATCTCGCAAATCAGCAGAATCTGGAAGTCCAAAAAAGGTATTTCGCATGGGCTTAAGGTCCGAATGGGAATTGCCACCGGCTATTGTACGGTCGGTAATTTTGGGTCAAGCCAGCGCTTGGATTACACGGTGCTTGGCAGTCCGGTGAACATGGCGGCACGGTTGGAAAGCCTTTGCCCACCCGGAGAAGTCTTGCTGTCCAAAGACACAGCTTCATTGTTAAACGACCGCGTGAAAACCGCGTTCTTCGACGACTTAAAGGTCAAGGGCTTTTCCAAACCAGTTTCAACTTTTAAGGCCCTGGCGTTAAACGACGCGGCAGATCAAGCGTGGACCGGATTGGTGCATGACAGTGCAAATATTGAGCTGTATGTGAAAAACCCAGAGGATCTTGAATCCATAATTGCGGAGCTGCGCCACTTGGAAATTGAGTTTTCGGCCCAGCTCAAACGCACTTCTGATTAAATGTGAAAAAGGGATGCGCTGGTTTTCAATTCATCAACGACTGCCTTATCAGTGTGCCGGTGTGGCTTTTGTCTTAACTTTTTCCAGAGACTTTCTGTTTTGATTTATTGGCTCTAGGGCTTTGATAAGAGCTATTTATTTGATCGCTGGCCTCCTGCATCGTGCATCGTGCATCGTGCATCGTGCATCGTGCATCGTGCATTTTTTGACGATATATATAAGCTGTCAATGATCGAAGGCTGTTTGGGTTCAATTCGGCGCCGTGATGCGTTGCGCTGGCAAGATGAGGCATGTGTTTTGGTATTTGATTTTTACCGATGTGAGGGCTTTTGGCGCGGGATCGCGACAGATGTCCGCATCCGGGCGTGTTTTGTTTGTTTTAGAGGGATGTTTTTTGTGGGTTTGCGCTGGGGATCTGTCTGCGAGGCGATGCTTGTTTATTGCGATGATGCCTTCGATTTAAGACGCCTGTTCTAGCAATCGCGCATGCAGATTTATCTTACGCGTTGGAAAAGGGCTTTGAGCGATATAGTTTGGGATATGTATTGTGATCGTTTTGAGAGATACGCGGATTTGGTATTTTCTAGGTTTGGCGGTGACTTACTCTCCCACGTCTTAAGACGCAGTACCATCAGCGCAACGGCACTTAACGGCCGGGTTCGGAATGGAGCCGGGTGTTTTGCTCGTGCTATGGCCACCAAACCGAGAAAATACCAAATCCAAGTCAAGCATATATATGTGTATGCTTTTTGATGTGAGTAATATCTGACTATTACTGGATCAAATCAAGCCTATCGAGCCATTAGTACCGGTCAACTGAACGCATTACTGCGCTTACATCTCCGGCCTATCGACGTGGTGGTCTTCCACGGCTCTCAGGGATACCTTGTTTTGAGGGGGGCTTCCCGCTTAGATGCCTTCAGCGGTTATCCTGTCCGATCATAGCTACCCTGCACTGCTGCTGGCGCAACAACAGGTCCACCAGTGGATCGTTCACCCCGGTCCTCTCGTACTAGGGGCAACTCCTCTCAAGTATCCTACACCCACGGCAGATAGGGACCGAACTGTCTCACGACGTTCTAAACCCAGCTCACGTACCTCTTTAAACGGCGAACAGCCGTACCCTTGGGACCTGCTCCAGCCCCAGGATGAGATGAGCCGACATCGAGGTGCCAAACACTGCCGTCGATATGGACTCTTGGGCAGTATCAGCCTGTTATCCCCGGCGTACCTTTTATCCGTTGAGCGATGGCCCTTCCACTCGGGACCACCGGATCACTATGGCCGTCTTTCGACTCTGCTCGACTTGTCAGTCTCGCAGTCAGGCTGGCTTCTGCCATTGCACTCAACGAGCGATTTCCGACCGCTCTGAGCCAACCTTCGCGCGCCTCCGTTACTCTTTAGGAGGCGACCGCCCCAGTCAAACTACCCGCCACGCAGGGTCCCGGATCCGGATAACGGACCGCGGTTAGACATCAAAAGTGCGAAGGGTGGTATCTCAAGGGAGGCTCCACCGAAACTGGCGTTCCGGTTTCAAAGCCCACCACCTATCCTGCACATCACAATTCTGATGCCAGTGCGAAGCTGTAGTAAAGGTGCACGGGGTCTTTCCGTCTAACCGCGGGAAGCCTGCATCTTGACAGGCAATTCAATTTCGCTGAGTCTACATTGGAGACAGCGGGGAAGTCGTTACGCCATTCGTGCAGGTCGGAACTTACCCGACAAGGAATTTCGCTACCTTAGGACCGTTATAGTTACGGCCGCCGTTTACCTGGGCTTCAATTCGGAGCTCTCACCCCTCCTTTTAACCTTCAGGCACCGGGCAGGCGTCAGACCCTATACGTCGTCTTGCGACTTCGCAGAGCCCTGTGTTTTTAGTAAACAGTCGCCACCCCCTGGTTTGTGCCCCCAGCCAATACTTGCGTAGAAACTGGGCCTCCTTCTCGCGAACTTACGGAGGTATTTTGCCGAGTTCCTTCAATGTAGTTCTCTCAAGCGCCTTGGTATTCTCTACCAGTCCACCTGTGTCGGTTTAGGGTACGATCTTATGGAGGGCTATTTCCAGGGACTGATCAGCGGCCCCTCCAATCCAATAAGGAGGAACAACCTTCACAATCCGTCACCATCTCCTGGCCCAGGAATATTAACCTGGTTCCCATCGTCTACGCCCTTCGGCCTCGACTTAGGGGTCGGCTTACCCTGCTCAGATTAGCTTTAAGCAGGAACCCTTGGACTTTCGGCGAGAGTGTCTCTCACACTCTTTGTCGCTACTCATGTCATCATTCTCACTAGTGATCTCTCCACCGGATGCCTTACAGCCCGGCTTCACAGAAAGCTTCGCGTCTCCCATGACCCAAAAAGGATCAAAAGAGACAGGAAACTATGTCACACTACGCTCCGCTACCATGCATTAAATGCATCCGAAGTTTCGGCTCATGGCTTGAGCCCCGTTACATCTTCGCCGCAGGACAACTTATTTAGACCAGTGAGCTGTTACGCTATCTTTAAAGGATGGCTGCTTCTAAGCCAACCTCCTGGTTGTTTTGGTCGTCCCACCTGCTTTCCCACTTAGCCATGAATTGGGGGCCTTAACTGTCGGTCAGGGTTGTTTCCCTCTCCACGACGGACGTTAGCATCCGCCGTGTGTCTGCCATCTAGTACTCCCGGGTATTCGGAGTTTGGTTAGGATCAGTAAGCCTGTGGGGCCCCATTACCCATCCAGTGCTCTACCCCCCGGGGTATTCGGATGACGCTCTACCTAAATAGATTTCGCGGAGAACCAGCTATCTCCGAGTTTGATTGGCCTTTCACCCCTAGGCACAGCTCATCCCGATCCTTTTCAACGGATGTGGGTTCGGTCCTCCAATACGTGTTACCGTATCTTCAACCTGGCCATGCCTAGATCACTCGGTTTCGGGTCTGATCCATCTAACTCATCCGCCCTATTAAGACTCGCTTTCGCTGCGCCTACACCTAACGGCTTAAGCTTGCTAGATAGACCAAGTCGATGACCCATTATACAAAAGGTACGCTGTCACATCGCAAGGATGCTCCAACTGATTGTAGGCGTTCGGTTTCAGGTACTGTTTCACTCCCCTCGTCGGGGTGCTTTTCACCTTTCCCTCACGGTACTGGTTCGCTATCGGTCAGTAAGGAGTACTTAGCCTTCGGGGGTGGTCCCCCGATCTTCAAACAGGATTTCACGTGTCCCGCCCTACTTAATACATCCTTCAAAGCTTCCCATACGGGGCTGTCACCCACTATGGCTGACCTTTCCAGGTCATTCTGGTCACTTATCAGGCTTGGCTGGTCCGCGTTCGCTCGCCGCTACTAACAGAGTCTCTAATTGATTTCCTTTCCTCCGGGTACTTAGATGTTTCAGTTCCCCGGGTTTGCTCTTAAAACCCTATGTATTCAGGTAATAAGTACCTGTTTATGCTCATTATTGACACCCAAAGGGTAACAATAACAAACATTCAGGTGGGTTGCCCCATTCAGAAATCCATGGATCAAAGCTTATTCTCAGCTCCCCATGGCTTATCGCAGAGTATCACGTCTTTCATCGCCTCTTACTGCCAAGGCATCCACCAAACGCCCTTTTCGCGCTTGATTTGATCCAGAAAAAGTCAGACTTGCGCCTGAATGATGCCAAGCTGGTTCACCAGGCATCTCATCTTCCGGTCAAAAGTCATACTTTCCCGCTCAAACACATGTCGGTGTGTTTGAACTGTTGAGCAACATTACTGCTGCTCGGGTTAGTGTACTTGACTTGGACAACATGTTCGTTTCAACCCAGCATACTTAAAGGCACCCGAGGAAAAGGGTGGATCCAAAAGCTCTCCACAAGCCTAAACTTGCTTCACCAAATTGAGATCATCCCGCTACTTCGGGCGATCAAACAATGTTGATATTTGTATCTCTCTAAACGATGTCAATGCGTCCAATCGGACGGCGAAACACAAACCATTGTGCTTCGCGATCTGATCAAAACTTGGTATATGGTGGAGCCTAGCGGGATCGAACCGCTGACCTCCTGAATGCAAATCAGGCGCTCTCCCATCTGAGCTAAGGCCCCCTACACGCCATATCCTAAAATAGACGCGTTAATGGTGGGTCGAGGAGGACTTGAACCTCCGACCTCACGCTTATCAGGCGTGCGCTCTAACCACCTGAGCTACCGACCCAGTACAGACCGGTAGGTCTGATGTATGCTGAAGAGATATGAGGACAGTCCGGTTCGATATATGATCGGCTTTGTTTGCCAATCTGCTAAGTGTTTCACGAACAAAAGCAAGCTTAAGTTGCTAGAAACATCCTTAGAAAGGAGGTGATCCAGCCCCAGGTTCCCCTAGGGCTACCTTGTTACGACTTCACCCCAGTCGCTGATCCTACCGTGGCCGCCTGCCCCCCGAAGGTTAGCGCAGCGTCGTCGGGTAGAACCAACTCCCATGGTGTGACGGGCGGTGTGTACAAGGCCCGGGAACGTATTCACCGCGTCATGCTGTTACGCGATTACTAGCGATTCCGACTTCATGGGGTCGAGTTGCAGACCCCAATCCGAACTGAGACAGCTTTTTGGGATTAACCCATTGTCACTGCCATTGTAGCACGTGTGTAGCCCAACCCGTAAGGGCCATGAGGACTTGACGTCATCCACACCTTCCTCCCGCTTATCACGGGCAGTTTCCATAGAGTGCCCAGCCGAACTGCTGGCAACTAGGGATGTGGGTTGCGCTCGTTGCCGGACTTAACCGAACATCTCACGACACGAGCTGACGACAGCCATGCAGCACCTGTATCTCGTCCAGCCGAACTGAAAGCTCCATCTCTGGAGCGACGACGAGTATGTCAAGGGTTGGTAAGGTTCTGCGCGTTGCTTCGAATTAAACCACATGCTCCACCGCTTGTGCGGGCCCCCGTCAATTCCTTTGAGTTTTAATCTTGCGACCGTACTCCCCAGGCGGAATGCTTAATCCGTTAGGTGTGTCACCGAACAGTATACTGCCCGACGACTGGCATTCATCGTTTACGGTGTGGACTACCAGGGTATCTAATCCTGTTTGCTCCCCACACTTTCGCACCTCAGCGTCAGTATCGAGCCAGTGAGCCGCCTTCGCCACTGGTGTTCCTCCAAATATCTACGAATTTCACCTCTACACTTGGAATTCCACTCACCTCTCTCGAACTCTAGACTGATAGTTTTGGAGGCAGTTCCGGGGTTGAGCCCCGGGATTTCACCCCCAACTTTCCAATCCGCCTACGTGCGCTTTACGCCCAGTAATTCCGAACAACGCTAACCCCCTCCGTATTACCGCGGCTGCTGGCACGGAGTTAGCCGGGGTTTCTTTACCTGCTACTGTCATTATCATCACAGGCGAAAGAGCTTTACGACCCTAAGGCCTTCATCACTCACGCGGCATGGCTAGATCAGGCTTGCGCCCATTGTCTAAGATTCCCCACTGCTGCCTCCCGTAGGAGTCTGGGCCGTGTCTCAGTCCCAGTGTTGCTGATCATCCTCTAAAACCAGCTATAGATCGTAGACTTGGTAGGCCGTTACCCCACCAACTATCTAATCTAACGCGGGCCGATCCTTCTCCGATAAATCTTTCCCCCAAAGGGCGTATACGGTATTACTCTTCGTTTCCAAAGGCTATTCCGTAGAGAAGGGTACGTTCCCACGCGTTACTAACCCGTCCGCCGCTCACCCGAAGGCGCGCTCGACTTGCATGTGTTAGGCCTGCCGCCAGCGTTCGTTCTGAGCCAGGATCAAACTCTCAAGTTGAAAAGCTGTTACCAGCTTATCCTTGACGTTCGAACCTATGCACATCGAATAATTGTTCAAATTATTCATCTTCTGTTTATCTGTGCTCAAGGTATCAAAAGATACCGAAAGCCGACAAACAGTGAAGCTGACACCACATCATCGGATCAAAAACCCTAGTGGCGCGATATGATAGGCAGATCCATCGAAATGAACCAAACTGCCCACATATCTCTTCAGTTTTCTATCAATGTCAAATAACGTCGAAGACAAATCAACAGATCACGCCATCCTCTCAAATCGCGCAACCCGCCCAATATATCCTCAGAATTCTCTACGCCCCCGCCAAATCTTCAACCCAGCAAGGCCACCTTAAACGCCGTAGCACCCTCGGTGAAGGCGCTTTTAAAAGCAACAGATAACATCCGCAACCCCCTTTCGATAACTATTTTTATCTTTTTTTACTTTCAGGGAAATTTCTTCATCCAAGACGAGCCCACAAAGCGCAATTTCTCATGAAACACAGTGTTTGGGGAGAGTTCGCTGCCTTGCAGGCCCGCCACCAATTTTTAGGGCATTGGCGCTTTGGACTTTCTATCCGCTGCAAAAATCCGCCATTTTCTAATATCAACCCGCGCCAATAATAAAAACAGAATCGATCCCAAATAGAGAAGCGGTTCGATTTGGAAACCTTTGCGCAGCATCACAAAATGCAGCCCGCCTAAGATACAGATGCCATAGGTCAACCGATGCAATTGACGCCATCGTGCACCCAGCCGGCGTTGCGCAAAATTGTTCGACGTGAGCGCCAAAGGAATCAGCCCCAACAGCGCCAGCATTCCAATCGTTATGTAAGGGCGTTTCATTATATCTGCCCAAATCCGGTTTAGATCCCCGATATCGAGCAGGGCCCATGTCAGGACATGCAGGAGCACGTAGCCAAACGCAATCAGTCCAATTGCCCGCCGGAACTTAAACAGATTGATCCGCAAGACACGGCGCAGCGGTGTGATCGCCAGCCCCAGAATCAACATTTGCAACGCAAATTCGCCCAGCAAATGTTCCAATTTGGCAATCGGCTCTGGACCCAGCTCATTGCGAATACCGAGCATAATAAAATACACACCAGGCGCCACCCCAATAATATAAATAAGCCAAACAGGAAGTTTGCGGCTTAAATGGTTTATGTGCTCCACCACGCGCAGATCACCCCTCAACTCTCGGGCTTATTAGATAAATTTTGTCAGATCCATGTCTTTATACATCTCGGCAACATCCTCTTGATAGCCATTGAACATCAATGTCGGCTGGCGTTTGGCAAAAAGGCCACCTCCGATACGCCGCTCTGTTGCCTGCGACCAGCGGGGATGATCAACCTGTGGGTTCACATTGCTGTAAAACCCGTATTCCCGCGCATTCGCCAAAGACCAACTGGTGGGGGGCATCGTATCGGTTAAGGTAATCTTTACGATCGATTTGATGGATTTGAACCCATATTTCCAGGGCACCACCAACCGTAGCGGCGCGCCGTTTTGATTGGGGATTTGTTTTCCGTAAATTCCATTCGCCATCAGCGTCAGCGGGTGCATTGCCTCATCAAGTCGCAGGCCCTCTACATAAGGCCAATCGAGCACCGGGTAATTTTGTCCGCGCATCTCCTCAGGCCGATATAAAGTTTGAAATGCCACATATTTTGCCTGCGATTGAACCCCCGCCATATTCAAAAGATCCGCCAGTTCGAACCCGTTCCACGGCACCACCATTGACCATGCTTCGACGCAGCGAAACCGGTAAATGCGTTCTTCAATCGCCATTTTTTGCAGAATATCTTCGAGGTGATACACCGCGGGGCGATCCACCAATCCATTGATTTCCACGCTCCACGGTGCGGTGGTTAAAGCGCCTGCATATTTGGCAGGATCACTTTTTCCCGTTCCGAATTCATAGTAATTGTTATAGCTGGTAATATCTTCCCATTCATTCGGCTCCAGCTCTACAGCGCGTTGCGCTGCGCTTGACGCAGAGGTCAAACCACCTGCCAACCCAATCCCCGCCAGCCCGGCGAGCAAATGCCTTCTGTTTACAAAAACCTGCTCATCGGTCACCTCCGACTGTTTCAGATCAGCTCTCCAACGATGGGCCATAAAACATCCTTTTACACGTTTTCTCTGAATAACTTAGCGCGTTCTGCAGCATCTTCAAAAACAACCTTTTTCACAAAAGCGTGTTGTTTTAGTGAAGCACCGCATTCTGCGGCGTCACCGCCATAGGTTTCGCCACTTTTCCAGCAATCACAAGCCCTCCCTCCTTTGCGGAAATAGGCACCTGCTGATCCTCGGCAATTTGACCAGAGAGCAACAGCTCTGCCAAGGCATCTTGAACATGCCGCTGAAGAACCCGTTTCAGCGGCCGCGCGCCAAAGCTGGCATCATAGCCATGCTGCGCCAACCAGCTTTTGGCCTTCGCATCAACCTCAAGGGAAATATTGCGGCCATCAAGCCGCGCCTGTAGCCGCGCAAGCTGAATATCAACAATTGCCCCCATATGTGCGGGTTGCAAACGGTTGAAGACCACCATTTCATCAAGGCGGTTCAAGAATTCAGGGCGAAAGTGACCGCGTACGGCCGCCATCACGTCTTCATTCGTCGCAAAGCGATCCTGAGACTCGGGCGTGGAATTCAAAGGTTGAGAGCCCAGATTTGACGTTAAAATAATCAGAGTTTGTTTAAAATCAACGTGATGGCCCTGACTATCGGTAAGCATCCCCTCATCCATAACCTGCAATAATAGGTTGAACACATCCGGATGCGCTTTTTCCACCTCATCAAACAGCACCACTTGATAGGGACGTCGGCGCACTGCTTCGGTTAAGACCCCGCCCTCTTCATAGCCGACATAGCCCGGAGGTGCCCCGATAAGGCGTGCCACGGAATGCTTTTCCATATATTCCGACATATCGATGCGCACCATCGCGGCATCATCATCAAACAAGAATTGCGCGACCGCTTTCGTCAATTCAGTTTTGCCAACCCCTGTCGGGCCCAGAAACAAAAAGGACCCCAAGGGGCGATTTTCATCATTCAACCCGGCGCGCGCCCGCCGCACCGCGTTGGCCACAGCGGCCAAAGCAACATCCTGACCGATCACCCGCTGGCTTAGCGCGGCCTCCATGCGCAGCAACTTATCACGCTCTCCCTCAAGTATCTTGCTGGTGGGAATGCCCGTCCAACGCTCGACCACCGTGGCGATATGTTCGGGGCGTACCGCCTCTGTGATCAGCGCGCCCCCAGAGTCAGCGTGCTCGGCATCGGAAAGTTGCTTTTCCAATTGCGGAATAACCCCGTATGACAATTCACCCGCCCGCGCCAAATCACTTTGACGCGTGGCCTGGTCCAATTCCGCCCGCGCCCGATCCAATTGTTCTTTAATGCTGCGCCTGCCCGCCATTTTATCGCGCTCTGCCTGCCATTGCGCAGTTAAAACGGCGCTTTGATCCTGCAGCATCCCCAAAGCTTTCTCAATATCTGCAAGCCGCGCAAGGGATGCGGCATCATCTTCGCGGCGCAACGCTTCCACCTCGATTTGCTTTTGCAAAATTTCGCGATCAAGCGCGTCTAAGTTTTCCGGCTTGCTATCCACTTGCATCCGCAACCGACTGGCCGCCTCATCCATCAAATCAATGGCTTTATCAGGTAAAAACCGATCTGTGATATACCGGCTAGATAGAGTGGCAGCCGCAACCAGCGCCGAGTCGGAAATACGCACGCCATGATGCAATTCATATTTTTCTTTGATTCCGCGCAAAATGCTAACGGTGTCTTCCAAGCTTGGTTCGCTGACCATAAGCGGTTGAAAACGCCGCGCGAGCGCGGCATCTTTTTCAACATATTGCCGGTATTCATTCAATGTGGTGGCACCAATGCAATGCAACTCACCGCGCGCCAGCGCTGGCTTAATCATATTCGCCGCATCCATGGCGCCATCGGCCTTACCAGCCCCAATTAAAGTGTGCATTTCATCGATGAACAAAATGATTTCGCCCGCTGCGGCGGTGATTTCTTTTAAAATTGCGGTGAGGCGCTCTTCAAATTCGCCGCGATATTTGGCGCCTGCAATCAAAGCCCCCAAATCCAACGCCATCAGACGTTTATTCTGCAGAGATTCGGGCACATCACCGTTCACAATGCGTAAGGCCAAGCCTTCGGCGATGGCGGTTTTACCAACGCCCGGATCGCCGATCAAAACCGGGTTGTTTTTGGTGCGCCGCGAGAGCACTTGCATCGCACGCCGAATCTCTTCATCGCGCCCAATGATGGGATCGATGCCGCCAGAGCGGGCGCGCTCGGTCAGATCCAACGCATATTTATCCAAAGCTTCAAAACCATCTTCGGCATGCGCGGTTTCTGCAGTGCGCCCTTGACGCATCTCTGCAACCGCGCGAGTCAGGCTTTGAGCCGTAACGCCGCCCGCCGCCAACACGGCCTGCGCCGGTGATTTCACCAAAGCCAAACCCACAAGCAGGCGCTCGACAGTGACAAAGCGGTCCTGGGCTTTTTGTGCCTGATTCTGCGCCTCTGAAAGCACTTTTACAACGCTGCCATCAAGCCTTAACTGCCCTGACTCGCACGAAACTTTTGGCAATTTGCTAAGTTCAGCCTCGACAGCAGTGGCGATATCCGTAGGGCGCCCTTGCGCCCGCTCGATCAGATTGCGCGTCAATCCTTCGGGGTCATCCATCAAAGCTTTCAATAAATGTACCGGCATAAACCGTTGATGATCTTGAACCGTCGCCAGGGTTTGCGCATTTTGAATAACCCCGCGTGCGCGTTCCGTGAACTTGCTTAAGTCCATCGCACTCTCCTTTACTAAAGCGCCTATTACGTCAAACACCCGGTTTTCGGCACGTTTAGACATCAGGCCTTTCCAAAATCTGATATGGGCAATCGACCAATTGGTTTCAAGAAACTCAGATTATTTTAGTGATGACGCGTGACAAGCCATGCCGATCACGGGTCAATGGCTTGACGGCAAGCCCATGCCAAGCTTAGACCCGCAACAACCCAAAAAGGACCAAAAGAATGCCAGATTCCAGATTAATTGTTGCCCTTGATGTTCCCGATGCGCTTGCCGGATTGGCCTTGGCGCAAAAACTTGGCGATCAAGTGGGGTTTTATAAAATTGGGCTGGGCATGTTGACGGGGGGCGGTTTGGCGCTGGCCAATGAATTGAAGCAAGAGCACGGCAAACAGATTTTCCTTGATATGAAGCTGTTCGATATTTCAGCAACGATCGAACATGCCACGCGCGGATTGGCGCAATATGATATTGATTTTTTGACCGTTCATGGGGATCCGCATGTGGTCAGAGCGGCAAAAGCAGGCGCTGCGGGCAAGAATTTAAAGATTCTCGCCGTGACAATCCTGACCTCGCTTGATCGCGCAGATTTGGATGCTTGTATGATAAAAGGCGGCGCCATTTCTGAGCTTGTCATCGAGCGCGCCACCCGCGCACTAGACGCTGGCGCCGATGGGGTCATTGCCTCTCCGCAAGAAGCTGCCTTGATCCGCAGCCTTCCGATCAGCGCTGGCAAATTAATCGTCACCCCGGGCGTGCGCCCAACTGGCGCTGCTCTGGGGGATCAAAAGCGCGTCATGACACCCGCTGAGGCGATTGCCGGCGGCGCCGATCATCTGGTGATTGGCAGGCCGATTACCGCAGCCCATGACCCCGCTGCGGCCGCAGCGGCAATTCTCGCTGAAATCGAAGCCGTTAAATGAAAAACCCCGCCAAGATGGCGGGGCGTTCCGAAAGCTTACTGACCCTGCAGGTTCAGCCCTGACGGGCTTTGAACCGAGGTTGCGTCTTGTTAATGACGTATACGCGGCCTTTGCGGCGCACGACACGACAGTCGCGGTGACGCTGCTTCAGCGAGCGGAGTGAGTTTTTGACCTTCATGGCCTTCTCCTTCAATCGCGGCGCGTCTTTGCGCCAGTTGCTGTTGACCCCATAATGAGGGGCCGTGAAACCCGTGGTGGGCGGTACTGGGATCGAACCAGTGACCCCTACGATGTCAACGTAGTGCTCTACCGCTGAGCTAACCGCCCGTCTTGGCGATGCGCGCAGCACCAAAAAACGGAGCGCTGCGAACCGCGCCGGTGGAGGGTCTATAAAAGGTTGGTTGCGCGGGATCAAGGGCTTTTGCAATTCTCTATTTTTAAGCTATCCTGAACTTATGGAAAACCTGCCCTTTGACCATTGCGCCTATAAAATTGTCGAACCTGCGGCTTTAGCATCCTCTGTGGTGTTTGCCTCCCCTCACAGCGGGCGCGCGTATCAGGACAGCTTTTTGAAAAGCTCTATTCTAGATGACTTAACGATTCGCAGTTCAGAAGATGCTTATATCGATCAGCTGATCGCCTGCGTCCCCGGTTTTGGCGCACCACTTTTAACCGCCAAGGCGCCCCGATCCTTTTTGGATCTTAACCGCGCCGAGGATGAGCTGGATCCAGCCCTGATTACCGGCGTTCCGAGCGCCAAGCAAAATCCACGGATTGCCTCAGGGCTGGGGATCATCCCGCGCGTCGTTGCAAATGGGCGCGCGATCTACCGCGGGAAAATGTCTAAAGAAACCGCCCAAGCGCGCATAGACACCTATTGGAAGCCCTATCATAAGGCTTTAAAAGCGCTTCTGGTGCGCGCGCAGACCAAATTTGGGCGCGCAATTTTGATCGATGTGCATTCGATGCCCCACGAGGCCGTTGCGCCAACCGGCCGTTCACAGCAAAGCACCGAAATCGTTATCGGGGATCGCTTTGGCGCCTCTGCTGAGTCGCGACTGGCCGAGAATGTGCTTGATATTTTTAGCAGCCACGGATTTCGCGTGGCGCGCAACGCGCCTTTTGCCGGTGCTTATATCACCCAGCGCTATGGTCGCCCCCATTTCAATCAACATGTTTTGCAAATCGAAATTGACCGCGCGCTTTATCTGAATGAGGCCAATATCACCCCCTCTGAGCAATTTGAGTTTTTTCGTCAACGATTGCGCAAAGTGCTGGCCGAGATTGCAAAAGCCGGCGCAGCAGAAAGCAGCCTCGCCGCCGAATAGCCGCTAGCGCAGCGCCCGCCCTTTAAGAATCGCATCCTCGCCAAATTTTTTGCGGATTTTATCCGTGGCACGCTCTGCAGCGCCGCGCTGATGAGCCTGTGGGTCCAAAAGATCTCCAGATCGCTCCGCCTGGCTGGCCGCGCATAAATCAGACAGACCCGCTCCGATCAACCGGTAGACCTGCCCTGCTGGAATTTGCGACAGCATGGCCCGCGATACACGGTAGACACGGTCTGCCAATTGCGTCGCATCCTCCAACGTTTGACGTTTGGTAATAATTTTATGGCCAGTGGTTTTAAGCTTCAGCGTTACCACACGCCCCGCCAGCTCTTTTGCCTTCGCCCGATCCGATACTTTTTCACACATGCGCCATAAATGACCGTCCAATAAATCAGGATCGGCGGTATCTTCAAAAAATGTGGTTTCATTGGAAATCGATTTCACCGGTGTATTTCGGCTAATCCGGCGATGATCTTGGCCCCGCGCAAGATGCCAAAGCCTTTCGCCCATCGACCCAAATTTTTGCGTCAGATCATCGCGTTGCCACCGCAACAAATCGGTAAAACTGCGAATGCCGGCCTGCGCCAAAGCGGCTTGCGTGGCGCTGCCTACCCCCCAGATCATACGCACGGGCTTATCCTGCAAAAACGCCGCCGTATCGTCTTTTCCGATCACAGAAAACCCGCGGGGTTTATTTAAATCAGAGGCCACTTTTGCCAAAAATTTATTATGCGACAACCCGATCGACCCGGTCAGACCCAACTCTTGGCGCATCCGATACACCAGGCGCGCCAACATCACTGCGGGGGGCGCTCCATGCAATTTTTCTGTCCCGCGTAAATCGAGAAAGGCTTCATCTAAAGAAAGGGGCTCAATGGCCGGTGTCAGATCTTCCATCATCTGCCGGATTGCGCGGCTGACCTCGGCATAAACCGCCATTCTAGGCTTTATAATCACCGCGTCAGGGCATAGCTTTAAGGCTTGGAACATCGGCATGGCGGATTTTACGCCCCGAATCCGAGCCACATAGCAGGCGGTGGACACCACACCGCGCCGCCCGCCGCCAATAATCACCGGTTTATCCGCTAAATCGGGATGATCGCGCTTTTCCACGCTGGCGTAAAAGGCATCGCAATCCATGTGCGCGATACTCAGCGTAAAAAGCTCTGGATGCGTTACGATATTGGGCGCATGGCAGCGCGGGCAGCGCCGGCCCTTTTCAAAAGTTTGGCAGCATTCTTGGCACAGGCTAGGCATTAACCTGCCCGTCAGCTGCCCATGGCGCCCGTTTTTGCGGCGCTTGTCTTAAGAAGAAGGTCACACTCATGTCCATCGGCTCAATGATTGGCGTGTTTCAAACCCTGCCGACGGTAGCAAAAAAACGCCGCGCAGGCAAAATGCAAAATCAACCCTTTTCGCGCCATGCATTCACGATAGGGTAGCGCCGATCCAGCCAAAAACCCCGCGCCGATAGTCGCGTTCCGGGCGCGGCTTGGAAACGTTTATATTCGCTTGCGTATAACAGGTTTTGCACGCGCAACGCCTCCTGCCGTGAAAACCCTTGCGCCACACAGGCATCAATTGATTGATCCTCATCCACCAATAGCGTCAAAATCGCATCAAGAACGGGATAATCGGGCAAGCTGTCGCTGTCTTTTTGATCGGGGCGCAATTCGGCACTGGGGGGCTTATCAAGGATAGTTTGGGGAATAATAGCACCGGGTGGGCCCTGCATCCACGCGCGATGATGCGCATTGCGCCACTGACAAATTTCAAAAACGCGGGTTTTATAAAGATCTTTAATCGGATTATAGCCGCCGGCCATATCGCCATAAATCGTGGCATATCCCACGGCCACTTCTGATTTATTTCCCGTTGTCAGCAGCATTTCCCCAAATTTATTTGAGAGCGCCATTAAGAACAGGCCCCGCAAACGCGATTGTATGTTTTCTTCCGTTAAATCGGGCTGTGTGCCCTCGAAAAGCGGGGCAAGGCTGTCATGTATAGCCGCTTGGCCCTGCGAAATCGGTAGAAAATCATACCGGCATTTCAGATTTTCAGCCAAATCTTTGGCATCCTGCAAAGAGCCTTCGGACGTATAATCTGAAGGTAACATAACAGCGCGCAGATTCTCAGCGCCCAGCGCATCGGCGGCAATTGCCGCCACCAAAGCGCTGTCAACACCCCCAGACAGGCCCAGCAGAACCCGCGGAAACCCGCTTTTTGCGCAATAATCACGCAAGCCTGACACCATCGCATGATAATCCGCCTCTAGGCTGCTGGGCAAAGGCGCCAAAACGCCTTGCGCCGCGCTCCAACCCGAGCCCTGCTTTCTCAGAACCACATCCGCAAGCGCCGATTCAAACATCGGCATCTGCAAAGCCAATGCCCCGCCGGGATTAAGCACAAAGCTGCCCCCGTCAAACACCTGATCATCTTGGCCACCCACCATATTTAGATAAATCAACGGCAAGCCCGTTTCGATCACGCGCGCCACCATAACATTCTGCCGCTCTTCAGATTTCTGGCGGTGATAGGGGGACCCGTTGGGCACTAATAAAAACTCGGCGCCGGTTTCCTGCAAGGTTTCGGCCACATCCGGATGCCATGCATCTTCACAAATCGGGCTGCCAATCCGCGTATTGCCCACCGAATAGGGCCCCGCAATTTCGCCGGAGGAAAAAATGCGCACCTCATCAAATACGGATTGATTGGGCAAATGATGCTTTTCAACCACCGACACAACCCGGCCATCATTTAAGATAAAATACGCATTGAATAAAGCGCCCGCTTCCACCCACGGCCCGCCAATCGCCAAAGCCGGACCCTCTTTGCACGCCTGCGCCAACCCTTCAATTTCAGCAATCGCCGCGCGCTGAAAGGCCGGCTTCATCACAAGATCCTGCGCGTTATAGCCAGTGATGAACATTTCGGGAAAGGCGACCAGATCACTGCCCGCCGCTTTTGCGTGGCGCCAGGCCTCTTTGGCCAATCTGGCATTGCCCTGCAAATCCCCAACCGTAGGGTTTATTTGGGCCAGCGTTATTTGAAATCTATCGCTCATTGCTTCGCTTTACTCTTACCGATTATTCTGTGTCACTTAGCAGAATAGGACTAAAGGGAAAGTACCTAGACAGGCTTCAGCGTTAAAAAACCGCCTAAAGCTCTTCTACCTGTAACACGCCACCCAAACTTTTAATCGCGCCTTTGATTTGCGGTGTAACGGGAAATTCCTGACCAATGTCAATTTCAACTTCGCCCGGCAAATCCGGGTTCAACAAGCAAAAATAGATCGGTCCTTTGCCGCCGCGTTTGCTGGTGCCCGCCGCTTGCTGCAACACCGAGGCCACAGAAGGCACGCTGTCCAAATTATCAATGAAAATACGCAAACCGGTCGCCCCCGCATCCGCAATCGCCCCATCTAACGGCACCACCGAACGCACCAAAAGCTTCAACTGATCCGCTTCAAGGCTGGCCTCAACCCCCACCAGTACCTGCGCGCCCGCTTCTAAAAACTCTCTGCTTTTTTCCAGTGCATCGGAAAATAACGTTACCTCATAGGCGCCGCTCACATCGCTCAGTTGCGCAAAGGCAAAGCGATTGCCTTTTGCTGATTTGCGCTCTTGCCGGCCCGCAACAACGCCTGCCAATTTTGCAACAAGTGGACCATTTTCGGCTTTTTTCTGAAGCTCCTCCAATGTCATTACGCCTTTGCGCCGCAATGGCGCCATATAATCATCTAGCGGGTGCCCCGATAGGTAAAAACCGATTGCGGCAAATTCTTCAGAAAGACGTTCTGCGGGCAGCCAGTCTTCCATCGAAATCAGTCGCGGTTCCGGCAGATCCTCACCCGCCTCACCGAATAACGAGACCTGGTTAGAGGCTTTTTGTTCGTGAATAGCGGCTGAATAGCCCACCAAAGCATCTAGGCTGGAAAAGACCCGACGCCGATTGCCATCCAGTTCATCAAACGCCCCTGCCCGGGCCAGCATCTCCAATGGCCGCTTGCCAACGCGCTTCAGATCCACCCGCCGCGCCACATCAAACAAGGTTACAAAAGGCCGCTCAACGCCCTCTACAAGACGCGCCTGGGTAAATAGCCGCATCGCCTCTACGCCCACATTCTTTAACGCCCCAAGCGCATAAACCAGCGCGCCTTCATGCACGTCAAACGTAGCTTGCGAGCGGTTGATGCAAGGCGGCACGAACGGCAATGATAAGCCCTTGCGTACCTCTTCAAAATAAACCGCCAGCTTATCCGTTAAATGCAGATCACAATTCATCACGCCGGCCATGAATTCGACCGGATGGTTGGCTTTGAGCCACGCGGTTTGATAGCTGACCACGGCGTAAGCGGCGGCATGCGATTTGTTAAACCCATAATTGGCGAATTTTTCCAACAAATCGAAAACTTCAGAGGCTTTTTTTGCATCCACTCCATTTTCCGCCGCGCCCTTTTCAAATTTGGGGCGCTCGGCATCCATCGCCTCTTTGATCTTTTTCCCCATCGCGCGGCGTAATAGATCGGCCCCGCCAAGGCTATAATTCGCCATCACCTGCGCGATCTGCATCACTTGTTCCTGATACACGATAATGCCTTGGGTTTCTTCCAAAATATCATCAATAAGGGGATGAATAGAGGCCCGTTCTTTCAAGCCGTTTTTCACTTCGCAATAGGTTGGAATATTTTCCATCGGACCCGGGCGGTACAAAGCCACAAGCGCCACAATATCTTCAATACAAGTGGGCTTCATCCGCTTTAACGCATCCATCATGCCGCTGGATTCTACCTGAAACACCGCGATTGTTTTTGCCGCCGCATAGAGCGCGTATGATTTTTCATCATCAAGCGGGATCGCCGCAATATCATCCTGCGTGCCCGCCGCTGGCTCATATAAACTACTGCCATCCGCTGCGATATGCAGCGCACGGCCCGATTTAATCACCAATTCAACGGCGTTTTGTATCACGGTTAAGGTTTTCAATCCCAGAAAGTCGAATTTTACCAGACCGGCCTGTTCCACCCATTTCATGTTGAACTGCGTGGCGGGCATATCCGATCTGGGGTCCTGATACAGGGGCACCAGCGCATCCAGCGGCCGATCACCGATCACCACCCCGGCCGCATGGGTCGAAGCATTGCGCAGCAACCCCTCGACCTGTTGCCCATAAGTAAGCAAACGGTCCACAACCTCTTCATTTTGCGCCTCTTCGCGCAAACGTGGCTCATCAGCCAAGGCTTTTTCAATGCTAACAGGCTTCACCCCTTCCACCGGAATCATTTTGGAAAGGCGGTCGACTTGACCATAGGGCATTTGCAAAACCCGCCCGATATCTCGAACAGCCGCTTTTGATAAAAGCGCCCCAAAGGTGATGATCTGGCCCACTTTATCACGGCCATATTTTTCTTGAACATATTGGATCACTTCATCGCGGCGATCCATACAGAAATCGATATCAAAATCCGGCATGCTCACGCGTTCTGGATTTAAAAACCGTTCAAACAAAAGCGAATAGCGCAGCGGATCCAAATCGGTAATGGTCAGCGAATAAGCCACCAAACTGCCCGCCCCAGATCCACGCCCAGGACCAACCGGTATGTTTTTTTCTTTCGCCCATTTGATAAAATCTGCCACGATCAGAAAATAACCTGGAAAGCCCATGCCTTCGATAATCTTCAACTCAAATTCAAGACGCTTTTCATAGGCCTCCACCGTATCCGCATGCGGAATAATCGCCAACCGCGCGGCCAAGCCCTCTTGCGCCTGGCGCCGTAATTCTTGAACCTCATCAGTTGCAAATTTTGGCAAAATCGGATCCCGCCGATAAGCCATGAAGGCGCAGCGGCGTGCGATTTCTAGCGTATTGGCAACGGCTTCGGGAAGATCAGCAAAGAGCGTCACCATTTCTTGTGGCGTTTTGAAATAATGCTGCGCGCTTAGCCGACGGCGGGGTGCTTGCTGATCCACATAAGCCCCTTCGGCGATGCAAATCAACGCATCATGCGCCTCATACATGTCGGGTTTGGGGAAATATACATCATTGGTGGCCACCAAAGGCAAATCCATACGATACGCAAACTCGATAAATCCGGCCTCTGTCAACCGTTCGACCTCGGGAAGCCCCGTCTCCCCGGGATGGCGCTGCAACTCAACATACAGGCGATCCCCATAAATTTCGGAAAATTGCTGCATCAACGCTTCTGCTGCTGGCGCTTGGCCCGCTCTGAGCAAGCAGCCCACAGGACCATCTGCGCCCCCCGTTAAGCAGATCAGATCTTTATGAAAACGCTTCAAATCCTCTAAGCTGACTTGCGGCAGCTCGCCATCAGCCTTGAGATATAAGCAAGAGTTCAATTTGAGTAAGTTTTCATATCCCGTTTCCGATTGCGCCAGCAGCACGATCGGCGCCGGCGGTGGTTTGCGCCCACCCAACGGTACGGGGGCATAAGCCAGATCAATCTGACAGCCCAGAATGGGTTGCACACCGGCCGCACTGGCAGAAACCGAAAATTCAAGCGCAGCGAATAAATTATTGCTATCTGTCAGCGCAACGGCCGGCATCGCCATGTTTTGGCATAAATCCGGAAGCTTTTTCAGCCGCATCGCCCCTTCAAGAAGGGAATACTCGCTGTGCAATCTCAGATGGATGAATTGGGCATTTTTTGTCATACATTTAGAATAGACCAGCCGCGGCACGACCCCAATGCCTTATTTCAAAGTTTGCCCTAAAAATCACCAATTTGGAAATAAAAAGCCCTCTGGCACCCTTCCTTGAAAATAAATCTTGCCAGGATGGTAAATCGGCGGCTAACGTTGAGGAAGACAAACTCACATCTTCTACGCCGCATCGAAGGTTTTGAGACAGGGAAATATGGTAAGGCGGCAGGTTTAACCCGATGAACATATCGTTTCTTCTGAATGGAGAGACAGTGGCCCTGGCGAATATCAGTGCTACCACAAGCTTTTTGGATTGGCTGCGTGAAACGCGTGGACTGACGGGAACCAAAGAAGGCTGCAATGAAGGCGATTGCGGGGCCTGCACAGTGGTGGTGATAACCCCAGAGGCCGTCCAAGCGCTGAATGCCTGTATTCTCTTATTGCCACAATTACAGGGTAAAGCCGTGCGCACCGTGGAAGCTTTGGGGCAAGGCGAAGCATTGCACCCGGTGCAAAGCGCGATGATCGACGCGCATGGAAGCCAATGTGGCTTCTGCACGCCGGGATTTATCGCCTCAATGGCTGCCGCGCAGATCAATCAAGATGAAGATCATGCAACCACGCTGGCAGGTAATTTATGCCGCTGCACGGGCTATGCGCCTATTTTACGCGCCGCCCAAGCCAGCGCCCGCTTATCACAGCCCGACTGGCTGCGCAGCGACCGACAAAAATTGGCCGCATTGGATCTACAGCAGGAACAAACCTATCTGCCAAGCTCGAGCGATGCCTTGGCCAGCCTATTGCTTGAGGAGCCGGAAACGGTTTTGGTCGCCGGCGCAACCGATCTGGCATTATGGATCACAAAAGATCTGCGCAACCCCGCCCCATTGGCGTTTTTACATCAGGCAAAAGATCTGGCGCAAATTGAAGATAACGGCGATCATATCCGTATCGGTGCTATGGTGTCTATCGAAGCCCTGCGCCTATGGGCGCAAAAGCCTTTGCCGCATTATAGCGAGATGTTGCGACGCTATGGATCAACGCAAGTGCGCATGGCGGCCACATTGGGTGGTAATATCGCCAATGGATCGCCCATTGGAGACAATGCGCCCGCTCTGATCGCGCTTGGTGCTAAACTGGTGCTGCGCCGCGGTGCAGATCGTCGCGAAATTGATTTGGAAACATTCTTCCTGAGCTATGGCAAACAGGATCTGCAAAAGGCAGAATTTGTTGAGGCTATTTTGCTGCCAAAGCTGGGCGCATCTCTGTATTGCTATAAGCTTTCCAAACGCTTTGATCAGGATATTTCTGCGGTATGCGGATGTTTTAGTATTGGGATCAAAGAAGGTTATGTAGAACGCGCGCGGATTTGCTTTGGCGGTATGGCTGGCACGCCGCAGCGCGCGTATAAAACAGAGGCTGCACTGCTCGGCCAACCATGGCAAGAAAGCAGCCTTGAAACCTGTCGCGCAGCTTTGACAGCTGATTTTCAGCCCCTCAGCGATATGCGCGCCTCTGCCGCCTATCGCCAAGACGCTGCCTATGGGCTGTTGCTCCGTTGTTTTCTTGAAAGCCAAGATTGTGCCGTGAACCTGATGGGAGTAAACGCATGAGCCACGGCCACCCGTTTCCCCATGATGCCGCCCATCTGCACGTGACCGGTGCCGCGCGCTACCTTGATGATCTGCCTTGCCCCGCCAATTGCTTGCACCTAGCGTTTGGGCTTTCCAGCATCGCCTCGGGGCAAATCACCGATCTGAGCTTAGATCAGGTGCGCGCCCATGAAGGCGTGATCGCCGTCTTAACAGCCGAAGATCTGCTATTTTCAAACGATGTCTCGCCGGCAGCAGGCGATGAACCGCTTTTAAGCGAGGGCCGCGTTCATTATAGCGGCCAACCGATTTTTTTGGTGATTGCGACCAGCCACTTGAGCGCGCGCAAAGCCGCGCGCTTGGCACAGGTTACCTATGAGGAACACGAGGCGATCCTGTCGATAGACCAAGCCCTCGCCGCCAATAGCCGCTTTGAGGATGGTCCCCGCATCTACCAAAAAGGTGATCCTAGCGCGGCTATCGCGCAGGCCGCGCATAAAATCCAAGGTAAGATTGTGATAGGGGGGCAAGAACATTTTTACCTTGAAGGCCAAGCCGCACTGGCCCTGCCGCAGGATGATCAGGAAATGGTCATCCACAGCTCGACGCAACACCCCAGCGAAATACAGCATAAGGTTGCCGATGCTTTGGGTCTTCAAATGCAAGATGTCCGCGTTGAAGTGCGGCGGATGGGCGGTGCGTTTGGGGGAAAGGAAAGCCAAGGCAACGCATTGGCCGTTGCCTGCGCCATCGCTGCCCGACATACCGGACGCCCCTGCAAGATGCGCTATGATCGCGATGACGATATGATGATCACTGGCAAACGCCATGATTTTCGCATTTCTTATCAAGCAGGTTTTGACGCAGAGGGGCGCATTGCCGGGGTCGCATTCGTGCAATATGCGCGCTGCGGTTGGGCCCAAGACCTTTCACTGCCCGTGGCGGATCGGGCGATGTTACATGCCGATAATGCCTATCATCTGCCGCATTGCCGCATCGAAAGCCATCGTTTGAAAACCAATACGCAAAGCGCCACGGCCTTTCGCGGCTTTGGTGGCCCGCAAGGCATGTTGGGAATCGAACGCGTGCTTGACCATATTGCGCATTATTTAAAGCAAGATGCGTTCGATATCCGGCGCCGCAATTTTTACGCTGATATGGCGGTAGCGCCGCGCTCATCTGCTCGGTCTGAAAATACTCAAACCACACCCTATGGTATGCCGGTTACCGATTTTATTCTGCATCAATTGACCGATCAGTTGGCAAAAACAAGCCAATATTCAGACCGCAAGGCCGCAATTAAAACCTGGAATACGCAAAATCCCATTTTAAAACGCGGGATCGCGCTAACCCCCGTTAAATTTGGTATTTCCTTTACCCTAAGTCACCTAAATCAAGCGGGCGCTTTGGTGCATCTCTACCAAGATGGCAGCATCAGAATCAATCATGGCGGAACCGAGATGGGCCAAGGTCTGTTTCAAAAACTTGCCCAAGTGGCGGCTTTTGAATTTGGCGTTGATATGCAACAGATCAAAATCACGGCAACAGATACCGCAAAAGTGCCCAATACCTCTGCCACTGCGGCCAGTTCGGGAAGCGATTTAAACGGCATGGCAATCAAACGGGCTTGCGAACAAATCACCGCGCGCATCAGCGATTTTGTGAAACAACATTTTCAAAAACCCAATGCCATAGTGGGATTTGAAAACAATCATATAAGCATCGACGCGCGGCGCGTGCCCTTCCAAGAAATTGCCAAATTATGTTACGAAAACAGAATTAATTTATCGGCAAACGGGTTTTACAAAACACCTGGCCTTAAATGGGATCGCATCAAAGGCGAGGGGCGACCCTTTTTCTATTTCGCGTATGGCGCCGCTGTCAGCGAGGTTGTGATCGATCGTCTCACGGGTGAAAATCGCATTTTGCGCTGCGACATCCTGCACGATGTGGGGGCCAGCCTTAATCCGGCGCTGGATATTGGCCAAATCGAGGGTGGATATGTGCAAGGCGCGGGTTGGTTAACCACCGAAGAATTGGTCTGGGATCAAAGCGGTCATTTGCGCACCCATGCGCCCTCAACCTATAAAATCCCAACCATTGGCGACCAACCGGACATTTTCAACGTTGCACTTTGGAACGGCCAAAACACGGAAAACACAATTTATCGATCAAAAGCGGTGGGAGAGCCGCCCTTTATGCTGGGCAACTCGGTCTTTTTGGCGCTGAGCCATGCGATTTCAGCATGCGGCAGTGCCTATCCCGACTTGCAGGCCCCGGCAACGCCCGAACAAGTGTTTCACTCGGTGCAGCGAGCGCAAGCGCATGGGGTTTGATTTAGATGCGCTGACCCGGGCGGCCTGCAAATACGGGCCCATCGCCCGCGTGGTCGTGGCGGATGTTGCAGGATCTAGCCCGCGCGATATCGGGGCCTCAATGTTGGTTTGGAAAACCGGTCAAAGCGGCACGATCGGGGGCGGTGCGCTTGAATACCAAGCCACCCGCGCTGCGCGTGAAGCCATCGAGCAGGGGAAAACCAGCGCGCTGTTTAGCCGCCATCCGCTGGGGCCTGACTTGGGCCAATGCTGCGGCGGCTCAGTCGCGTTGGTGACCGAGTTTTTTTCAACAAAATCCATGCCTCAAGCCGATGGAAATTTGCTAATTAGGCGGATCACCGGCGCATCAACGCTGCCTTTTTCGGCCAAACGCGTTCTTGCAGATCACCGCGGACAAGGGGTTTTGCCAAAACCCGGCCTCTATGATGGTTGGATGATCGAACCGGTTTTTGCGCCCAGCGCGCAGCTTTGGATCTGGGGGGCCGGTCATGTCGGGCGCGCCTTGGTGCATATGTTTGCCCGCCTGCCCGATTTAGAGATCACTTGGGTCGATACGGATCTTTCACGCTTTCCAGATCGCGCTCCGGAACGGGTAATTATGCTGCCTGCAAAAACCCCAACCGCGCTGATCAAGCATGCGCCCCAAACGGCACAGCATCTGATCCTGACATTTTCGCACAGTTTGGACTTAGAATTATGCAATGGATTGCTGCGGCACGGGTTTGACTGGGCAGGGCTGATAGGATCTGCCACCAAATGGGCGCGTTTTAAAAAGCGTTTGCAAGCTTTTGGGCATAATTCGGCCAGTATCAACCGGATCACCTGTCCCATCGGATCACGCGATTTTGGTAAGCATCCAGCCGAAATCGCCATCGGAGTCAGCGCAGCGTTTTTGGAAAGGCGCGTTGAGAACCGTGCCTTAACAAGGAAGAAAGCGTGACAGACGTTTTGATGGAAATTCGCGGGTTGAGCAAAAGCTACCCGGGCGTGGTTGCGAATGACGATGTGTCATTTGATATCGGCCAACATGAAATACATGCGCTTTTAGGGGAAAATGGCGCGGGAAAATCAACGCTTGTAAAAATGATTTATGGGTTGGTTCGCCCAGATCAAGGTGCCATGACGCTGAACGGACAAGCATTTGCTCCTAGCGAGCCAAAGGTTGCGCGAAGCCAAGGCGTTGGAATGGTTTTTCAGCATTTTTCTCTGTTTGACGCGTTGAATGTGGGGGAAAACATTGCCTTAGGCATGGAAACCATATTGCCTCAACGCGATTTGGCGCAGCGCATTCGAGAGGTTTCTCAGGCCTATGGGCTGCCGCTTGATCCAAACCGCATCGTTGGAAGCTTATCCGCAGGAGAGCGCCAGCGCGTTGAGATCATCCGTTGCCTGTTGCAAAATCCGAAATTGCTTATCATGGATGAGCCCACATCGGTGCTGACACCGCAAGAAGTGCAAACCCTGTTTGCGACGCTGCGCAAGCTTAAATCAGAGGGCACCTCAATCCTTTACATCAGCCATAAGCTGGAAGAGATCCGCAGCCTTTGTGACACGGCAACCATCCTGCGGCGCGGCAAGAAAGTGGCGAGCTGCACGCCCTCGGACACCTCGGCTGCGGCTTTGGCCGAAATGATGGTTGGCGCCAGCTTTAAAGCCCCTCAGAAAAAACAACACGAGCTGGGGAAAACCCGGCTTTCGGTGAAAGCACTTACGCTTGCGGGCAATGGCAGCGGCAAATCACCGATCAGCGGCCTCAGCTTTGAAATAGCAGCTGGGGAAATTCTTGGGATCGGTGGCATCGCCGGAAATGGCCAAGAGGAATTATTGGCTGCCCTCTCAGGAGAGGCGCTATCTGCGCCGCAAATGTGCCAGCTTAACGGAGAAAATATTGGCCATTTGGGCCCGAATGCGCGGCGAACTCTTGGTCTGCTATGCGCCCCCGAAGAACGTTTGGGCCACGCAGCCGCGCCAAATATGAGCCTGATTGAAAACGCATTGCTTACCGGCGCGCTGCGCAAAAAGCTGGTTAAAAACGGGTTTTTAAACTGGAGCGGCGCAGAAAAATTTGCCAAAACCATCATCGATGAATTTGATGTCAGAACCCCCGGCACCGCGAATACAGCGGCCTCTTTATCGGGGGGAATTTGCAAAAATTTGTTATTGGACGAGAGGTATTACAAGATCCTGATGTATTGGTGGTGAACCAGCCGACATGGGGCGTTGATGCCGCCGCCGCGGCCGCCATTCGTCAATCGCTTTTGGATCTGGCAGCCAAAGGCGCTGCGATTTTGATTATTTCGCAAGATTTGGATGAACTGATCGAGATTTCGGATCGCTTTTGCGCGCTTTATGAAGGCCGCCTATCGCAGATCAAAAAAACAGCTGGGTTAACGATTGAGGATATTGGCTTAATGATGGGCAGCGCAACCGCAGAGGCAACGCCATGATCCGTCTCGAAAAACGGCTTAATCCCTCGGCGCTGCTCACAACCATCACGCCCGCGATTGCAGTGCTTTTGACGATGGTGATGGGGGGGGCAATGTTTGCCTTTTTGGGCAAGCCCCCGCTCGAGGCGATTCGGATTATTTTCTGGGATCCTTTATTCGACCCAACATTTGCTTCTTATTCTCGCCCGCAGCTTTTGGTAAAAGCCGGCCCACTTATTTTAATCGCGATCGGACTATCGTTCGGCTTTCGCGCCGGCATATGGAATATTGGCGCGGAAGGGCAATATATTATCGGAGCGATTTGCGGAGCCGCTGTGGCTTTGGCGCTTTATCCACTGGAAAGCCGCCTGATTTTTCCGCTGATGGTTCTTGCCGGTGCTTTGGGCGGCTGGATCTGGGCGATGATCCCCGCCTTGTTGCGCACCCGTTTCAAAACCAATGAAATATTGGTTTCGCTCATGCTGGTATATGTCGCGGAATCCTTTCTGGCATCTGTGTCGCAAGGCCTGTTGAAAAATCCAGAAGGTATGGGGTTTCCCGGCTCGCGAAACCTTCGCCAATATGACAGCGCGCATAATGCAGAATTGATTAGTGGCTCGGGGATGCATTGGGGCGTCGTGGTGGCGTTTATAAGCGTTATCTTCGCCTATATCCTTCTCACCCAACATCTGCGCGGGTTTCAAATTCGGTTAACCGGCGAGGCGCCAAAAGCTGCGGAATTCGCGGGGATTAAACCCTCAAGATTGGTGATTTTTTGCCTTGGTTTTTCTGGTATTTTGGCGGGTATAGCAGGGCTATTTGAAGTCAGTGGCCCAGCGGGACAGATCACCACCGATTTTAATTCTGGCTATGGGTTTACCGCTATTATTGTCGCCTTTTTGGGGCGGCTTAATCCTTGGGGAATTCTGGCAGCAGGGCTGTTGATGGCTCTGACCTATATCGGCGGCGAGTTGGCGCAGTTGATGCTGGGGGTTCCAGGGGCCTCGATCCAATTGTTTCAAGGCATGTTGTTATTCTTTTTGCTCGCGACTGATTTGTTTATCAATTACCGCATTCGTTTTGGAAAGGGAAAGTAATGGACCTTTCATCCATCAACCCGATTTTGCTTTTGGCCTCCCTCATGGTATCGGCAACGCCTATTTTATTGGCCGCCATTGGCGAAGTTGTTGTGGAACGCTCCGGCGTGCTCAATTTGGGCGTTGAAGGCCTTATGATCACGGGCGCCGTGATTGGCTTTGCGGTTGCGGTCAATACGTCAAGCCCGGGAATAGGGTTTATATGCGCCGCCCTCGCGGCCGCCCTCTTATCGCTGAGTTTTGCGGTGTTAACCCAAATTTTTCTGTCCAATCAGGTGGCAACGGGCTTGGGCTTAACCCTGGTTGGGCTTGGGTTATCGGCGCTGATTGGCAAGCCATATGAAGGCATGAAATCCCCCAGCCTTGATAAACTGGATCTTCCCTTGCTCTCTGATCTACCGGTTTTGGGGCCATTGTTATTTTCACATGACGCGATGGTATATATTTCAGTGATCATCGTGATAGCGGTGGCCTACACATTAAAACGCACGCGGGTTGGCCTGATTTTGCGGGCGGTGGGGGAAAACCACCACGCCGCCCATGCGCTTGGCTATAAGGTGATCCGGATTCGGATTTTGGCCATCATGTTTGGGGGAGCCTGTAGCGGATTGGGCGGCGCTTATCTAAGCTTGGTGCGGGTGCCTCAATGGACCGAGGGCATGACAGCCGGCGCCGGGTGGATCGCCTTGGCCATTGTGGTCTTTGGCAGTTGGCGCCCCTGGCGGGTGTTGATTGGTGCCTATTTATTTGGCGGCGTAACCGTTTTACAGCTTAACTTGCAAGCTGCCGGGGCCGCGATTCCGGTCGAGTACTTGTCCATGTCACCATATCTGATAACTATTGCGGTGTTGGTTTTCATTTCGGCCAAAGGCAACCAAGGGGCACCTGGATCTTTGGGCCGGGCGTTCCATGCCTCATCTTGAGGCACTCATAATCTGAAAAGGAGTAGTTTATGACGATAAAATCTATCTTAGCAGGGGCCGCGGTGGCTCTTGGCCTATCCACAGCCGCCTTCGCGGCCGATGTAAAAGTTGGCTTCGTCTATGTTGGGCCAACCGGCGATCATGGTTGGACCTATCGCCATGATATTGGCCGTCAACAGGTTGAAGAGGCCTTTGGCGATCGCGTCGAAACCACATTTGTGGAATCAGTAGGCGAAGGCGCCGATGCAGAGCGCGTGTTTACGCAAATGGCGCTGCAAGGCCACGATATTATTTTCGGCACATCCTTTGGCTATATGGACCCAATGGAAAACGTTGCAAAGAAATTTCCAGATGTGAAATTCGAGCACGCAACAGGTTATAAGCAAGGGCCCAACTTTGCCAATTACGGCCTCCGCTTGTACCAAGCCCGGCACGTGCAGGGCGTGATCGCGGGCATGATGACCAAAACAAATAAAATTTGTTACGTGGCAGCTTATCCGATTCCAGAAGTTATTCGTGAAATTAACACCTATTATCTGGGCGCAAAATCAACAAACCCAGACGTAACAATCGATATCGTATGGGTATATACTTGGTATAATCCACAAAAAGAACAGGATGCTGCCGTGGCGCTGATGCAGCAAGGCTGTGACGTGATCGCCCAGCACACCGATTCACCTGCACCATTACAAGCCGCTGAGAAAGAAGGCCGGTTTGGGTTTGGACAAGCCTCGGATCAAATCAAATTTGCCCCTAAGGCGCAATTGACTGCAACGATCGATAACTGGGGTCCATATTACATCAAAAAAGTCGGTCAGGTTCTTGATGGCACCTGGACCACAGGCGATTACTTTGGCCATATGGATGATGGGTCCGTGGAAATGGCACCTTTCACAAACATGCCAGCTGAAGTTGCCGCCAAAGCCCAAGAGGTCAAGGATGCGATCCGTGATGGCAAATATTTTGCATTCACCGGCCCGCTAAATGACAATGAAGGCAACCAAGTCTTGGCTGACGGAGAAGTCGCGGACCGTAAACATCTTGATACGATGATGTATTACGTTGAAGGAATCGACGCGAAAGTTCCAAATTAAGAAAAACGACTGCATAATCGCAAAAGGCGCTTAGCGCTTTGTGACAAGGTGATGGGGCCTGCAAATATGCAGGCCCCATTATTTTAAGGCCCTTTTAAAAACCAATCTTAACCGGCTTTTTCATGGCTGAAAGCTAGTGTTTCAAATGAAATCATACGCTTCAAAACCGCTGCCCTAAAACGACCACTATTCTTTGCCCTGAAGGTCTGGACCATGCACGCTATCGGAAGCTGGATGAAAGCCAGCCCATTTGGCAAAAACGCGTCCATGCGCGCGGCCGCATGATCAAAACACGCTTTGAACCCGAACCGACTATTGGTTATAAGACAGCGGTACGCAATCTCTTCGGATATGCGGCTCTTAAAACAACGCGGAGACCCGATGGAACCAATTTTAGAGCTTACAGAACCACATGCCATCGCTCTTTGCGACAATATCAAGCCGGGCGGCGTTCATCCAATACAGCTGCAAGATGTCGAACTGGTTTTATGGCGTGATTATGCCGGTCAGGCGCATGTTTGGCATGACCGCTGCCCCCATCGCGGCATGCGTTTGAGCTTTGGTTTCGTAAAAGAAAACCGCCTGACATGTCTGTATCATGGTTGGGAATATGGCTCTGATGGAGGCTGTCGAAAAATACCAGCGCATCCAGAGGTCACCCCGCCAAAGACATTATGCGCCGATATTCTAAACGTAAGCGAATCTTATGGGATGGTGTTTGTTAGTGCTGGCGAAAATACGGTCGAAACAAATACCGAATGGGCTTCGGTACGCAGCATATTTTTAGAATGCGATAGGGCTCAGGCGCTTGCAGGAATTGCCGAGTTTGTAGAGATAACAGAGGCGCAAGAAAACCAAGTTTATTTGAATAAAAGCAACACGGTAGCCGTTGCGGTGCAACCCTACAGCCGCACAAGCTGCGCCATTCATCTGAGCACAAGATCGACAGATCCAACGGCAAGGCTTGCTTTAGCCAAACGGATGGTTGCCTTGCGCCGAAAGATCAATCAAGGACTACGAACATGACAGTAACTTCAGATATAGTTGCCTTAAATCAATGGCTGCCAGTTGCATATCCGGGGCAAGTGACTCCCGCAAAACCCCATGAAACATTGCTTTTGGGGCAGCCCATTCGCTTGACAGCGGCAAGCGATGGAACCGTGACGGCGGTTGCCCTGGACGCAAGCGGCGCACCTGGGCGAGAACTGCCAATTATCGAGCAATTCGCGGTTATCTTCACAACCCTTGGAGACAGTCCAAGGCCAATGCCGATCATCGAGGCCTTCGATGAACCCGATCGCAGGATTGTCAATTGCGGGTCAGTGGGTGTGCATGCAAGCCCGTTTCGAATTGTAGAAAATTTTTTAGATATGGCCCATTTCTGCTTTGTGCATACCGATATCTTAGGTGCAAAAAACGAAACAGAAGTGCTCAGTTATAAGACCGAACACCGCCAAGATGTTGATGAAATCTGGGCAACAGGGTGCCAATTCTTTCAACCCGCCGCCTCGCCCGCCGCGGCAAAGGCTGGTGAAGGTCAAATGACCGATTATACCTATCGCGTTTTATCGCCATTCGGGGTAATGCTGTATAAATCTGCCCTTGGCTATGCGGATCGCTTGGATGCGATTTGCCTCTTCATCCAACCCAAAACAGAGACAGAGTGCATCGGATATATGCCAATGGCCTTGCTTGATGATACGTCATCCAACACTGGTATGATCGATTTTCAACAAACCATTTTTTTACAAGACCGAATAATTCTTGAAAATCAACGCCCCAAATTACTGCCACTGACACCGCGCTCGGAAATGCCAACAAGAGCCGATCTCAGTTCGGTTGCTTTTCGCCGCTGGCTAAAAGACAGCGGTATGAAATTTGGCTTGTTGCATGAAGAGGCCGCATAAATGGCCCTGACGCTGCATAATTATACCTTATCCGGAAGCTGCTATAAAGTGCGGCTGCTGCTTGAATTCCTGCAAATCGATTATCACACAATATCAGTAGATTTCTTTCCGGGAAAGGAACATAAAACGCCCAAATTCCTGGCACTTAACCCACTTGGCCAAATACCAGTGCTTGAAGATGGCGAGCTGCAACTGCGCGATGCGCAAGCCATCTTATGTTATCTGGCCCGCAAATATGATACCTCGGCGCAATATTTACCGGATGATCCGGCCGCATTTGGACAAATCATGATGTGGCTTTCCTTTGCCGGAAATGAATTGATGGCCTCCTCAGCTGCGCGGTTGCATGATGTATTGGGCTATGCGTTGAATGTTGAGAGTGCTCGCGCGCAGGCGCAAAGCGCCTTTGCCATCCTTGATGATCATCTGGCAGAACGGGAAATCCTTGGAAAAATATGGATCGTTGGAGAGGCGCCAACGATCGCAGATATCGCCTGTTTTCCCTATATTGCGCTCTCGGGTGATGGCGGTATCGGGCATGAGCCCTACCCGTATTTGCGCAACTGGATGCGGGCCTTTCGCAAACTGCCAAGGTTTCATGCCATGTCTGGCATTCCAGAGTTTGCATGATGCCTTTGGGGCACAAATCATACGGGGCTTGCCCCCAGGTTTGGCGTGAGCGATCCACCAATCTCTGCTTTCAAAAAGCCGTTTTTAAGATCTGCGCAGGCGGCAGCCGGTTTGATCACAGCAGATCGAACTTATACGGTGCATAGGCCAGTTCAATCCGGTGGTTTTGGCCGCGGCGGCAATGATTTTATGCGTGTCAAAATGACCTTCCATGGGCAGTTCTCGCATTCCTTTATAGCCTTCATTGAAGGTAAAGCTGCGCAGCTTTCAATCAGCGTGACCGTGACCCTGAACGCGGCGCAGGCAACGGTGGAGGCGCAGGGCTGCTCTGCATTGATCGGAGCACTTGAAATGGCTGCTTGCATTGCCCCGGATGATTGCCGGGTGGACAGCTGGGAACTCGACTAGAAACAGGGGGTTTTCTAAAGGCCCTCCTAAAAAATCCAACAGACTGAATAATATCAAAACAAACAGCTGTTAAGCCGAAATATAGAAGTCATACAAAACTTTTGAGATCCAAAAGCCAGCCAAAATGGGTCGTAACGGCCCGCATCAGCGCAGATATTATTCGCTTTTTTAATGCAATGAAGGGATAACTGGCGGCGAGTAAGGGGCCGGCATAAAGCTTATGCGCGCCTCTTGGCTTACACCCTTTTGGGGCGAGCGCCTCAACCAATAAGGCTCTTTCCTAATAGTTAATTCATCACTGGTTTAAATTGCGCCTTACAGGCTGTGTTTCCTGCCAACGCGCTTGAGAAATTCGCCCTGATCAAAACGCGGAAAATGTGTCAGAGATCGTTTTTTTGACCTGTTTTGCACCAAACCTGACACAAGCTAACCGAGGCTTAAAGCGCATAGCTGATTATTCTGATAGTTATTACAGAGCGTCGCAATCAGTCGCGGGTTAAAAATTTTATTTGAACAACCGATTATAGAGGAAGGGAGACCCATGCCTTCAACCGATAAAATTAAAGACCGCTTAGAAAAGCTTGATTTAGAAAAGGCTGAACTTAAGGGTCAGCTTGATCGCGATCGCTTAATGGCCGCAACAAACACTGTGATTGAAACCATTACCTCTCCAGAGTTTGTAGAAAAAATGCGCCAAGCTCGGGGTGAAGCCGAAAAAGATGGAGGTTACGAAGCCGTTGCGAAGATACTGAGCCTGGAAGGGCTTCGCGCCGCAGGCGCAAAAATTCCAGAAGATTTCAGGCTGACCAGCCGTATCTTCGAAGATAAAGTAAGGGGCGAGCGCTTTGAGATTTCTCCGATCAATGATCCTGATAGCCCGCTTCAGCCATATGACCCTTTAGGATGGGGCGCCTGCGCTGGCGAGGGAGCCGCTACCATCTGTGGATGCGGTGGCTTTTCAACCTAAAAGGTCGGGTAGGTGTAGCCTGCCACCTTTTAAAAACCTTTGAAAACTTCTTTACAATTAAGGAGAATAAAATGCAGCCTGCCGAAAAACCACACGGGTACCAAGGCTTAAGCTATGACCGCCCAGCTCTACAAGCGGCGATGTGAAAGGCCTATGATAGCTTGATTGATTTCGTTACCACCGACGCATTCAAAACCCTGATGGAAGACCTAGGCGCCTTTCATCCAATCCATCGCCCCAAATTCGTTTTTGACGTGTTGCTAAGTGATAAAGCCTTAGCTGCCCGCGGTATTAAACGGCCCGAGAATATTCTTATCCAAAGATCCGCGTTTGGGGATCGACGCCCTATAATTTTTGTAGTGAAGCGCTTTCTTCCAGAAGAATTTTCGAATGTTTGGCAAAACGTAAACATTACCTTTGACAACTAATTTATAGAGTCAACGGTAAAGCGCGACCCCGATATCAGCTGGCGCAAACCCCTGCCTATCTCAGACCAGGCGGCGGCTATGGCGCGGGGAGACGCCCTCGAGCATCTGGCTTAAACGCACCACACGGAAAGACCCGCCGGGAAAAATCGAAAAGAACTGTACCGCCCCGGTATATTTTGCCAATATTCCACAATGGAGTATGATTTAAAATTATCGCCGCGGGTCACAGACTTCCGACATATTTGCTCTTTTGGGCTCGATCAAACGCTCAAATTTAAAGCGCCTGCCCTACCCTTCTGGCAGATTAAAACGCGCATCATAATCATCCGCCGGTTTACTGATTTTATCAATGCATGCGTCGCATTAAGAGAATTACCCTATGCGTCGCATTCGCAATTTTGCGCTGTTTTCTTAAACCTCGCCTTTCCAACAAGCCCGCCTTTTTCAGCCGTTCAAACATGAGCGATATAATCATCATCGGTGGCGGTATTGCCGGTATTTCCGCAGCCGCACGTCTGTCAGAACAAGCAGATGTAACGGTGCTTGAGGCAGAAGACCAACTTGCCTACCATGCCTCTGGGCGATCCGCAGCGGTTTTTATCAAAGATTACGGCAACCCTACAATCCGGGCCTTAAACATCGCAAGTTTACCTTATCTGAGGGCCGAAAACGGAGGTTTTTTAAGCCCAAGAGGTATGATACTTTTGGCAAAATCTGACGAACGGGCCGCCTTCAGCGATGAGGCGGCTGAGTTTGGACTTCAACCCATTTCCATTTCTGAAGCGATAGAAAAAGTTCCCTTAATTAACCGGCGCACTCTGGGATATGCTGCATACCGCTCAGATGTTTGCGACATTGATACAGATAAATTGCTGCAGGATTTTTTGCGTAAAGCACGCAATCAGGGCGCAAAGATCCATGTTTCTCACCCTGTCGAAGCGCTGAATTTTTGTGGCGGGAAATGGCAAGTCAAAACCCAAAAAGGCGATTTTCAAGCCAATATTTTGATCAATGCCGCGGGGGCCTGGGCTGATCATATTGCAAAAATGGCATCAGTACCGCCGCTAGGTCTGATTGCATATAGACGTTCAATAGCAAGACTGCCCGTGCCCGGGGGCTACGATCCGACCTCTTGGCCCGTTATCGATGAAATTGGCGAAGCATGGTATGCAAAACCAGACGCAGGCCAGTTGATCGTCTCGCCGGCAGATGAAGATCCATTGCCTGCACAAGATGCTTGGGCAGATGATATGATACTGGCTGAGGGCTTGGCCCGTTTCGAAACCATGATCACGCATCCCATAACGCGGCCCAGCGCAACCTGGGCAGGTTTACGGACCTTCGCGCCAGATCGCGCCTTGGTGATCGGCTCCGATCCAAAGCTGCCAAGTTTTTTCTGGCTTGCCGGTCAAGGGGGATATGGGTTTCAAACAGCTGCGGCCTCTAGCCAATTGATCGCAGATCTGGTGCTCGATCAAAGGTCAGATTTGCCAAAGGATATTCAAAATCGGCTTAATCCAAACCGGTTTCACCAAAGGGCGTGAAGCAAAGATTGTAGAACATAGAAACTTTTATTGCAGATTGCCTTCACGGTGAGGGAAGATCCGCCATGGCTTTTCGCACGGTCTCAACCCGGGCCTGATTGGGCGGATGGGTGCCCAAGAGCTGGTCGCCCGGATCCGACATGCGCATAAAAAAGGCAGCCCCACGCAAAGCATCATACCCCGCGATCGTAGCAATCCAAGTGCCCAGCCGATCCGCTTCCAGCTCATATGTTTTGGAAAATTTGCGCCCACCCAAGCGCGCCCCAAAATGCTCTGCATTGCGGACCAAACGATCCGAGGAACCGACAAGCGATATTAGCCCACCAAACCTCTCGGCGCCGCTGCGAGCGGTTTGATATTGCTGATACAAATGCCCCTCAAGATGATGCGCCATCTCATGCCCTAAAACAAAGGCCAACTCATCCTCATTGCGTGCATGCTCAATCAACCCCTGCGAAAACACAATCAATGGCCGCCCATCAGATTTTATGGTTTGAAACGCATTCACCAAGTTTGGGTTTTTCTTGTAGACAACCACTTCAAAATCACAGTTGAGTTGGGGCCTATACCGGCGGCATAAATCTTCTCCCACCGGCTCGACCACGGCGACAACTGAGGCAAAGGCCCCGCTTGGTGGAATAAAATTTGGCTCCATCTCTTGGGGCCCATTCGATCTGTCTGCTGTTGCGCGGCCAAAATCTTTGATTGCGGGGGCGCTTCCACAAGCTGAAAGCAGCAAAACGCATAGCAAACCCACCAGTTTCACCCCGTTCAAAGCCAAATCCCCCTTTTATCAGAAATAAACCGACCGCAACGAATTGCATTACAGCGCAAGCCGTTTACACTGATCCCATGTTTACAATTGAACACGATTTCGATGCGACTGTCATCACTTTGGTTGATGAAGGACAAACACCCCTGCAAGAGGATGTAATCGTCAATAACTTTGCGGAATGTATTACGGTAGAGCAATATGATCCCAGAACCGACCGAGTTCAAAAAATCACGCTTTCGATCACGCAGATGCGCGATCTTGCCGCGGCAATTTCACTGCCAGAGGGGGCCTATTCCCGGGGTCATCATCACAAATAACGCGATTGCGCTGTTAGATGGCCACTTCTGCAGGTCAGATTGATCAGGTTTTTACGGTTTCATAACAGGCAAAATCGGGCTGCAAACGCAAGGTTAACATCGCCGGCGGAATGATTGAGATCTAAAAAAGCGTCATTGGCCGATACCCCGCATAACGCGCCGACGCCTTCCATTCGGACAGCGTCGACGCAAAACCAGAAATAAAAATAGACAGGAGCAAAAGCCCAAACCGCGGAAGCATCCCCCCCCTGGCCTGGCAGCTATAAAAACGCGTAAATCGCCGATGGCAGCGTTTGCGTCTGGCCCGGTATATTTGCCACATCGATGATTGATGCCCCAAATTCTTTCATAGCTTTGGCGAAAGCCAAAACCATCCCGTCACCAAGCCTGCCGCCAGCAAAGACATCGTAATGGTCAGGAAAACCCAGATCGCTCTGGCGCCAATCGTGGTGCCCGCCTCTTCTAATTTGGGGCCCCCCGCCTCGATCGCCAAACGGATCGCGCGCACCATAAGCGGAAACGCCATGCCCGCAGCCGCCAGCACCGCGCCGGTCCGAGGAAACGCCAAAAAGATACCAAAGGTATCATTAGGGGCGTCCCGTAGAGACCGTCTGCCCGAAAACAAGCAGCAAAACATAACCGGTGACAACAGGCGTCAGAATTAGAGCCAAGCGAACGCAAATAGTCAGCAGCTGACGGCTCCAAAATTGCCAGCGCTCCAAAGCATGTGCCAGCAAAACAGCAAGGGACAGGCTGAGCAAACTGGCCCGAACGCAAGCATGAGCAAGAACTGCACGGCATGCCATTCTGCGAGGGTTACCCAAACAAAGGCATGCCATCTATTTTGAAATAATCAAAAGGACCACTTTTTGTTTTTTCACACTTGAGCAAAAGGCAAGCCCGTTCACAGCATCATCGGCCGCGCCTGTTTTCCACTGAGAACCGTTTTTTTAGATCATTACCGCTATCAGTTATGCGCCTATACGATAGCGGATCATCCCAGTAAAAGATGTCCGTGGGTGGACCACATCGCTTGATCCGCTATCATTATTCAGCGTTGGCCCCAAATAAAAAGAGGGCTTGCAGCAAATTGAAAAACCTCTTAAAAGCCCTTCTAACAGCGGCGCGTTGATTTCAATGCTCCACCGGTAATTCATACGGGCCGCGGGCCCGTTTTTTTATGTTTGGATCCATGATCAACGATTTGATAGCAAAAGCCGCCATTGACCAACGTTTGGCTGACATCATCGCTCCGGTTATTGAGGATCTGGGCTTTGAATTGGTGCGCGTGCGATTGATGATCGGCAAGGAAACCACTTTGCAGGTGATGGCGGATAACGCCGATGGCGGCATTGATGTGGATAATTTGGCCGAAATCTCAACGGCGATTAGCGCGGTTTTGGATGTGGAAGATCCGATCCTTGATATGTATACGCTGGAAGTGTCGAGCCCGGGCATTGACCGCCCATTGACCAGGCTAAAAGATTTCGAACTCTTCGAAGGCTATGAAGCAAAAATTGAGACCCATGATTTGATCGATGGTCGGCGGCGCTTTAATGGCATTTTGGCCGGTATTGAGGGCGATGATGTGCTGATTAACATAGAAGAGGGCACGATTGGGCTAAATTTTGAATGGATGTCTGACGCAAAACTGATCTTAACGGATGAGTTGATTAAAGAAATGCTGCGCCAACGCAAAGCCTCTGGCGCATTACGTGAAGATAAATTTGACGATATCGAGACCGAAGGGTCACAGGAGGACTAACAATGGCTATTACCTCTGCAAATCAGCTTGAGCTGTTGCAAACCGCCGAAGCCGTGGCACGCGAAAAAATGATCGATCCCGCTCTGGTGATTGAAGCTATGGAAGAAAGTTTGGCGCGGGCTGCCAAATCCCGCTATGGCAGCGAAATGGATATTCGCGTTGCCATCGACCGCAAAACCGGCCGCGCAAAATTCACCCGTGTGCGTACGGTTGTGGAAGAAGCCGAGCTTGAAAATTATCAGGCGGAAATGACGGTAGAACAGGGCAAGCAATATCTTGAAAACCCAAGCGTTGGTGATCAATTTATCGAAGAAATCCCACCGGTCGATATGGGACGAATCGCTGCGCAATCAGCCAAACAAGTGATACTTCAAAAAGTACGCGAGGCAGAGCGCGACAGACAATTTGAAGAATTCCAAGATCGCGCCGGAACCATTATCAACGGCCAAGTGAAACGCGAAGAATACGGCAATGTGATCGTTGATGTCGGTCGTGGAGAAGCGGTTTTGCGGCGCAATGAAAAAATTGGCCGCGAAAGCTACCGGCCCAATGATCGGATACGCTGTTACATTAAAGAAGTACGCCGCGAAAGCCGCGGTCCGCAGATTTTCTTAAGCCGCACAGATCCGCAATTCATGGCCGAATTGTTCAAAATGGAAGTGCCGGAAATTTATGAAGGCATTATCGAAATCAAAGCTGTGGCCCGTGATCCTGGATCACGCGCCAAAATAGCAGTGCTCAGCAATGATGGATCTATTGATCCGGTTGGCGCGTGCGTCGGAATGCGCGGCAGCCGCGTTCAAGCCGTCGTGAATGAACTTCAGGGCGAAAAAATCGATATCATCCCCTGGAATGAAGACCAACCAACCTTCTTGGTGAACGCCCTGCAACCGGCCGAAGTTAGCAAAGTAGTGCTTGATGAAGAAGCAGAACGCATCGAAGTGGTCGTGCCAGAAGAGCAGCTGAGCTTGGCGATTGGCCGCCGCGGCCAAAACGTGCGCTTGGCAAGCCAGCTGACCAATCTTGATATTGATATCATGACGGAAGCGGAAGAAAGCGCGCGTCGCCAGAAAGAGTTTGAAGAGCGCACGCAACTGTTCATGGAAACGCTCGATCTGGATGAATTTTTCGCGCAGCTCTTGGTATCTGAAGGCTTCACCTCGCTTGAAGAAGTGGCCTATGTCGAAGTTGACGAATTGCTGGTGATCGACGGCGTTGACGAAGATACCGCAAAAGAGCTGCAGGTGCGCGCGCAGGAGTATCTTGAAGAAGCAGCGCGCAAAGCGCTCGAGCGGGCCCGCGAATTGGGCGTGGAAGACAGCCTTGTCTCTTTTGATGGTTTGACGCCTAAAATGATCGAGGCATTGGCCGAAGATGGCATCAAAACTTTAGAAGATTTTGCCACTTGCGCAGATTGGGAATTGGCCGGAGGCTGGACAACTGTTGATGGCGAGCGGGTGAAAGACGATGGCTTACTGGAAAGTTTCGACGTGAGCCTGGAAGAGGCACAAGACCTCGTGATGACAGCGCGGATCGTTCTGGGCTGGGTGGATCCGAATGACCTTATCCCCGAAGGTGCAGATGCGGATGACGTAGCCGAGACAGAAGAAGAGAGCTAAGCATCTGATTTATGTCGCGCAACCGATCATATGATACGGCCGGCCAGGCCCAAGAGCGAAAATGCATCGCAACGGGCGCACTATGTCCAACGCGTGACATGCTGCGCTTTGTGGTCAGCCCAGATGGGCATCTGGTTGCCGATGTCTTGGGCAAGCTGCCAGGGCGTGGCATCTGGGTGTCCAGCAATCAGCAGGCATTGCAAAAAGCAGTGAAAAAACGCCTCTTTGCGCATAGTGCAAAACAGCCTGTTCAGGTTTCTGAAACGCTTTTGCAGGATCTTGAGGCACAGCTATCCCGGCGGGTTGTTGATTTGTTAAGCTTGGCCCGCAAGTCAGGGCGCGCGATCGCCGGGTATGAGAAGGTGAAAGATTGGCTCAGTAAAGAGCAGGCCAAAGTGTTGGTACAATCCAGCGATGGATCGGAACGTGGCAAATCAAAGCTGAGTACGCCCTATGGAGGGCGTTTCATTGGTTGGCTGCGCTCAGATGAGCTAGGCATGGCATTTGGGCGACAGACAGTAATTCATTGCGCACTTGCGTCTAGCGGAATTACGCAACGTGTAGTAGAGGAAGCGCAACGGCTGAAAGGCCTGCGCATAACGGAGGGTACAAAATCACCCCTCCAGAAGGAAAAGACAGCTAGATGAGCGATAGTGACGGCAAAAAAACTTTGGGCTTACGCGGCACGCCCCGTTCGGGAAACGTGAAACAAAGCTTTAGCCATGGCAGAACCAAAAATGTTCTGGTTGAGACCAAGCGCAAACGCGTCGTGGTGCCAAAGGTGGGTGCACCAGTGCAGCAGGGCACAAACCCTGCGAAAACACAATCCAGCAATCGGCCCGCGGGCATCTCGGACACGGAAATGGCGCGCCGCTTGAAAGCTGTGCAAGCCGCCAAAGCCCGTGAAGCCGAAGATAGCGCAACCCGAGCCGCGGAAGAAGAGAACCGCCAAAAGGAACGCGAGCGCCGTCGCGCAGAACAAGCAGAGAAAGAGCGCGAGCAGCGTGAAGCTGAAGAAACCCTGCGCAAAAAATCTGAAGAAGAGATCCGTCTGCGCAAAGAACTCGAAGAGTCTGCGAAGAAAGCCGCTGCTGATGCAAAATCAGCCGTGGCAGCACCCGCCGCCGAGAATGGAGGCGAGGTCAAACGCCCCACGTTGAAATCAGCCGCGCCGACCTCGCGCAAGAAAGAACGCGAAACCGAACAAGACCGGCGCAACAATAAAGGCCGTGATGATGGCCGACGCTCAGGTAAGCTTACCCTTTCGCAAGCTTTAGAGGGCGAAGGCGGCCGACAAAAATCAATGGCAGCCATGCGCCGCAAACAAGAGCGGGCGCGGCAAAAAGCCATGGGCAGCAGCGCCGAGCGAGAAAAAATTGTGCGCGAAGTGCAGCTTCCCGAAGCGATCACAGTGTCTGAATTAGCCAACCGCATGGCGGAACGCTCCGCCGAAGTCGTGAAATCCCTGATGAAAATGGGAATGATGGTCACGCAAAACCAAACGATTGATGCCGATACAGCGGAACTGATCATCGAAGAATTCGGGCATAAAGTAGTTCGGGTTTCTGATTCGGATGTTGAAGATGTGATCAACGAAATTGAAGATGATGCGGAAACATTAAAACCACGGCCGCCGGTTATTACGATCATGGGCCATGTCGATCATGGTAAAACATCGCTGCTGGACGCTATTCGCAAAACCAAAGTGGTGGCGGGGGAAGCGGGCGGTATCACGCAGCATATCGGGGCTTATCAAGTGTCAACCGATAGCGGCGCGGTGCTAAGTTTCTTAGACACGCCCGGTCACGCGGCCTTTACGTCAATGCGATCACGCGGGGCGCAGGTCACCGATATTGTGGTTCTGGTCGTGGCGGCCGATGATGCGGTCATGCCGCAAACCATCGAAGCCATTAACCATGCGCAAGCGGCCAAAGTGCCCATGATCGTTGCGATCAACAAAATGGACAAACCAGATGCCACCCCGGATAAAGTGCGCACTGACTTGCTGCAGCATGAAGTGATTGTCGAAAAAATGTCGGGCGAGGTTCAAGATGTTGAAGTCTCCGCGATCACTGGGATGGGGCTGGATGATTTGCTGGAAGCCATCGCGCTGCAAGCCGAGATTTTAGAATTGACCGCCAACCCTGACCGCGCCGCGCAAGGCGCTGTGATTGAAGCGCAGCTGGATGTGGGCCGCGGTCCCGTTGCTACAGTTTTGGTGCAAAAAGGCACCTTGAACCAAGGCGATATTTTCGTTGTTGGTGAGCAATGGGGAAAAGTGCGCGCCTTGATCAATGATAAGGGCGAGCGTATCAAAACTGCGGGCCCATCAGTACCGGTTGAGGTGCTCGGCATCAACGGAACACCCGAAGCGGGCGATGTTCTAAACGTGGTGGAAACCGAAGCTCAAGCCCGCGAAATTGCGGATTACCGCGCCAATTTAGCCAAAGAGAAGCGCGCGGCAGCGGGGGCAGCCACTACCCTTGAACAGCTGATGGCAAAAGCCAAGGAAGATGAAAACATCTCAGAACTGCCCGTTTTGGTGAAGGCCGATGTGCAAGGCTCTGCCGAAGCAATCGTTCAGGCGATGGATAAAATTGGCAATGAGGAAGTGCGCGTGCGCGTGCTGCATTCGGGTGTTGGTGCGATCACCGAAAGCGATATTGGGCTGGCCGAAGCATCCGGCGCACCCGTGATCGGCTTTAACGTGCGAGCCAACGCGCCTGCGCGCAATTCAGCCAATCAAAAAGGCGTTGAAATCCGTTATTACTCGGTGATTTATGATCTTGTTGATGATGTAAAAGCCGCCGCCAGCGGCTTGCTAAGTGCCGAAATTCGCGAAAACTTCATCGGCTATGCGCAGATCAAAGAAGTGTTTAAAGTCTCTGGGGTTGGTCGAGTTGCCGGCTGTCTGATCACCGAAGGTGTGGCGCGGCGCAGCGCTGGCGTGCGCCTGCTGCGTGACAATGTGGTGATCCATGAAGGCACGTTGAAAACGCTCAAGCGCTTCAAAGACGAAGTTCCAGAGGTTCAATCTGGTCAGGAATGCGGCATGGCGTTTGAAAATTATGAAGATATTCGCGCCAATGACGTGATCGAAATCTTTGAGCGTCAAGAGATTGAGCGGGTGCTCAGCTAATTCGCGACATCTGGAACAACAAAAAAAGCCGCCCCCTGCTGGGGCGGTTTTTTTATGTGGAACGGCTTAAACTTGGTGCGTATCGCAAGCCAAGTGATAAGCAGGCTTTTATAGCCAATCGCGCAAAATCGGAATCAGCGGTATGTCGGCCGCCGGCATTGGATAATCGCGCAGCTCTTTGGCGTAAACCCACTTCAATTGCTGCCCCTCTTTGGGCGCCACAATGCCCTGCCATTTACGGCAAATAAACAAAGGCATGAGCAAATGGAAATCATCATAGCTGTGGCTGGCAAAGGTAAGCGGTGCCAAACAACTATCCCAGGTTTCTATGCCCAACTCTTCTTTCAATTCTCGCATAAGCGCCGCTTCAGGCGTTTCACCTGGCTCAATCTTACCGCCGGGAAATTCCCACAACCCAGCCATGGCTTTGCCCGCAGGGCGCTGTGCAATCAGCACGCGCCCATCGGCATCAACCAGCGCAACCGCAGAAACCAAAACCGTTTTCACGAGCGGTAATCCGCATTGATCGAAATATAATCATGGGTCAAATCACAGGTCCAAACGGTGGCCGCACCGCTGCCCATACCCAAATCAACCGCGATTACCAATTCCGCATTTTTCATATAGGCCGCGCCCTGTTCCTCGCTATAGCTGGCCGCCACCCAGCCTTGCTCGGCAACCAAAATATCGCCCAACCAAATCTTGATCAGATCACGCTCAGCCGCAGCGCCGGATTTTCCAAGAGCCATAACGATCCGCCCCCAATTGGGATCCTCACCCGCAAGCGCTGTTTTCACTAAAGGCGAATTTGCGATGGCTTTGGCATGTTGCTTGGCATCCTGATCACTAGCGGCGCCCGTCAGCCTTATTTCAACAAATTTACGCGCGCCTTCCCCATCGCGGACCACCTGATGCGCCAGATCGCGCATCACCTGATGTAAGCCTTCCACAAAGGCCGCATTCTGCGCAGACACGCGGTGCCCCGAAGCTCCGGTGGCTGCCAAAATCAACGTATCCGAGGTTGAGGTATCGCTGTCGACGGTAATGGCGTTGAACGTCACCTCGTTTAACGAAGATAAAAGACCCTGCAACTCAACCTGTTCTATCTGCGCATCGGTGAAAATATAGGCCAGCATTGTGGCCATATCGGGCGCGATCATGCCGGACCCCTTTGCAATGCCAACAATATTTACCGGTCCAGACGAGGTTTCCACCTGCGCGCTTGCGCCCTTGGGATAGGTATCCGTGGTCATAATCGCTCGCGCAGCCATGGCGATGCCTTCTGCGTCAAGATCGGCAATCAACTCTGGCATCCGTGTTGAAATTTTTTCATGCGGCAAAGGCTCACCGATCACGCCAGTCGAGGCGGTGAAAACCCGCGTTTCAGACAGCTTAAGCTGATCAGCAATCGCTTTTGTCAAAGCCTCAACAGAGGCCATACCACGATGGCCGGTAAAGGCATTCGCGTTGCCAGAATTCACCAAAATAGCAGCGCCCTCAGCGGCCGGCAGGCCCAGCTTTTTTTGGCAATCCAACACCGCTGCAGAGCGGGTGGCCGATTGTGTAAACACGCCAGCTATGCTGGTGCCAGGCGCCAATTCTGCCAACATCACATCGGGGCGGTTTTGGTATTTAATGCCAGCCGCCAAAGTGCCAAACCGCACCCCTGCCACATTGGGCAGCGCGGGAAACTGCGCTGGAGCCAAGGGAGACTTTGCCATATTCAGGCTCCTTTACTGCGATAACAACTCAAAATTTTTCACCGCGCCGGGATCGATTTGCGGATCTTCGATCAGTTCTATATCAGCTTGGCTTCTCAAAACAGCCATCTCAGCCTCAACCGCAGCGCGGCGTAGATCCTCAACGATCATTTCGCGCACATCCTCTAGGGCGGGGCTTTCCACGGCGCGCGTTTCATTCAAAAGAATAACATGCCATCCAAAATCTGTTTTCACAGGCTTTGACACTTCGCCCACTTCCAGTTCTATGACCGCCTGCTCAAACGGCGGCACCATCATGCCCTTGCCAAACCAGCCAAGGTCGCCGCCTCCCGGGCCAGATGGCCCAGTCGAAAAGTCACGCGCCAAAGCCGAAAACTCTTCTCCAGCGTTCACCTTCTCGATCAACTCAAGCGCTGCCGCTTCCGTTTCCACCAAAATATGCGCCGCTTTATATTCCAAGCCTTGATCGACGCCCGAATAAGCTGCTTCATAAGCGTCTTGTATGGCGCCTTCACTGATTGGCTGTTCTGACCATTGTTCAATCATCCGTGCAGCCCGCATCAAACGGCGATCATTTTCAAGCGTTAACCTGATTTGCAAAGAATCAGGGGCCGAACTTTTTTGCGATAGAATAGTCTGCTGCACCAATTGCTCTAAGATCCCATCAAACAATTGGCGATCGGGCAAAGATTTATATTCATTCGGCAAGCTTTCCCGCACCAAGAGCATATGCCCAAGCGTGATTGCTTCGCCATTCACGCGGGCCACAACCGTTTCAGCCGAAACCGCCTCTTGCGCCCAAGCACCACTGCCAAATGTGCAGCACGTCGCTGCGAGCAGAACCAATTTATGAAAACCCATCGCCTTTTTCCTTTATTTATAACCTGCCGCCTCTGGCTGGCGTTGACACTCACTATCGGGGCCCTTACATCGCTTATGGTGTTAAGGCTGCCCGCTTTACACCTATTCAGACTTGCCCATCAGAGCAAGGCCGACATGCAGATAGTTGCATGATTATTGATTGGAGAGACCATGTTAGGGTTCGGAAAACTGGCAAAAAAAGTATTCGGTTCCCCGAATGACCGCGTGATAAAATCAACCATGCCGCTGGTTGCAAAAATCAATGCCTTAGAGGCTGATTATCAGGCCCTCTCTGATGAGGCTATCATTGCCAAAACCCAAGAGTTCAAAACCCGGTTAAACAGCGGTACCACATTAGATGAGTTGTTGCCCGAAGCGTTTGCCAATTGCCGCGAAGCCGCAAAGCGCACTTTGGGTTTGCGCGCGTTTGACGTGCAATTGATGGGGGGAATTTTTCTGCATCAAGGCAATATTTCAGAAATGAAGACCGGTGAAGGAAAAACCTTGGTGGCCACATTTCCCGCCTATTTGAACGCGCTGACGGGCAAGGGCGTTCATGTTGTTACCGTGAATGACTATCTGGCCAAACGTGACAGCGAATGGATGTCAAACGTTTATGGGGCGCTGGGCCTTACCACGGGCGTGGTCTACCCCAATCAAGACGAGGGTGAAAAACAAAAAGCCTATGCCTGCGATGTAACTTATGCCACCAACAATGAGCTCGGGTTCGATTATCTACGCGATAATATGAAAACCGAACTCTCGCAGATGTATCAAAAACAACATCATTTTGCGATTGTGGATGAGGTTGATAGTATCCTGATCGATGAAGCCCGCACGCCCTTGATCATTTCGGGGCAAGCGCAGGACCGCTCGGACTTATATCAAGCGATCGACGCTGTGATCCCAGAGCTGACCGAAGAGCATTACACGCTGGATGAAAAATCCAGAAACGCGAACTTCACGGATGAAGGCAATGATTTCTTAGAAGACCTATTGCGGCAAAAACAGATCCTGCCCGAAACCCAAAGTCTGTATGATCCGGAAAGCACAACCCTTGTACATCACGTCAATCAAGGCCTGCGCGCGCACAAGCTTTTCACCCGCGATAAGGATTATATCGTGCGCAACAATGAAGTTGTGTTAATCGATGAGTTCACCGGGCGTATGATGGCGGGGCGGCGCCTGTCGGACGGGCTACACCAAGCCATTGAAGCCAAAGAGAATTGTACGATCCAGTCGGAAAACTTTACCTTGGCCAGCGTGACGTTTCAAAATTATTTCCGGCTTTACGATAAATTGGCAGGCATGACCGGTACCGCCAATACGGAAGCCGAAGAATTCATGGAAATCTATAAGCTGGGCGTCGTAGAAGTGCCAACGAACCGCCCGATCTCGCGCATTGATGAAGATGACCGTGTGTACCGCACCGCAGATGAAAAATATACCGCGATCGTCGAAGAAATCCAAACAGCGCATAATAAAGGTCAGCCAATTTTGGTTGGCACCACTTCGATTGAAAAATCTGAAGCCCTGTCTCAAATGCTGAAAAAAGCCAAAATCCAACATAATGTGTTGAATGCGCGTCAACATGAGCAAGAAGCGCAAATAGTCGGGGATGCCGGGAAATTTGGTGCGGTGACGATTGCCACCAATATGGCCGGTCGAGGAACGGACATTCAACTGGGCGGCAATGTTGAGATGAAAATATTGAGCGCCTTGGCCGAAACCCCTGAAGCAAATCCAGAGGATTTGCGCCGTACGATTGAAGCAGAAACCAGCGCAGAAAAGCAGCGGGTTCTGGAGGCGGGCGGTTTATTCGTTTTGGCCACCGAGCGTCATGAAAGCCGGCGGATTGACAACCAATTGCGTGGCCGTTCGGGCCGCCAAGGCGACCCGGGCCGATCTTCGTTTTTTCTCAGCCTTGATGATGACTTGATGCGGATCTTTGGCTCTGAGCGCTTGGATAAAGTCTTGTCAAAATTCGGAATGGAAAAAGGCGAAGCCATTACCCATTCTTGGGTTAACAAATCGTTGGAACGCGCTCAGTCAAAGGTTGAGGGCCGCAATTTTGATATACGAAAGCAATTGCTTAAATTCGACGATGTGATGAATGATCAACGCCGCGCAATTTTTGAGCAACGCTTGGATATTTTGCAATCAGAAGACTTGTCGGATGTGACTCAAGATATGCGTCATGATGTGATTGACGATCTTGTGACCACCTATATGCCACCAAAATCCTATGCAGAACAATGGGAAAGCGAAGCCTTACAGACGGCTGTTGCAGAGCAGCTGAATATGGATTTGCCGATCACAGATTGGGCAGATGAGGAAGGCGTGGATGACGAAAGCATTCGTGAGCGCCTTGAGGATGCTTCAGATAAAATGATGGCGGAGAAAGCCATAGCTTTTGGGCCCACAACGATGCGGCAAGTCGAAAAGCAGGTACTTTTGCAAACGATTGACAGCAAATGGCGCGAGCATCTGATAACGCTTGAGCATTTGCGCAGCGTGGTTGGCTTTCGCGGATATGCCCAGCGCGACCCCTTAAATGAATATAAATCTGAGGCTTTTCAATTGTTTGAAAGCCTGTTGACCAGCTTACGCACCGATGTAAGCAAACAGTTATCATTGGTGCGACCAATGACAGAGGCCGAGCAGCAGGCGATGATGCAGCAGATGGTTGCGCAGCAAAAGCAAACCCAAGCCCGAATGCAAACATCACAAACATCACAAACAGCAAAGGCAGAAAGTGGATTTGTTGAAGATGATCCGTCAACTTGGGGAAATCCAGGACGCAATGATCCATGCCCCTGCGGTTCTGGAAAGAAATTCAAGCATTGCCATGGCCGGTTAAGCTAAGCGCAAATTTACCAACTAGAATTTGCTCAAAACCGCTGAACATTTGACATGGCGCCAGCGGCAAAATAAGACAGTGTGATAGTCGATGTTCCAGTCGTCGGTCCCTTAGCTCAACTGGATAGAGCAACTGCCTTCTAAGCAGTAGGTTGCAGGTTCGAGTCCTGCAGGGATCGCCATATTTTCAGCGCAACTTATTGAAATTCCTTCGAGTTTGATCATCGAGAGAGACCGTCGTGTCACTCATTCCGTACATAATATGCCGTTCAGGCACCTTTTATTATAACCGCCATGTACCTAAGCACGCAGTGAAAGCCTATGGTCTATTCATCAGGCAAGCTTTGTCCAAATGCCCTGAAGAAGCTGAAGCTTATGCAAAACGTCTGGGTAATGTATTGGAGGGATCTTGGAGTAATACGACCTCAATACAGCCGGTCGATATTCCTACTATTCTATCCAGCTTTAAACCAAGATCTTTTAAACTTTCTGAAATTGCAACGGAATATGTGGGAGTAAAAGGCATTGATCCTCGCCCACCGAGAATAGCTCTGCAGTCTTTTATCTCTTTGGCGGGAGATAGAGATGTAGCAGAATACATGCGTGAAGATGCCAAGCTTTTTCTTCGTCATCTAGAAATGAGCGGTAATAAAACCGCAACGATCAGAAAGCGTATCAACAGCCTGTCTGCCATTCTCAATTATGCCTATGCAGAGCTGGACTTGGATAAGCGTAACCCCTTCTCAAGACTGTTCATCAAGGGAGAAGGTGAAGATAGCCATAAGCGAGGCACCTTTACCAATGAACAACTCAAATGGGGATACGACAAAGCTTTAGCTTCCGGAAGTCAGATCAAGTTGCTGATGCCACTTTTAGGAGAAACAGGCTGTAGGCTAGCAGAGATCGTGGGGCTTAAGCTGGAAGACATCGATCTTGCGAATGACCTGATCCATATACGAGCCAATTCAGCAAGAAGGTTAAAGACGAGGAGCAGCCAAAGAACCGTACCCTTGGTTGGATATGCCAAACTGGCTATGGAACAAGCATTCAAGCAGGCAGATGATACCTACCTATTCCCAAGATATATTCGAGATGAAAAGTGTTATGCCACGCATGCGTCTAATGCCCTCAATAAGTGGCTGAAGAAGGACTTTGATGGTCTGACTGCACATAGCCTTAGGCATACATTCAGAGACCGTCTGAGAGCTGTGGAATGCCCAATGGATCTGATTGATCAAATTGGTGGGTGGAAGTCAGTAAGTTCAATTGGCAATAATTATGGGCTTGGATATCGGATGGAGCCAATAAAGATAATTTTAGGTGATATAAAAGTAGATTATTTTTCAACCGCTCGGCAGCTTCCTCTTACGCTAAGTTTGACTGACAGGATGTTACTCAGGCATTGATACCGGCTTCTTTCAGTGTTTCTTTTAGTTTCTGGAGAAATTTTTCATCCGTTATAATGAAAGTCTTCATTGCTCGCCTCAAAGAGCTCCACTTTATGTCAGGGTCAATTTCTACCATTTTTTCTACTAATCGCTTTGCCTCAGATTTCTGCTCTCTTTGCATTGCAATGAAAGTTTTTATTCCAAGTCCACCTAGTTGTGATCCACCAAAATATTGTTCATTTTCGGACAGGTCAGTTGCTAGGTCGTTCGCTTTATCGTAGTTTTCAAGGTAAAGTAATGCCATCGAGTAATTCAGCTTTACGTTAGCCGGTGGGTGTGGAGCTACTGCAAGAGCTTTTTCATAATTCTCCAAAGCTTCGTTAAATAATCCAACTGTAAATAAAGAATTTGCAGCGGCCAATATACTTATTATACCACGAGGATTTAACTCAGCAGCTTTTAGGGCGTACTCTTTAGCAATAATTTTAATTTCCTCATCATCGTATTCTGGAAATTCTTGTGGCTGTTTAATCATAAGACCAGCTAATAGACTGTAGCCGTCAGAAAGTTCGGGCCCATATTCTACCGCCCGTTTGGCTACAGAAACCATATCTCTTGAGATGTTCCAATCTCTTAGACCTACACTTGCTTGAGCGGTAAAATACCAAGCATACATAGATAACACGAGTGGGTTATTTGGTTCAGTTTCAAATATTGTATCAAAGAGCAAACCAGCTTCTTTAACACCCTCTAAGGAAAATGTGAGCCAAAGTGAATTCGCCTTCAAATATCGTTGCCAATTTTCAGGACTTTTGAAATATTTTCTTGTGTCCTCAAAGGACTGGTCCATCGTAAGTTTAATTTGTAATTTGTTGAGTATTTTTGCCGAAATAGTATCCTGTACTTCAAAAATATCCGTCAATTCAAAGTCGTATTTTTCTGACCAAATTATTTTTTGTTTTACAATATCTGAAAGTTCAACTGTGGTTCGTATTTTGTCTGCAGAAACCTGATTTGAACCCTTTAAAACATAATTCACTAGATAATTTTCTTTTATCTCCGCATCAGAATAACCTTGTTTTTTAATAAATTCACTTGTGTTGCTGGACTGCACCAACAAGCGAGGATAACTGGACAGAGATGATATAATAATATCTGTCATTCCTTTGCTCAACTGATCGTCAGCACTATCACCTGACCTATTTTCAAATGGCATCACTAAGACCATCGCTCGATCGGACTCTGCTATTAGCTGCTCAATATCTTTTTTAGTCTGATTTCCTTGCATCAAATATAACGAGGCACTGATTGCTAATACTAAAGAAACTATGCAAGCAACGGCTAACAGCATTTTTGAACTATAGGAATTTTTAGCTTTTACTCGCCGTTTTTGGTTTGGTTGTAGGATTAGGTCATAGGCATGAAATTCGTTTTGCTTAACCTTTTGAAGACCAATGTCGTTGAACTCATGGGAGGTCTTGCCTTTGACAAAATCATAGACGCTTTTCGATAGCGTAATCCCACCTGTCTGAGCCAAAGCTTCTAGCCTTGCAGCTATATTTACCCCATCTCCTAATAGATTATCTTTCTCCTTAACAACATCACCTGAGTTGATCCCTATGCGGAATTCTAGCTTTACAGACGTATCTTCCGAGGAGTTTCTATTTTTGATAGCTTTCTGAAACTCTACAGCGCATTCAACTGCTGAGACTGCACTTGGAAATTCCGCCAGGAAAGAGTCTCCACCCGTATTAAACAAGCGGCCCTTATGCTTTTTGAACAATGCAGTTAGGATTTTCTCGCAGGCACGAAGATTTTTAATCGTGCTGCTCTCATCGTCTTCCATATGTTTGCTATATCCGACAACATCGGTAGCAAAGATGACTGCTATCTTACGTTCAATTTCTTCTTCAGACATAAGCTCGCCAAAGGTTAAGTTTCACAGTGATGGTGCCATGTGGTCCAAAATCTGTCTAGAAAAACGTAACGAAATTCATGCACCCTGTTGCAATAAATGACAAATCACTTGCTCTACTTTCCATTTGACGCTTGTTATAAAAATATATCTTTGGGTTAAATCTATTATTGATTTATATCCGAAAGTATAGTATTGTTTTGGTATGCATTTGAGCAGGTGAAATGCCAGTAACCGCAAAAGCGATCTGCAATCATGACATTGATGGAGTTAGCCCACATTAGATGTGGCGGTGCTTGCTTTTGCATTTCCCGGAAATCAAAAATGAAGAAAGAACAAAGCCAAGACTACCCGTTTGTTATTACATATCTCAGTAACCGTTACCGCCTCATTGAATGTAGAGATCGCATTCAGTGGATCCTCCAGCGGCGAGATAAGAACGCTCCTCGATGGAGAGGCATTTACTATTTTCTTAACACGCAACCCATGTCCCGCATCTTTAGGCAGTTTGACTTGGATAATGGAGTTGTTGATCAGCTTCCAGAGCGCTTTGAGAGCCGTTTTAAGGCTGTTCAGCGTGAGCAAATCAAATCTGATGACATAGTCCTAGCCACAGACAAAAAGCTACTCGAGGACAAAAGTTTTTCTAAGCTGCATGATGGTCATAATGTTAGGATAGTTAGGCGGTCAGCATGAGGCCACTCATCGCCTGAAGTAGACTGTGCACCCTTTGGTGATACGACAAAAAAAGACAGGAGAAGGCGGCTTTGGGTGAAGCTTAAGCTGGATCTTAAAGCTCCTTCTCCCTTTTAAAATTGGAAGAGATGGGAAGCTTAAGATTACTTAAAGTATATCCTTTAAGAAGAATCTCTATCTTTTTTATCAAAGTTAGAATTGAAAGCTTAAGGCCTACTTTAAGAGATACTTTAAGTAGCCTTAAATCATTTATCATCTCTAAATATAGAAGATAATAAAAGCTTAAAGGTGAGCTGTAAGATCCAACTTTAAGTACCCTGAGGCTCCCAGCCAAAGACACTCTTTGTTTCTTCTGTCGTACCCCCGATGTATTACATTACCGATACTAGGAACGATAAGGATCAGGCGCCTGTAAGCTAACCTATATACATTACTCAGACGTTTTTGATGAGCTTCTGCAAACCAGCAACACCATATTGGTTAACACACCCACAGCACACCTCACTGTCAAAGTCCGAGTATATATAACGGGCATAGGGGGTGTGGCCCATGCGTAGCAGGCTCGTATTAGTTAGAGTTGGTACGAAAAGGCAGTGATTGAAGGTAAAGATAGGGGCGCCCTCTTCTAAAGGGTGTCGCCGGTGTAGGGTGAAAACAAAGTTTTTATAACTTTTTTCGATGTGAAAACTTTTGGTTTTACCCTGCACACCCGACACCAAGGGTTTTAACGGTTTTGCTTTCACAGTATAATATCCGAAAATAAAAATCGAATTTTCGGTAGAAGGATTACAGATAATGGCTCCATTAGAGACTACAACAATCGGTGCCTTTCCTAAGCCCAAGTACGTTCCGATTCGAGATTGGTTTGATCTGTCTCGTGAAACTGGAGGAATGAATACTGCTGAAACGACAAGGATGTATTCAAGAGACATAAAGAATCAGAACGCTCATGAAGATCTCTTTTTAAAAGCTACCAAAGAGATTTTGGATATTCAGCTTAGATCTGGAATTTCAATTCCTACAGATGGCGAAGTTCGGCGTGAAAATTATATCCACTACCATTGCCGTCATTTAGACGGCTTTGATTTTGAAACTTTAGAACATCGGGTTCTACGTGATGGCGCATATGAAACTGACCTACCCGCAATCAGAAATAAAATTAGCCATTCGGGAAAGAGCTACAGTGTGCACGATTATGTAGCCAGTCAGAATTTGAGCTCCAAACCAGTAAAATTTACCTTGCCAGGACCTTTGACGATAATGGATACAACAGCAGATTGTTTTTACAACGATCGTCCAAAGTTAAACGCAGCCTTGGCAGAAACAGTGAATAAAGAAATCCTTTCGCTGGTAGAAGCAGGATGTAAGTACATCCAAGTTGATGAGCCTCTGTTTGCTCGCTCGGTAAAAGAAGCACTGGGCTTTGGTATGGAGGGATTAGAGAGGTGCTTTCATAATGTACCAGACTCTGTGACACGAATTGTTCATATGTGTTGCGGTTACCCCGATCACTTAGATGATGATGATTATAAAAAAGCAGATCCAACAAGTTACCATCAACTTAGTGAAGCAATTGATGAAGCAGCATTTGATCAGATTTCGATCGAGGACAAGCATTGTTGTAATGATTTGTCACTTTTAGAACAGTTTCAAAATAAAACTGTTATTTTTGGTGCTGTCGCAATAGCATCCAGCCGCCTAGAAACGGTCGACGAAGTAAGGGAACGGCTTCAAGCAGCAATGAACCATATCGACCGAGATCGGCTGGTAGTTGCTCCCGATTGTGGGTTAGGCCTCCTTTCACCAAAACTAGCTGAGGACAAATTGCGTGTAATGTGTCAGGCTGCAGCACTTATTTGATGCCGACAAGAAGGCAAGATCGTCTTCAAAGCCAGATGATCTTTAACTTCCGTCAATCTTTTACAAACTGGTTAACACACCCACAGCTCACCTCACTGTCAAAGCCCAAGTATATATAACGGGCATAGGGGGTGTGGCCCATGCGTACCGGGCCGGGGTTCTTCGTCGGTAGAATGAAAAGGATGTGATTGAAGGTAAAGATAAGGACGTACTCTTCTAGAGGGTGTCACCGATGTCAGGTGAAAGTAAAACTTTTATAATTTTTTTCTTTCTGAAAACTTTTGATTTTACCTGACATACCCGACACCAACCCTTTCGACTTATGTTTTTTATACAAAGTGACGAGTAGCTGCTGGTCAATTAAATTTACCCATGCGAACTGAAAAACCGCCCTAAACTCTGAACGATGCTTTTGTCAGCAAAGGTTTGGGTAAGCGAAATTCATTCTCAAACCCGTTCTTTAAAAAAATGAAAACATACCAAAAGCAAGGAGGTTTGTCGTTGGTCATATGGGGCGCAGATATGATACTAAATGAGAGGCTGACAGCACATCACCGAATGACCAAGCTATTTTCAGGCCCCCATTAATAAAGCGGGAATAAAAAGGCATAGCCCAGCTTTAAAGCTGAGATTGAATGGCGTTTGTAATCTGTTTGATTTTTTCGTTGATTGACTTGGTATCTGTAGGCCACTCATTCTTGGCAATTAACGCACGAATCTCGTCTGCCACTTGAATATTCACCTCAACGGGCAATTCGTTCATCATAGTGATCGTATCTCTACGAATGCCAGATAGTTCTAACGATACCGAAGCTGGTCCAGATTTTGGCCCCGAATTGGCATTTAACAGGCCAACCTTTGGAATATTATCGTAGTTATCTGAAATTTTGGACAGCGATGCTCCTCTGGATTTTCCCGCTTCCATGGATGCCGTCACTTTAAGGTAGTTTTTTGCAATGAGCTCTTGAGATAGAACCACATCAGCAGAGTTTTCACCTTTAGCCCCGTTCGTTTTATGCGCAACCACCGGCGCTTTAGGCGCGGTGTTTCTGGCTTGTAGGGCGACTTGCGCAGCTATATTTCCATCAATTTTCATAAATGAACGTTACGATAAATTGAAATGGCTGTCGACCAAATGTTAAGGTCAAAGAGACAGCTTTCTTTGATCATGAGCGGTGTTTTTGTTCCGCCTAACTAAGATGACTTTTTTCGCCTTTGGTCCAAGTCGACACGCAGCGAATAGCGCGTGTGTGTGCAATCATTACCCTGTGCAAGATGGATTGTTTATCCTCGTTGATCCAAATTTTCCAAAAGCTCTCCTATCCGCTCAACCGTGCCATTATGGGAATAGGATTGGATCGCCGTGTCTGGCTGTTTTTCCCATGGAAATCTATGATCTGTAAACAATTCTACATTCGGTTTGAATTCATAAAACCCGCGCAACATACCCGAAAATATATACACCATCCCTTCAAGTAAATCTGGCTTAGTACACACATTCATGCCGCATGAGCTACAAAAAGTCAGGTTCAGCAAATTCCCACTGCCGCCTTTATAGCTAAAGGTTTGAAAAGCTCCCGACAGCTCAACATCAAGTTCAGTGTAAACAAACATTTTGGACGAGCCGTCAAAAAGAACCTTGCAATCGGTGCAATGACACATGACATGCATCATAGGATCATTTTTGAAATGTATTGCTGTCTCTCCACAAAAGCATTTTGCTTCCTGTATATCGCTAGGCATTATTAAAACCTCCCAGTGTGAGTATTTGCGATCGCTCGTTTAGTTATTTTCGCCCATAACAATGGCAGGCTCTAAAAATCATGGCAATGGTGATTTGGTCGGAAGGTATTTTAAACGCTCGATGCGTGGCCCTTGATAAACAGGCGCCAACCCTAACCTGATCACCCATTATTGTACCGCAACAATGTGGTTATATCTTCAACGAGCTTTCATCACATAGGCAAAAGAAAGTCGGGCGCTGCCTTGATCAAGTGCTCTTTGCTAAGATAGGCTTCAAGGTGAATAAACTGTAGATTACGAGCGCGGTAGATAAATTTAAATGACACATAAAATCGATGCCTGGGCACGTCGACAGCTGGCAGATTACCAAAGCAACAAACCAGGCACTATATTCAGGGATGAAGGCTTTCACATAACCATCAATGAAGCCTATGCCATCCAAGACACCATGGTCAAATTGAGGCTACAAAAAGGTGAGACAATAGCCGGTTACAAGGTGGGATGTACGGGGCCTGGCATAATAAAACTTTTTGGCATGCAGGGGCCAATTCGCGGGACTTTGTTCAACCAAGAAATTCATCAAAGCGGCGCCACGCTAAACCTCAATCAATTTGATAATTTAGCTATTGAAGCTGAAATGGCTTTTCAGACCGGAGCAGGCGGCGAAATCACCTCCGTCTTCCCAGTGATTGAATTGCATAATTTCGTTTTTCGCGCTCCCAAAAAATCTTTGTCAGAACTGATTGCGAATAATGGTCTGAATAAAGGAATAATTCTGCCCGATCAAAATTGGAAAGGCCTGCCCAACATATATGGCGAGAAATCAATTCTATCGCTAGAAGTGAATGGCGCCGAAATCGATGCTGGTAACATGTGGCCGATGGACGGGGGACCAAGATCTTCATTGGATTGGCTCACCTCTCATTTGGCAGAGTATGATTTGAAGATGGCATCCGGAAATATAGTTCTCGGAGGAACCGCCCTTGGCATGCATTTGGTGCAATCTGGAGACCATATTGTCTTAAAAATTGGCGGAAAGACAGCCGTACAATGCCGAATCAGCGTCCGCTAACCTATCCAATGGCATTCTTCCGCTGGGGCAAATTTTATTGCAGGCATTGCTCACATTGGCATGAAACAAGCCCCGTGCCTTGTATCAAAAGTTTAGTTTAAATGCATATTTGTAAAAGCAAGCCTTGGCGTTTATTTATTGTTTGAATCATCTTCGCCGCCCGCGGCCTTACAAACAGCGCACCCGCGTTAACCGCGGCGGCTGATAAGGATCGCAAACGCACGCCACCGCCCTCACTTTAAGACTATGACATAAAGCACCAGGCTCCGGGGACGGAACCGGATTTGATAGCGCAATCAATCATAGATTTTCACAAAATATGTCTGTTTATTAGTTCGTTTTGATAATTGCTATTTTATTAATCGTTTTTTTGTTATAGAACTCGAGAGTAACTGGTCAAAGGAACTTATCATGTCATCGTTAACACATTTAGCGAAACTGAGAGGCTTAATGCTGGATATGGAAAGCGAAGTTGGGCTCACAGATGTGTCTCACCTTGAGCGTGATGTGATGCTCGCATGCGTCGAATTAAAAGACGCTGCACCGATTGTTAAAACCAAAGATATTCTTGCACATCGGTTTTTAAAATCCTCATCTCGCCCGTCTATTTTCCGCGCGTTGAAGTCTCTTATTGATCAAAATCACCTGGCTTATAATGGCAAGGGTCGTGGTGGATATATAATCCAGTCGCAATAAAGAGCGCTAATTACAAGGCCTTAAACAACCCTAAAAGGTAAGGATGTCCTTACTTTTAACTTAATAGTCACCAGCTTATACTAATCGCATCGGAGGCATATCCTATGCGCACAATCGAGTTTTACATACCGTCGCTGGCATATATATTTGGATTGTTATTGACAATCCAAATCGTCCAGCCCGTGCAAAATTGGGCGCTGGGTGTAGAGATTTTCGGCAGTCTATTGTTTTTTCCGCATGCTGTGCGCGTTCTTACAGCGTGGCTCTATGGCTGGAAATCGATTTTCTTGCTGATGCCCGGCGTTGTTCTGGGCCATTATATGATATTGGGGTTGCCGGGCTTTACCAATGCCGCCGCGATCGGAATGATTGCGGGTCTTGTAATCGTTCCTCTCACATTTGAATGTTTCAAACGCTGCGGCTTTGATTTTTTTGCAACAGCGATGCACGTTCCGAAATTCATACCCGTTTTTCTCATTGGATCCTTTGCCAGCATATTCAACGCCGCAATTTTTAACGGGTTCACGGGAGGACAAAGCTTCGCCATGCTGATCTTCGTGATTGGGGATATCGGAGGCTTGTTTGTAGTCTGCCTGTTCTTGATGCTCATAATGCGCCGGCAAAGAACGACTGCCGATTCTCAAAGCGGTGTTGCAGGCTAGCGCTTATAAGGCGCAACAAAGTGGGGCAACACCCAGAGGCGCCGTATAACCGGCGCCTCTGAACGGTTTACTCGCTAGCGCCTGAAAACCAGTCTGCAGGGTTCATATTATAATCAGACAACGTGCTGCACCCACTAAGACCGCAGATTACAGCCGCCATAATGACAAATTTTTTCATCAGCTCTTTCTCCATTTTACCTCTGAGAGTAAAACAAGATCAGCCGTCATATTCAATATATTTGTCAGAGAAACAGCCTAAAATTTAAAAGTTATTCTCTCAATTTCAGACTTTACTGATCAGTGTAAAATTATTCGCTATTATCGAGAAAACTTTTTATGCTTTATCCGCTTCGGCTTTAAAGCATCCGCGCCCAAACGCCGCTTCTTATCCTCTTCATAATCGGCAAAGTTTCCTTCAAACCATTCCACATGCGCCTCGCCTTCAAAGGCCAAAATATGCGTGCAAATCCGGTCTAAGAAAAAGCGATCATGCGAGATCACAACCGCGCAACCTGCAAAATCGACCAGAGCGTCCTCAAGCGCGCGCAAGGTTTCTACATCAAGATCATTCGTCGGTTCATCGAGCAGCAATACGTTACCGCCTGATTTCAGCAGCCGGGCCATATGAACGCGATTGCGCTCTCCTCCAGACAGCAACCCCACCTTTTTTTGTTGATCGCCCCCTTTGAAATTAAACGCCGAGCAATAGGCACGTGAATTCACTTCGGCATCGCCAAGATGGATGATATCTTGACCATCGGCGATCGCCTCCCACACGGTAGCATCGTCTTTCAAATCATCCCGCGACTGATCAACATAGGATAATTCAACCGTATCCCCATAGGTAATAGCGCCCGCATCCGGCGCTTCATGCTGCGTGAGCATTTTGAAAAGCGTTGATTTGCCAGCCCCGTTCGGGCCAATTACCCCCACGATACCCCCCGGTGGCAAAGAGAACTCAAGATTTTCGATCAGCAGTTTGTCACCCATGGCTTTGTGTAAACCATCCACCTCGATCACTTTACCACCTAGCCGCGGCCCGTTTGGAATAACGATTTGCGCGCGGCTAATTTTCTCGCGCTCGGATTGATTGGCCAGATCATTATAGGCATTGATCCGGGCTTTTTGTTTGGCTTGCCGGGCTTTTTGACCCTGGCGCATCCATTCCAATTCGCGCTCAAGCGTTTTTTGCCGGCTCTTATCCTCGCGTGCCTCTTGCGAAAGGCGTTTGGCCTTTTGTTCCAGCCAGCTTGAGTAATTTCCCTCATAAGGAATGCCGCTGCCGCGATCCAGCTCAAGAATCCAACCGGTGATATCATCCAAGAAATAACGATCATGCGTCACAATCAAAATTGTACCCTTATAATCGATCAGATGCTGCTGCAGCCACGCGATGGTTTCTGCGTCCAAATGGTTGGTCGGTTCATCGAGTAGCAGCATATCGGGTGCCTCGAGCAGCAACCGACACAGGGCCACCCGACGCCGCTCACCCCCGGATAACGTGGCCACATCAGCCTCATCATCTGGACATCTCAGCGCCTCCATTGCCACATCGATTTGACTATCCAAATCCCACAGGTTTTCTGCATCAATCTTATCTTGAAGATTGGCCATTTCATCCGCGGTTTCATCGGAATAATTCATTGCCAGCTCATTATAGCGTTCCAAAATGGCTTTTTTCTCGGCCACGCCCAGCATCACATTATCGCGAACGTTCAGCTCTTCGTCCAATTTAGGCTCTTGCGACAAATAGCCGACTCTTGCGCCTTCGGCCGACCAGGCTTCGCCTGTAAAATCTTTATCAAGCCCCGCCATAATTTTCATCAGCGTCGATTTACCCGCGCCATTCACCCCAACCACACCGATTTTTACGCCGGGCAAAAATGACAATCGAATATTCTCAAAGCATTTCTTACCCCCCGGATAGGTCTTTGAAACACCATCCATGTGATAAACATATTGATACGCGGCCATCTCGATTGCTCCTTAGGGCATTAATTCAGAATGGTTAGATACCCAAATGGGGGCGCGGGGGCAACGCCTCAGGTTAAAATTTAAACTCTGCAGATGCAGCCGGAGCGGCGGGGATGACTTCTGTCTTTAGGGTGGTTATTGAAGAAGAATACGATCCGTGCCCCGCACGAACCAGAAAGACGCGAGCAGAGTATGGCAGCACAACGCATCATTGGCCTTTTGGGCGGCTCTTTCGACCCTGCGCATGCGGGGCATGTTGAAATAACGCGGCACGCGCTGCGCCGCTTCGGGCTTGATCGGGTTTGGTGGGTGGTCAGCCCCGCCAATCCGCTCAAAACAACGGGGCCAGACCCGCTTTTATCCAGAATACGCGCGGCAAAACGAATGATGGAGCACCCAAAGGTTGACATCACCGGCATTGAAAGTGACCTCGGCACCTGTTTTACATCCGACACGATTGCCGCCTTAAAACAACGCTATCCACAATATCGTTTTGTTTGGCTGATGGGCGCCGATAACCTGAACCAGTTTCACAAATGGCACGCATGGGAAACCATTATGAATTCGGTGCCCATTGGCATATTGGCGCGACCCGGCGACCAGATGGCGCCGCTTAACGCGCGCGCCAGCAGAATTTATCGTGCGGCCCGCCTGCCAATGCATCAAAGCCAGCTTTTAGGCCGCCAAAGCGCGCCTTGTTGGTGCTATCTTCCCATTCCAATGACGGATATCTCCTCAACCCGGCTGCGCCTTCGGGCGGCTCACCCGGCTGGCCGAGAGGCCGCCGCAGAGTAAAATAACCGCAATGCCGGTCCAGCTGAGCATATTCGGCCAATCGTCAAAAACCACTGCGCCGCTGATCGTAGCGATAACGATCTGGAAATAAACAAAAGGCGCCAAACGCGTGGCCGGCGCCAAAGCATAAGCCATTATTAAAAGCAAATTGCCAGCCATTGAGGCAATCCCGGATACCGCCCCCAAAAAACCCAGCTCAAGGGTTATGCCCGGCCAATTCCAAACCGCAAAAGGCAAAAGAACAAATGCCCCATAGGCCAATTGAGTGGCTGCAATCTCCACGGGTGGCGCAATCTCGGACAGCGCGCGAGACAAAGCCAAAAAAACCCCATAACACAGCCCCGCCAACACGGCAAAAAGAAGATTTGGATCAAATTGTCCCTGAGGCTGCGATACGATCACAACCCCTAAAAAGCCGCCTGCAACCAAAGCCAAACGTAGCCCGCCAATGGGCTCTTTCAGAAAAAGAACAGCTAGGATATAGCTGATCAAAGGGCCGATGAAAAACACCGCATACACAGTGGCAATTGGAACAGTGGAAAGGGCTGTTAGAATGGACGTAATACCGCAGACCAATATGCTGGCCCGCGCGATAATACGCCAATCCAACAACAGTTTATATGCGGCGCGGCGTACAAAAAAAGCTAATATGAGGGCGCCAACCGCAAACCTGCTCCAAGCGGCGAAAAACGGTGAAAGAGCGCTTTGGTCTGTCATCAATTTACCCGCCGTATCCCCCAAAGGGATCAACGACATCGCAACCAGCATAATCAAAATCGCCCTATGCATTACACAGCCTTATTTCGGATTTAAAACGCCCCAAGCAAAGAATATGTGTAGATATGAGCGATAAAATAACAAGGCGAAAATTCGCAGCATGGCTGGCAGCTTCACTTTTGGCCTCACCAGCCGCCGCCACCGCGCCTCTGCGCAGCTTACGGCCCAAACCGCGCCCTGCTCCGCAACCTTTTGCGGCCTTGCGCAGCGCTTTGGCCACACCCAGCCTCAGCGGGAAGCGCGGCTGCGCGGTATGTGATCTAGCGCAGGGCGGGTTGATCGAGAACCACCGCGGAGAGGATAGGTTTGCGCCGGCCAGCGTTACCAAAGCGATCACCGCGCTTTATGCGCTTGATAAACTGGGCAGGGATTTTCGCTTTAACACCACGCTTGCCACCACCGGGCAAGTGAAAGATGGCGTTTTAATCGGCGATCTTATCTTGCAAGGAGATGGGGATCCAACTCTGACCACTGATGCTTTGGGAAAATTGGCCAAAGCGCTGGCTAAGACGGGCTTCAAAACAATAACGGGCCGCTTTCTTTATGCCACAGGTACTTATAAAGAGATATATCAGATCGATCCCCAACAACCGGCACATGTAGGTTATAACCCAGCCCTTTCCGGCCTAAACCTGAACAACAATAGGGTATTCTTTGAATGGAAGTTAAAGAATGGACGCTATCAAACTTGGCTTGAAGCGCGCGGCTTGAACCACCGCCCCACAGTGAGCGGTGTCAAACTGGTGATTGAAAAGCGCGGCGCGCCAGTGTTCAAATATTCTGAAAGATCTGATTATGAAGAATGGAATGTTGCCCGCAGCGCCCTTGGCAAAACTGGTGGGCGTTGGTTGCCGGTTAGGCGCCCCGCTGCCCATACGGCTGAGGTCCTGCGCAGTCTGTTAAAGACACAAGGCGTCGCGCTGCCCAAAGCCGAAGCGGCCAATATGCCAGCTGCTCAGACCGTACTGGCGAATTGTCAAAGCGATCCCTTACCAGAAATCATCAAAGATATGATGAAATATTCTACTAATATCACCGCAGAAATGCTGGGCTTGGCCGCCACCCGCGCCAGCGGCGGCACTATTGGACAATTAGAGGCCTCGGCGCGCCACATGACGCGGTGGGCAAAAGCCAGATTAGATATGCAAAATAGCCTATTCATTGACCATTCGGGGCTCGGCGCTGCGTCCCGGGTGACACCCAATGACATGGTAGGCGCGCTGCAAAAAGCGCTGCTGATATGGCCAGAGTTTCCGCAATTGATGAAGAAAATCAAACCGCGAGATGCCCGTGGCAATCTTGATCGCACATCCGCGGCGCTGATTCTGGCGAAAACCGGAACGTTGCATTATGTCAGCGCCTTGGCGGGCTATGTCACGGAAGGGGTTGCGCGGCCCTATGCATTTGCCATTTTCTGTCAAGATCTTGAGCAGCGCCAAAAACTATTGGCCTCAGCCCGAGAAACCTCGCGAAATGCGCGTTACTGGAACAGACGGGCCAAACAAGTCCAGCAAAACGTGCTGCGCAAATGGTCGCAACAGCTTTAAACCGCGCTAGGCTATAACGTGGCGCGCGCGCGCGCCGCGCTCGATCGCGGCGGCGTGCAAACGATCGATATTCAGCTCATATCGCATCTCTTCCAAAAGCCGCAATTCAGGCTCACGAATGATGCCATCCGCCGCCGCCACATCGCAACATAAAGCATAGGCGGTTTCAAATAATCGATCCGGTAGGTTTTCGCGAATGAGGCCAAAAAGCATATCCAACCCATCTTCTTTTTCAAAAAGATTAAAAACCACCTGCGACATCAGCGTGAATCGATCCACGTCATAATCGGCAAAAATTGGCAAATGGTTCACGGCCGACTGAATTTTGACCAGCTCAGCGGTTAAAATGCGCCCATCCGAGGCCGAGATTGCCATCATCAACGTCACCAAACAATCCTGTGGGGTTAGAACTTTTGGGATATTTTCGGCCATTATCTGATCCTACAGCGACAGGTCTTTTTTAGAGAATATTGACCTATTGGTCCAGTCGCAATAGGAAGCCGCAACCTTCAGCAGAAATTTGCGACCAGACCTGCTGACAATCTCGGAGAACGAAGCAATGTCGAATATGCGTGACCTCGCCCTAAGTGCGAAAGCTTGGCCTTTTGAAGAGGCACGCCGGCTGCTCAAACGCTATTCTGCGGCGCCACCGGAAAAAGGCTATGTGCTGTTTGAAACGGGCTATGGGCCTTCTGGCCTTCCCCATATTGGTACGTTTGGCGAAGTATCGCGCACCACAATGGTGATGCGCGCATTTCAACAAATCAGTGATATCCCAACCAAGTTAATCTGTTTTTCTGATGATTTGGACGGTATGCGCAAAGTTCCGGGCAACGTGCCAAACCCAGAGCGTTTGCACGCTCATATGCAAAAGCCGCTGACCTCTGTGCCCGACCCGTTTGGCGATTATGAAAGCTTTGGCCACCATAACAATGCCATGCTGCGCCGGTTTTTAGACACGTTCGGGTTTGACTATGAATTTTACTCGGCCACAGAATTTTACAGATCAGGCCAGTTTGACAAAGTTCTATTGCGCGCGGCGGAAAAATACGACGCGATTATGGAGGTGATGCTCGCTTCGTTGCGCGAAGAGCGGCGCCAGAGCTATTCAATATTTCTACCGATACACCCGGAAACGGGCCGGGTGCTTTACGTACCAATGAAGGCGGTTGATGCGCAAGCGGGCACGGTGACATTCGATGATGAAGACGGGCGTGAATTCACCCTTCCAGTGACCGGTGGCAATGTCAAACTTCAATGGAAACCTGATTTCGGCGCCCGCTGGGCGGCGCTGGGCGTTGACTTTGAAATGTATGGCAAAGACCACTCAACCAATACACCTATTTATGACAAAATTTGCCGCCTTTTAGGCGCGCGCGCCCCCGAACATTTCACCTATGAGCTTTTCTTAGACGAGCAGGGGCAGAAAATTTCTAAAACCTCAGGCAACGGGGTCTCTATTGACGAATGGCTGCGCTATGCCACCACCGAAAGCCTATCTTATTTTATGTATCTCAAACCAAAAACCGCAAAACGGATGCATTTTGACGTGATTCCGAAGGCCATGGATGAATATCAGCAACAGCTCAAAGCCTTCCACACACAAGAGCTGGCAGCGCAATTGAACAACCCCATTTTTCATATTCACGGGCAGAATGCGCCAAAGCCCGATATGGCCGTGTCTTTTAGTATGTTGCTGAATCTGGCTGCGGTTGCCAATGCCGATGATAAAGACCAATTATGGGGCTTTATTCAGCGCTACGCCCCGGATAGCTCAGCCGCCACTCATCCCGGTCTAGATCAAGCCGCGGGGTTTGCCGTGCGCTATTATAATGATTTCGTTAAACCCACCAAAACCTACCGTGCGGCCTCTGATCTTGAGCGCAACGCGCTTCAGGATTTACGCGATCAATTGGCGGCCTATCAGGGGCCGCTTGACCCCGAACAGCTGCAAAGCATCGTATTTGCCTGTGGCCGCGAGCGTTTTGAACCGCTGCGCGCTTGGTTCAAAGCCATTTACGAGGTGCTACTGGGCGCCAGTCAAGGTCCACGGTTTGGTGGGTTTATTGCCCTTTACGGGGTTACAGAAACCGTGGCTTTGATCGATCACGCTTTAAGCGGCGGATTTGTAAAAGATTGATTTTATAAATCTCTGATCTAGCTTTTGCACAAGAGAGGAGAAATATATGCGACTAATTTCTTTTATATGCGCCTTGTTCTTTTTGGCAGCGCCAGTCTTCGCCGGCGATAAGGAAGATATCCAAGCCACGATCTCTCGCCAATTAGAGGCGTTTCAGCTCGATGATTTTGCAAAAGCCTTCAGCTATGCAAGCCCGTCTATTCAATCCATCTTTGGGGGCCCTGATAATTTTGAATCGATGGTCAAACGCGGCTATCCTATGGTGTGGAAGCCGGGAAAGGTAACCTTTTTAAGCGTTGATCCGTATCACCATGGAATGGCCCAAAATATCCAAATTTTTGATCGAAACAAAAAAGCGCATTATCTGCGTTATTATATGGTCAAGCTGGGCGACAGCTGGAAAATTTCCGGGGTGGAAATCTTACCAAGCTCAGATTTCAGCGTGTAACTGGCTGCCCAGCGCGCGTTGCGCGCGGCCCATCTTAACCCAAAAACCCTAACACGGCTTCACGCAACCATGTGAAAAGGGAAGAATATGGGTTTGGGCACAATCGAGGCTGCCAGATTTACGCCACCTACCTTTGCGGAAGGGCTTGAAAATTGGTCAAGCGGCGATGGGGTGGCCGGCGATCACGGATACGATCTAAGCCCGGATGCCAGCTTGGTGCTGGGCGATAGCGATTTTGGCGCCTGCCTAGAGCTGCGCAAAACGATCGAAGTACAAAAATTGCGCAGCTTCACGCAAACTACAATACTCAAAGAAACCTATCTCCGGGTGAGATGCAGAGTTAAAATGATCAGCGGGCATTTTCCAGGGGTACGCATCGCGGGCTGGGCCGGGGCCGCTTCGGGCGCGCATATTTCCCAAGTCACTCAAATAGGCCCCTCGGTGGTGCCCACAGCCTATGGCCAATTGTTGGAAGTCAGCGCTATTATCGGCCCTGGCCTGCGCGACGGGGTGGATATGGTTTGGGGCGCTAGTCCCGATTATGGCCATTTCGGGCTTGACCTCACGGGTCAAAATGGCGGGGTTATCCGCATTGAAAGCTTGCAGATCGAAGATGTCAGCGCCTTATTCATGCTTCAAAGCACAAATATCTTGGATATCCGCGATTACGGCGCCATAGGCGATGGCGAAACCCCAAATTATGATGCGTTCAGCGCCGCGGATGAGGCTGCAGCGGGGCGTAGATTGTTGGTGCCAGAAGGGCAATTTTATATTGAAAAGGGCCTGACGCTGCGCTCGAAATTGCTGTTTCGCGGTACGGTTAAATTGCCCCTATCGGCGCCGTTTGTGCTGCAGAATAATTTCGACTTCACCACCTATATTGATGCGTTTGGCGAAGAAGAGCTTGCCTTTAAAAAAGCTTTTCAAGCCCTTTTAAACAGCGGCGATCATGACGCGTTGGATCTGGGGGGGCGCACAATCGGCGTGAATGCACCGATCGATCTTCAAAAAGCCGTGTCCACGCGCCAGGGATATGCTGTGCGGCGGGTTATTCGAAACGGAGAGTTTTATGCCCGGCACAATACGGCGTGGGAAAACGATATCGTCATCTCACGCGGCACCTACGCCCCGTCCAATCCCAAAACGCTGTACAATCTCAACAATATTGCCAATATCCAAGCCGGCTCACTGGTTGAAGGCAATGGCGTTGGCCGTGAGATCTATGTGACCTCTGTGGATATCAATACCGGCGAAGCAACGCTTTCAGAAGCGCTTTATGATGCCGAAGGAACGCAAGATTTCACCTTCACACGCTTCAAATACATGCTCGATTTCAGCGGCTTTGATCAATTGCAGAAATTCATGCTGCAAAACGTCAACCTCAAATGCAATAGTATCGCCAACGGTATCATGCTGGCGCGGGCCGGTGATACGTTTCATATCGCCGATTGCGTGATTACCAAACCGAGCTATCGCGGTCTCACCTCAACCGGCTGGGGCTGCCAAGGCATGTTGATTGACCGCTGCCATTTTATCACCGCAGAATCCTTGCTTGCAGCACAAGATCGGGTGAGCATCGCGTTGAATGCCAATGCAAATGATATCAAACTGCGCGATAACCGCGCGTCCCGATTTCGTCATTTCGCCATTTTAAGCGGTTCAAATAATATCATCAGCGGCAATCATTTTTATCAGGGCGACGAAAGATCAAACGGCATTCGGCTGGCTGGAATTGCCCTGACGCAAACCAACACGACCAGCACCATCACGGGCAATTATGTCGATAATTGTTTTATTGAATGGACCAATGAACATGACGCCAAGCCTGATTATACAACCGGGTTTGGCTTTTCGGCGCTCACTATAAGCGATAATATTTTCTTATGCAGCAATGTCGCGCCATCCTTTTCCTTTCTGGTTCTTAAACCCTATGGCCAGCGCCACGGCCTGTCGGACCTGAGCGTGAGTGGCAATAACTTCCGTGCCATCAATGGCTCTATTGACCGGATCGAGGCGGTCGATACCAGCCTATCTGATCTTGACCGGGAGCGGTTTTTTCAAATTCAATTTCAGGGCAATAATTTCAACAATATTACCACCCAAAGCGCCAACCCCTTGCGCTTAACGCATCATCAGAACAGCGCCGCCACTCTTTGGACCATCGACACGGAGCAGCGCCTGCCGTTTCAAGCCCAGTGCCGGGATGCAGATACGCTGATCGCAAAAAGTCCTCTCCTGACAGCGTCGGGAGCGCGCCGACATGCTTTGCCTTATATCGAGCTGCAATACGGATCCGATAAAGATCAGGCCGCCATCGTTTGGCCCGAAGCGGTGAAAGGCAAAGTGGGGCTTCAACTGCGCTGTGATCGTTAACCCTGCAGCTCTGGCCATCCCGCCCGCGAACGCGTATAGCGCCCTTACGAAAACAAGACGGTAAAGGGCATAGGATGGTTGATCAAGACGCGCTAAAACAACTGATCCGCGCCGATAGCGCCGCGCGTGGCACCACCATCTCAAAACTGGGCTATTTTTGCGCGCCATTCCAACCCCGTACGGGGCCTTTCCGCAGCAAAGTCATCAAAATATACCAAAGCCTATCCGACCATGGCGCGCTGGATCAGCTTGCAAAAAACCATACCGATTATGTCGCCATCCTGCATAAAACCGGGGTTGGCCTGCCAGAGACAGAGTTTTTATTGATAGAGATGGATGGGCGCCGCTTTCCGGTGATTGTTCAAGAAGCGCTTGACAGCAACGCATTGATGCGGCCGCTGATGATCAATGCCTCACATGCACAAGCGTTGCAGATGCTGAACGCGGCCGGCCAAGTGATCGCCAGGTTTTGGAATAATTTAAGCCCGGAAGACGGGCGCGTCGGGTTTCATCCGTCAATCCGAAATTTTGCAATCATCCAGCACAAAGCGGTTTTTTTTGATACGTTCCCCCCCTTATTCACTACACGCGCGATGACATGGGCAAGCTGCTCTTACAATTTTCTGAAAACCGCCTGATGCGCTTGATGGGGCCAATGTTGCAACGCAAAGTCACCGGCATCCAAGATGAATGGTATTCGCCGGCCGAAACATTAATCGGGCTGGTGGGAAGCGCCTGCCGCTTACGCCCTGCCGAAGCCGCGGCATTTTTGGATTGGGGCCGCGCGTTTGCCGCGGATGAAATGGCCCAATGGGCGAATGAAATTCATGATGGTCTCACCAAGCCACCCCGCCTGCCCGGCTATTGGACAGGGTTTCGCAAGCTGTTAGGGCTGCAGGGCGAGCCGAATATTTGATCTACATCGCAGCTGGGGCGCGATGGGAGATTTTGGCCTTAAGCCTTTTTAGTTTGCGATAAGATCACCCCAAATGCCAGAATAGCAGCGCCAATCACCTGCGTGATTTGCAAACTCTGGCCAAAAGCCACCATCACGATCATCACGTAAAACGGCGCAGCGTTCAGATGGAAAGAAGCAATTGCGATCCCAATTTCGCCAACACCTTTCACCCAAAGCAATTGCGAAATTCCCACTCCTAAAAGCGCGTAAATACACATTGGAATGAGATGCTCAGCGCTTGGCGGGGGAATATGCGCCCCTGCCCATCCAAATATCCGCCCAAACCCCCATAAGAGCAGCGTAAAACCCCACATGCCAAACGTGGTGACGACAGTTCGCGCAAGCGGCGAGGTGTCGGGCAGGTTTACAACACTCGCCCTCGATCCCCAGGCAAAAAACGACACGGAAACCAACCCGACCATCAGGCCCCAACCCAAATTAAAACCAGTAAGCCCCGCCCCAGTGGCAACAAACCCACCCGTCAAAACCAACACCAACCCAATAGAAAACGGAAGGGTAAGCTGCCGTTTATCTAAGATTATCTCAATAAAAACGGCAGAAATTGGCATCGCCGCAGCCGCCAAAGCGGCGGTGATCGGATCGCTTATTGCTTGCGCATAAATCAATAAAGTTGAACCAATTCCAAAGCCTGTAAAGCCAATCCAGAAGCCTCTTACCCATGGTAAATCGCGCAGCCCCTGCACGCCTGACAGCGCAATAAACAATAATAGGATTAGGCCAAATGCCAGCATGTTGCGGATCGAAATCAACCCCAAAACACCCCAATCCTGCAACAGCAGATCGGCGGCGGGAAAGCCCAGAGAAAACAGAAAAATAGAGCCTACACAAATCCCGTTTCCGCGCAAAAGTTTAGCGCGCGGTACGGGAGTTGAAACGGAAGCCTCTATGCGCATAAATCAGATCACTCAAAAATGGATGGATATACAAATCTGTATAAAAATTATGCTCGATTATGCGCTCGCATTACCGACATTAAAGTCGTTTTCCATCGCATAAAGCGATACATATTGACACAGCGCCCGCGCTTTTTAACGCGCAAAAGACTGCGCGTTATTCCATACGTTTTTCGCGTTGAACATGGCGCATTAACGCATCTGCTTGTTGCGATGAGAGGCCGAATTCTTTGCGCAAAGCCTCTAAGGATCGGCTTTCTACAGCGTCCACCACGCCATCTTGCAGCGCTTCACGGATTTGATCTTCGAAAATCATCTTCCGACGGGCGATTTGATTGCTAAACGCGTTGGCTAAAATACCCGTTAAAAGCGCCACAACGGATACGCCCATCAAAGCGGTAATGATCGAAATCACTTTTCCAATCCATGTCACGGGGCTGACATCGCCATAGCCCACGGTGGTCAGCGTGATCAGTGACCAATACATTGAATCCGGAATAGAGCCGAACTTGTCGGGCTGGGCTTTGGTTTCGGCGAAATAAATCAACGAGGAGGTCAAAACGAAAGCAATCACCAAAAGGTAAAGAGCGGCAATAAATGATTTACGCTCTTCATAAATGGCGCTGAACAAATCTTCGATTGCTGTATTGTAATTTGACAATTTGAAAATACGCAGCAAACGCAAGGTTCGCAAAACGCGTAAATCCAGCCCCGGAAACAAAGCCTGCAAATAAAACGGAATGATTGAAACCATATCGATCAATCCGCTAAAACTAAAAATATAACCCAGCCGGTAACTGCCGAACAGCTTTGTGCCGGGATCAGAGCGCGCGGCGCAAGCCCAAACGCGCAGTAAATATTCCACCGAAAAAATCGCTACGCTAAACACTTCGAAAAAGTAAAATTGAGACGCATAGGTGACTGAAAAATCACTTACCGATTCCAGTGTTACGGCCATAATGTTCAAAATCACCAAAGCTGCGATCAAATAGTCGGTGATTTTACTATATAAATCGCCCGAACGCCCCGGTTCTAAGACTTCAAGCGCCCGCTGTTGAATGCGGCTATAGGTCATTGCATTTGCTCACAATACGGCATCATTTTTTCCTAGGCGGTTTCTTTAAACTTCGCCCTTGATACCCTTGATCTGACTGCTGGTGCAAGATTTTTGCCCCAGTAAGCATAGATCTGATCACGCCCAGATATTTTTTTGAGCGCTAGAGCCGTTCAGTGAACCGCAATACCACCTTCTCTAACCACGGCTGGCCAGCTGATATTCGCTCCGGAAGATAACCGACGTCACTGCGGCCTGTTGCAGCGCAAAAATGGTTCAAATTTTTAGATAGAAACCCGGTAACTTTTCGCCAAGCAGCTTGACCTATAGCGGCGTTGCATCATCTCAACCATATGGGAATAAAGGAATATAAAATGAATACGAAGAGTTCACAGGCAGCCGATCAAAACGCCATTTATGAGGCGGCGATACGCTCAATTGAGGCTTCTCAAAATCGGCGTTTGGCAAATGGCTATGCCGTGGTAGGCGGGGCAATTGCCTATGGGCAGGGTGCATTGGGGCAAGGCACTTTCGGAAAGATCTCGCGTCTGGCCAAGGTATTTTGCATCTGCTTTGCTTTCATGCTCCCGAATATCTTATTCATAAAATATGTCTTATAGGCAGGTATCGCATTCAAAAACGGGCTTTTGGGCCCGTTTTCTTTTAGCTGTAATCTTTATAATTGATCTCTTTATGATCCTCGCCAATACGATCTCTGCGTACCAAAAGCCGGTTCAAAGCGTTCAAATAGGCTCTGGCACTGGCAACCACGGTATCGGTATCGGCGGATTCTCCAGTGGAAATATTGCCATCTTCTTCCATGCGCACGCTCACAGTGGCTTGCGCATCGGTGCCTTCGGTCACCGCGTGTACCTGATATAATTGGAGACGCGCCGTATGCGGGTACAGCGATTTGACGGCATTGAAGGTTGCATCAACCGGCCCATCCCCGGTTGCGGTGGTCGAAACATCTTGACCATCAATTGACAGCGTCATCACCGCTTCTTGCGGGCCATCCGTTCCGCAGGTCACGCGCAAAGATTTCAGTACTAAGCGATCATTTTCGGCATCTTCACCCACCCGCATCAACGCGATGAGATCATCATCATAAACTTCTTTTTTCCGATCAGCGAGTTCCTTGAAGCGCACAAACACGTCTTTCAACTGGTTATCGCCCAGCTTATATCCAAGCTCCTCTAATTTTGAGCGCAACGCCGCGCGGCCAGAATGCTTACCCATCACCAAATTTGTCGCCGCAAGCCCAACATCTTCGGGGCGCATAATTTCGAACGTTTCGGCATTTTTCAGCATTCCGTCCTGATGGATGCCGCTTTCATGGGCAAAGGCATTCTTGCCCACAATGGCTTTGTTGAACTGTACGGGAAACCCGGAAACAGTTGCCACGCGGCGCGAAATATTCATCAATTTCGTACTGTCGATATTGGTGAAATAGGGCATGATATCGCGGCGGACTTTTAACGCCATCACCACTTCTTCCAGCGCCGTATTACCGGCCCGCTCACCCAAACCGTTGATCGTACATTCGATTTGGCGCGCACCGCCCGCCACCGCGGCCAAGGCATTGGCGGTCGCCATCCCCAGATCATTATGACAATGGGTCGCAAATACCACCTGATCTGCGCCAGGAACGCGCGCCAATAGCATTTGAATCAACTCGGCAGATTCCACGGGCGCCGTATACCCAACCGTATCGGGAATGTTGATTGTTGTAGCGCCCGCCTTAATCGCAATTTCCACCACGCGGCAAAGATAATCCGGTTCGGTGCGCGTTGCATCCATGGGCGACCATTGAATATTATCGCACAGGTTGCGCGCATGCGTCACCGTTTCATGGATCCGATCCGCCATTTGGTCCATATCCAATTGCGGGATCGCCCGATGCAACGGAGAAGTTCCTATAAACGTGTGGATCCGCGGCTTTTCTGCATTTTTTACCGCATCCCAACAGCGATCAATATCGCCAATATTGGCGCGGGCCAGCCCGCAGATCACCGAATTGGCGCTGCGGCGCGCGATTTCGCTGACCGCGCGAAAATCACCTTCAGATGCGATTGGAAATCCCGCTTCGATGATATCAACACCCATCTGATCAAGCAGTTCAGCGATTTCTAGCTTTTCATCATGGGTCATTGTTGCGCCGGGGCTTTGTTCGCCATCGCGCAGGGTCGTATCGAAAATAACAACGCGGTCTTTTGGGGGAATATCTGTCATATCTGAGTCTCTTTATTGTCTACTAAGCTCGGGGTGCGATATGAATTGCCTCCTCTGAGCGGACGCACCAAATACCGGCACGCTCAGAGGCAGCTTAGTAGATTTAGACCAAGCAGCCCTTTTAACCGCGCGTTGCGTAAATTGATATTTTGGCCCAAAACGTTCATGCCTCAAATATACAAATTAAATCTTAAATGAAAAGGAACAAAATCAAACCGTAGGTTTCCAGATGCAAGCTATAAACTTTAGCTCAATTTACGCATTGCAAGCGCAAGCCGCGCAGAACACAAAAACATCCTCACAAAAGCCCGCTTTTCCCGCCAGCTCTTCTTTCAAACCCTCCGGCAAACCGATTGCCGCGCTATGCCGCGCAGGCGCCGGGGGCTTGCGCAAAACCATTCGCGTCATGTCTTACCCCAGCGCCGTTTAAAAGCTCCTCAAACGTCCAGAGCAGTTTTCAACACGAGAACCGGGTTTTGGCATTTTAAAGCTTTTAAAGCATGTTTTGGACCCTAGACCAAGACATTATCAGCATAAACGCAGCAATTTTCAGCTGGCAGCATCAGCTCAACATGCTCTGCGGGCACTTCGATATCGCGCTCAAGCTTGACCTTAATCACAAACTGGTCAAAGGCCGCGGTAACCAATTTATGATTGCCCAAATCTTCCACCCGCTGCACCTGCGCGGTGATTGTATTCGGCCCCTTTGCCTCAGCGATCTGAATATATTCGGATCGAATGCCCAATTTCAAATCCGCAGAGCCGGTTTTTGAAAGGTCCGTTTGGGTTGCAATCGTTGCGCCGCCAAAGGCGGCTGATGTACTGCCATCGGCTTTACAAGCAAAAAAGTTCATCGCCGGCGCGCCGATAAAATAACCCACAAAGGTTGTTTTGGGGCGCTCAAACAACTCAGCAGGCGATCCCACTTGCACGATGCTGCCGGCATCCATCACGATGATGTTTTCGGCAAATGTCATGGCTTCATTTTGATCATGCGTCACATAAATCAACGTCGAGCGGTATTTCTGATTGATCTCTTTAAGCTGCCGGCGCAGGCGGAATTTCAGATCCGGATCAATCACCGTGAGCGGTTCATCCATCAACACGGCCGCAACATCATCGCGCACAAGCCCGCGCCCCAAAGAAATCAGCTGCTTTTGATCTGCGGTTAATCGGCTGGCCGATTTTTTCAGCAAACCCTGCAGGCTTAACGCTTCAGCCACTTCCTGTACTTTGGCATCAATCGCTGGTTTTTCATAATTCCGGCACACCAAAGGAAAGGCCAAGTTTTGCTCAACCGTCATCGTGCCGTAAATCACCGGAAACTGAAACACTTGCGCAATATTACGCTCAGACGTGGACAGCGCGGTCACATCCACACCATCAAAAAGCAATTTCCCCTCTGAGGGTTGCACGATACCCGACATGATGTTCAACATGGTTGTTTTACCACAGCCCGAGGGCCCTAAAATTGCATAACGGCCACCATCAACCCAGGTTATATTAAACGGGTTCAACGCATAGGTCTTATCTACCGCCTGAGGGTTGTAAGAATGCGCAATATTTTGCAGTTCAATTTTAGCCATTACTTCAGTCCGCCATAGGGTGAGGATTTTAATCTTCCATCCGTTGCAAATGCATAAAGATGCGCTGTGTCAAATTGTGCTGTCACGGTCTCGCCTATGTTGAAATTCTGAACCGAATCCAACAGGCCCACCACCTGTACATGCTCATGTTTAAGATGCAGGAAGGTTTCAGAGCCACTGATCTCGGACAGCTCAACAGTGAAGGGAAAGCCCCCCTCCGCCAAGCTGATCGCTGCGGCCCTCAGACCGAACACATAGGGGCCCTGCGGTAGCGCCTGACAATGCTGAGGCAGGTCAAATTGAATTTCCGAGCTTAAGATGATCTTGCCATCGGCCACGGTGCCTTCAAACAGGTTCATCGCCGGATCATTGGTGATTTGCGAGACTTTGGTCGAACTGGGGTTCTCATATATTTCTTTTGCGCTGGCCTGCTGCAGGATGCGCCCTTCATCCATGACCAATATCTGCCCGCCCAGTTGCATCGCCTCGACAGGATCGGTCGAAGAATAAATCAAAATAGAATTTTCAGAGGCTTTCGCGCTAAAAATATTTTTGAACTCTTCGCGCAATTGTTCGCGCAATTTATAATCCAAATTCACCAAAGGCTCATCCAGCAGCACAATATTGGCCTCTTTCACCAAAGAGCGCGCCAGCGCCACCCGCTGTTGCTGGCCGCCCGACAAGGCTTGGATTTTACGGTTTTCAAACCCGTCTAACCCCACTTGCGCAAGCGCTTTCATTACCCGATCGTTCAGCTCACCCGTCGGCATGCGGCGCTGCTTCAAAGGGAAGGCGACATTTTCATACACGCTAAGATGCGGGTAATTGATGAATTGCTGATACACCATTGCCACTTCGCGCTTCCACACCGGAATGCGGCCAAAATCCCGTTCATCCAGGGTTAAACTGCCGCTTTCAGGCGCGATTAATCCCGCAATGGTTTTGAGCAAGGTGGTTTTGCCAGCCAAAGTTCGACCGATAATCGTGTAGATTTCACCTTTAGACATTTCAAAACAAACGTCATTCAAATGATATTCCGCATCCGGCTTCAGACGCAGGTTTGAGGCAATGAGTGACATTTATTTCAATGCTCCTGACAGGTTACCTTTTGACAAAAACCGCTCAACAATAAAGGCGACTAAGATCAGCGGCGCAACGCTGACCAAAGCGGCCGCGGACAGGCTCCACCAAGGCGTAATCGATGAATTCAGCGCCACGATCGCAACAGGTAGAAGCTGCACTTCTGTAAATGTCAAAATGAAGGAAAAGAAGAAATCAGTCCAACCGAAGATCATGCAAAACATGCCCGCCACGATGATTCCGGGGATCGAGTTTGGAAGCACAACTTTGTAAAACGCCTGATACGGGTTGCAACCATCAATCAATGCGGTTTCATCGATCTCGCGCGGTACTTTGTTAAAAAAATCAACCATGATCCACACCGCGATCGGCATCAGCAGCACGATATAAACCAAAATAAGTCCCAGCAACGTATCCAGCAACGAGAATTTGCCCAACATAATAAAGAACGGAATCGCCAGAACAACGGGGGGCATAATACGCTGCGAGATAAAGAAGAAGGTGATATCACCGTTGCGGATAGGGCCCGCTTTGAAGGTAAAGCGTGACAAAGCATAAGCCGCCAATGTGCCCAAAATAATGCTGATCAAGCTGCCCGCGCAGGTCACGAACACGCTGTTAAAAAACGGCTCAACGATATCTACGCCGCCCTGTGCCGGTGATTTCCAAAGCGCCCTCCAGCCTTCCAATGTGGGCTCAAAATCCACCCAAGGGATATAGGTGGCCCCATTGGTGACCGATTGGAAATCTTTAAATGAGGTCGAAATGGCCCAAAGGAACGGCGCAATCACAAAGACGGACCACAGGGTAACCGCAAGATATTTAAGAGTGCTGTAAAAATAACCCATGATTAATTACCCCGCACCATCAGTTTGACCAAAATCTTTGCAATGATCGTGAAGCTGATGATCATGATGATCAGATAGGTCAAAGACAGCGCTGCAGAATAACCAAATTGGAATTCACGCAAGCCTTTGATGAAGATGTAAAAACTGGAGGTCTCAGTGGCTGTGCCCGGCCCGCCCGAGGTTAAAACATATACCGTATCCATAATTTTCGAGGCTTCAATCAGTCGGATGATAATCGCCCCGATCGAAATTGGCGCCATCAACGGAAAGGTCACGTAAACGAAGGTTCGAATAGGCCCTGCGCCATCAATTGAGGCGGCCAAAAACGGCTCTTTCGGCAGCGATAAAAGACCCGCCAATAACAGCAGGAACATAAACGGCGTCCATTGCCAAACCTCAACCAAAACCACTGTGAATTTAGCAAGCAGCTCGCTACTGAGCCAAAGTGGCGTCATCCCGAACAGACTAAAGAAATCATTCACCGGTCCAAGCGACTCATGGAAAAAAGTACGCCAGATAACGGTCATAATCACCGGTGTCGTCATCATCGGGATTAAGAACAAAACCCGGAAAAATCTTTGAAAGACAATGTCTTTCCAAACCATGAGCGCCAATGCAAACCCGATCACATATTGCAAGAAGACGGTGGTTAGCGACAGCAAGCTCAAGCGGCCAAATGCTTCCCAAAACCGCGCATCATCCGTGAACAGGCGCACGTAATTTTCCAAACCGATAAAATCAAGCGCCGGGTAAAAACTGTCCCAGCTTGAAAGGCTTAAGCGTACTGTAAACCCAATTGGAAATATCAAAATGCCCAAAAGGACCAAAAGCCCGGGAAGCAAAAACATATATTTATGTTTGAAGTTCATTGATTATCGCCCTGTTTTATAAGAAGCGCCCCAGAAAAGGGACGCTCCAATTCTCTTAAGTAGTGTTAAAGCTTACTCTGCGTCTTCCAGTGCAACACCAATAGCATAAGCTTCGCGAATTGTATCAGCTCCGATACGTTTCACAATTTTCTTCCACTCAGCGGCCACCTCATCTAAGGCTTCTTGCGGTGACAACTGACCCGCCAAAGCTTTCGATGTGCCGGTTGCGACGGCGCTGTTGAACTGGAAAACACCTGGCACCCGCAATGGGAACACACGGTTCGTGCTGCCTTCTTCCATTTCCATCAGAGTATCCGCATATTGCTGCGCAATCTCAGGATCCCAACCTTGGCGCTCAACATAAATTTCAGGCACAAAGTCAGATTTCTTGAACGGGTTCACACCGAAGCGACCAATCGCAATATCGGCTTGGTGGTTGGCATCATTGGCAAAGAAGCACAGATAGTCGAAAGCCATCTCGTGGTTTTTGCTTTTCTTGGCAACCGCAGCTGTCCAACCCCAAACGATATAAGGTGCTTGATTATACGTATCTTCCCAAGCTGCGCTGTCGCGGTTCCACACCCGGTTTGACCCCGGCAAGGGCGCTGCGCCAACTTTGTTCTTGATCGGGCTGTCATCTTGCATCGCTGCCACAAACGCATCATCCCATGAGAAGCTGAACAATGTCTGCCCACCGCCGAATGAGTTAATCTCATCGCCAAGGCCAAAGTTAATGCCACCTGGGGGCACATATTTAGTTGCTTCAACCCAATCTGTCAGTGCTTCTACAAAACCCGGTCCATTGACCAATGGTTCCATGGTTTCCAGGTCGAAGAAGAATCCGCCCTTAACCCGCGGGTTCTTTGAATAGGCCACCGACCGGCTGAAAAACGCCGCGAACATCAGATCGTCTTTCTTCATAACTTCGGCTGAACCATATTCCAATTCGCCGTCATTATCCCAATCCCAACCATTGAAGAATGCAGCCATTTCGCCATATTCTTTCCAGGTTTGCGGAATGCGTAATTCCTTGCCCGTTTCGGCTTTATACTTTGCCTGATATTCAGGGTTATCAATCACGTCTTTGCGGTATTTCAGATAATGACGATCCCCATCGATTGGAAATTGGATCATTTCACCGCCCCAAGAGTTCACGTCAATATGACTCTGCGTAACGTCTTTCATTTGTGCCATATTCACATATTTCGCGGGCACGGGCTGCAAATATTGCTTCCAGTCGCGGATAAAGTTGGAAAAGCCGAACACGATGTCATAAGGCGCCTGACCCGCTTGAAACGGAACCATCGCTTTTGAATAAAGATCACCTGCAGGCGTGTGAATGACGTTCACCTCAGCGCCTGTCAACGCGCTGAACTGCTCCGCGTGAAGCGCAGTTGGCTCGCCCATAACAGGCACAGCATGGGTGTTGATCGTCAGCTTTTGACCGCTGTAATCTTTTTGCGACATTGCCTCATAAGAGCATTCGCCCGCGATATCACCCGTGTTTTTGATATGCGGAAACTGATCGCTCCACTTATCCGCTTGCGCCGTACCAGCCAGCAGGGCTGCGCCCGCCGCCAATAGGCTTATGCTCACTTTTGTCTTCATTTTACTTCCTCCCAGTAGGTTTCGTATTTAATTAAGGTACAAGGACGCCCCGCCCTTTTACCTTGCCGTTATTCAAATCTTGCAAAGCCAGATTTGCATCTTCCAAGCTGTATTCCTGCGTTGCCAAATGAACCTGACCTTTATCCGCCAAAGACATCAATTCGGTCAGCTCAGCCCATGTTCCAACCAAGTTACCAATGATGTTCTTCTCAGTCGTGATCATCTCAAACGCGCTTACATTGATATCTTCGCCATATCCAACAACGTAATAGCTGCCCATCGCCCGCGTCATCGCAAGGCCCTTGGCTGTTGTGCCGCGCTCGGCCACAAAATCCAGGACGGCTTCGGCGCCCAACCCTTTGGTCAGCTCCAACACCTTTTCAACCTCATTGCCATCCGCCTTGACGAGCGCATCCGCTCCGCAGCTTTCCGCAAGCTTCAACGCCATATCCGAAGGATCAACAACGATAATATCTGCCGCGCACATGGCCCGCAAAACCTGAATACCAATATGGCCCAAACCACCAGATCCGATCACAACGCATTTCTCACCCGGCAACAGGTGACGCGATGCTTTCTTTGCAGCGCGATAGGCCGTAAGGCCCGCATCTGCATAGGCTGCCACTTCCTTGGGAACCAAAGTATGCGGCAGCTTCACGATGTTGCGTACGGAGGTTTTCAGCGCCTCTGCATAGCCCCCATTGCAATCAACGCCCGGGAAAGAACCATTCTCTCCATGCATGTCATGACCACGGCGGCATGCCAGACAGGTACCACCGGTGATTTTAGGGTGCACGATGACGGGGTCGCCTTTTTTAAGCCCCTCGACTTCACTGCCCACATCTTCGACCCAGCCAGCATTCTCATGGCCCATGATCAATGGCAGTAATTTGCGGTCAGCATCGGTTGCCTCGCGCCAAACGCCCTCAATAATGTGAAGATCTGTTCTGCAGACCCCTGCGCCGCCGATGCGCACGATGACATCACTGGCTTTTTCGATTTTCGGATCGGGAACATTTTCCAGATCCACCCAAGACGATGCTGTTAGATCATCGTCGTATTGCTTCAGCACCTGCGCTTTCATAATATGCCTTTCATTCTCAGAACTCCTGCTGAATATTGCTTGGTTTTTCAGCTAAACAATCCATATAATTGTTCAAATATGTGCAGACCCGCCTAATTTGTGTTCAGTTTGTGAACAAATGGCCAGTTTGAGGCATCCGTCATTTGGCGCTAATACAAATGCAGAAGGGAGGTGGATATGAGCCAATTGGGCAATGGTTTTAAAGATGAGACCTTGACGCAAACCGCGCTTGGCACAGAGATTAAGATCTCTCAAGCCTCGCTTGCGGCCAGTTGGCGGCGCAGTTCTTCCTTTGGATTAGACCCAAATGGAAAGCCCGTTGATGCAGTGAAATCCGAAACTGAGTTTTTAGAAATCACGCAAAAGAACGAATATATAAAACAATTTGTCGCGCCGGAATTGGAACTTTTATACAATCAAATCGCGGGGACCAATTTCATGGTTGCCTATGCCGATAGCAGCGGGGTGGTTTTAGAAGCGCTGCTGGATGAAGAGTTCAAAACCAGCGATGCTGGTCGCGCGGTCATCCCCGGTTCAATTTGGACAGAAAATTACCGCGGGACAAATGCATTGGGGCTGTGCCTGCATACGGGCACCTCGCAAATCGTTGCCGGCCGCGACCATTTTTTTCGAAAATTAGGCGATCTCTCTTGCTTTGCGGCGCCGATATATGGCCAGAACAATGAAATTGTGGGCATGATAGACGCAACATCAGATGCTTCATCGCGCCAACAGCATACGCTGGCTTTGGTAAAGCTGGCCTGTAAGAATGTAGAAAACAGATTATTTATTGATGAGTTCCGCAACTCATCGATCATCAGCTTTCACGCGCGCCATGAATATCTTTCTACCACCAGCGCCGCTTTGCTAGCTGTGGATGAACATGGCTTTATCGACGGTGCAAATATAAATGCAAAAATTATGCTCAATGGGCTTAACCTGTCGCAAAAGCGCCATTTTGGCGATATTTTCGCGATCCCCTATTCGAGCATTGCCAATCGGTTAAATTCAAATGAAATCATCCGCATCCACGATGCGATGGGATCGGCCGTTTTCATGGCGATGAAAGAGCCCACTACCAAACGAATTATTGAAATAAATCCAAAAGGCACGTCGCTCTTAGCGGCCTCAAAGGCCGCGATAATGGATCAACACGGCCGGGCATTCCCGCCGGGTGAAAAACCGCAAACGCGCTGTTATATCGCCGAAGATTCGGGCTTAAAGCGCCATTTATCGCGTGCAGAGCGAGCGCTGTCTCATGATTTGCCAATTTTCATCGAAGGGCCCAGAGGCTCTGGGAAAAGGGCCACCGCGCAAGAATTGCATGACATCTATCTGCCCAAGCGACCTTTTGTCGAAATAAAATGTAATTTATTAACCTCTGAGGACCACGAAGAGCTGTTATTTGGGCCCGAAGGCAAGCTGGCTTATTTTCAGCCAAACGGGTCAACTTTGGCGCAAAATAAGCTGCGCAAAGCCCAAGGCGGCAGCCTGTTTATCAGTGGTATTGAAAATTTGCCGCTGCCCGTACAAAAAACGTTTGTTCAAATCTTTGAGGCGCGCCAAGACTGTGAATTGGGCGATTATGAACATAAAATTGCAGCGGTGTTTGTCTCGAGCCGGTTATCCCTGCATGACTTGCGCATAGAGCATGATATGGACCCCGAGTTTCTAGATAGTATTTTCGGCGCGCAGATATTGTTGCCCAGTCTAGCGCAAAGAATGGATTTTAGAAAGCTGGCGGCAGAGCTTTTAAAAGAGATCTCGCCCGAGCATATATTGTCAAAACCGGCTCTTGACCTTTTGGAAACCCGGGAATGGCCCGGCCATATACGCCAGCTGAAAAAAATGCTGCAGGTGCTGGTTGCCAATTCCACCACGACAATCATCCGCCCCGAGGCCATCGAAGGGGAGCAAAATATGTCGGGTGGTGAAATTATCCCTTGCGCCCCCTGCGCGCAATCGCCCATGCGCAAAGAAAGCTGCGTTTTAATCCAGAAAACCTGGATGGATTCAGGCGGTAATATCAGCCTTGTGGCGCGCAGATTGGGTGTATCGCGCACAACGATTTATAAACATATCAAAGGACTTTAGGCGATTTAGCGGTTTTAAGCAACAAGCTCCCATTAGAAATCAGCAAAGCGCCAATCACAACACCGCCTCCGGCAAGCGCCCAAAAGCCCGGATTTTCCGAAATCACCGCCCAGACCAGCAGCGGCGCCAATACAGATTCGAGTAAGATCAAGAGCGAGACTTCTGGAGCACTGAGATAGCGGGGGCCAAGCGTCAGGAAGCATGTGCCCAACGCGATAAAAACACCGTGCAAAATATAAAGCATAATATTCGCTTCAATCTCAAGCCCCGAGCCAAGCGTGGGAAACAATACGAGCGCAGACCCCAAATAAGCGATTGGAATCGCTGGAATCATTGAAACATGTTTCAATCGGCGCAGCATTGTAAGCGCCCCGGCATAGGCAGCAGATACATAGACAGCCCAAAGATCCCCCGTCCAATTTGCCAATTCATTTTCGCCCGAGCCATAAGCGATGATCGCCAACCCAACCCCCACGAAAACTATCGTCAAACCAGTGCGCCTTGAAATATGTTCGCCCAAAAACATGCTGCTGAAAATCGCCGAAAACACCGGCATGGAGGCAAAGATAAACACAACATTCGCAACGCTGGTTTGACTTACCGCCATTACAAAAGCCGGAGATGTCGAACCGATCAAAAAACAATAAGTCCAGCCGAGCTTTCCCATCAATAAGATATTGCGAAAGCTCGGTGCGCCCTTAAACACAAGCAAACCGGCCGAAATAACAAGACCAGAGATTAAGCTTCTCCAAAACGCCGTCACCAGTGGCTCGGCTGTGATCAATCGTACAAAAAGCGAATCCGGTACAACGCATAAAACGCCCAGAAACGTGTAGAGTAAACCTTTATGAATGTCCGTCATGGCGAAACGCTGCTGCCTTTTCATATGCCGCGTTACTATCACTGCCTTTGCGTAATTAGACCAGTCTTTCTTAATATCCCAAGAGTGATCTGCGCAGATACAATAGAAGATCTTTTCTAAGAATTGATCAGGATTGCAAAAAACGCATCGAATATTTTTTTGAAACACAACGGCCTTCAAACCTGCATAACTTGAGAATAAACACCTCTAACAACTGGCAACATACCTTAATAAAGAAAGACTTATAATAAAATTTATGTATTTATTTTCACGCCATCAAGCGTGTCATTAGTCTGGTGCGTTAGAGCTAATTCGCACCAGACATTTTCTTAACGTGCCGGCAGAGGCATCCAATCTGTCATTGCAACATCAGCATGTTGAAACTGAGGCATCTTTGCGCCTAAATCAGCCATATTTTTAATACCTTGCTCATTCAAAAACGCTTGAGTGATCAACGTTGGCGGCACAATAACACTCGCCCCTGGATCTCCTCCTGATAGCATAATGGCCAGTGAACGAATAGAAACTTCGCCAACAACCGCGGGATTGGTAGCCACCGTCGCGACCCATGCTGATCCCGGCTCCCGCATGGCAGAAATATCTGCAGTAGAAACGTCAGCGGAATAGATATCTACCTGATCCGTCAAGCCTGCTTCATCCACTGCGATCTTAACACCTTTTGCAAATTCGTCATAAGGCGCGAACATAACAGTAATATCAGGATTTGCTTGCAGCACTGAACGCGCTTGGTTGGCATTGGTATTCGCGATAGGGTTATCTAAAGTGCCGAATACTGCGGCTTCTTCAATTCCAGAATTTGCCGCAAGGGTCTCTTCCCATGCAACATTTCTACGATCTAAAGGAGCAATACCTGGAACATATACGTATCCCGCCTTAAACGTATTTCCGTTATCTTTGATAGCTTGCTCAAGCGCCAATTTTCCAAGTAAATAATCAGACTGTTCCACTTGTGGTATAGCGGCGTTTTCTACATTGACGTCAAAAGCCACAACCTTAATACCGGCATCAACTGCTCTTTGTGCCGCTTCTTTCATAGACTCGGTTAAGCCATGCTGGATAACAATGCCATCAACGCCAAGAGCTATGGCTTGATCAACCATGTCGGCTTGTAAGGCGGCATCCTGACGGCTGTCAAAAACGCGCAAATCCACACCTAACGCATCTGCCTGCGCTTCCACGCCACCTAAATAAGCTTGAAAAAAATCACCCGTTGAAAGATACCGTACCAATGCAATTTTCACAGCCCCAGCATTATCAAATGGCGCTGGCATATCAGCGGCGAAACTTGTTGTTGCCAGCCCAAAACTTGAGAGCGTAAGACCCACCAGCTTCAACATACTGCGTTTAATATTTTTCATTTTTTTCTCCTTAAGATTAAAGTTATAGTTTATTGACTTCCTCCCCGCACGCGAGACGACAGGGCAAATGTGAAGATAAGAGCAACAACCAAAACGGCGCCTTTTACAAAGTCCTGAGTATAATAAGGAGCATTCATCATCGTGAGTCCTTGCAATAAAATGCCAACAAATAATGCGCCAATGGCGGTTCCAAACGCATTTGGCTTAGCAGCACCCAAAACGGCAAAACCAATCAAAGCGGCAGCCACGCTATCGAGAAGCAAATTATTTCCGGAAGCAATATCACCTCGTCCCAAGCGCGCTGCTAGTAAGATGCCTCCAATGGAAGCTGTGACACCCGATATCATATATGCTAAGATCTTATAATTAAACACATTTGTACCGGCCAATGCAGCTGCCCGCTCGTTAGAGCCAATAGCATACATTAGCCGACCGTGGCGGGTTTTTTCTAAAAAAACCCAAATTAACACCGAAATAGCCAAAAATATTATGACGGGCACCGGAATTAATTTTTCCAAAAACAAATCAATTCTGTGTCGACCGAGCCACAAGAAGCCTTCTGCAAAAGTACCATCTGCAACTTCGCCTCCAGGAAGTCTCATACCTGTCGAGATCGAACGGCCTTCAGTGGGGATTCTTTGTAAACCTATCAGCAGAAACATCATGCCTAACGTTGCCAATAAATCAGGCACGCGCATTTTTACAATTAAAATTCCATTCACAAACCCAACAGCCGCGCCCATTAACAAACAAACGATCACGGCAACCACAGCGCTTTGTTCCAATACAACCATCATGTAAGCAGACAGCATTAATGCTGAAGTTGCGACCGACCCTATCGAAAGATCGAAACCATCTACTACCAAAGTGCAGGTAACTCCTAAAGCCAAAATACCAGTTATAGCCACAGATTGAAAAATAAATACAGCTGAGCGGGGGCCTGCAAAACCATTGGCAAAAATACTAAAAAATAAAACCAATAATCCCGCAAGAATTATAAATCCAAAACGAATGGCGAACTCTCTTAGAAGATCTTTTTTCATTCTATAACTTCAGCCTGTTTGAAAAGGTTGGAATTTCCAGAAACCTGAGACAAAAGCTCTGAAAGGTCTATATTTCTATTCACATGCTCACCGACAATGGCCTTTTCGTGCAAAACTATTATTCGATCTGCAATTTCAATTGCCTCATCAAGCTCAGACACAAAAACTAATGTGGCGCGATTATCTGAAGTGGCCCTGATATGCTGGCCGATGTCGCGCCGCGCTTTAATATCAACACCCTGAAAAGGCTCATTAAGTATCAGAACCTTGCAAGGCTTCAAAAGCCAGCGACCAACAATAACTTTTTGCTGATTACCACCCGACAACGTTTCAATTGCATCTTTTCCGCTCTGGCACACAATTCCCATTGTATCGATCATATCACTGCAAACAGAATACTGCCTTTTTCTATCGGTAAAGCCAAAGTTCGAAAAACTCTTTGTAAACGGCAGTGTCAAATTCGCTTCAATGTCAAAATCGCCCACGACTGCATTATTTGCCCGATCTTTAGGGCTCATATGAACACCACGATATATTGCCTCAGCAGGGCTCTTGGGCTCAAAAATCGTACCTTCTAGATAAACTTTGCCGCTTGCAGGCTTTTCCAAACCAAATAAAATTGAAGATAGCAAGCTTTTGCCGCTGCCGAGTAAACCAGTAATAGCTACAATTTCACCACGCGAGACTGTAATTTCCACAGGGTCACTTTCGTCCGAGAGACGCAGATCACTTAGTTGCAAGACCGGGGAAGAACCCTCAGCTACCTCGATCTTAAAATCACTCATTTTCTGACCTAACATTGCGGTAACTGCGCCTTCGTAGTCTAAATTCTCTCCCTCAAACTTACCGGAAATTTGACCATCCCGCATTGCCAAGATACGGTCTGCAATAGCTCTTATATCTGACATACGATGCGAAATATAAAGAATAGCGACTCCGTCACGCTTTAACGTTTTAATTACCTCAAACAGTCTTTTCGCTTCGACGGCAGATAATGAGGAAGTTGGTTCATCCAAAATCAGGAGCTTAGGGTTGCAAGCAACAGCACGCGCGATCGCAATCAATTGTCGGTCGGCAATACCCAACCTAGAAACTGCAACATCCAAATCCGCGTCAAACCCAACAGATTTGGCTATTTTGGCAGCTCGCGCTTTCATTTCCGCACGCTTTAAAAACATTCTTTTTCCAGGCTGTGCCAAATTATCCAACAAAAGATTCGACGTCACATCAAGGTCGGGAATAACACCATCATTGATTGATTGATGTACAGTGATCACGCCATTTCTAGAGGCCTCAATAGGTGATCTTGGCTTAAACGGAGAACCAAAAAGTTTAATCTGCCCTGTATCAGGTGAATGCACCCCACATAGAATTTTTACCAGTGTTGATTTTCCTGCACCATTGGCGCCCATTAAAACACTGACCTGACCGGAAGGCAATTTCATGTCAATGCCGCGCAACACCTGGTTGGGCCCAAACGACTTTTCTAATCTGCTAATTTCGCACGCCACGTCGGACATTATTAAGCTCCCTAACAATCACTTTTGTCTTGATTCACTCAGATGTCAAGCTTGTTGACATTTGATTGAATCGGTTGGATGGTCTACAAATGCCGTTAAGGAGTTTGTAATGATCGATGATAAATATGAACCGTTAACAATACAAAATTTACCTAAGCGATTAATGGCTGTTCGCGAATTAACGGACCAAATCGGGCAGAATGTTGACACTTGGGAAGTTAAAGAGGTCGGCGATGGCAATCTAAACCTTGTATTTGTTGTAAAAAGCCCTTCTGGAGCGGTAATTGTAAAGCAAGCCCTTCCTTATGTTCGACTGGTAGGAGATAGTTGGCCGCTTCCATTATATCGCGCTTATTTTGAGTATCATGCATTGACCAGACAAGCAGCGAGGGCCGAGGGCACTGTCCCGAAAGTTTATTACTTCAACAGTGACCAAGCTCTCCTCGTTATGGAATATCTTACACCCCACAAAATTCTTAGAGAAAAGCTTATTTTGGGAGAAAAAGTAGAAAATCTGGCAGCGGACGTAGGACAGTTTTGCGCTAGGACGGCGTTTCGTGGCTCAGACCTTTCATTAGACACAGCGCGAGTCAAAAACGATCGAGCGTTATTTGCAGGCAATGTAGCTATCCCCGCAATTACCGAAGCGTTAGTTTTTACAGATCCCTATTTCGATGCGAATATGAACAATCATACAGCCGGGTTGGACATAATTGTCGAAACTATACGCAATGATATAGAAATGAAGGCACGCACACAGCATTTCTTTCGGCTCTATTCAGCACAACAAGACACAATGTGTCATGGGGACCTTCACTCTGGTTCGATAATGTGCACCTCCACAGAGAGTAAAGTGATTGACCCAGAATTTGTAACCTATGGACCGTTTGGATTTGATTTAGGTATGTTATTCGCAAATTACTTCATGGCCTTTTTCTCACAAACCGAACATCGAGGTGACAATTTAGAAGATTATCAAAACTGGATATTGGCGGTAATTTCAGAAACTTGGTCAAGTTTTGAAAAAGAGTTTTCTGACCTTTGGCATACGGAGCGTACCGGAATGTTGTATCCTAAAACTATGTTTGAAGATCAAGGCCATAGCTCGAATAAGGCATTGATCAGTTTATTAACTGATATCTGGCGAAACAGCTTAGGGTTTTGTGGCATAGAAATGCATCGGCGCTGTTTGTCGCTGGCGCACAACGCAGATTTTGAACGTATTGATGATTTAGAGCGGCGCGCTCCTCTGGAGGCGCGCAATTTGATGATGGGGCGAGACCTTATTTTAAAGAATGAAAAAATTAGCAGCACCAACGATCTTTTAAATTTAGCCAGAAAATTTAACGCGGAGAACTTTTTATGAAAGTCAACGGAGTTGCATTCAGATCGATCTGGTATGACGAACATGAAAAAAATGTAAAGATTATTGACCAACGCTGGCTTCCGCACGAATTCCGGATCGTGCATCTTAAAACAAAAAACGACTTTGCCAACGCAATTTCCGATATGTGGGTGCGTGGCGCACCGCTAATAGGCGCAACCGCAGCCTATGCGATCGCTGAAATAATGGCCGTTGACCCAAGCAATACAAGTTTGGAAACTGCATGTATCGAGCTGAATGAAACGAGACCAACAGCAATAAATTTGTACTGGGCTTTATCGCGCTGCAAAAGTGCATTGGAAAGCGTAGAGGTAAACGTGCGCGCAGCTGCAGCAATGCAGTTGGCACATGCCATTGCAGAAGAAGATGTGGTAATGAACCAACAAATTGGAATGCACACGTTAAACATAATCAAAAAACTTGCGGCGAAAAAATCCAATAATGCACCAGTCAACATCCTCACTCACTGCAATGCCGGATGGTTGGCAACAGTTGATTGGGGAACGGCGACGAGCGGCATGTATCAAGCACATGATGCAGGAATACCGATTCATATATGGGTTGATGAAACTAGACCTAGAAATCAAGGCAGCCTTACCAGTTGGGAATTGGGCAGCCATGGCATTCCCCACACCTACATAACGGACAATGCTGGCGGGCATCTTATGCAGCATAACAAAGTTGACATGGTTATTGTGGGAACCGATAGAACTACAGCGCGCGGTGACGTGTGTAATAAAATAGGTACGTATCTCAAAGCTTTGGCAGCCTTTGATAACAACGTGCCATTTTATGTTGCCCTACCCTCTCCAACTATCGATTGGAGCGTAAACGACGGGGTAGCAGAAATTCCAATCGAAGAACGATCTAGTTTGGAAGTGAGTCATATTATGGGTATAGATCCAAATGAAAACTTGGCAACAGTCCAGATCACGCCACAAGAAGCAGAGACTGGAAATCCAGCTTTTGATGTAACGCCAAATCGCTTAATCACTGGCTTAATCACTGAACGCGGCATCGCAGAAGCCTCGTCAGAAGGCTTGGATGGCTTATTTCCCGAATTCAAAGGTAAAAACAATGATCGAAAATAGATTTTCTGAGCTTGAAGCTCAAAAATGGCGCTGTAATGCGGGCAGTCTTGCCGCTGATCAAGAGCTAGCAGAACGTGTCTATACCTCTCGTTTGATTGGATCTGATCGGGACTTACTTATGCATGGGGGGGGAAATACATCCGTAAAGCTCCAACGCGAAAACCTTTTCGGTGAACAAAAAGATGTACTTCACGTGAAAGGATCTGGGTGGGATCTCGATACGATTCAGGCTGCTGGATTGCCCGGCGTATGGCTGAGCCCTTTGCTAAAGCTTAGGCAGCTAGATTCCCTAAGTGATGAAGATATGGTAAATTATCAGCGCTCAAACTTATTAGACTGCGCTTCTCCAAACCCAAGTGTGGAAACACTGCTTCACGCATTTTTACCGCATCGATTTGTAGACCATACTCATGCTACACCTTTTTTAATTTTAGCAAACCTTCCTAATGCGGAAGAAATTTGTCATGAAATTTTTGGGAATCGACTCGGGATCGTTCCTTACATCATGCCAGGTTTTAATCTCGCAAAAAAAGCAGCCGAAGTTTACGACAGTAATCCAAATGTAGAAGGCCTGCTCTTGTTGAACCATGGGCATTTTGCTTTTGGGGAAACCGCTGAAGCCAGCTATAATTTAATTGTTTCACATACAAATGAAGTAGCCGATTATTTGAAAATGACGAAACCAACCTCAATTGGTTGGCGCGGGTCAATTGAAAAAAGAAATGTTCTGCCAGTTTTAAGGGGCGCAATTGCGGAAGTTCATAAAAATATAGGCATCCAAATGCCTATATTAGATGTTAGGAATTGTGCCGATGTAATGTCATTTTTCGAACGCCCAGATTTAGAAAGCTTAGCCAAAAGAGGCATGGCATCTCCCGATCACGTTCTGCGTACTAAAGGTCAGCCTCTGATCTTAACAACGCGTGAGCTGGCTGGCGGCAAAGAGAATATTATTAATAAGATTAAAACATTTGCATCAGATTACAGAAAATACTTCGAAAGACAGGCTCCAAATGCCTTTGAACCGAAAACGTTAATTTCTCCGGATCCAAAACATGCGTGGGTTGAGGGTGTAGGGATTGTTGGTTTTGGAACAAGCCCGGCCGCCGCGTCTGCTGCAGCAGATTTAGCAGAGCAAAATATGCGTGTCAGATCTGTAGGAGAAGATGCAGGAGGGTTTTATCCTCTTGGCGAAAAAGATATGTTTGATTGTGAGTATTGGTCGCTTGAGCAAGCCAAACTTGGAAAAGGTATTGCTCCGCCATTACAGGGAAAAATTGCTGTTATAACAGGTGGTGCAGGCGCAATCGGATTAGCTACTGCACAAGCTTTGGCGGCTAAAGGCGCTAGTATAATGTTGGTAGATCAAGCCCTTGACAAACTGGAGTCTGCGGCAGCGTCGTTGGGACATTGGCATGGTTTTTATGAAACGAATATCACCGAGGAAGGTGCTGCAAAAGACGCCATGAATGCCTGCATCGAAAAATTTGGGGGTATAGATATATTGGTCTCTAATGCAGGGTCTGCCCAAGGTGGTGGTTTATTAGACCTACATGAAGAGCAGCTCAGGGCGGCGTTTGAACTAAACTTTTTCGCGCACTATAAATTTGCAACTGAAGCTGCACAAATGATGCAAGCCCAAGGACATGGCGGTCAGATACTTTTCAACATATCTAAACAATCCGTAAATCCAGGCAAAAACATGGGAGCCTATGGGATGCCCAAAGCAACCACAATGTTTTTAATGCGCCAATTGGCGTTAGAACTTGGGCCAGAGGGAATTAGAGTGAACGGCATAAATGCTGATAGAATAAGATCCGGGTTATTAACCGACAGCTTTATCAAAGAACGGTCCAAGGCACGCGGTATGAGCGAAGCAGATTATATGGGCGGAAACCTACTTCAAAAAGAAGTAGAAGCCAGCCACGTCGCAGATGCCTTTGTGGCCTTGGCATTGATGTCAAGAACTACAGGACATGTTCTCACGGTTGACGGTGGGAATACAGCAGCCGCGCTGAGGTGATTTATTGTACGCAAATGAGACAAAACCTTATACTGCTTTAAAATCGGATGTTTTGGTTACCGTATCTGAGCTATATTACAAAGATGGTCGCACGCAGCAAGATATTGCTGAGAGATTGGGAATTTCGCGTGCCACGGTCATCAATTATTTAAAGCAAAGCCGTGATCAGGGTCTCGTCGAAATAAAGATAAAAGGTTCCGCATATCAAGGATCTGAATTAGAACTGGAACTTAGGCGAAAATATGCACTCAAAGAAGTTTATATCACAAATACCGATCACAAACGAACGGCGCATGAAGCGCATCTATCAACAGCACGATTGGCCGCAAACGCATTAGAGGGATTATTAAAAAATGGAGATAGAATAGGAGTTGCATGGGGACGAACTATCCAACTTGTCTCAAAAGAATTATCACGAAAAGATATTCATTCTCTGACTATTTGCCAAATTACAGGAAGCGTAATGTCAGAAGAATTGATTAGTGCAGAAGCGAGCGCGATCAGGTTTGCAGAAAACTTAAACGGACGCTGTTACACCCTTCATGCCCCTGCAATCATGTCTCAGCCAAATTTGGCTCATCAACTTCGGCAAGAGCCAGTCGTGAATGATCAACTTGAAAGGTTAAAGGGGTTAAACAGAATTATATTTTCCGTTGGAGGTATAGATTTGGCAGATCCAACAAGAATTAAGATGGCCACAGATAAAGAACTTTCTTCTTTTCTCATGAATGGGGCGAAAGCCCTTTTGTGCGGACATATACTGGATGCCAATGGGGAACATATTGAACATGATTTTAGTGAAAGAATAATTGGTATGAAACCAAATGAGATACGTTCGGTTCCATGTAAGATATGCGTCGCCTCACAACATCACGATGCGATTGCCGTACGAACTGCACTCATTGGAGGCTATGCAACACATTTAGTGATCGATAAATCTTTAGCTCGTTTGTTGTGAATTGTTTTAGCGGAGCCAGAAATTTGTATCGCTGTATTTGAACCCCATACCTTAAATTTTTTTAAGGCCTAGGCTTGGATAGAACGCTGAGATACCTGATAAATAATGATATGATTTTTCTGCAGAAGATGTCAGTCGGCTTACAGATACTAGGTCTATCAGCTCTGTATATGGCGTTATTTGTCGAAGCGCCCCTGATATATCTAATTTGGTAGCTTGCAGATAAGTGTTTCGTTTTGATCAATAAAAAGGTTCACTGAATGAGTTTAACTCCAACTTTTTAATTAATAAAGGCGAATGGCTGAGATTGTTGTGTGCGCATATCACCGCTTCGAAAAACAGTTAAATAAGATTGGATGAAGCTAAACCTGGATCGGCTTCAACAACAGGCTACCAGCGTCTCTGCCCGAAAAAATCGACCACTGAGACAGCCATAGCCCGCCATAAACATATTTTCATCCAAGAACGGCAGTTTCTCATTGGTGCCTGCAGAAACCTGCACCTTTGCAGTGGCCATCAGCAGCTCATATGAGGCTCTTCTCCATACGAAGCTTCTGCCGATTATCCTGTCGCGCAAACCTCAACTCACAAAATATCCTGAAAATGGAGGCTTTGAACGCTGGCCTCTATTGCAGCGTCACACAGGCCCGGTATATTCACCGCGCGCAGGGTAATTATTTGCAATCATAAAATCAAGCGCGCCGATCAGCTCTGAAAAATGCGGCCGCACGAAGGGCATCGTTTGAACCGACGCATAATAAAGCGTCTGATCGGGTGAAACCATGAACAGACCGGGCTCTGCAAACAGCTTAGGCTCTTCTATACCGATCGAGGTTTTACCGCGTGATGTCGAGATATAAAGCCCCCAGTCACGGGCCATCGACAAAGGCATATAATAGCCAAAGCGCAAACCATCGTTGCCAATTTTCTGCGCCATTTTTTCGGTACGCTCTTGCCCGTCAGAACTGATAGCGATGGTGCCTACACCGCGATCGGCAAACGCAGTCACCAAGGCCTGAAACTCTTTGAGATAGGTTGCACAAAGCGGACAATGCAATCCGCGGTAAAAGCACAGCACGGTTCCGCGTTGGCTCGTTTCAGATGAAAGATCGAAGCGCCCTTGATCAAGCGTTGGAACGCTCAGATTGGGTGTTTTTTGGCGGGGAACAAGCATGTAAAACCTTCTTTTTGGATTGTTCCTTTTTTATAGGCCGCTTCGCATAATAACAAAACCTAATCTTTTGCTTATGCCCAGCCTGATCGGAGCAGCTTTCTCGAACAGCAGCGCACCCAGCTAAAAAAACCAACATAACGATATACCTCTGCAATCGGCAAAAGAGAGCAACGGTTTGATCAGGTTAAACCAGCCAGACCCTATCTTTTAGCGCCAAAATGGTAATTTTTTAACTTTTCAACCTGCATTTCAGCGCCGCGCGCCATTGCAACGTGCGGCGTTGGCTTTCGCGCAAGCCATCTGAATTTGTCCAGATCTTTACCGGCCAGCACGGGGCCGATCATAGCGATGGACCTCTTTTAAACCTTGCACTATCATCAAGGCTCGTCCGCAAAATGGGGGCCGATAAAGCCTATCACCTTGAACGCTTGCAGGAGAGATATGAATGACATGCGTTTTTATACAAATAAGATGCGCACCGGGAAAAACCTATCAAGTGGCGGATGCGCTATCCCTCAAGGAAGTCCATTCTGAAATGTATTCCACCAGTGGCGATTTTGACTTGCTGCTGAAAATCTACGTGCCAGAGGGCAAAGATGTTGGGCGCTATATCAATGAATTAATCGGCCCCATTGAGGGTATTCAGCGAACGCTGACAACGCTGACTTTTTCAGCATTCTAATTGACCATATAAGGGAGGAAAAAATGAATAAATTTCTGATGGCAACGGCTGCGCTTGCGCTTGGTGCAACCAGCGTGTTTGCGGATGTAAAAATCGGTATGATCACAACTTTATCAGGCGGCGGTGCCGGCCTTGGAATTGATGTGCGCGATGGGTTCATGCTGGCTATTGCACAATCTGGCCGCAACGATATCGACGTTGTTATCGAAGATGATCAGCGTAAACCAGATATCGCGGTCCAGCTGTCGGATAAAATGATCCAATCCGAACGAGTTGATATTATGACCGGGATTATCTGGTCAAACCTCGCAATGGCCGTGGTGCCGGCAGTGACCAATCAAAACGTGTTTTACCTTTCGCCAAATGCGGGCCCGTCACCTTTGGCAGGTCGGGGTTGCCATGAAAATTACTTTAATGTGGCATGGCAAAATGACAATCTGCACGAGGCGGCTGGCGCCTATGCCAACAGCGCCGGGTATAAAAATAGCTTCATCATGGCGCCCAATTACCCCGCCGGGCAAGACGCCTTGACAGGGTATAAGCGCTTTCACACTGGCGATCTGGCGGGAGAGGTTTTCACCAAGCTCGGGCAAACCGATTACGCGGCCGAAATCGCGCAAATCCGCGCCAGCGGCGCTGACAGCGTTTATTTCTTTTTGCCCGGTGGCATGGGGATCTCTTTCTTGAAACAATATGCAGATAGCGGCATTGATATCCCGGTTGTGGGCCCGGCCTTCAGTTTTGACCAAGGGATCTTACAGGCCGTGGGAGCGGCCGCGTTGGGCGTTGTGAACACATCACAATGGAATAAGGATATCGACAACCCGACCAATGCGGCCTTTGTTGAAACCTTTCAGGCGGCCTATGGACGCTTGCCATCGCTGTATGCCAGCCAAGGGTTTGATACGGCCAATTTGCTGATTTCGGCGCTTGAAACAGCCCATCCATCCGATGCCGATAGCTTCCGCGACGCGCTGCGGGCCGCAAATTTTGACAGTACGCGGGGGACGTTTGCTTTTGGGCCAAACCACCACCCGATCCAAACGATTTACGCGCGCGAAGTGATCCAAGAAGGGGATGTCTTTACCAATAAAATCATCGGGGTGGCCTTCGAAAACCACTCAGATGCTTATGCGGGCGATTGCAAAATGTAAGTGGTCTTTTGCGTGCCTGCTCGCAGGCGCGCAAAACTTTGGGGTTTCAATGTCCGCAATCCTTATCATCGAGCAAATTCTGAACGGCCTGCAATTTGGCGTTATGCTGTTTTTAATGGCGGCCGGTCTTACCTTGATTTTTGGCGTTATGGGATTGATCAACCTGGCGCATGGATCGCTTTACATGGTGGGGGCCTTTGCCGCTGCCAGCATGGCCGGCCTGACCGGCTCTTTCTTTATCGGCTTGCTCGCGGCGCTTATTGCTGCCGCGCTGGCCGGTGCAATTATCGAAATTGTGGTGATCAGACGGCTGTATAAAGCCGCGCATTTGGATCAGGTCCTGGCCACTTTTGCCCTGATCCTGATCTTCTCGGAAGGCACGCGCTGGCTGTTTGGATCCTTTCCCCTTTTTTTAGAGATACCCGCGCTTTTATCAGGGCCAATTGCCCTGCCCGGTGGCATACAATATCCGCTCTATCGCCTCAGCTTGATCGCGATTGGCCTGGCGGTGGCACTGGGGCTATGGGCCCTCATTGAAAAGACCCGGATCGGCATCCAAATCCGCGCCGGTGAAAATGACCGCGAAATGATCGCCGCGCTCGGAGTGGATATTTCAAAACTCTACACGCTGGTATTCGCGCTTGGCGCGGCCTTGGCTGGCACCGCCGGAGCTTTGGTTGGTGCCATCCAATCGGTGCAGGTTGGGATGGGAGAACCGGTGCTTATTTTAGCGTTTGTGGTGATCGTGATCGGCGGTATCGGTTCGATCCGAGGGGCATTTATCGGTGCGCTTTTGGTTGGCCTCACCGACACGCTTGGCGGGGTTTTTCTGCCCGAGCTGTTGAAGCGGTTCATGGAAACGGGCAGCGCGCAGAAAACCGGATCGGCTTTTGCCTCTATGGGTATCTATATTTTGATGGGCGGCGTACTGATTTGGAAGCCCACCGGATTATTTGGTGCCCGCGCATGAGGCTCCGTGAGCCATATCTGAACGCCGCGGTTCTTCTGGGGCTGATTGCGCTGCCGCTTGCCGCGCTTCTAGCAGATGCGCCATTTACGATCACATTGGCCACCCGCGCAGTGATCCTTGCGCTGGCCGCGGTCGGCTTGAATATTGCGTTGGGAATCGGCGGGCTGGTGAGCTTTGGACATGCGGTGTTCTTTGGTATTGGCGGTTATGTGATGGGCATTTTAGCCAGTCATGCGCAAACCTATACCCCGTTAGATTTGGGTTTCGTCTCGATAGAGGGCAGCAAATCTATGCCCGTGATTTGGCTTTCTGCCATGCTGATTTCAGGCATTATCGCGTTTTTTATTGGCCTGCTTTCGCTGCGGACCTCAGGCGTCTATTTCATTATGATCACCCTCGCCTTCGGGCAATTATTCTACTATTTCAGTATTTCTTGGCCCCAATATGGCGGAGAAGACGGATTATCGATCTATATGCGCAACGATTTTCCAGGGTTGAATACGTTAAAGCCCCTGCAATTCTTCTGCCTATGTTTTGGCTTATTATGCAGCGTGCTGTTTATAAAATCCAAGCTGCAATCTGCGCCTTTTGGGCTGGCGCTGAATGCCGCGCGGCAAACGCCGTTGCGCGCGCAAGCCGTTGGAATTGAGCCGCTGAAACTGCGGTTGCTGGCCTTTGTGATCTCGGGTGCGATCACCGGGCTTGCTGGTGCTTTATTTGCAGATCTTAACCGGTTTGTATCGCCCACAATGTTCAGCTGGCAGCTTTCAGGAGAGTTGATCGTGCTGATCATAATCGGCGGTGTTGGACGCTTGATGGGCCCTGTAATCGGGGCCTGCATGTTCGTAGCTTTGGAACATTTCTTGGGCGGGTTGACCGAGTTTTGGCACGTCTATCTGGGCCTGATCCTGCTCTGCATCGTTTTATTCGCGCGCGGCGGGCTGATTGGATTATTAACCGGCAAAGACGGAGCCAAAGTGTGATGGCCCAGCCGGTTCTTGCCACGCATAAGCTACAGAAAAGCTTTGGCGCCTTGATCGCCACCGATCGCGTATCGGTGACGCTGCTGCCAGGGGAAATTCACGCGGTGATTGGCCCGAACGGGGCAGGAAAATCAACCTTGATCAAACAAATATGCGGCAGCCTACAGCCTGATAGCGGCTCGGTGGATTTGCTGGGCAAAGATATTTCTCAGCTTGGGACTGCGGCGCGCGCGCGCCTAGGCTTGGCCCGCAGTTTTCAAATTTCAGAACTTGCTATGGAAGACACGGTTCTTCAAAATGTTGTGCTTGGGGGGATCGGAGCCATGCGTTCAGCCTGGCGGTTCTGGCGACCTGCTTTGCAAACACAGGCGCTGATTGAGCGCGCAGAATTGGCTTTGGCGCGCGTGAACCTTTTGGAACAAAAGGATACGATCTGCGCAAAATTAAGCCATGGGCAACGCCGCCAATTGGAAATAGCTGTGGCCTTAACCCTGGCACCAAAAGCCTTCATCATGGATGAGCCGATGGCAGGGCTTGGCGGCGAAGGCTCTAAAACAATGACCAAATTTCTGGATGGATTGCGCAGCGAGGCGCCGATCTTGCTGGTCGAGCATGATATGGACGCCGTTTTTGCGCTGGCCGACCGGATCAGTGTGCTGGTCTATGGAAAAATCATCGCCACCGGAAGCGCCCGCGAGATCCGCGCCGATCGCGCGGTGCGCGAAGCCTATCTAGGAGAGGCAGAATGAGCCTCTTATTGGTGGAAAACCTGCGCGCCTCTTATGGCAGCAGCCAAGCGCTTTCAGGGGTTGATCTCAGCATTTCTGAGGGCGAAGTCACCGCGCTTATGGGGCGCAATGGAATGGGAAAATCTACCACGGTTAAAGCCATTTGTCGGATGATCAATTCGCAGGGCGGTTTGACGCTAGAAGGTCAAAACCTGCATCTGCTTCAGAGCCATCAAGTGGCTCGTAAAGGCGTTGGGTTGGTTCCCGAGGGCCGCCGCTGCTTTACCAATCTAAGCGTGGGCGAGAACCTGATCGCCGCGTCCCGCCCCGGCCATTGGACATTGAGCCGCGTCGCAGAGCTCTTCCCCCGCCTAGAGGAACGCCACGACCAATCCGCCGCCTCTCTCTCGGGCGGCGAGCAACAGATGCTCGCGATCGGACGGGCCTTGATGACCAACCCTCGGCTTTTGATCTTAGATGAAGCCACTGAGGGTTTGGCCCCCTTAATCCGACAAGAAATCTGGGCGGCTATTTCGCAACTAAAGCATCAAACCGGCTTGGCTATTTTACTGATCGACAAATCGCTCAAAGAGCTGAGCGCTATCTCGGATAAAGCCGTGATCTTAGAGCGCGGCAAAACCGTGTGGTCCGGGCCAATGGCCCATCTGACGCGCGATATCACAGAAAGTTATTTGGGCGTCTAACGCCTTTGCCAAAACAAGCAAGGCCGTGAAGGTCGCCGCCTTTTATAGGCCCCACCAAAAAGCAAAATCCGCCCGCAGCCCAAACGCCCCGAACAGACGGATTTAGCAAGGTCACAGCCCCTTGCCCGACTTTCGCGTGCTTTCGGCGCCCCACCCCATATTGAATCACACGGGCCTACCCATGCTGCGCGCTCATTGTGATTACAAAAAAGTGCATTGATCGAGCCGGAGCAGAAAATAAGGCAAGCACAGCCGGCCGGATATTTTGACGTTGTTGCAATCAGCGTTGAAAAATCGGCGCACTGCTATGCCCAGATCTTTCAAGGCAAAAAAATATAACCGGCAAACTGTCTAATAATAGGCAATTCTATTCCCTCAGAGCCTGCGCCGGTGCTAGAAAGCGGGGGCCATACGTTTCGTATTCCTGCTCAACTAACATGGCAGCAGGACCAAAAACCAGCCGCTTTTTCTGCGAACTGCTCTGCAATGTTAAAAAATATGCGCTCGGTGCGCGACTGGCGGGAGCAAACCCAGTAATTGCGAGAGTCCTTTAAGCGCTTGAATCATGAAAATTTCTCGAAATTGCAGAGACCCCCATGGCGCTTGACCCGAATTAGCCCTTATCGTTCTTATTTTTAGAACTCGAATTCTTCACGCAAGCGGCTATTTCATAGATTTAGGACAAGCATGAGGAATCTTCTATGTCAATTCGACCGGCCATCTCAACCAGCACCGCCACCCCAACCCGGGAAGGGGCAGGCGTGCATCTGCATCGCGCCTTTGGCTTTAATGAGCCAGAAGCGCATGATCCCTTTTTATTGTTTGATGATTTCCGCAACGAAAACCCCGCCGCCTATGCAGGCGGCTTTCCCTGGCACCCGCATCGGGGCATCGAAACCATCACCTATGTGTTGAATGGATCCGTTGCCCATAGCGATAGTTTGGGAAACACCGGCACTTTGGGCGCGGGCGATGTACAATGGATGACGGCCGGATCGGGGATCATGCATCAGGAAATGCCCAGTGGAAATTCCAAGGGGCAAATGCATGGGTTTCAGCTTTGGGCAAATTTGCCGGGCAGCTTAAAAATGACAAAGCCGCGCTATCAAGACGTAAACGCAAAAGAGATCCCCGAAATTATCGATGATGATGGCAGCGTGGTGCGGATCATCACAGGAGAGTTTTGGGGCAAACAAGGCCCGGTTGATGGGATCGCTGCCGACCCGCTGTATCTAGATATCAGCATCCCTGCGGGGCGCAAAAAGGTTCTAAAAGTCGATACGTACCGCAATACATTTGCCTATATATTTGAAGGCGCCGGGAAATTTGCCGATGCCTCGGCGCCCCATGGGGTGTTGCTGGAAAAAGAGGTGATGGGCGAAGAACTGAATATCCGCGATTTATCTGGCAATCGAACATTGGTGCGCTTTGGCACGGGCGATGAGATTGTTGTAAAAGCCGGCCCCGAAGGCATGCGCTTTTTACTGGTGGCCGGATCGCCCATTCAAGAACCCGTGGCGTGGCATGGGCCGATTGTGATGAATACGCGCGCAGAATTGCAGCAAGCTTTTAGCGATTTGCGCAATAACCAATTTATCAAACCACACGACCATTAAAGTAAGGAAATCAGATGGGATTGTTGCAAGAGGGAAAATGGGTCGACCAGTGGTATGATACCAAAAAAGAAGGTGGGCATTTTGTGCGCAAAGCGGCGCAATTCCGCAACTGGATCACCGCAGATGGCGCTGCCGGGCCAAGCGGCACCGGGGGCTTCAAGGCAGAAGCGGGACGCTATCACCTTTATGTGTCTTTGGCCTGCCCCTGGGCGCATCGAACCTTGATTTTTCGCGCGCTGAAGGGTCTGGAAGCTATGATCTCAATCTCTATTGTTCATTGGTATATGGCCGAAAACGGCTGGACATTTGAGCCCGGCGATGGCGTCATCCCAGACAGCGTGAATGGGGCCAAGCTCATGCATCAGATTTACACCGCAGCCGATGCGCAATATTCAGGCCGCGTGACGGTTCCGGTGCTATGGGACAAGAAAACTGGTACGATTGTCTCCAATGAATCTTCTGAAATCATTCGAATGTTCAATTCGGAATTTGACGGGTTGGGCGCGCAATCCGGCGATTATTATCCCAACGCCCTACGCCCAGAGATCGAGGCCCTGAATGAGCGTATATACGCCACACTGAACAATGGTGTGTATCGCTGCGGCTTTGCCACCACGCAAGCGGCTTATGAGGCCGCCATCACGCCTTTATTTGATACGCTTGACTGGCTAGAGAGCGTTTTAGCCAAAAACCGCTATCTTACTGGCGCAGACATCACCGAAGCGGATTGGCGGTTGTTCACCACATTGATCCGGTTTGATCCCGTTTATGTGGGCCATTTCAAATGCAATCTGCGCCGCATTGTTGATTACCCCAACCTCTCAAACTATCTACGTGATCTTTATCAGCAACCGGGCATTGCCGAAACCGTGAATATGCAACATATCAAAGAGCATTATTATGCCAGCCATGACAGCATCAATCCCTCACGCGTTGTCCCCAAAGGCCCCAATATTGATTTTTCTCGACCACATAATCGCGCTTAAGGCCCAGTCACTTGTTGACCCAATGACCTTCAGAAACGCCGCTCAGCATACCCAGATAGCCACCACAGATATCTATGCGCGAGGCCCCTTAGATGGTACGCTGGAATACGAACGGTCACGCGGTCATCCGATGAAGATGTTATCGCGGTGCTGGTCAGTCACATTGTTGGAATGGTAGACCGCGTAGAGCGCGGCGATGATCCCAAGATTTTCATCCAAAGCCCTACGCTGGATATTCTGTTTGCAAATACAGCCGATATGCACTCGCAAATTGACGTGGCTGATGAAGGTATTGTTGTTGTGGGAACATCAACTGATCCTGATGTCGTCGCAGCCCTATATATTCATGCCGCAGAAGTCTCAGACATGGTTGATCGTGGCATGCAAGCCGTCCATGAAGCGATGGCACAACGCGCTGGAAACTAATGTTGTAAAGTGAGTTTTAAAGCGTTCAAGACTTTGGGATTCGCGCTACTTGGAAAATTCTGTGCGCATCCCAAAAGTGGACTTTAGCTCAAGTAAAGAAGATCGGTAAGGCTCCTAGCAGTCATTCGCTGCAATCCGGTTAAATGTCCGCTTTGCGTATAGCGGCCGTCCGCCCTATGAGTTTTGACGCATAACCCAAAACAGCCTCCCTCCTTTCTTCGGTGGAGGTTTTTTTAAGCTTTGCGTCAGTTGAAAAAGCTGGGCTTGATGAAGGCGATGTCCTGATGCATCATTCAAAGTGATACTTAAGAGCTTATAGACCAGTTAGCATATTTTTAAATACAAACATATGACGTTAGTCGCTTCCATTCCGTGCAGATAGCTAATCAATATGGCAACGCCATTTACATTTTATTTATCATGCATATTTTGTTAAAAGACCTTGGTTGCGCTTGTACTATTAGTTAAGCTTTTTGTCGCATGCAGGAGAAAGAAAATTATCAACTTAATCAAACGAATTCAGTTTACCTTGAGCTTACCATTATTACTTATCAGTTTTGGATGCACAGACAGTATGGAAGTTAAACCGCAATTTGCTTCAATTAAAAATTGTATAAAACCGCCTTCGAATAAAATTAGTTCTGCTGGATTTCGTTTAAATGGTCCACTCGTGTTTTATCAAAATACTAATGAACTAATCCAATTTGATTTAGATAATAATACTTTTCGATGTGATACATTTGATGAAATTCCCCGCAGATTATTTAAAACTCACGACGCAATAAAAATGTATGATGCTGCTTTACAAATAGCAGAAAACTCCAGCCTTTCACCGTTGATTACACGTAGTTTCTCAAAAGCTTTATTGCCGGCGAAAAAAATACCAAAAACCTGCCAAAGTTTAGGTTTGACAACGGTTTTCGAAATTGAGAGTGATCCCGATATTATCGTTTTTGGATGTCAAGTAAAAGAAACAAGTCGAAGCGCAATAATGTGGAAATACCATCAAAGAAAATCTGATGCTGAGATAGCTTATTTATCACTTTATCAACCTCTTGTTGATGCAGCTTTAGAAGATTCATTTTAAGTGAGGTTTCCTTTTATTAAAATAGAAACTTCAACTTTTATTGCTAAATATTGTTTAGAAAATCGTTAAGAAGTTTTTTGCTAAGTTGTTAAAAAAACAACATCCAAGAAGAAAAAATAAAAGGGATAAATGCTGCACGATTAACATTTTGATACAGCTTTTGAAGATACAAATGCACGATGGCAAGGATCGAAAATATGAAAATCCAAAATCCAACATCTGAAAATTCAATGAACAAAGCTAAAACTGAAATGGCATAAGGATCGGCTTGCCCTAGAACAATTTCATTCTTAAACCATGATAGTAAAATTGATGTTACCGTTATAAACAAAAACAAAAACAAGGACATAAAAACTTGCTCTACAGACAGATCAGTGGTCACCGCATAGGAAAGCGTATATGCTAAAACTCCAAAAAAGGTGGTACTATTGACTGAAAGATGAATGAGATCATCCCCGACGAGTTCCATCCATAAAACCCAAAGTACTAGGAGCATGAAAGAACTAGAGTTTAATTTTTCAAAATCAAACTGCCAAAAAAAATACAAACTTGGCATTAAAAAAAGACCAAAACCCACGGTTTACTAGTTTTTTTCCACAATCTAAAAAAGGCAAAGGCTATGAAGAAGCTAAGTATTAAATAAGACAAGACAGCTACATCTCTGAATTCAAGAGCACTAGTTCTAAGTTAAACATATCGCTATTAGCTTCCATGTCTAATTTCACCGACTGCACCTGAAAGTATTGTATTTTTTTTATCTTCGCTATTACGGCGTTAGTGCCTGTATTTGACGAACTAGAAAGTGAAAGGACAAAGACTTTACCATTACCAACCGTTGAAACCGAGACCGCTTCACCAAAATAGTCGCTCCAATCCTTGTCACTCAAACGTGTTTCCGGCTCCAACATAAAGGCATATTGCGTAGCAAGAAAAGTTGCCTTAGTTTTTTCAGTCCACAAAAAACCCAACGTAATAAACGAACATAAGCAGATAGAAAACAGGTATAGACAAGCTTTAATTAATCTTAGCATGTTCGGTACCTTTCCCGTATCCGATGCTAAAGATATTTTCCTTTTTGTTTATGTATACATCAAATTTTTTTTTGGCCGAAGTTACTTCAATAAAACTTCTTACTTGATTTAAATCTTTGAAAAATAACTCGGCACGGTTAGCTTTATCGGAAAATTTAATTTGTCTGATCTGGCCAGAAGGTATTTCTTCGATAATTTCTTTAAGGATAACTTCAGCCAATATAGCATTATTAAAAACTGTCGCTGCTGGCTTAAACCTATTCAAAATTATCTCTTGATGAATTACAGTATTCACTAACAAAACTATTATGATCAAGCACATATTCAAAAAAATATGTTTTCTTAATTGTATGTTCTCTTTTTTTTTCTCTCTGATTTTAGAAATGGAAGAAAATTTAAATTCATTAAGTGTCTTCCTGACTTCAGATAAATCGGAGGGAGAAGATTTGATCTCTCGCGTATTTTTTTCAGACTTTATTAAGAGATGTCCAGACTTCCAAATACATATGTCACACTCAGGCTGTACAGCTAAAACTTCAAATACGTATTCTGCCGATTCCCCAAGAATAGTTTTAATTTCTGAATAAACCGACTTTAGGATCCATGCCTGCCACCATTGAGAATAATGTTTATCAAAAACAGCCGCTGTATAAACAATTTCATTAATCTTGGTAATAGAAGCATGGTTGAACAAAAACATCTCTGCATTAGGCTTAAATTTTTTGTTAGGCATTGATGCTGTTTCCCAAAAGGTAATACTGGGAGACAATAACACATATTTAATACCTCTAATCCTTAACACTTCTTCTTTACTTAAAGCTCGCTCATAAACTAGAGTCTCTTTTCGCAACGAATAAAGCTCAAATTCATTAAACGATATTACTCTGCAAACTTTAGGCATCAAACACCACTTCCGGAAGCCACAAAAAAATTGCCCAATTCAATGTCCAGTTTAACTCCGGATATAGTAACTTATCAACAAAGCCAAATGTCTCTCCATTTTCTTCAAATATCGTGGCAACGTGGTCAATTTTATTGGCTATTATTACGTCATTTATATTTTTCACTTGCGAACTTTTAGAATGAGAATTCATAAAGTTGAGTAAGCCATCTTTATTAAAAATTATTTCTTTATCAATATAATTTTTCAGTTTTACAGCTTGAGTTCTATCTAAATGGAATAAAGCTGCCAGTGTTCCTATATCCGAAAATGATATATTAATTTTGTAAAGGGGTGGAGCAAAGCGCATACAGCTAATTAATTGGACGATTTTATCTGCCTCAAACCCAGCATTATTAAGTAATTCCAATAAGGATGGAACGTAGTTTGCTTGGTAGCTAGACAGTAGGGAGTTCGAAACTTTTGACACTGACAAGGGCGACACTTCACAGTTTTCAAACAGCCTAGCAACAATTAAAGTTTCGCGTTCATCAATCGCTGGACTTCCGTTCACGTCACGCCTGACTAGGTGACTGATATTGTAAAGTCCAGATAAGTTGATGTCATAAGAAATAAGCCTCTTTTCGGACAAAACATCACTCAATAACGCTTTATTAATAAGCTCCAGTTCAGCTTTTTGATATTCCATATAGCTGTCGCTAACCATTGCATTTTCTATATCCGAACTCAAAGCTTTATATGCAAGAGCAGCAAACACCGAAATCAATAGTAGAGGTGCGATCGCTACAGGTAGAATAAATGCACCGAATCTCATTTCGGATAATCGAGGTTTACGACAAGCTCTATTGGGACCTTGGAGTACAGGAAACGCAAACGGAATCCAAAGGCCTTTTGAGTCATTTCGCTTAGCTTAGCTTCGCCTTTCACCAAACGAAGTTCATCAAATCCTGCATCTGTTGCGACTGATCTAGTTACGCCTTCCGCCGAAAAGAGCCACCGGATTTCCGCCACACTGAGTTGCTCAGTAATGGGTGAAATAACATACTTTTTAAAAAATAATTCTTGCGAGACATCTTTATCTTGCAAGAGAAAAGAATTTCTTGAGTTAATGGGTTTTCCGGCATTACTTAAATCAGACCTTAATAGCGACATAGCGTTCTCAAAGTTGACTCTTTGACTAAGCACCCGATCAAAATAATTTTCAGTTCTATAGGCCAAGCCTGTCAAACTCCAAGCTATAGTGATGGTAATAGAAAATACGAATAATGCAATAAGCAGTTCCATTAACGAAAAAGCCATCAGGCTCCGAAGAGCACTAAATTTACTCATTGATAATCACAATGTCGTCGCCATTGCTGTTGACTAAAGTAACCGAAAACTTACTTAAATCTTTTACAATGAGTGGTTGATAGCTTGCAATATCAATCACGGTTCGAAGGTCCACAGATTGATCCAGAACAAAAATATTTTGCTCTAGGCGAGTGATGGCTAAAGTTTCTAATAAGCGTTCAGTTATAATTTTACGATTATTCATATTATCCCAAAATAGATAAATCGTAAGCATCATAACACCAAGAGCAATGATAGACTCTAATAATATATAGCCTGAAAGCCTATTCTGCTTCATAGCGAAGTACTCCCCCTGCCTCATTGACTCTAAATTGCAGAGATTTGCATTCGAATAGTAAAGCTTCCACCAAACCGCCAGCGCCAATCCGTATTGTAGTATTATTACAGGGTGGACTCAGAGTAAAACTTTTTACTTTTTCTTTTGGCGCCAGCGATTGCTTCATAAGTTCGCTCATAATTTTATCTTGGATATCTTGTTCTAAGGTATCCATTTTGGTTGGAAATAAGCTTATCAACTTTGGAGAGTTTGTCATTGTGAGCAAAATTCCAATAATGGCCAAAACTACAAGCACTTCAATCAAACTAAACGCATCAACATGGCGAAGCTTTTTATTGCAAGCCTTTGCTAAAAACATCATCAGATCCGTTTTCATCGTCAAAAGACTTATTTTTACCCGCTGAGTGTACTTTTATTACTCCATTTTCAAAGGCAAACCTATAGGGTGTTCCCCACGGATCAACGGGTTGTTTGCTTAGATATCCACCAGACGTCGCAGTATCAGAAAATAAAACACTTATATCCATATCCGACGAAGGAAGCTGACTATTATCAAGTTGATAAAGACTTAAAGCCGTTTCGATCGCCATAAAATCGTTATTAAGTTTGAGTTGACGTGCCTGATCAGGTCTCTTCAATACCATAGGCGCCACAAACGACAACAAAACTCCAATAATAGTGAGCGCGACCAGAATTTCAATAAGCGTGAAAGCCGCCAATCTTTTTTTGTTCATTTTCAATCCACTGACATCTGAAGATCCATCATTGGTGATAAAATTGATATAGCAACAAGTGCTATAATGAAACCAAGAAATAAAATGGCAATGGGACCGATGAACTGACTCCAAATGGAAATCCGCTGCATACGAGCCTCTAAATCAGCTTTTGACAATTCACAAATTGTCTCTGCAATATATCCCGTTTTTTCCGCAATACCAATTTGTGCAAGTTGCATTGACATGAATATGCCTGTCCGCCGAAGGGCTTCTTCGAGAGTCTGCCCTTCTAACAAGCAATCATTTATTTTATCAAGACGTCCTTTTACATAGGAATTTTGGACAGTACTCGTACTAAATTCGATCACTCTTTTTAAATCAACATTCAAAGATAAACCTAGTGCCAATCCTTCGCAAAAGCTTCCCCGAGCGAACCCTTTGCTAACTTTATGCAGCAAAGGAAATTTAAACACAAAATAATCAAAAGCGAGTCGAATCCGCTTATTAGTTTTACTAAACACAACTAAAACCAGTCCAAAGATCGTGACCCAAAGTACAAACAAAACGCTCGAAAACCCCTTACCCGCAAATGATAATATAAGTCTTGAAAGGCTAGATGCGCTTTCAAGATTTGTAATATCTTTGAATTCGGGTAAAATCGTATCAAATAAAACAACCATCACTACAATTGTTATAAGGAAAACAAATAACGGATAGGCAATGGCTTTATTGATATTCTGTTTTAAAATTTCACTTTTTTTTCTGTTCTCAAGAATGTGAGTAACCGCAGTAGAAAATCCTGCATTTTTTGTTCCAATTTTTAACATTGCGAGAAGTTTAGGGTCAATATCTGGAAAAGTATCCGAAATGGCCTCCGCGATCTCTTTCCCAGCAGAAATACCCTGAGATACGGCTTTCGAAGCATGCGCTATTTTATTGTTTTCCTGCAAAATTAACAAACTTAACGCATCAGGCAAGGCTACCTTTTGTATTAACAATATATTTAATAGCGTTAAAAACTTCCAAAAAACTTTAACTTTGAACGTCTGAGAAGCTTGAATACGCGTTACGGTAATCCCAATGGCGTTTAGACTCTCTTTAGCAGCAGTTTTACTTACTCCTTCAATTTGACCAGACACGGCTCCATTCAAAGATTGACCTATGTATTCATAAAGGGGCATTTTAGTTATTTTGTACCCGGAGAACTTCAAAAAAGGGTATTTCGCCAGCTAGATGTAAAGCATGCGCTTCGTGATACATTGTGTCCTCTACGCGTGGAATGGTTTGACCTGTTTCAATCTTATGCCGAATATCCTCATCGACTGCTAAGTGCGACATAACGGGCTGGCGCCCTTGGAAACCGGTAAAGTAACACTGTTCACACCCATCAAAATGCGTGGGCAAACTGCTGCTATGGGCTTCATTTAAAATTGATACAGACTGACATGTTTTACAATATAAACGCACCAAACGTTGGGAAAATACTCCTAAAAGCGAGTCTGCCAGCAATGACTTATCAGCACCTAAATTCATTAAGCGTTTGATAGCCCCTAAAGGTGAATTCGCATGGACAGTTGAAATGACCAAGTGCCCGGTCATCGCTGCACGGACTGCGATCTGAGCGGTTTCACCATCTCGGATCTCGCCAACCACAATAACGTCTGGATCATTTCGTAAAAGGGACTTCAGTCCTTCCGAAAATGAAAAGTTAACATCCTCATTCACTTGGCTCTGAACAACGTGATCAAGTTTGATTTCGATTGGATCTTCGATGGTCATTATATTTAAACCTCGCCTACGCAACGAGTTCAAAATGCTATAAATTGTAGTGGTTTTTCCTGAACCCGTTGGACCGCAAACCAATATCAGTCCAGATTGCTTTGAAACCGCTCGCAAAATTTCAGCTTTATGGCATTGTAACAAGCTTGTTTCATTCAAATCAACTTGCCCAATTTGGCTGGAGAAAAACCTCAAAACGATGCGCTCACCATCCTGAACCGGAAGCGCTGCAATTCTGACATCAATTTGAGTACCTCGGTTTCGAACAGTCATACGACCATCTTGTGGTCGACGTCTTTCAGTGATGTCCAAATTTCCCAGCAGTTTAATCCTAGCAATAAGCATTTGTGCGACACGATGGTCTAATTCTGCTAACGTAGTTATGACGCCGTCGATACGGACGCGAATACTTAGCTTTGTTTCACTGGGATCTATGTGAAGGTCAGACGCTCCCCTCGAAATTGCTAGGCCAATAAGATTATTGTAAAGCTTAATGATCGGCGTGTCATGCTCATCGCTGGCAGTTAAAGCAACTTCCACGCTTTTTTCGAATTCTCGGTTTGCAACAAAATTATCTGCCTCTGAAAAAATGGTGATGCTGTCAGATGGCTCATCAACAAGCGAATTATTAATATCACTTTGATCTTTTACAAAAGCAATATCATCTTGAAAAATGTAGCTCAATTCATGCTTGATCATCTTTGAAAGTTCAGGTGGAACATATATTTTTACTGGCCGTTCAGTTTCATCTAGCTTTATGCCCAAGGCGAAGATCTTTTCATAATCGATCGCTTCTATCATTGTACGACTGGTTTCTTGAAAGGACGCAACATTTTAATATCTGATTTCGGACCGATAGGCTCTGGGTCAAAAAATTTTGTTTTCTCATCGGAATATTCAAAAAGTTTATCACCCATTTTTTCACTCCAACTTTTAACTATTTTTAATCTTTGTTTGTTCGCTGTCACGATGGTTGGACGTAAAAAAATTGCAAGGTTTCGACTTACAGATTTAGTTGTTTCCTGTCGAAATAAATTTCCGAAAACAGGTAAGTCACCAAGAACGGGAACTTTCGAAACGTTAATTTCTTGCTGCTCAATCCGCAAACCGCCAATCGCAATAGTCTCCCCCTCATTTGCGCTAACAACGGTTGAAATCTGCCTTTTTACAGTTGCAACATCGCTTAAACCTGTCGCGCTTGTATCAATACGTGAAATTTCTTGCCAAATCTCCATCAAAATATTTCCATCTAAGCCGATTTTCGGTTTAAGTTTTAAAATGGTTCCCAAATCTTCACGCTTAATCGTTTGAAATGGAGATGACGCATCCCCGCTTTGGTTTGAATAAGTTCCCGTAATAAAGGGAACATTTTGCCCCACAAGAATAGAGCTCTCAGTATTTTCAGTTGTCATTAAACTGGGTGTTGCCAATATGCGGTTATCACTATCACCTTGAAGCGCCGCAAGCATAACCCCAATATCAGGCACTGAATTGGCGCCAGCGCCCGCCGCTAAAACGCCACCTGCAGCAGTTGCAAGGAACTGATCATTAGCAAGAGACCCGATATTTAATCCCGTTACACCGGAAACCAAGCTGGCACTTAGATTACCATTATTAACCGAAAACTGCAGACCAAGGCGTTTTGTTGTATCTTCGGAAATCTCGGCAATTATCGCATCTACATAGACTTGCCTGGGGGCGCGATCCAACTGGTTTATCGTTTCAAGAACTTGTTTGACACCAGATTGGGAACCGGACAAAATAACCTGATTGGCACTGGCGTGCGCAGATATATTCAAATCTTGTCCAATGGTAGTACCGCCCATTAAAGCTTTTATGGCTTCAACAAGCTCTTGAGAATCTGCAAAGCTTAAATCAACCACCACCATGATATTTTCTTCAATGGATGGCTCCATTTGAATGTCCTTTGAAGCGATAACAACATTCTCATCAGCCTTTGAGATAATAGGAATTTGTTTGGGAGGAAGCGCCTTTAACGATCCAACCATTTTCTGAATTTTCTTAATTTTATCCTCTGGTCCAGACAGCAAAATACTGTCATCAGACAAATCGTCCGACAGAACGATGACGCTATTTAAACTGTCTATATTTGCAATTAGATCTCGAATACCAGGTTTTGAAATACGTCTTTCTAAATCCAGTCTCACGAGACTATCTACCGCCATGTCACTCTCAACAGAAACAATTGCGTTATCTGAAATACCAGATGCAGGATCTTTGATTACATACCTATTTGTTCCCATCTCCTCAATTTTACCACCCAAATCCACAACTAAATGAGAAAAAATATCGTGTATGTCAGTAGCTTCAGAGAGATCATCACGAACTATAGATATCTTAGCGTCAGTTTTAAATTGAACCGTATAACTGTTGCCGGTCAACTGCGAAAAATATGCCGCTGCAGCTCCAAGCGACGCGTCAATTAGTTTTATGTCCGCAGCAAACGCTTTCAAAGGGAGTGTCAAAACTATAACTAAAAGAAGCTGTTTAAACACTACAATTTCATCCTTATCATTTTCAGCCTCTTATCTCTTTGTATTTCCACCTCAAAAACATCGCGGGTATTTCGATTCAACAAATGCAACTGCAAATTTTCTAAATCATTCGCGGGAATACCGTTGATAGACAGAATAATATCGTTTTGTTCAAAAGGCGAGTTAACTAAAAGTAAAGAGGGTATCTTATCGTCTAAAAGCCAACCTGGCCTACCCGTTCTGCTTCGTCCCTGAGACGGCATTGTTGTAAATTGTGAATAAATAACTTTCGGAATACCAATACTTTCAGCAATTCCCCGAAAAACGACAATTGCCTTTTCATTATCTGCAAAATCAAATGCCGATTTCTTCTTTTTTGGCGAAACCGAAACATCTAATGTCATCGGTACTTCTTTCTTTGCTCGAGTGTTGAAGGCAACAGAATACTTCTGTTTTTGTTCATTTTCGATATAGAGCAGATCGTGTTCAAATTTCAAAAGCGTGAACGCCTGATCCGCGAACTGAAAAGTTTCAAGTATATTCAATAAAAAAAGCTCACCATTGTGTTTGGTCTCGAGCAAAAAAAATTGTTTTTCATCGGAACTATAATAGGCAACCAACCCCAAATTTTTTATGGGTGGAGCCACGACATTGTTTTTAAATAAACGCAAGTAATTAATCTCGTTTGAAGCATTCGCAGAAACGCAGATCAAAGTGCAATACACACAAACTATCAAACGGGTAATCTTATAGTTCACGTTGGCGCTCTTTTTTATTCACAATCCAATGATCCTCAAAATACAAAGGGCCCACCCATAAGGGAAGGCCCAAGTCATAAATATTAATCCGCTGATTTAAATTTAACAGCCGCTTCCCGCTTCTCCCATTGTAACAATACAAGCCAAACCCGTTTCGCTTGGTTTATCAGCCCAAGTTTGAGACGGAAGAGTGTAGTCGGATAAACTGGGAACGTCAGTCGTATCATATCCCAAAGCACTTAAAGTACTATATGTTAGGCTATCTGCTGCGCAAAGTGTATCAGAAGCTTCAGGAATAAAATACTCTCCAGACTCTAAATTTTTAATCACATAAGATTTATTTGAATCTATCGCGTCGGTCACCGTTGTCCCGGTCTTAAGATTCAAGGGTTTAAACCAATTGTTGGTACTCTCACTTAAATAGATTTCTTCATCATCAACGTCCTCAGACCTCACTTCCATTCCGTTATAAGAAAATTTTCTTGACCCGTTAAGGTTAGCGCCAGTTATTGTACATGTGGAGATACCGTCGCTATCTGCAGCTCCACAAGACTTAAACCCTGAAATTGTCGAGTTATTTGAAGGTTGCTTTGTTTTAAAGGTGAATGTAGGCACCAATGAATTCATATCATCCGTAGCAAAAGCGTAGCTTGGAACAGTGAATACTATGGGATCATCCATTGCGTAAAGGGACGCGTCTGAATTTATGGCAGCAGTCGCATGGTTCCATGGGTCCGATCCCGCCTGCCAATTAAAAACTGCTGAAGAGCTATCTGCCAAAACCATCCAAACATTGTAATTATTTAATGATGCGTCTTGAGCTGCAGCGGGATTTGTATAATTAACATACTTCCTGTTACCCGCAGCAAATTCGGTAGAAAAGTCAAAGCGCACTGCTTTGTCGTCCGAAGTTAAACCATTTCCAGTCAAGTCATGATATAGCATCAGTTTTTCATAACCGGATGGCGCATTGAGGGAAGTAAAAATATAACTTTCCGAACCAGAAGCCTTATATGCCGGTATTTTTTCAGATGTGGCATTTATCGCACTATACGTCAATGGAACCTTGGTTGTGCTGCCGGAATCACCAACAAGACAATTTGAAGCGCAAGTAAATGCAGTACCAGCGGGGCCTGCTAATGCATAAGTTTCCTTAGCCGAAACCGGCTTGTAATTCGCATCAAGCAACCTGCCTGCGGCCCACTGCAATGTTTTAGATGAAGAATCTGTTTCACTTGTTATACTGAGAGTTGAAGCACTAGGAGTAAACGAAGACCCGCCCTCTACCCATACTCCCCACCGATCAAACCAACCTCTTGAGCTAGAGGTTGTGAATGGGAATGGCCCGGTTAACTTTATTTCCGCACCGGTTGTACCGTTATAGAGTTTGGAACGATATGAGGTCGTAAATGTATTGCCTCTTTTATAACAAGCCGCCGATATGGCCCCAGAATTAATTTCATTTCCTGCTGTCAGAGGCGCACTGACAGAGTAGTAATTACTGGCAGAGGTCTTTCCGGTCATGCCAATCTTGTTGCCGCTAGAATCCTGAACATAACCAATAAATTTTGCGGTATCGGTGCTGCCGCCGATATATCCGAATTTTGATGCAATTATCTCTTCGCCGCTTCCATCATCAAAAGAGTCATAGCCGAGCAACACAATGTCATTTCCATCCACTTTAACGTCAACAATGCCTTTTACGGGAGAATCTGAGCTTGTATAGGTCGTACCTAGATTTTGTCCATTCTCATACATATAGTAGGCGAATGTCCAAACACCGTATGGTGGAGTGGTGTCAGCACCGGACTTTAGCGTAATGTTTACAATGAACTTACTTTTTGACTCGCTGCTGTCAAAGTAAACTACCACTTCCTGAGGAGATGTTGCTGATGCCCGTGTCGAAACTGAGATAGACTTCGATAAAACCTTGCCGGAGGCGTCAGACAAACCGCATTCGGTTTCATCAACGTACGCTATCCATGTACTATTAGCGTTGAGATCAGGTCTGCTGTTTTTAATTAGACAGGCAAAACTTTTGGCCATGCTTACGAAATCATTTGAAGCATCCTCGACCCAAACTGAACTAGAGGCGTTTGAATAATCAGTTCCAGCATCATTGAAAGCCGCAAAAGATGGGGTGTAAAATAAAGCGGCTATGCACCCTAAAATTAATTTTAGTTTGTTCATCTTGATCACCTTTTGAATTTTAATTAGACGGAATGCCGGAAATACCAGCAGGTGGCGAAAGTCCGGGAATACTTGAACTTGCCGTTGTATCGTCACCCCGACAGGCGCTCACAAGAACAAGTAATATGATCGGGATCAGTCGTTTCATTTAGTCACTCCAAAAGTATCAAAACCAGAGATATCTGTAATTAAATTTTCTTTTTTGTCTAGTGAAAATTTCTACAAAAACTCTAATTTTCATTTTCTTAAGTAAAGCTTTTGAGGGCGTGCTAAAATTGAGGCCTTGTCTGAAAGGCAAAAAAAAACCTTTTGAACAACGCTCTGGAGCGGTTGCTGCGAAAGAAAACTGTATTTGAAATTACAGATGCTGAGATACTTGGGCAGTATGAAATGATCACCGAGTATATCTCGCCTCTATGGCAGGAAAAGTAGTTTCAGAATTTTACAAGAAGCAGAAATTTCACTGAAATTTGAAAGCTTTTCTTGAGTAACTAACGGGCATTTAACCACCAACTTGATCTTAAATCCGGGCGAACTGCTGGTACAACCTGCTGGATGGTTTCATCAGGTATATGCCTTAGACAGCCCAAACATGTCCGTTAGTTATTTCTGGAGATATTAGAGAATTACGGTGATCCTTCGATGATTGCTGTGATACGGTTGAGAGAGTTAATTAATAATCTCAACTATTAACCGTCGGGTCATTTACCCGAAAATTAGAGTAACGGCTTACCCATTTCGGGTTTGCTTATTTTTAAAGGAATACAAAAATGAAAAGTCATACTATTGATTTGAATGATATGTTCTCACCTGTCAGCTTCGGCGGCGGCGGCGGCGGCGGCGGTGCGACTCAAGCTGGCATCGGTGTAGCGAACACAATTGCCGGGGAAATGGATTGCTCTCCTTGCGATTTTAGTGATCCAGAAGGCGTATTCGGACGCCCTACATTTGATGAAGGCGACGCTTATTCCGGTGACAAAACATACGGCGACGCAGACGGTCGCTAATATAAAGTTATCTGCCCCTAACTGGGCAGATAACACAACTCTGGAGGAATGATCATGCATAGTTTAATTCGCATAATTACTATAACCTTTTTCATTGGTTTTACTGAAGCTGCTGCTGCTAGTTCTAATGCAATGGAATGTGTTAGAAAGCAACTAATGCGGTTAGAAATTGAACTGGATATAGACCAACCTGAAACAGGTTTTAATCAACTACAACTGCACCTTGATGAAGATCGCTTTGTATTTTCAAACTTAAACACAATTTCCGCACCAATAATTTGCCGCTCTCTGGGGCTAAAGTTTCCACTTCTAAGGCTAGATTGGCCTTCTTTTAGATCTCCAGTCAATTATAGTATTGAACCCAGTATAAACGCCGCCAGTATAGATACACTTACTGATCTTGTACTTTCTCGACTAAAAAAAGAGTACGGAGTCCTCCTTGCGTTTCCGATCAATTTGGTTGTTGGATCAGAAAGAGAATTTTTAAAAGAAAAGTGGGTGGAACTAAACCATATTTCAAGCTCAAATGGGGCCGCAAGCGCAGCATTTGAAAACGCATTTCCAATGTCATGCCCAAAAAATAAAAAAGTAGGGGGGTTTGCAAATTCAAATACTGTTTTGATTTGCCTTCCGTATAAAGGGCTAAAAACAACCCTACCTGACCAATCAAGCACTACGGAAGAAAGAAAAGAATTTGGGAATTTACAAGGTACGCTTACACACGAATTATTTCACGCGGCTCAGTTCCAGATGCTCTCCCCCCACCCCCCACAAACACCGGAAGAACGGCTTACGCTCTGGGGGCCAGAATGGTTGTTTGAGGGTTCGGCACAATACATTGGACTATCAAGTGTTCACACTAGAGAAAGTTTTGAACGTATTTTAAAGAGTTCTCTAGAAACCAAAGAGTTACCTTCTTCGTACCATCTTATATACCAAGATGGAAAAAAAATGAAAATGGCTACATCTCAATCGGGTTTAACTCGAATTGAACCACTCATCGCAAGCGTTGGAAGAAGTAGCCTAATAGATTTTTACATCAGTTTAGGCCAATCCCGCGACTGGCGAACATCCTTTGAGGCCTCATTCGAAACTTCATATGAAGCATTTTTACTAAATATAGCCGAATAAATGAATGGAAGTTTTGTATAATTCTTATCTACGCAACTCTAGCATACTACGCTTCCCCAATTGATTTTTGTAGCACTTCAATAATAGGAGCGAAAAAATAACTAATCAGTCGCCTTTTGTCGGTAATTATGTCTATACGGCCCGTCATACCTGGCCGAGCTTTGTGCAGATAATTCACACTCTTAAGGTATCTGGAATGTGGTTTTACACGTACAATATAGGCCCAATTACCATCACCGATTTCGGAAGAGTCGGCAGCCACATCAGTAACAGTGCCTTTTAAATACCCAAACCTTTCTGATGGATACGCATCTAAATCAATATTAACCACCTGACCAATACTAATAAAGCCTATATTATTATTTGAAAACTGGGCTTCGATCTCAAACTCTTGATCTTTTGGTACAACGCGTAAAAACTCTTCACCAGAGATTGCAATCGCACCAACTGTAAATACTTTCAATTGGTCAATCCTACCGTCCATCGGTGCCAAAAGGAGAGCAGTCTTTATACGTTGTATCAAGCTCGACTAAAACATCGCCTTTGATTACTTCGTCGCCATTTCGTACATGGATGGCTGTCACTTTACCATCAAATTCGGGTTGGACTACCTGAACACGACTAATTGGAACAACTCGCCCTTGACCTCTTGCTACTACCTCAACCTTGAACACGCACGACAAAGCTATCAATGTGACAAAAACTGTAATTGTAAACCAAATTGTTAGGTGCAGCGTTGGTGATTTAAGGTTAATGGGTGAACTTTTCATTGTAACTTCCCAAAATCAATTATTTGGTCTGCATTTTTAAACACACTTGGGCGGTGGGTAATCACAACGATTGTCGTCGTCGCTAGCAGCGCTTGTAATTGGCCAACCATTTTATCCTGTGCAGCATCGTCCAGGGCACTTGTTGGTTCGTCTGTCCAGCCCCCTATATTCGTCCATTGATTTTTGGTTTCTCTAATAAGGTTTCTGGGACGGGTGGGCGCATGTTCAATGCATGGTGAGGTCTGAACTGGTTGTATTGCCTAAGCCAAACATTGATAGCGACCTGGGCTTGCCGTGTGGTGTGGAACCATTCTGCGTTGAGCACTTCTTTTCGCAAGGTGCCGTTAAAGCGTTCGTTATACCCATTTTCCCAAGGGCTGCCTGGATAGATTTGCATTGGTTTGATGCCGATCCTCTTCAGCCAGTCCTGTAGATGCGTGGCAATGAACTCAGGTCCGTTGTCAGAGCGAATAAACTCTGGCTTGCCATGTTTCATAAACAGTGGGTGCAATCCGTCCAAAACATCGTTCGCATTCATTTTGGACCGCACTGCCACGCAGAGCGCCTCACGGGTATATTCATCTAGAACCGTCAGCATTTTATAGCTGCGCCCATTGCTAAGCTTATCGTGCACAAAGTCGATCGCCCAAATATGATTGGGATGTGTGGGCCGCAGCCTGATGATGGAGCTGTCTTTATGATAAAGCCGTTTGCGCTTCTTGTGCCGGCGCGGCAGCTGTAAACCTTCTTCGTTCCATAAGCGCTCGATCCTCTTGTGGTTAACACGCCAGCCTTCCATGCGCAGCAGGGCTGTGACTTTCCTATAACCATACCACCCATATTGCTTGGCCAGCCGGATCATCGCCAAGCGTAGTTCGTTGTCATCTACTGGTTTGACTTGATAGCGCAGACTTGAGCGGGCTACATCCAGAACAGCGCAAGCACGCCGCTCAGAAATATCCAGCCTTTGACGCGTATGAATAACAGCCTGACGAAGCTGAGCCCGCGTCAGGCCCGCGGTTTTAGATGATCAAGGCTCTCCTTCAGGATCAATTTGTCTAACTGCAAGTCAGCGACGATCTTCTTCAAGCGCTCGTTTTCTTTCTTGAGCGATTTCATCTCAGAAATCTGCGAACGAGAAAGGCCTCCAAACTTCTTACGCCAGTAATAATAACTCTTATCTGAAATCCCAGCTTTGCGACACGCACTCACAACGTCCAAACCATCGTGCAAATGAACATCAATCTCGCGCAATAACTTCAACACATCTTCATCAGAATAACACTTTCGAGCCATGTTTCGTTCGACAATTGACTGCTTGGCTGGTCATTCGGAGCAGCAGCGTCGCGATGCTTGGTCAGACAAACTCTATCACCAGGATAAACTGGCGAGTTTTATTCTTGGGCGACTTCAGCAATGCTCATCGTCATCACTCGACAAACACATGCACAGTTTGGGCAGAGTTGTTCGCAAAACCTGCCTGATCCCATGGTGGATCAAGCGGTTGCACTTTGCCATTCATGTCGGTTGCCCGGCATCGTAAAGCATACTCACCAGGTTCTGCATTCCAGATAAAGGTCCATTTCTGCCATGCGTATCGGTCTTTCTTCTCTGACACCTCTGCATGCCTCCACGCGCCGGCAATCTCAACCTCGACCTTGTCAATGGCAACCCCGCCGCCTGACCAAGCGCGCCCGACCAATTCAACCTGACCCGCGGGCACAAAACGTTTGCGCGTTGACCAATCGGGAACTCCTGGTGGCACCATCAGGGATTTAACGCGGATATCTTGGATGGGGATACCGGGATCATCCTTGTGGGTCTTGAACCGATAGGTTTTGACCTGTTGATAGCCATCATAAGGCTCTCTCAAAGCTTTGATATTAGTCAGCCATTTCACGCTCGCCATGCCGTACCAGCCAGGCACAATGATCCGCAGGGGCGCACCGTGTTGGGGCAGCAAAGGCGCGCCGTTCATCGCGTAAACCAAAAGGACGTCCAGCTCCTCGATCTGGGCAAGCGTTAGGCTGCGCCCAAAGAAATGCGGCTCACCCATGTCATAGCCATAGTCGGCCCCGGTGAACGAGATTTCGACCACGTCACTGGCAGGGCAACCACGCGCGATCAGGGGGGCCAGTTTGGTTCCGGTCCACTCAGAGGTGCCAACCGCTTCATAAATCCAAGGCATGGAGTGGGACCGCGGCGAAACACCCGCGCGGCCATTGCCCGCACATTCCAAGGTCACTGCCATGGTCACAGCAGGCATCGCCATGATTTCAGCCATCGTCAGCTGATAAGGTGCTTCGAAGTGACCAGAGAGTTTCAACCGGTGGGAGTTACCCTCGATCAAAGGAACATCAAAGTGATTGAGCAGATAATGTCCCCCCGTTGGCGTGATATCCAGCGCCAACGTCTCCAGCAAAATGCCGCTGTTGCGATTGGCCAGGCCAACTTCAGCCTGGCTGTAAATGCCATCCACGGTGGTCGGCTTGTCTGAGTATTTTCGAAACGGGTTCTTAGTCATGGCCGAGCCTATCTTTGCTCAATCGATCGGAGCGTGCAGCTTTGTGTGTTTGGTAATAATTCCGCCCCGGTTTCCCACCTCAATCGACCCATAGCTTTCCTTGAAACACTCAGGCAGCGGACGGTCCCCTTTGATGGACAGCCAAAGGCGCATCAGATGGCGGCGTTGGCTTGGGTCAGGCCAATCAAGGAAACCGGTGCGGTCGTGCAGCTGAGAATGGTTATAGACAAACTGCATATCGCCGGGCTGTAACTGCATGCCAAAACACAGCTCAGGATCATTGGCCAAAGTGTCGAACATATCCAAGGCCTCCACATGTTCGGGCGTCAGGCGCATTGCTCCGTCAAACCGTTGGGCGCTGTCGATGTATTGGCGCTGATAGAAGACAGTTAGATGGCCTTCGTACCAGTTCAGCACCGGGATTTCCATGTAAGGCTTGGCCCCTTCAGGGATCTCGCCCCGCCGGTCGGTTGCAATTGGATCAAAGAGCTTTTCTAGCAAGTCAGGGCGGGCCTGTTTCATCCGATTATAAATTGTTTCGGCACTGACCAGCAGGGACTTGCCGCCTTCTTTCGCCTCACGTATGCACAACAATCCAACCACATCTGCGCTGTCAGTGTGGAAGGTTTGGCGTTCGCAGGTTTGGTAAATGCGGCTGTTTGGGTCATTCGCATCCGCACCAATATCGCGCACATGCCCTAAAATATGCCCATCCGCGTTCTGAGACCGTGCACTTCCGATATGCGCGCCAATGCCGCAAAAGATCGTGGCGGCAAATGCTTGGGAGTAATTCTTGATGGGCAGGCCGCGCAAAACCTCAAGCCCGACACCGGAAAGCAAAATCCGCTTCAGGCCGTCGAGATGATCTGCGAAAGTGGTCAAGGGAAAGGTCTGTTTGCTGATCTCGCCGATATCAATGCCGAGGCCCTGAAAGTGTGTCGCGGCGGCTTCAAGGTCGCGGACATCTTCGGCGGTAAGAGTGTAAAGCCAAGCATCAGGGTCGCACGCCATGTCAGCGCCCAGCCATGCTGAAGCCGTCGTGATAGCGTCAGGAAGCTTGGCCGTCTTGGTGGTTTGCTCTGACATATCATCTCCTTGAGTCTTTCACTTTCTATTTTTTATTGGTATTGTTAATCAAAACAAAATGAATAATAATCATACTCCATGATAGCAGAACCCTCTCTTGCCGTGCTGCGGGCTTTGCAAAGCATCCATACTACAGGCAGCGTTTCGCAGACCGCAGGTGCACTTGGTGTCACGCAGTCTGCGATCAGCCGCTCGATTGGCAAATACGAGAAAGCCATCGGTCTGCAGATGTTACGTCGGGATTCTCGCCCTCTGACATTGACCGAGGAAGGCCTGCTGGTGATCGCACATGCGGCCGAGATTGACCGGTCAATCCAAACCCTTGGCGACCGCCTCAGGGCACTGCGGCAAGGCAAAGATGGTGTCGTCCGGATTGGATCTTTTGGGTCATCGGCAACCGCACGCCTCTTGCCTGCGCTACTCAGCAAATTCGCGCGGCTTTATCCCGGCATTTCGGTTAGTATCGTGGAAGGTTCGGACGAAAGAACCCGTGCGGATCTTGTCCTTGGTAACGTCGATGTTGCGGTGCTGGGCGACCCGGTTGAAGACTTCGATGCGATCCCCTTTGCGTCGGATGAACTTGTCGCACTGATCCCAATTGCGTCGCCACTTGCAGCCAAGTCACACCTTTCGCCCGCCGACGTCAGCAGTGCACCTTTTGTGATGACCCTGGCGGGGAGTGAGCCAATCATTCTGGATTGGTTCGAAGCCTCGAACGTACTTCCAAACATTAAACATCGCATCCAGCAAACGCAGTCCATCCTCGCCCTTGTCCGCGCAGGTATGGGCAACGCAATCGTGACCTCTCAGTCCCTTCCCGAAGGCGTGCATGACCTTTGCGTCAAACCCCTGCGTCCATCGACAAAGCGGCAAATTCACATGGTAAGAAAGGCAAGCCAACCAAGTTCGAAAGCGGTCGATGTTTTTTGGAATTGGTTATTGCGCGATTAGGCTCATCGAGCCTTCATGCTTCAAATCCCTCTCGAAGGTCAGCTTTAGGTCTTTGTTGATACGGTTATGCATGCGCGGCGAACGACCGCTCTCCGCCGATTGTGTTGAAAAACTCGTTGTTTTTGGGCCATTGATACTGGTTACTACGTTGATTTCATTTGGCTGTTCGTAGCCAGCCTGCCTTTCACCCTGCGGCTGGTCCCATGGGTTTGAGCTGAGCGAGTTTTCGGAGGTTTTGGGCGGTTGCTGCGAGGGTAAATTCGTCCTGGACGCCGTATGGGCCGCGTAATCGGAGCCTGGGCAAACCAAGGATGCGTTTGAGGTGGGCGAAGAGCATCTCGACTTTCTTTCGTCGGTTCGAAGCGGTCTGATTGAAGTCTGATGCAATGCATTGACGTGCAAATTCTCGGACGATCTCGTATTTCTCCCGATGAATCGCACGCGTCTCTGATTTGGGGCAGCATTTGGCTTTTAATGAGCAATCGATGCAATCGGATTTAAGGGCCCGGTATTTGCGCGCTTTCCATTTTGGAGCGTTCCGAGCGGGATCGGAATAGGTGCGTCGCGTATGCTTCATCTCTTTGCCGCCAGGACAGATATAGCGGTCGTTCTCATCATCCCATGTGAAGTCTGATCTGGAGAATGTCCTATCAGTGCGCTCACCCTTATCAAAGACGGGAATGAAGGGCAGGATTTGTCGCTTGAGTGCCAGCCAAACAAGATTGTCAGATGAACCGTAAGCCGTATCAGCAGCGATCCAATCCGGCTTCAGGCCAAAGCGTTCTTCGGTCCGGTCAATCATCTTGCGCATGGCTCCAACCTCGGCGGTTCTGTTCGAACGGCTGGCGTCGACATCAACGATGATACTGTGATCTGTATCGATCAGATAATTGGTGGAATACGCAAAGAACGCCGGGCCTTTACGCGCTGCAGTCCATTGGCTGGCCGGATCAGCATGAGCAGTAAACTTGGGGTTGGTCGTGCTGGCCGCACCAAAGGCCTCGTCGTCTAGCGTGTCGAGATATTCCTGCACCGCGCGTGGTGCGTCATCGATGTCGGCCACACGGGCTGCCCAGTCTTCAGGGTTGCTGGAGTTCTGTCTTTGGACATCTGCACTGATCAAGCTGGCATCGATTGCAAATCCTTGGCCGCCCACCAGTCCTTCTTCCATGCAGCGCGCAACAGTCGTCTCAAATACATGGCGCAGAAGGTCACTCTCGCGAAAGCGTCCGTGGCGGTTCTTGGAAAACGTCGAATGATCCGGGATACGCTCACTAAGGTCCAGGCGGCAGAACCAGCGATAGGCCAGGTTCAGATGAACCTCTTCGCACAAGCGGCGTTCCGACCGGATGCCGGAGCAATAGCCCACAAGCAACATCCGGATCATCAATTCAGGATCAATGGATGGGCGACCAGTATGGCTGTAAAACTCGGCAAGATGCGCACGAATACTCCTCAGATCAACAAACCGATCAATCGAACGCAACAGGTGGTTTTGGGGAACGTGATCTTCCAGCGAAAACTCATAAAACAGTGCTGCCTGCGCCTCCTGCCTTGGTCCCAACATCGCAAATCCCCCTGTCCAATACACAGATTGAATCAGCGATTGACCATTCGATCAAGCAAGAGTTTTTCAACACAATTGGCTCGGTACTGCCATTCGATGCGGGATTATCTAACGACTGCTGTGCGGGAATTTGCCGACTTTTTAACGTGCGATCCGAACCGCTGCTTAGATTTCAGACAATGTAAAACTCGTCTTTTTCAGAGTGAATTCTATATTTTATTTCACCAAACCTATCATTTCTCAGACTGCTAAAATGGTAGGATCTGTCGCCATCGAAATTCTTTTGATTCTAACGTTTTGTTCACGCTAGCTGGCCTAAGCCGCTTGTGGGACTAAGCCTGGGACCTTCCTTCAAATTAAAATATTAAATTAATGATTTCATATGACTAAGTTGCATATTTGGTGCCGGTGATAGGACTTGAACCTACGACCCCATCATTACGAATGACGTGCTCTACCAACTGAGCTACACCGGCCCTAAAAGCGGTTTACAGGAATATATCAGATCAGGCAAAGCTCAATTTACAGGCTTTTCTTGGGCTTGCTCGGATAGCGCGATTGCCGCGCTTTCAGGGGGTGCGGTGTCAACATCTAACGCTTTCTCTGGATCTAGCTTGTCCCCTTCAGCCGCCTCGGGACTTGCCTCAGCCATCAAAAGTTGCACCATATCCAATCCGTTTGATGTGCTAAGCTCCTCTGTGGGGGCGGGCCTCCAGCTTAAGGTATCAAAGGCTTCGCAATGCTGACAGGTCGCGGACCAAACAGTGTTGACCCCATGGCAGCTATCGCAGACCCAGCGCGGGCCGCGCTGCGCGGCTAAGGCTTTGGTTAACCAGCCTCGGATCACCTTGTCTGGGCTGCCCTGACCGCGTTCAATCGCCGCCATAATGGTAAGCACTCTTGCATCAGCCTCGGTCTCTAGCAAGGCGCCCACGGCGCGTTTTGCTGCTGGAAAATCCTCGGCATATAGGTGTAATTCGGCAAGCGCCAGCCGGGTTTCGCGATGCGCTGGCGCAAGTTTTTCCAGCACTGAAAACCGCTTGAGGCGCTGCTGCGGTGTTTCCTCTGGGGCCAGTTCGGCGAAGATACTCGCCAAATCTGGATGCGGTTGGGCTTGCCAGGCTTTCTTGATCACCCTTAAGGCATATTTGGGCTTTTCCGCGTCTAGATAGCTGCGCGCGGCCATCACGGCAGCGGGAACCAAATCGGGAGAAAGGCGGTTGGCTTCAATCGCGGCTTCGCGGGCCTCAATGCTTTGGCCCTGCCCGAGCACGTCTTTGGCCTGCGAAAGCGCCAGCACCGCATCCCGGCGTTTATGAACATCGCGCGGCAAAGCGCCATGTTTCAGCTTGGCGCCAAGTGTATGGCGCGCGCCCTTCCAATCTTTTGCTTGGGCTTGCAAAGCCAAAAGCGTGTCTTGTGTTTCAACGTGTTTTGGTTTGAGGGCGAAAGCCTTTTCCGCCAGTTTCAATGCGGTATCGGTTTTTCCATCGGCTAATTTTTGTTTCATAATGCCGCGAATACCAAGAAAGCGGGTGCTGGGTTCTTGAATGAGCTGCTTGTAAATCTCTTCGGCTTTGCGTTGGTCACCGGTTAATTCTGCGGCCTGCGCGGCCAACACATTGGTCAAGGCGGGGCGGTTCAGAAAGCGCTCTGCTTTCACCGCTTTGCTCAAGGCCAGCGTGCCTTCACCTGAGGCCAGCGCCAGCAATCCCTCGGACAGCGCTTGGTAGCCTTTGCGCTCGCGGTTGCGAAAGAAATAGCGCGTGACGGCGGTTTCATCGCCATTGATAAATTTCAAAACGGCGATTAGCAGCCCGAATATTTTCAACCCAATCCAAACCAAGATGCTGAAGAAAAAGAGCGCAAGCACCGCCTGCAGCGGTGTGAGCGTATATTCCGTGCCCGCCACGATGGCTTGCACATTGCCTAAGATCAGGTTCTGCCCATCAATCAGATACGCAACCCCAAGCGCTAAGGCAGCCACAATGACCAGAAATAATAAAATCTTTGTCAGTGAAATTAACATAATGGCTATCTTAACCCTCTATCAACCGGCGTAAAGACAGCAGCGCATTCTGGCGCGCCAGTTTCTGCTCTACCAGCGCTTTCCAAGCCGCCATTTGAGCCGCTGGTGCCGGCGTCAGATCCGCAATCTCTGCCAATACGGTGGATAGGTCGCCCGAGGTCAAAGCCGCTTCTGCACGCGATAAGATTGCATCCGTGCTTGTGCCCGTTTGTGGAGCCAGCGATCGTGCATTCAATTGTCGCTTTAGAAACGCGCCCAGCCGGGCCGCGCTGAGGCTAGCGGGCTGTGCGGGGTCACTTGCGGCCAAGGCCCGCCGCGCCGCTGAGGGAAATTGCTGCTTCAATTGCTCTAAATCTACCCCGCCTTGATCGGCGCCAAGCTCAAGCGCCGGCGGTATCGCCAGATCGCTTAAAGCGCTGATTTTGAGTAAGGTTTGCCGATAGGGGCGGTTGTCGCGCAGCGCGTCTTCGAGGGTAGCCAGCAAATGCATGAGTTCACGGCTTTGGTGTTGATTTTGCGCCTGCTCGGCGCTCAGTTTGTCTTGACTGATCAAATCATCAATAGTTTTTTGTAGCGCGTTGATACGCGCTTGCTGTGCGTCGAGCGTGCTTGCAAGCTCACTCAGCACCGCTGCTGGGGCAGATGGGGTTGTGTTGACGGCGTTTAAAGCGCCAAAGGCGGTTTGTAAATTTTGCACGTCATCGCGCAGCGCGCGCAGTGTGGCGTTGGAGTCTTGAATTTGCGTTTCAAGCGGTATTTGTGCAGTGTAATCGCTCAAATCTTTGATTTGCTGCGCCATTTGACCTGCCTCTGCGCGCCGTTTGTCTGCCGCAGTGTTAAGGTTGCGCAGATCGTTTTGCAGCGCCGCGATATCTGCCTCAAATTTTTTATCTGCACTGGGCGGCATCGTCCATGGGGTGATAAAAATGCCCGATAAAAATGCCAAAGCAATCACGGCAGCTGCGCTTGCCGCCCCCGTAATCGCCGCCGTAACGCGTGAAGGATGGCCTTGATTTTTGGGCTGTTTATCAGCGGGGCTTGGCGGTGGTTTTGAAGCATCGGCCTTCGGGGCGGCGGGATGAAAAGGCGCTTCAGGAACCTTGTCTCGGGGCAATTCTTCGGGAAAATCATCGGTTTTTTTATCCGGTCGATCGGCGCTTGGCACAGGTTCATTTGCCGCATTTTCGGGGGAAAGCGCCTTTGCGTTCTCGGTGTTATCTACCATCGAATAGGGCCTTTGTTCCTTTGGTTTTCTGCGCCATTATGTGCCTTTATTCTTGGGCTCAATCAACATCATATCCTGAAATCGGCGTAAAACAGCCTTAAGCATCGCACCGCGATTTGGATGAGTTGCGACAGTTGTTTTGATATGCGGCTGCGTGGAAAAACACGCGGCCACGGTTTGGCTGATCGCGATGATCTCGCTGCCATTAGGAAGCGGGCCATAGCTCTGCAAAAGCCGCGCCGAGCGTGGCGAAAACACCGGAACCAGCAGCGCTTGTGGCTGGGTGAACAAAGCGCGGGCCTGAAGGCTGAGCGGTGTTTCAATTTGATCATAAATCACACATTCAGTGCAGGGAATACCTTTTTTGGTCAGGGTTGCAGCAATCTGGCCGCGGCTATGCTGCCCATGCGGGTGGATAAGTGGCCCTGCTGCCCCTGTCTTTTGCACCAATAGGATAAGATCTTGCGCAGCTCCTGCGCTGCTTATCACGAAAAATCCCAATTTTTTTGCCGCCTCCGCGGTGGCCTCGCCCACGGCGAAGCAGGTCATTTTTTTGGGGATAGGCGCGTGCGCAAAACACGCGACCGCATGTCGCGAGGTGAAAAGCACCGCGGCATAGCCGGATAAATCTGGCAGGGTGCCGATGGGGGTTATGTCAAGAACCGGGCTGATTAAGATCTGTGCGGCGGGCTGATGCGATAAAACCTCTTGCGCAAAGGCCTGTGCGTCTTTTTGGGGCCGGGTCAACAAGAGCGTTGGGCTTTGAGGCAAGATATTGTTTGTCATGGATTAGAATGTTACCCCCCCAACATGTTTGAGACAATGGATGAAAACATTTCGGCGCGGTCGGCGCTTTTCCTCGGGCTTGAAAGCAGCTGCGATGATACAGCGGCAGCCGTGATTTCCTGCCCGTCCGGGGGGCGGGTTGAGATCAAATCATCGGTCGTGATGGGCCAGTCAAATTTGCATGAGGCATTTGGCGGTGTGGTGCCGGAAATCGCAGCCCGCGCGCATGCTGAGCGCCTGGATCTCTGCGTCGCAAATGCCCTTGAGGAAGCCGGGTGTGATTTACAAGATGTCACGGGCATTGGAGTGACAGCGGGCCCGGGATTGATCGGGGGGGTATTGTCGGGTGTGATGTGTGCCAAAGGCTTGGCTTTGGGCGCAGATAAACCGTTGATCGGGGTGAATCATTTGGCGGGGCACGCGCTCACCCCACGGCTGACGGATCAAATTGCCTTTCCTTATTTGATGCTGTTGGTGTCTGGCGGGCATTGCCAGTTTTTGATTGTTTCCGGTCCGGACCAGTATCACCGCCTGGGGGGCAGCATTGATGATGCCCCCGGTGAAGCGTTTGACAAAACGGCCCGCCTGATTGGGCTTGGGCAGCCCGGGGGCCCTGCCATTGAAAACGCGGCGCTGCTTGGCGATGGCAAACGCTTTTCGTTTCCGCGCCCGCTCTTGGATCGGGCGGGGTGCGATATGTCATTTTCCGGTTTGAAAACCGCGGTTTTGCGCAGCCGTGATGCGCTTTTGGCCGAACAGGGGGGGCTGTACCCACAGGATCAGCGCGATCTGAGCGCCAGCTTTCAAACCGCGGTGGCGGATGTTTTGGCGGAAAAAACCACACGCGCTTTGACAGAATATTTAGCCGCTGCACCGCCGCAACCATGCTTGGCCATGGCCGGGGGTGTAGCGGCGAATAGGCAGATTTGCGCGGCTGTGCAGCAGGTGTCTGCGGCGATGAAGGTGCGCTTTGTGGCGCCGCCTCTGGCGCTATGCACCGATAACGCGGCGATGATCGCCTATGCAGCCGCAGAGCTTTACCGCCTTGGGCAGCGCGACGATATGTACCTTTCCGCCCGCCCCAGATGGCCGTTGGACACCCGACAGCCAAGTTTGATCGGAGCAGGCAAAAAAGGTCCGAAAGCATGAGTATCTCGGTTTTGGGAGCGGGTGCGTTTGGAACGGCTTTGGCGATCGCCTTGGCCAAGCACAGGCCCGGGGTTAGGTTATGGGCGCGGGATGCCGCGCAGTTGCACAACATGCAAACCGCGCGTTGCAATCAAAAACGATTGCCGAATATGGGGTTTCCTGAGGCGCTTGAACTTACCGCTGATTTGGCTGAATGCGCCGCTGCCGAAATTGTTCTGCTGGCTGTTCCAATGCAGCAGCTTGGCGGATTTCTTTCCGCGTTGCCCCAAAAGAAATCCCCTAAATATCTGGTAAGCTGTTGCAAAGGTATCGATCTGGCAACCGGGAAAGGGGCCTCTGCCTTGCTAGAAGCCCAGGCCCCAAACGCGCAGGCTGCGGTGTTAACCGGCCCCAGCTTCGCAACGGATCTGGCTGCAGGTTCGCCAACGGCGTTAAGCTTGGCCTGCGCGGATGCAGCTGCGGGCCTGTACCTGCAAGAGCAACTCTCAACTCCCAGTTTGCGGCTGTATCGCAGCACTGATGTGACCGGAGCTGAGCTAGGAGGCGCGTTGAAAAACGTGATCGCCATCGCGTGCGGGATTACGATTGGGGCCGGTTTGGGGGATAGCGCCCGTGCCGCGCTGATGGCTCGGGGATATGTTGAAATGCAACGGTTTGCAGCGTCTTTGGGTGCGCGGGATCACGCGATGGAAAGCCTGTCGGGGTTGGGCGATTTAAGCTTAACCTGCATGTCGGATAAGTCGCGTAATTATCGCTATGGTCACGCACTGGGGCAGCAGAAAAAATTTGACCCTTTGATCACAGTGGAGGGCGTGGCTACCGCAAAGGCCGCCTTGGCTTTGGCCAAAAACCAGAAAATTGATTTGCCAATCACGCAGGTGGTGGTTCAGTTGTCAGAGGATAAAATAGAGGTCGCAGAGGCGGTGGATCTTTTGATGTCGCGCCCTCAAAAACAGGAATAAGCATGGCGTTTTGGCTTTTTAAATCTGAGCCCAGCACATGGTCTTGGCAGGACCAAACTGCCAAGGGTGCGGCGGGCGAAGCCTGGGATGGCGTGCGCAATTATCAGGCCCGAAATTTCATGCGCCAAATGCAAATCGGAGATCGCGGCTTCTTTTATCATTCCCAAGGAGAAAAATCGATTATCGGGTTGGTTGAGGTGATCCAAGCGGCGCGGCAAGATCCCACGACAGATGATCCAAAATGGCAATGCGTGACGATAAAGGCCATGCAAGCTTTGCCTAACGCAGTTTCGTTGCATCAGATTAAAGCGCTACCGGCGCTGGCTGAAATGATGCTTGTGCGCAATCCAAGGTTATCAGTGCAGCCCGTGCGTGTTGAAGAGTGGCGAATAATTCTTGAAATATCCGGCTTAAATTTGGTGCGTTAAGCAGCGGTGTCACGGCGGCAAAACGGTAAAAATTGAAACCGCAGCGGGCTGTGTTGGGCTGGCCTGATTGTTTGAAAAATAGGGTTCCGCCCAAGGGCGGAACCCTCTGTCACCCCAATGCGCTCCCACAGCACCTTCGGTTTCAGAAACGGGTTCGGCCATCCTGACGCGAACATGCTGCAAGCCTAGCTGGTATGCGGCTTTGGTACAAACTTTTACTATATTAGATTTGTTTAAATTTTGAGAAAAAGCCCGGGCAGATTTGTTTTGGGTGGCCGCTTTTCTTAACCGGTCCACCCGTTATTTTTAAGCGATGGCTTAATATCTGTAATGTTCTGGTTTGAACGGGCCTTCGGGCGTTACGCCGATATAATCTGCCTGATCTTTTTCTAATCTGGTCAGTTTCACGCCGATCCGTTCAAGATGCAGGCGCGCTACTTTTTCATCCAGATGCTTTGGCAGAATATAAACGTCATTTTTGTAGTTATCGCCTTTGCTCCAAAGCTCAATCTGGGCCAATACTTGGTTGGTGAAAGAGGCAGACATCACGAATGAGGGGTGGCCCGTCGCATTTCCAAGGTTCAGCAAGCGCCCTTCGGAGAGTAAAATCAAACGGTTACCCGAAGGCATTTCAATCATATCCACTTGGTCTTTGATATTGGTCCATTTGTGGTTTTTCAGGTTTGCCACTTGGATTTCGTTATCAAAATGGCCGATATTGCCCACGATGGCCATGTCTTTCATTTCGCGCATATGCTCGATGCGGATCACGTCCTTATTGCCTGTGGTGGTGATAAACACATCAGCGCTGTTCACAACATCTTCCAAAACAACCACTTCAAACCCATCCATCGCGGCCTGCAAGGCGCAGATCGGATCAACCTCTGTTACTTTGACGCGCGCGCCAGCCCCGGCCAATGAGGCGGCTGAGCCCTTCCCAACATCGCCATATCCACACACAACGGCGACCTTGCCCGCCATCATCGTATCTGTGGCGCGGCGGATCCCATCCACCAATGATTCTTTGCAGCCATATTTATTATCAAATTTTGATTTTGTGACCGAATCGTTCACGTTGATGGCGGGGAACGGCAATTGGCCTTGCTTGACCAATTCATAAAGCCGGTGCACGCCGGTTGTGGTCTCTTCGGATACGCCTTTGATCATTGCGCGCTGTTTGGTGAACCAACCCGGGGTTTCGTCCATACGCTTTTTAATCTGTGCGAAAACCGCTTCTTCTTCTTCTGATGTAGGCACTGCGATAAGGTCTGTTTCTCCGCATTCAACCCGCGCGCCGAGTAAGACGTATAGCGTGGCATCGCCGCCATCATCCAAGATCATATTCGCGCCCTCTGGAAACATGAAAGACCGGTCGAGATAATCCCAATGCTCGGTCAGCGTTTGTCCTTTCACCGCAAAGACGGGTGTGCCTCCGGCGGCGATCGCGGCCGCTGCATGATCCTGGGTGGAGAAAATGTTGCAAGAGGCCCAGCGCACATCAGCGCCCAATTCAACCAGCGTTTCGATTAACACCGCCGTTTGAATGGTCATGTGCAAAGAGCCGACGATGCGCGACCCGCTTAATGGCTTGCTTTTACCATATTCGGCCCGCAGCGCCATCAGGCCCGGCATTTCGGTTTCAGCAATGTTCAGCTCTTTGCGGCCAAATTCTGCCAGCGCAATGTCTTTTACGATATAATCCGTGCTCATCTGCATCTCCTAAAGCTTTGAGGTCGCCTATCATAAGCATTTGCAAGCTACAAGAATGTGCAGAGGCTCTCGGTGAGACCTGCGGCAATTGGCCTAGGAACCACAAGCGCCTTTTTTATGCATGGCGCTTTAGACGCGGCAATTTTGACCTCTTTGGATTTGAAACGGTGGCAGATGACGCGCAGCCCTTGTTAGCAAAAAGCCCGCATGTCATATTATTTCTGATTTATTCGAGGAACCCATGAAACAACCACGCGCTTGGCAAAGAATGCTGTCTGGACGGCGATTGGACTTGCTTGACCCAACGGCAGTTGACATTGAGATTGAAGATATCGCCCATGGCTTGGCCTTTGTGGCGCGCTGGAACGGACAAACGCAGGGCGAGTTTGCCTATTCTGTCGCCGAACATTCTTTGTTGGTGGTAGAGTTATCCAAACGGCTTTTTCCCAAAATCGAGGCCAAATGGCAGCTGGCAGCCTTGTTGCATGATGCACCGGAATACGTGATAGGGGATATGATTTCGCCGGTTAAAGCGGCCGTTGGCGCAGGCTATGTAGCTTTGGACGAGCGCCTGACCGCCGCTATTCATATACGTTTTGGGCTACCCGCAAAACTACCGGCCAAAATTAAAGCGCAGATTAAAAAGGCCGATAAGTGCAGCGCCTGGCTTGAGGCCACTCAGATTGCCGGATTTTCACAACAAGAAGCCAACCGGTTTTTTGGCAAAATGCCAATGGATCTTGTGCCAGATTTCACGGTTAAGCTGCGGCCGCCCAATCTGGTAAAACGGGATTATATTTCCAAATACCGTACTCTTATATCGAAATTATAGGCAGTGCGGGTGGCTTTGCGACCCCAAATCGTGGTGGGGTTAGCGCGGGCTTCGTTTGGCCAAAATACGCTGAAGGGTGCGCCGATGCATATTCAACCGTCGGGCGGTTTCCGAGACGTTGCGGTCGCAGAGCTCATACACCCGTTGGATATGTTCCCAGCGTACGCGATCCGCGCTCATCGGGTTTTCCGGCGGCGGGGGCAAATCATCCCCCGTTGCCAATAACGCATTGGTAATATCAATCGCATCCGCGGGTTTGGACAAATAATCGGTGGCGCCAATTTTAACTGCGGCCACTGCGGTGGCTATGGCGCCGTATCCGGTTAAAACCACAACCCTGCAATCGGGGCGTTTTTCGCGCAGCACTTCTACAACATCTAGGCCATTGCCGTCTTCCAGCCGCAGATCAACCACCGCATATGCCGGAGATCGCGCCGTTGCGATTGCACGCCCAGCGGCCACTGATCCGGCTGTTTCAACCTCAAAGCCGCGTTTTTCCATGGCTTTCGCCAGCCGTTTGAGAAACGGGTCATCATCATCAACCAGCAAAAGCGAAGGGTCTTCGCCCAGATCCTGATATGTTCGTTCTGACACGCGGTCGCCTCCTAAGCGGTTGACTTTCATTACATCTAATGCGGCCACCCGCCTTGGTCAAATAATACAAGTGGTTAAGCTGCGTTCAAAAAGCAGCTGATTTTCTCGGCCACTTGCTCGGCGGGTAAATCACGGCGGAAAAATTCGACAAACCCATGCTCGGGAAGCAGCAGATAGCTCATTGTTGAATGGTCGACCAAATAATACGGATCGTTTTGCTCATGGGCTTTGTAATAGGTCCGAAACGCTTTACTTGCGGTTTTGATTTGGGCATCGCTGCCTGTCAATGCGATCAGTCTTGGATGCATCACCTCGGCAAATTCTGCCAAGACTTGGGGTGTATCTCGGTCAGGATCGATGGTAATAAAAACTGGTGTTACGTTTTGTCCGGCCGTTTCCAGCAGATCCACGGCGTCAACATTGCGCATCGTATCCATTGGGCAGATATCGGGGCAGAACGTATATCCAAAATAAAGCAGAGCCGGAGTTTTGCTGACATCGTCTTGCGACATGCTCTGCCCATGCTGGTTTACTAGCGTGAACGCACCCCCAATCTGTTCGCTGCCACCTGCAATCACGCTGGTGCGGCATTGCGCGAAGCGATCGCTTGAACGGGGCATGAACAATGTGGAGACCGCCAGCCAAGAAAACAAAAGTAACAGGGCAAACCCGGCGCCCAACACCACTGTGAAACGGTTCTGCATAAGGGATTCCTTAGAGTATTTGCCATTGCTTGGCCTTTATGGGATCTATGTTTCCTAACAACCCACGTCAACCGGCAGGAAGATGATGACTGAACACGACGTCAATTTATTTTCAGATCAACGTCGCAGCAATTGGATTAGATTGCGCACCTTAATTCTGCTGCGCTGGGTGGCGATTGCGGGCCAGTTGACGGCGATTTTAATTGCCAAAGAGGCTTATAATCTGCAGCTTGAGCTGGGTCTTTGCCTTCTTGCGATCGCGGTGTCGGCCATTGGCAATCTGGTGGCCATGGTCAGCTTTCCTGAAAACAAACGTCTGTCAGAATTTGAAAACATGATGATGACCATGTTTGATCTGCTGCAATTGGGCTTTTTGCTTTATCTCACGGGCGGATTGCACAATCCGTTCAGCATTTTGCTTTTGGCGCCGGTTGCGGTTTCTGCCTCAATTTTGAAACTGCGATCAAATCTCATTCTCGGTGGCACCACGATTGTTTTGGTTACGATTTTGGCGGTGTATCATTTGCCTCTACGCACCCAAGCGGGCGCGTTTTTACGCATTCCAGAGTTATTTGTTTTTGGCAATTGGATCGCGATCGTGATCGCATTGGTGTTCTTAAGCGTGTATTCGCGCCGCGTTACGAATGAAATGAACGCGATGGGAAACGCCTTATTGGCCACGCAAATGGCGTTGAGCCGGGAACAAAAGCTTACCGATTTGGGCGGTGTGGTGGCGGCAGCAGCGCATGAGTTGGGCACGCCTTTGGCGACGATAAAATTGACCAGTGCAGAATTGATGGAGGCCTTGCCTGATGGCTCGGAACTGCAAGAAGATGCAAGCTTGATCCGAGAACAAGCCAATCGGTGCCGCGATATTTTACGCTCGATGGGGCGCGCGGGAAAAGACGATCTGCATTTGCGCAGCGCGCCCTTAAGCGAAGTGCTGCGTGAGGCAGCCGAGCCGCATAAGGATCGGGGCGTGAAAATCAATATGTCCTTTGAACCGATCGAGGGCGCCGGGCTTGGTCAGCCGCTGGCTTTGCGGCGCCCGGAAATCATTCACGGTTTGCGCAATATGGTGCAAAATGCGGTTGATTTTGCCAAATCAGAGGTCTGGGTGGAAAGCTATTGGAGCCCCGATACGATCACCGTGCGGATCTTGGATGATGGGCCGGGCTATCCCGTTCACATGCTTGGGCGCATCGGTGATCCTTTTTTGCGGCATCGCAAAACAGGCGCGGCGCGCGATAACAGGCAGAGCTATGAAGGGATGGGCCTAGGCGTTTTTATTGCCAAAACCTTGCTTGAAAGGACCGGCGCAGAATTAAGCTTTGCCAATGGATATGATCCTCAGCAAAGACCGGCAGCCAAAGCAACGCCGCGCGGCGCGATCGTGGAAATTCAGTGGCCCAGGGCTGCGGTTGAACAAATCACCGCTGCGCTGGGCGAAAACCGCGCTATGAAGATTTAGCATTTTCACGCTGGGGGAGTGTTTGCGATCACCGCTTAAAGCCTTGGGGGCTTGCGCGGCCTTTCAAAGCTTGCCTTGCACGCAACCAAGGCTTCACAGGCTGCACGATCTGTCTTGTTTAGCGCAACTGGCAATGTCATCTTAGATTTATGGATTTATTTACAACCGAATTTCACATGCCTTCTGAGGCGCATATGCAAGCCTTCGCCGCCGCGCTGGGCAAAAGCTTGCAATGTGGGGATATCCTTCTGCTTGAGGGGCATATCGGCGCTGGCAAAAGTTTTTTTGCGCGCAGCCTGATCCAATCGGTACAAGATAGTCCTGAAGAAGTGCCCTCACCAACGTTCACGCTGGTGCAAACCTATGACACGCAAATCGGCGAGATTTGGCATGCAGATCTGTATCGCTTGACCTCGCATCAAGAGGCGGTTGAATTGGGGTTAGAAGAGGCGTTTGAAACCTCGATTTCCCTGATTGAATGGCCGGATCGGCTGGGGGATCTATCTAGTTATGGCCCGTTAAATATCGCGTTTTCCAGCGGTGCGAGCGAGGGCGATCGGCACCTCAAATTGCAGGGTCCGGCGTATATTTGGGCGCCGCGCTTGCAGGGTTTGAGCGATGAATGATCTGGGTAGATCCACCGAGCTGCAAGAGTTTTTGCGGCAGCATAAATGGCATAATGCGCAAATTGTAGCGCTGAAAACGGATGCGTCTCAGCGCCGGTATTACCGCTTATCACAGAACGAACGCTCGGTTATTTTGATGGATGCGCGGCGCAGTGCAGTGGATGAAACAATGCGATTTCAACGGATTGCGTCACATTTGTTTGCGCAGAATCTCAGCGCCCCGCAAATTTATGGCGCGGATCATGATTTGGGGGCTTTGCTTGTTGAAGATTTGGGCGATGATTTATTGTCGGGATTTTGGGTAAAGGGCGCGCAAAGCGCCTATCCAATTTACCAAAAGGCGGTTGATATGCTGCTTGCGCTGCAGGCAAACGATCCTCCAGCCTTTTTAGCGCAGCCCGATGCACAGGATTTGGCTGTCATGATCACGCCAGCTTTTGAATTTTATAAAGGCTCAGCACGCATTGAGGCGGATCAAACCGCCCTGCTTGCTGCGCTTACCGATTTGCTCGCGGCTGCGCTGCAAAGCGCGCCAGTCCTGGCGCTGCGCGATTGCCATGCGGAAAATCTTCTTTATTTGCCGGCGCGCCGCGGTGCGGCCTGTGTGGGTATTTTAGATTTTCAAGATGCGTTTCAAAGTCACCCCGCCTATGATCTTTTGTCGCTTTTGCAGGATGTACGCCGCGATATTCCCGCCAATATGGAGGCCGGTTTGATCGCGTATTTTGTGGCGCAGGCGGGCCTAGACGCGCGGGCCTTCCAGCGCGCTTATGCGGTTTTGGGAGTGCAACGCAATCTGCGCATTTTGGGGGTTTTCGCGCGGCTGGCCTTGCAAGAAAATAAAGCAAATTATCTGGTACATATGCCCCGGGTCTGGCGCTATATCCAACGCAATTTGCGCGCTCCGGGTTTGCAAGGGCTTAAGGCTTTGATCGATGCAGAATTTCCCAGCCCTGCAAATTTAAATTGGACGGTTTAAATGCACATGATGGCCAAAACCCCTTTTCCCGTTATGATTTTTGCCGCTGGTTTCGGGCGCCGCATGGGGGCGCTGACGAAAGATAAACCCAAACCCTTGGTGCCTGTAAAAGGGCGGGCGTTGATCGATTATACGGTTGATATTGCGCGTGAAAGCGGCGCTCAGACGATCCTTGTTAATCTGCATTACAAGCATCAGATGCTTGCGGATCATTTGCGCGATGCGCCGGTACAAACGCGGCTTGAACTGCCCGATATTCTTGAGACGGGGGGCGGATTGAAAGCGGCTTTGCCGCAATTGGGAGCGGGCCCGGTGGTAACGATAAATTCAGATGCGATCTGGCAGGGTGAAAACCCGATTGCCGCTTTGCGCGCGCGCTGGCAGCCAGAGCGGATGGAGGCGCTGCTGCTCTGCATTGAGCGGACCCACGCGCAGGGCCATAGCGGGGCAGGCGATTTTTCGCTGGCAGAGAATGGCTGTCTGCAGCGTGGAGGCAACTTGGTTTACACTGGTGTGCAAATTATAAAAACGGAAGGGTTGATGGCCATTGAACAACGCGCCTTCTCGCTCAATCTTTTATGGGCCCAGATGATAGAGCGCCAGGGCGTTTATGGCGCGGTGTATCGGGGCAACTGGTGCGATGTTGGCCATCCAGAGGGGCTGTCATGCGCCCAAAACATGCTGTCTCATTCCAATATGCTAAAGGCAAATTAGGTGAATTTTAAAGATCAGACGCTTTTTGGATTGCCCCCCGGTGCTGATTTTGCCGCCGCTTTGGTGGATGGGCTTTGCGCAAAGTTTGCCATGGCCCCACCCGCCGATCTGGCGCGCGTGCAGATCATTGTGAACACTCGGCGTTTGGCGCGCAGAGTGTCTGATTTATTCGCCGCAAAAGAAAATATTCTGCACCCTAAATTGCATGTTTTAAATGATTTAAGCGGGTTGGCGCCGCAGATTATGCTGCCTGCGGCGCCGCCGGCCTTGAGCAGCCGCTTCGAGTTATTGGCTCTGGTCGAAAAGCTGCTTGCTCAACAGCCCGATCTGGCCGCGCGCTCTGCCCTGTTCGATTTAACCGATAGCCTCGCCCAATTGATCGAAGAAATGCAGGATGAAGGCGTAGGCGTTGCAGAGCTCAAAGGGTTAAACGTGAGCGATCAGTCCGGGCATTGGCAGCGCACCCATGCTTTTTTAACCATTGCAGCCGAGTATCTTGCAGGGCGAGCCGCGCATCCTGATATGGTCAGCCGGCAGCGGCAAATGGTCGAGCAGATAAGCGCCTCCTGGCAAATTGCACCGATCCCCTCGCCGGTTATTCTGGCAGGTTCAACCGGATCGCGTGGAACAACCCTGTCTTTGATGAAAGCGGTGGCCGCGCTGCCGCAGGGGGTCTTGCTCTTGCCCGGGTTTGATTTTGATATGCCGATGCAGGCGTGGTCTGACATGGCGCATGCGTTGGACAGCGAAGATCATCCGCAATATCGTTTTGTGAAACTGTTTGCGGCGTTGGCGGCTGAGCCGCGGCAAGTGGCGCGCTGGGCAGGGGTGAAGGCGCCGGTTCCAGCGCGGGGCGCTTTGGTGTCTTTGGCGTTGCGGCCCGCGCCTGTTACCGATTGTTGGCTGTCCGAAGGGCCGGCTTTGCGCGATATTGCGGGGGCCACAAGTGCCATGACCTTGCTGGAAGCGCCCAGCCCCCGCCTTGAGGCCATGGCGATTGCTATGCGGCTGCGCGAGGCAGCTGAAGAAGGTCTTACAGCGGCTTTGATCACGCCAGATCGGGGTCTGACGCGGCAAGTCAGCGCTGCCCTCAGCCAATGGGGCATCATCCCGGATGACAGCGCGGGTATGCCGTTACACCTCAGCCCTCCGGGGCGTTTGTTGCGCCAAGCGCTGGGCATATTGGGACAGGGCGTCAGCACACCAACGCTTTTGGCGCTTTTAAAGCACCCTTTGGCGCATAGCGGGGGCGCGCGAAATGAGCATTTATTGCTGACCCGCGATTTAGAGCTTTATTTGCGCGCCAAAGCCATCCCGTTTCCGCAAAGCGCTGGCTTGCAGGCCTGGGCGCAAAAACAGAACAACCCTATGGCGCTGTCATGGGCCGGCTGGGTGTCTGACATATGCGCGGCGCATTGGCCGGCAGATTCTGCGCCATTTGCGGATCTGCTGTCGCAACATTTGACATATGCTGAAGCGATTTGCAGGGGATCGCGCCCCGATGAGGACGGGGAAGCTGGGGGGTTGTGGCAGCAAAAGGCCGGGCGCCAAGCCCGCGAAACGGTCAAGGCGCTGCAAGCGGCAGCGGCTTCGGCCGCTGCGGTTTTACCGTTTGATTACGCGGGGGTATTCAACGGTGTTCTTGCGCAAAATGAAGTGCGCGATCGCGATGCTCCGCATCCTAAGATCTTAATTTGGGGCACGTTAGAGGCGCGGGTTCAGGGCGCAGATTTGTTGATTTTGGCGGGGTTGAATGAAGGGGTCTGGCCGCAAGTGCCGCCCCCGGATCCTTGGTTGAACCGGCGCCTGCGCCATGAAGCGGGATTGTTGCTGCCCGAGCGTCGGATTGGGTTATCTGCGCATGATTTTCAACAAGCGATTGCTGCAGGGCAAGTTTGGCTGACCCGCTCAGTGCGCAATGAGGAGGCTCAAACAATCCCCGCGCGTTGGGTAAACCGCTTGACCAATTTGTTAAACGGATTGCCTGAAAATGGCGGCGCGCAGGCGTTTTCGGCGATGCGCGCGCGCGGGGATGCCTATCTGAAACGCGTCGAAAGCTTCGAGTCATGGCAGCCAGCCCCAGCGGCCTTGCGCCCGGCACCGGCGCCGCCAAAAGCGGCGCGCCCTCAAAAACTCTCGGTGACGGAAATCAAAACGCTGATCCGCGATCCTTATGCGATTTATGCCAAGCATGTTTTGGGCTTGCAACCGTTAGAGCCGATTGAGCCTGTCCCGGATTCGCGGTTGCGCGGGGTGATATATCATGCGTTGATGGAGCAGTTCATCAAAGCCTGGCCTGATTGCGCGCCGGAGGATCGGCGCCGTCGTTTTGTGGAAATTTCAGAAGCTTTGCTATGCGCGCAAGTGCCTTGGCCATCGCATCAGGCGTTCTGGCGCAGCCGCCTGCGGGCGATGGCAGATTGGGTTATCGCCGAAGAAGAGCGTCGTCAAACGCGCGGCCAACCGCTTGTGCTTGAAGGCCGCGGGGCTGTGTTGCTGCCCGAGCTGCAATTTACCCTCAGCGCGATAGTGGATCGCATCGATATGTCGCAGGGGGCTGGGCTTTATCTCTATGATTATAAAACCGGGGCGGTGCCCACGCCAGATCAACAAAAGGTTTTTGACAAGCAGCTTTATTTGCTGGCCGCAATCGCGCAGCAGGGGGGATTTGAAAACCTGCAACCCGGCGAGGTTGTCGAGGCGGCGTTTATCGGTCTGGGGGCGGCGAAGAAATATCAAGCCGCACCGTTTGACAAAGAACCGCTTGCGCAAGCTTGGGAAAAATTCAAACATTTAATTGCCAGCTATCAAAGCGAAGAGACAGGGTTTCAGGCCCGCCGTGCGTTGTTCCGCGTTGAAGATTATTCACCCTATGATCAACTGTCGCGCTATGGCGAATGGTCGCTCAGCGCGCCTGCCCGTCATGAGGTGTTAAAATGAGCGCGCGTGATCCCGCCAGCGCGCGCCAACTTGCGGCGGCGCGCCCCGAAATTTCAACATGGCTATCAGCCAATGCTGGTTCGGGCAAGACCAAAGTGTTGACCGATCGGGTGGCCCGCTTGTTGCTGAATGGCGTATTGCCCGAGCATATCCTATGCCTGACCTATACGAAAGCGGCTGCCAGCGAAATGCAGAACCGGCTTTTTGAGCGGCTTGGGGCATGGTCGATGCGCGCCGATGCCGCGCTGCGCGATGAGTTGCAGCACTTGGGTCTTGAAACCGAACTTGACGCGGCGATGCTACGTCAAGCCAGAACGCTGTTTGCCCGCGCCATTGAGGCGCCTGGTGGTTTGAAAATTCAAACCATTCATTCCTTTTGCGCGGCGCTGTTGCGGCGGTTTCCGCTGGAGGCGGGTGTGAGCCCACAATTTCATGAGATGGATGAACGCGCGAGCCGCTTATTGGCGGGCACGATACTCGATGACATTTCCGCCTCGGATCAACAACCGGTGATCGGTGCAGTGGCCGCTTATTGCAACGAAACGGATGTTATGGATCTGATCGCCTCTGTTTTGAAACACCGGCAGTTATTTGCGAAAGGCAGCGCCAAAGGAGAGATCTGGGCGCGATTGAACCTTCCCGTTACCCTTACCGCCGAAGCGCTATGCGCAGGGGTTTTCACAAAGGATGTCTGGAGTTTGATTGGCACGCTGGTCAATGTTCTGAGCACCGGCTCTCCCACCGATCAGCGCAATGGCGAAAAACTCGCCAAATTGTCTGGGCCTAGCCTCGGGGCGCTTGGCCTGTTGGAACAGCTGTTGCTTTGGGGTGAAGGGACAACAAAAAATACGCCGTTTTCTGCAAAAATAGACGCCTTTCCAACCAAAGCACTCAGAGACGGCGCGCTACAGCCCCATTTGCCTGCGCTTCACGCATTGATGGCGCGTGTTGAAGATACCCGTGATCAACGGCTGGGGCTTTTGGCGGCTGAGAAAACCGCCGTGCTCTATGCATTTGCCGCGGTTTTTCTGCCGGCTTATGAGCGCGAAAAACAGGCGCGGGGATGGTTGGATTTTGACGATCTGATCTTAAAGGCGCGCGGGTTGTTAACGGATCAAGCTGTGGCAGATTGGGTTTTGTACCGTTTGGATGGCGGCATTGATCATATTTTGGTGGATGAGGCGCAGGATACCAGCCCCATTCAGTGGCAGGTGATCGAAAAACTGGCCCAAGAATTCACCAGCGGCCAAGGCGCAAGGTCAAATAGCGGCCGAACGATTTTTGTGGTCGGGGATAAAAAACAATCGATTTATTCCTTTCAGGGCGCAGACCCTGCCGAGTTTGATCGGATGAAGGCAGATTTTGCGGCGCGGTTGAAACCCACGGACACGCCGCTATTTGACACCAGCTTGGCGCATTCATTTCGATCGTCTTCGGCCATTTTAGCATTGGTAGACCAGCTATTTGCGCCAGCAGCGCCCGGCGCGCCTGCAGCGGGCGCTGCCGGCGAACAACATTTGGCCTTTAAAACTAAGATGCCGGGGCGGGTGGATCTATGGCCCGCGCTTGAGGCGGTGGAAAGGCAAAAAGATCGCTCTTGGGAGCGCCCCGTTGACCTACCGGATCAAGACAATCACTTGGTGCAATTGGCGCGCTATATTGCCGAAGAAATTGACCATATGATCACCCAGAAGGTGGCGATACCCGAAGAAATCGGAAAAACCGGCCACTATCATATGCGTCCGGTGCGCGCCGCGGATTTCCTGATTCTTGTCCAGCGCCGTTCAGATTTGTTTCAAGAAATTATTCGCGCCTGCAAAGCCCAAAACCTACCCATTGCGGGCGCGGATCGTTTGAAACTGGGCGCCGAAATGGCGGTAAAAGATTTATTGGCGCTCTTGGCTTTTCTGGCCACGCCGGAAGATGATTTATCCTTGGCTATGGTGCTGAAATCGCCCTTGGTTGGCTGGGATGAGCAAACGCTTTTTAGCTTGGCGCAGGGACGCGGCAGAAAGTTTCTATGGCAGGTTTTGCGCGCGGCAACCGATCAGCATGGGCGCTTGATTGCGATGCTGAACGATTTGTTGCTGCAGGCTGATTTTTTGCGCCCCTATGAATTGCTTGAGCGCGTTTTGACACATTACGCGGGCCGCAAGCTGCTTTTGGGTCGCTTGGGCCAAGAAGCGGAAGATGGGCTGAATGCGCTTTTAGGGCAGGCGATGGCCTATGAGCGCAGCGAGGTTCCCAGCCTGACAGGGTTTTTGGTTTGGATGCAATCTGACGGGTTGGAGATCAAACGCCAAGCCGATCAAGATGGCAATCAAATCCGTGTGATGACGGTGCATGGCGCTAAGGGACTGGAATCTCCCATCGTTATTTTGCCCGATTCGGCAAAGCGTGACGCGCGGTTGCGCGATGATTTATTGGTGGCCCCAGATGGCGCGTTTTGGAAAATGCCTCGCGCCCAAATGCCGCCGCGCTTGCGCGAATTGCGTGAATGCAAGCTGCGCGCGGAAGAAGAAGAGCGCGACCGTTTGTTATACGTGGCGATAACACGGGCGGAAAAATGGCTGATCGTGGCTGCTGCGGGGGATTTGGCGGCGGACCAACGATCTTGGTATCAAAAAATCAGCCTTGGGGTTGAAGCTCTTGCAGCCCAATCGCAGCGCTTTCCAACGGGTATGGGGCGCCGCTTTGACTATGGTGTTTGGGGCCGGTGCAGCACAGAGCTCGAAAAAGAACAAAGCGCGCCGAGCATCGCTTTGGAAAGTTTTTTCAACGAGGTGGCGCCGCCGGTCCCAGCCCAGCCAAAGCCGTTAAGCCCCTCTGATTTGGGTGGTGAGAAATCGCTGCATTCGGATGCTGAGGAGACGGATGAACACGCGAAGTTGCGGGGTCTGCAAATTCATAAATTGCTTGAAGTGTTGCCAAGTCTTGACTCTGCGCACTGGCCCGATATCAGTTCGAAAATTTTGGATCAGGCAGGTCTGCCCGCCTCTGCAGAGACGTTTGAGGCGCTTAAAGCGGAAGTTCTGGGCGTTTTAAAGGCCCCTAATTCGCAATTTTTATTTGGTCCGGACGCGCTTGCAGAAGTGGCCTTGTCAGGCCGTGTGGCGGGCCTTGAGAACCAACAGATTTACGGCATTATTGATCGTTTAGTGGTGCAGGAGGCGGCTGTTTGGCTGGTTGATTTTAAATCAAATGCGCAGGTTCCAGAACGCCCGGCAGACGTACCATTGGGGCTTTTGCGTCAGATGGCGGCTTATGCTGAGGTTATCGCCCGCACCTTTCCTGATCATCAGATAATCCCGGCGCTGCTCTGGACCAAACAGGCGCGTTTGATGCCTTTGCCCGACGCGCTCTTGGCAAACGTATTTTCCGAGCCATCCCTTGACCTTTAGGGGCGCGATGCCTAGGTTCCCGCTATCAGAAATGTGGTTTCAGGAGATATGAAAATGGCTACAGTTGCCGTCACAGACGAGACTTTCGACAGCGAAGTAAAAAACTCTGACGTTCCTGTCGTGGTTGATTTTTGGGCGGAATGGTGTGGCCCATGCAAGCAAATCGGTCCGGCGCTAGAAGAGCTGTCGGTTGAAATGGCCGGCAAAATTAAAATTGCCAAAGTCGATGTGGATACAAACCCAAATTCTGCTGCCTCTATGGGGGTGCGGGGAATTCCGGCGTTGTTTATTTTCAAAGATGGCGAGGTGATCTCGAACCGCGCCGGCGCTGCGCCGAAAGCCGCGCTGCAAAGCTGGATAGAAGATAGCATTTAAGCTCTCTGGCATGCTGTGATGTTGAATTGGGCACCTTTGGTGCCCTTTTTCTCACCAAAACCGCCCTTTATGAATGCGCCTTACTGCAGCGCATATCATCCATATCGCAGAGCGTAAAAAAGGAGAGGCGTATGAGCCAAAGTGATTTTCCCGGATGGCATGGCACGACGATTATCGGCGTTAAAAAATCGGGTAAAGTGGTGATCGCGGGGGATGGCCAGGTTTCATTGGGCCAAACGGTGATCAAAGGTACAGCGCGCAAAGTGCGCCGCTTATCCCCCGGCGGTTTTGACGTTATCGCAGGTTTTGCGGGTTCAACCGCTGATGCGTTCACGCTTTTGGAGCGGCTTGAAGCAAAGCTGGAAGCCGCGCCTGGGCAGCTAGAGCGGGCTTCGGTTGAACTGGCCAAAGATTGGCGCACGGATAAATATCTTCAAAAGCTGGAAGCGATGTTGATCGTCACCGATGGCAAAAAGCTTTTTGTAATCACGGGCGCGGGTGATGTGCTTGAGCCCGAGCATAATATTGCGGCGATCGGCTCGGGTGGCAATTTTGCCTTGGCGGCAGCGCGCGCCATGATGGATAGCGATAAAGACGCGGAAACAATTGCCCGCGAGGCGATGGCGATCGCTGCTGATATCTGCGTTTACACGAATGGCAAATTGACGGTCGAGGATCTTTCAGAATGACCCTTATCCCGCCTGAAACGCTGCGGTCAGCCGTGCGGGCGGGTATCTTAAACGAAACCCAGGCGGCGCGTCTTTCGGTACATCTTCAAGCAGAGCTTGGGTTTCGCGCCGCGCTGTTGCGCGATGATGAGCCCTTTGAGTTTTTTAAAGGTTTTTCGGAAATTTTTGTCACTTTGGGGTTAAGCCTGTTATGGGGCGGTGCGCTGGGGCTGATTGGGCTGTCTGTATCTTGGATGTTTGCGCATTTTTGTTGTTTGGTTTTATGCCTAGGCCTGGCGCGCTATTTCACGCTGATGCGCCGGATGAGCTTACCCAGCATCGCTTTGGCGCTGGGCGCCGCTGTGAATGGCAGCGCGGTGTTTTCAATTGGTTTTTTCGAGCTTGGAAGCTTTGAAAAAGCGCCTCTTATGGCGCTGGCAGCGCTTGGTATGGGGGGCATGGCTTTATATTTTAAAGTTTTCAAACTGCCGTTTGCGATGTTTTTGTTTGGCCTGTTCGCGATGCTGTTGAGCTATAGCGTGGCGCTTGACCAAACCGATATCTCCCTTGCGCCCGCAAATTTTCCGGAAATGTTTTTCAATTTAGGCATTGCTGCACCGGTGGCCTATGCCTCGCTGGGTTTTGGTTTTGCGATGATGGCGCTGGGGCTTTGGTTTGACATGCAGGATCCGCACCGTTTGGGCCGGTTTTCGGCAACTGGATTTTGGCTGCATATTCTTGCCGCGCCGGCCTTGGTGAATACGGCAGCTTTCTCCCTTTATAAATTGGGCGGGACACTGGGTTATCTTTCAATGGCGGGTCTGCTTTTATTGGTAACCGTCTTTGCCTTGATAATTGATCGCCGCTCTTTTTTAACAGCTGGCTTATTCTATTTTATCGCCGTGATTGTTTGGATCACAAACCAGGCGCTGGGAGAGGCATTTGGCGGGGTGTCGATTGTGTTTATACTCGGTTTGCTATTTACAGCATTGGGCACTTGGTGGGTGCAAATGCGCGGCGCAGTGTTGCGTGCCTTGCCAGAATTTCCCGGCAAATCTAAACTTCCCCCTTATCGATCAGAGGATTAAATGACTGACTTAACTCCGCGTGAAATTGTTTCAGAACTTGACCGTTATATTATCGGGCAACGCGATGCAAAGCGCGCCGTTGCGGTGGCGCTACGCTCTCGCTGGCGGCGCAAACAACTTGATGCCAGCTTGCGCGATGAAGTTTATCCTAAAAATATCCTTATGATCGGGCCAACGGGCGTGGGTAAAACCGAAATAAGCCGCCGGCTTGCCAAACTGGCGAAAGCCCCTTTCATAAAGATTGAAGCAACCAAGTTCACCGAAGTGGGCTATGTGGGGCGAGATGTCGAGCAAATCATTCGCGATTTGGTTGATTCTGCCATCGCGATGACGCGCGCGCAGATGCGCGATGATGTGCGGGCAAAGGCCGCTCAGGCGGCGGAAGATCGGGTAATAGAAGCCATTGCCGGATCCGATGCGCGTTCTGCCACGCGCGAAATGTTCCGCAAAAAGCTGCGCGCTGGCGAGCTAAATGATCAAGAGATCGAACTTGACGTTGCCGATACCAGCACGCCCATGCCCATGTTGGATATTCCCGGTCAGCCCGGCAGCCAGATGGGGATGATGAATATCGGCGATCTGTTCGGCACAGCGTTTGGTCAACGCACGGTGAAGCGCAAAATCAAAGTGTCTGATAGCCATGATCTTTTGGTTGGGGAAGAGGCGGATAAACTGCTCGATGATGACAGCGTCACCCGCGCTGCGATCGAAGCCGTGCAAGAAAATGGCATCGTGTTTTTGGATGAAATTGATAAAGTCTGCGCGCGCAGCGATGCGCGTGGCGGTGATGTCAGCCGCGAAGGTGTACAACGCGATTTGCTACCTTTGATAGAAGGCACCGTGGTCAGTACGAAATATGGCCCGGTCAATACTGATCATATTTTGTTTATTGCCTCGGGCGCGTTTCATGTGGCCAAACCGTCGGATCTGCTTCCTGAATTGCAGGGCCGATTGCCCATCCGGGTTGAATTGCGCGCGCTCACCGAAGAAGATTTTGTGCGTATTCTCACCGAGACCGACAATGCGTTGACCCTACAATATACCGCGTTGATGGGGGCGGAAGGTGTTGTGGTTAAATTTACCGAAGAAGGGATCGCCGCGTTGGCGAAAATAGCCGCGCAAGTGAACCTGTCGGTTGAAAATATCGGTGCGCGGCGGCTTTATACGGTGATCGAGCGGGTGTTTGAGGAACTGTCTTTTGCCGCCCCTGACCGCGCGGGTGAGACCGTTGAGGTCACAGCCAAATTTGTAGAAGATAATTTGGGGGATCTGGCCAAAAGTGCCGATCTTAGCCGTTATGTTTTGTAACGCTGCTGGTTTGATCTGGCAGAGCGTTTTGATCCTTTGAAAACGGGCATGAATACCTGCTGTCCTGCATGACAGGCGCGGCTGTATGAACTCGTGCATCTTCAAAAGAGCGGTGCGTATGGGCAGTATCGCCCCGCATAGCGCTTGGATGGTTCGGCCGCCCGAGCGGGCAATCAAGATCGAAGGTGGCTTGAACATACGCCGAGATGTCCCTGCCGGTGCCCAGAAAAGCGATATCTGGTAAAAGCCTTTCTGGTTCGATTGAATTGGCCTGAAGAGACGCACCAGCCTTTTCTGATCCCTTCCAGCGCCATAATAATCGCAGTTTAGTCAGCGCCTATTTTTTCGGTAAGATTTTTCGAAAAGTCGCCTCTTTTGCGGGCCAGTGCTCATCGCCCCTGCACAGCCTGAAGCTGCGTAACGACCGGCGGTTTAGAGGCGGGCGAACCTCTTTTACGTTTAAAAAACCGCAATCAAATGTTTTTATTTATTATTTTGCTTGCTGAAGGCTGGTGGAGCTGAGGCCATATTTTTTTGAGGGGCGATAAACAGCCTGCGCTTGCGGTTCTTTTGGCGCAGCTCTGCGGCTTTGGTGACATTTGGCCAAGGTATAATCGGTGTCAGTATGATATAATTGTTCATTTGAGCTTGCAAAATATTCGTTTGATCAGTTAAACGCAAGATATGAGCTTCACATCCCGTCAAGAATCTTTTTTATCGCTCTTGCGCCAGCAGGGAGAGGTGGAAGTTGAGCGCTTGGCGAAAGACTGGAATATCGCCACGCAAACAGTGCGGCGTGATTTAGGCGTCTTGTGCCATGCCGGCCTAGCGCTGCGTACGCATGGCGGCGCAAAACGTATCAACGGAGCCTCGGTGATGGCCTATGAAGATCGCCGTATGGTGCATTTGAACGCCAAGCAAGCGATCGCGGGGGCAACCGCGAAGCTGATCCCCAACGGCGCCTCAGTGGCATTGAATATCGGCACCACAACCGAATTGGTTGCAGAAGCCTTGCGCCAGCACCGCGATTTAACGGTGGTGTCGAACAACGTGAATATGGTGCCTATTTTTCGCGGATCAGGTTTGAAATCCTTGCATTTAATCGGTGGTGAGGTGCGCATGAGCGATGGCGCGATCATCGGCAGCGAGGCGGCGCGCGCGATCTCGCATTACAAAGTGGATTTTGCGATTATTGGAGCTTCGGCTTTGGATGAAGAGGGCGCCATTCTAGACTTTGATCATCATGAAGTGGAGGTGGCGCGGGCAATCTTAACCCATGCACGTTGTAAAATTCTGGTGGCGGACGGGTCGAAATTTGGCGTGCCCGCGCCGTATAAAATCTGCGATGTGGATCAATTGGATCATATCGTTTTAGAATCAGCCCCGCCGCAGGCTTTTGCGCAGCGCCTTAACGCGGCCTCAACCGCTTTGCATATTACACAGGAACAAACATATGTCTGAAACACGCAATCCAGTAGATCTTTTTGTGATTGGTGGCGGTATCAATGGATGCGGGATCGCCCGTGATGCTGCGGGGCGCGGCTATACGGTTGCATTGGCTGAAATGAATGATCTGGCCTCTGCCACATCTTCGGCCTCGACCAAGTTGTTTCATGGTGGCTTACGCTATCTTGAGTTTTTAGAGTTCCGCTTGGTGCGTGAGGCCTTGATAGAACGCGAAACCTTGCTGCGTGCGATGCCTCATATCAGTTGGCCAATGCGGTTTATCCTGCCTTATGATGCCTCGATGCGCTTTGACAGCGAAACCCCTGTCTCGCGGTTTTTGGCGCGTATCATGCCATGGATGAAGGGCCGCCGGCCTGCATGGTTATTGCGCTTGGCTCTTTTTCTTTATGACACTTTGGGGGGACGAAAAATTCTGCCGGGAACAAGCCGTCTGAATTTGCAAACAGATCCTGAAGGTGCGCCGTTGAAACCCTTTTTGAAACAGGCGTTTGAATATTCGGATTGTTGGGTGGAGGATGCGCGTTTGGTGGTGCTGAACGCCCGTGATGCGGCGGCGCGCGGCGCAAAGATTAATGTGCGCAGCAAAGTTGTTGCGGCGCATTATGCGGATGGACTGTGGCATGTTCAGCTGCAAAGCCAAGATGGGGCGCAGCAAACCCTAAGCGCTAAAATGCTGGTAAATGCGGGCGGGCCTTGGGTTGAAACGGTGATAAACGGCGCCTTGCGCTTGAACAGCCGCGATAAAGTGCGTTTGGTGCGCGGCAGCCATATCGTGACCCAAAAGTTATTCGATCACGAGAAGAGCTATTTTTTTCAAGGTAAGGATGGGCGCATTATGTTTGCCATCCCCTATGAAGAGGATTTTACGCTGATTGGTACAACCGATGCTGATCATTCTGATCCAGGGCAAAAACCCGAATGCTCTGCAGAAGAGCAAGCCTATTTGCTGAATTTCGCCAATCAGTATTTCGCTGCAGATGTCACTGCAAAGGATGTGGTCTGGCGCTATGCTGGGGTGCGCCCGCTTTACGATGATGGGGCCAGTTCAGCCACCGCGGCCACGCGTGATTACGTGTTGCGGGTGGATCGCAGCGCCGGTGGGCCCGTGCTGAACGTGTTTGGTGGAAAAATCACCACATATCGGCGCTTGGCGGAATCTGCACTGGAGTTGGTGGATGCAGAATTTGGTAGAGCCAGCGCCAAATGGACTGCTGGTGTGGCCTTGCCAGGGGGTGATTTCCCGGTCGATGGTGTTGCGCAATTGCGCCGCGATTTGGCAGAGGCTTTGCCATTTCTGCAGGCGTCAACCATTCGCCGTTTGATCCGGCAATATGGCAGCGAGGCGCAGCAGATTTTTGCCGAGGCAGCCTCGGCAGAGGCGCTGGGGAATGATTTTGGCAGCGGCATTTATCAGCGTGAACTAGATTGGGCCATTGCGCAGGAATGGGTCCATGGGGTGGATGATTTTCTATGGCGCCGCTCAAAGCTTGGTTTGCGGGTCTCGCCTGATCAGCGGCAGGCGATTGAGGAGTATATTGCCGCGGCATTATCCGCCAAGGCGCGGGTTGCTTAGCTGCTAAACGCCGCCGCCGCAGGCTTATCACGCGGCAAGTCCATGCGGCTGTTATGCGCTGCGCGGCGCAACCCCGCCGCTGTAAAACTGTAAATGCTTTCCAGCCGACCCAATTCAGGATACGAATGCGTGCGGGGATAGCGCTGGCCAATCGGCGCTTGCGCAACGTATTAGGGTAAAAACACATGTCGGAAAAAGCCCATTGGGATCAGGTGTGGCAGAGCAAGCCAGCTGAGCAGACCAGCTGGTTTCAAACCGCGCCAGCGCTGAGTGGTGATTTTATCACGCGCGCGGGCATCGCCAAATCTGACCCAATTATTGATATAGGCAGCGGTGCCTCTTGCCTGATTGATTGGATGATAGCGGCCCGATATAGCAACATCACCGCGTTGGATATTGCCGCTGGCGGGATTTTAAAAACCAAAAAACGCCTGGGCCCGGAGGGTGATAGCCTCAAAATTATTGAGGCTGATATCCGCGCCTGGTCTGCCCGTGAACGCTATATGCTGTGGCATGATCGGGCGGTTTTTCATTTTTTAACGCGTGAAGAGGAACAAGCCGCCTATGCCCGTGCTCTGGCGGATGCGGTTGTGCCGGGGGGGTATTTCATCTGTGCAACATTCGCGCAAGATGGGCCGCTTAAATGTTCCGGTTTGCCCGTGCAGCGATATAATATTCAGTCTCTCAAAAAGCGGTTTTCGGTAAATTTCCAGCTTCTGGAAGAGTGTCAGCAAGCGCATATCACCCCTGCGGGCAAGGCCCAAAACTTTCAATGGTCTTTCTGGAAAAGGCAAGCTTCGCCATAAAATAAGGCGCTTTGAAGAAGCGATCTGACGGCAAACTTGGGCTTGTTTCTAACGGAATTTAAGGCTCTTATAGGCTTTTCAAAAGGAGCGGTTGATGACAGCGATAGCGGATTTAAGCGGAATTTTAATGGCCGAACCGGTAACGGCGTTTTTGAGCAATCTGGCGGCGGCGATTGCAGCGATTGTAATCACGCTATTCGCCTCGCGGTTTGTGAAATCTTGGATTGCCAAACTGGGCTTTCGCTATGAGCAACTTGATGACACGTTATTTGTGTTTCTCAGCAAATTTGCGCAAGTGGTCGTTCTTGCCGTCGGAAGTGTTTTTGTTTTAAATAGCTTTGGCGTTCAGACCACGTCAATCGTAGCGCTTTTGGGGGCGGCGGGTTTGGCGGTTGGCTTGGCGCTGCAGGGCACTTTGTCTAATTTTGCTGCAGGGATTATGCTGATTGTATTTCGGCCCTTTAAAAGGGGTGATTATGTTTCGGTTTCAGGGCAATCGGGTACGGTGAAAGAAATTTCTATTTTCACCACTGAATTGGGAACCCCGGATAACCTGCAGATCATCGTTCCCAATGGCCAAGTTTGGGGCGCTCCGATCACGAATTTTTCTGCCTATGGGACACGGCGTTTGGATGTGACCTTTGGCGTTGCCTATGCCAGCGATTTAAAACAGGTCGAAGAGGTGTTGGCGCAGATTATCGCTGCCGATACGCGTATTCACAAAGATCCAGCGCCGGTGATTAAAGTGAGCAACTTAAACCAAAGTTCGGTTGATTTCGTGGTGCGCATTTGGTGCGATTCAAGCGATTTGTGGAGTTTGCGTCTGGACTTAAACCGCCAGGTGAAAGACAGCTTTGATGCTCAAAAGATCGAAATTCCCTTCCCCACAACCACGATTGTGCAGCAGGGTTCATAGCAATAAAGCGGCTTCATTGCTCTGTTGTCTGGCGGTTCAATGGCAATTTTGTGAACGCCCAGCCCTTGGATGATGCGGGGGTTACGAGGCTTATGGCGCCGCGTTTGATGCCGAACCACCTTGGTGGTGTTCAAGATTAAGATTATATCTGCACTCTTAAGCGCTCCGGGGCGTTTGCGGGTAGCGCGCGGATTTTGGGTGCTGATGAACCGGTTTGGACTTTGGATGTTTCGCTTCAAGCGGCGGTTACGGATCCGTTGATGGAGAGTCAGCGCAGCGATAAAACGACTCTCCTTTTTATCAGCCATGATTTCTCAATCATTCGCCATCTTAGTGATCGGGTTATGGTGATATAACTGGGGCATGTGGTAGAGTTTGGGACCACAGAGAAAGTATTTTCTCCCCCTATCTTCCTTATAGGCAAGCCCGGCTTACGGCTGTTCCAATTGCCGATACGAGCGTTGAAAAGCTGAGCATTGTACTAAAGGGCGATGTTTCCGCTGCCAGGGACCCACCAGCGGATGTCCGTTTCAGAGCAGATGCTATTGGAAAGCGCATAGGGCAGATAATCGATGCGAAACAGCACTTCCAAAAAATTAAATTTTGAACAAAGGTCATCCCATACAATGTCACCTCAGCAATGCGATGCTGTAAAGAACGGACCCTGTGATCAAACTTGCGGCAGAATAGCTGGTTTTACGGTTTCTACCCGTTCGAACCGAGGCATTTCATTCGCGATGATCTGTTTTAGGCGCAAGGCAGCTTTGTATAAATTGCGGGTGGCGTTTGTGATCTGGCTAAAAGTCACACCGACTGTGCCGGTGGTGACATAAAATATTGACCGGCAAAAAGCGATTGTTGGGTAGAAGGCTTTTGTAAGCGAGACGGCTTAAATTCAGATTTGGATCGCCTTACAGATCGGCGCTATTATTTAAGCTGCGGGCCATCTTTAAGGCGGGGTGGGCATCTGGTGTCGTCTAAAAGTCTTGTTATGGGATTAAATTCAAAATCTTTAAAGCCAAAACGCATTGCATGCTTGACGGGGTCTAAATTTATCACTCACTTTGAGATAATTATTTAGAGGTGTTCTGAATGGCATTTTATTTTGGATATGGATCGAACATGTCGAGCGGATATCTCTCTGCCGTGCGCAACATCACCCCGCTACGGAGCCAATCCAGCTATCTTGACGATTATACCTTGGTGATGGGGTTGGTTGGTCCAAACTTTATTGAACCAAGTTTTGCCAATATAAAGCCCTGTAGAGGTGGCCGGGTGGAAGGGGTTGTTCACGAAATTACCGAGAGCGATATGGCGCGCGTGATTGCCTCAGAGGGTGAGAATTATGAGGTGATCGAAGCCCCGATCCATTTCGATGGCGAGACGGTTTTGGCCAAAACCTTGCGCTGTAAAAACGAAGTGAATGATGATTTGCCAACCTCGCGCCGTTATATGCGGATCCTGCTAAAAGCTGCGCGGCAGAATAATTTAAGCGCCGACTATATCGAAGCTCTGGAACGTAAAAAAACCGTCTATTACCCACTTCTATCAGAAATCTTTGCCATTCGCGTTTATTTATGGGTAAAACGCCGGGCTAAAAAACAGCGCGTTTAAAGGGTTTTAAAATGTCTGAAAGTGAAATTCTTCGAAAAATTGCTGTGATTTTCGTAACCGATGTGGTCGGGTTTAGCACGCTCATGGCCCAAAATGAAGAACTTACCCTGCGCAGTTTTCGCAGCTGTAAAGAGATTCTGGACAATTTGTTTGAAGAGCATAGCGGGCGAATTTTTAACACGGCAGGAGATTCTGTTCTGGCCGAATTTCCAAGCGCGGTTTCGGCGGTTATTTGCGCCGTTGAATTTCAAAAGCTCATCAAAGCGCGCAATGCCTCGGTTAATAAAGAAGCGCAGATGCAATTTCGCATCGGCTTAAATATGGGGGATGTCATTATTGAAGGCACCAATCTCTATGGGGATGGGGTGAATGTGGCGGCCCGCTTAGAGGCGTTATCGCAAGCCGGTGGCGTGTGCCTGTCAAAAAGTATTCATGACTTTGTGAGCCAGAAAGTGGATTTGGGCTTTCAAGATATTGGGCCGCAACAGGTTAAGAATACCAACGTGCACGCGTTTGATGTTTCCATTGGCGGGCTGGCGCCGCGCCAGATCGCGCCAACGCCGGTTGCAATCGAACCCGTTGAGGCTGGCGCGCCGCCTTCAATTGCCGTTTTACCATTTAAAAATATGAGCACGGATAAAGAACAGGAATATTTTGCCGATGGGGTGACGGAAGATATCATCAGCCATTTGGCGCTGTGGAAAACCTTTCCGGTGGTCTCGCGCAATTCTAGCTTTTCGGTGAAAGGTCTTTCGCTCACTGCGAGCGAAATTTCCGATAAGTTAAACGCCCGGTACTTGGTTGAGGGCAGTATACGTAAAGCTGGCAATAAGGTGCGGATCAGCGCCAGTTTAACCGATGCCTTAAAAGATCGTACAATATGGTCTGAACGTTGGGATCGCCCTTTGGATGATATTTTCGAAGTGCAAGATGAAATTTCGATCGCGGTTGCCCGGGCGATTGATCCTGAAATTCGCCGCCAATCTCGCGAAAATACGGAGCTTTCAAAGCCGGAAAGCCTCACCGCGTGGGATTTGTATTTGCAGGCCTTGCAAAAATATCACCGTCGAGATGCACCAGAGGGCATTTTGTCTTTATGCGATCAAGCGGTTCAGGCATCGGTAAATTTTCTGGATCCCTATCTTTTAAAATGCAAAGTCTTTCTTCGCGAAAGGTTCAAGCCACATAACCGAGACAGGCGCGCAGAACTGTCTGCTCAGATTTTTGAAATTGCTTCTTATGTTGTGGAAAAAGAAGCGTCGAATGCTGGGGCACTTGCTATGATGGCCAGCTATTATTTTCAGCTCAATGATTTGGGTAATGCGCGGCATTATGCCAATGAAGCATTCGGTATAAACCCCAATAATTCTGCGGCAACGCGGGCCTTAAGCCTGACAGAAGCCTATGCTGGCAATATTGACTTGGCCTATGATTATTTTTTGAAAACGCAGGCGCTTGACCCTTCTGAGTGGAGTGAATGGCCGCAATTTGAAGTCAGCCTTCTGATGGTTTTGGGGCGCATGAATGAGGCGTTGGATAAAATAACCCGCGCGGTTGAAAACGATCCGGAGAACAATTTGCTTTTGGGGTTTAAAGTAGCTGCATTGGGAAATTTAGACCGATTGGCCGATGCGCAGCGGGATTTGGAGGCCTTTTTGCAGCTGCGTCCCGATGTGACCTCATTGGCCGATTACGCCCCATTGCTTCCTGATTTTGCGGTGGAGGCCGTGTTGCAGGGCATGCAGAAAGCCGGGCTTACGTAATAAGCGGGTGCCAAATTCCCGCCGGTTAGGGTTGGCTTGCGGGCGTTTGGCACGGTTCTCGCACGCGCATGCAATAAAGCGTAAGGATCAAGGCCAGCTAGGGCGCCTAGCAAAGCGCGTAGTGCTACAGGATGAAAATGAACGAAAAGCTGATTCAAGAAACCATGCAATTGATTAGGCTGTCAGGTCATGTAATCGAAGGGCAGCTGATGTTTGAACCTTGGTCGGATCGCGCGATGCATTTCATTGATGGCTTGGCGCCGCAGGGGTATTCTTTGCACGCCAAGCTGCCCGAGCCTTTAGAGCAAGAGCTGATCGATTGGGCGCATAAAGATCGCCATATTTGGGCTTTGGCGCGCGGATATGTGCTGCGGATGGAAGCTGAAAGGCTGTTGGTTGGACCAGCGGCGCATGAATTTTCACTTTTGTTAACGGGCGGGTTTGAAAAGAAATGGCCGCGGGGGAAGAAAGAAAGTTTCTATCGAGATGATTTATTATGCATTTTGATTCAGTATTTAATCACCGCCCATAATATGAAAACGCGGGCCGTTTTTGGCAAAGATCAAAGCGCTCCCGTGATCGTGTTTGAAGCGTTTCAGCGGTTGGGGTTTAAAGATCGGCTCAGCGCTAAAGACTATGCAAAAAGGTGGGAAATCAACCGCAAGCGATCCAGTTATGCGACGGATTATTTCAAACGTAAGGCGCGAAATTTGGCCGAGTTGCTGCAGGCGAGCGGCTGGGCTTTTCAAGAGACATTGCCCGCCCCCGCCGCGCAGCCTGACCGGCCCGCCCCTCCTGACGAGGCGCGGGGCTCAGATTGATTTATCCTTAATTATTCGTGAAGCAGGCCACCATCGTATCGGCCATATTCTGCAAAACAGCCTCATAGAGCCTATGGTCCAAGGGCAGGCCTGCGCCAAGCGGATCCAACTGTTTCAAGCGTACTGAAGTCTCGCTGATCAAATTGTCTAGAAGCTTCGCGTTATATCCTGGCTCGGCAAACACACAGCTGATTTTTTGATCTTGTATGAGTTTCCGAATAGCCAAGATGCGGGCGGCGCTTGGCGGCGCGGCGTGCCCATCTGAAATGGCCCCTTGTGCGGCAAGCCCAAAGCGCGCTTCAAAATATTGGAAGGCATCATGCACGATTAAGAAGCGTTCCGCGCGATGCGGCGCCAGCTGCTGCGCGATGTTTTTGTTTAACAGCTCTAAGCTGGCTTTGGTCCTTGTAGCATTTGCATAATAGGTGCCGGCATTCTCGGGGTCTGTCTGCGATAATATATCCGCAATTGTGTAGATCCAATGTATTGCGTTTTCTGGATCCAACCAGAAATGCGGATCTAAGCCAGCGTGGTCGTGGTCTGCATGATCCTGATGGTCCTTCCCGTCATGCGCTGCGGCGTTTTCGTGCTTTTCTGCACGATTATGCTCTGTATGCCCATTGACTTCACCGCGGCCGTCATGTTCGTCATGTTCGTCATGTTCGTCATGTTCGTCATGTTCGTCATGTTCGTCATGTTCGTCATGTTCGTCATGTTCGTCATGTTCGTCATGTTCGTCATGTTCGTCATGTTCGTCATGTTCGTCATGTTCGTCATGTTCGTCATGTTCGTCATGTTCGTCATGTTCGTCATGTTCGTCATGTTCGTCATGTTCGTCATGGTTTTCAAAAAAGGCCCCTTCGCGAAATGATAATTGAACCACGCCTGTTTGTTCACCCAAGGCCACCGAGATAGGCGTATGTGTAAGAGAGGCTTGTGCTTTTTCCAACCAAGGGGTTAACCCTTCACCAATCCAAAAAATAATATCAGCCTGTCCAAGGTCGCGCCTTTGCGAAGGGCGTAGCGCGAAATTATGCGGAGACTCATTGCCGCGCAGCAGAAGTTTTGGCGTGCCCACGCCCTGCATTATGCTGCTGACAAGGCTGAAAACTGGCGGGATATCCACGACGATATTTGGCACATCTGCCCGCACGTCGCTTGCGCTGACAAGCAGCGCTGTGGCTAAAATTTTTAATCGGCGCATCGGATTCTTTCTTCGTGATATTATAACATATTTACTCTTTATTTGTTATAGAATAACATATCAAGAGGAATTGGCATTGGAATGCGCAAATTACTTTAGTACACAGGCAGGATGAATTTAGGATTCCACAAACATGATCATGCTGCTTGTATCAGCGAGGGGGTGGCCCGCGCGGATGCGCTTTGTGTTGAAGAAGGCGTTCAATTCACCCCAGTGCGAAAGCGAGTGTTAGAGTTGCTCTTGCAGGCGCATCGGGCGATGGGGGCGTATCAAATACTGGATCAGTTGCGTGAAGATGGCTTTAAGCATCAGCCGCCGGTGGCCTATCGGGCGCTTGATTTTCTGGTGGCGCGCGGCTTTGCGCATAAAATTGAAAAGCTAAACGCCTTTATTGCCTGCGCGCATCTTGGCTTGCACCATTCGCCAGCGTTTTTGATCTGTCGGCGCTGCGCGTCGGTTGCCGAAACGCGCGTGGATGAAACCAACGGTCCGTTAAGCGATGTGGCGGATTCTGCAGGGTTTATAATCGAAAAAGCGGTGATCGAAGCCGAAGGAATTTGCCCAAATTGTCTGACTGATCAACCGGAATGAGCTTGATTACGGCAAAAAACCTGAGCGTTGCGTTGAATGGCCGAACGGTTCTGCAAAATGTTGATTTGAGCATTTCATCGGCCGAAATCCTCACTGTTATTGGCCCCAACGGGTCGGGAAAAACCACCTTGCTGCGCAGCCTTATCGGTTCAATAACCCCGCTGAAAGGCGCTTTAACCCGGCAAGCTGGCTTGCGCATCGGCTATGTGCCGCAAAAGCTTCATATCGATGCCACCCTACCGCTGACTGTCAGCCGGTTTATGGCGCTGCCACGCCGCATGCCAGCCAAAGATCTTGAGGCCGCAGCGGCGCAGGCGGGGCTGGGGCATGTTTCGCAGGTGCAGTTATCACAGCTTTCTGGCGGACAATTTCAGCGCGTTTTACTGGCGCGCGCGCTGTTATGCCGCCCGCAGCTGTTAATTTTAGATGAACCGACGCAGGGTTTAGACCATTCTGGAGCCGCTGCTTTTTATCGGCAAATAGAAACGGTAAGGCAAGAGACTGGCTGCGCAGTGCTGTTGGTGAGCCATGATCTGCACGTTGTGATGGCGGCCTCTGATCGGGTGATTTGTTTGAACGGGCATGTCTGCTGCCAGGGAAGCCCAGAGCAGGTGGCCTCGAGCCCTGAATATCAAACCCTCTTTGGGGCCTCAACAGATGGTGCGATGGCGCTTTACCGCCATGAGCACGATCATGATCATGACGATCACCATGATCATCATCACGATCACCCGCGCGGGCCGGCTGCGACAGTTATAGTGCCAAAGCGTGCAGCCGATGCCAGTTCCAAAGAGCTGGGCTGATGGAGATGTTTGACGCCTTTTTGGTGCGGGCGATCTTGGCGGGTGTGGCATTGGCTTTGGCGGCTGCGCCGCTTGGCTGTTTTGTGGTTTGGAGGCGAATGGCGTATTTCGGAGATGCCATCGCGCATGCCTCAATCTTGGGTGTGGCATTGGCTTTGGCGTTTGCATTGCCGGTGTTTATTGGCGTGTTGCTGATTGCGCTTGCAATGGCGCTGGCGATTTCTGCGCTGCAGGCCCGCGGTCAAACATTGGATACGCTGCTTGGGGTGATGGCACATTCAACGCTGGCTTTGGGCTTGGTGACGGTATCGTTTTTCTCAGATGTGCGGATCGATCTTATGGCCTATCTTTTTGGAGATATTCTATCGGTTGCTTGGTCCGATTTTCTGTGGATAGGCCTTGGGCTTTTCCTCGTGGTGGGGTTGCTGGGGTGGCGCTGGTCGGCCTTGCTGACCTGCACTTTGAACCGCGATTTGGCGCAGGCTGAGGGGATTAACCCCAAGCGTGAGCAATTGGTATTGACCTTGGCCTTGGCCCTTATTGTGGCGCTCGGCATTCAAGTTGTCGGGGCTATCCTCATCGCGGCTTTGTTGATTATTCCAGCAGCTGCGGCGCGTAATTTTGCAAATACACCCGAAGCGATGGCGTTGATCGCGGCGGCGTTTGGTGCTTGTGCAACGCTTGGCGGTCTTGCTGCCTCATTGCATTGGGATACACCAACCGGCCCCAGCATTATTTGCTGCGCGGCGGCGCTGTTCTTTACATCAACGTTGCTGGGCGCGCTGCGCGGGCGTGATTTGTCTTAAGTAACGCCGCGCATCGCGCTGCTATTGATCCGCAGGGCTTTCATTTGTTGCGGCAGGGCCCATCCGGTTGAACACATCTAGATCGCGGATAGTGATCGCACCCGATAAGATGATCGATGTAATCACGGCCCAAAGCACCGCAGCGATCGCTGTGGTAATCCAAGCCTTCTTTTTCAAATTGTGATCTTCAGGCGCTCCGGCATGCGTGCCAGGCACGACCGAGCCGACATCGCCCTGCGTTTTGAGACGGATGGGGATTACAACCAGAAAGGTTAAAAACCACAGAACGGCAAAGAGAACCAGCGCAGAGGTTATGGACATGTTCGCTTTTCTCCTCGCTACACTTGTTCAAGTTCAATCAAGGTGCCGTTGAAGTCCTTGGGATGTAAAAACAGCACAGGTTTTCCATGCGCGCCGATTTTTGGCTCACCATTGCCTAAAACCCGGGCGCCAGCCTCAAGAAGTTGGTCGCGGGCTTGCGTAATATCGCCGACCTCATAACAGATATGGTGGATGCCACCGCTTGGGTTTTTATCAAGAAAGCTTTGGATCGGGCTGGTTTCTCCCAAAGGATAAAGCAGTTCAATCTTGGTGTTCGGCAGCGTGATGAATACCACGGTGACGCCATGATCAGGCTCATCTTGGGCGGGGCCAACCTCAGCCCCCAAGGTGCTGCGATATTGCTCTGCAGCGCGTTCTAAGTCGGGGACGGCGATGGCCACATGATTGAGGCGTCCGATCATCTGAGCTCTCCTATCGATTGCGCAACGTTATGCGCTCAGAGTGGCGGCGGTGCAAGAGCCGCCCGCGCGATCTGGCTTGAATTAACCGCTTATTAGCCACCCTGAGGCAGGATGGTTTCAGAATCGCAGGAGGCGCGCATGAATTCATTGGATCTGGTAGAACTGACGCCAATGGGGCGCAACACCCGACCCTTGATCGGAAAAACAGTTCTGATTGTCGAAGATAGCCGTTTTATCTGTGAAGCGGCGCGTTTGATGTGTTTGCACAGCGGTGCCCGATTGCGCCGCGCGGATAGTTTGGCGGCGGCGCGCCGGCATTTGAACGTTTACTTCCCCACAATCGTCATTATCGACGTTGGTTTGCCGGATGGATCCGGCCTTCAGTTGATATCAGAATTGGCGGGCGCATCTCCGCGCATTTCTGTGATTTTGGGCACCAGCGGGGATGATCTGATGCATGATCAAAGCTTGAAAGTGGGCGCGGATGGATTTCTTGCAAAACCTTTTGAAAACCTCTCTTGCTTTCAATCAACGATTTTGCAGCTTTTGCCCGTCGAACAAAAACCCAAAGGTCCGATTGTTTTGCAAGATGCGCCGGTCATACCTGATTTGATTACGTTTCGCGATGATTTGGTGCAGGCGCTGATCAGCTTGAAAGATTATCCCTCCGCCAAGGAAGAAGGCTTTATTCGCAGTTTTTTGGCGGGGGTGTGCGCGGCCAGTGGCGATGATTATATGCAAGAGGCCATAAAAACCGGCGATATTGATCAGCTCTGCGCGAAAATTGAACACCGCATTGGCCAGATCGCAATTCTGTAATCCATGAGGGGTAAAATCGCGCGCTGCACATTGATCAGGCTTCTGCCGCTTTAGTCTTGCGGGATGACCCGCAGGTTCAGCTCCATCAATTGATCCGCCATCGGCTGACTTGGCGCGTCCATCATAAGATCCTCGGCGCGTTGGTTCATGGGGAACATGATCACTTCGCGGATATTTGCCTCATCGGCCAGCAGCATCACGATACGATCAATCCCGGCGGCGCATCCACCATGCGGCGGTGCGCCAAATTGAAACGCGTTGACCATGCCGCCAAATCTTTTGCGCACTTCGCTTTCATCATAGCCAGCGATTTCAAAGGCTTTGAACATGATTTCGGGTTTGTGGTTGCGGATCGCGCCAGAAACCAATTCATATCCGTTGCAAGATAAATCATATTGGTAGCCCAAAACTGCAATAGGATCACCCTCAAGCGCTTCCATACCGCCTTGCGGCATCGAAAACGGATTATGTTCAAAATCTATTTTACCGGTTTCCGTATCTTGTTCATAAATCGGAAAATCAACAATCCAAGCGAAGGCAAAACGATTTTCATCGGTTAGATTAAGCTCTTCGCCAATCACGTTGCGGGCGCGGCCTGCAACGGCCTCGAAGGTTTTGGGTTTCCCGCCCAAGAAAAACGCAGCATCTCCTACGTCCAGGCCAAGCTGCTGCCGGATCGCTTCTGTGCGCTCTGGCCCGATATTTTTGGCCAAAGGCCCCGCCGCTTCCATGCCGTTTTCGCCGCTGCGCCAGAAAATATAGCCCATACCGGGCAAGCCTTCTTTTTGCGCAAACGCGTTCATCCGGTCGCAAAACTTGCGGCTGCCGCCCCCGGGCGCGGGGATGGCGCGAATTTCGGTGCCCTCTTGTTCCAATAAATTTGCAAAAATTGCAAAGCCCGACCCGCGAAAATGATCAGAAACGCGCTGCATTTTGATCGGGTTGCGCAGATCTGGCTTGTCCGAACCGTACCAAAGCGCTGCATCGCGATAGGAGATTTGCGGCCACTCGGTATCGACTGTCCGCCCGCCGCCAAAATCTTCAAAAACCGAACGTAAAACGGGTTGAATCGTGTCGAACACATCCTGTTGCGTGACAAATGACATCTCAAGATCAAGCTGATAAAAATCAGTTGGAGAGCGATCCGCGCGCGGATCTTCATCGCGAAAGCAGGGGGCAATTTGAAAATATTTGTCAAAGCCCGAAACCATGATCAGCTGTTTGAACTGTTGAGGCGCCTGCGGCAATGCATAGAACTTGCCCGGATGCAGCCGGCTTGGCACCAGAAAATCGCGCGCGCCTTCCGGGCTTGAGGCTGTGATGATCGGAGTTTGATATTCGCGGAAATTGCGGTCCCACATTTTGCGTCGGATGCTGGCCACGACGTCTGAGCGCAGCTTCATAGTGTCCTGCAACTTTTGGCGGCGCAGATCCAAATAGCGGTAGCGCAGGCGGGTTTCTTCAGGATAGTCTTGCTCGCCAAAGACCATAAGCGGCAGCTCTTCAGCTTGCCCCAAAACTTCCAGATCGCGAATAAATACCTCAACCTCACCCGTGGGGATTTTGACGTTGATCAGGCTTTCATCGCGCAGTATGACATTGCCATCAATGCGGATACACCATTCGCTGCGCAGCTTTTCAATTTCTGCAAAGACGGGGCTGTCCGGATCCGCCATCACCTGCGTGATGCCATAATGATCGCGCAGATCGATAAACAACAATCCTCCATGATCACGCACGCGATGCACCCAGCCTGAAAGACGCACGGTCTCTCCGACATTTGATTTATTGAGGTCTGCGCATGTATGGCTGCGATAGGCGTGCATGGCTTTGGCCTTTCCAAGCAAAGATCAATGTTTGTGCCGATACACAGGGTTGTGGGGCTGATGTCAAGTCATCCCAGAAGCAGTTTGCCCTTGATTTCGCCTCTCAGCGCGTTGCCAAGCCAAAACGACTGGCAATTTTCCAAATCTCTAGCGGTGATTATTTTTGCCCGCACTTGACGTTTTGCCAGTTTGCGGGCTCGTAACACGCCGGGCAAGCATCCGCTGCTGATTGGCGGCGTCACCCATTCTCCGGTTTTTAGCTGCAGAAAAATATTGGTTATCGTGCCCTCACAGAGGTGATTTTTTTCGTTGAAAAAGATCATTTCATCGATATCGGGTGGCAGCGCAGCGCGAGCGTCATCATAGATCTGGCGTTGGGTGGTTTTATGGCGCAGCCAGGGATCATAGGACGTTAACCGCTGCGGACTTATGGCAACCTGCCATTCGGGCTGCGTGGGAGCAAGCGGCGCCTGTGTTATTTCAACGGCCCCAGCTTGGTCGATAGTGAGCCGGCATCGCAAGACTTTGGTGGTTTTGATCGTTTGAATTTTTTCGGTGATAAAGCCGCGCTGGAATACAAACCCCAATTTTTGCGCGCTTAGGCACATGCGGTCTAAATGCCGCTTTATATCAACCGCTCCGAGCTGCGGATCAATCCGCAGGGTTTCAATCAAACGGCAGTTTTTTGGAATGCGGTTGCGAAGCGGGCTTTCCACAGAGCTTCCTCATATTCTGAGGCGGCATCGCTGTCATAGACTACGCCGCCGCCAACGTTTAATCGAACGCTTTGGTTATCGATCATCAGGCTGCGGATCGCAACATTGAACTCAGAGCTGCCATCCGGCGCGGCCCAGCCGATCGTACCACAATAAATTTCACGCGGCTCGGGCTCCAAATCACGCAAAATTTGCATCGCCCGCAATTTTGGAGCACCGGTGATAGAGCCACAGGGAAACAGCGCTTTGAAAATATCAGACAGCGTTTGGCCTCTGCGCAATTGACCCAATACTTGCGAGGTCATCTGATGGACGGTTGCATAGGTTTCCACGCGATAAAGCGAGGGCACTTTCACGGATCCTGCTTCGCAAATGCGCGAAATATCATTGCGCAGAAGATCTACTATCATCAGGTTTTCTGCGCGATTTTTCGGGTCTGATTGCAGGTAGTCTAGCCGTTTCTGGTCTTCAGGTTTCGTGATGCCGCGCGGCTGTGTGCCTTTCATCGGGCGGGTTTCGATCTGCCCGGACGCATCTGTGCGAAAAAACAATTCTGGAGATCGCGATATGATCGCCCTGCCATCTTCTTGTTCGACCAAGGCGCCATGTTTTACCGCCTGGTAAGCGCTGAGATCGTCAAACAAACGTTCAACCGATCCTTGGAATTCCGCCGTTAGCCCGAAGGTAAGATTGGCCTGATAAATATCCCCCGCAGCGATATAACGTTGGACGGTGGTAAAGGCCTTTTCGTATTCGTCAAACCGCCATTGCGGCGTAAAGGCGCTAAGCTGCGCTGCCCGGTGGGCTGCGGTTGAGAGGGGTGGCCGCGCTGTTGGGCCTTTGTAAACGCCAAAACATAGTAAAGGCCATTGCCGCGTTTCCGGCATTGCCGCGTTGAGGCGCGGCTCAAGCGCATAGCCCATCTCATAGCTGGCATAGCCCGCGATCCAATGCCCCTCTGAAAGCGCGGCATCCAAAGCTATCAGGGCGTTTGGTAGGGCTGAGGGGGTGGCAGCACAAATCACCCTGACCGGGTGGTCAAAACTGCGCGGTTGTTGCGCATCATCTGTGTCAAACCGAATCTTCATGTCACGTCCGCTGCCATTCTCACGTCTCTCATAGGACGAGTTTACCGAAGAGGACAGACACTTATACCGCAAATAATCGTATTTTTGCCTAGGCACTTGCACCTTGCAGCGTGATCACTATAACCCACAACAATTTGCCGCGCTTTGCATGGCAGCGCGCGGCTGTTTCGCCGCTTTATCAAAGGTTTTATAATGCCCAAAAGAACCGATATTTCATCGATCATGATCATCGGAGCCGGTCCTATTGTTATCGGACAAGCTTGTGAATTTGACTATTCAGGGACGCAGGCCTGCAAAGCGTTGCGAGAAGAAGGGTATCGGGTGATTTTGGTCAATTCCAACCCGGCCACGATTATGACCGATCCGGGTTTGGCGGATGCCACGTATATCGAACCGATCACCCCCGATGTGGTTGCCAAGATTATTGAAAAAGAACGCCCCGACGCATTATTGCCCACGATGGGTGGACAGACTGCGTTGAACACATCTTTGGCGCTAGAGGAAATGGGCGTTTTAGACAAATTCAACGTTGAAATGATCGGCGCGAAGCGTGATGCGATTGAAATGGCTGAAGATCGTAAATTATTTCGCGAAGCGATGGATCGGTTGGGGATCGAAAACCCCAAAGCCACGATTATTACCGCGCCGAAAGATGCCGAAGGTAAAACGGATTTGAACGCCGGCGTTCGCATGGCCAATGAGGCCTTGGATGAAATCGGATTGCCCGCGATCATTCGCCCAGCCTTTACGTTGGGCGGAACAGGCGGCGGCGTGGCCTATAATCGCGATGATTTTGAATATTATTGCCGCACGGGTATGGATGCTTCGCCGGTGAACCAGATTTTGGTGGATGAATCGCTTCTGGGTTGGAAAGAATATGAAATGGAAGTGGTGCGCGACGCCGCGGATAACGCCATTATCGTCTGTTCGATTGAAAATGTGGATCCGATGGGCGTGCATACGGGCGATTCGATCACCGTCGCGCCAGCGCTGACATTGACGGATAAAGAATATCAAATCATGCGCAACCATTCGATCGCCGTGTTACGCGAAATCGGCGTGGAGACTGGGGGCTCGAACGTGCAATGGGCGATCAATCCCGAAGATGGGCGTATGGTGGTGATTGAAATGAACCCGCGCGTGTCGCGCTCTTCTGCGCTGGCCTCTAAAGCAACCGGGTTCCCCATTGCAAAAATTGCCGCCAAACTGGCCATTGGCTATACGCTGGACGAGCTGGACAATGATATCACCCGGGTAACACCTGCAAGCTTTGAGCCGACAATCGATTACGTTGTAACCAAAATTCCACGTTTTGCCTTTGAGAAATTTCCCAACTCGCAGCCCGAGCTGACCACGGCGATGAAATCTGTCGGCGAAGCGATGGCAATCGGCCGCACGATTCATGAATCGTTGCAAAAAGCCTTGGCGTCTATGGAAACCGGTCTGACCGGTTTTGATGAGGTTGAGATCGAAGGGGCGCCTGAAAAAGCTGCGGTTGTGCGCGCGATCAGTTTGCAAACGCCGGATCGGATGCGCACGATTGCGCAAGCGATGCGCCATGGGCTGAGCGATGATGAAATCTTTGCCGTCACCAAATTTGATCCCTGGTTTTTGGCCCGGATCCGCGAAATCGTTGATATGGAAGAGGCCGTGAAGACAAATGGGCTTCCGCAAAATGCAGAGGCTCTGCGCGAGTTGAAAATGTTCGGCTTTACCGATGCCCGTCTTGCCCATTTGACGGGGAAGAGCGAAACCGCAATACGCCAGCTGCGCCACGCTAAGGGTGTGACGGCGGTGTTCAAGCGGATTGATACCTGCGCGGCTGAATTTGAAGCTCAAACCCCTTATATGTATTCCACCTATGAAACCCCGATGATGGGCGATGTGGAATGTGAAGCGCGCCCGACCGAGGCGTCAAAAGTTGTTATTTTGGGCGGTGGCCCAAACCGTATTGGGCAGGGAATCGAATTTGATTACTGCTGTTGTCATGCTTGCTTTGCACTGACCGATGCGGGCTATGAAACCATCATGGTGAATTGTAATCCTGAAACGGTTTCTACTGATTATGATACCTCAGACCGGCTATATTTTGAGCCGCTTACATTCGAACATGTGATGGAAATTCTGCGGGTTGAGCAAGAAATGGGCACTTTGCACGGGGTGATCGTGCAGTTTGGCGGGCAAACCCCGTTAAAATTGGCCAAAGCGCTGGACGCTGAGGGTATTCCAATTTTGGGCACCACGCCGGATGCGATTGATTTGGCCGAAGATCGCGAGCGGTTTCAAAAACTGGTGCAAGATCTGGGGCTAAAGCAACCCAAGAATGGCATCGCCAGCACGAATGAACAGGCGATTGAAATTGCCCAAGGGCTGGGGTTTCCTTTGGTGATCCGTCCGTCTTACGTGCTGGGCGGCCGGGCGATGGAAATCGTGCGCGATATGGGTCAATTGGAACGTTATATCAAAGATGCGGTTGAGGTCTCTGGGGATAGCCCTGTTTTGCTTGACAGTTATTTGGCGGGCGCCGTTGAATGTGATGTGGATGCGCTTTGTGACGGCACTACCGTGCATGTCGCGGGCATTATGCAGCATATCGAAGAAGCCGGCGTGCATTCAGGTGACAGCGCCTGCTCTTTGCCGCCCTATTCTCTTTCTTCTGAGATTATTGAGGAATTGAAAAGGCAAACGCAGGCCTTGGCTCTGGCGCTGGGTGTTGTGGGGCTGATGAACATTCAATTCGCGGTGAAAGATGGCGAGATTTATTTGATTGAAGTCAATCCGCGCGCCAGCCGCACTGTGCCATTTGTGGCCAAAGCCACCGATAGCGCCATTGCCTCGATTGCGGCGCGTCTGATGGCGGGGGAGCCGATGGAAAACTTTCCACTGCGCGCGCCCTACGGCGAAGCCTCTTATGAACAATCGGTGCCGATCGCTGATCCAATGACCTTGGCCGATCCCGATATGCCCTGGTATAGCGTAAAAGAAGCGGTGATGCCGTTTGCGCGCTTCCCGGGTGTAGATACAATTTTGGGGCCTGAAATGCGCTCGACTGGCGAGGTGATGGGCTGGGATCAAAGTTTTGCAAGGGCATTTTTAAAGGCACAGATGGGCGCTGGTATGGATTTACCACGGCCCAAGCCAGGGAAAGACACGCGCGTGTTTATATCGATCAAAGATGCAGATAAAACCGAACAGATGGTGGAAACTGCGCAGATCTTGGTTGGGCTTGGCTTCGCTTTGGTCGCCACGCGGGGCACCGCGGCCTTCCTATCGGAGCATAAGATCAACTGCGATGTTGTGAATAAGATGTATGAGGGCCGCCCGAATATCGTTGATATGCTGAAAAATGAAGAGATTTCTTTGGTGATGAACACAACCGAAGGGGCGCAAGCTGTGGAGGATAGCCGTGATATCCGTGCGGTCGCGCTTTTCGATAAAATTCCCTATTACACCACAGCTGCGGCCTCTTATGCGGCGGCGCTGGCGATGCAAGCGCGCGAAGAAGGCGCATTAAACGTCAAATCTTTGCAAGGCTAAGCGGGCGCAATTTTCCCAGAGCGCGGGTATGCGCGGCCAAATTGGCTTGGGGGCAGCCTGCGCGTTACGCCCGGTTTGGATTAGCCGTCAGGCTGGGTATCAAGCATAGATTTGCGCTGTGAAAAACGGTGATACCAAGCGCTTAATCGGTCGCGCCCGTTGCGCCAAGCCCGCGCCTCATGGCGGAAATCAAGATAACCTAAGCTGCAGGCCAACGCCAATTGCCCCATATTTACCGGCCCATCTAGCGCAGAGAAATCCCCCGAATTTAATGCATCAAGGGCTTGCGCAACTTTTGCCCATTGGGCTTCGATCCAGCCGGGCGATTGCTCATGCGCGGCGCGCAGGCGCAGTTCATAGACCATCGAAACGGCCGATTCTGCTATGCCATCGGCCAAGGCTTCCAGAGTCAGCACATCCCATAAAGTTTCTTTGGGATAAAAATTGCTGCCTGCAAAATCATCCAAATAGCGGCAAATCACCCGGCTATCGAACAATGCCCCGCCATCTTCTGTGATCAAAGTGGGCAGTTTGGCAAGCGGGTTTGCGGCTTTCAAATCTGCAGCGCTGTTAAAGGCCGTGGTTTGCACGGTTTTTAAAGCGATTTTCTCTGTCAGTCCGGTTTCATGCATCAAGACATAGACTTTGCGGGCAAAGGGCGAGGCGGCCGAAAAAATCAATTGCATGGTAAATTTGCCTTTACGTAAACATTTCACCGCAAGCTAACGCTCGGCTGACCGCTTTTCCAGCGCTATTTGCGCTTTACCTATTAAATGCGCAGCCAAGATTGCGCCAGCGTTCCAGAGGCGTAGATGCACCGCGCCGGATTATTCATTTCGATCAGCTCGGGCCAAACCTTTTTGAAGCATATCCTATTATTTAGACGTGGCGCTTGGCTGGCTTGGGAACAGCGTTGGGGGATCGCCGTCTTGCCATTTGGGATATTTTTGCATCACAAGATGAAATGCATCAGAGCTTAGAAAGCCCTCGAGCCAGCGTTGCAAATAGGGCCATGGCTGGGCGTCGAACCAGGCTCTATCGATAAAGGCAAATTGGCGCACGAAAGGCAATATCGCGCTATCTGCCAAGGTTGCGCTGGGCCCGAATAAGAACCCTGCCTGCAGCTGCTCGTTTAAGAGTTGTAAAAATTCGCTGGCGATCTGGCGATTTTTTAGCGGATCATCTTGGGGAAAGCGGTTGGGGTATTTTGTACGATCTAATGCGGCTTTAAACGCTCCGTCATTCTGGTCAATCAGCGCATAACCTGCATCGGGCATTTTTAGCCAGCCCTGTGGGTCATTTTGCCTTAACGCCCAGATCATAATATCAAGGCTTTCATCAATCACAAAATTGTCATGCTGCAGACAGGGCACGCTTTGGCTGGGCGAAATAGATAAAAAAGCGGGCGCTTTGTCGCGCAAAACGATCTCGCGCAGGTCTGTAGAAATGGCAGAGACCTGCAGCGCAAGCCGGGCACGGATGGCATAGGGGCAACGCCGAAAACTATATAGAATGGGCAGGGTCATCCGAGCGCGGTGCATCTGGGGGCCATCAGGCGACCAGCTGTTGGTTCCGCATGCCGATGATTTTTGCGGATATAATGCACCCTTCGGCTTGCGGTGTCGAAAACACCACTTCGGTGAATTGTTCGGTGCGCCCCATTGAGGGGTTTTCCATCAAGATTGCATGGGTTTTACCATATTGGGCTTTGAGATGCGCCGCAACTTTTTGCGAACCAAGCGCGCGCAATTTGGCGGCGCGGTGTTTTATATCTGGGCCTTTCACTGCCGGCATTTTCGCCGCTGGCGTGCCCTCTCGGCTGGAATAAGGGAAAACATGCAGCCAGGTTAAATCACATTCTTCCACCAGTTTCAGCGAGTTGGCAAAATGCGCTTCGGTTTCGGTTGGAAAACCCGCAATGATATCTGCGCCAAATGTGATATTGGGGCGCAGTTTGCGCGCCGTTTCGCAAAATGCGATGGCATCATCGCGCAGATGGCGCCGCTTCATGCGCTTTAAAATCAAATCATCGCCATGTTGCAGGCTAAGATGCAAATGCGGCATTAAGCGCGATTCAGTGGCGATCGCAGTCAGCAGATTTTCATCCACTTCAATGCTGTCAATGCTGCTGATCCGCAACCGTGGCAAATCGGGAACAAGCTTTAAGATGCGCATCACCAGATCGCCCAGTTTTGGGGCGCTGGGTAAATCGGCCCCCCAGCTCGTGAGATCAACGCCGGTTAAAACAACTTCATTATAGCCTTTATCCACCAACCGCTTGATTTGTTCGATCACCACGCCGGCGGGTACGGATCGCGAATTGCCGCGCCCAAAGGGAATGATACAAAACGTGCAGCGGTGATCACAGCCGTTTTGAACCTGTACATAAGCCCTTGCCCGTGTGGCAAAGCCATCAATCAAATGACCCGCGGTTTCGGTCACCGACATGATATCGTCGACTTTGACTTTTTCGGTATCCCCGATCAGATCCCCGACCATAGCCGACCATGTCGCCGCCTGCATTTTTTCATTATTGCCGATCACGGCGTTTACTTCGGGCATCTGTGCAAAGCTGTCTGGATCAATTTGCGCCGCGCATCCGGTCACGATCACTTTTGAGGCCGGATTTTCACGCCGCAACCGCCGTATTTCCTGGCGCGATTTGCGAACTGCCTCAGCAGTGACCGCGCAGGTATTCACAATCACCGCATCTCCCAAGCTGGCGTGTTCGGCCAAGGCGCGCATTGCTTCTGATTCATAGGCATTTAACCGGCAACCCAATGTGGTGATTTTTGGCGCTTGGCTCATTGCAGGCTGTCCAGAAATTGAGTGGTTAAATGACCTGAAAAGACATGCATGGTCGGCCCCGTTAGCCAGACCCCATCTTCACGCCAATCGATCTGTAAGCTGCCCCCATCCACGTCAATTTTAACGCTGCGTCCCGTCAAGCCGCGGCGCGCGGCCGCCACGGCTGTGGCGCAAGACGAAGAGCCAGAGGCAAGCGTGACCCCGACGCCGCGTTCCCAGACGCGCATTCGGATGTGATCTTTGCCAATCACCTGCGCAAATTGTACATTCGTGCGTTCGGGGAAAAGGGGATGATGTTCGATCGGTGCTGCATCCGCTTCTAGGTTGATTGCGGCGATATCCTCGACAAAAAAGGTACAATGCGGATTACCCATACCTGTTGCGCTTGGGTCTCCTTTGATTGGCAAAACAAGCGTGTCCATCGCTTCGGAAAGCGGAATATCCTGCCACGCGAGCAGCGGCTGCCCCATATTTATCGAGACAAAACCATCGGATGATTTTTCCGCGCGCAAGGCGCCGCGATCCGTTGTGAGATGCAAGCTGGATTTTTCGAGCTCATCCATCAAATATCGCGCGATGCAGCGGGTTGCATTGCCGCAGGCTGCCGAAACCGAGCCATCAGCGTTGAAAAACCGTAAATGGGCATCGCCAGTGCCGCTTTCTATGACGGCGAGCTGGTCAAAGCCTACGCCACGATGACGGTCGGCCAAACCGGTAATCAATGTGGCAGGCAAATCTAAAGCGGCCTTGCGCCAATCCAGGATCACAAAGTCATTTCCAAGACCGTGCATTTTTAAAAACGGCCAGTTAGGGGTCAGCGATTTGTTCATGAGCGAGGATATATCTCGCTCAGAGCAATGAATCCATAGATTGCGAGTTTTTCTTTGTTTTCGGGGTTGACCACACCGCGCGGTGTTTTTAAGTAAGCCGCTTAGTGGGCCGTTAGCTCAGTTGGTAGAGCAACTGACTTTTAATCAGTAGGTCGATGGTTCGAACCCATCACGGCTCACCAATAAAAACAAGGGTTTAGTGGGAATTTTACTGGATACAATATTGTTTCGGGTTCCATATGGGTTCCAAAAACATACCCGTTTGCAAGTAGGTCCGACTTTAATAGGAAGGTTAAGACGATCCAAAGCATACACCTAATTTCGAATTAAAGTCTTGTTTAGTTTCGTAGCTATGGCGCAGCGTCTGATATGCAGATATTTGACCGCTGAAAAGTAGGGGTTACTCCACCTAATCCTTACAGTTGAGCCTCAGGCCCCCGCGTCTCGGACCACGGGCCTTAAGTGTTAGCGTTGTAAATTCATTGGAGCGGGATTTTGTTGGGGGAGGGTACAGCTATGTTAACGCCTCAATTTCAAGCGAAACCGCGCCGCCGCTCTTAGTGAGTGGCGCCAAATATTAGCGCATAGATTCAGGCTGCGCTAGCAATCTGATGCGAGTTCTCATTCGTCTGGCAGCACCCATGGGACCGTTGGTTTGGGATATTCCATGATGGCAGCGACGAAGGTACGAAAGAAACGCGAAGCCGGAAGAAGGATATGTATTCCGGTGTTTAACGCGACGTAGTGAGCCTCCCCATTTGAACTGGTCCACCACTATGTTTAGGAAACGGAGGACTGAGAAATGGAGCTGGAATCTCTAAGGTTGTATTTCCGACGCTAAGAGACTATATCAGATGAACGAAAGTTGTTGTTCTCTGCAGCATAGGCCCAACAGCCTGCCAAAGCGGATCACAATCCTTTACCATGAAAATTGAGCAGTCAGGTCCTGTAGCAGGGATCTGATGTTTGGGAAGGTCGCCGATGTTAGCGCGCACGACAACTTCAGTTGTGACATTTCTTCATCCGTTTGTGGTCGCGGGATACACCGATGAACTGCCCGCGGGCGAATATGAAGTGTTGGCAGATGACGAAGTCATGTAAAGCTACAGTTTTGCGGCGTATCGATGGACCGCGACGTTTCTATTGATCAATTGGCACGCAGGAAAGTCAGAGCTGCGCGCAGTTGATCAGCGTGACCTGGAGTTGGTACTGGCGCAGGATTAGGCCAACACAAACACTAACGTAGTCAAAAATAGTGCGGCGGCGCTTTCTCCGTCAGAGGATCAAAAATGACATTTCCAGAATGGACAAAACCCGGTGTTTACGGCGCCTTGGTTGGCGCAGTTACTGTCTCTATTTTTGGCTTCACCTGGGGCGGCTGGACAACTGTAGGCAGTGCAGACGAGATGGCCCGAAGCTTTGCTGCTGACGAAGTTACATTGGCGATGGTGCCCGTTTGCCTAAATCTGTCAGAGGCTGATACGGAACGCACTACAAAACTGGCAGCACTTCAAGAAGCTTCAAGCTTTCAGCAGCGCAAAGCCATGATGGAAACTGGCTGGGCTACTTTGCCGGGCACTGATACCCCAAGCCGGGATCTGGCAGACGCGTGTCTTGCGAGGCTTGAGTTGGATGGATCGTAAATCACAGTTAACGGAGCCGCGACCCCCGCAATCTAATATTGCACATATCGCAACGGACATACCAACGATCATGGCCCCAGTTATTGGGTCGATTATTGCAATCCTGCTGTTAGCCCTACCAGCATTTGCCCAAACCGCCGCTCAGCCAATGCCTGAGAACGCCAGTGCCAAAAGTTACGGTGACGGTTGGGAATGTAATATTGGATTCCGGCTGAACGAAAATGACTGCGTCGCTGTGATTGTGCCGCAAAACGCATACGAAACGAACCGGTCCTACGGTTCCGGATGGGAATGTCTGCATGGGTTTCGCAGTATTGATAAAACTGCATGTGTTGCAGTAGATGTGCCTGAATATGGATATTTGGACCCGTCAGGCGAACGGTGGCGTTGTTTGCGCGGCTTCATCAAGGTTGATGACACGTGTCAGGAGATCATCCTGCCAGCGAATGCATACTTGGCAGATGCCTCATATGGCTCGACGTGGACGTGCGAACGTGGGTTCGAAGTAACTGGCGACCTGTGTACTGCCATTGCGGTTCCGGCCAACGCCTATCTGAATGGGTCAGGATACGGTCAGCCGTGGACATGCGAGCGTGGCTTCCTTGAAAACAACGGTCTGTGCGAAGCCGTCGTGATGCCTGCAAATGCATTTTTCGACGACGCAACCTACGGCACAGGGTGGAAATGTGCTCGTGGATACGCCGCGTCTGGCGAGACATGCGACTTGATCGACGTTCCCGAATACGCGCATCTGGACAGGTCAGGTAACCGTTGGGAGTGCAATAAGAACTTCCAAAAATCAAAGGGGCTGTGCGTGCTTAACGACTAGGCGCAAAGCACGGCAACACAGACTTCAAAATGCGCAGGTTGGGACAGTTCTGTCCTCCGTGTTGACCCAAAAAGGAAACTACAATGGTAACCAAATTTGAAACTGTCGACACCATCCGTCGTCCCATCAGAGGCGCGCAAGCGTCAGCAACGACCCACAGCGAACTCAAACATGTGGCTTCAATCACGCGGGCCACAGCGCCACCATCGGCAGTCGTCTATTGCGAAGGGAACTTTGCGCAAATCGATGGCAAGACTGCGAATGGCCTTGTGCGCCATTCAGAGGCGTATCGCATCCTTTCTGTAATCGACAGCACCTATGGCGGACAAGACAGCGGATCCGTTCTCGACGATGTGATGAACCACATACCGATCTTTGGTCATCTGGATGCCGCAGTTGCCCATGAATCCGTCATTCCTGATACGTTGATCTATGGGATGGCCCCCGCAACGGGGCGGCTTTCACCTGCGGATCGAGGCGTTGTTCTAGATGCGATTGCGCTTGGCATGAACATCGTGAGCGGGCTGCATGAGTATCTGAGCGACGACCATGAGATAGCCACTGCCGGATCCGAACGGAATGTCACGATACGGGACATCCGCAAGCCGAAACCCAGCAAAGACATGCGCCTGTTCGATGGCAGTGTCAGTAATGTCAAAGCTCTTCGAATTGCAGTTCTCGGCACGGATTGCGCCATTGGAAAGCGGACCACGGCAACCGTTTTGGCGCGCGCGCTGAATGCAAAGGGCATCAAGACGGTGCTTGTTTGTACCGGTCAAACAGGTCTAATGCAGGGTGCGAAATACGGTATAGCAATGGATGCCGTACCGCCCCAGTTTTGCTGTGGCGAACTCGAAGGCGCGATTGTTGCAGCTTCTGAAGTTGAACAACCCGATGTTATTTTAATCGAAGGTCAAGGCGCACTGAGCCATCCCGCATTCTGCGCATCCGCTTTTATCCTGCGCGGTAGCCAGCCAGACGCTGTCATCCTTCAATACGCCCCTAAACGCGCCCATCGCTGCGACTTTCCCAATATGCCAATGCCTTCCCCGGCTAGTGAGATCGCCCTGATCGAATCCTTTGCTGATACAAAGGTCATCTGTATCACGCTCAATCACGAGGGGATGTCTGAGGCCGAAATCACCGACACCATCGCAGCACAATCACAGCAACTCGGAGTTCCTGTGACGGATGCATTGGCCCGACCGGCTGCACATTTGCTTGCGATGGTGGTGGCTGCATACCCCAGTTTGACGCAAGTGCCTTCGATGGCCGCGACATGAGCTGCCCACGCATCGAAGTGGATCTACGCAAGATACGTCGCAACACGCAAACCGTCACTCGGCGTTTAGGTCCGCGTGGAATCGGCGTCACCGGCGTCACCAAGGCTGTCTGCGGGCATCCTGCAATCGGCCAAGCCATGCTCGACGGTGGCGCCTTGGGGCTTGCGGATGCCCGTATCAATAATGTGCAGAGGCTACGCCAAGCAGGCATTGCATGCTCGGTCACACTGATCCGGACGCCAATGTTAAGTCAAGCCGATGAGGTGGTTGGATGCTATGAAGTGAGCTATAACACAGAGATCGCTGTCATTGCGGCCTTGGCGTCTGCCGCCATCCGCAAAGATAAGGTTCACGGTATCATACTGATGGTCGAGCTGGGCGATCAGCGCGAAGGTATTTTACCCGAGAACGTGGCCGAAATTGCGCAGCAGGTCATGATAATGCAAGGGGTAGCGTTGAAAGGCATAGGCGCAAACTTTGCCTGTTTGAGCGGGATCGCCCCCACTGCGTCTCAAATGGCCTCTCTTTGCGACCTCGCGAACGAAGTTGAGGGTGTGTGTGGTCCATTCATGAAAATTGTGTCCGGTGGCAACTCAGCAAACTTACCGTGGGCGCTTGGAGAACGAAACACTGGCCGCATCAACGACCTAAGACTGGGGGAGGCAATACTTCTGGGCATTGAACCGGTGTCTGGCGACCAGATTGACGGAATGCACACGGACGCCTTCACGCTTGTTGCTGAAGTTATTGAAACAGATGCAAAACCTGCACCTTTCCGCATTGCGCCCATCAGTGGCGTCACCACGCGCCTTATCCTCGCAATAGGGCATCAGGACACAGACATTTTGGGGCTTTCAATGCCTGTAGGACACACATTGATCGGTGCAACCAGCGATCATCTGGTCATCGGGACGAACCAATCCGTGCTGAAGTTGGGATCCGAAGTGAGGTTTCAGATGGACTACAAAGCTTTGATGCATGCGATGGCCGCACCAGACATCGAAGTAAACCTGCTCCATGATCAGCCCACAACACAATCGCGACAAATCCAGAGCAAGTCCGAACACCTTATGCTGGTTTGAAAACCTCCGCCTAGACGAACCAATCTCAAATCACAAAAAGGGAAACTGATAAATGGCGAAGCTCACAAAAAAGAATGTATTTAAAGCGTATGATGCTAAACCAGAGAACAAAATGGACAAGACAACGCGTGTTGCCAGGAGGATGGTGGATGAAGATGCGGAAGAACGACAAGCTAAAATTACCCGACTTCGCAACGCCCGCCTCGAAAGAGAAGCAGATACACCACCAGAAACCAAAACTACATTAGTGCGCAAAACGCGTTGATCTTGTGCCGCTCCCCAATTTCCTTATCGCCATCGATTCCGCTCAGGATAAATCCATGACAAATTCAGAGCAAACTGCAGAAAAAATTCACTATATCTGCCAGACATATATTGAAACGAAGGCTGGGCGCAATGGGCAGGCAGGTCTCAAAATTGCCAAGCAATTTGAATACTCCACAGCCTCGGAGGCACAAAACAGAGCCGAACGGGAAGCTCTATCAGAGGATTGCGCGGGAGCCGACGCCTACATGGTCATTGAGGACCCAAACAGCGGAGAAGTTGGATCGCCAAGTTTCCTTATAAGACTTGGCACTGTTCCGGAATTTGACGAATTCTAGAAATCTGAAAATAGCTAGGATTTGCCCGAAGTCCGCGTTCCACGATCCAGATAGTTTGGACCAGACAAGAGGTGATTGGGTACTGTCAGACAAAACGAGCTTGAGCCGTGCAGGGCGGTTTCGTAGCCTCGCCGTATGACAAAACACTCCCCATTCAGGTACTTTAAAACGAGCCCAGAGATCATCCGCTTGGCTGTGATTTCTAATCGCCATCAGGCATAAGCCCCGCATCAACCAGCTGGTTTTCAATCCGCTTTAGCTCGCCTATAACCCGACGCCCGACTGCTGCCGCATGACGCTGGGCTGCTAGCTTGGGCTTCGTCTGCCGTCCGTGCTTGATATTCGCCTCTGAGATGCGCTTTAGGCCCTCCTGAGTCCGAGCGCCTGTTGATAGGCCCCCATGGAGTCTGCAACGGCCATTGTGCTTGTAAGCGTGTCCAGCCCCCTAAATTCGCCCATTGATTTTTGGTTTCTCTAATAGGGTTTCTGGGGCGGGTAGGCGCATGTTTAATGCGTGATTAGGTCTGATCTGGTTGTATTGCCTGAGCCAAACATTGATAGCGACCTGGGCTTGTCGTGTGGTGTGGAATCATTCTGCGTTGAGGACTTCTTTTCGCAAGGTGCCGTTAAAGCGCTCGTTGTATCATGTGTCGGGAAAACCGTGTCCCACACTGTTTTCTAACCCCTCATCATTCCCAAGGGCTGCCCGGATAGATTTGCATTGGTTTGATGCCGATCCTCTTCAGCCAGTCCTGTAGATGCGTGGCAATGAACTCGGGTCCGTTGTCAGAGCGAATAAACTCTGGCTTACCATGTTTAATCAGCAGCGGGTGCAATGTCTCCAAAACGTCGTTCGCATTCATTTTGGACCGCACTGCCACGCAGAGCGCTTCACGGGTATATTCATCTAGAACCGTGAACATTTTATAGCTGTGCCCATTGCTAAGCTTATCGTGCACAAAGTCGATCGCCCAAATATGATTGGGATGTGTGGGCCGCAGCCTGATGATGGAGCTGTCTTTATGATAAAGCCGTTTGCGCTTCTTGTGCCGGCGCGGCAGCTGCAAACCTTCTTCGTTCCATAAGCGCTCGACCTTCTTGTGGTTAACACGCCAGCCTTCCATGCGCAGCAGGGCTGTGACTTTCCTATAACCATACCACCCATATTGCTTGGCCAGCCGGTTCATCGCCAAGCGAAGTTCGTTGTCATCTACTGGTTTGGCTTGATAGCGCAGACTTGAGCGGGCTACATCCAGAACAGCGCAAGCACGCCGCTCGCCCTCAACGCTCCGTTCAAAAGCACCATCAAAACCACCAACTATCTAGACAGCGCCCAAAAGTAGCATTCTCTTATTCGGAACAACCAAAATTGGTGGCACTGAAAAATTGGTATCGTCGGTAGAAGGCCCAAAAAGACGATCGTGCCATCAAGCAAGCCTCTGCGATTGGGTGGATACCTGCCTTGGTGAAAAGAATTCTAAGTCTGAGCAAGATAATAGACTGGCCTCGCAAATAGACTGGCCGATTGCCTGAAAATTAATCGAAATTCGTAACGCGCGGTAAAACTATTTATCTATGTCTTCTTTATGCTAGATTATAGGCGTGGTTCCATCATACTGCTAACTCGATCTGAGGAGATATTCTATGGGCGATGTTAAAAGAAAGTTTGCAACTATTCTTGCAACAGATTGCGTGGGCTTCAGCAAACATATGCTGGAAGATGAACAGGCAACCTTTGAAAGCTTAAACGCCTGCCGCGAAATCATTGACTCGCTTATCGAACAGCATGGTGGCCGAATTTTTCATACTGCGGGGGATTCCGTGCTTGCCGAATTTGAAAGCCCAATTGAAACCGTGAACTGCGCTATCAAATTCCAAGAAGCCATCCAAGAGCGCAATGAAACAATTTCAGATGAAGATCCACGGCGAAAATTACTTTGGAGAATTGGGATTCACTCAGATGACGTGATCTTCGAGAAAGACAATGTATACGGAAATGGCGTCAATATTGCGGCGCGCCTGGAAGCCCAATGCGTGCCGGGTCAAATTCTTGTTTCCAGGGCGATTAATGAGCAGGTTGCCTCTAGAATCGAAGCGATTTCGCAGGCGGCCGGAACCAAAAAACTGAAAAATATCTCAAGCGAATTTGAGGTTTTTACCATTTCCACTGATAAAACAAATAATCTTGAAAGCGCTGACATCTCTGAAGAACAAGAAGAAACAGACCGCTCACAAAAGCCAACGCTATCTATCCTGCCCTTTAAAAATCTGAATGAAAACGAAGACAGCTCTTTTTTGATCGATGGCGTCTATGAAGACATCCTGACCGAGCTTTCTATGGTAAGGCAACTTTCTATTGTTTCACGCCAATCAAGCGTGAACTTTGCAGATAGCGATAAGGAACTAGATGATTTCATCGCTCAGTTTAAAGTCAATTACCTCATCCAAGGCTCGATTAGATCATCCGGCTCAAAGGTACGCGTAACGGTTTCACTCTTAGAGGCTGACACCAAAGAAATCGTTTGGAGCAAGCGGTTTGACCGAAATTTAGACGATATATTCGAAGTTCAGGATGAGATCGTTCGCAGCGTGACACAGGCGATTTTGGGCGAAATTGAGCTGGCCAGCTTGAACCGAGCAAAACGTAAACCCACCCAAAATATGAGCTCTTATGAATTTCTTCTAAGGGGAAAAGAAGGGCATCATGCGATCGACAAGGAGGCCAATGCGCATGCGCTTGAAATGTTCGATAAAGCCATCGAAGCAGACCCTGCTAACGCACAAGCTTATGCATGGAAGGCGTGCACTATGGGGCAAGCCTTGGGCCGTGGATGGATAGAGAAATCGCTTGAAGAGGTTATGCCTGAATTTAATAAATTGATGGATCACGCCGTCAAAGCAGATCCCAATGATTTCGAGCTTCACAGGCTTTTATGCGGTATAAGCACCATGACAGGAAAATTTAAAGCGGCCGTTGAACATGGGAAAAAAGCCTATGATATGGTGCCGAATGATCCAAGAATTTTGCAACAATATGGCGAAATTCTATTGAAAACGGGCAAAACCAAACAGGGCTGTGATTTAACATTGCTCGCGTTGGAATATGATCCGGTGGCGCAGGGCCAAACCAATAGTGATAAGCGCAAAAGCGATGCTGTTTTTGGGTGCTTGATGGATGATCGGGTTGAACTGGGGTTAGAGCTGGCGGAAGAAATTGAGGCTTGTTCGGAAAATATACTTCTGTTTGCTGCGGCGCTCTCAGTTGCAAAACATGGCTCTTTGGAACCATGTCCTTGGCTGATCAAGGATCTGAAAACCTGCAATTTTGAAGGGCTGGAAGCAGCGATTGAAGAGATGGGTAGATATGACGTGGTGGTTCAAAGCACGTTACGAGAGGTATTTCTGGATCACGTCGCAAAGCTGCAACCCAAATTGCAATTGGTAAGCTGATATTACACCGTCAGGATCTAAATTTGCGCCTGATGATTTTGGATTATGCTCACAAAGCTCCAAGCCTAATGGTTTTGGTTTTAATGCGTGTTACCCTCAGATTTAAATATCGCGTGGCAGTTGCGCGCAGGGTTCGCTTACCGCCATGCAAGTATCGGGGCCGCATCAATACAGCGCGTGGACACGCTGTCAGAGGCGAATTCTTAGGATACCGTTCTACCTGAAACGGCCGCCAAATAGCCGCTTTCATATCCAAAAGGCCGCCATTTCATCAAACCCGTTTCAAAGAGGTTTATTTAAGGGGTGTGGCACCTGTTTCAGTGCGCCAAAACAACCCATCTTTTTTCAGCGTCACCAACATAACCGCTTCTTTATCGCCATTTTCAAAGTCATTGAATTGGTGGATCACGCAAATATCATCATTCTCATATAGACAGCGCCTGTTTGTAACGCTCTCATTTCTCATGACAGCGGACATCATCTCAGGCGTCATATCAGATTTTTTCATAACCTTCCCGTTGGAATGAAATTTGAATTGATAATCCTCATGAAGCAATGCGATCCAGGCTGCAGCGTCATTCTTATTCCAAGCCTCTTCCCATTTTTCAAAAAGTGCCATTTCATTTCCTTTTCAAATTTCAAAACCACTCTAGGCATACCCGCCTGTATTTAAATCTCTGATTGCTCAATCGAGGATTATATGATTGTCAAAAAGCGTTCGCTCTATACATCATAACGCGTGCGGCGCATTGCGCGGTAGCGCGTATTTGCCCCATGACAGCATCATATTAAGCCATGAGAACCTAGCGTTAAGTCGCCTTCTACATCGAAAACAACATCCACAAAAAACGGGTTTTTGGGCGTGTACCAACACGGCTCTAGCCTTCGTTTAATAACGTAAGTTCTACGCGCGCGTTCCACAGTTGAACGCAACCCTCGCAGGATATGCTGACTTTGCGCCGGGCACGATACGCGGGATGTTTGCGACATCCCTCTGATAAAATCTCTAACAATTCAATCTTGCGCTTATCTCGCTCATTCAACATTTTCTTGTCCTCGCGGTTAAAATTCGGCTTCAGCTTAGAGGTTGGGGATTATTGGCTGGGTTTGAATCTATTACGTTAATTTCTATAAGATGCATCGCCTCACCAAGATTTTTCAAAGATTTCTCCACCTCGCCTGCATGGGCTTTCGAATATACTTGCTCATTCCCAAGATAAAACGCGAAAGATTTGAGATGTTTGGCTTTCTTCTCAGGATTTTCGATCGTAGCTTTGGTCCAATCATAGAGGTGATATTGCGCAATATCATTGCGTTCCGCTTCTTCGCAATATTCCCGAAACGCATCAAACGTGCAGACCAGTTGCATTCCGTTCTGCTCGGCAATTTTGAGCACCGCCTGCGACAAAGCCATCGCCCGCGCACCGCGCAGATCGGCCGACAGTACCTCAGAGGTTTTGATCCGGATTTGATACAACCATTCAGACATTTCGGTTCCTTTTCTTTTGCACTCAGATGCGGCGCGCTCACGCCGGATCATAAGAGGCGTATATCAGCAGCGCCAGACATTTGCGGGATAAACAATCGCACCCATTTGGATCCACAACGCTTCACCGATATTTAAATTCACCCCCAAATATATTTTATCAGAGATAGCGTTAAACGCCGACTCTGAGGTATTTTTTGTATAAAATTTGTTAAGGGCAGCTTTAATGAATAAGAACACCCAGTCAGAAAAAGAATGGATATAGAACAAAAACTATTTTTGTTCTTGTATTGTTCTATTTCTTAGTTTAAACAGCTTCATGAGGCGGCGCGGGTTACGGCAGTGATGGTGTAAGACAATCAGCCAACTACGGCCGCCTTCAAATTTTTTGCAAACATTCTGTAAACCCATCATCCAGCTTTATTTTACTGCAATGCGGCCTCAAAAAACCGGTGCGTTGCATAAAACATTTTGCCGTTTCAAATCATAGCCAGCGCGCCGCAAGACGGATGGTTTATTGCCTCACCCTATCACGGTGAACCACGCCTGACCGCGGATCTCTACGACTGTCATCAAACCATTCTAGCAAATGTTCAATCCCATCAAGCGCCTGCAAACGTAAAGGTTCTAAAGCCATCTTGGCTTCTATTGGATCTCTGGTAATGGCGATAAAATCGCGCTCACCGGTTTGAACAACGCTTCTTCAAATACAATCTTCTTCCAAAGGAAAATTTGGAATGTTTTCTAAAAACACACCGCTACAGCCGGTTTTCACCTTAAAGCGCACAACCAACAAAACCTACATTTCATCTTTCAAGCGGCGCGCATTCTCTTCGATATACAGGTCGAACACCACTGGCCCAGATCTGACCTCAAGCAAGCCACCATTTGGAAAACCCACCAATTTATCGCTGAGATTTTCTAAACCACTGAAGCAGACAGGCGCATTTGCCTGGCCATCATGGGCGGCGTCAAAAAATACAATGGTCAAAATCTGATTATCATGCGTGACCAGATTTTGTTGCGAAAACGCGCCCAAAAAAAGGCGCATCGGTAAGGCCCTGCACGATATCTTCCACAAACCCGTCTTAGGGCATATCTTTTGAGATCACTGCAAATTTTCAGCCGTATTATGTAAAGGTTCAATCGCTGCGCGCAGCGGCACCGCTATGCATTGTTCCTGCATAGTTTGAATGCGCGGCGCTTGTAGCTACAGTTCTTGATGCACCTCAATAACGTTTCCCTCCGGATCATGAAAAAAAATCTGGTGCCATTGCTGCGAGAACGTGGTTCCATAATCCGCAAATGGGATCCCATGCGCATCAAGATGCGCCTTAAATGCCGCTATATCATCTGTCCGAAAAGCTATATGACCGTTTTCAACCGGGTTGATATGGCGTTTATTTTTTGCTGCAACGTTTAAGTCTTTTTCGGCCAGATGCATTTGCATACTGCCTTCGGTGACGAATTTAATTTTGCCGTCATACCCGTCGGCTTTCGTCGCCTCAGTTCTTACGAATTGCTGAGCGGGAATGGGCTGCATTTGCAAAATATCTCTATAGAAAAGATCAAGGCCTTCGACATCTTTGGAAACACAATTGATGTGATGAAACTCTATTTTCATAAAGGACCCCTCTTTTTAGAGCGCGCTTTCCGCGTTTTGCTGTGCCGTCTTACCCAATATTTAAGATTATGCGCTTAAGGATAGCGCAAGCCAACGCCCACATCCACAACCTCCTGTAAAAACAGCATAACGAATGAGCTAATGGGATTATTGGCCGAGCAGGCACCTATCCTGCGGGTACAAATTGTTGAAATCCAATCTTTTTGAAATCTAACAATTCTTGCGCCTACAAGAAAGGCTGGCGGGCATAGAGGCCGGCATAGCGCACCCAAATATTAAGCCCAATGGGCCACCCATTCTGGCGCCGCCATACCAAGCCATGGCTTAGCTTCAGTCAGCTTGATTTGGCGGGGCATGGCCCGAAAATGCAACAATTTTTGGCGATCGCAGCGCCAAGATTAGATTTGAAAATCCATTAGAAATATAAAGCCGGGCCACTGGCTTTGCCAAAACCCGACCATTGGTGCCTTCGCTCAGCCGCCTTAAACCTGCGCCCTCATCCAAGCGCGGCGCCATCATCGCGGCGGATCGCAATAATGGAAGATCGCGGGGTTTTATCACCACCATCTGGCCAGTTCGACTCTCCCCGCTCGCCCGGATGTTGCACCCCAACAAACACGGTTCTGCGATCTGCAGCCCAAGCAATGCCCGTAATTTCAGCCTGTTTTGGCCCCACCAAGAACCGACGAATTTCACCCGTTACCGGATCGCCGATCAGCATTTGATTGTTGCCTTGACCGGCAAAATCTTTTTCGTTCGAATAATTGCCATCCGTCTGGATCCACAGCAACCCTTTCTCATCAAAAGACAACCCATCGGGCGAATTGAACATATTGCCCATATTAACATTCGCCGATCCTGCCCCTGCATCGCTGTGAACGCTCGGATTTCCCGCCATCACAAAAAGATCCCAGGTAAACGTGTCGGCCGTATGATCAGCCTCGCCGGGCCACCATCGAACGATCTGTCCATATTTATTGGCCTCGCGCGGATTGGGGCCGCCCACTGGGGTTTCATCCCCTCCAGCATTCGATTTCAAACCGCGGTTTTTATTGTTGGTTAGGGCGCAATACACTTCCGCTTTTAAGGGATTGGCCGTCACCCATTCTGGACGATCCATGGTTGTTGCCCCCAAAGCAGAGGCCGCCAAACGCGTGTGGATACAGATCATCGCTTGCTCCATGCCGGTGGTTTCCGGGGTCAAGGCAAGCCATGTGCCCGTGCCATCAGCGTCAAATTTTGCCGCATAAAGCGTGCCTATCTCCATCAATTCATCCGTATCGCCGCCTTCAGCGTAATAGCCATCCGACACATAGCGATACAAAAACTCACCACGCTCATCATCGCCCATATAGACCACGATCCGGCCATCCGCATTCACAACCACTTCGGCATTCTCATGCTTAAAGCGGCCCAACGCCGTACGCTTTTTGGGCTTAGAGCTCGGATCATAAGGATCAACCTCGGTAATATAACCATGGCGGTTCGCTTCATTCTGCTCTTGAGAAACGTCAAAGCGTGGATCAACTTTCCACCATCCATACCCACGATCTTTGCCACTGACACCATAGCGCTTTTGCGCCGCATCTTGCGTAAAACTGTCTGGATTTGCGGTGCCAAAATATCCGTTGAAATTCTCTTCACAAGCCAGATAGGTGCCCCAAGGGGTACGCCCATTGCCACAATTATTAAAAGTTCCCAACACGGTGACACCTTGCGGGTCGGCATTTGTTTTCATCAAAGCATGCCCGCGAGCGGGGCCGGTAATCTCCATCGGCTCATCCGGTGTGAATCTACGATTATAGCGCGAATCTTTGACAATTTGCCATCGGCCATCGATCTCTTTAAGCTCAACTGCCGTTAACCCATGCGCATTTTTACCTTTGTTAATATCATCATCGGTGGCATATTTGCCGTCAGGATTATTGCCCCACATGACCGATCGGTTTGTATATTCATTATTTGCAATCAATATTTGATGCCCGTCTTGATCGGTGAAAATCGTCATCCCATCATTGTTATCACCAAACGCACCGGCTTGACTGGCAGCGGTGCCGCGGGTTGCATGGTCAAATTCTGGAATATCTGAAAACAGAGGATCCCCCCAACGCGTTGCAACATGCCAATTATACCCTTTGGGCACCACGACCGTGTCTTTCGTGCTGACGCTTACGGCTTCGAAACCAAACCGGTTTGTCGCCGCATGGGCGGAGACCGGTGTCAATGCAGTGGTGGCCGCGCTCAAGCCCGCAACGCTGCCCATTGCGATCACGCCCCCTTAAAAAGCCACGCCGCGAAATTGCATCTTCAACGACCGCATCAAAATCATGCCAGTCCGATCTAGGGTTGATCGCCTCATCAAATGCATCAAAAGACAGATTGTGCAATTCATCCGTGGATAGATTAATTTTTGAACGTTGAGCCATGTGAAATCTCCCATGAAAATCAAATAAGTATTAATTTATACTCATAAGTATATATTCAAGCGGCCTAGCGCGTCAAGCGCGTTTACCCTAGGGCACTCTTGCGCTGTAAAATACTCAACAAATATAATGTGACGCAGGCGCGGCGCCCATTAAGAAGCAAAGCCCGAAAATGGCACGCGTCGGTTCTGCATGGGTTTTCTTCTGCGGCGCGCCTGCCAAAAAACCCTCATCCAAAGTGGTCAAAGCCTATGCTCGCACCCTCTGAAATCACGTTCACACCGTTTCTGCCGCATCAAAAAGAGGCGCTGATCGTCCAGCGCCTCTTCAAACATTATACGTTTAAACTAATCTTGAATCCAACGGATTGGATTATTGAACTTGATGCGCCACGTATAAAATATCAGACATGTTGAACAGCAATATCGTGTTCACAACCAAAAAGAATATTGGGGCGATGTAACCCTCTGCCGTTGCTTTCACGCCTTCAACTTCAGCCCATTCACTGTTCACCGTTGTATAGCCGAAATAGGTCGCGAGCAAAGCTTGCGTCCATGCAAACGCCACAAAAGCCCACGCGCCTTGCGGACCAACGAATAATAAAACCAAAGCGATCAACGTAGATGCGCCAACGCACGTGCCTGCAAAGCGAGTCATGAAAACCGCACTATCGCCAAAGCCATATTGATCAACGAAACCCTTCGTGGCGAATAAACAGCGATAACTGTAATACCCCCCCCCAACGATAATCAAAATCCACAACACCATATTCAATGAACCACCAAATGAATCTGCCATTTTTTTCTCCCATTATTGGCTTTTTTCACCGTATCACAGATTTTTAAAATCTGAAAAAAACTTTGATTTGGGCGCTGCCACAAATGTTTGCGCTTTGCGCGCAAGGATCATTGCCAGATTCAAAAGTTGCCAGTGTGCCAAATAAGGCCCACGATGGAGCACCCGTTTTGAATCGCATCGAGATAGATTGCGGCACGCCTTGGGGATTTTTTTATGCCTCAATGCGCTCTACCCAACGAAGCTAGCATATCCTGTTTCAGGCTTGGCGAGCATCTCTTTCGTGCCCCGCGCGTTCTTATGAGGGGCGGTGCCATCACCGAACGGGCTGACCAGTTCGATATGGTCGGTTTTGCAGATTGCAGCCCCAACCGCGCAAAGGCTTACCTGCCATCAGAAAAAAAGCGCTACGGCGATAGGTTTTTATTAAAATATAAATTCATCTTGGCGCGGATCTTTTTTGGGTTTGCGGCGCGGTACAATCTGAATAATCCCTGATTTTCGGCTGCCATGCTTATCTACTATGCGTTGCGCAGCCAAGGCATGCTGCCTTGGCTTTCTTAACGCATAAAGCTTCGCGCTTGCGGCCTGTCGAGCGGCTTTTTCGTCCACAATTGGCAGCGGGTATCCGTTCATTTTCTTCGCTAGGAGCCAGGGTTGATGGATAAACCCAACCGGCATATTGCGCAGCTCTGGCACCCAGCGCTTGATAAAAACCCCGTTTGGATCCTGATCAAGACTTTGTTTAATCGGGTTGTAAATACGAATCGTATTGATCCCCGTTGTGCCTGATTGCATCTGCGCTTGTGCGTAGTGAATACCCGGCTCATAATCTGTAAATTGGCGCGCCAGATGCAAGGCCGGCAAGCGCCAATGCAGCCACAGATGATAGCTGGCAAAGCTCATCAACATAGCGCGCATGCGAAAGTTCAGCCAACCGGTGGCAATGAGGGATCGCATACACGCATCCACCATCGGATAGCCGGTCTGACCTTGCTGCCACGCGGTAAGATAGGCCTCATTCACCGGCTCTTGACGCAGCTTATCATAGGCCGGATGCATGTTTTCAAATTCAATACGGGGCTCGTCTTCAAGCTTTTGAATAAAATGGCAATGCCAATGCAAGCGGCTTGAAAAGGAACTGAGCGCCTTTGGCCAATTGCCTGACAAAGTTCTTGGAGAGGCGGTAAGTGCCTTGCGCCGGGCTTCTAAGGCGTGATGCACTTCGCGCATTGACAAGGTTCCAAAGGCCAAATGCGCAGAAAGGCGTGAACAGGCCTGCGCCGCGCTTAAGGGAGAGGACATCGCTTTTGAATAATCCTCTCCGCGCCTGTGTAAAAAGCTTTCCAATACCTGTAAGCCCTGTCGCCGCCCCCCGCTTTGGCGCGCGATGCACCCATCCTCCGCGAGAAGGAAATCTTCCGGCCGCGGCATCGGGTCTGAGGCGAGACCGATCTTTTTTAAACCCGTGGGCGCGGGCAGGCAGGGCTGCGCCATATAATGCTGCCAGCGCTGCGCCCAACCGGCGCGCTTATTCAAGCCTCGGGTGACGCCAATACGCCGTGGCTGATGCCAGGTCACGCCGGTGTTTTGACACCAAGCCTGCACGCGCTGATCACGCGCATAGGTCCAGCCATTCCAAGTTTCTTGATGCGAGCACAGCTGGGTGAAACCAAATTTTTGATGCAAATCGGCAAGGATCGAAACCGGTTCCCCGATGCGAAGAACCAGGCCTTGACCTAAGGCGCAAAGATCTTCTGACAGATCAGCAAGGCTGTCTTGTAAAAAACAAAAATGCCGATGACTCATATCCGGTTGCTGCCAAAGCTCGGGCTCAAGAATATAAACTGGAAGCACCGAACCGGCCTGCACCGCATGGATCAAAGCCGCGTTGTCAAATACCGATAGATCGCGCTTGAACCACATCAGAACCGGCGCTGCGCTGGTCTGCTTTGTTTGTGTCACTTAACTCTCCCGGCGCGTAGCTTTGACCTATCGGCAACTTCTAATGGATATCTATTCCAGTGGAGTGAAACCGCAAGTCGCTATGACAGAGGCGCTGCATTGTGTCGCGAAAGCTATAGGCGCGGCCTGCGGCGAGATATCATGCCATCCGGCCCGAAGAAAGCCACGGCGCGCAAAAGCGCAGAGGGTCAAAGGGTCAAGCCAAAAAGATGACTTAGGCGTTTTGTAACAGCTCTTCCCAGCGATGGCAGGCCACGTTATGCTCTACTGCGCTGCTTTGCAAACGCGGCTCTTCTACTTTGCAGCGATCAATCACATGCGGGCATCTTGTGTGAAATTTACAGCCCGAAGGTTGCTTCATCGGCGAAGGAATTTCGCCTTCAAGCTTTTGCGCCTTGCCGCGATCATCCGGGTCAAGCGATGGAATGGCCGAAAACAACGCCTTTGTATAGGGATGCCGGGGCGCGGCAAAAAGCTGGCGCGTGGGAGCGGTTTCCACAAGGCGGCCCAAATACATCACCGCAACGTGATCACATGTATGCGCAACCACAGACAGGTCATGGCTGATAAACATAAAAGTAATGCCAAGATCACGCTGAAGCTCTTTCAGCAGGTTTAAAACATCTGCCTGGATCGAAACGTCAAGCGCCGCCACGCTTTCATCGGCAACAACAAGTTTGGGGCCCGACACCAACGCCCGGGCGATTGAGATCCGCTGTCTCTGACCACCCGAAAAAGCATGTGGAAAGCGCCTCAGATGTTCAAGGTTAAGCCTGCATTTGGCCGCGGTTTCACGCACGCGTTCGTCGGTTTCCTGCCGATTGCGCGTCAGACCCATCACTTCCAGTGGTTCTGCTATGATATCGCGCACCGTCATCCGAGGAGATAACGCGGCATATGGATCCTGAAAAATCAATTGGGCGCGCTTGCGATAATCCTTAAGATCGGCTTTGCCAATCGTTTCCAGATTATAGGCCACTTCACCATCCGCATAATGCGCCGATCCACCCGTGATCGGCACCGCTTTTAAGAGCGCACGCCCAAGCGTAGTTTTCCCCGAACCAGATTCGCCCACCAATCCAAAAAAGCTGCCTTTCTCAATATGAAGCGTTACGTCATCAACTGCCTTCAAAACAAATTTATCGAACAACCCTTTGCCAATGGGAAACCCCACAGAAAGATTTTCGGCTCGGATCAATGGTCCGTTCATTCCGCGACCTCCTTATAGATATGACAGGCAACGGTGTGATCGGCGCCAAGATCAACCGCATTTGGACCGATTGTGGTACAAGCTGCCCCCACAATCTGGCTACAGCGCGTGTTGAAAACACATCCTGACGGGCGTTCCAGCGGCGAAGGAATATCGCCCGGCACAGCGGTGAGCGATTGGCCAAGATTATCAAGCTTTGGCAAAGCTGCAATCAATCCTTGCGTATAAGGATGCTTAGGGTTGCGGATCACCTCGCGCACCGGGCCTTCTTCAATCAACCGGCCAAGATACATCACATTCACCCGATCACAGGTTTGAGCAACGACGCCAAGATCATGGGTGATAAAAATAATTCCCATGTGAAACTCATCCACCAAATCTTTCATCAAATCGATAACCTGCGCCTGAATCGTCACATCCAGCGCTGTGGTTGGTTCATCCGCGATCAGCAAGGCAGGCTTGGTTGAAAGCGCCATCGCGATCATCGCACGCTGGCGCATACCGCCCGAAAGTTCAAACGCATATTGATCAAAACGTTGGGAAGCATCCGAAATGCCAACCCGATCGAGCATTTCGACCGAAATTTCTTTCGCCCGCGCCTTGGACATATCGCCATGCAATTGCAGCTGCTCGACCATTTGTTTGCCAATGGTAATCGCAGGCGCAAAAGAGGCCATTGGCTCTTGAAAGATCATTGAGATGGCACCGCCCCGCACCACCTTCAAATCGCGCGGTGTTCGAAGCGACAGCACATCAACTTCGCCTCGCTCTGTATGCAAAGTGATGCGCGAGTCAGGGCCGTAAACTGCATTGCGCGCATTGAGATGCATCAAGGCTTTCGCGGTAACCGATTTACCCGATCCGCTTTCCCCGACCAGCCCCATCACTTCTCCTTTGTTCAACGAGAAGGAGACGTCTTCCACCGCCGTGATCAGCCCTTCGTCGGTACGAAACTGAAGGGTCAGATTTTTGACATCAAGCAGCGCGCTCATTTGTTCACCTCGGAATAGGGATCAGCAGCATCGCGCAACCCGTCTCCCACGAAAACGAACGCCATAACCAGAACAATAAAGAACACCACTGGAATAAAATACCATTGATAATTCAGCATAACATCCGCAGATGTCGCCTTTTGCAACATTACACCAAGCGAGGAAACTGGATCTTTCAGACCAAGCCCAATAAAGGAAAGTGCGGTTTCGCTGAGCACCATATAGGGAAAAGAAATTACCAAATCGACAATAATATAACTGGTAAAAGACGGCAGTAGATGACGTCGAATTACATGCGACGAGGACGCGCCGCAAAGCTGCGCTGCCAATACATATTCTTGATTTCGCTCTGTCAGCAGATGCGTTCGAATGCGCCGTGCCAATGTAGGCCACCCGATAAAGCCCAAAATAATCGAGATGTAAAAAAACCGGGCTTCAGCCGAAATCTCAGGCGGCATAAAGGCCGCTACGGCCATGAATAGTGGAATCGCCGGCACCGTTCGAAAAGCATCGGTGATCATTTGTATCACGCTGTCGATCCAGCCACCGTAATAGCCGGACACCCCTCCAATAATCAAAGCCAGCACAAAGGCAATCAAAACGCCGATTGTACCCACCTGAAGCGAGGTCCAAATCGCGTGCAATGTTCGGCTGAAGATATCTTGTCCATCCTCATCCGTTCCAAACACATGTATCTTTCCCTCTTCTAAACCAAACAGATGACGATCACCTTTAATGACACCGAAAAGCTTATAAGCATCCCCTTTCGGCAGGAACGTCAAATAGGATCGCTTATCCTCATTGATTTTAGTGACCCACCGAAAATTTGTCGCCAGTGATCTTTCTCGTTCAACCGGATGAATGAACGGGCGCAATGAACAGCCGTTTTTATCACAAAATTGCGGGATCTGGGGGGCTCCGTTTGTATAATCCTTATTGCGGCCCGCCACAGTGGGGTCATAAGGTGATAAAAATGGCGCAAAAAGGCCTGAAAAAATCAAAAAGACTAGAAAAAAAGCCGCAATCATTGCAGCGCGCTGTTTCTTAAACCGAGCCCAAATTAATTGGCCCTGCGACGCTGTAAAATAAGCTTCTTTGGCAAGCCGATCATGCTCGCCCTCAGCCCCCAGCTGGGTTGCGTTTGATAGATTTATCCCTGCTAATTTTGGGTCGGTCGGATCTGGCATATTGCTCATGTCCTCACCTCACGATGCTTTTGCGGACACGCGGGTCGATGGTTGCCAGCAAGATATCCGTGAAAAAATTTAACGCCACTATGGACGCGGTTAATAAGAAAATAATCGCCCCAGCAAGCTGCTGATCGTTCGAGCGCGCAAGAGCGTCGATCAAAAGCTTACCAGCATCAGTCATTACAAGAATCAAGGCAACAATGGGCAACTCATTGAAAATACGGTTCAGGTCAAACCCAAGCGAGTTAATGATCGGCCCAAGCGCATGACGCGCCGGATATTTCCAGAGCAACTTGCGGCCATGGACGCCGCGCGCGGTTGCAGCCGTAACGTAAAGCTTCCCGATCTCATCTGACATCAAAGCCCGCACCGTTTGCAGGGCAAAAGCAGTTGCCGACCAACCCAGAATGAATATGGGCAGCCATGCGTGTTTCAGAAGGTCGACAAAACGTGCCCAAGACCAGGGTGCATCGCGGTATTGGCTAGAAAACAATCCCGTCAGCGTTTCGCCAAAATAAACCGTGGCAAAGAGCATAATCATTAAAGCCAGCAAGAAGTTCGGCATCGCAAGACCAAGATAGCTAATGATACGTAAAGAATTATTGAGATATGGATTGTTAGACGCAGCCGCAATGATCCCCACCGGAATTGCGATTGCATAGGCCAAGGCCAGCGAGGCAAGACAGATGCCAAGCGATAGCAAAAACTTATCGCCCAAAAGATCAGCGATATTCACCCGTAGGATACAGCTATTACCAAACTCACCCTGAAAGGCGCCAACGATCCATTTGCTCCAACGTTCAAGGAAAGGTCGGTCAAGACCGAGCCGCTGCCTTTCGGCCTCCAATTCATTGGCAATTTGCACCGAAGACCCTTGGGTATTCTTAAAGGCAAGATAGCGCTCAGCACAATCACCTGGCACCAACTCCATCAGTAAGAACACAAAGAGCGATACTATTATTAGCGTGATCAGCGCCATAACGGCCCGTGTTATCACGAAGCGCGCAAAGTTTAGCATTGTAATTTCCTGTTCGCCCTGCCGAGAAGCATATTAAAATCAATGACGGGCGGCAAGCCGCCCGTCATCAGTTCAACAAAAACCTTGTTGCTTATTCGTCCAACCACCACTGGGTCGCACGGTAAGGATAAGTCCGATAATATTCGTAACTATGAGTCTTGGTTTCGGTAAAGTTGATCAGATTGTTGCGATGAATCATCGGCGCAGGGGCAATCACCGTACCAATGAACAACAATTCTTTGGTCATATGTTCAACCATTCTTGCACCTGCCTGATTGAAAGCATCAGAACCTGCTGCGGCGGATTGCAGAACATTGATGTCTTCCATCATCTGCTTGGCCCAAGCTGGAGGCTCTTCGCCTGCAGACCCGTTAGAATCAATCCACTCGGCCCAAAGCATCGCATTGCGGTTTCCGAAATAATTTTCATAGGGTGGAACCCATAGCTCATTATTACCCAGAACGATCGCCAAAGGCTGACCTTTGCGCCACATGCTGACATCCAGTTTATTGGAAGACTGAGCCGAACGATACTCATCCGGTGTAACTTCCTTTACAACGGAAGCAATGCCGACATCGCGCCAATATTGCGCCGCTAATTCGACAGTTTGGCCAGCAATCCCTTGAGTTGAAAAGTTAAGATTCAAGACAAGCTTATCGCCATTTGGCAATTCGCGAATACCATCACCATCCGTGTCGGCCATGCCAAGCCCGTCAAGCAGCGCATTGGCACCAGCCGGATCATACTCAGTGGCATAGGTCTCCATTGACGCATCAGCAAATGCTGGCAACGGTGAAAACCCAGTATAGGCACGAGGCGTACCTTGACCAAAGAAGCCGATTTCGTTCATCTCACTGCGGTTGATCGCGATTGACATCGCCCGCCGGAAATCAATATTGCCGAAAACCTCGCGTTTGGCCGGATCTTCATGGGTCACGTTAAAGCCCAATGCACCGATGGTAATTTCAGGCTTCAAATGAACCGTATAATCGCCTTTTTCTTGGTTTTCGAGCAGGATTGGTGCTGAAGCCAATTGCAAAGACTGGGCCTTATAATCGATCTCGCCATTTACAATCTTAAGTATACGCACCTCATTATCATTGATGTAAACTTCATCAAACTCATTGATATAAGGCAATTGCTGGCCGGTTGGATCCACTTGGAAGAAGTAAGGGTTAGCAACAAAATGCCGCCCTTCGGGGGTGTCGGCGATTACGATATGGCTTTCAAGCGTAGGATAGGTTGCTTTAGGAAGGCCAGCAACCAGATCCGGGTTTGACAGCATTGGGGTTGGCGTATCCGTCCAATCCGAATTACCGTAATAGGCCTTAATCGCAGCATAGCCATTTTCAAAGCCAAGCGCCTGCGCATTGGCATCCGCATTCGAGTCAACATCTGGATGGAACTGACCCAGGAAATGTTTAGGCTGGAAAGGCTGCGAATAATGCGTCGCGAAATGCGCAATCAGACCAGGTTTGGGCGCAGGTAAGTTGAAAATAACTGTGGTTGCATCAGGCGCATCCACGCTCATCGCCTCACCCGCCACGGTAATATAGTCTTTCGGCGTTTCAAAAATGTTTTTATCCAACATCAGATTATCGTGATAGAACACGATATCTTCGCTGGTGAATGGCGCGCCATCCGACCACTTATGGCCTTCGCGCAACTTGATTGTCAGCTGGGTAAAATCATCATTCCACTTGAACGATTTCGCCACGTTTGGAACGATGGTCTGAAGATCATCCGAATACCGCAAAAGGCTGACGTGACGCACAGACAAAAAGTCAGACGTTCCCGCTTCGGTCGCATTAGACAAAACATCCAGTTGCCCGCCATAGCGGCCCACAGCGTCATAAGGGATCATCACCAAAGGCTCTGAAGGCAACCGATCAGCCAAAGCTGGCAGAGCGCCATTGCCTTGAATACGCGCGTTCAGCGCTGCTGCATCTGGGTTGCCCGAAAATGCCATGCTGCACCCTGCTGCAGCTTCGAACTCGGCCAAATCATATTGTTGCGGATAAGCGCCTGGCGCCACTCCACCCATATCGGCAACCGTGATCGCGGGGCAATTGGCTAACGCCATACCCGGCAATGCAATCGCGGCCAAGCCAGAAAGCAATATACGTTTCATGTTCTCTCCTTAAGTTGATTGTATCATGCGCAATCTATTGATGCGCTTGGTTCGCGTGCGCGCCAAATCAGCGACACGATAGATAAGGTCAGTCGTCTTATGACCGGCGCGATCGCCACAATTTAAAACATTGACAGTCAAATTCGCCTGACCCTCCTTTCTTCACTCAGCCAGTCGCCGGTCATGCCAGCAACAATTGTATAGAATTGCAAACCTTATGCGACATCGATCACAGCCAGCCTTTCAAGCATCTCAACGTTTTATCCCCCTGACTGAAGTATTCTTTGCGAACACGCATTTAGGGATCGGATTTGATGGAAAAGTATTTTTTTTGATAATTCAAGGTAAATATAGCCTCCAAAAATTTCTTGACTCGTCTTTTTTTGGTAGATCACAGATTTTTTAAAAAAATTAAACGCGAGGCTGCTGTTTCAAACTCCTATTTTCATAGCGTTTGCCAGTGAAAGCTGACAGCTGACATTCTTTCAAAAATAATTTGGCAAATTCAGAGAAAATCTGTTCGCGCCGAACAAATACCCAAATCTCTTGACCAATCGGGAAGGCGCCTCAAGAATCGTATAACAACATATTTTTTACTTTTAAAATACTCTCAAAGCAGAACTTTTAAGAAAAACGATGCCCCTATTTAAATGTCTTAGCTAGGTTCTGCGCAAACGCGTATTTTGCGCTTAACGGCATTTCTGGAAATCAAAACTATATGCTCCCAGCTTCTCCCGAAAACCTTCCATCATGCCCTCAAAGACACGGCTCTGATACGCCGCGCCTCACTTCTCTCAGAATTCATTGACAGGCATTACAGATGCGGCGCGTCAATACAGCGCAAAAAAGCGCGAATCATGGGTTGATCGCGGCGGATGGATAAAAACACCAAAGATTCTTTCATGCGCAGCGTTGCACCCGAAATTGCGACAGCACGTATATCAGACGCATTGCCCAATTCGGCGCGCGAGACAAATCCGATACCCGCCCCCGATGCCACCACCTCGCGCAGAGCCTCACGTCCGTCAACTTCAATCACCGGGCGCAAACGCAGACCGCAGGCCTGCGCCTCTGCTTCGATACAGCGCCGGGTACTTGATCCTTTTTCACGGAATACCAATGGCCATTTTACGAGCTGCTTAAACGCAAGCTCTTGAACTGTTTCGGGTAAAAAGCCTTGTGCCATAATTGCGACAATTGGCGCATCCCCCATCGGAATTTCCACCAAATCGAGTGCTGAGGGGCTATTACCCACCACGCCAATCTCTGCATCATAATGGCGTAAGCGCTGCAGCACATCTTCCGAATTTCCCGTTCGAACCGACACGAAGGTTTTCGGGTTCGCCGCGCGAAAAGCGCTGAGCGACGCCGTGATATGCAAAGCCGAATCTGCCACCACACGCAACTTGCCCCGCAACTGGTGTTGGCGCTTGCTTAAACAAAGCCCGATTTGTTCTTCCACATCGAAAAACTGCCGCGTCAGCAAAAACAACTCATCCCCGGCTTCGGTAAGCCGCACATGTTTTTTTTCACGATGGAACAAAAGCGTATCATGCAGCTGTTCCAATTGTCGCACGTGATCGGATAGGCTTGGCTGGCTTTGGTTCAACGCGCGCGCAGCGCTGGAAAACCCGCCATGCAATGCAACAAAGTGAAAGGCGCGAAGTTGGGTATATCTCATCTATAAGTTTTTCCGATTATTTAATATGATTAATTTATTTTACTTATAGCATAATGCGGCGCATTTAGGGAACGTAAATTGGGAGAGCCCATATGCCAAACACCGACTGTTTTGAAAAATTACCCAAGCCCGCGCTTGGCGAGCCATATTTGTTAACGCCAGGTCCGCTCACCACGGCCTATGATGTAAAACAAGAGATGCTCAAAGATTGGGGCAGTTGGGATGATGATTTTCGAGCTATGACAGCGCAAATACGAACAGGTTTGCTGGCGCTGATTGGCCCAAAAGCCGATCTTTATGATTGCGTGCCAATGCAAGGCCCCGGATCTTACGCGGTTGAAGCCATGTTGGGCAGTTTTGTGCCCCAAGATGGCAAGGTTTTGGTTTTGGCCAATGGCGCCTATGGCATGCGCGCCGCAGCCACATTAGACTATCTTGCCCGCGATAAAATCGTTTTAGATAAGGGGGATTATATGCCCCCTCGCGGCGCTGAAGTGGCAGAGATTTTAGCAAAGGATCCGGCGATCACCCATGTGATGGCGATCCATTGCGAGACCTCGTCCGGAATTTTAAACCCGATTGAAGAAATTGCCGAAGCAACCCGCGCCGCGGGACGCAAATTGTTAATTGATTCGATGTCAGCCTTCGGCGCGCTTCCGCTGCACCCCGCCCAGCTTGGATGCGCGGCCTTTGTCTCCTCGGCCAATAAATGTATCGAAGGCGTGCCCGGTTTTAGCTTTGTAATCGCGCAAACCACCGAGTTGCAGGCCGCGCGGGGCAATGCGCATTCTTTAAGCCTTGATGTAGAAGCGCAATGGCGGGTCATGAATGACACTGGGCAATGGCGCTTTACTCCGCCCACGCATGTGGTGGCCGCCTTTTTAAAGGCTTTGGCCGCCCATGCTGCAGAGGGCGGTGTTGAGGCGCGCGGGGCGCGCTACACTCAAAACCGCGATTTCATGGTATCGGGCATGCGCGCGCTTGGCTTTGAAACATTGCTAGAAGACCGCTGGTTATCCCCAATCATCGTTACATTTTTCTGCCCCGCTGACCCGGCTTTTAAATTCAGCCAGTTTTATGATGCGATGAAAGAACGGGGCTTTATCATCTATCCTGGAAAGCTGACGATTGTAGACAGTTTTAGAATCGGGTGTATTGGTCAGATAGACACGGATGTGATGCACCACATGCTGACTGCGGTGAAAGCCGCATTGGCGCAAATGGGCGTTACAGATGCGGCCCCGCCAAGCGCCGCCCTGAACGAACGACGCAAATTAACAGCCTAACGAATGAAGAAAGCCATCGAATGACAATGAATACGGAAGTAAATGTAAACGGGCGCGTTTATACAGCCCCAAAAACCTGCGCGATTGTGATCTGTCTTGACGGCTGTGAACCGGCGTATTTGGATGTGGCGATTGGCGAAGGTTTGATGCCCACATTAAAGCGTATCCGGGCCCTGGGCAGCGATCATCTTGCCCATTCGGTGATCCCCTCCTTCACCAACCCCAACAATATGTCGATCGCGACGGGGCGCCCGCCCGCGGTGCATGGCATTTGCGGCAATTACCTGTATGAGCCGGAAACCGGCGAAGAAGTGATGATGAATGATGTGCGGTTCTTGCGCGCTCCAACCGTGTTCAGCGGCCTGTACAATGCCGGGGCCAAAGTGGCCGTGGTCACGGCCAAAGACAAATTGCGGGCGCTGTTGGGCGCGGGTTTGAAATTTGATGAAGATCGCGCGATTTGTTTTTCCTCAGAAAAGGCCGATCAAGCTACCTTGGCCGAAAACGGGATTGAAAATGCAAGCGCCTATATGGATCGCCCCGTCCCAGAAGTCTATTCTGCCGATTTGTCAGAATTTGTTTTTGCCGCCGGGGTAAAGCTTCTCAAAACCTGGGCGCCAGACGTGATGTATCTGTCAACCACAGATTACATCCAACATAAATTTGCCCCTGATGAGCAAGGCGCAAAAGATTTCTATGCGATGTTTGACCACTATCTGGCTGAACTAGACGCATTAGGCGCCGCAATCGTGGTGACTGCCGATCATGGTATGAAACCCAAGCATCAAGCCGATGGCACCCCGGCAGTGATTTATATCCAGGATGTATTAGACCAGTGGCTGGGTGAAAAAGCCGCGCGCGTTATTCTGCCCATCACCGATCCTTATGTCGTGCATCATGGCGCTTTGGGCTCGTTTGCAACGGCCTATTTGCCCGAAGGCTGCGATCATGGTGAGATCATTGCCCGCCTGTCAGCCTTGCCCGAAATGCTCTCAGTGCGCAGCAAAGAAGAGGCGGTGGCCGAATTTGAACTGCCGGCAGATCGGATTGGCGATATCGTTATGGTGTCAACCGAAAATATGACCATTGGCACCTCCCAGCATCGCCATGATCTGGCCGCCCTGAAAGAACCTTTGCGTAGCCATGGCGGGCTTACCGAACAAACCGTGCCGTTTATCGTAAACCGGGTTATGGATTTGCCAAATGCGCCCCAATTGCGAAATTTTGATGCGTTTTATTATGCCCTGCAAGCGGCTACGCAGTAAATCGGCGTTCAACATGCGCCCGCCAAAGGTTTTTGGCGGGTTAAAAAACCAGGAGGGGGTTGAAAAAACACCTCACTGCCCTCCTCTTACGAAAACCGCGCTTGTCTGATGATGAGCGCTGACCGCAAATAGATCAACGTGAAGAAGAATGAGGCTCCAAATGACAGCGACAAAACAAATGCGACACGAAGCCATGCGCATCGGAGGCGAAAAAGTCTTTACAGACGATGTGGTCGAGGTGCGCTATCCCTATACGGATGAGGTGGTGGCCACGGTTCCGGCCGGCACCGCAGAACATGCGGCGAAAGCCTTTGCAATTGCCGCCGCCTATAAACCCAGCTTAACGCGGTATGAGCGCCAGAAAATTCTGTTTCGCGCTGCCGAATTGATCCGTGAACGGCGCGATAGCATCGCGCATTGGCTTACCTTGGAATTGGGCATTTGCCAACAGCATGCGCTTTATGAAACCGGGCGTTCTTATGATGTGTTTATGTTGGCCGGTCAGGCCGCCATTCAAGATGATGGTCAAATCTTCAGTTGCGATCTGACACCGCATGGTAAACCGCGCAAAATATTCACCAAGCGCGAACCGGTGCGCGCGATCTCGGCCATCACCCCGTTCAATCATCCCTTAAACATGGTGGCGCATAAAATCGCCCCCGCGATTGCAACCAATAACTGCGTTGTGTGCAAACCAACCGAGTTAACGCCGCTGACTGCGATCACATTGGCGGATATTTTATACGAAGCCGGCCTGCCGGTTGAGATGTTCCAAATCGTTACCGGATGGCCCAAAGATATTGGCGATGAAATGGTCACCAATGAAAATATTGATATTGTCACCTTCACCGGCGGTGTGCCTGTGGGCAAAATGATTGCACAAAAAGCCGGATATAAACGCGCCGCGCTTGAGCTTGGCGGCAACGATCCATTGATTATTTTAAATGATCTCTCTGATGCAGATCTGGAAAAAGCCGCGACGATTGCGGTGGCCGGTGCCACGGGCAATTCCGGCCAGCGCTGCACGGCAGTTAAGCGGATCTTGGTGCAAGAGAGCGTGGCGGATAAGTTTGTGCCGCTGGTGCTGGAAAAAGCCAAAGCCATCCGCTTTGGCGATCCGATGGATCCGGATACGCAATTGGGCTGCGTGATCCATGCTCAAGCCGCAGAATTATTTGAAAAGCGGGTCTATATGGCCGAAGCCGAGGGCGCCGAAATCCTGTACCATCCGGGGCGCAACGGAGCGCTTTTGCCCCCGATCGTGATCGATAAAGTACCCCATAGCTCAGAATTGGTGATGGAAGAAACCTTTGGCCCGATCGTACCGATCGTGCGCGTGCCCGATGATGATGCCGCCGTGATGGCAATTTCAAACTCAACCGAATTTGGATTGTCCTCCGGCGTCTGCACGAATGATTTTACCCGCATGCAAGCCTTTATCGAGGGGTTGGATGTGGGCACTGTGAACATTTGGGAACAACCGGGATACCGCATTGAGATGTCGCCCTTTGGCGGTATCAAAGATAGCGGGAATGGCGTCAAAGAAGGGGTTTTGGAAGCCATGAAATTCTTCACAAATGTCAAAACCTATTCATTGCCATGGCCATAAACACACAAGTGACGGGCGGCGCGGGCATGCTGACATTTCGTGACTAGCACGGAAAGCTTTGACGGCACCCGTACAACAGTGCTTGGGGCCCAATGATAAGCACCGGGGTCATTCTAATCGCTTTAAGCGCGGCGCTTTTGCACGCCACATGGAATGCTATGCTCAAGGGAGCCACGGATCGCGCATTGTCGATTGGCTTGGTCTCTTTAGGGCATTTCGTGCCCGCCCTGCCGTTTTTTTTAATCCTACCCGCGCCGGATATGGCCGCGCTGCCCTACATTATTGCCTCAACGGTGATCCATTGGGGCTATTACTTTTTCCTGATCGCAGCTTATAAACACAGCGATCTTTCACTGGCCTATCCAATTGCGCGCGGGGCAGCGCCGGTTTTAATTGCCCTGGGCGCCACAATCTGGCCGGGGGAAATCCTATCGCCCATGGCTTGGGGCGGAATCATCGGTGTCTCTTGCGGCGTTACAATTCTGGTCGTATCCCGCGCCACGGGCGCGCTTAAAAAAGCCCTGTTTCCGGCCTTCATCACCGCTTTGATGGTGGCGGCTTATTCGATCGTGGATGGGATTGGGGTACGCGTCTCAGGTGCACCTCTCTCATATATAACATGGCTTTTTACCGCCGAAATCTGTGTCACACTATTCGTGCTGATGCCTCGGCGCGCCTTGATCAGACAAAATGGTATAAAACAATTTTTGACGGGGTTTTCAGGCGGGGTTCTTTCAAGCCTGTCTTATGCTTTGGCGGTTTTTGCGCAAACCTTAGCGCCTTTGGCTTTGGTCGCCGCGATCCGCGAAACATCGGTTATTTTGGCGGCGCTCATCGGGGTCATTTGGTTTAAAGAGCGGCCTGTTTTGATGCGCATCTTCGCCGCATGCGTTGTTGCTTTTGGCGTGATTCTAATTGCGCTTTCTTAGAATCCGAACTTTGCAGGAAAAACCGCGCAATCCCCGCTAGACCGCCTGATAAGGATTACCTATCATCCGCTCTAGCGTAAAAGGAAACCAAATGACCAAGCCGCGCAACGTTCTGTTTATCGTGATTGACCAGCTGCGGGCAGATTGTCTGACAGGGGCGCTTGCCACGCATGTAGATTTACCCAACTTGCGCCAGTTTATGAGCGAAGCGGTAACGTTTACCCGCAATTTTTCAGTCACAAATCCCTGCGGACCATCGCGCGCCTCGCTTTTGACGGGGCAATATTCGATGAACCACCGATCTGTGCGCAATGGTGCACCGCTGCGCCATGACATTCCAAGCCTTCCAAACGAATTGCGTAACTCAGGCTATCTGCCGCTTCTTTATGGCTATACTGACACCTCACTGGACCCGCGCGTTCACGCAGCAGATGATCCCGCGCTAACAACCTATGAATATGTGATGCCCGGGTTTCAAGAACAGCTCGAAATGCGGTCTGAGCAATCTATTCCCTGGCTGTCGCATTTAGCAGCGCAGGGCTATATTTTCAAAAATCATGATGATTTATACATTCCCGTGGCCGCTCATGGAGCCCACCCCAAAGTCACTGACCCAGCGCTTTACGCCGCAAAAGACAGCGATACGGCTTTTTTAACAAATGCCTATTTAGCCGATAGCGCAACCCGCGAACCCCCCAATTGGTTTGCGCATTTAACCTATTTGCGCCCGCACCCGCCTTTGGTCGCGCCGGCCCCCTATAATACGCTTTATGATCCCCAAAAACTACCCTTGCCCCACCGCCTCAACAGTCAGGTTGCAGAAGAAGCCGTGCATCCGTTTTTCGCCCCTATGTTTGACAGCGCAACCCCAGCGGATTTCGTATCTGGAATGCCTGATTTAAAGCCCGACAAGGGTATAGTGCAGGCTTTACGCGCCGTATATCTCGGGCTTGCAAGCGAAGTAGACCACCATATCGGACGGGTGATCACCGATTTGAAACAAGCGGGCCACTATGAAGACACGTTGGTGATCATCACCGCCGATCATGGCGAGATGTTGGGCGATCGCCACGCATGGGGCAAAATGAGCGTTTATAACGCTGCCTATCACACACCCCTTATTATCCGAGCACCGCAGCTACAGGCCCAATCTGGAATGCAAGTGCAGCTGCAAACTGAAAGTGTGGATGTTGCCCCCACAATTCTTGACTGGATCGGATCAGATATCCCAAATTCAATGGATGGGCGGTCTTTAATGCCCCTTATAAAAGGTGAGGCTCCTGAAAACTGGCGCAAATTCACCTTCTCAGAGCTAAATTTTGGGCATCCCCTTTTTCCGACTGAATGGCAAAAGCAGCTGGGACTATCCGTTGATGAGTGCAGTTTAAGCATTTTACGCGATGCGCAATTCACGCTGGTTGAATTTGCCGGCGATCTGCCGCCTTTGCTGTTTGACCATGCAAAGAAGGGAGAGTTTGAAAACGTAGCAGAACAGGCGAACTATGCCCCCGACCTTGCCCGTCTGACGCGGCAAATGTTGAAATTTCGAATGCAAAATATGGATCGCAGTTTGGCCTTAAGCGCGCTGACCGCACAGGGGCCGCAAACCGCCTTTCGCCATAACATAACAAAACGTGCCTAAGGGTGCAGCACCCGCCCGTGTTCGACGGGCGATGCGGTTAAACAGCGCTGAAAATCCCCCTATGCGCAGGGCGCAACGGCATTTAGGCCTTGTTCAATAATATCGAATGCTGAAAACAACTCGGCTTCCGTAATGGTTAGGGGCGGGCACAGCGTCAGCACGCAGCCAGCGCCAATTTTATAGCTCAAACCCTGTGACAGCGAATGGTATAAAATATCCTCGGCAGCTTGAAGCGCCGGTTGGTTATCAATCCGCAGCTCAATGCCAAAAAACAAGCCCAAGCCCCGTATATCGTGAACCAGCGGATATTTAGCTTTGATCTCTATAAGCCGCTCTAATCCACGCCGCCCCAACGCACGCGCGTTTTCAATAAGCCTATCCTCAAACAAACAGTCAATCGTGGCCAAAGCCGCCGCGCAACCAACCGAAGATTTTTCATGCGTGTAATGGCCCAAAGCCCGATCGCCCGTTACGTCCAGATCTTCGCGCACGAGCAAGGCCGCCATCGGGAAAATACCTCCACCCAGCCCTTTTCCGATCACCAGCATATCAGGCACCACGTCGAAATGCTCGCAGACAAACATTTCTCCGGTACGGCCAATCGCGGATGGAATTTCATCAAAAATCAAAAGAATGCCATGTTCATCACAAATGTCACGAACGCGGCGCCAATAGTTCTTGGGTGGCAATTCGACGCTCGTCCAGCGCATGGGTTCGGCGATCAAAGCCCCAATATCACCTTCCATTTCTATCACATATTTTAAATAGTTTAGGCAGCCCTCATGCTGCTCATCTTGGCAATTGAAATGGCATTTTCCGCGCGTTGGCGGTGGAATATGTTCACAGCCCGGCAAAAGCGGCCCAACATCCTTTCGAAACAGGCTTTCCCCGCCAATCGAGATGGCATCCAGTGAGGCACCGTGAAAGCTTTCCCACATCGAAATGGTTTTGTGCCGCCCGGTCGCATAGCGCGCCAGCTTTAAGGCCATGCCGATTGCATTGGTACCGCCAGGAGCGAATAACATTTTATTGAGCTGCCCCGGCGCCAATTCCGCCAAACGACGCGCCAAATCAATCGCCGTTTGATTTGTGTAGCGCCGCGGGCAAAATGGCAACGTATCCAACTGCTCTTTAATCGCTTCAACCACTTTGGGATGGCCATAGCCAACTTGGTGTACGCTATTGCCATGAAAATCCATGATTTGGCGGCCTTGGGTATCTTCCAGATAAATCCCGTTGCTATGCGTCAAAACGTTCAAACAGGGGCTCGATAACGATTGATGCAAAAAATATTGCGCGTCTTGCGCAAGCAGGTCTTGGGTTGAGGCATCAATATGGGCCGCCGACCACGCTGCCCGTTGAGGCGATAGGTTCACATCGCCCTCAGACACGCTGGCTTTCGGTTTTAGGGAATATTTTTGCGCCATTTTAACCGCCCAATGTTGAAAATTGATCCCGCCAGCTTAAACCTGCCTCTGTTTTGGATTTGGGGCGGTATTCGCATCCGAATGCCCCCTCATATCCCAAAGCTTGAAACTGAGGCAGTAAAACGCCGTAGTCAAGCGCCCCTGGAAACGGTTCGGCGCGCTGCTCTGCCGCTGCAATTTGAATGTGACCAATTTTATCGACATAGCGTGAAAAATGTTCCATTAAATCACCGCTTTGGGTGAACACATGGTAACAATCAAACATAATTTTTAACCGCGGATTGTTGACCGCGTCCAAAACTTGACCCGCCTGCTCAAGGGTCCGCAAAAAATAACCGGGCAATTGTTCTTCACAAACCGGTTCAATCACAATGTTTAAAGTCGAATGATCCAGCGCATATTCGAGATTTTCAACAAAGGTCGCAAATGCGGCTGGCGTCTCCTCACTGAGGCCTGACAGAATATGCAACGCCTTGGCTTCGATTTCTTGCGCAAGCCTCGCTGCCTCCCGAATGTCGTGTTGCGCAATGTGCTGGCGATCTGGAATCGCTGCGTAGCCAAAACTGGATCCCATGCGTATATTCATACTGTTCACGGGCAATCCAACCTCTTTCAACAGAGATTTCAAGTCACCCAGATCTTCAAAATGCGCTTCGTCGTGAAATTCAAGCGAGTGAAACCCGTGGTTTTTGGCGCTCCGTATCCGGTCCAAAAACGGCAGCTCTTTCCAAAGATATCCCATATTTGCAGAAAAATTAAACCCCATTTATCTTTCTTTCAAAGGTTACGGAACCAGCACTTCGCGTATCGTTTTTGCATCGGCAAGGCGATCCATCGCTGCATTTAAATCATCAAATCCGATCGAACGCGTCATCAATTTATCCACTGGCAAACTGCCATTTTGGAACATGTTCAAATAGCGCGGAATGTCTCTTTTTGCCACGCAGCTGCCCATGTAAGAGCCTTTTATGCTGCGCTCTTCAGCGGCGATTTTCAAATGCGATAAAGTAATCTCGGCCTCCGGGCCAGGCATTCCCGCCGTCACAGTCGTGCCCCCCCGGCGGGTGATATCATAAGCCATCTGCAAAGCACGATTTGACCCTGCCGTCTCGATGGCGATATGCACGCCCCCGCCGGTTAAAGCAGAGATCTGCGCCTGCACATCCGCATCCCCCACATTCAGCGCGTGATGCACGCCAAGTTCGCGCGCAAAGGCCAACTTCTCCTCGCTGAGATCCAGCGCCAACACCTTCCCAGACCCAATCGCTAAAGCCGCCAAAACCGCGCTAAGGCCAACGCCGCCAAGCCCAACCACCGCGATAAATTGGCCCGGTTTCGCCTGCGCTGTATTAATCACCGAGCCAACACCGGTCACCACGCCGCAACCAAACAGCGCCGCATGTTCAAAAGGAACAGATTTATCAATTTTTACCAAAGCTTCTTCGGGTATAACCGAATATTCGGCAAAGCCGGCCACCCCTGAATGATGATGAATCCGGGTGCTGCCCTGCCGCAATCGCGTTGTTCCATCCTTTAAAACAGCGTTTGCATTGGCAATCGTTGCAGGTTCACATAGTGCCGGTCGGCCAACGCTGCACATCTCACAGCGCCCACAACTGGCCACGTAAGAGGGCACTACGTGATCGCCCACCGCAAAGCCTTGCACATCTTGGCCTATCTCTTCCACGATCCCCGCCGCCTCATGCCCGATCACAATTGGCATTGGTTTGGAGCGCTCTCCGGTGATCGCAACAAGATCGGAATGGCACAAACCTACGGCCTTAATCTTGATCAAGACTTCCCCGCGCTTTGGGGGATCTAACTCAACCTCCTCTATACTAAGCGGTTTGCTGACGCTGAACGGCCTTTGTGCCGAGGTGGTTCTGAGAATGGCGGCTTTCATTTTCATGCGCATTTTCCCGTCATTTTATATGGCCTATACGCCAAGATCACGCCGTGGCTTCTTCTAAGCACGCTTCCAGGATGTCTAGGCCTTCTTCTACCAGTGAAAACTGCGCTGACAGCGGCACCAGAATACGAATGACATTGCGTGTTGGGCCCGCCGTTACCAAAATAAGACCCTTCTTTAGAGCGATTTCGGCGACTTTGGCCGCCAACGCTCCATCGGGGGTGCCACTGGCACGATCCGTCACCAGCTCGATCGCGTTCATACAGCCAAGCCCGCGCACATCGCCAATACATTGCAACGAGTTCTTAAGCTTCATTTTTTGCAAGCGAGAGTCGATTAGCTCACCCATTTTCAAGCCTTTATCCAACAGGCCTTCTTTCTCAATCACGTCAAGCACCGCCAACGCAGCAGCGCAAGCCATCGGGTTTCCGCCAAACGTGCCCCCCAATCCGCCCGGGGGCACTGTATCGATGATAGAGGCTTTGCCCACTATCCCCGAAATCGGCAGGCCGCCGCCAATGCTTTTGCCAACACAGGTGAGATCCGCACACATTCCGAAATGCTCAAAGGCAAACATTTTGCCGGTACGCCCGATCCCTGATTGAATTTCATCTGCCACCAAAACGATGCCATGCGTATCGCAAAGCGCCCGCAGATAGGTGAGAAACTCACCCGAGGCGATATTGTAACCGCCCTCGCCCTGAACCGGCTCAACAAATATAGCGGCGATCTGATCTGGTGGACAATCGCTTCTGAACAATGTTTCAAAGGCCTGCTTTGTATCCTCAAGCGTTATGCCACGAAACGCATCCGGAAAAGGCAGGCGAAAAATTTCACCCGGGAATGGCCCGAAACCCTGCTTAAAAGGGACCATTCTGGCACTCAGCGCCATACCCATATAAGAGCGCCCGTGATACCCATTGGTAAAGGTAATCAGCGCCGGCCGTTTCGTATGGTAACGCGCCACCTTTATTGCGTTTTCAACGGCTTCCCCCCCTGCAGAAAAGAACATTGATTTCTTTTCAAAATCACCCGGATACAGCGCGTTAAGCCGCTCGGCTAGGGCGATGTAACTTTCATAAGGTGTGACTTGAAAGCAGGTATGCGTCAGGCTGTCTAACTGATGTTTAATGGCAGAAACAACCTGCGGATGGCGGTGGCCAATATTCTGACAGCCAATACCGCCACAAAAATCTATATAGCGTTTGCCTTCAACATCCCAGATTTCAGCATTCTCTGCTTTTTCAGCGATGAAGGTCGAAGAATATGCGATCGCTCTGGCAACAGACTTGTCGCGGCGACCTTCGATTTCGGTATTTGTTGTCATTATATAAGCCCTGTTACAACCTGTTAGCGAAGATCACCGGGCACTTGGAGGCCCGGAGATCTTATCTGTTTATAAACTGATTATTTTGGAAGCAGGTCGTTGACCTCCTCAACCAGCTCTTCTTGAAGCTCGGCCATATCATCAGATTCCCCTGTCACGATGGATTCCATAGCATCATAAAGAACCTGCGTGATGGCCAATCCGTTATCACCCGGATAGGCGATCCAATCGCGCAGCAACCCAGATTGCTCAACCGCTGTGTATTTATTCGGGTTTTGCGCATAGAAATCGGTCAAAAGATCATTTGCTGCTTTGTTGGGTGGGATATAACCCGTCGTTTCCGCAACCAATGCCGCGCCAACGCCCGATGTGGCAAATTTTACAAATTTCCAAGCCGCATCGATTTCTGCTGGATCTTCAGAGGTTGACACCATCATAACCGAGTTGCCGCCCGCAGGAAGGCCCATCGGGGTTTGGCCCATGCCAGGGTATTTACCCGTTTTAAGTTCAAAATCACCCTTCGCGCGTTCAATCGCACCAACCGCAGATGTTGACCAGAAATACATCGACACCTCGCCCGAATTAAAGGGCACGCCCGCATCGCCAGCAGACAGGTTTGGCATATCACATTCGCGGAACAGCTTTTTCATCTGCTCAAGCGCTGCCAAGCCGGCTTCACCGTCAAAATTGACTTTGCCATCTTTCAAGATGGGCTCGCCTTGACTCCACATCAACGCCTGGAAGAACCAGTTGCCCGTGACGCTCCAGCCCCACCACATAGGTGTTTTATGACCCGCTTTCATCAATGTATGGCACGCGGCAATGACCTCATCCCAAGTGGTGGGAAGCTCTGTGATGCCAACTGCATTGAGGTTATCCATATTGTAATACCCAACCGGCAGTGACACCGAATAGGGCAGGCCATACACTTCGCCGTTGAATGTGCCCAGGTCTAACATCGCTTGATGATAGCCATCTTTTGCGAAATCCGCTTCCGCGGCAATGAACGGTTCAAGCGATTTTGCAATGCCTTTCTCGACCAATAATGCCTGACGGTTCAAACCCTGAAAGGTCACATCTGGCAAATCTCCAGCGACGGATTCGCGCAAAATTGTGTTGGTTCCATCTTCATAATTTTCATAGGTCGCCCGAAATTTCACATCAATATCTGGATGCGCTTTTTTGAACTCAGGTATGAGCCGCTCCATCGTCACGTCAAACAACGAGGAATAGGCATACCCTACCTCGATTTCAACGGCTTGGACCGGTGTCGTCAGAACGCTGGTGGCCAAAGCAAGTGCAGAAAATTTAGTCAAGTTCTTCATCTTTACCTCCCAAATTATAGGAACTTTTTGCGCGTTTTACGCTTGCAGCTCCTTGTTTAAACCGGGCCGGCATGCCGCCAAACCGGTATCCCTAAAAATTCTCATTTCATTCCCGTCATCGTGATCCCTTCGATGAAACGCCTTTGGGCGAGCAGAAAGACGATCACCAAAGGCAAAACAATCACGGTGGTTGCGGCCATCATCGGGCCATATTCGTTTCCATCCATGTCTGATTTAAACATCCGCAAGCCCAAGGGCGGCGTCATCAGATCTTTATTCCCGGTGATCACGACGCGCGGCCAATAATAATCATTCCAATGCGCCACCACTGAAAAAATACCAAAGGCAAGCAGCGCAGGAACGGCCGTGGGCAGCATCACCTGCCAAACGATCGAAAATTCGCTCATCCCATCCATGCGCGCAGCATCGATCAAATCATCCGGCACGGTCATGAAAAACTGCCGCATCAAAAAGATGCCAAAAACCGAAATACTCCAAGGCACAATCAGCGCCGCATATGTGTTGGTCAGCCCCACTTTTGCAAGCATAATATAAAGCGGAAGGGCAATCGCATGCACGGGGATAAGCAAACAGAAAATGACCATCCCGAACACCACATTGCGACCCCAAAACCTGAGCTTAGACAGCGCATAAGCACAAGGTAGGGCAATGATCACCTGAATTAAAAAAATGCTCACGGTGACGAAGACGCCATTGAGCATATAACGCACCAAGGGCGCTTCTTTGAACGCGGCCGTATAATTGTAAACGATTGGGCGCATCAGGCAGTCTTCTTCTGGATTGCCCGCTTTAACGCAGCGGTTATCGGTCATGATTTGTTGCGCCCCGAAAAACCCACCAGTGTTGGTTTCAATCTCGGACGGGCTTTTTAGCGAATAAGACAGCATCAGATAAAACGGCAATAAAACCACAACCGCCCCGGCCAGCAACAAACTATGCTTGAAAAACTCTCCCAGCCAATTTGTATGAGTAGACATTAGTAATGCACCTTCCGATTGACGAAATACACCTGCACCAATGTCAGGATCAGAACGAAGATAAGAAACACAATCGTGATCGCAGAGCCCATTCCCAGCAGGTTCTGACGTACGCCTTTTTCAAACATGGCATAGACCATCACATAGGTAGATTTTGAGGGGCCACCTTCCGTTAAGGCCTCCACCGTATCGAAAACTTGAAAGGATCTGATCGACGAAATGGTTATCACGAACACATGCGTTGGCCCCAGCATCGGCCAAGTCACAAGTCTGAACCGCTCCCAAGCGCTGTCAGCTCCATCCATTTGCGCTGCCTGATATAGCTCTCTTGGCACGGACGTGAGCCCCGCAAGATAGAGCACCATATTGAAACCAAAGGCCTGCCAAATGCCAATAAAGGCAATCGTGCCCAGCGCATATTGCCGATCACCGAGCCAGAGCGGAAATTTCTTCTCGCAGGCCGAGCCATACCAACTTTCCAGCGGATCATAACCCAACCAAGAGCCCGAAAGCAGCGCATAGATTGCAGATTTATCGCAACCAGAGCGCAAGATATCATTTACCACGCCAACGATTGGGTTAAGCGCAAATTCCCAGACGATCGCCATCGCAAGCAATGTGGCCATAACGGGAAGGAAAAAGATCGCCTTATACAGCTCACCCCCGATGCGCAAACTTGAAATTAAAAGCGCAGATCCCAGCCCCAAGGCCACAGAGATCGGCACCACGAGCAAAACATAGGTCAGCGAGGCTGTGAACATTTTGCTATAGCTGCGGCGGCTAAACAGTTTTTCGTAATTTTCCCAACCGATCCAATTAAAACCACTATTGCCAAGGCTATAATCTGTCATCGACAATGCCGCAGCCACAAAGACAGGCGCGATCAGAAGCAAAAGCATCAAAAAAATTGCCGGACCGACGAACCAATAATGTGCTTTCGAGCGCCCCATCAGGCTGGCTTTCCAGAGCTGGCCACGTGGTTAAAATCCAACCGACGCCCATCAGTGCCAAAGACCAAAGGTTTGCCCGGCACAGGGGCACAATGAAGCGTATCACCGGGCTTTTGAGGCGTTGCCGCCAAAGGTTGGGCCCGTATAATGATGGCGCTTTCGCTGCCCTCTTGTGTCACGTGAAAAAACACATCCGAGCCAAGATTTTCCTTATAGGTCAATTTGCCGGACAAGCTTTGCGCGGCCCCCGCGTCGCTCAACGTTAAATGTTCGGGCCGTAATCCCACAGAAACGGGCCCCGGAGCGGGGTTGGCAAGCACCCCGTCCAAGCTCAAACCAGCGCAGGTGATATGTCCAAATTCATCGCAATGACCTGGAAGAATATTCATTTTTGGGCTGCCAATAAATTCCGCCACCCGAATATCCTGCGGGTTTTGATACACCTCTTCAGGGGATCCCAATTGCAGCAAATCGCCATCCATCATCACCGCAATGCGATCCGACATGGTTAAGGCTTCGGCCTGGTCATGGGTTACATAGATAAACGTGGTTTTGAGCTTCTTATGCAACGCCGATAATTCAGCGCGCATATGCACCCGCAAGCTTGCATCCAGATTTGATAAGGGCTCATCCATCAAAAAGGCAGCCGGGTTACGTACCATCGCGCGGCCTAAGGCAACGCGCTGCCTTTGCCCCCCCGAAAGTTGGCCTGGCTTGCGCGCCAAAAGCGGCTCAATCTTCAGCGTTTCTGAAACGATTTGGACTTCTTTTTCAATTTGCACCATTTTGGATCGGCGGCTGGGCAGCAAATGGCCCAAGAGGGGAAACCGCTCCCAAAAGCTCAGATCTCTGAGGCGCAAAGGCGTCATAAGATTTTGCCGAACCGTGAGATGCGGGTACAGCGCATAAGATTGGAACACCATTGCCAAATCGCGCAGGCTGGGCCGTGTTTCATTCACGCTCACGCCATCGATGGAGACATCACCGCTGGATTGCGTTTCAAGGCCCGCAATTATTCTCAGCGTTGTCGACTTACCGCAACCGGAAGGGCCGACCAAGGTGAGAAACTCTCCATCATATATGTCTAAATCCACACCGTTTATTACAGACTGACCACCATAAGATTTGGTCACGCCACTCAGCGCTATTCCGGCCACTTGTTCCCCCCTTTACTTAGCTTATGCGCCGTTTACGGCTTCTGTATTCAAGCTAGGCAGCAATCATATTACAATCGCGAATTATTTTTTTTCAGTGCCATGCATCCACAACAAGACCAACGTTGCAATTGATTCTATTATTTGTAAAATAATATATAAATTAATTTAATATAAGGATTTATTATATTGTTACCCTATAGACAACTGAGTTACGCAGTGGCCGTTGCTGATCATGGCGGGGTGCAAGCGGCTTCAGAAAAAATAGCAATTTCACAACCTGCATTAAGCAATGCGATTCAAAAGGTGGAACAAGAATACGGGTTGAAAATATTCATCCGAGACCGGCCGAATAAACTGGCGCTAACCTCGGTGGGGCGGCGGTTTATCGCGCAAGCCAAACGGCTTATCGAGAATGCCGAAGAATTTGAAGATTCGGCTAAAAACCTGAGCAAAAATTCCAGCGGTAAGATTCAACTTGGATGCTTCACCCCCACCGCAGCCTTTATTATTCCAATCATTTTGCAGGCTTTAGAAACCCGCGGGCTTGATATTTCTTTGCAAATTCATGAAGCGGATTTGGATGAATTAAATACGTTATTGGTACAAGGCGCCATTGATGTTGCTTTGACGTATAATATGTTTCCCAATCCCTCGATTGAATTTGAAACCTTAATCGAAGAAAAACCTTATGTCATGATCGCGCGCAATGATCCCTTAGCGTCAAAAAAATCAATTGCGCTTAAAGAGCTGGTTGAAAAAGGTATGGTGTCTTTAAACTTACCCCTGACACAGCAATATTTCTTATCGTGCTTTTCGCAGCATAATCTGCGCCCCAAAGTCAGGCATCAAACCAAATCCTACGAATTGGTGCGCAGTTTGGTGGGCGCCGGGGAAGGCTATGCGATTATGATCATGCGGCCTGTCACAAATAGGGCCTATAATGGCACAGGACTGGCCTATATTCCCTTGGCGGATGACGTGCCGCCTGCGCAATACGGGCTCGCCATCACAAACCGCGCAATTCCAACAAAGCTGATCGAAACGTTTTCTGAGATATGTCGGGACACGTTGCTGCATGAAAAAGCCGCCGATCATTATTTCGTACGGCGTTAAATGATCCCAAGACCATGAGAGATATTTAGAACATATTTTCCCGTAAATGTTTCAACCCACCACGCGGGGTTCTAAAATCACGTGGCGAAACGCCAAAAAGTTTTTTGAAACTTTTTGAGAAATTATTCTGGCTTTCAAAGCCACAGGCCAGTGAAATCTCTGCCAAAGAAAGTTCCGATTGCTCTAACAATTGCCGCGCCCGCTCCAGCCGCAATTCTTTAAAATATCGACCGGGAGAATCAAACCCATACCGCGCAAAAATCCGTTCGAGCTGTCGCGTCGAAATGTTAAGCTCATATGCTATTTCATCCATGCCAATCGGGCGTTCTATATTCTCAACCATCATCGCAATCGCTTTTTGAATACGTCCATTCGAGCAGAGCATCGCGCTGCCATTCAACAATTGCAGCGCATTCCCGCTGCGCCGGCTTTGCAGCAAAAAATGGCTTCCAATTTTTTGTGCGATACTTGACCCACAATGGTTTTCTATAAACGCAATGGCGAAATCAAGCGCAGCCAATTCTCCTGCACAGCTTGTGCCGCGTTCGCAGGTTTCGAACAAAACATTCAAAAAATCGATGGCCGGGAAGTTTTCGCGAAGCAACCCAATGGTTTCCCAATGTGCGACGCATTTATCAGCTCTAATCAAACCCGTAGCGACAGCAAAGGCATTGGCAGCGCCCAAAGCCACAAACGGCACGGAGGTTGCTGCCAGTTTTCTTAGAAAGATTTGCAGCGCTTTTTGAGAGATTTTATCAACCTCTTGGCCGCAGGCAAGCATGACAAAATCGGGCCTGTTTTTCACATCACCATGGGCCAAAACGCAGTTTGAGGGTTTTTCACAAGCCAGCCGGACGCCCGCAGTCGTCAGCGGATCTTGCTCCAATAAAGAGACCCTTTCGAGATCAAACCTATCGCGTCCAAGAATTTTATTGGCATGCATAAAAGGGTCCATGATCGACGCAACCGTGGTTAAAGAAACACCATCAACGACCAGAATCATAATCTTACATTTTTGATAAACCTGTTCCGCAACCGACTGCATCCGCTGTGACGCATCAGCGGGCTGGCCAACTTTTTGAGGGGGGGTCTGATCAAAATTTGAAACATACATTACGATAAACTCCACTCACCGCATCGCGCGCACGAGTTTCGGGCATTCCAAAACCTGCCCGATGATCAACCTCACCAGATCAAATTCGGTTTCCCCGTTTAAATCCTCAAAGTACAAATGGCTGGGCCAAGGCTGATCTACAAAATTATTTTCGGGCAGATCAATGGCCTCACATACCGCCTTGATGGCCGCGACATATTCCCCCGCGGCGGTTTCAAGATTTATTTTTGCGAGTTCAAGATCATCGATGCTGTTCCTGTCAACTTCACAAGACCCGACCCCAGTTGTCAGCGGAATGTTGCGCGCCAGCGCTTGATCCCGGTAAAAGGAAACATCCACTTTATCCGCTTCAAGGCGCATGATAAATTTCTGACAGACGCTGACCTTTATATCCGTCAATTCATTCAAATCAACTTTGGCTGTGGCCACTTGCTGCTTGCTCTGCCGCCGCGAACTGCGCACTTTATTTTTGACATTGGCAACATAATCGCCGCGATAATTACAGTCAAAAACCCGCCCCCCCCAGAGATCGCCGTTATCCATCCGCTGAATGGATCGGATCGACATTGTTTTGCAATTTTCAGGTCCGATAAAAAAAGGCGAGCCGGACGCATCGGAAAGCTCAACCCAGCCATTTGGAAATACAGAAAAATGATGCTCAATCCATGGCACCAACACCTTGTCAGCCAAATGATCTAACAGCTTATTGACATGATCAGGATCGTGTAAAACATCCGCCAAAAGCGGCTCTTGACCATAAATATCCGCCGCCAGACTATAAGGCGCTGAAATCTGCAACAGCGGCTCCATCCCGGTTAGCTCTTCAGTAACGCGCAAAATATCATCAATTATTTTGGGAATCCCAGAGTTAAAATCGGGCGTTTCCAACTCAAAACAATTATCTTTGTTGATCAAGGCATGATCCGGGTCAGATCCGGGCGGAAATTTATCCGGATACATCATTTTCTGCCCAAGAACCTCGCAGGAAAACGCGTAAAGCGCCCATGTAATATATAATTTATTAACGCCTAAAAGCCGCGAAACGGTTAAATTGGCGCGCACATAACGATAGGGATCCGTTTTGTAATACTCGGCGGCTCTAATCCCATAGATATCATGCAAAATCGCCAAGGCGAGCATATGCACCGACGCGGTGGCATGCACCTCATCTGTGGGGGCGAGGATTGAAAAATTTTGATCAAACTCCCCCGCGATTGCAGCGTCAAACACATCTTTAATTTCTGCCTTCGCCGCTGCCTCCCCAGCCTGCCAGCGCTGCAAAAGCGTTAGCCCCTGCGGATAAGAATATGCGTTCAAATCCATTATATTTCTCCGCCTGCTTAAGATCCGGTCAACCTATATTGAAAGCCGCGACTGCGGCTTAACTTCACCTTAGTAAGCATAAGATTGGGCACATCAAATAGACCCATTATAAAAAATTCAATAGATCCAATATATAGGGATTTTTGTTATAAAACAGTAAGACCAAAAACGTTTTGAAGAAAGAAAAGACCCATGAAACAAACGAAACAAGCGAGAATGGGCGTTACGATCCAGCCAAAAACAATCTTTCCAAGAACCATCCATCGAATGGCGGATAAACCCTGCAGAATCGAAATACCAACCACCGCCCCCACCAGCGCCTGAGAGCTTGAAACCGGCACCAAGGGGATCGTTGGCAACCCCATATTGGACAGCCAAGCTTCTAGCCCGCGTGATGCAAATATAAACAGTACAACCGAATGCGAAATCACCGCGATCAGCGCGGCTGTCGCAGACAGATTGCCAAGCTGGTCTCCAACCGTCATCATAACTTTCTTGGAATAGGTAAACACGCCAAGCGCGATCGCCAATCCCCCTAAAAGCAACAGCTGCTGCCCCGAGCTGAACACAAATGTACCAATCGTCAAAGGGGGTATTGGTTGCACGGGTATGAACACGCCAACCACATTTGCGATATTATTCGCACCCAAAGAATAGGCGCCCAAAGCGCCGGCAAGAATCAACGCAATGCGCTTAAACGCATCCGCAAAAACCATATGAACCGACAGGCGTTTTGCACAGAATTTAAACGCTTTTATGAGAATGATCGCGATTACCCCCGATAAAATCGGGCAAATGATCCAAGTGCTTAGGATTTTTGTTAAGACCACACTATCGGTGGGATTATTCGAAAAGAAATTCCACCCTATAATAGCGCCCACAATGGCCTGGGATGTGGAAACGGGCAAACCGGCCCGGGTCATCGAAAACACGGCAAGCGCCGCTGATAACGCCGTCATGAAGGCGCCGGGCAAAGCAGAAATAGCGCCTAATTTCCCGAGCGTATGCGTTGTGCCCGCCCCAGAAATTACCGCACCAAGCACAACAAATAACGAGCAAATGATCGCCGCAGACCGCCAGCTGAGCATTTTGGTGCCAACCGCTGTGCCAAACACATTTGCTGCATCATTGGCACCAAGCGCCCAGCCCAAAAACAAACCGCTTGATAGAAACAACAGAACAAGAGGGTCAAACAGCATCAGCTTTGTCTTTTAACCGCGTAAATCGTCAAACGGTCTGCCACATCCTCGGCCTGATCCGCGATTGCATCAATGTGATCCACAAATTCTCTTAAGTGTATTTTCTCAGCAAGCCCTATATCTGAAGAAAAAATTTGTTTTTTCAAAGCATAGCTAATTTTATCAGCTTCTTTTTCATAGAGCGTTACCTTTGCATTATAGCTCGACACCAAATGCGGTGATCGAAAGAATACCCGGCACCCGGCGGCCAATTCATCAACCGATTTCACCACCATATTCGTTAACCGTCGATACCCGGCATTCAAATCTTTATGAATTTCCGGAGTTTCCACTTCAAAAGCCCAAAGAGAACTTTTGAACAGCGAAAGAATTTCATCGGCGGTTTCGATCAACCCCAAAACGTCACCGCGCGAATCTGGTATCAGCAAGTTCGTGTAAAGCGCATGTTCGATCTGCCGCCTTAAACTATCAGCCTCTGTTTCTTTCGCGCTGACATGCTCTAGACGCGCTGTAAATTCTTCTGAAACACCCGCGCGTAAATACCCGCGGACGGCCAGCCGATAGATAACAGCAGCTTCCGACAATTGATCAAAAAACTTATCTACCTGCGACTCAAGGTCTTTTGTTCGCCGAAACAGCCTAGCACTTATCATCAGGTTAAACCTGCCTTTCTGGGGTTCACATTAATCCGCCTGCTTTGCGTGCTGGGCTGAAAACGCGCCTGCACTTTATTATTTCAGCCACTTATGCAAAAATTGGGACTTGCGAACAGACCCAATTTAAGGAATTTTATATACCCAATAGGAAAGAAATATGGTAAAATCAGCAAAAGGTGCGTTATTGGCAACGCTGCAGATCGACAAAGGATCGACAACCCCGATCTATCGACAGCTCGAAAATTTTCTCAGGCGTCTGATCTTAGAAGGCCGCTTGCCCTCCAAACAAAAACTTCCATCCACCCGCGAATTGGCCGAGGAACTGGGCGTTTCGCGCATCACCGTAAAAACCGTTTACGAACAATTGATTTCGGAAGGCTATGCGGAAGCTAAAACGGGTGCCGGCACGTTTGTTTCAGAAGGCTTGATCCCTGAAAAGCCGCTTTCGCAACAGCGTGAGAAAACCGACTCAGCGCTGCAAACACAACAGTTTTCCGAAATTGCCGAAAAGATAAATGAATCCAAAGCCAGTGCCCGATTTGGCTCAACCCTCGGGTTTCGGCCCGGCGTGCCCGCCTTGGATAAATTCCCGATAAAGCGGTGGAACAAATATATGGCCGCAGCGCTGAGCCAAGAGGACCGGCGCAATTTAAGCTATGGCGATTTTTATGGATCTGAAAATCTGAGGAAATCAATCGCCTCGCATCTTGCAGATTCGCGTGGCATGCAAGTGGATCATGAACAGATCATCATCACATCCGGCGCCCAACAGGCCTTTGTGTTGATCTCGCTTATCCTATTAAACGTGAATGACACGGTTTGGTATGAAAACCCCGGTCATATAGCAGGACGCGATATCATGTCTTTGGTCGGGGCGGCTATTGCACCTATTCCAATCGATAAAGAGGGGTTGGATTTAAGCCATGCGATTGCGCACTATGCAAAACCTGCGCTTATTTTCACCACGCCCTCACATCAACAACCTTTGGGTATAACGATGTCATTGCGGCGGCGCTTGGCGCTGCTGAAATACGCCGTCGAAAATGATGCTTGGATTATTGAAGATGATTATGACAGCGAATTTCGCTATCGGGGCCGCCCGCTACCAGCGCTCAGCGCTTTGGATAAAAATGGCAGGGTTTTATATGTTGGCACATTTTCAAAATCGCTCTGTTCTGCCGTGCGTCTGGGCTATGTGGTGATTCCCCATTGGTTACGAGAAACCTTCGCGCAGACACGAAACCTTTTAGGCCAAAGTTCTTCGCCATTAACCGAACAAGCACTTTCACAATTTATAAATGAAGGCCGGTTTGCCGAGCATATTCGCAAGATGCGCCGACTCTATCGCGACCGTCGAGACATGTTACTAAATTGTCTTCTTGAAAACTGCTCGGACAGCCTAATGCCACAGCAAAGCGATGCAGGCATGCATATTTTAGCAGATTTAAAACATGGGATCGAAGATCAAACAGCCCATAAAGCCCTGCTTGCGCATAGTATAGATTCGCTTCCATTATCGGTTTATTGCAGCGAGCCGATCCAAAGATCGGCGCTGGTGCTAGGCTTTTCAGGCGTGCCAAGAAAAGCGATGCCTCGATTAACAAAGAAATTGGGGGAAAAATTACGAAGCTTGCATTAAGGCCCCCTGCTTGGCGGACCCCGGCCAAGCGCAAAAGGCGCTTGTTCAGCCCGAGCGGGCTGTAGAACTAACCGCCGGGTCTTTTTACGCGGCGCAGCCTGGGGCTTTATAAGCGGCGCAGGTAAAGCTGTCTGGGGCATTTGCAGATAAACCGCCCTCGGCTTATTTGGTCAATTCGATCCCTTATTCCAGCCCTCCATCGCTTTCAGGAGAGCCGGGCTTAGCCCAGCAGGCATCACACGGTGACATTGGCCAAAACATCCTTGCGCGTGACCTTAGATTTTTCAGCTGCCATGGTCACCCGGCCGCGTTTTAACGTATAAAATCGGTCTGCGAGACTGAAGGCGAAATCAAAATATTGTTCCACCAAAATAATCGCCATATCCCCCTGCTGTTTCAGCAGTTCAATCACCTCACCGATTTGGCTGATAATATTGGGCTGTATGCCCTCGGTCGGTTCATCTAGAATCAGTAATTTGGGACGGGTAATCAACGCGCGGGCAATCGCCAATTGCTGTTGCTGGCCGCCCGATAAATCGCCACCCTTGCGCGCTTTCATTTTCTTTAAAACTGGAAACATTTCGTAAATATGATCGGGGATTTTGTGATCTTTGGGCGGCAAGCAAGAATAACCGGTTTGCAGGTTTTCTTCGACGCTCAGCAAGGGAAAAATATCGCGGCCCTGTGGCACATAGGCCACCCCAGATTGGGCGCGTTTAAAGGGGGTCAAACGGGTTAAATCCTGCCCATCCAATTGAATATGGCCAGCCGCCACCGCATGCGCGCCCGATATGGCCCGCATCAAGCTGGTTTTGCCCACACCATTTGTGCCCAGCACGCAGGTTACCTGGCCTTTTTGGGCCTGCAAATCGATATCATAAAGGATTTGCGACTTCCCATAAAACAGGTTGATTTTTGAGGTCTCAAGCATCGCTTACCTTCCTAAATACACATCCAGCACGTCTTGATTGGCGGTCACGTGATCCAACCGCCCCTCGGCCAGCACCGCGCCTTCGTGTAAAACCGTCACTTTGCAGTCAAGCCGCCTGACAAAATCCATATCATGCTCCACAACCACCACAGCACGGGTTTTTGCGGCCTTGACCAGCATCGCCGTTGTCTTTTCGCGCTCGGTTGCGGTCATACCGGCTGCCGGTTCATCTACCAGCAACAGTTTTGGATCCTGCGCCAGTAACATGCCAATCTCGAGCCATTGCTTCTGGCCATGGCTCAACTCGCCCGCCAGACGGTGCAATTCGCTATCAAGCGAGATATCACGCGCCAAATCTGCCACTTTTTGGTGATCAGACTTACGGCGCTTATAAAACAAGACGCGAAACACATTACGATGGTTTTTCAACGCCAATAACAGGTTTTCAAAGACCGTTTGATCTTCAAACACGGTTGGTTTCTGAAATTTACGCCCCACCCCTGCTTGCGCAATCTGTGCTTCATCCAACGACAACAAATCAACGCTTTTATCGCCCCATTTCACAACCCCCGTATCGGGGCGCGTCTTGCCCGTGACAATATCCATAAAGGTGGTTTTGCCAGCTCCATTCGGGCCAATAATCGCCCGCAACTCTGCCGCTGCGATCTGAAAAGACAAGTTGTTGATGGCCTTAAAGCCATCAAAGCTGACCGAAACGCCAGACACTTCTAAAAGCGAGCTCATTCTCAGCGCCTTCTCATAAAGAGTAAATCGAACAGGCCACCGATCCCCTTGGGTGCGAAGAGCGTTACCAAAACAAAAGACACGCCCAGCAAAACCTGCCACCAATCCACCCATTTGATCACACCAAACCCCAGCGATAGATCCGGGGCCTGCCCACCTGTAAACCAAGTGGATAACAAGCTGACAAACGCCGCCCCGATCACCGCACCATAAAGGCGCCCACGCCCGCCAATCGCCACCCAAACGGCCAGATAAATTGAGGCAATCGGGGCCATTTCTGCCGGGTTTACGATACCGGCTTGCGGATAATATAGCGCCCCAGCAATGCCCGCGATGCAGGCCGTTACGGTGAAAATAGCAAGTTTATAATGTTCCACTTGATAACCGAGAAACCGCACGCGCGCCTCATTATCGCGAATGGCCCGAATAACCGATCCAAATTTTCCGCCCACAATGAAGCTGATAAAAAGATAGCCCAACCCAAGCGCTGCCGCCGAGCCCCAAAGAAACCACAAGGCCACCTGATCTTGGCCCGCGCTCACATAAGGCAGGTTTTGCAAACCCGATAAGCCATTATTGCCGCGCAAGCCACTTTCATTTTGAAACAAGTATAATGACAGCGCCAAAGTGAAAGCTTGGGTCAAAATTGACAGATAAACGCCCGTTACCCGCGACCGAAACGCCAACCATCCAAACAAAAAAGCCAAAGCGCCGGGCAAAGCCACCACCAAGACAAGCTGCAAAAACAAGCTATCCGCAACGGCCCAAATCATTGGAAATTCGCTGCTGCCCACCACCCCAAAAATTTGCGTGCCGATCCCCTCAATCACCTCTTGCGGGGTGGGCGGAATTTCCGCTTGCGCCATTGATGTTGCCACAATGGTTTGGGTGCGCGCATACATCAGCCACATACCAATCATATAGCCGCCCAGCCCGAAAAAAGCGAAATGCCCCAAGGATAATATGCCACAATACCCCCAAACCAAATCCATCGCGATGGCCGCAAGGCACAAACACAATGTTTTGCCGATGGTTTTGATGAAGGATGTCGAAATCACGCCGCCCCCCATTCCTTCCGACAAAACGGAAACGATGATCGTAAAAATGGCCAAGCCTGATAGGAAGATCAATGCCGAAGGCGGGATTTTAAAACTGGTCATAATCCTACCTCAATCTCCTGCTGCGCGCCCTTTAAGCGCGATGATGCCCCGCGGGCGGAACTGGATAAAAATGATAATGAATAGGATCATATAGGTCTGCGCCGCCAATGTATTGGCCGGGTTGAACCATTCAATGCCCTTTTGCAAAAAGCCCACCATGGCAGCGCCTGCAAGGCTGCCCCAGATATTGCCAACACCACCTACAACCACGGTCATAAAGCTTTGTACGATGTAATCATTGCCCATCTCAGAGGTGACTTTGGCGTAAAGGCCGATCGCCACGCCGGCAATACCTGCAATCCCAGAGCCTAACCCGAAGGTTAACATATTCACCCGATCTGGATTGATTCCCATCAAAGCGGCCATTTGCGAATTCTGCGTCACCGCGCGGGTTTCCAACCCTAGGCGGGTTCGTTTCATAATAAACAGAAACAAAGCCAGGAAAATCAATGCCAGAACGAAAATGGCAATGCGAATAAAACTGATGGACACCACATCATTGATCACCCAAGCCCCCCCAGCCAATCGGGTGAGGTCAACGGGCGTGCTTGCGTTCCAAATATATTTTTGGCCAATTGTTGGAGAGCGATCGAAATTCCAAAAGTCGCCAAAAGCGTTTCAAGGGGGCGGTTATACAACCACCGGATAACCAAACGTTCCATGGCAACACCGGCGCAAAAAGTCACTGCAAAAGCGGTTGGAACCGCCAGTAAAATTGACAAAGTTTCATCTGGTACGATTTGTTGCAAGACATAGCCCGTATAGGCGCCCATCATAATAAATTCGCCATGCGCCATATTGATAACACCCATCACGCCAAAAGTGATCGTCAATCCTATCGCTGCCAAAAAATAAATCGAAGCCAGCGAGATCGCATCTAGAAGAATATCAATCGTATTCGACAAGCTCACCTGATATGAAATGACTTTCAGCGCCGCTTGCGCCGCTGATGTGATTTGTGGATCAGGCTCAAGATATTGATCAAAATAGCTAAAATTTGACACGGTCGCGTCAATTGCGCTTTGGCTGATTTGCGCCGGCACCAAACCGGCTTGCGCCAAATCAGCATAGGCCCTTGAGCGCGCAGCTGGATCGTCCAATTGGGCGATTGGAATGCCGGCAACACGACCCCCGTCAATATTGTCAATCAATGCTTGCTTGATTAGTTCTAAAGAAGGCTGCGCGGCAGCCTCACCGCCTGCCACCAGCAATTGATAGGCCGTTTGCGTTGAGAAACCATTCTGACCTGGCACCAAAACTTTTGCGATATTAGCGTCATCCGGCAGCGCAGCCGCATAGGTGCGCCGGGTCGCCAATATTGGGTTAAGCGCAGCGCGCACCTCAACATCCAACGAGCTGCCAATTGCCGCAATTGCCGCAAGCCGCGCCTCAGCGGATTGGCCGTATTTCAGCGTTAACAAATGCACCAGTTGCTGCTTTTCTGCCACTAAGGCGGGATCTGTTTCTAGCCCCAGCGATTGTTCGAGCAATGGCAAATAGGCCGGATCTTCATTTCTGCGTATGGATGCTAAGGCGGCTTTGCGTATAACAATTTCGGGCGCATTCAATTGAAACGCCACCAAAGCCCCAGAAATTAAATTGCGCACGCCGCTATTGGGTTTGATCTGCTTAAACCCAGCCTTTTCAAACGGCCCAAGATCGGATTGCGTATCAAGATCAATCATCCGTTTATCTTGAACGGCGATGATCGCATTGGTGCTTTTATCCAGCCATAAGGCTTTGGCGCGCCATTGCATCAGCATAAATTCTACATTTGGTAATTTGCTTGCGACAAGCGCATCGATCGCTGGCTGGATCGTTTTGCGCGAGCTTTTTGCAATCACTTGGCTATGGGTGCTGATAATCTCTGACAAGCTTTGGGCGCTCAAGGCGGCCTCGGAGCAGATCACCCAACACGCAACAAGCGCAGCCGCTAAAACTCTCATACGTCTAAAGCCTTGTAAGGGTTGAAGGGCAAGACTGCCCTTCAACAATTTCCATCAAACGGATTAATAATTTGAACCGATTTGAACGCAGGATTTGGTTTGCGTGTTGTACATTCCGCATTCTAGGCCTGGCCAGTCAGACACCAGAACGGCGGATTCAGGCAGGTAATCTGTCCAGGCATCGCCCGGAACCTCGCTGGTTTGGCTGATGATATCAAACTGACCATCCGCTTGAATTTCACCGATCAATACCGGCTTTGACAAATGATGGTTGGGCAGCATTTCAGCCATTCCACCGGTCAAATTAGGAAATTTTTGGCCGTACATTTTGGCGCGCACCGCATCAACCTCTGAACTGCCCGCAGCTTCAACCGCATTCACCCACATGTTAAACCCGATATAATGCGCTTCCATTGGGTCATTCGTGACCCGCTCATCGCCCATACGTGCTTTCCAAGCGGCAACCCATTCGGTATTGGCCTCTACATCCGCTGACTGGAAATAATTCCACGCAGCCAGGTGACCCACAAGGTTGCTCGTGTCTAAACCAGAAAGTTCTTCTTCCCCCACCGAAAACGCAACCACCGGAATATCATCTGCCGAAATACCTGCGGCTGCCAATTCCTTGTAAAAGCCGATATTTGCATCGCCATTAATCGTGGAAATCACCCCAACTTTTTTGCCATCGGCGCCTAAAGCCACTACGTCAGCCACGATTTTGGACCAATCAGAATGGCCAAAGGGCGTGTAATTCACAAAGATATCTTCTGCCGCAATATCTTTTGAGATCAGATAGCTTTCCAAAATATTGTTGGTTGTGCGCGGATATACATAATCGGTGCCCAATAAAGCGAATTTTTCAACGCCCAGCTCTTCGAGGAAGTAATCCGTTGCTGGTATGGCTTGTTGGTTCGGCGCCGCGCCAGTGTAAAAGACGTTTTTCGAGCTTTCTTCGCCCTCATATTGAACCGGATAGAACAGCAAGCCGTTCAACTCTTCAATCACCGGCAAAACGGATTTGCGCGACACGCTTGTCCAATTGCCAAACATCACATCTACCTCATGCACAGTCAGCAATTCCCGCGCTTTTTCAGCGAATAAAGGCCAATCAGAGGCAGGATCAACCACCACTGCCTCCAATTGCTTGCCCAAAACACCGCCCTTGGCATTTTGCTCTTCGATCAACATCAACATCGTGTCTTTCAACGTTGTTTCTGAAATCGCCATCGTACCGGATAAGGAATGTAAAACACCCACTTTAATCGTGTCAGCGACCACGGCAGAGCTTAACAGCGCGCTAAAAAGAACGCCGCCAGCCAAAGAATTTTTTAAATTTTTCATTTAAGTCTCCTCGCAGACAAAACCGCAGAGTGGCTTGTATTGTGGGAGGCCACCACCTACAGTTTCGCCTGCAACCAATGTTGCAATTTGTGTGGCGATCGTTCCGAGCTGCAATTCGATCGGTCGTCACACGTCCTTACCGCCATAAAGCCTTCTTTTTTGCCAAGACGGTAATACTGTGGTGCCGAGCGCAGATAAAAAGCTCAAGGCATGCGGGCAAAAAAAACGAAAAACAAAAATTTTCGACTATAAATTAATCACTACCTTCTTAAATGATAAATAAATAATCGAAAACTGACCGAATTCCTTGAAATTTTCGGATAAATTTGGACTTTCTGCATCAAACCCGCAGAAGGCGAGGGCGCCGTGACGCGGTGTCTGCGCAATTAAGGATCGCGATGAAAGACCTATTGGACAGCTCTGTTATCAATACCCCGCGCGCAATCGGCAGCCTCGCCGTCACGGCGCAAATGGCGGATGGTTCAAGCCGTTTGAAGGATCTGTTTCAAAACGGCTGTTTGAAAGCTTTGTTTCCCAACCAACCGGATCATCTGGAAGCGGTTCTGATCAATACATCGGGCGGCATAACCGGCGGCGATCATTTATCCTTTGACGCAAAAGCCGAACCGCAGGCGCATATCACGCTGACAACCCAAGCCTGCGAACGTATCTATAAAGCTCAACCCGATAGCATAGGGCGCGTCGAAACCTCGCTTAGCATTGCCCCAGAAGCCTCGTTAAACTGGGTGCCTCAAGAAACGCTTTTTTATGATAAAGGGGGATTGAGCCGTCGCTTAACCATCCGCATGCATCACAGCGCGAAGCTGTTGATGGTTGAGCCGGTTATCTTCGGCCGTCATGCAATGGGCGAAACGCAAATTTCTGGGTTTTTCCGCGATCAGATTGACCTCTGGGTAGATGAGGCCTTGGTGTATCGCGATGTGGCGCTGCTATCTGGTGATATTACCGCAAAACTTGCCCGCCCCGCAGTTGCTGCCGGTCTTGGTGCCATGGCCAACATACTCTACCGCGCGCCCGATGCAACGCACCTTTGCCGCGCAATCCAAACCCAGCTCAACGACACGTCAGGATGCAGCCTCATCGCGCCTGATCTTTGTGTGCTGCGGGTTTTAGCGCATGACGGCTACGCGCTGCGTCAAATCATGTTGCCGATCTTGGATCGCCTCACGCAAAACACCCTGCCAAAATGTTGGAGATTATAAATGCAATTAACCCCAAGGGAAAAAGATAAGCTGCTGATCGCGATGGCGGCAGAAGTTGCGCGTAAACGCCTGTCACGCGGGGTTAAGCTTAACCATCCCGAAGCGATAGCGCTGATTTGCGATGCCGTTGTTGAGGGCGCGCGCGATGGACGCAGCGTTTCAGATATGATGCAATTTGGCGCCACCATCGTTGCCCGCAGCGATTGTATGGATGGGGTGCCCGATATGATCCCCGAAGTGCAAGTGGAAGCAACATTTCCAGATGGCACCAAGCTCGTCACCGTTCACAACCCCATTCGATAGGATACTCTGATGAAAACAACACTCAGCATACTGTTTACCCTTCTCGCGGCCCCCGCCTTCGCGCATCCGCATATTTTGCCCCATGGCGCGCAGAGCGGCACGCTGCCCGAACTGGCAGCCCCCGTTTTGGCGGGGATCGTGCTTAGTCTCTCGAGCGTGGTGCTTATAAAGCGGACCCGAAAGGCCGATTTATGAAACCGGGCGAACTGGTCTGCGCCGCGGGCGATATTACCTTGAACGAGTGCCGCGAAGCGGTTGAGTTAATGGTGGCAAACACGGGTGATCGGCCCGTTCAAGTGGGAAGCCATTATCATTTTGCTGAAACCAACCCAGCGCTTGAGTTTGATCGAGCCGCTGCGCACGGACAGCGCTTGAATATTGCTGCCGGCACTGCGGTACGCTTTGAACCGGGGCAGAAGCGCGCGGTCAGCCTGATCAAAATAGCAGGCAGCAGGCGGGTGTTTGGATTTAACGGAAAAATCATGGGGGATCTGTAGGACATGGCAGTCAATATTAGCCGCAGGGATTATGCGGGGATGTATGGGCCAACCACGGGCGATAAGCTGCGCTTGGCCGATACAGAGATTTTCATCGAAGTTGAAAAAGACCTGACGACCTATGGCGAAGAGGTTAAATTTGGCGGCGGCAAAGTGATCCGTGACGGCATGGGGCAATCGCAAGCCACGCGCGCCGCCGGCGCCGCTGATACGGTGATTACCAATGCGCTGATTTTGGATTATACGGGCATTTACAAAGCCGATATCGCGCTGCGCGATGGCCGCATTGCCGCGATCGGCAAGGCTGGCAATCCCGATACGCAGCCCAATGTCGATATTATCATCGGGCCCGGCACCGAGGTGATCGCCGGCGAGGGGAAGATCCTCACAGCCGGCGGGTTTGACAGCCATATTCACTTTATCTGTCCGCAACAGATCGATGACGCCTTGCATTCCGGCATCACCACCATGCTCGGCGGGGGCACCGGCCCCGCGCATGGCACCTTGGCCACCACCTGTACGCCGGGACCTTGGCATATCGCGCGGATGCTGCAGGCAGCCGATGCTCTGCCAATGAATTTGGCCTTTGCAGGCAAAGGCAATGCCTCCTTGTCAGCGGCGCTGGAAGAGCAGGTGCTCGCGGGCGCCTGCGCGCTGAAATTGCATGAGGATTGGGGCACGACACCAGCGGCTATTGATACCTGCCTCAGCGTGGCCGATGCGATGGATGTGCAGGTAATGATCCATACTGACACGTTGAACGAATCAGGATTTGTCGAGCATACGCTTGCCGCCATGAAAGGGCGCACCATCCATGCCTTCCACACCGAAGGCGCTGGCGGCGGTCATGCCCCCGATATTATCCGGATTTGCGGGGAAGACTATGTGCTGCCTTCCTCCACCAACCCCACCCGCCCCTTTACCGTCAACACGGTCGAAGAACATCTTGATATGCTGATGGTCTGCCATCATTTGGATAAATCGATTCCCGAAGATATCGCCTTTGCAGAAAGCCGCATCCGCCGCGAAACCATCGCAGCGGAAGATATATTGCACGATATGGGCGCCTTTAGCATTATTGCCTCAGACAGTCAGGCGATGGGTCGCGTCGGCGAAGTGATCCTGCGCACGTGGCAAACCGCGGATAAAATGAAACGCCAGCGCGGCGCATTGGCCGAAGAAACGGGGGATAATGATAACCTACGGGCCCGCCGCTACATGGCAAAATACACCATCAACCCGGCCATTGCGCATGGGATCTCGCATGAAATCGGTTCGATAGAAGTTGGCAAGCGCGCCGATTTGGTGCTTTGGTCACCGGCCTTCTTTGGCGTTAAACCCGAGATGGTGGTGATGGGTGGCAGTATCGTCTGCGCACAGATGGGCGATCCAAACGCCTCGATCCCGACTCCGCAACCAGTTTATAGCCGGCAAATGTTTGGCGCCTTCGGCCGCGCCGTTGAGCACAGCGCGGTGTCTTTCGTCTCGCAAGCTGCACAGGCAGAGAATGTGCGCGAAAAATACGGGTTGGCCAAACAAACGTTAGCGGTGCAAAACACGCGGCATATTGGCAAATCCGATTTAAAGCTCAACACCGCCACGCCACAGGTTGAAGTAAACCCTGAAACCTATGAAGTGCGCGCTGATGGCGAGTTATTGACCTGCCAGCCGGCAGAAACCGTGCCCATGGCACAGCGCTATTTCTTATATTGAGACCGCTCATGTTTCCAATCGCTCAATCATTGCAAACAGATCCGCCAACCGGGGCCGCAAATTACACCTGTTCTCTGACTTATGAGGAACGGTTTTTGCGGCGCCGCAAACTCAGCACGGATTGTGGCAAAAACTTTGTGGTGGATCTGCCCAAAACCACCGATCTAAAGCAGGGCGATCACCTGCTGCTGTCGAATAAAGAAACCGTTAAAATTCTTGCCAAGCAAGAAAAGCTGATCGCCATCACCGGGCCTAATCTGCTGCAATTGGCTTGGCATATCGGCAACCGTCATACCCCCTGCCAGATCGAAGCAGAGCGGTTATTGATCTGCCATGACCATGTGATTGAGGATATGATCACAAGGCTTGGCGGGACAACCAAGGTTGTGCACGAAGCCTTCACCCCCGCCGGCGGCGCTTATGGGATGGGGCGTACCCATAGCCATGATCATGGCAATATTGACCATATTCATCACTACATGCACGGGGATCATAGCCAGCATGAGCATGAGCATGAGCACTAACAAAACCTTTCTCACGGCACTGCAATGGCTATCACCGGCGTTTCCAATCGGCGGCTTTGCCTATTCACATGGCTTGGAATGGGCCATCGAAAAGCGCCATGTGACGGATCAAACCAGCCTACAAAACTGGCTGCAAGATCTGCTTGGGCTTGGATCTGCGCGCAGCGATGCCATTTTACTGGCCCTGGCCTTTGAATCGGAAAACAAGGCAGAATTGATCCATGTGAACCAGCTTGCCTTGGCTTTATCAGCCAGTGCCGAGCGGCGCAGTGAAACGCTTTTGCAAGGGCAGGCGTTTGGCAAAACGATCCGCGAAGTGTGGGGGCAGGACTGCACTGATCTATGCTATCCGGTGGCGCTAGGGGCGGCGGCACGGCGCGAAAACCTGATCAAAGAAGACATAATTGCCGCTTATTTACACGCATTCAGCGCCAATTTAATTTCAGCGGCCATACGGCTTGTGCCCTTAGGCCAAACACAAGGCCAACACATCTTATTGGCGCTCACCCCTGAAATCAACGCCTGCGCAGCAGAGGCAAGCGGCGCCAATGAAGACGATCTGAGCAGCACAACCTTTCTTTCTGATGTCGCCTCAATGCGGCATGAAACGCTTCACACACGGATTTTTAGAACATGAGTAAAATGAATGGACCAGTTCGCATTGGGATCGGAGGCCCCGTTGGGGCGGGTAAAACCTCGCTCACGGCCGCCCTGGCGCGGCGCCTGTCACAACGGTATTCGATTGGGGTGATTACCAATGATATTTATACCCGCGAGGATGCAGAAGCCTTGATGCGGTTGCAGATTCTACCCGAAGATCGGGTGATCGGTGTCGAAACAGGGGGCTGCCCGCATACCGCAATTCGCGAGGATGCCTCGATCAACCTCTCTGCCATCGCCGAGTTAGAAGCCCGCCATCCCGAAATTGAAATCGTGATAATCGAAAGCGGTGGAGATAATCTATCGGCGACGTTCAGCCCAGAATTGGCGGATCTGACGGTTTATGTGATTGATGTGGCCGCGGGAGAAGAAATTCCACGCAAAGGCGGCCCTGCCGTGACAAAATCGGATATTTTGGTGATCAATAAAACCGATCTGGCGCCCTATGTTGGTGCCGATTTAGAGGTGATGCGTCGCGATGCCTCCGCGCAGCGTCAGGAAAAGCCGTTTTTCTTTACTCAAATCAAACATGATCAAGGCGTGCAGCCGATTGAAAAACACCTGTTGGATCTGGCGGGCCTATAAACCGTAGGGCTTTGACACCATTGAAATCGCCTCAGCCCGATCAGTCTTAGCAGAACCATATCGACCTTGCAGAGGGCGCAAAACCGGCGCCCCTAAAGACGGCGGGCACGAGCGCGCTATAGGCCTTTGAAAACCGGGTTGCGCCGCTCGTTAAAAGCCGAAACCCCTTCGCGGCGATCCTGCGTCGGGATCGTCCGATTATAGGCTTCAATCTCAAAAGCCAGACCATCCATCAAGCCCATTTGCAGCCCCTTATGGATCGCTTGCTTGGCTTGACGCACCGCAATAGGTGCATTTCCAGCGATGGTTTTGGCCATCTCAAGCGCTGTCTCCAACAGGCTTTGCGCGCTGCACACCGCATTCGCAAGACCCCAATCATAGGCCTCTTGCGCCGAAAACACCCGCCCCGATAGGATCAATTCTTTGGCGCGCCGCTCGCCAATGGCGCGCGCCAGCGTTTGCGTGCCCCCCGCACCGGGTATGATGCCGATGCGCACTTCGGTTTGCGCAAAGCGCGCGCGCTCAGAAGCATAGATAAAATCAAACGCCGCCGCCAATTCACACCCCCCGCCATAAGCAGCGCCATTGATCGCCCCAATCGTTGGAAGCGGGCAGGCAATCACCGCGCGCACCATCCGCTCATAAATCAGATGCTGCGCCTGCCACGCTGCATCGGACATGCCGTTGCGCTCTTTGAGATCACCGCCGGCGCAAAAGGCTTTTTCACCCGCACCGGTTATAACCACAACGCGGGTGTTGTCAGGCTGGAGCGCCAAACCCTCAAACAGATTGATCAAATCCCACGCCATCTGTGTGTTGAACGCGTTGGACACCTCTGGCCTGTTCAACCGAACCAGCAAGACATGCGCATCAACCGATGTAAGATCCAAAGTTTCAAATGATGTCATAGTTAGCGACTTTCGAATATTGCCCCATATCTTAGGCGAAAATATCGTCGCCTGAACATGGTTTATTTCGAATAGATCTGGAAAAAAGGCGGCACTGGCCCGAAAAAATCAAATCCCAGGCAATTCTTCTTGCGGGGCGGGGCGCAGCCAATGCGCCCTTGTTGAAAAACACGCCCTGCCCGCTGCCACGCCCAGAAGCCCCAGATTTACCCTTCAAAGCCGCCACCCCAAATTCGCTTCAAAATGCGGCCAAAGCCGATCCGCCACTTACCGGAGCAATGATCGCCAGGAAACAAAAGAACGAACGAAATTTATCTACGGTTAATCGCGGCGAACGCGCAGCGCCATGCGCGTCCATACGTTATAGCGATCCTTAATCACATAACCATGATAGAGCCCCGCACCCATATGTATCAGCGATAGGGTGAGCAGCAGGACCGAAGAGACCAAGTGAATGGATACAAAACTAGGATATAGCGCCTTGTTTTCAGCAATCAGCGCCGGTATTTTTATCATCCCGACAAGATAAACGTCAAACCCGCCCGCCCAGGTCATCATTGAGCCTTGAAGGGGCAACCACAGACAGATTAGATATAATAGCGACTGCAGAATTTTTGAAAAAACCCTATGGCGTTTGGGAAGATTGTCTTCAAAGACGGGCCGGTTGTAAAATTTCCACAGAAGCCGCAGTACAATCCCGCAAAATAAAAAGGTTCCGGTTATTTGGTGAAACCAAATGAATTGCCCCTTTTCAACCGACGGTTCCATTTGATTTAAGTTGGTGCCGGTGAATAATTGCCAAAGAATTACGAAGGCTAAAACCCAATGAAAGAGTTTGGCGATTAATCCATAACTATCGGGTGACGCTTTTAACATAATGGCCCTCATGCGTTTGTTAATGAGCGCTCACGTTCAAATCTTTCTAAGCAAGTTGCCAGATCTAGAGTTTAGCCCGCGTGGATCTATAAATTCGACCCGTTTGCGCGAAGTAAGAGCTACAGCTTTGCAGCCCTGCCGCTGACAGGCGCGCGCGCCGACAACGTGCAAGTGCCAGCACAGATGAATTCTGACAAAATGGGTCTAAAAAACCACGAGAGACTTTTAAGTTTAAATTCATCTGCGCTCAGGGTGATCCTTAAATTGACCCGCCAGACTGGGGCAGTAAGCTGCACGACTGACATTTAAAAAGCGCTGAGAAATCGCATAGGCACGACCGATCCCCAAGCGAATGGCATAGCGCCAGACTTATGACGTGACGTTGCCAACTTCGTCTTGCGGAGACTCCTTTATGGCCGGTTTGGCAAAACGTATCGGCAATAAAAACCCCCGCATTGCGAGGGTTTTTATTGTCTTAATTGCGAGAGCTGGGTTTGAATCTGCGGCCTTAGAGTCTAATTTTATTATTAAAATCAAATATTTATGAGATAAATAATTACATAGGCCCATAAGTTACAACCATGAACAAATTATGCAAACCGGTTTTATTAACTTACCACTTTTTAAAGTGAAACAATGATTTGCTTAAATGATTTTTTGCAAATTAGAAGCATTTCATATCGAAATATTGACTCTTTGTAATGTTAAATATATTTAACATTGTGGTAAAATTATTTAACACAAAGAATTGGCAATATCCCATGAAGAAAAAAACACTATACTTCAAATTATTATTGGCATTTCTATCAATATTTGGCTAATTCTCGAAATACGGCAACTCTATTCAAATGGTTGGATGGATGGGCCAGCTGCCATCCAAACTTGGGCTGAAACTGTTTTCTGGATCATAGTTATTTCTATCGTGGCCGGCATTGTTTTGGCAGTAGTGGGCACTGTCATCTTCTCAGTAATTGAAAAGATTATCTGTGGCGAAGCTGATTACAATTTTATAATGGATGAACGGGACAAAGCGATTGCATCGACTGGTGATAAAATCACTTTATCATTTATAGGCGCAGGTTTTGTCATACTTATTTTAGGACTCAAATTTGGATATGAAATTATAGACTGCCTTATTTTATTAATGTTTTGCTTTTCATTTGGAGGTCTCCTTGGAGAAATAGCAAAATTAGCACGCTATCGCATGAGCGTGTAAGATGTCCAGCAGACCTGTAATTACAAATAACATCCGACATCTACGCTTTATTTCAGACGAAATGTCCCAAATCACGCTAGCAAGTAAAGTGGGCGTAACCCGTCAGACTATCGCCACGATTGAGAAGGCAAAATATTATCCTACACTTGAGTTGGCTTTCTTAATCGCTCGGGTATTCGATAAAGAAATAAGCGAAGTCTTTCAGTTTGAATTTAACGATTGAAAGATATTTGCCGACTGATTACCTGGTCATCAATTAGGCACCAAAAAGACAGACACAACTTAGAACGCCCGCGTGTGACCAGAGACAATAAATTTCCCAAAAAATAAATTTTAAGAAAAAAGAATGATAAGAACAGTTGGTTGGTTGCGGGAGTAGGATTTGAACCTACGACCTTCAGGTTATGAGCCTGACGAGCTACCGGGCTGCTCCATCCCGCGCCAGGTAATCGCTTCATAAACCTACTGCCAAAGGATCACAAGCCCCGAAGCAAAGAATTTGCAAGAGATTTTGATGAGCCAAGAAGGATAGGTTCAGAACTTTGCGGTTTTTTGTTTCGAGTTCTAGAACAGAGGCTGCATAAGCGTTGGCTTTTCAACAGAGTCCAACCAGCCTAGCCGCGCATGAAGAGCCTTCGCTAGGCCGTAATGCGGGGCCGGCCTGACACCACAGCGGTTAGTCGCGCTTCAATGAAAACCATGCGATTCTCTGCCTGCGTTTTTGAAATATCGCGCTGCCAGCTTAGCTCAAGCGCATCAGCCCCTGCAGCCTTCGCCTGCGTTATCGCCTGATCCCTCAAGATCTGCTCAAGCGTTTCAAGCGCCAGTGTTTCTTGCGTAAAATCCTGCGTGCCCGCGCCACTATGGACGCGAAACACGCCTTCTGTGGGCGCGGTCACCGTACCGCTGGCGCGCATCGTAATCTGCCCGACAACTGCGCCGATAGCATTTGCAACATCGCCATGCTGGGGAAGCAGCATTGGGCAGTTCAGGCGCGCCCCAACCGCAGGGTAATAGCTTGGCGCCGAAGCGCCCAAACCTACCACAGGCAGGTTTAGGCCAGCATCCAGTTTTATCAATCCACGATGCCCGCTTAGCCCACGTTCCAGCAAGATATGCCCTGCCAAATCTTGCGAGGCCAACCCAAAGCTTTGCTCTTCTTCGGCAAAAGCCACGTCTAACAACGCAGTGGAGGTTTGGCGAGTGAGTTGATCGATTATCATATCCGCCATATCTTGTGGGCTTTTTGCCAAGCGCTGCCCGGCGCCCGTGCGCCGCCGCCCAAAAACGCTCAGGGCTTTTTGCGCCGCACCGCGATCCCAAAGTTGCGAAGCGCCCAGAAAATGGCTGGCATCCGAAGGCGTTAAAGCTGCAATTTGTATCACCCCCCGCGACAGCAAGCGGCGCAAAACCTGCTGCTCTAACCGACTTTTCAGCACCTTATCCAAGGGTTGAAAATCAAGGGTGAGGCGCTGATAAAGCGCCAGATCGCGGCCTTGTAGCCCTTGCATAGCCTGCCCCGCAAGGCGGCGCACAAAACGCCCATCATATTCGCTTGGAAGCGCCGTATGGAGCTGACGATCTAACGCATCATGCACCAGATCGGGGGCCTCTATCGCCGCCAAGCAAATTGGCAAAACGCGTTTGGGCCCCAGCAAAACGCCACCCTGCAACCCTTCAGATAAAAAATGAACTTCGCTATCGCCCCCCAAACCAGAGGTGCGCATAGCAACAGCCTCCACCATGGTGCGATAAGGGCCCACTTGGGCCCCCTGCGGATCCAGCGCTGGTTGCCCGTTGCGCAAAACGGCAATATCCGTGGTGGTGCCACCAATATCAGAAACCAAAGCTGTTTTTTCACCAGTGAGCCACCGCGCGCCCACCAGCGAGGCAGCAGGCCCGCTTAGAATGGTCTCGATGGGTTTGTCGCGCGCCAGTTGCGCCGAAATCAAGGCCCCATCGCCGCGCACCACCATCAAGGGCGCCAGAATACCAAGCGCCGTTAATTTGAAGCTTGCCCGCTCAATCAAACCATCAATCATCCCAATCAAACGGGCGTTTAACACCGATGTGAGCGCCCGCTTTGGCCCATTTAATTTCGAGGATAGCTGATAAGACGCGCTGACCGGCTTTCCCGAGACCGCGCGGATAAGCTGGCTCGCCGCTTCTTCATGCGCCGGATTGCGCGTGGCGAACTGCCCGGCCACGGCAAAAGCTGACACCCCGGTTTGCGCCTCTACCCAGCTTTGCAAGGCGCGCAGACCCAAAGGCTGCTGCTCCGATCCTGAATGATCATGCCCCCCGGGTAATTCGATGGCCGGATCACCGGCCAATACCTCAGACAGGCCATGGCGGATCAGATCACCGGGGCGAAACCCGATATAGACCAATCCCACCCGTCCGCCTTGCCCTTCAACCAACGCGTTCGTGGCCAATGTGGTTGATAGCGAGGCCATCGCGATCTCTTCCGGTTTGATCTGCGAGGCGGCCAAAACCGCCGCGACAGCCTTGCCAATGCCCTCGGCCAGATCTGCGCGCGTGGTTAAGGATTTTGCGCTGGCGATCACTTCTGTTTCATCGCGCAGCAAAACTGCATCCGTAAAAGTACCACCCGTATCAACGCCCAGTAAAACGGCCATCTGATCCTCTTAATGATTGACTGTTACAGTTGCCTCCGCCCGCACCTAGTCGCAATTAAAGCCAAAAGAAAGACAGATTACGACACAAAGCCGCGGATCAAAGCCGCTTTCGGCCAGTTAAAGTTTTTCAAGCTGCGCTTGCGCCCAAATCGCTGCTTCTGCGACCGTTGGGTCAGCATCTGATTGCAGTCGGGCGGCCACCGCTGCCAACTCAACCTGCTGCGAATTTCCGATCGCATAAAGCACATTGCGTATAAAACGATCACGGCCGATTCGTTTGATCGGGCTGCCCGAAAATTTCTGGCGAAATTCCGCATCCTTTAGCATCGCCAGCTCGGCCAATTTTGGCGCGGTTAAATCTTCGCGCGCATGAAAGCGCATATCTTGCGCGGTTTGTGCAAATTTATTCCACGGGCATGCCGCCAAACAATCATCGCAACCATAAATGCGATTTCCCATCTGCGCCCGTAAATCAAGATCCACCGGGCCTTTATGTTCAATCGTCAGATAGGAAATGCAGCGCCGCGCATCCAGCTGATATGGCGCTGGAAAAGCCTGCGTCGGGCAAGCCTGCAAACACGCCTGACAAGATCCGCAATGATCCGGCTCTTTTTCATCCAACGGCAAATCGAGCGTTGTAAAAATCGCGCCCAAGAAAAACCAATTGCCCAGCGATCGGTTGACCAAATTGGTATGTTTGCCTTGCCAGCCAAGCCCAGCAGCCTGCGCCAAGGGTTTTTCTGGCACCGGCGCCGTATCCACAAACACTTTAACAGCGCCGCCCTTCTCGGCGATTAACCAACGGGCCAAGGCTTTCAGACGCTTTTTAATAACATCATGGTAATCTTTATTTCGGGCATAAACAGAAATTGTACCGCGATCAGGCTGCGCCAAAACCGCCATCGGATCTTCGCTGGGCGCGTAGGACCGCGCCAGCATTATAACCGATTTCGCCTCTGGCCACAGGGCGCTGGGATCCGAACGCCAGGCTTGGCGATCCTCCAGCCAAGCCATTTGTCCATGATAATTTTTGGCCAAAAATGCGCGCAAATCGGCCTCCATCTGGGGTACGGCCGAGGGTTGGCAAATCGCCAGTTGATCAAAACCTTCCCCCTTGGCCTGCGCCAAAAGCCGCTGTTTAAGCTCTTGCATCAGATCCCGGCCCAATATAGGACGCCGCGCCTCTGCCTGAGCCGCACGCCATGTTAGAAATCCAAATCATTGTAATGTTTGGGCGGTGGAAACCCCGGCACTTGATCCGCCAGAATACTTCGAAACGCAGGGCGAGATTTGATTTTTGCGTACCAATCTTTCACGATGGCCGATCGATTCCAATCCACATCTGAAATATAATCTAGCACTGACAGATGCGCGGCAGCTGCAAAATCTGCCAGCGTCATCTGATCCCCCGCAAGCCAGCGGCGCTGGTCCAACAGCTCAGACATATAATCAAGATGAAATTTTATCGCCTTCATACCTGCAATCACGTGTTTGCTTTCAGGAAAACCCTCACCGGTGATTTTCTTGATCACCCGCTCATTTAGCAATTTTACCGTCACGTCTTTGTGAAACTTATCATCGAACCACGCGATCAAACGGCGCATTTCGTATTTGTCCAAAGCGGTTTTGGGCAGCAGCGCTGGATCGGGGTATAAATCCTCAAGAAATTCGCAAATCGCACCGCTTTGAGTGAGATAGCCGCTTTCATGGCGCAAAATCGGAACTTGCCCAGCCGGATTACGGCGCAAAAAATCCGTGCTGCGCTCCCAGTATTTTTCATCGACCAGCTCAACCTCAACGCGTTTTTCAGCAAGGGTCAGCCGAATTTTCCGACAAAACGGCGAGAGAGGGGCATGATACAAGCGCAGCATTTCAGACTTTCAAAACAAATAACGTCTCACTTTGAATGCCTTGTCAGAGCGGGTTTTTCAATCCTTCAAACGCCAATTTATCCTGCTTGGCACGATTATATCGCCTAAGCCGGTTTGCCAAAGACGCGTCTGACATAGGCAGCGCGCTTGAGCTCTTTAAACCAAGGGCCCAAGCGCTGCTTTGCTTATTCAGCCGGAATACTTTTGGCTTCATCCGATAAAGGATGCGGCAGATGCACCAACATCTCTTTAGGGCACACTTGCAAAAAGTGGTCTTTTTCCACATCCCATTGGCGCAAAATATCATGCGCCTTAGGGCTGCCGGTTTCTTCAGCATGGCGTGAAATCAAAGATTTCAACTGCTCTTGCCAATGTCCAATCGTGACCGGACAGGTGACCAATGTTTCCATATTCATCCGGCTTTGCGCCAGCGAGTCTGGATCATAGATATAGGCCATGCCACCCGTCATACCGGCGCCAAAATTGGCCCCGACAGTGCCCAAAATCACCGCAACCCCGCCGGTCATATATTCGCACCCATTGCTGCCGCAGCCTTCAACCACAACCTTGGCACCTGAATTGCGCACGCCAAAGCGCTCACCGGCGCGCCCGCTTGCGAATAAGTGGCCATCGGTGGCGCCATAGAGAACCGTGTTGCCGATAATTGTATTATCCGCCGCCACCAAGGGGCTGGTCATTGCAGGGCGCACCACAATCATGCCCCCTGACAGCCCTTTACCAACATAATCATTGGCATCCCCCGACACTTGCAGCTTCAGCCCGGGCGCGGCGAAGGCGCCCAAAGATTGGCCCGCGCTGCCGGTAAGCTTGATCGTTAGATGATCTTCTTGCAGCGCATTGCGCATACCGAATTTGGTTACGATATGGCTGGATATGCGCGTGCCGACGGTGCGGTGGGTGTTTTGAACCGAATAAGACAGCTGCATTTTTTCGCCATCTTGTAAAAACCGCGCCGCGTCGCGCACAATCTCAGCATCCAGCGTATCAGGAACCGTATTGCGGGGACGGTCACGGTTATACACAACCGTGTCAGCCCCATCGACGCGGATCAGAAGTGGGTTCAAGTCCAGATCATCCAAATGTTCGGCGCCCCGGCTGACTTGACCGAGCAGATCGGCCCGACCAATGATCTCATCCAATGAGCGCGCGCCAATGCTCGCCAGAATTTCGCGCACCTCTTGCGCATAGAAGGTGATCAAATTCACGACTTTATCCGCAGAGCCGGTGAATTTTGAGCGCAGCTCTTCGTTTTGCGTGCACACGCCGACCGGGCATGTGTTGGATTGGCACTGCCGCACCATAATACAGCCCATCGCAATCAACGCTGCGGTGCCGATGCCAAATTCTTCGGCCCCCATCATCGCAGCCATGATGATATCACGACCCGTGCGCAAACCGCCATCGGTGCGTAAAGTAATGCGGTCGCGCAGATTGTTCATCGCCAACACTTGATGGGCCTCGGTCAATCCCATTTCCCATGGCAAGCCGGCAAATTTGATCGAGGTTGCCGGAGAGGCACCGGTGCCCCCATTATGGCCGGAAATCAAAATCACATCTGCTTCGGCTTTTGCAACCCCGGCCGCGATCGTGCCCACGCCCGAAGAAGCGACCAATTTCACCGTCACTTTGCAGCGCGGGTTGATTTGTTTCAAATCATAGATCAGCTGCGCCAAATCCTCGATCGAATAAATATCGTGATGTGGAGGCGGGGAAATTAACGTAACGCCCTTGGTGGAATGGCGCAAACGGGCGATCAAATCGGTGACCTTCATGCCCGGCAGCTGACCGCCTTCACCTGGTTTCGCCCCTTGCGCGACCTTAATCTCAAGCTCTTCACATTGGTTGAGATATTCCGCAGTCACGCCAAAGCGGCCCGAAGCAACTTGCTTAATTTTCGCCGATGGGTTGTCACCATTTGGTTCGGGGTGAAAATGCGCTGGATCCTCGCCCCCTTCGCCGCTATCCGATTTGGCACCGATACGGTTCATCGCGACGTTTAGCGTTTTATGCGCTTCCGGGCTTAAGGCACCCAAAGACATACCCGGCGTCACAAAGCGCCGACGAATCGCGGTGATGCTTTCCACTTCCTCTAATGGCACAGGATCACCGATCGGCTTCACAGCCAGCAAATCGCGCAAATGAATTGGCGGGTTTGATTGCATGCGGGCAGAATATTGTTTCCATAAATCAAAGCTGGCCCGATCACAGGCGGTTTGCATCATATGCATGGTCTGGGCCTCCCAAGCGTGGGTTTCACCAGTTTTGCGCGATTTATAAAACCCGCCCATCGGCAAAACACCCGTGGCACCCTGCCAAGCTGCCGCGTGAATTTCTTCTGCTTTTTTCTGCACGCCGCTGACGCCAATGCCCGAAATCCGGCTCATCAAGCCCGGGAAATATTCAGCGCACATCGCACGGCTAAGCCCAACAGCTTCAAAATTCAAACCGCCCCGATAGGAAGAAATCACCGAAATACCCATTTTCGACATGATTTTCAGCAAGCCTTGATCGATCGCCTCGCGATAGCGCGACACAACCTCTGTCAGGGTCCCGTTCAGCAAGCCGCGCTCAATCCGATCGTTCAAACTGTCCTCGGCCAAATAGGCATTCACCACCGTTGCCCCCGCGCCAATCAAAACCGCAAAATAATGCGGATCAATGCATTCTGCAGACCGCACATTCAGCGAACAGAACGTACGCAAGCCTTTGCGGGTGAGATGGCTGTGCACCGCGGAGGTGGCCAAAATCATCGGCATGGCGATTTTTTCTGCGTTAGAGGCGTGATCGCTCAAAACCAAATGACCCGCCCCCGAACGTACGGCATCTTCTGCCTCTGCCCGGATGCGCTCCAAGCCTGTTTGCAGGGCTGATGGCCCTGAGCCAACGGCAAAGCTACAGTCAATCTCAACCATCGGCGCGTTAAAATGCCGGGTCAATTCCTCCCATTGCGCATTTCCAACGAAGGGGCTGTCAAGCACCAGAATTTCAGTTTGCGCGCTGCTTTCATCCAATACGTTTTTAAGATTTCCAAATCGCGTTTTCAGGCTCATCACGCGGTATTCGCGCAGGCTGTCAATCGGCGGGTTGGTCACTTGCGAGAAATTTTGCCGGAAATAATGCGACAAGGGGCGATATTTTTTCGACAAGACCGCGCTCGGCGTATCATCACCCATCGATGCCAGCGTTTCTTTGCCATCTTCGGCCATCGGCGCCAGAATTTGTTCGAGCTCTTCGATCGAATATCCCGCGGCAATCTGACGTTGACGCAAATCTGCGCCGGTAAATAGCGGGGCTTCGGTGACGCTTGCCAAAGGCGCGTCTAATTCGTTGATTTTCTCAACCCAGCTGCCAAAGGGCTGCGCGGCCGCCAATTTATCTTTGATCGCTGTGTCATGGTATAATTTTCCATCACTCATATCGACCGCGAGCAATTGCCCCGGGCCCAAAGCGCCCTTTTCGCGCACCGTGGCCTCGTCAATCGGCACCATGCCGGTTTCGGATCCGGCGATCAGCAAGCCATCGCCCGTCACCACATAGCGCATCGGGCGCAAACCATTACGGTCCAGCCCAGCGCAAACCCAGCGACCATCGGTCATCGCCAACGCCGCAGGGCCATCCCATGGCTCCATCACCGAATTGCAGTAAGAATACATATCCCGCCAAGCATCGGGCAGGTCTTTGCCCTGCTTTGACCAGGTTTCAGGCACTAACATGGTTTTCGCCATTGGCGCATTGCGCCCAGCGCGCACCAAGGCCTCGAACACCGCGTCAAGCGCCGCAGAATCAGAAGAGCCACTTGGCACGATGGGTTTGATGTCTTCAGCCGTCTCGCCAAATGCCATACTTGCCATGCGAATTTCATGGCTTTTCATCCAATTCACATTGCCTTTCAGCGTGTTGATTTCGCCATTATGCGCGAGCATCCGAAACGGCTGCGCCAACCACCATTGGGGAAACGTGTTTGTGGAATAGCGCTGATGATAGATGGCAAAGGCGCTGGTGAAGCGCTCATCCATCAAATCAGGATAGAACACCGCCACCTGTTCGGCCAGCATCATGCCCTTGTAAATGATCGAACGGCAAGATAGCGAGGCGATGTAAAGTTGCCCCACACCCGATGCGGCCGCAGATTTTTCAATTCGGCGGCGGATCACGTAGAGATCGCGCTCAAACGTTTCTTCATCTACCCCTTTGGAGTTGCTGATCAGAATTTGTTCAATTTCGGGCCGCGTTGCGTTGGCTTTTTCGCCTAAACAACTGACCTCAACGGGCACGTGCCGCCATCCATAGATATAATAACCCATCCGCAAAACTTCGCTTTCAACGATGCTTCGGCAGGTTTCTTGAGCGCCAAAATCTGCGCGGGGTAAAAACACCTGCCCCACAGCCACCAGCTCATCTTGGCGCGGTTCATGCCCCGTCCGGCGGATTTGATCATAGAAAAACCGCACGGGTATTTGCACGTGAATGCCGGCTCCGTCGCCGGTTTTGCCATCTGCATCCACAGCGCCGCGGTGCCAAACCGCTTTCAACGCGGCAATGCCATTTTCAACAACTTTGCGGCTGGCCTTGCCATTGATCGACACCACCAAACCTACGCCGCATGAGGCATGCTCATCTTCTTCGCGATACAGGCTGTTCTGCGTCATCCATTGGCGCTTTTGTTCCTGTTGCTTCATCCAATCTGGCCCAAAGCCCGTGGTGTTTTCATGTGTCATGGATCATCTCCTTATGCGGCGGCGACCAATTTGCCCGAAGCCATTTGATGGCGGGCGTCAGCGCGGCCTTTTATCTTGTTATTCTGCGGCGATAGCAGCCGAAGGTTGCAGCTCGGCAATGATCGCATTGGCCGTATCCTGCCCATCTTTGATGGCCCAAACCACCAAGGAGGCCCCGCGCACGATATCGCCCACTGCGTAAACCCCCGGAAGCGCTGTTTTCCCGCTTCCAAACGCGGCTTTTATCGTTCCCCAGCGGGTCACGGGCAATTCGGGTTGGTCAAATAAATGCGGAAGATCTTCCGGTTCAAAGCCCAGCGCTTTGATCACCAGATCCGCCTTTTCGACATAGCGGCTGCCCTCGATCACCTCGGGCATGCGCCGTCCGGTGGCATCAGGCGCCCCAAGACGCATTTTATGGCCCAGCACGCCGCGCACCGGGCCAGCTTGCCCGGCGACCGCTTTCACATCCTGAATGTTCGTATCATCTACAAAAGCTTCTGGCGCGGATAGCCATTCAAAAACAACGCCTTCTTCCTCGGCATTTTCAACTTCCCGCTGCGATCCGGGCATATTGGCGCGGTCGCGGCGGTACATGCATTTTACCGAGGTGGCCCCTTGGCGGATCGCCGTGCGCACGCAATCCATCGCCGTATCCCCACCGCCGATCACCACCACGTTTTTATCGGCAGCATTCAACGCACCACTGGTAAATTCTGGCACGTCATCGCCAAAATTTTCACGGTTTGACGTGGCCAGAAAGTCGAGCGCTTGCACAACGCCCGAGAGCGCGCCGCCCGGAACATCCAAATCGCGGATTTTGTAAACGCCAGTAGCCACAATCACGGCATCATGCTGCGCGCGCAGGTCCTCAAACGTGATATCTTCGCCGATATTGCAATTCAACTTAAGCGTCACCCCGCCATCAACCAATTGCTGATTGCGGCGCATAACAATGTCTTTTTCCAGCTTGAAGCCGGGAATACCATAGGTGAGCAATCCACCTGCCCGGTCATAGCGGTCATAAATCGTCACCTGAAACCCCGCCCGGCGCAGCCGATCTGCAGCGGCTAACCCACCGGGCCCTGCGCCAATAATACCAACCGATTTATCAAGCTCGCGTGCAGGTGATAAAGGCTGCACCCAGCCTTCTTGCCATGCGGTATCGGTGATATATTTCTCGACAGCCCCAATCGTGACAGTTTCATGGCCCGATTGCTCGATCACGCAATTGCCCTCGCACAGACGGTCTTGCGGACAGATCCGCCCGCAGATCTCAGGAAAACTATTGGTCGCCTGCGACACCTCATAGGCTTCTTGCAGGCGGCCCTCGGCGGTTAAGTGCAACCAATCGGGGATGTTGTTGTGAAGCGGGCAATGCGACTGGCAGTAAGGCACCCCGCATTGGCTACAGCGGCTGGCCTGCTCTTTTGCCTTCTCAGCCGCGAATTCGGCGTAAATTTCTTTGAAATCTTCTGCACGCTCGGTTGCGCTGCGTTTCTTTGGCATATCGCGTTCGATCGACACGAATTTTAACATTGGCTGCTTGGCCATGAGAGCCTCCTACTTTCACTTTCTGGTTATGTAGCGGAAGCCTATCAAAAAGAAAAGGCAGAAGTGCTGACGTTTATTTTCAATTACGCCCTTAAAAAGCAAATAATTGACAATCTAGATCAAAAATTAAGTCCGAGTCGGACTTAAAAAGAGTGTTTCTATTATAAATCTGTTGGTTATATGATGGGTTTGCACCATTATAAGGTTTTAAATGCCCCTGCTTCATTTGATTATATTAGCTATTATTCAAGGGGTTACCGAATTCCTTCCCGTTTCCTCAAGCGCCCATTTGATCCTATTTCCTGCGCTCACCGGTACCACAGATCAAGGGCCTGTTATCGATGTCGCCGTCCATTTCGGCACGCTGCTTGCCGTTATGCTGTATTTTCACAGCGAGGTGCGGAAGATCTTTTTTGGCGCCGGCCACCTATTGAAAGGCAGAACCACGCAACCCGAGGCCAGATTCGCGCTCTACCTGATCTATGCCACCCTGCCCGCCATCGCCGTCGGCTTTATGCTCAAACTTTCTGGTGTAAGCGGCGCGATGCGCGAAAATGTTGCGCTGATCGGCTGGGCAATGCTGGGATTCGGCCTGCTTCTCTGGTGGGCTGATCGACGCCCCAAAAGCCTGAAAACTCTTTCAGATTTCAGCCGAGGCGATGCGCTGAAACTGGGCCTCTGGCAAGCGCTAGCGCTTATTCCGGGCACCTCGCGATCCGGCATCACCATCACCGGGGCGCTCTTGGCAGGCTATAGTCGGCACGAAGCCGCGCGCTTATCCATGCTGATGTCAATCCCGGTGATCCTAGCCGCGACAGCGCTGGCCAGCCTTGATCTGATTGCCGAGGGAGCGACCACACGATTGCGCGATGCGGCATTGGCCGCCGCTTTTGCAGCCTTCTCAGCGTTCATTGCTTTGGGGCTAATGATGCGCCTGCTGCGCAGCATCAGCTTCACGCCTTATGTGATCTATCGGGTGGTTTTCGGGGCTAGCCTGATCCTTTGGGCCAGCCTTTAAACCACGCAGTCACTGTGCTAGTGACGTGCTCAGAGCATCTAATGCAGCAAAAGGACAAAACAATGGCGCGCATGATTTTTATGCTGAACGGACCGAATTTGAATCTGTTGGGAAAACGCCAACCTGAACTCTACGGGCATGACACATTACACGATATTGCCCTCGATTGCGATTTGACCGCTGACCAAATGGGCCTGACGTTGACGCATTTGCAGTCAAATCATGAAGGCCAGCTGATTGATTGGATCCATCAAGCGCGAGAGGAAGCCGAGGGCATTATAATGAACCCGGGGGCGTTATCGCATAGTTCGATCGCCATTTTGGATGCTTTAAACATGTTTGAGGGCCCAATTTTAGAGGTTCATATCTCTAATATCCATAAACGGGAAAGCTTCCGCCATCATTCTTACGTGTCGCTGCGCGCCGAGGGCGTGATCGCTGGGTTCGGCAGCCACGGATATCAGATCGCGGTTCAACATATGGCGAAATTGCTCACAGCATAGAAAGCCCTCAAAATGAGCAATGTTTTATTCGACGCGCTGTTTGCCGATCATATCGGCTCTGAGGCGCCGTTCTTGATCCTGCCAGATGGGGACGTTTGGAGCTATCAGCGCTTTTTAGAAACTGCCGCACAATACGCGCATGTGTTGGAGGCGCTTGGGCTAGAGGTCGGGGATCGATTGGCCGTGCAGGTTCAAAAATCCCCCGAGGCATTGGCCACCTACGCGGCCTGTTTGCAAGCAGGGGTAATCTTTCTGCCTTTAAACACCGCCTATACAGCTCGTGAAATGGCCTATTTTATCGAAAATTCAGGGGCAAAACTGGTGTTGTGCGACGCCAAAGCAGAAACCGCTTTGCGCCCCGTGGCGCAGGCAGCGCAGGCGCAATTGCAGGTTTTGAATGGGGATGGCAGCGGCGGCTTTACAGGCTTGGCGATGCAACATCCCAAAAGCTTCCAACCCCGCGCCCGCAGTGGCAATGATCTGGCAGCCTTTCTGTATACATCGGGCACTACCGGGCGCTCAAAAGGGGCGATGCTTAGCCATGATAACCTGTTATCAAACGCAAAAACATTATGCGACGCATGGCGCTTTACCGCCCAAGATGTGCTTTTGCACGCTTTGCCTATTTTTCACACTCACGGGCTTTTTGTGGCCACAAATATTTGCCTTCTTGCCGGATGCTCGATGCGGTTTTATCCCGCGTTTGACGCCAAACAGCTGATCCAAGATATGCCAATGGCCACCACATTAATGGGGGTACCAACCTTTTACTCCCGCTTGTTAAATGACCCAAATTTCACCAAAAGCGTTACCGAAAACATGCGCCTCTTCGTGTCGGGCAGCGCGCCGCTTCTAACAGAAACCCATGAAGCCTTTGAAAGCCGCACCGGGCATCGCATTCTAGAACGCTACGGCATGACCGAGACCAATATGAACACGTCAAACCCTTATAACGCTGAGCGGCGCGCGGGCACTGTTGGCTTTCCTTTGCCCGGTATAGAGCTGCGGATCATCGATGAAAAAACCGAAGAACTGCTTTCCCAAGGCGAAATTGGAATGATCGAAATACGCGGCCCCAACGTGTTTCAAGGCTATTGGAACATGCCAGAAAAAACCGCTGCCGAGCTGCGAGAAAACGGGTTTTTCATCACCGGTGATTTGGGAAAAATCGATGCACAAGGATATGTGCATATCGTCGGGCGCAGCAAAGACCTGATCATCTCGGGTGGTTATAATATCTACCCGAAGGAAATCGAACAAATCTTAGATGATGTGCCCGGCGTTTTGGAAAGCGCCGTGATCGGCGTGCCGCATGCAGATTTTGGCGAAACCGTGCTGGCCGTGGTGGTGCTCCGCAGCGGGGTTACTTTGCGGGAAAGCGATTTGGCCGCAGAAGTGGCGCAAAAATTAGCACGCTTTAAACATCCAAAATCCTACCAAATCATCGCGGAATTGCCGCGCAATACGATGGGTAAAGTGCAAAAGAACCTGCTGCGAGACAGGTATAAGGGCTTTTTTACGGCGCAGTAGCACGCCGCAACGCTCTAGAAACCGCCTCAGCCGCGCTTGGCATTCGGGGCCTAAGGCGGTTTTCAGCCTTGTGGCAGTTGCTGGCCTTTTCCTTTTGAATAAGTTTGGATACACCAAGGCTATGATATGGACGGTTCCAAATATTTTAACCACGGGGCGCTTGCTTGCTGCGCCCGCATTGGCGCTGATGTTTTTGTATTTTAACCGGCCCTATGCGGATTGGTTCGCGCTGCTGCTGTTTATATTTGCCGCGCTTACCGATTGGGTTGATGGATTCCTCGCCCGCACGTGGAAACAGGAAACCAAATTAGGCCAAATGCTCGATCCGATCGCGGATAAAGCAATGGTTATCATCGCGCTTCTGATCATTGTGGGGTATTCGAGCATGTCGCCATGGCTGGTGCTGCCCGCGACTGTGATTTTGTTTCGCGAAGTTTTTGTGTCTGGCCTGCGCGAGTTTTTGGGCGATAGTGCCAGCACGCTGCAGGTCACAAAACTGGCAAAATGGAAAACCACCGCGCAAATGGCGGCGATTGCAATTTTATTCTCACAAGGTGTTTTTGAGCATTATCTGAAGCTCTCGGCGCGAGAAATCGGCCCAGACGCGCTGAACAATATCCTAAACGGCGGCGCCCAAGATACGCTGGGCGTGTTCTGGAAGCATCATGCGATGATCTGGTCGGGCAATGTCGGGCTGATCTTACTTTGGGTTGCAGCCGCTTTAACCTTGATCACCGGCTTTGATTATTTCAAAAAAGCGCTTCCGTTTTTGAAAGATGAGGCATGATAGAGGTTTTATATTTTGCTTGGCTGCGCGAGCGCATCGGCATCCCCCGCGAAACCATTGACAGCCAAGCCGCTACAGTGGCGGATCTTATAACAGAGCTGCGCGCCAAAGATCCGCGCTACGCGCTGGCGTTTTCGGATCTCTCTGCGCTGCGCGCCGCAGTGGATCAAGAATTGGTTGAGTTTAACGCCCCGCTCAACGGCGCCAAAGAAGTTGCATTTTTTCCTCCGATGACGGGGGGCTGATCATGCGAATCCTCATTCAAGAACACCCCTTTGATCTGGGTAAAGAAGCGCAAAACTTTGCCGAGAGACAAGACAATGCCGGCGCAATAGTTACCTTCACCGGGATTGTGCGCAACACATCTGCAAGGGATTTACAAACCCTTGCAATCGAACATTACCCCGCCATGACCGAAAAGGCGATTTCTGAGATCGCCCAAAGGGCAATTGACAGATGGTCCTTGCAGGACGCGCTGGTGCTGCATCGCTATGGAAACCTTGCCCCAGGTGAGGGGATCATGATGGTGGCAACCGCCGCCGCGCATCGCAGTGACGCGTTTGCCGCCGCCGATTTTCTGATGGATTATCTCAAATCGCGCGCACCTTTTTGGAAAAAAGAGATAACCGCGTCCGGAGCAAACTGGGTAGAGGCAAAAGACAGCGACGAGCGGGCTTTGAGGCGCTGGTAGCCGCACCATCGCGCTCGGCTTGGGGCGTTAGGATCGGTCGGTTTCGCTGATCCGAGCCTGTCGCAACCCCTCCATCGCCGCGTCACGTTCTGCCCGCGCTTGGGCCAATAGGTTGGTCAGCTCAGCCTCTTTTAGGGCGGCCTCTTCACGCGCCGCATCGCGCTGCGCTGTGGCGTTAAGCAGCTCTTGTGTAACGTTGGTCATCGCCTCGATGCTGGGCAAAGAGCCCCGCAAAAGCTGCATCCAAAGCCAATGCATGCACCAGCCCATAACAAAAGCTACGAACAGCGCGAGCGCACCGATTAACATCACCTCATTGGCCTGCATTAGCATTTATCCTTGCCTCAGCTGGCAGCGTTTCTGGATCGCCCTGCACCGGCGGTACCGGTTCATTTTCGCGCAGATAAAATTCAATCCGCCGGTTGATATCACGCCCTTCTGCGCTGTCATTTGCAGCAATGGGTTTGGTTTCACCATAGCCTTGCGCCACAAAACTGCCGGTTAAAATACGCCGCCTTTGCAGCTCCATCATAACCGCCTGCGCGCGCATTTGGCTCAGTTGCAGGTTCATTTCCTCGCGCCCCTGACTGTCTGTATGGCCGGCAATTTCAAGCGGAATTTCTCCACATTGGCGCAATATCTCCGCGATTTTATCCAAGAGGTTCTGGCCTGCCAAATTCACCTGATCCGATCCCGGGTCAAAATTGATTTTTTCAGATTGTAGCAGCCCGTTTATTTGGCTGATACAAAGGGCAGCCGGCAGCAGATCTGGCTCTGTTTTGGGGGGCGGTTGATAGGTAATCTGCAAATCGGTGCGAACAGTGTTTGGCAAGATCTGGCGCACACTTAACGCCAAGGCGGCCTGCGCATCCTTGCGATGCGACAGGCCAGAGATCGCTAGATCCTGCCGGGTCAAGCGCATTTGCGCCCGCTGCAAGGGCAGCATCGCCTCGATCAAAGACAGGATCTGCAGGGTCCAATCATTGCCCAGCGCCGGAACCAGCGATCCAGAAAACACCACCTTATCAAATCCAAACCGGGCCTGCGCCAGCGCTTTTACCGCCCTTTGAGCGCGTTGATCTTTCAAAGGGCCCTGCAGAATTAAGTTGCCATCCGCCTCAAGCTCAAAGGAAAACTCTGCAGCGAGACCCCCGTCCGCCATATCGGGCAGATTTCTGGACGCTTCAACCCCATAGCCCTCTGGCAATCGCTGTTTTATTTTTTCAACCACTGCGGCGATGCTATCGGCCTCTGGCAGATCGGGAAAAAACAGCTGAAGGTGGTTATCCTCTAAATGAATCGTGGCTGCGCGGATCGGTTTTACTGCATCGAGCGCCAAGAAAATGGTTTCATCAAACCCGCTTGGGCGATCTGCCAAATTCATCAAGCAGGGCAATCCATGCGTCACGCCAAACGCTTGCAAAGCTGAAGCAAGCGCTTTGAGATGCATTTGGCTATCAACTCGGCAGGCCAGAACCCGCAACGCGCCACTGCGTTTCACCGCGCGAAAGCGATAGCCTTCGGGCGCAGCATTGGGCGCCACCACCACAACTTCATAAAGAAGGCCAGCCGGGCTAAGCTGCTCTAGATTTGTCAAAACCGCTTGCCGGCGCTCTTCCGTTTTTGCCAGCGCTTTCACAACAACGCGATCTTCCGCAATTGTGACCTCGCCGCGATGTATCTGCGCCAAAGCTTCAAACCCAAGCTGCTGGGTGGTGAGCCATGTTTCAGACGGGCGGCGCTGGGCGGCGGTAAAGAAATGTTTTAGCTCCACCTGCCCCGCGGCCATATCACGCAAACCCGCCAGCAGCGTCTCTTGCGTCGGCCCGCTTGGCACATTGCCCATTGCGCGGATAAACTTTGGGGTTTTTAAAATCTGCAGGGTAAGCGCAGCTGGTGTTTTAGCGTCTGTCTCAGATACAGAAATCTGATCTGATAGATTGTGCATCGCCACGGTTTTACGCGCCAGTGTCAATGCTTGAAACCGCTGCGCCGCGGTTTCGGCTTGGCCAGAAAGCACCACCTGCCGCCCATCAGCGGCAACCTCAACCCAATCCAGATCCGCCTTTACAAAGGCCGCTTCAAGCCGCGATATGGTTTTTGCTTCAAGCACCCAAACCAAAGCCATAGCGCAGAAACAGGCCAAGATCGCGGCGCCACTAAAGGTAATAAGAATGTAGCGCTTGGCCAAAAATCGCATAAAATCGCTCGGTTTACAGGGCTGGTAGCTTCATAGGCTCTCGCGCCAAAGGGTTCAATAAAGGAAAACCGCAAGGCCAAAGAACACCACGGGCAAAAAGCCGGTATGGCTGTTTGCCCGAAACAGTCGCAACAACAACTCGGTTTCTCCTAGGCGGAACTGACGCAATTGCCACAACATATGTAGCACAAAGGCAGCAACGCCCAGACCCGCAACCCAGAAAGCTGGCCCCTGTACCTGCAGCGCCAAAGCGCCCAGCATCAATCCCCCGCTGGTCAGGGCAAAGCCCAACAACCAAGGCCATGTCTTTGCGCCAAATAAACGCGCGGTGGATTTGATACCGATCAATGCGTCATCTTCAATATCCTGATGGGCATAAATTGTATCGTAAAACAGCGTCCAGAAAATACCGCTTAGATATAGGATCAGCGCGGCAACCTGTAACCCGCCCTGATGGGCGATAAAGGCCAATAAAACGCCCCAATTAAACGCCAAGCCCAAAAAGACCTGCGGCCACCAGGTAAAGCGTTTCGCAAAAGGGTAAATCGCCACAGGGATCAGGGCGATGATCCCGCATATGATCGCCGCCGCGTTAAAGCTGAACAGAATGCAGGCGGCCAGTGCCACCTGCGCGCCCATCCAAATCACTGCCGATTTCACCGATACTTGCCCAGAGGGGATCGGCCGCGATTTGGTCCGTTCGACCGCCCCGTCAAATTTGCGATCTGTGATATCATTCCACGTGCAGCCAGCCCCGCGCATTAAAAAAGCCCCCAGCCCGCATCCCACAAAAATCCACAAATCGCTTAAGGCAAATTGACCATCGGCTAGAATTGCAAGAAACAACCCCCACCAGCAAGGAAACAGCAACAACCAGGTTCCAATTGGCCGATCCGCCCGCGACAGGCGTAAATAGGGCCGGCTAGCCTGCGGCGCAAAGCGATCAACCCAATTGCCTTTCACAGCATCAAAAACTTCACCCGCCACCTCTGGTTTTGTTCCCTGCTCAGACATATGTTAAGCCCTATGAATTCTAAAATCAGACTCTTTGTAGATCACCCGCTGGCACCGGCGCAATCACTACCTTTAACGCGCGAGCACGCGCATTACCTATTTTCCGTGATGCGGCAAAACGTGGGAGATCGCGTGCTGGTGTTCAACGGCCAAGACGGCGAATGGCTGGCTGAAATCACGCAAGCCGGTAAAAAATCGGGCGTGCTGAGCTGTTTGACACAAAGCAAAGCGCTGCGGCCCCCACCAGATCTCTGGCTTCTTTTCGCACCGATCAAAAAATCACGCACCGATTTTATTGTAGAAAAAGCCACTGAATTAGGTGCTGCGCGGATTTGTCCGGTGCAAACCGCCTTTACAAATTCAGAGCGGATTCGGCGCGACCGGTTGCAAGCCCATGCGATCGAAGCGGCCGAACAATGCGGCGGCACCTATGTGCCAGTGGTTGACGCGTTACAGAAATTAAAGGCGGTTTTAGATCATTGGCCCCAAGATCGCAGCTTATTATTTTGCGACGAAACACAGGCGGGCGCGGCCTCTTCATTCGCAGCGCTCGCACCGGGGCCCTGCGCCATTTTAATCGGTCCGGAAGGCGGGTTTCACGCGGCAGAGCGCCAGCAGATATCCAACTTGCCAAATGCGCATTGCATCAGCTTGGGCCCGCGCATTTTGCGCGCCGATACCGCCGCGGTAACCGCCCTAAGTCTTTGGCAAGCTCACCTAGGAGATTGGAGATGATACGGCCCGAGGCCACAGCGGTTTTACTGCGCTGGCGCGATGCGTTTATCGGCGCGGCGCTTATTGCCTTAGGGCTCTATTGGTTTACCAAAACTTTCGGGCTGTTATCCTGGGTGGGGGCCGCGCTGACCCTTATTGGAGCGCTGATTGGCTTTGCCGGGCTGCAGCGCGCGCGATTCGCAAAAACGCAACAAGGGGCCGGTATCGTAGATGTTACCGAAGGCCAAATCACCTATTTTGGCCCCGATACAGGCGGTGTGATTGCGCTGGATGATATCACCAAAATCAGTCTGATATATCATCAGAACCAGCAGCTGTGGAAACTCGAGCAACCGGCCCAGCCGGCGCTGTTTATTCCCACCGGTGCGACAGGCGCAGAGCGGCTGTTTGATGCCTTTACCCAGCTAGATAATTTTCAAATCGAGCCGATGCTTCAGCTTTTGGCGCGACGCTTGAACACCCCTCAAACGATCTGGCAAAAAGACTATTTTTTAGATCCCCAAAATTACATCCATTGACAGCTCGGTTAATCCACAGCACATCTGCATGACTGAAACTTCGGAGATCCCGCAATGTCTATTCCCCAATCTGCTGGAGGCCCCATCGAGCACCCAGAGCAAATGGCGGCCTATCTGGCGGCTGGCTGCAAGCCGGAAAGCGAATGGCGCATCGGGACCGAACATGAAAAATTCGGCTTTTGCCAGGCAAATCAGATGCCTTTGCCCTATTCTGGGGCCTGTTCAATCCAGACCATCCTCGAAGCGCTGCGCGACCGCTTCGGATGGGCGCCAGTTTTAGAAGCGGATAAATTAATCGGATTGACCCGAAATGGCGCAAATATATCCCTCGAGCCGGGCGGCCAGTTGGAATTATCGGGCGCCCCTTTAAAGACCATTCATGAAACGGCCAGTGAGCTTAACCAGCATCTAGACGAGCTACGCGGCATCAGCGATGAAATTGGCGCTGGATTTATAGCGCTGGGCGCGGCGCCCATCTGGTCTCATGAGATGATGCCCGTTATGCCCAAAGGTCGCTATACTTTGATGACCGATTATATGGATCGAGTCGGCACGATGGGGAAATTTATGATGTATCGCACGTCTTGCGTGCAGGTAAATTTAGATTTCAGCTCTGAAGCGGATATGGTTCAAAAAATGCGCGTAGCGGTTGCGCTGCAACCGATTGCAACCGCGCTTTTCGCCAACTCACCGTTTTTCGATGGGTTGCCCAATGGCCATAAAAGTTGGCGCAGCCGCGTTTGGCAAGATCTTGATGCCGATCGCACAGGCATGTTGCCCTTCATATTTGAGCCGGGGTTTGGCTTTGAGGCTTGGGTCGAATACGCCCTCGATGTGCCAATGTATTTTGTCTATCGAAACGGCCGATATATTGATGCTTTGGGGCAATCTTTCCGCGATTTTCTTCAGGGAAAATTGCCCGCCTTGCCCGCAGAGCGGCCCAGCCTAAGCGATTGGGCGGATCACTTAACCACTATTTTTCCCGAGGCCCGCCTGAAAACATTTATTGAAATGCGCGGAGCAGATGCGGGACAGGCAGATCATCTATGCGCGCTTTCAGCGTTTTGGGTGGGCTTGTGTTATGATAAAACTGCGTTGGATGCGGCTTGGGATTTGGCTAAAAACTGGACGGCCGAATTTCGTGAAACGCTGCGGATAAACAGCGCGAGAAGCGGCCTAGCAGCAGAGGTCGACGGGGTTAAATTGATCGATCTCGCCAAAGAGCTTGTTGATATCTCGCGCAAGGGCCTGATCGCAAGGGGCCGCGGCAATGTCGAAACAGGCGCCGTTGATGAAAGCCGTTTTCTAGACCCTCTCTTCGAAAATCTGGCAACCCAAAAAGCCCCGGCGGATCGATTGCTTGGTCTCTACAACAAAGAGTGGAACACAGATTTACGGCCAATTTACCACGCCGCGCGTATCGGCTAGGCCCGCATACGCGCAAAAATATGTTGAACTTTAAACGTTAAGTCTTTCGCCAACTCTGCCTGCTAAATCTTACAGCGGGTAATGGGGAAAGAAAATGGGTGGGTCAGAAAAGACTGTTGTTCAAACAATTATCAAACGCAAAATAAGAAATCCGGAAGAACCACAAGAAAATGGCGGATGGAAAGTGGCCTATGCCGATTTCGTAACCGCCATGATGGCATTTTTTATGGTCATGTGGTTGCTGTCATCGGCAAACGAAGATCAGCGGCGGGGGATCGCGGGATATTTCCGCCCGTCTTCAGACCTAAACCGAGCTGAAACCGGAAGCCAGTCCATGTTGAATAAAGGAATATTGCATGGTGGGGATACATTATACGCCGCACGTGAGGCCAAGCTTGAAAGCTTGGAAGCGCAATCTTCGAGCGCCGATGAACGACACCAAAACGCAGCGCAAAAAGACCTTAAAGCCATCAAAACGCTGTTTTCTGATCTATACAAAGAAAAACTCGGGCGCCCCCTATCAGAGGCCCAAATCGGCTTTCACCTCAGCGATGAAGGCTTCCAGTTTGATTTTTTTGAATCCAAAGGCGCTGAGCTTTTTGACGCAAGCCAAAACCCCAAAACAGCGCTGATCAAACTGCTTGATATAATCGCAAAAATGACAGACCACATAGAATATCCGCTCGCGGTTGAAGCGCATGTGCAAGCCGCGCCTTTGGTGGTAAAGCGACCACAGGATTGGACGATTTCGAGCGCGCGCGCAGGCAATGTGCGGGTGATGCTGCAGCGACTGGGGGTTCCCGAAACCCGCATAAAGCGCAACACGGCACATGGGGATAACGATCCAATCTCGGACAACCCGATGGCCCAGCAGAACAACCGCGTATCGATTGTCTTTTTAAATCTCACCAAAGAATAGAAAATTTTAAACATTAGCATGCTGTTAAGCAAAACCCAGTTAGCTGTCTGAGACGCGATTTCAACAGATTTCAAAGATAGGTATTATGACAATCTCATCCTCGCTTAATGCCAGCGTTTCAGGCCTAAGTTCAAATGCCAGCCGTCTGGCAGGTATCTCAGACAATATCGCCAATTCAGCTACGAATGGATATCGGCGGGTTGAAACGGATTTTCACTCTATGGTCATCTCAAATCGGCAACACGCTTACGCAGCTGGCGGGGTCCGCAGCTCTCAACAGCGCATGATCGATCAGTCGGGAAGCCTTATTTCAACCAATAATAGCACGGATTTGGCCGTAAATGGGCGCGGGTTGCTGCCGGTCAGTGATGCAGCACAAATCACAGTCGATAATGGCGAAAGCCCCATGAAATTAACCAGCACCGGGTCGTTCCGATTGGATAAAGATGGCTATTTGTCCACCACATCCGGGCTTACGTTGCTGGGTTGGCCCGCGCGCGAAGATGGATCTATTCCCAATTACGCGCGCGACAGCAGCCTCGATCTTGAGCCGATAAAAATCAACGCTCAAACGCTCTCTGGACAACCCACAACCAAAATGCGTGTCGCCGTAAATCTCCCCGCAACCGCCACAATGGCAGGGGCTGAGCCCAGCACAGAAGGGATCTCAGTTGAGTATTTTGACAATTTGGGGCGGCCACATAGCTTTGAATTTGCCTTTACACCCATAATTCCAAGCGTTGACGCTTCCAATACATGGCGTATGGACATCACCGATTCAGCCAATCAAACCGCATCGATCGGCACCTATGAGATGTCTTTTCAAGATGCGCGCAACGCTGGCGGCACGTTAAATTCGATAACGCCGCTTGACAGCAGCCCAGCCTATAATGCGAGCACCGGAACAATTGTTTTAAACGCGCAAAGCGGCCCGATTGAAGTGACCATAGGCAAAATCGCAGATCGCTATGGAATGACCCAATTGTCAGACAGTTTTACGCCCGTGACCAGCGAGAAAGATGGGGCAAAAAGCGGCACCATGAAAGACGTCGAAATTGATCAAGCGGGAAATGTTTTTGCGATATCTGATACGGGCCTTGCGCGCCGCTTATATCAAGTGCCTCTGGTCAATCTTCCCAATCTCAATGGGCTGAGCGCGCAGGGCGATGAGACATATCTGCCTTCCTCTTCAAGCGGAAACTATTCACTATGGAGCCCAGGCGATGGCCCAACCGGAACCATCGTTCCAAAAGCTCTGGAAGAATCCACCACAGATGTTGCAACAGAATTAACGGATATGATCCGTACGCAGAGGGCATATTCATCAAATGCCAAAGTTATTCAAACAGTTGATGAGATGCTTCGGGAAACCACAAACCTCATCCGTTAAGCGCTTGAAAGGCCAAGAACGTGTCATTGATCAGTTCTTTATCACAGGCCATGACAGGGCTGGCGCGCAGCGCAAAAGCGGCCGAACTGGTTGCAGAAAACATCGCCAATGCCAATAAAGCAGGCTATGCAAAACGCAGCCTCAGCCTTCATGGGCAAACGCATGGTCAAGACGGCCTGGGCATCAACGCGATAGTAAGGCAGGATAATGGCTTGCTGCTTGGTGAGCATCAATTGGCAGCGGGAGACCGGGCATATGCAAAGCTCAAAGCAGGCTTTTATAACGCCATGCGTCTCACATTTGGCGATGTTGGCTCCACCAGCACGCTAGAAGCCTCATTGAATAAATTGGAAGCCGATTTGCGCATTGCCAGCGTCGATCCCAGCGATGAAAACAGGTTGGCAAGCGCTTTTCACGCGGCACAATCGGTTGTCCAAATATTCAATAAAACTGGCGCGGCCATTCAAAAACAGCGTGAATTGGCAGATCACTCTTTGCGGCAGGATATTTCTTTGATCAATCAAACCCTGTCTCAGCTAGAGACTGTGAATCAAAAACTGTCTCGAACGGCGCCACTCTCTTCGCAGCAGGCCGGCTTGCGCGATCAGCAGGATCTCTTGTTGCAAGATCTGGCACAGTTTCTGCCCTTCAAACAAATTGAACGGGCGCATGGGGCGGTGGCACTTTATACGGTGAAAGGGCAAATCCTTTTGGACAGTCACGCTACAGAATTGGCAATTTCTGAGACAGGTTTCGGCCAAAATTGGCCTCCACCACCGGCCGTACAAAGCACTCAATTACAAATCAAAACAGGCGAGGGATGGCAGCCGATCCGACCTATTTCAGGCGCAGGATCGCTATCTGCCACGCAAGATATCAGCCTCAAATGGGCGCCTAATCTACAGGCTCAAACCGATCAATTGGCCTTCAAACTGTCGCAGATATTTTCCAGCTTGACAGAAGATACCAGCTTGCACGGCGATAACCCAGGCCTTTTCACAGATCTGGGCGGGCGCATAAACGCCGATCGTCTCGAGGGCTTGGCCAGCCGGTTACAGATCAATGCTGGCGTAAATCCGGATCAAGGCGGGCAAATTTGGCGGATGCGCGATGGCGTTTACGCTGAACACCCCGCCGAAGATATCTCGGGCGCGCTGCTCGCTGAAATGGCCGATCAATTATCTATGTCACAAGCCTTGGACGGTAACCCATCAACATCTATTATAAAGGATGCGCAGATGATCACCGCGCAGGCCCACCGATTGACAAATCAAGCCGAAGAAAACCTTGTTACGCAGCAGGCCTATTTAACGCTTACCGAAACGGCGCTTGCCGCACATTCGGTCGATACGGATATTGAATTACAAGAATTATTGCAGATTGAAACGGCATTCGCCGCAAATGCCAAAATGCTTCAAACGGTTGATGAAATGATGCAAGAAATCTTAAGGATCGGCCGATGAACCTCTCCTTTCATACCTATGCACGCGCAAATTTATCCTCTTTCACCTCACAGTTAAAAGCCGAGATCCTGAATTTAAGCGCCGATTTGTCAGCCGGCAAACATACCAATCTGGGCAAAGCGCAAGTCGTTCAAATTCCTCTGATACAGAGCATTCAAAGCGATCTTCAAAACGCAGCAACGCGCGCAATCATACGCCAAGATGCTGATTTCTTCTTCACGCAAACCGAACTGTCTTTGGCAAATATCACCGCGTATATAAAAGCCGAAAATGAGCGCGTGGTGGATTTAAGCTCTGCTCCTCAAGCGATGGCAACGCGCGATGCAAGCGCAAAAGCTGAAAGCTTTTTCACCGCCTTGGTGGGCCTGATTAATCGACAAAGCGGAGGAAAATTCTTTTTCTCAGGACACCAGAGCCACCGCGCCGCTCTTTCGGATGCAAAGACCATATTGACGGCGCTGCGCCAGGATCTTGGAGCCACTTACACCGCAGATCAATTGAACACTGCGCTAAACATTTGGTTTGATGGCGCCTCAGCACGATTTGAGCAAGATTTTTATCACGGCGATACCAACCAACATAAAACCTTCCAAATAAACGCTGGTGAGAGCCTAAGCCCCCCTTTTCGTGGCAACTCAGAAGCGGTAAAAATGATGTTGAAAACCGCCGCTAAGCTTATCTTGGCGATCGACGCACCTGTGCCTGCACCGGATCTCGCGCAGATCTATCAAAAAACGGCAGCCTCGCTGCATGGCTCGCTCGATAATTTTCAACAGGCCCGTGCAAATCTTGGCATCACGCATCAACGGCTTGATCAACAAAACGCCTTCGCGAAAAACGATCAAAATGCGCTTGAGCTGCAAATGGCAGAGCTGACCGATATCAATAAATATGATGCAACAGTGGCGCTGCAAGACGCGGAGACTAGATTAGAAAATCTCTATTTGATTACGGCCAAACTTTCTAAATTATCTTTGATTCACTTTTTGAAATGATACGCAATCTGGGCCTTATTGCGCTGTTTTTACTCTGCGCATCGCTGGCAGTTTCGGCGCCTGTTCGCATCAAAGACCTTGTGGAATATGAGGGCGTTCGAGCAAATGATCTTATTGGCTATGGCCTTGTTATCGGGCTGGATGGCACCGGCGACAGCTTGCGCAATGCACCTTTCACAGAAGATTTGATCTCCAACATTCTTGAGCGCCTTGGCACAAATGTAACGGGAGAGGCATTCAGAACAAAAAACATCGCATCGGTTTTTGTTACAGCCAAATTACCCCCGTTTTCGCGCGCAGGAAGCTATATTGACGTGGCCGTGGCAACCATAGGCGATGCGAGTAATCTGCGCGGTGGTATTTTAGTAATGACGCCGCTTCGGGCCGCCGATGGCGATATATATGCCGTTGCACAAGGCGCGATCATTGCCGGTGGGGCCGCCGTGCGCGGTGCGGCCGAGCAACTTATCGAAGGCGTTCCAACGGCCGGTGTTATCCCATCCGGCGCTTTGGTGGAACGCGAAGTCGCCTTTGATTTTAAGATATTAAAAACCATCAATCTTGCACTGCGCCAAGCCGATTTCAGCACTGCTCATAAAATCGAAACGCTTATCAACAAGAATTTTAAGGGCGCCGTCGCGCGCATGTTGGACGCGGCCACGGTTGAAATAGATATCTCAAAAACCAACGCATCATCCCCTGCCCATGCGCTAAGCGCGATTGAAAACCTTACCCTTATTCCAGAGCGCAAAGCGCGCGTGGTGGTCGATCAGCGATCGGGTACCATCGTGATGGGCGCCGAGGTTCGCATTTCGCGCGTTGCGGTTTCGCAGGGAAATTTAACGCTTCATATTCAAGAATCACCACGCGCCGTGCAACCCAACCCTTTTAGCCAGGGCGAAACCATCGTTTTGCCCCGCAGTGATGTCTCTATGGGCACTCAGGAAAATATCGCGCTCGCCGAAGTTCCAGATGGCGCAAACTTGTCTGAAATCATTGCCGGCCTCAATGCTTTGGGCGTTGGCGCAAAGGAAATGATCGATATTTTGAAAAGTATCAAAGCGGCCGGGGCGCTGCATGCCGAATTTATCGTTCAATAAGCCCTTTTTCGGCGATTAAACATATCCACGAACAAGCGAAAAAGCGATCAACTGCCAACCATCAGACACCACGAAAAAGGCCAGTTTAAACGGCAGCGCTACAAGCGCTGGGGGCACCATCATCATGCCCATAGACATTAAAATTGCCGACACCACCAAATCGATAATTAAAAAGGGCAAAAAAAGCAGAAATCCAATCTGAAACGCGCGCGCGATTTCTGAGAGCATAAAGCTTGGAACCAAAACCGACAAAGCGGGCGGGCTCTGCGGCGCAACTTGTGTCTGCGCGCGCAAGGCTTGCATCGCCTGCAACGTCTCCCCATCTACACGCGCCATCATAAAAGCAGATAAGGGTTCCAAAGCTTTGCGAAAGCCCTCCGAAACTGATATTTCTTCTGCGATCATCGGCTCGACTCCCAAAACCCAAGAGGCCTGAAAAACAGGCTCCATAATGTAATAGGTCAAAAATAACGCCAAACTGATCAGAAGCATATTTGGCGGCGCTTGCTGGACTCCGATCGCCTGACGCAAAATTGACAATACCGTTAGAATAAAGGGAAAGCAGGTCACCATGATCAAAATTCCAGGCGCAATGCTTATCACGGTGATTAACAAAATGATTTGAACCGTTTGCAACCTCAAAGAGCCGGCAAGCGGCAGTTCAAAACCGCTCGTCTGTGCATGGGTCATCTGCGCAAGCAAAAGCGGCAGCACTCCGAACAAAACCCAGAACAGAAGCCTAAACCGCGCCAAAATCACCCTGCAGGCAAAGGGCTGGTCAGAATATCTGTTAAGCGCACCGCCAATTTTCCGATATCAGGGCCCTCGGAAATTTCTTCTAATTGGCCGCGCGCTATAATTCGATCTCCAACGTAAAGCTCAACGGCATCATCGATCTGGCTATCGAGGGTCAACACAGCGTTGGGCTTTAAATCTAACAGCTCTTTAATCGCAGGGCGCGCGCGTCCTACGCTCACAATGACCTCAATGGGAACGGATTGAAACGGGCTTGCAGAAAGCTTGCTGTCCAGATCAGGGTCAAGCTTTCTCATTGCGGATCACCCATATCCGAAACCGCTTGGAAGTTCTGAAACGCCTCAGAAATTTCGGTAAGATACCGTTTAAAATCCACTTCAATCTCGCTATTACCTATTTTCAGAAGCGCCCTTTCTGGGTTCAAACTAATATCGCCAACCAGCGTAATCTTGCTTTGAAATGCCTGACCCAATGCTGCCTCCATACGATCAAGCAGGGACGGGTTAACCGATATTGCAAGGCCCGCCGGAGCAGACGCCTCCACCATCGCATCAAGGCGTTCAATGACAAAAGGTAGAAAGCTTTGCTTTAAAAGCATCGGTAAAATCTGTTCGATCACCTGAGTCAAAACTGAAGATATCTCTTGCAGAACCGTTAGGCGCGCCGCGTCAAACGTAAAAAACAGGGTTGATAAATGCAATTTCAGACCTGCCGTCGCTTTTTCACTGCTTGCCGAATAAGCGGCAACGCAATCATCCCAACCTGCTTTATATCCCTGCTCATAAAGATCAAGCGAGGCCGCATCTTCCACCGCCTCAGCGCGGCCAGCGGCCGGTGAACATTCCGGTATCTGGCACTCAAATTCGTCTAATAAATGCGCAATGGTCATAAGGCCCGCTTCTCTCCTTGCAGCCAAGAATGCAGAACCTCCAAAATGTCTTCTTTACGCGCGCCCATGCCCTGGCTGAGCTGGCTGAGAGCGTCCTGCCCAGAGAGGGGCGGATCAGGTCGGGCAGGTTCCTCTGTTGGCGGTCGGTCCAGAAAACCTGGTTCGGGCGTCTCTTCAGCGGGCGTCGGCATCAACGCGGAGGCGGAAGTTTCAACCGCCAAACGCGGCGGCTGTGACGCCATCCGAGGCCGCGATGCTTTTAAAAGGGGACGGAAAATAAAATACAACATCACCGCAAGAACCATGCCCGTTGCAAGCAGCTTATAGCTGGCCTGCGAAGCAGGCGCAGCGCCTGAAACCGACGCTTGATTCGGTGCGTATGCGCCTGCGCGAGGATCAGAAAAATCCATTGCTTTTACGGTAATAAGATCGCCACGATCGGCTCGGAGCCCGATTGCAGAAGCAACCAGATCTTCAACATCTTGAACCAGCTCTGTGCCACCTGCGGGCGCCTCGAGCGCGCGTGTATTTAGCAAAACAGCAACCGAAAGATGTTTAATCATATCGGGCGAGATTAAGACCTCTCTGTTAATCTCAGACGTTTGGTAATTCACCGTTTCGGTATTTTCATTGTTTTCCCGCGTGACGCCATTGCCAGAATTGGCTGCAAAATCCGGCAGGTTCGAAGCTGCCCCAACGCGGTGCGACCCCGTATCTTGATCCGATTGAACGGTTTCTTGCGTTTGGCGGCTCACCTCTACCCTGCCATCCGGATCATAAATTCTCTCAACCAGCTTTTCGCGGCTGTGCAAGGTTTCAATGCTTACTTCCACAACCGCATTGCCCAAGCCAAACTGCGCCTCCAGCAACCGCTCAGCCTTTGCTTTAAGCTGCTGGGCGCGGGTCTCCGCATGAGTGGCTGCCGCATTTGGCGCGGGTGCATGCAAGATCCCCAAGCGATCATCGATCACCGCCACATCAGACAGCGCCAAACCTTCAACAGCTGAAGCAATCAAATATTTCAAAGCTTGCACATGCGCGGCGCTTAACCCATGCCCAGCGCTGCTGAGCGCCACCGACGCTTTTGGACGCGATTGGCGCGAAACACCGCGCCCCGCAGGGCGCGACAAATGCACCCGTGCTTGTTTAATCATTGGATTTGCGGCAATTGTACGCGCAAGCTCACCTTCTTTTGCCCGCCAATACGCCGCATCAAACATTTGGTAGCTTGTGCTAAAGCCTGATAAATCGTCGAGCAATTCGTAGCCTTGCGCATTGGGCTTGGGCAAACCCTGCGCCGCCAATCTTACGCGCAATAAATCGCGCGTGCCGCTGGCAACAAAAAGGGTATTTCCTTTGAGGTAATAGTCCGCGCCCTGCTCTTCTAAGGCCGCGATTACCTCACCCGTTGCGCGCGCTTCTAACCCTGAATACAGCATTTCAAATTTCGGTGTGGCCTTGAGCCCTGTCAGAATTGCGGCCAACAAAGCCAGCACAGCAACCCCAAGCCCAATACCAAAAACGACCCGTCGCTCGTGCAACAGCCCTAAAAAACCTTCTTTGAAACCATCCATCAAGCAATCCCCTATCGACGCGTCTTCAATTACTTTCCTACAAGTGCCGCATCAGCCTTAACATTCGGTTAGGATCGATTGGGTTATAAAGATGCATCACATTTAAGAGGATATCGACGTGCCAGGCCCATCAGCTGACCCTTCCAATGCGCATCGCTCGAGGCTGCGCATAACGGCTATACTCAGTTTATTACTGGCCTTAAGCTTTGGCATCGCTGCGTTCTTTCTTACCCAAGGCACGTTCCAGATACGCTCTGTCAGCATGGGCATTTTGGGGGCGCTTCACACATCAGGCAATAGTAGCGAGTCAGCGTTTATTGAGCTAGATCCGTTCAAAGTAAGCATCGGAGATGCCAGCACGGACCGACATTTGCTTTTTGCCGCACAATTGGATGTGCCGCGCGATAAGATGCGCCAAGTCATACATTTGAAGCCGCGGATTACCGACGTTTTGAATACCTATTTGCGCGCGCTCGATCTTGATGATGTTCGCCATCCAGCCGCGCTCACAAAATTGCGTGGCCAGATATTGCGCCGCGTTCAACTTATCGTTGGGGATGACAATATCAATGATCTTCTGATCATGAATTTTTTGATCAAGTGAGGCGCGTATGATCACCTATATTGCAGATTTGTTACTGATCTCAGGCGCTATGGCTGCTGGTATTTACTGCATTATCCTGTCGCGGCGCTTGGCGCAGCTGAACAATCTTGAACAGGGGGTTGGGGCAGCGGTGCAAGCCCTCTCGGGGCAGGTAGAGGATTTAAGCGCCACATTGGGGCAAGCCCGCGCAGCCGCAGCGCAATCAAACGGATCGCTTGAAGGATTAACGAAGCGCGCCGAAGAGGTTGCGCGATAATTAGAGCTGATGTTGGCCGCGTTGCATGATTTGCCCGCTTTGGCAAATGATCAAGAGGCGGCGCAATCCGCAGCGCCGGATATTGAATTCAAACACCGTCCAGAACATCGGACGGCCCTATGAGCGTGCACAGTCCTGCCCTACAAAACCGTCCGCTCTTCCTGATCGCCGGATTGTTGTTTTTATCGGCGCTCATGCGGTTTTCTCTACACGCGGATGACGCTTGGGCCTTCGCTCAACCATCACCAAAAGAGCAGCCAGAGGAGGTGCAGGAACGCGCCTTAAATTTTTGCGCGCAAAATGGCGAACCAGAGGCTCTTATCTTGGCGCTTGAGGAAAAGCGCCAAAGGCTCGCGCAACAAGAAGACGCGTTGCGCACACAGGAATTGGTACAAAAGATCAGCATAGCGCGGATAAAAGATCAACTTAAAGAGTTGGAAGCAGCCGAAACCGCGCTGTCAGACATGATCGCGCGCGCTGAATTGGCTGCAGAAAAAGACGTCTCACAGCTTATCGCTGTCTATTCTGCGATGAAGCCAAAACAAGCGGCGCTGTTATTTGAAGAAATGGACGCCACTTTTGCTTCGGGATTTTTGGGCCTGATGAAACCCCGCATAGCCGCCGATATTATGGCCGATTTAAGCCCCGAAAAAGCCTATGCGCTGAGCGTTCTGCTGGCTGGGCGCAACGCCAGCGTGCCCAGCCGCTAGTTTTAGGAGCATTACGATGCACGGAATTTTTGGAGTTTTTTTCATCTTTTTGATGGTTTTCGGCGGCTTTCTGATCGCCGGGGGCACGTTGGATATTATCCTGATCTCTTTGCCCGTTGAAATGATGATTATTTGCGGTGCGGCATTTGGCGCCTTCTTAATCAGCAATGATCGGGCAATTATTATTCAAACCTTTAAGGATTCCACAAAGATTTTTCGCGGCGCGAAATGGACCGATCAGGATTATCAAGATTTACTCTGCTTGTTGTTTGAAATCATTCGAATGTCGCGCCAAAATCCAATCGAAATCGATGATCATATTGATGCGCCTTATGATTCTAAAATTTTTACGCGCTATCCTAAAATTCTAGCGGATGCCGAGGCCACAAACCTCATTTGCGATACGCTTCGATCTGCAACAATGAATTATGATAACCCGCATCAGGTAGAAGAGCTGCTCGATAATCGAATGCAAACGCATCTTCAACAAGCGCTACAATCAAGCCGCGCATTGCAACAGGTTGCCGAGGGCTTGCCCGCGCTGGGAATCGTTGCCGCTGTTTTGGGCGTGATCAAAACGATGGGATCAATTGACCAACCGCCAGAAATCTTGGGCCGCATGATCGGCAGTGCCTTAGTGGGCACATTTCTCGGGGTTTTCCTATCCTATGGATTGGTTGGCCCATTTGCCACGAAATTAAAAGCGCTGATGCAGCAAGAGGCGCATTTCTATCAGCTCATCCGGCAGGTCTTAATCACCAATCTTCACAACCATTCCACCACAATCTGCATTGAGGTGGGGCGACAAAATACACCACAGATTTACCGACCCAGTTTTGCGGTTCTGGAAAACGCCTTGAAAGAATTAAAAGTGTCATTGGCATGAAGCTTTGCCTTTGGTTTTGTTTGGTTAATCTTCTTATCTTGCCCGCCCATAGCGCTGATCTGAAAATTCGCGCCGGCGAACATGCTGGTTTTTCGCGCATCGTACTCTATCCGCCCACGCATAATCCTTGGCGCTATAAAACGCAGCCAAACGGTTTTTCATTGCGCTTTGAAACCCCCATCTCTGCGCTGGATACGCGCAAAACATTCGAGCGTCTGCACAGCGATCGCGTGGCAGGTATTGAATTGAGAAACAACAATCAAACACTGTTTATTCGATATGGATGCCCCTGCCGAACCAAGCATTTTAAAACGCCTGCGGGACTTTTGGTTTTTGATATTTCGCGGAAACCGCGCGCGCCCACTCAACAGCTTGATCTGCATTCAAAAGGCGGATTGGTCAACTCCATTCGCTTGGAAGACCCCGCCGAAAAGCGCCAACTCCCTTTATTCGTGTTGAAATCTAAAAAACCCATCGGACCTGACTGGCTGAACAGGCCGATTATGCAGAAAAATGAATCCCAACGCGACGATTTAGAAAGGATGTATAAAGCATTCTTAGAAACTGCCCAACCCGATCAAACCTCCACAGCATTTGAGCTAACAGCCGTGGATGATGCGCAACCCGGCCCCCCGCAATCGCTCATAACAAGCCCTAAAGCCATCGCCCCAACGCAGATGTTGCACCCGGTTTTTAATCCTTTAAACACGGGAAAAACGCCCAGATTTGAATGTCCAAAACCAGAGGCGATCGATTTTCAAAACTGGTCAAATGGCAAGGTGTTTCACCTAGAGCTAGCAGCGCTGCGCAGCGCGCTTACGGGCGAATTTGACCGCTTAAACGAGGTAAAAATACAAGAGCTGATCCGCTTTTATCTTGCTGAGGCGCTGGCCCCCGAAGCCCGTCTGATAATTCAAGCCTTGGCCCAAAACAGCGAGACCATTGATCTTTACTTTGAAATCTCACAAATTTTAGACGCAACACACCACCAACAAACAAAGTTTTTCCAAAAATTTCAAACATGTTCAGGGGATATCGCGCTATGGGCCTATCTGGCTGAACCAATCGCTACCGCTGCTCAAACCACGCCAAATTGGGATCATTCCGCGATTGCCTTCACATTTTCAGGCCTTCCCAAAGCCATGAAAAAAGCTGTGGCTGCGCGGCTGTCTGATCGCTTTCTAGCCGATAAGAAGCCCAAACAAGCCGCGTTAATCGGGCGCATTTTAGACACCTTATACAGTCCTGACAGCCCAAAACAGACCGCTTTAAAAGCAAAGCTTGATCTTTATTCCGGCGCAAAGGCGCACGCTTTAGAGCGATTGGAAAAATCGCTGGTTCAAAACCAAACGCTTGCGCCAGAAGCTCTGATCAGTTTGGTTGATCTTTTGATCGAATTTGACAAAAAGCCCCCCGCAGGGTTGTTAGATATCAGCCAGGGTTTGTGGCGCAAACATCGAAGCGACTCGATTGGCAAATCACTCGAATTGACTCTCATAAAAGCCCGTATTCTGAGCGGAAAATTCAAAACGGCTTTGCTGCGCTGCCGGCCGGCCTATCACGGCCCGGAATTTTGCCATATTTATTATCAAATAATGATTGAAAAATCACCCGACGTGGTTTTTTTGAAACTCGCCTTTACCTTCCCTGAAAATGCACCAAAATCCGCTTTTTTAGCGGCGGCTAACCGCCTGCTAGATCTAGGGTTTTACGATCACGCCACCCGATTATCCTATTTCGGTCGTTCGACCCAAAATACGGCGGAGGAACGCCTGTTACAGGCGCGCATTGGCCTGCTGAAAGGCGAGGAGACTCGCGTTTTGGACATGCTCTCTCAGGTGGAAACACCCAAGGCCATGGCCATAAAGGCGCAAGCCCTTACGGCACTAAAGCAACCTGAAGCCGCAAGAGCCATCTTTATGCGATTAAACGATAAAGACAGCGCGTTTAAAGCGGCTTTATCGGGGCTTAACGCAGGTACGCTGAACGCGCTGGGCTATCCGAGCCTGGCGAAATTGGTGCAGCAGCCAGACCACCGCGACATTCACCGTGAAGCGACAGGCCTTGCCAAAAACAGGGAATCCCTAAAGAGCAGCAAAAACCTAAGGGCTATTATAATGCAAACGCTCGCGGTTCCAAAAACGCAGGGCGAAAAACAACGACCATAACGAAAAAGAAACCACTGCCAGACTAGAGTATAGCCGTTTTAGAAACCGAGGTTTTGATGGATATAGTGAAACATGTGCACACGATTTGGCTGGCCATCAGTTTCTTTCTGATACCCATGTTTTCCGCGCACGCCTTGCCGCGAAATCCGGTGGAACAATGCGATCACGCGGCCGTGCTTGCAAGCCAAGACACTGCTGTTCCGCTGGCCATTCTTTGGGCACTAACGCGCACTGAAACCGGCCATTTCCAAAATAAAACGCTGGTGCCTTGGCCATGGACAGTAAATGCAGCGGGCACGGGGCACTGGCTTAAAACAAAGCAACAGGCGTTAAAAACGGCCAAAGCAGCCATTCATAAGAATGCAAAATCAACCGATATCGGGTGTTTTCAACTGAATTACCACTGGCATGGCAAGCAATTTGGATCGCTTGCAAATATGTTGGACCCAATGAAAAATGCCGCTTACGCCGCTAAGTTTCTGGGCCAGCTGTATCAAGAAACCGACAATTGGATATCGGCAGCCGGCCGGTTTCATTCGCGCACTGAAAAATACGCCCGCCCTTATCGACAGCGCTTCCAGCGAATTTTAAGCGGGTTTGAGCCGGCCTCCCAAAGCGTCAGACGCCCATTTTTAGCCATCAAACCAAGCGGTTCCGACGGTCACCAAAACCAGTTTCCTTTGCTCAAAGCGGGCCTTAAAAACACGGCGCATGGATCTTTAATGCCTTTGGCAGAGGGATCACAAAGCGCGCTTTTCGACCGGTCTCCCTCGCGGTGATAGGATCATCAATACAGCTGAACTTAAAACGTATCAACGCCAAGCTTTACCTGGCAATGGGGCTGATGGGGGTGATCCTGATGATGATTATTCCCTTGCCCGCCTGGATTTTAGATTTCGGGTTGGCGCTGTCTTTCGGGCTGGCTATTTTGATTTTTACGCTGACGCTCTTTATCGATCGACCATTAGAGTTTTCCGCGCTTCCCACCCTGTTGCTGGCCGCCCTAATGCTGCGCTTGGCGTTAAATATTTCTTCTACGAAATTGATCATTGGACAGGGGCATACGGGCACAGCAGCGGCCGGATTGGTCATTGAAAGTTTTGCCAATTTTGTGATGGGTGGCAGCCTGTTTTTAGGGTTGGTGGTGTTTGGCATTTTGATGATTGTTAACTTCACAGTGATCACAAAAGGCGCCGGTCGAATGGCCGAGGTTGGGGCGCGGTTCGCGCTTGACGCCATGCCCGGGCGCCAAATGGCCATTGATAGCGATCTCGCATCAGGAGCACTAAGCCATGACGAAGCCCGCCTAAAACGCGAAACCGAGCATCAGGAAACGAATTTTTACGGATCGCTCGACGGCGCCTCAAAATTTGTGAAAGGCGATGCGATCGCGGGATTGCTGATCACATTACTCAACCTAGTTATGGGCCTAATGATTGGTCTGTTTAAGCATCACATGCCGGTCGCGGATGCATTCGCAACATATAGTATTTTAACCGTGGGTGACGGGCTGGTCAGCCAGATCCCGGCGGTGATTATGTCCTTGGCAACGGCGCTTTTATTGGCCCGCGGAACAAGCAAAACAGCCGCTGAAAAAGAAATTTTCGGCCAATTATCAAACCACCCAGACGCGCTGGCAGCGGTATCTGCCTTGATGGTCCTGTTCGCTTTCCTGCCAGGTCTGCCGATCCTGCCGTTTTTATTTGGAGCCTTCGGTCTGGGGTTAGCCGCGGTTTTCAGCCATAAAAATCGCAAAAATCTTTTGCCGCAGCCAACCGAATCTAGCCCACAAAACTCAACACAGAACCCTATGGGCGATTTGCTGCAACTGGAGGATTTACATCTTGCCTTTGCAAGCGATTTGATCCCGATGATTCTGGATCAATCGCATGGTTTAGACAAGAGAATAGCCAATATGCGGCGCTATATTGCCGGAGAATATGGTGTGATTTTACCAAAAGTCCGATTGACCGATGAACCCGCCCTGAGCGATGGCGCTTACAGCATTCGGGTGCAGGGTGTGGAACAGGCAAAGGGGGTGCTTAAACCCGATCGGATGATGGCGCTTTTGCCGGCAGATGATCAAGCCGATTCTATCAGCGGGGAAGAGCTTGCCGAGCCGGTTTACGGTGCTCCAGCGAAATGGGTCGACCCAGAAGATCAAGAAGCTTTAGCTATCCAGGGCATCACGATCGTGTCAGGATCAGAAGTTTTAGCCACCCATCTTTTGGAAATATTGAAGCAGAACTTTTCGAGGTTGCTGACCTTACCGGCGCTATATGATCTTCTGGAAACGTTAAAATCACTGAATGACCCTGAAAAAGCCCAAGCCAATAGAACCCTGATCGACAATCTGATTCCCAGTAAAGTCAGTATGACACGCTTACTAGAGACATTGCGCGGTCTTTTGAATGAAGGGGTTTCAATTCGAAATTTACCACTGATTATCGAAAGCCTCGCACAGGCAGATGCCTGCGATACGCTGATGGCAATCGCCCATGTGCGCAAATGCTTGGGCTTTCAAATCACCGCCAAACTTGCCCAAGCAGATCCGCAATTGCCCATGCTGCAACTTGATCCTGCTTGGGAAGCCAAATTTCAAACCTATCAAACAAACACAACAAGCGGCACGGCAGATGTGGCCCTGCCGGCCGATCTGTTTCAACGCCTCTCAAGCCAATTGGCCAAAGGCCTTTCAGATGCAGCCAATCAAGGCTATCAAGCCACAATCTTAACCTCGAGCCAACGCCGCCATTTTATAAAAAATATAATCCAGGCGCGCGGGCTTAACAGCCCCGTCATAAGCTTTGATGAGCTTGGCCATCGCGCAAAGCCCAAATTTATTGGCTCAATCGCCTATGAGTGATCTTCCTGAACTGCTTGCGATCCAATCGATGATGGTGGCCAGCGCTGTCGTGTTTTTTCGTGTGGCCGCAGTTTTTGCGCTGGTGCCCGGATTTGGCCAAACGCTTATTCCGATGCGCCTGCGCCTCGGCCTAGCGATGGCGGTCACCCTGGTTTTATTTCCTTTGATTGACACTGCCGCCCACAATCCCATTACCCTCAGCGACTGGCTAAACCTTTTTTTTAGCGAAACTCTGATCGGTTTGTTTATCGGGTTGCTGCTGCGCGCGCTGGTATTTGCGCTGCAAACCGCAGCGTCAATTGCCGCACAATCTACGTCATTGGCGCAAATTTTCGGGCAAACGTTGGAAGATCCAATGCCTGCGATTGGAAATTTATTTCTGATTGGGGCGCTCGCCTTATTGATGATTCTGGGCTTTCACGTTTCTTTGATTCAAGCGCTGGCCCATTCTTATGGAGTAATCCCGCTCGGGCAGCCTATCGCAAGCGGGGCTTTGCTCACCAGCGGAGTGACCGAACTTAGCGACGCATTTTATATGGCTTTTGGGCTGGCCGCCCCTTTCTGGCTTGGCGGCCTACTCTATAATATTGGGCTTGGGGCGATAAACCGCGCGATGCCGCAACTAATGGTCGCCTTCATCGGGGCACCCGCACTAACACTTTTGGGGCTGTTTTTAATTCTAACAGCCTTACCGCTCATTTTAAAAACTTGGAGCGACGCGGTATTTTCATTGCTGCTTGAAATTGGCACGCATTCCCTATGAACAGCGATCAAGACAATGAGGATAAACCCCACGAAGCCAGCCCTCAAAAGCTAAAAAAAATGCGCGAAAAAGGTGAAATACCGCATTCAAAAGATCTTTTATCCACGCTTTCTCTGGCAAGTCTTTTACTGGTGCTTTGGCTGTTCGGCGCCCCCCTAATGGAAAAAACTGGCATATATTTAACCGTGCTTTTTTCTCACATTGAGGTGATCTTACGCCACCCTAACACGCCCCTTTCTCGGCAGAGCCTGCAAGGCCCACTAAGCTTAATCTTGGCCCAGATAAGCCCCGCCTTGCTCCTGCCCTTCCTATTGATCTGTCTTTATATACTGCTACAGGGGCCGCCTTTTTTTGTGGTGAAGAAAATCTCGCCACAACTAAAACGCATCTCTTTGCTGGGTAATTTCAAACAAAAATATGGGGCTGATGGGCTTTTTGAATTTACAAAAAGTGCTGTAAAGCTGGCGGTTTTTAGTCTGGTTCTTGGGGGCTCATTTATCACCAACCTGCCCCGGATAATTCACTTGCCGCTGCTTGATACGCGTCTCAGCATGGCAATTATGGGCCAGCTTATATTAGAATTTTTAACCTTGCTGCTGATCGTGTCTCTGCCAATTTCCATCCTTGATTTTTTCTGGCAAAGGCGAAAGCACTTTCAAAAACACCGCATGTCACAAAAGGATCTAAAGGAAGAACATAAAGACAGCGAAGGCGATCCCGTATTTAAACAAGCCCGTCAGCAAAAAGCCTATGAAATTGCAATGGGTGGTTTAAACAGCGCGGTTGCCGGGTCAAGCGTTATTGTGGTGAACCCGCAACATTATGCGGTGGCGCTCAAATGGGCGCGCCAAGCAGGAACCGCCCCGACATGTGCGGCAAAAGGCATTGATCATAAAGCGCAAAAAATGCGCGAAATAGCCGCGCAAAATAGAGTTCCGATTTATCACGATCCACAAACCGCGCGGCGCCTTTATGCAGGATTGGATATTGGACAAGAAATTGATCCGGCTGATTATGAGGCAATCGCCCAAGCCATTCAATTTGCAGATGCAATCCTTGCCCGTGAGCAAATTGATGAAACATAACCTCAAAGCCCTGCAGCAGATCAGCAACCTGACCCATCAAAAAGCCCTGCGCGCCCATCAAATAGCCAAAGCTCGAGAAGCGGATCTTTTACGCCAAATCCGGCGTAATAAGCAGACAGAACAATACCTACAAAACCTGAGCAAAGAGGCGTTGTCTCAATTCGCAGATGGGGTTTATCACTGGATAAAACACAACAATTTAAACAAAAAAGCATATCACCAAAACTTGGCAAGCTGCGCGGATGATTTGCGCCATACTCAGCGAGCTCTCCGCAAAGCACTGGCTCAAAAAGATTTTATAGAGCAGAAGGTTTTGCGCGATCATAAGGAAGAAAAGGCACGGCGCGACGCGGCACAAATGGCTGTTCAGCGGCAGCTATACTATCTGAAAACGACGCCTTTCCTCTAGACCTTTTGGCGCGCAATATCGGTAATAAACACATCAATAATATGCGTCCCCACGCTCTGTTGCGCCGAGTCGAGCAATCTGGTTTTCAAGATCAATAGATTTCTGGTCGATGTGAAATCGCCTTGAAACCCTCCTAAACTGGCATGATCAAAAAGCACCTGCAAAAAACGATCCCGCAGTTTCACTTCAGTGGCTCTGACATCGTTTTCTGATCCGCTTTGCAGCTCTAATCCAAGAGAAATCGCGATGATCGCGCGTACTGTATCTTCTTGAATGAGGGGCACAAAAAATGGCGAACCAAATTTAAATTGATTGGCTGCTGCTTGCCCAATCCGAAGCGTGCCGGGCTGAAAACCGGGCGCATTTTTAACCGGTGTAACGCGGGTTATGGCTGCAAAAAACGATTTAGACATTTCAACCGGCGCAAAAAATGACGCCAAAAGGCCACCAACCGCTCCTGCACAAGCAATACTGGAAATTTTGAAAAACAAACGCATTGATGAGCTAAAACGGGCTTAATTTATTTATAAAATCGTAGCCAAATCTGGGTTTTTGGATTTGGCTGACCTGACCTTTCCCACCATAAGACACGCGTGCCAGCGCGATTTTATCATATGTGATCTGATTTTGACGGGAAATATCCTCAGGGCGGACAAAACCAGATACTCCAAGCGCCCGTATTTCATTATTCACTCGCACTTCTTGATTGCCCGCAATTGACAAAACTCCGTTTTCAAGCACCTCGACCACCGTCACCGCGATGCGCAATGTCAGTTTTTCGCGCCTTTGCACCGATCCCCGGCCTGAGTTTGCGCTTTTTGAAGCGATCTCAATTGCATTTTCTAAGCCTGCGCCCGTTGGAAATTTTGATGCTTGCGCCTGGGGCAAACCAAAAAACTGGGGAATTCCTAAACTTTCCGCGGCTTTCCGATCTCGGCTGGAAGAATTGGATATTTCCGCCCGATCATCTATTTCCACCACAACGGTCAAGATGTCGCCACTGCGCAACGCGCGGCGATCCCCCCATAAAGATTGCCTCTCGCGGCTCCATAAAGAGCCTTGAGGTCTCCGCTCTGTCATTGGAGCAAATTGCAGCGGTTGCGAGGCCCGCAAGGCAAGATGTTCTGGTGAATTTTGAAGTGGCGAAAAACGCACATCCTGAGAGCCACTAAAAGAGGTGCCGCAGGCTTGCAAAAAAATCAAACCAGTCAGTGGAAAGGGGGTAAACCTCACTTTATGGCAAAACTGAAATTTTTCCGTCATCCCGCACCTGTCCGATCAAGACCTGTTTTGATTGATTGTTCATCACTTTGATCCATTGCCCGGGCCGACCCCGCGCCAAGGCCCGCCCAATCGCTGAAATCGTCAGGCCGGGCCGTTCAAAAAGCAAAACAACCTGTTGATTGCGCGCCACTAGCGTGGGCGCGGCAAGATCTTTCACAAAAATTGGTTGCTTGGCGTAAAGGGCCACTTGCGTTTCCAAACCAACTGCATCCCCTATGGTGTTAAACGTGCCGGGCAGATTGCCATCTTTGAGATCAAGATGCTCTGCCTCAACGCGGGTTCCGGGCGCAAGCGTTTGCACCGGCACCACAATGTCAGACTGCGCCTGAACCGCCCAAACAAGTAATATCACAACGAACCATCGCATTATCGGATTTGCGTGGTTGCACCAAGCATCTTATCGGCCGCTGATATGACTTTTGCGTTCAACTCATAACCGCGTTGAGCCTCTATCAATTCGGTAATTTCACGCACCGCATCCACGGAACTTTCTTCCAAATATCCTTGGCGCAGCAGCCCAAGACCCCCTTGGCCAGGCACGGCCGTTAATGGAGGCCCAGAGGCGGGCGAGGGCAAAAATAAATTGCCTCCAAGCGCTTCTAACCCTTTGTTATTTGAAAACCCTGCAAGCGTGATTTGTCCCAGCAATAAGGGCTCTGACGTTTCAGCGAAAGTGATATTGATCGTTCCATCAGAACTGATGCTGATCGCCCGCGCATCCTCGGGGATTACAATTTCAGGCACAAGCGCATGCCCATCCGACGTCACCACCAATCCATCAAAATTTCTTTTAAGCGCACCATCGCGCGTAAACGCCGATTGTCCTGACGGAAGCCGCACTTCAAGATAGCCCAATCCTTCAATCGCCAGATCAAGATCCCCGCTTGAGGCCGCCAGGGCACCTTGCTCAACATTCACAGAAATTGCAGCAGGCCGCACACCAAGCCCAAGCTGCACACCCGTTGGCAAAACCGTACCATCTCGGGCTGTAATCGCACCGGGCCTGGATTTTTGCTGATAATGCAAATCAGAAAATTCAGCCCGGCGGGTATTATAGCCCGTTGTACTCATATTTGAGAGGTTATTTGAAATAACCTCAACACGCATTTGCTGGGCGCTCATGCCAGTTGCTGCGATTTGAAGGGCCCGCATTTTTCCGTCTCCTCATTATTTCAAAAGCATATTTAATGATTTCTTGATCCGTGACTCTTCACTCTCTAAGAATGTTTGCCCCATTTCATAAGCCCGCTGAACCGTGATTAACCGCGCAATCTGAGAGGTAATATCACTGTTGGATTGTTCTAAAAAACCCTGCATCACGTCAGGTTTTTCCTGCAAAAGAAGCGCTTGATTGGGCGTGAAAGACACCCCATCATGGCGCGTTAACCGGGTGATATCCTCTACCGTAAAAACACCAATCTGACCAAGAAAATGATCCCCCGAATGCAGATCACCAGTTTTTGAAAAGCTCAGTGCGCCCAGCGGCGGCGGTACAAACAGCGGCGCCTGGCCGATATCTAAGACCGGCCATCCCTGTGCCGTGACCAATCGATGATCAGCGGATACGGAAAAATTACCCGCGCGGGTCAATTTTGGGCCAGAGCCCGACTCAACAAGAAAAAAACCATCCCCCTGCAACGCCAAATCGACACTATTGCCAGTAGAGACCAACGGCCCTGCTGTGAAATTGGTGCGGCTTAAATTGGCATGCGCGAATGAAACCGATTGATCATCGGCTTGCTTGGGCAGATATTCTGAAAAAACCAGGCTTTCTTCACGAAAGCCAAATGTGGGAGCATTGGCAATATTATTGGCCAGCACATCCAGCTCCCGAAACAGACCCATCTGGCGGGTCAAAGTGGCATAGGTGGGAATATCCATCGCTCAGCCACCTGCCAATATCGGTAGGATTTGCATCTGAAAATAGCTTGTTAAACGCTCTGTCATAAAACCCATTGTGATCCAAAAAACCAAACCGATAGCGGCGAGTTTTGGCACAAAAGTCAGCGTCATTTCTTGAACCGAGGTTAACGCCTGAAACAAGCCTACCAACAGACCCACCGCAAGCGCCACGCTTAAAATAGGAAGCGAGATCACGACCGCCACCCAAAGACCGGCTCGCAAAATATCAAAAAACATTTCTGGGCTGAGCATCAGAGTGGCATCCGCAAAATCTCTTGATAGGCTTGCACCACCTTATTGCGCATCGCGACGGCTGTTTCCACCGCCAGTTCAGATTGTGCCAAAGCCTGCACCAATTGATAGGGTTCAATTTCCGACTGCGCGGCCTGCGCGGCAGCGCGCTCACCCGCGGCCAAAGTGGCCGAAAAATCAGCCGTAACCTGTGCCAGCGCCGATGATGCTTTTTCCGATTGCTCGGCCTGCGTCGCCGGCCGCGCGGTTTGATATTTCTGAGCTGCAAAAAGAGAAGACAGTTCCATAAAATCGCTACCTTTTTAGAAGATCAAGTGCCGCAGAAGACATCTGTCGCGCCTGATCAAAAAGTTTCAAATTGGCCTCATAACTGCGCTGTGCCTCGCGCGCATCGGCAAGTTCTAAAATCAGATCAACATTCGAGCCCTGATAATATCCTCTCGCATCGGCCAATGGATGTGCAGGGTTAAAGATAACCGGCAAGGGGCTAAGATCGGTGAAGTGATTTGCCTCAACCCTCTGATCAGAACGCGCGGTTTCAAACGTCGTGACCGCGCGGCGATATCCTGCAGTTTCGACATGCGCGATATTTTGCGCAATATTTTGCAGACGCTGCGCTTGCGCGTGCAACCCACTGGCCGAAACGAACAAACTTTTCTGAAACAGGTTCATTATCCCAAACCCATCCGCTAGCGCCCCAGACTGCTGCGCAAGATGCGCATCGTGCTGCGATAAATCGCAATCGCATGATCATGTTGCCGCCGGATATCGGATGCCCGCATCATTTCGCGTTCAAGGGATACAGAATTGCCGTTCGGCTCGAGATAATCAATCTCGGGCGGCGCCAATTCTTGCCTGGCAGACACAGCGGCAATATGTTTGGAATGTACCCGCGCTAACTCTAAGGTCGCGCTGCGCTTGGCCAAAGAAAATGGTGAAAGATCCTGCGCCTTATATCCGGCTGTATCCGCATGCGCGACATTAAGCGCTGCCAAAGCGTGGCGCTGAGACGCGTGATCCAACATATGGCCAGCAATTTTGAACAGCTCCAAATTCTGGAACATCCGGGCTTCTCCCTCGGCTCTTATCAACAGAACTTTAAGGGTGATTCCTTTAAAAAGTGTGTGCAGTTGCAAAAGAAAGTCTCCGATGCCCACAACTCATCCACGCCCGGCCTCAAACTTGCGGCGCTTGTATGAACTGGTTTCAAAAATACAGCCCGATTATCCTGTGGGGCGGATCTGTCACGTCACCGCCAAAACCGTTGATATTTCAGGTTTAGCCGCGCATGCAGCGATCGGAGATCGGATAAAATTCTTAACCGCCCGGACGCGCAATCAATTCGGGGAAGTCATCCGATTGTCAAACACGCATATTACGGCGCTATATGACAGCCCAGAGGCGGGCCTAAAGCTTGGCGAAAAAATACTACTTTTGCCACCCGCTCGCTTGGCCCCGGATTACGCCTGGTTGGGCCGCGTTATTGATCCTTTGGGGCAACCTTTGGATGGAAAGGCGATCTTACCTGGCCTTTATCATACCGCTATAGACAGGCCCGCACCACCAGCCGCAGAGCGCCGCGGTTTTGGCGAAAGATTGGAAACTGGCGCCTGTATCTTTAACACAGCCCTACCGATCGTACGCGGCCAACGCTTGGGGCTTTTCGCTGGATCAGGGGTGGGAAAATCAAAACTGATCGCGCATCTGGCGCAACATCTTCAAGCCGATATCATCATCGTTGCCTTGATTGGAGAGCGCGGCCGCGAAGTTGGCGAGTTTGTGAAAACCACATTGGGCCCAACGGCGCTGGCGCGCTCGGTCGTGGTGGCCGCCACTTCGGATATGTCACCCTTGCTGCGCCAAAAAACCGCCCAAAGCGCGATGAGCATTGCAGAATATTTCCGCGATCAAGGCCTGCAGGTTGCTTATTTTGCCGATAGCATCACGCGCTTTGCCGAGGCCTATCGCGAGGTGGCGCTAAGCGCTGGCGAATTGCCCGCTTTGCGCGGCTATCCTGCCTCTTTGGCGCATAGCCTGATGGCGCTTTGCGAGCGCGCCGGCCCTGGCTGCGCCGGCATGGGCGATATCACAGCGCTGTTCAGCGTTTTGGTCCCGGGGTCAGATATGGAAGATCCGGTGGCAGATATTTTGCGCGGCGTGTTGGATGGTCATGTCGTGCTCAGCCGGGCCATCGCCGAACGCGGGCGGTTTCCCGCGATTGACCTTTTGCGCTCGGTTTCGCGCGCCCTGCCCGTTGCTGCCAGCCCCGAAGAAAACCATGCCTTGCGTGTGATGCGGGCAATTCTTGGCGCCTATGAAGCGCAAGAACCGCTCATCAAGGCAGGGCTTTACGAGGCTGGTACAGATCCACTGATTGAGGATGCGATCAAGGTTTGGCCAGCGCTGGATCGTTTTATCGGTGCGCATGAGGCGGGCATGATCCAAGACAGCTTCGAGCAATTGTTTGAAATTTTACGGCAAACCCAAAGCAACACTTTGCTATAAACGCCTGCCGAAAAGGATAAATTGATGGGGGACGTCAAGCATGGCACTTAAGCAAAGCTTTCTCATCCGCCATAAGCGATCGGAGCAGCTTATAGCTTTTGTAAAACTGGCCATGATGTATAGCTAGGACCGCCTGTTCTAAGTTGCGCCGCGCTTTATGATCTTTAAAAATCAGGATCAATTCGTCCAGTTGATGTAAAATAACGGGCCGCGTTTCTCTATCAGAGATATCCCCCGTGAGCACCAATTGCACCGTATAACAGAGCCGCCGCAGCGGCGTATCCGCGTGATCGGGGTGTAAAGCCTCACGCAGGCGCAATATATGCGCCCGCGGCGTGATGATCCGCAGTTTGGCGCGGCGGTCGCCATTTTCAAGCACCGCCCCATTTAACAATATGCGTTCTTTTGGCGCCAGTTTTAAGATCAGCCCGCTCATCCGGTAGCCTGCCTCTGCAAACCACGCATCATACAAATATTTACATCGATAAGAGGTTGAATATCTTCTCTGCCTAGTAAAACTTTACTGCTATGGGTCTGGATAAAAATTGCCAAAGAGATCAGCCCTGCCTTTAGCTGATCGGGAAAAGCATTATCCGGATGTCTAAGATCCTCTTGCAAGGCCAACCACAGCTTTTGATTTTCATAAATTACCAATGCTCGTTTTTGAACATCAAAATCCTCCATTGCTGCAGCAGCCTGTAATTGCCCCGTTATTTTTGCGAAGATCTGATATTCAGATTGCCGCGAAGTTTGTACGGGCAAGTCTAAATTTGTATAGGCGCGCTTGGCCTCGGTGAAAGCAGGCACTCTAACCCTCCTAAAATCTGAAAAAGAAAAAGGGGTTTAAGACCCCTCAATCAACCCACGACTAACGAAATAAGGCCAGCAGGTTTTGCGGTTCTCTATTGGCGATACTCAGCGCTTGAATGCTAAGCTGCTGCTGCACTTGAAGTGCCTGTAAGCGTGATGATGCCGCTTCTAAATTAGCATCAATCAAAGAACTTATTCCCTTTTGAAGAGAGGTAGAAATTGTTGCATTCAGCTCTTTATATCTTGCCAACCTCGCCTCATTTTCACCAAAATGAGAGGCGGCATTTCTTACCTCCTCAATCATAGTTTCTAGCGCCCCTGTAGATGTCTTAACCGCAGCTGCATCTGTAAATGCAAGGTTCGTCAAATCAGCCAGGGCGCCTGGGCCTGACGTTTTTAGATTTTGCTTGGCGATTGTGATTGTTAATTGAGAACGCACTTCTTGATCATCTACGATTTTGGTTTCAAAACCAACTGTCACGGTCTGATTGCCAGCTGCAGAAACCCAATTTTGTCCATTTACAGAGACCATTTTGGTAAAAGTATCAATTTGTTTCTTAGCCTCATCGCGCGCGGCAATCAATTTCCCTTCGTCTGATGACGTTTGACTGATTGTGGCTTTCAAGTCTTCCAACACATCAACAATATTTTGAGCCACCCCGCGGCCAACTGACAGGGAAGCTTCAACGGCGCCAATTTGCCGGTTGATCACGTCATATCCCGCATGCTCAAATTTCATCTTTTCGGTTTGCTGCCAAACCGCACTATTGTCTTTTGGTCCATTGACAATGCGGCCTGTTGAAATTTCATTTTGCGTGGTAACAAGATCAGCGCCAATTTGTTTCAGATTGTAGAGCGCCATCATGGCGCCAGTAGGTATTGAAATATCAGACATGTTTTAAATCCTTGCATCAGGGATGCATTTTGCATCAAAAATTTGAAGTGCCGCAGCACGCGCGCACAGGTTCTGCCATTCTGACACATACGGCCTAATACAGCCGCGCCATCGGTTGCGATGCACTTTTAAGATGCAAATAAACCCCTAACAAACTCCTAAAACCGCGAAGAGAATATATTGCATTTTATTGATTTCCATCAGGCCTCTAAATCGGTCTTCCCACCTAAAAAGGTGGGTAAATCCTGACGCCCACCCCGCTGTGTATATATGCTTAAAAAGGCATGATTGTGCTTTAAAGCGTCCAAATTAAGGTGAAAGCGCCGCAGCCCTGCCTCGCTTGCGCGCAGCAATCGCTCAGAGCGCGCAAACGCCGCTTGCAGCGCAAGCCAGTCCAAGCCGGCAGCGCCCTCCTGCGATTGGCACCAATCAAACAATTTGGTTTTGAAGGTTTCAACCTCGGCCAACTGATGAAACGCCCCATTGCGCAGCGCTTCACATTCTTTATCAAGCATTGCCAGAATAGTTTCGCTGGTAAACGCGGCAGACTCAGTCATTCAAGGCGCGGTTTTTTAGCGCAGAATATACTGCCTCGGCCAAGCCAAACCTGCTTTGTGTGCTTAGCGCTTCGGCCAAGCCCTGCACCAGATAAGATTGAAAATGTGCTTCACCGGCACCGCCGCTAAACCCATCTGGCATCTTCAAAATCTTTGCTGACTTTAGCATCTCGGCCAAAAAGCTGGTTTCCAAATCCTTCGCCGCTTTTCGTAAACGGATATCGGTATGGCTTGGATCCCGGTTTAACCCGTGAAGGGCGGTGGGAGCTGGCTCCATGATATGTTCCTTTTTAAGAATAATATCGGCAGTCTAAAGGCGGGCGGTAAAGAAGCGGTAACCAAATTCTGGTAACACCGGGCTGATCAGATTTTCAAACTTTGGACATCATAATGTTTTCCAGCCCTCACAGCGGCGATTTTCAAAATGCAAAATACCCCGCAGCCAAGCCGGCGGCCATCGCAAAGGCTGTTTCGGTTAAAGCCCCGCACATCGCCGAGAGGCAAGACAAGGCGGGCCGGTTTCACTACGCCTGGAACAGATCTGCTGCCCGTCTGCAGAAAAAAGATAGCTCAGAAGAACAAGCCTTGGCGATTGCTGTAATGCCTGCAGAGCCCCACAGACCTTCCTGCAAATCGTTCCTGCTGCCTCTCTCCCATCAGAACCTTCCGCCGATGCGCCGGCCGCTCCCGCAAATTCCGCAAAAAGTGATGGAAATATTGCAAAGCGCGGAATCAACAGAATCGCCGGGCGATCCGATAGTTCAATCAGCTGCACCCGTCCTCAATTCCCAAAAAACAGCGGCTGAAACTGCAAAATGCATGCCGGCGAAACGCCCTATGACGCTAAATATTTGGACAGAGCGGCGCGCGGATCATTGCTGCATCACGCAAATTCACCTGCAATTTGACGCTTCTGAACATATCAAACTGAAGCTCGAGCCTGTGGCCGATAGGTCAATAAGGATTGAGATGGGTACGAATTTAAACGCCACTATTGAGCGCTTTCAGCGCAGGAGGGCTGATTTGAAACGCTTCTTTTTAAATCAGGGCTACCACACGGTTGAGATCACGCTCACACATACCCCAGAGGCAAAAACACTGGTCAGTCAATCGAGTCATAGCATTCAGGCCGCTTTGGCCGAAGATCTCAGCACAAAGCCGCAAGCCGTGGCCACAACAGTTGCGCTGCCATTCAGGTCAAACGACGCGGCCCAGCGCCTCACACTTAGCCTCTGAAAGGAACCCTCTTTTGCTTGAACCCATATCCGCCATCGATCTGAGCCCAACAAACCCCGGCAACCCGTCGCAGCCCTCGCCGCTCAGCAGCGATTTTAATGCGTTTTTGAATATGCTGACGACGCAACTAAAACATCAAGATCCATTAAATCCGGTTGATTCTGCAGATTATGCCATGCAATTGGCCGCCTTTTCGACGGTGGAACAACAGGTTTTATTGAACCAAAAAATGGATGTGCTGCAAAATAATTTACACCAGAACACTTTGGCCAGCCTATCTAACTGGATGGGAAAAACGGTCAAACTGCCCGGATCATTCACCTATTCTGGCGGCGAAGTCACCGCTTTGATCACCCCGCCAACGGGCAGTGAGAAAACAGATTTTATCGTACGAGATGCAACAGGGACGGAAATCTTTCGCCATAGGCTTGGCGCGCAAGATCAAGAATTCTCATGGGCGGGCACCACCTCAGAGGGCGCTGTAGCGCCGGTTGGACCTTATAATTTCGCCCTTGAAGGCTTTGCGAAAGATCAATCATTGGGGGTTTTTGAACTTGCCAGTTTGCAAACCATTGAAGAACTATCGCAATCCGCTGAGGACATATTGGTCACGCTTGGAAATGGCCAAACCCTTCCGTGGAAAAACCTTACTGGCCTTCGCTAACGCAGAAAACTTGCACCTGCCAAAGACATCCCTTAATCGATCGGGCAGTCTGAAAGGATAAGCGCCCGTGCCCATCGCCAGTTTAGAGAAATCTTTGCATGCGCAAGGGCTGTTGCAAATACCTGCGCAATGGGTCGCGCTTTCGGGGGGGCGCTCAAACCGCGTTTGGCGCGTTTCACAAGCTGGCGCGCAAGATCTCTGCGTAAAACTATATCCACAAACCGCGTGGCAGAACCCGCTTTTTGCAAATGATCCTGCGGGCGAATATTATTGCCTAGAAAATCTTCACGCAGAAAAGCTTTGTCCAAAGCCACTAGGGTTGGTAGAGACGCCCCAAGGGCGCTGCTTGGTTTATCACCATCACCACGGGGTCAGTTTCAGCGATCAAACCGCGCCAGTCGGCCAATTGCTGGCGCGCATCCATAGCCGGCCCGCGGTTCCGGCCGATTCAAAAGCCATAAGACACGCGCCCTGTGGATCCAGTGAATTAAACGCCCATACTATGCAAATTTTGCAACGATGCGAGGGGCCAGAGCGCGCGCTGTTGGAACGCCTACGGCCGACCATCCCTGTAAAAAAACCAAAAGAAGTATGTTTAATTCATGCAGATCCGGTGGCAAACAATATCGTGATATCAAGCCAAACGGCCCTGCTGATTGATTGGCAAAGCCCTGCTTTGGGTGATCCAATGGAAGATCTAAGCCATTTCTTATCGCCCGCAATGCAACGCCTTTATCGTGGCAAAATACTAAACGCAAAACAGCAAAAGCAGGTTTTAAACGCGTATCAAGCGCAATATCCCCGTTTCGACTTTGCGCGTTTTGAACGATTATACCCGCATTACAGCTGGCGCATTGCCGCCTATTGCCTCTGGCAAAAACTGCAAGGCAATTCAGATTATTCAGATGCGTTTGATCAAGAACTCACAGCATTAAAGGTTAAAGCATAAGCGGCAAACAATAAACCAAGGCGCCGCCCAAAGCCATCGCTCCGGAAAACAACGCCACCCGCAATAAGGTTGAGTGTGGCGCGGCCTGCTGCGCGGGTGCAGATTGCTGGATCAACGCCGCCTCAACCAAACCCGGCAGGCGGGGGCCAAAGCGCGCCAAAACGCCCGCTGCTTTGGACAAATCGCGCAATAACGCCAGCGGCCCGATACGTTTGCGAATGTAATCCTCAACCACTGGCCGCGCGACTTGCCAAATATTGATTTGCGGGTTCAAAGAGCGGGCAACCCCCTCAACCACCACCATGGTTCGCTGCAATAAGATCAGCTCGGTTCGGGTTTCCATGCCAAATTTTTGTGTTACTTCAAATAAATAGCTCAGCAAGCGGCCCATCGATATTTGCGTTGCATCCATGCCAAAAATAGGCTCGCCGACGGCGCGCAATGCCCGCGCAAATTCATCGACATCCCGATCTGCGGGCACATAGCCTGCTTCAAAATGCACCTCTGCCACACGTTTGTAATCGCGGCGGATGAACCCGTATAAGATTTCGGCATAGACGCGGCGCGTATATTCATCAATATGCCCCATAATTCCGAAATCATACGCGATAATATCGCCATTTGCGGCCACTTTTAAATTACCCTGATGCATATCCCCGTGAAAATACCCATCGCGCAGCGCATGGCTGAGAAATAATTTTAGAACCCGATCCCCCAACTGGGCCAAATCATGCCCCGCGGCCAGCAGGGCCTCATTATCGCCCAGCGGTGCCCCTTCGGCCCAATCCAGCGTCATCACCCGGCGCCCCGATAGGGGCCAATTCACTGCGGGCAATTGAAACCCTGCATCAACACCCTGCGTATTGGCGGCAAATTCCGAAGCCGCCGAACTTTCAAGGCGCAGATCCAATTCGCCCATCACAACGCCTTCAAAATGTGAAATCACATCCACAGGGCGCAAGCGGCGCGATGCGGGTGACAAAAGCTGCACCATGCGGGCCGCCAAATAAAACGCATCAATATCTTTGCGGAAGGCTTTTTCGATTTTGGGTCGCAGAACTTTCACCGCAACATAAGCACCCGTTTTCAGCAAACGGGCTTTATGAACCTGCGCGATAGAAGCCGCGGCCACAGCATCGCTGAATTCCGAAAACACCTGATCGGGATCTATGCCGATTTCCTCTGCAAAGCTGGCTTTGGCCTTTGCGACCGAAAATGGCGGCAGCTTATCCTGCAAAATGCGCAATTGCTGCGCCAAATCATGGCCCACTAAATCTGGCCGGGTTGATAATATCTGACCAAATTTAATATAGGCCGGCCCCAAAGCAGACAAGGCGCGCGGGGCAGGCGGCATGGTTGCATCCCCCTTCAACCCCAACCAGGCGAAGGGCCAACCCAAAATACGCGCGGTGATGCGCAGCGCGCGCGGAGCCTCCATCGCATCTAAAACTGCGCGCATGGCGCCCGTCCGCTCAAGCGTGGCGCCCGTGCGCACCAAACGCCATATATTATGCGGACCCCGCATCTAGATTTTCCAACCCGAATGCAAACACGCAATCCCCATGGTCAGATTACGGTATTTGGCGTTTTCGAACCCCGCTTTGCGCAGCATCGACAGAAACGTCTCTTGATCGGGAAATTGCCGAATCGACTCGACAAGATATTGATAGCTATCGCGGTCATTCGCGATAATCTGACCCATCACTGGAATGACATTGAATGAATAGCGATCATACGCCCATTGCAGCGTGGTATTGGGAATATGTGAAAACTCAAGCACCACCAAACGCCCGCCCGGTTTCAGCACTCGAAACGCCTCGTTTAAAGCCTCTTGCGGGCGGGTGACGTTGCGAATTCCAAAGCTGATCGTATACACATCGAAGCTGTTATCTTCAAATGGCAGATGCATTGCATCCCCGACCACCCAATCCAGCTGGTCGTGCATTTGCGCGGCTTCTGCGCGTTTACGCCCTGCAATCAACATCGCTTCGGTTAAATCTAACACCGTGGCATGGGCGCGGCCGGCTCTTTTTAAAAAGCGGAAAGAAATATCGCCCGTACCGCCTGCCACATCCAGTAGGCGTTGACCTGCGCGGGGCGCCAACCAATCCATCATCGCATCTTTCCAAATACGATGTACGCCCCCCGACATCACATCATTCATAATATCATATTTCGAGGCAACGCTGCCAAAAACACCCTGCACAAGATCGGCTTTATCCGCCTCAGATACGGTTTCAAATCCGAAATGGGTTGTGGTTTCGCCCTGATCATTCATCGCAACTGCCTTTACCTTAATAAGTCGTGTTATATAGCGGAACAGCTTGAATACAATGCGGCACTTGCGTCTTTGGCCATCGCGTTTTTACAATAGAGCTTATGCGCAGGGCGATCAGCGCCGCGTGCAGATTCGTAACTGCCCCAAAAGGGGCGCAACAGAAAAGCAATAGCATGCCCGAACTGCCTGAAGTTGAAACCGTCATGCGCGGATTGGAGCCCGCAATGAAGGGCGATGTGATAAAATTGGCCCAGGTAAACCGGCCTGATCTGCGCTGGCCCTTTCCAACACAAATGGCAAAAAGGCTCACCGGGCAGAAAGTTCAACGATTGCGCCGGCGCTCAAAATATATTCTGGTGGATTTATCTGGCGGAGAAACCCTTCTGATGCATCTGGGCATGTCAGGGCGCATATTGGTTTCAGGCGACCCGCTGGGGCGCTTTGTGCAAAGCCCCGCGGCCATTGGCAAACATGATCATGTGATCTTTCACATGGAAAAAGGCACCCGCGTCACTTTCAACGATCCGCGTCGCTTTGGAGCTATGGATCTGATGCAAACCACGGCTTGCGAAAGCCATCGATTGTTGCGCGATATAGGCCCCGAACCTTTGGGAAATGCTTTTGATGAACCCTATTTCTTCAATCACATAAAAACACGGCGTGCACCGATCAAATCCTTAATGCTGGATCAAAGTCTGGTCGCGGGTTTGGGCAATATTTACGTATGCGAAGCGCTCTTTCGTGCGGGTATTGCCCCGCATCGTGCGGGGTTTCGATTGGCTCCAAAGCGGATAAAATCGTTGGTTCCAATTATTCGCGATGTCTTGAATGAAGCAATTGCAGCCGGTGGATCATCTTTGCGCGATTTTCGTCAGGCTGATGGTGAATTGGGCTATTTTCAACACCAATTTGATGTTTATGGGCGCGAAGGCGCACCATGCAACGCATCGGGTTGCAAAAGCTTAATTCGAAGAATTCAACAATCAGGGCGCTCAAGTTTTTACTGCCCCTCCTGTCAAACCTAAAAAGAACGCATTCTGGACATGGTTTTCTTACCCATGCTATGCAGACCATCTGAGGAAACAACCGAAAGCCTGGCGCATGGCCTATGAAACGATCATTGTAACCGTTGAAGATCACGTTGCCCTGATAAAGTTAAACCGTCCGGATGCGCTGAATGCGCTGAACGATCAATTGATGCAAGAATTGGCTGAGGCGCTTGCCGAGGCACAAAGCAGCGATAAAGTTCGCTGCATCATTTTGACTGGGTCTGAAAAAGCATTCGCCGCTGGCGCAGATATAAAAATGATGAGCCAGAAAAGCTTTGTCGATGTGTTCACCGAAGATCTCTTCGCATCAGAGGCGCATAAAATCACGGCGACGCGTAAACCAATCATCGCTGCCGTATCCGGCTATGCTTTGGGCGGCGGCTGTGAATTGGCAATGATGTGTGACTTCATCATCTGTTCGGACACCGCGAAATTTGGTCAGCCCGAAATCAACCTAGGCGTATCACCAGGGATTGGCGGCACACAACGAATGACTCGCTCGATCGGGAAATCAAAAGCCATGGATATGTGCCTGACGGGGCGGTTTATGAAAGCCGAAGAAGCCGAAAGATGCGGGCTGGTCAGCCGCGTTGTTCCCGCAAAGAAACTGCTTTCTGAAGCGATGGTCGCCGCTGCGAAAATCGCGGAAAAATCTCAAATAACAACAGTGGCTGTGAAAGAAATGATCAACCGATCATACGAAACAACGCTGAACGAAGGGCTACTGTTCGAACGGCGGGTTTTCCATGCCTTATTTGCTACCGAAGATCAAAAAGAAGGTATGGCGGCATTTCTAGAAAAGCGCGAACCGCAATTTCGCGACAAATAAGGAATTTAGAGGATTTTTATCGCTCGAGATGCCATTGCCCTGTTGACTCGTCGCAGAAGGCAGCCTAAAGACGCCGCCTGATACTTAGAAACCCAAACCATGGGAAATTTATTTATGGCCAATACGCCTCAGTCAAAGAAACGCGCCCGCCAGAATGAGCGCCGCGCTGCTGTCAACAAAGCCCGCCGCTCACGCATCCGCACATTCGTGCGCCGTGTGGAAGAAGCGATAGAAAGCGGCGATAAAGATGCAGCTTCAGAAGCGCTTCGTGCTGCCCAGCCAGAAATGATGCGCGGCGTGACGAAGGGCATCTACCACAAGAATACAATCGCTAGAAAAATGTCGCGCCTGACAGCACGCTTGAAAGCAATTGCTTAAGCCTCCTGCGCTTAATTTTTAATAGCCGAACATGTCAAATGCACTGCTTATAGCGGTGCATTTTTTTTGCATAAATCGCTTCAAGAGATTCTTTTTACAAATCTCTGAGTCAAGTCCGAAGTTCTGTTGCGACGCCTGTAAGTCTGTTGCTAAGGTCTATAGGCGAGTCGTGAGACCCCGGGGGGGACTGAACAACCGCAGCAAAGCAATT